>NZ_AVFK01000077.1 GCF_000936425.1 Skermanella aerolata KACC 11604 | reverse complement strand
GCCGACTGCCGCACCGGGGACAATGAGGAAGAGAGAGGACCATCGAAACGCAAAACTGTGAATGCCTCTAGGATGTATAAAATCCGTCATTAGTCCGTTAAACCCTCCGCTTCCCAGGCGCGGCACTACGTCTGCGGCATTAAGCAAGTCGCATAGCCCGCAGCACCCCTGTTCACGGGCAAGCTCATCCAATCCTCGGCTCCCGCCCAACAACTTGACGATGCCTACGCAATGGCTTTCTCCGTTCAACTGTGCACGCCCGGTCAGACAAGAGAGTAAACAGCCTTTGATAAAAAGCTGATACGTACTATTTTGTACGTGCAATCTAGGGAACTAATGGTGATGTCTGAACTGCCTTTCCGCTGCGGCATGGAAGCCGTGGTCAATCTCATCGGCGGAAAGTGGAAGATCTTAATCCTCTTCCATCTCAGGGATGGTAAACTGCGCTTCAGCGTGTTGCGAAGATTAGTTGGACAGGTCAGCGAGAAAATGCTGAGCCAGCAGCTGAAGGAGCTGGTAGAGGACGGCCTCCTACGCCGGATCGATCACAAAACCGTCCCGCCCCACGTGGAGTACGAGCTGACAGCGTTCGGGATAAATTTTTGCCGCTCGCTGCAGGCCGTCTGCGAATGGGGCGCAGCAAACATGGACAAGGTCACTGCTATCGCAGAGGCCAGGACTGTTCGCCAGAATGCAAAAGCAACCTTGCCTCGTGCGTAGCCGGTCGGAACACCGCGCGACTTGTCAGCGTTGCGATTTAGCGTCCGAGTTATTCAGAGCGTCCAGATTGTCGAGCCGAACTGAGACGTCGTTATAGCAACACGACTCCGTGACTGAACCGTTCATCTGCCGTTCTCGTCGTCGGGTCGGCTGGTGCGAGTTTTCCGCGCGGTTGTTGATCCCCTTGTACTGGCGGTGCTCAACGCCCGGCATGATCTCCTTCTTCGCCGCGCCGTATGAGCCGAGCTTGTCGGTGATCATGACGCGCGGCGATCTTGAGAACAACTTCATCCATGTGCCACTTGTCGCCGAGCCGGGGCAGCCGACGACGGATGATGTTGGCGAACTCCTGGCCAAACTTGAGTGCCCACTGGCGTATCTTCTCGTGGCTGACCTCAATACCCCGGAACGCGAGCATTAAAAACTAGGACTGCTCAGCTTTTCAGCAAGGCGACAAGGTTATTATAGCAGTGGAACGACTTCACCTTGCCGTCCCTGAGGTGCCACACATCGCAGCACGGCACGTCGAACTTCCTACCCGTGGCGCGGAGGGCACCGCCGGGAAGGGGAAGATCACCCCCATGGGTGCCTTGCAGCTTGAGTTCGACCACGACCACATCGTCAGAGGTGGAATAGAACCTCAGCAGCTCACGATGCATGTCGGGGTAGGCTGAGATTAGCCCCGTGACTGGTTCACGAACCTCTTGGCCGATCCATCTCTGTCCTGACGACACGTCAAGAAAGTATCCATCGTCCGCGAAAAGAGAAACGAATCTGTCTGCGTTGAGGCTCGCTGCCTCAGCGACCCGGTATAGTTCTCTGATGACCGCTTCGTTCGTCGGCAGCAAGGGCGCTTGCGCGTGAGCCCGCTGCGCTAGAGGCGTTGCCGCGAGCGTCGCGAGTCCGGTCAAGATCGAGCGGCGATGGAAAACTGTCATATGGTTCCTCCTGGTTCCTCCGCGTTGGAGCGCAGCACGCTCCAGGATTTATAGTCCCGTGATAGTGAGTCTAGTACTTACCCTTTGGTAAGCACCTCAGATCAGAGTGATCGCGTATCGATTCCGTCAGGTTTGGCACCAACTTGCCGGCAGGTGGGTGATTGCGGTAGAGGAGCCTCTCCAATCAGGTGAGAGCGTGTGAGTTTTTGCGATTTCGGCCTGAAGTGGCTTAACGGTTTCTCGTCACAGGCCGGCAGCTTACGGCCGGCTTCATGCGCCAGCCGCCTCGGCGGCGAAGTAGAGGTCGTGGAGGCGGTCGAGATTCACGGCGGAGGCCGGTTCGGACAGGGCTACCTGACCGCTCCGCATCAGGTAGACGTGATCGGCCACGGCCAGCGCGCGGTGGGTGTTCTGCTCGACCAGGACGATGGTGCGTCCTTCCCGCTTCAGGCGGGCGATGATGCGGAAGATCTCGTCCACGACGACGGGGGCGAGGCCGAGGGACGGCTCGTCGATCAGCACGACCTTGGGTTCCTCCATCAGGCCGCGGCCCATCGCGACCATCTGCGCCTCCCCGCCGGACAGCGATCCGGCGGCCTGGTGGCGGCGTTCGGCCAGACGAGGGAACAGGTCGTAGACCTGGGCCAGGTTCTGCTTGGCGCCCTTGCGGCAGTGGCGCGGGAAGGCGCCCATCATCAGGTTGTCCTCCACCGTCATGTCGCGGAAGACCAGCCTGCCCTCCGGGATCATGATGACGCCGTCATGGACGATGTCCCAGGTGGCCCGGTTGGCGGTGGTCCTGCCGTTCAGGCGGATGTCGCCCCTGGACGCCTTGATCAGGCCCATGATCGCGCGCAGCAGGGTCGTCTTACCGGCGCCGTTGGGGCCGACGATCACGGTCGTTTGGCCTTCCCGGATGGTCAGCGACAGGTCCCACAGGATGTTGATGGCGCCGTAGCCGGCGCGGAGTTTATCGACCTCAAGCATGTTCTGCTGCTCCCGTTCCGGTATAGCTCCGGCGGACTTCCGGATCGCGGAAGACGGCGTCGGGGGTGCCGTCCGCGATGACCTTGCCGAAGTTCAGGACGACGCAACGCTGGCACAGCCGCGAGATCGTCTCGATGTCGTGCTCGATCACGATCATGGCGAGGTTCCATTCCCGGTGCAGGCGGGCGAGCATGGTCATGAAGGCGCGCTTGCCACTGGTCTCCAACCCGGCCAGCACCTCGTCCAGCATCAGCAGCTTCGGCTCGGTCGCCAATGCCTTGCCGACCTCCAGCGCCTTCTGCTCGCTCAGCGCCAGATCGGTCGCAGCCTGGGCGTCGGCCTTGTGGGTCAGGTTGAGGAAGTCCAGGATCTCGTCGATCCGGCTGGGATCGATCCGGCCCGCCCCAAAGCGCTGGGCGACCATCAGGTTCTCGCGCACCGTCAGCTCGTGCAGCGGCTGCGGGATCTGGAAGGTGCGGCCGATGCCGGCCCTGGCCCGGTTGTGGATCTTGCCCTTGACCAGATCCGTATCGCCGAACCGGGCGCTGCCCTCGGTCGGGCGGACCAGTCCGGAAATCACGTTGAACAGCGTGGTCTTGCCGGCGCCGTTGGGGCCGACGAGCCCGACGACGCTGTCGTCGGCGACCTCCAGGTTCACGCCGGTCAGGGCGGCGATGCCGCCGAACCGGACGGAAATGTTCTCAAGCCGCAGCGGCATGGCGCTTCTCCGGGGTTGGCGTTCTTTTGGCGGGTTTGAACCGGGCGAAAGGCTTGGTCAGCAGCGGCAGCAGTCCCGACGGGCTGAACAGGATCATGGCGCCCAGCAGCACGCCGAACATGATCTGGTGGCCCTGCGGCATCAGGGTCTTGAACAGCAGCTGGTCCAGCAGATAGATCACCAGCGCGCCCAGGATCGGGCCGGACAGCGTCCGATAGCCGCCGAAGATCGCGGCGACGACGGGGATCACCGACCATGTCCCGGCGAAGGCGTAGTCCGGCTCCAGGAAGCCGATGACATGGGCGTTGAAGGCTCCGGCGACGCCGGCCATGAAGGCGGAGACGACCAGCATCGCCGCCTTGAGCCGGGTGCTCGGCACGCCGATCACGCGGGTCGCGTCCTCGCTGTCGTGCATCGCCTTCAGCGCCAGACCCCAGTAGCTGTCGCGGATCGCCTTGTAGGCCAGGATGCCCAGCACCAGCAGAGTCAGGATAACCAGATAGGCGCCGAGCTTGCTGGAGAAGTCGAAGCCGAAGACCGTCGGCAGCGGCGGGATGCTGAGGATGCCCCCTGCCCCGCCGGTCACGCCCGTCATCTGGTTGGCCAGGATGCGGAAGATCTGGGCATAGGCGAGGATCGCCAGCGCGAAGTAAGGTCCGCGCAGCCGCAGCGCCGGCATCGTGACGACGGAGGCGAGTGCTGCCCCCGCTCCGCCCGCCAGCATCGCCAGGAACACCGGCACGCCCAAGTCCTTCGCCAGCAGGGCGGAGGTATAGGCGCCGACGCCGAAGAACGCCGCGTGGCCGAAGCTGACCATGCCGCCGAGGTTGCCGAGCAGCGCCCAGGACAAGGCTATGGCGGCCAGCGTCAGAGCCGCGATCACGAGGCTCAGGATATAGTCGTTGCTGCCGAGGACGACCGGGACGACCAGGTAGCAGGCCGCGACGATTGCGATTGGAAAAGCGCGCATCAGCCTACCCTCCCTCGGCTGCCGAACAGGCCCGAGGGCCGGATGAAAAGGACGAGCAGGAACATCACCATGCCGGTCAACTCCTGTAGGGCCGAACTCGCCAGCGTGATCGTCATGTATTCCGCGACACCGATCAGCATTGCGCCGACCAGCACGCCGGGGATCGAGCCGAGACCCGCCAGGACGGTGATCACGAAGGCCTTGATGGTCAGGTTGTGCCCGAGGTCCGGATGGATCACCGCGACGGTGTAAAGCGCCACCCCGGCGATGCCGGCCAGCAGGCCGGCGATCACGAAGGAGATCACCTCGGTCGTGCGGGGATTGACGCCCATCAGCATGGCGGCGTTGCGGTTGGACGCGACGGCGCGCAGCGCCCTGCCGTACCAGCTCCGCCCGAGCCACCACCACAGCGCCGCCGTCAGCCCCAGTCCAGCCAGGAAGAACAGGACCTGGGCGCTGGTGCTGTAGAACGCTTCGCCGATCACGACGGGTTCGTTGAACCAGGGCACGTTGGTCGAACGGATATCCGCCGACCAGACCATCAGCACGAAGTTGGTCAGGACGATGCCGATGCCGAAGGTCAGGATCAGGGAATTGAGTTCCCGGTCCTGCCTGATGCGGCTGACCAGCCCGTAGACCATCACGGACGTCAGGACCACGGCGGCGACCGCCAGCGGGATCGCCAGCACCGGGTTGATGCCGTAGACGCTTTCGGCGGTATAGGCGATGTAGGCGGCCAGCAGCACCATCTCGCCATGGGCGAGGTTGATCACCTTCATGGTGCCGAAGATCAGGGTTAGGCCAAGGGCGATCAGGGCGTAATAGCCCCCGGCAAGCAACCCCGCATAGAGGGATTGCAGGACGAGTTCGGACATGGGAATCACTCGCTTTTTAGAGGCGCCTACCAGGGCGTCGCCGGGAACTTGACCGGGCCGGTGGCCGCTTTTTCCGGCCAGACCAGGACGACCTGCTTGCCCTGGTGCTGGCCCATGCGGTGGGTGAATTCAGGGTTGTCGCCGCGCTCGTCGAAGCGCACCGGGCCGATCAGCGTCTCGGTCGCGGTCCGACGCAGTTCCGCCGCGATGCCGCCGGGCTGCTTCAGGGTGCCGGCCTCGTCGGCGCGCAGCATGGCGTCGAGCAGCAGCTTGGTCTGGACGTAGCCGAACACGCCGAGATAATCGGGAGCCTTCTTGTAAAGCTCCTTGTAGACCTTGGCGAATTCCTGGGCTTCCGGATCGGTGAAGGCGACCGGGTACGGCAGGGTGGAGGTGCCGACGACGTTCTGCATCAGCTCGGGGAAGTCGTTCGCCATCTTGCCGGTCGCCAGCGACCAGACGCCGGAGATCAGCTTGACCTTGGGCTGCATGACGCGGGCGGCGCGCAGGATGCCGACATAGTCGTTCTCGTACCCGATCATCACGATGGCGTCGGGTTCGTCCAGCACCTTGACCTTGTGCAGCACCGGCTTGAAGTCGCTGATCGCAGGGTCGAAGGCATGGGTGCTGACCTTGACGCCGCGCCCGACCAGCCCGTCTTCCACCTGATGGGCGACTTCCTGGGTCGCGTCCTTGGTGGAATGGAGGATCGCCACCGACTTGATGTCGAGGTCGCCGAACAGTCCGACCAGCGCGCGGCTGTAGCCCTCGCCGTTGTTGATGCGGAAGAAGTTCGTCAGGCCGCGCTTGACCAGTTCGGACGCGACGCCGCCCGACGTCATGTAGACCTTGCCGGCCCGCTCCGCCGTCTCCGACGCCGGACCGATGATGTTGGAGCCGTAGCCGCCCGAGAAAGCCTGGACGTCCGGGGCCATCCGCTCGATCGCGGAGACCGCCTTGGCCGGGTTGGACTCGTCGTCGATCGAGGTCAGCTTGACGCTGTGCCGGCCCTGGTGGGCGCGGTTGAACATCTCGACCGCAACGGTGACGCCTTCGTTGGTCGCCATGCCGACGCGGGCCAGGGCACCGCTCATGGCGATCTGCGAGCCGATGGCGAAATCGGTGGCGGAGCCGGGACCGGCGGAGAGCAGCAGCGCAAGCGCCGCCGCGGCGGTACAGGCAAGGGACCGGGAGCGGAATGTCATGGGGTATTTCCTCCGGTGTGCTTGTTAGGCCTGAGACTTGGGCGCTCAGGTTCCTGGGGCGGATTCCGGCACAGGCTCGTTCGGTCAGGCCTTGGTCTGGGCCAGCTCGCTGAGCCGGCTCTTCATGACCTTGCCGGTCGAACTGGCCGGCAGGGTGTCGAGCAGGACGATCTCGGACGGGCGCTTGTAGGGGGCCAGACGCTCGGCGGCGAAGGCGGCCAGCGCCTCGGCGGTGACCCGGACGCCCGGCTGGATCTGGACGAAGGCGACGACTTCTTCGTTGCCGGAAACGGTGCGGCCGACCACGGCGGACTGGGTCACGGCGGGATGGGCGTTCAGCACGGCTTCCACCTCCGGCGGGTAGACGTTGAAGCCGGAGCGGATGATCAGCTCCTTCGAGCGGCCAACCATGAACAGGTCGCCGTCCTCGAACCGGGCGAGGTCGCGGGTGTTGAACCAGCCGTCGACGGTCAGCACCTCGGCCGTTTCCGCCGGTGCGCGGTAGTAGCCCTTCATCACGGTCGGCCCTCGGACCCACAGCTCGCCGACGCCGCCGTCCGGCACGGGAGCGCCGTCCAGCCCGACCAGCTTCGCTTCCAGTCCCGTCAGGATCGGACCGACCGAGCAGTCCCGGCGGGGCTTCTCGATCAGCGTTTGGGCGATGGTCGGGGCGCACTCGGTCAGGCCGTAGCCGTTGTTGAGCGGCAGGCCGAACACGGCCTCGACATCCGCCTTGATCGCGGGGTCGAGGGGAGAGCCGCCGGCGGACAGGAAACGCAGGGCCGGGTGCGGCACGGTTTCCAGTCCGGCGACCCGCAGATGCTCGATCAGGCGGGCGAACATGGCGGGAACGCCTTGCAGGACCGTCAGCCGGTCCTTCTCCAGCGAATCCACCACGGCCGCCGGCTCGAAGCGCGGGCACAGGAACAGCGTCCCGCCATGGATCAGCGTGCCGAGAAAGACCGAGGCGAAGCCGAAGACATGGGTGACCGGCAGCACGCCGTAGACCCTGTCGTCGCAGTCCAGCCTGCGCATCCCGCCGGAAATTGCCGCGATGACCAGCACGTTGCGATGGGTCAGCATGACGCCCTTCGGATGTCCCGTGGTGCCCGAGGTATAGATCAGCGCCGCGACCTGCTCGGCGGCATCGTCATGGACCGGCTCCGGCAGCGGAGCGGGATCGAGCGGACCGACCGCCAGGACCGAAGGACCGAGCCCGGCGATGTCGATGGCGGTGGCGCCGTGCCGTTCCGCATGGGCCGCCGCCTGGGTGGAGACGCCCGTCGTATAGAAGACCCGGCGGGCGCCGCTGTGGTCGCGGATCTGGTCGATCTCGCGGGCCGACAGGCGGGCGTTGACGATCACCGCCCAGGCGTCGATCTCGGCGGCGGCCAGGACCAGGACGGCCTGGGCCAGGCTGTTCTCGCTGACGATCATCACCCGGTCGCCGGGCCGCACGCCCAGCTCCATCAGCCGCGCGCCGGTTTCGGCGACGTGGCGGCCAAGCTCGCCGTAGCTCCAGAAGCTGTCGCCCTCGACCAGCGCCGGGTGGTCCGGCATCGTTTCCGCCCAGGGGCGGACGATGTGGCTGATGCGCCGGGGCAGCCGGTCGAGCGCCTGCCGGGCGCGTTCCGGTGTCCACTCCCTGTCGGCGGCTCGCATGTCAGCTTGCCTCCCGCAGCATGTTGCGGGCGATGACGATCTGCTGGATCTGGCTGGTGCCCTCGTACAGGCGGAACAGGCGGACGTCGCGGTAGAACCGCTCGACGCCGTAATCGGCGATGTAGCCGGCTCCGCCGTGGATCTGCACCGCGCGGTCCGCCACCCGGCCGACCATTTCGCTGGCGAACAGCTTGCAGCAGCTCGCTTCCGTGCTGACCTGCTCGCCGGCATCCTTGCGGCGGGCGGCGTCCACCACCATGCAGCGGGCGGCGTAGGCTTCGGTGCGGCTGTCGGCCAGCATCGCCTGGACCAACTGGAACTCGCCGATCGGCTTGCCGAACTGCTGGCGCTCCAGCGCATAGCGCAGGCTGTCACGGATCAGCCGCTCGGCGACGCCGACGCAGACCGAGGCGATGTGCAGGCGGCCGCGGTCGAGCACCTTCATCGCTGTTTTGAAGCCCTGGCCCTCGCGGCCGCCGATGATGGCGTCGGCCGGAACCCGGCAGTCCTCGAAGATCACATCGGCGGTGTGGCTGCCCTTCTGGCCCATCTTCTTGTCGTTGGGACCGATATGGAGGCCCTGGGTGCCGGCTTCGACCAGGAAGGCGCTGATGCCGTTGGGGCCTTTGTCCTGCGGATCGGTCCGAGCCATCACGGTGAACAGGCCGGCTTCCGGCGCATTGGTGATGTAGCGCTTGGTGCCGTTGAGCACGTAGTGGTCGCCGTCGCGCCGGGCCGTGGTCCGCAGGCTGGCGGCGTCGGAGCCGGAACCCGGCTCCGTCAGGGCGAACGAGCCGATGATCTCGCCGCTTGCCAATCGCGGCAGGTATTTCCGCTTCTGCTCGTCCGTGCCGTCGATCACGATGCCTTGGGAGCCGATGCCATTGTTGGTGCCCAGCAGCGAGCGGAAAGCGGGCGAGGTCTGGCCCAGTTCGAAGGCGACCTGCACTTCTTCCGACATGGTGAGGCCGAGGCCGCCGAACTCTTCCGGCACGGACAGCCCGAACAGGCCAAGTTCGCGCATTTCCGCGACGATGTCGGCGGGGATCGCGTCTTCTTCCGCGATGCGCTCTTCGTTGGGAACCAGCCGTTCGCGTACGAAACGGCCGACAGTATCGATCAACTGGCTGAGGGTTTCCTGGTCCAGTGCCATTCTGAGCGGTTTCCTTGCTATGACTTTTTGATTGAGCGTCCTAGGTCAACGTCTTATGTCAGCGGCGCATCAGGGCCGCTTCGACGTTGCGGACGAGATTGACGAGGCGCGGGCCGAGGTCCTCGGTCAGCCTCTTGCGGTCGAACAGGAAGGCCGGGCCGCCGCAGTTCAGCGCCAGGATCGGCGAGCCGTCCGGCGGCACCAGCGGCACACCGACGGCATGGACGTCCGACTGCCATTCGCCGGCGGAAATCACGAAGCCGTGTTTGCGGTAGTCCTCGACCGCCTGCTCGATCCCGGACTTGATGCGCGGCCAGTTCTTCGGGTCGTGCTTGGCCGCGTGGTCCATCAGGTATTGCCGCTCGCTGGCCGGCAGCGCCGCCAACAGCGCCCGGCCCATGGCCGTGGTTTCGACCGGGATGCGCGAGCCGAGGTCGAGGCGGAGCGTCACGGTGGCGTCGGAGCGGCAATGCTCGACATAGACCATGTTGAGCCGGTCGCGGCTGCCGAGCGAGACGGAGGCGTTGGCGTAGTCCGCCAGTTCCTGCATGAACGGCCGGGCGATCTGGCGGACGCCTATGTTGGCGAGGGCAGCGTAGCCCAGCGACAGCACCGCCGTGCCGAGCTGGTACTTTCCCAGCCGTTCCGAGTAGGTCAGGTAGCCCAGCCGTGTCAGGGTGTGCGTCAGTCTTGAGACGGTCGGCTTGGGCAGATGCGTAATGGCGGCAATGTCCTGGTTACCCAGGATGTTGTCCTTGGGTGTAAACGCCCGGAGAACCTCAAGACCACGCGCAAGGGCGACGACGAATTGCCGGTCCTTTATCTCGTCCGATTCCAATTGATCGGCGGTTTCGACATCGGAAACAGGTACCGACATCTGGCTGTCGAGATCGTCAACATCGCCGGTCATGAGTTTCATCTCCCTTACGCGCTTTACAGGACCATACGCTCGTATTATGGTCGGGTCAAGAATGCAAAACTGAATTTCGCACAGCGAAACTGACGGAGCGGGAAACAGCTCCGGAAACAGAAGAAAACGAGGGAGTGAGCCGACATGTCGGAAGTCCTGCTCGAACGGCCGGCGCCAGGGGTGACCCTGCTGCGCCTCAACCGGCCCGAGGCCCGCAACGCGCTGAACCTGACCGTGCGCCAGATGCTGGCCGACCACTTCCGCACCCTTGGCGCTGATGTCGAGACCCGCTGCATCGTGCTGACCGGCAATGCCGAGGTCTTCGCGGCGGGCGCCGATATCCGCGACATGGCGGAGGCGACGCCGGTCGACCTGATCCTGCGCAACACCCATCTGCTGTGGCAGGCGATAGCGGAATGCCCAAAGCCGATCATCGCCGCCGTCAACGGCTATGCCCTGGGAGGTGGATGCGAGCTGGCGATGCACGCCGACATGATCGTCGCCGGAGAAGGCGCCAGCTTCGGCCAGCCGGAAATCCGCGTCGGGATCATGCCGGGCGCCGGCGGCACCCAGCGCCTGACGCGGGCGGTCGGCAAGTTCAAGGCCATGAAGATGGTGCTGACCGGCCAACCGGTCTCGGCCCGCGACGCCGATGCGATGGGGCTGGTGACTGAAGTGGTGCCGGATGCCGAGGTCGAGGACGCGGCGCTGAAGCTGGCCGGGCAGATCGCCAGGATGCCGCCGCTCGCCGTCCAGCAGATCAAGGAAGTCATGCTGGCCGGTCAGGACGCGCCGCTATCCGCCGCGTTGATGCTGGAACGGAAGGCGTTTCAACTGTTGTTCGCCAGCAGGGACCAGCGCGAAGGCATGCAGGCCTTCCTGGAAAAACGGAAGCCCGCCTATGAGGGGCGCTGACATGCTGGACGCCAATCGGACCGATCTGGTGCTGGGCGTGGTCGGCACCGGCACCATGGGGCGCGGCATCGCCCAGATCGCAGCCGCTTCCGGGGTCGAGGTGCGGTTGATGGATGCCCGGCCGGACGCGGCGGAACAGGCGCGGGCCGCCGTTTCCGGCATGTTCGACACCCTGGCCGGCAAAGGCCGCATGACGGCGGAGGCGGCGGCGCAAGCCGGTGCGCGGCTTCGGCCGATCGCCTGCGAACAGGACCTCGCCGGCTGTCATATCGTCGTCGAGGCCATCGTCGAGGACTTGCAGGCCAAGCGCGACCTGTTCACCCGGCTTGAGCCGGTCGTCGGCGAGGCGTGCGTGCTGGCGACCAATACGTCGTCGCTGTCGGTGACCGCCATCGCAGCGCCCTGCGCCCTGCCTGGCCGGGTCGCGGGCTTCCACTTCTTCAACCCCGTGCCGCTGATGAAGGTGGTGGAGGTGATCCCCGGCGTGCTGACCGAGCCGTGGGTGGCCGATGCCCTGACGACGCTGGCGGTCCGGACGGGTCACCGGCCGGTACGGGCTGCCGATACGCCCGGCTTCATCGTCAACCACGCGGGGCGCGGCTTCGGCACCGAGGCGCTGGCGATCCTTCAGGAAGGCGTTGCGGAGTTTGCGGAGATCGACCGCATCCTGCGCGAGGCCGCCGGCTTCCGCATGGGACCGTTCGAACTGCTCGACCTGACCGGGCTGGACGTGTCGCACCCGGTCATGGAGTCGATCTATGGCCAGTTCTACCAGGAGCCCCGATTCCGCCCATCTTATAGCCTGCGCCAGCGTTTGACCGCCGGGTTGCTGGGACGCAAGACCAGGCGCGGCTTCTACCAGTATCATGACGGCAAGCAGGTCGCCGTGACGCCGCCTCCCATACCGGAAAAGGTCGAGCGGCTGCCGGTCTGGGTGGACTCGCCGGAATTGGCGGCTCTCGTCAAGGCCGCCGGCTGGGAACCGGACTGGGGCGAAAAGCCCGGCGCCGTCAGCCTTTGCCTGGTGGCGCCGTACGGCGCTGATGCTACCCACACCGCGCTGTCGCTCGGGCTGGACCCGGCGCGGACCGTCGCGGTCGATCCGTTGTTTTGCCTGGCCCGCCGGCGCACCGCCATGACGACGCCGGTAACCGCGCCCGAGTATCGCGCTGCCGCCCAGGCCGTGCTGTCGGCCGACGGGACGCCGGTTTCCATGATCCGTGACAGCGCCGGTTTCGTAGCTCAGCGCGTCGTGGCGACCATCGTCAACATCGGCTGCGAGATCGCCCAGCAGCGGATAGCCTCGCCCGAAGACATCGACGCGGCGGTGACGCTGGGCCTTGGCTATCCCAAGGGGCCGCTGGCGATGGGCGATGCGCTGGGACCGGCGCGCATCCTGCAAATCCTGCAAGCGATCCATGACTTCACGGGCGACCCCCGCTACCGGCCCAGCCCCTGGCTGACCCGTCGCGCTGGGCTGGGCGTCTCGCTGCTGACACAAGAAAACTGAGGAGGAGCGTTCCGATGCTCGACGCCTATATTTATGACGGACTGCGCACGCCGTTCGGCCGCCATGCCGCAGCACTGGCCAGCGTCCGCCCCGACGACCTGCTGGCCGGAGTCATCAAGGCCGTGATCGGCCGCTCGGCCTTCAGGCCGGAGGATGTCGAGGACGTCATCGCCGGCTGCACCAACCAGGCCGGTGAGGACAGCCGCAACGTCGCCCGGCACGCCGGGTTGCTGGCGGGCCTGCCGTTCCAGGTGCCGGGACTGACCGTCAACCGCCTGTGCGGCAGCGGGCTTTCGGCCGTGCTGGACGCGGCGCGGGCCGCTTCGACCGGCCAGGGCGAATTGTTCGTCGCCGGCGGCGTCGAGAGCATGAGCCGCGCGCCCTTCGTCATGGCCAAGGCGGAAAGCGCCTATTCGCGGGAGATCCGGGCCTTCGACACGACCATGGGCGCCCGCTTCACCAATCCGGCCATCGTCGAGCGCTTTGGCAACCACTCGATGCCGGAAACCGCCGACAACATCGCCCACGACCTGCGGGTCGGCCGCGATGCCAGCGACCGCTTCGCGCTTGCCTCCCAGCAGAAATACGCGGCGGCGCTGGCCGACGGGTTCTTCGAAAGCGAACTGATGCCGGTCGAGGTGCCGGGCAAGCGGGGCGCCGTCCAGAGCGTCGCGGCGGACGAGCATCCCCGTCCGGAAACGACGCTGGAGCGGCTTGCCAAGCTGAAGCCGCTGTTCAGCGATGGCGTCGTCACGGCGGGCAACGCGTCGGGCATCAACGACGGCGCCGCCGCCTTGCTGGTCGGCACCCGCGCTGCCGGTGAAAGGGCCGGCGTTGAGCCACTGGCCCGCATCGTCGCCGGAGCCGTCGCCGGGGTCGAACCGCGCGTCATGGGGCTGGGACCGGTTCCGGCGATCCGGAAAGCGCTTGACCGCGCCGGCCTCAGCCTGGGTGAAATGGATGCGATCGAGATCAACGAGGCGTTCGCGACCCAGGTTCTCGGCTGTTTGCAGGAGCTGGGACTGTCGGCGGACGACAGCCGCCTTAACGTCAATGGCGGGGCCATCGCGGTCGGCCATCCGCTGGGAGCCTCCGGCGCCCGGCTGGCGCTGACGGCGACCCGGCAGCTTCACCGCAGCGGCGGCCGCTATGCCGTCGTTTCCATGTGCATCGGCGTCGGCCAAGGGATCGCCGCCGTCATCGAAAGGGTTTGACCGTCATGACCGCAGACGCCATCACCGTCGCCGCCACCGAACCTAAAAGCGGCAACCGCGCGTCCTTCCAATGGGAAGACCCGCTGCTGCTGGAGGACCAGCTTACCGAGGAAGAGCGCATGGTGCGCGACAGCGCCCGCGCCTATGCCCAGGACAAGCTGA
>NZ_AVFK01000076.1 GCF_000936425.1 Skermanella aerolata KACC 11604 | reverse complement strand
CAGGAGAATGCGCCATCAGCAAATTCCTACCAACCTTCAGACACGACCATTGGACAGGTTCCTTGTCAGTAGTTGTTCCACTCGGCACCTATGAGACATCGAAGACGATCAATGTTTCGCTCAACCGGTACGCCATCGACCCTACAGTCGGTGTCACATGGTTGAACCCTCAGACTGGTCTGGAGGTGTCCGGTGCACTGGGTTACACCGTCAGCTTCGAGAATGATAAAACCGATTATGACTCTGGCGATGAGGTGCACGTCGAGGCGGCTGTAGCACAGCACTTTCCCTCCGGACTGGCGCTGGGTCTCGCAGGCTATGGTGTCTGGCAGGTGACCGGCGACAGTGGGACCGGTGCGGTCCTTGGCGATTTCAAGGGGCGAGCGATAGGGCTGGGGCCAATGGCTTCGTACAACTTTGACGTCGCGGGTTACAAGCTCAGCGCCAACGCCCGGTACTACCACGAGTTCGCTGTCGCCAAAAGGTTTGAGGGAGATACCGGCTTCCTTCAAGTGTCGTTCAAGTTTTAGTTATCGGTCCAATGTACTTGGCAGGAAGGAGCTGGATTAAGCCGCAAGCATCAAGCTTTCAAAGCACATCGCAGCCCCAAATTCGCGAGGCGGCGCGTGCATCTTGCCCCCTTGAGCAAGAATCATCGACTTCTTCAACCGTTTCAAACTGAATTGACAACGGAAGGAAACCCTATGAAGTGCAGTATTCGGTCCACAGCCTTGGTGGCAATTTTCGGGATCTTCGTCGCATCAACATCCGTAATGGCGGCCATCGAGGAGAACTTCAAGATCAGGAACACCGGCGATCTGGTTGCTCTCTGCTCAGCATCCTCGAATGACCAGCTGATGACGGCTGCGGTGAATTTCTGTCAGGGTTTCGCAACCGGTGCGTATCAGTACCATCTGGTCGCGGCGGCGGCATCGAGCGCGCCGCCCCTGGTCTGTCCGCCCAATGCACCGCCCTCACGCAATGACGTCATCGCACAGTTCGTCACCTGGGCAAATGCCAACACGACCGCCTCATCGCTACCCGCCGTCGAGGGCATGTTCAGGTTTCTCAGGGAGCGCTTTCCCTGCGCCAAATAACTCTTGGTGTTCAGGTGGCTGAAATCCTGAAAGGAGATAAGATGAATCGAATTGCATTCTTCACGGCCATCGCCCTGTTCATGGCAGGCTGCACTGGCATGTCCGACACTCAGCAGCGCGTGCTGACCGGTTCTGCCGGCGGCGCCACCGCAGGCGCCGTGCTCGGCGCCATTGGAGGCGACGCGGCACTTGGCGCCGTGGCCGGAGCCAGCGCCGGGATGCTTGGCGGCATGCTCTATGACTACCACAAGCAATCCGAGGAGCGGGCCTATGCCAAGGGTCGGGCTGACGCGGCAAGATCTGCATCTCCACGAACCTGATCAGAGGCGAGCGCTGACAGGCATGCCGAGTCCTCCGCACATGACTGCCCAGCCAAACCTCGGGAGTGCTTCGGCGTTCGTTGCTCATTGGTGATCCTACCAGGGCGACCGGGTTCCCGGATAAAGATCCGAGGCCAAAAGGGAAAAACCACCATGAGATCGATCCGTTTCCTTGTGCTCGCCGGCGCGTTGGTTTTCCCAATGCAAAGCGCCGAGGCGCAATTGTTGTTCGGCAGCCGCCTGGGCGAGGCGCATTATCAGGGTGACGACACCAGGATCATCAGCCAAATTGGCGCGGACATGCTGCGCAACGCGCCGGACGGAGAAACCCGTTCCTGGTCCAATCCCCAGACAGGACATCACGGTGAAATAACGGTCATCCGTAGCTATCGGATGAAGAACATGCCCTGTCGCGATGCCCGGGTGAATGGTGTGCTCGGCGCCAACAGCATAAGCTACGTGCTTCCCGTCTGCCAGATTGCTGACGGAACCTGGAAGATCGCGGCGCACTGAGCCTGTGCTCCGACCCTCAGCTTTATCAAGGCCCAAAACAGATGCGTGGCCATATCCGCACAAGGGATTCAGAAGATAATGGCAGAAGCCGGCTCCCGCTGCTGGTTCTGGCAACGGTCATGACGCTTACAGCCTGCACGACCGGTGAGATCCCGCGCCTTCCACGCACGCAGGCTGAACTGGTAAGCGCACGTAATGCCGGAGAGGCACAGTCGGCAGCGGATAACCGCGCACTGATCGCTCGCAACGTCGCCAGGGTCAAGGGCGAGTACGACGACTACGTCGCCGGACGCGCCGCCAACCCGCCAATCTTCGATCTCCTCATCCTGTCCGGCGGCGGCGACTGGGGCGCCTTCGGCGCCGGTGTTCTCAAAGGCTGGGGCCGGGTGCCATCGGGACCTGCGGCTCGCCCCATTTTCGACGCGGTCACCGGCGTCAGCACGGGCGCCCTGATCGCCCCCTTTGCCTTCCTCAATGATGAATCATCGATTGACCGGATCGTCGAACTTTACCGAAATCCGCAGCCGGACTGGATGCGGCCGCGTGGACTGCTCGCCTTCCTCACCGGAGGGGCGTCATACGCCGACACTCCTGGGCTGGAAAGAGATATCCGGGCAGCCCTTGACCTGACGATGATGCGCCAGTTGGTCGAAGCCGGCAAGGACGGGCGGGTCCTCGCGGTCAACACATCCAACCTGGATTTTGGCGAGATGCGGGCCTGGGATTTGATCGCCGAGGCCCAAAGAGCGCTCGAAACGGGCAATCGGGAACGCGTCTACAGTATCCTGCTCGCCTCGGCAGGCATTCCTGGAGCCTTCCCACCGCGCATGATCGACGGCAACCTGTATGTCGATGGCGCGATAACGGGCAATGTTCTCTATGGCGCACGCATTCCGGAAGCGGACAGCTTCGTCACCGTCTGGGAGCACTCCTATCCGGGAACACCAGTTCCGAAGATCCGGTACTGGCTGATATTCAACAATCAGCGTCGCCCGCCGCCAGAGGTGGTGCAGCCGGAATGGACATCGGTTCTGCCACGCAGCACGTTCGCCTCGACCCGGACCGCCACGGTCAATTCGATCCGCCACCTCTTCGCGCTCGCGGAAGTTTCCCGGCTGAAACAGAAAGCTGACATAGAAGTCCGGTTCATGGCAGTGCCGGACGATTGGACACCATCAAAACCAGGCGTATTCATCAAAGCAGTAATGAACGACCTGGCCGACATGGGAGAGCGCATGGGCGCAGATCCCTCGAACTGGCAGACAAAATCGCCATAGAAGCCGTTGAGGAAAAAAATCACCGGGAGCGCGGGTTGCTGTGAAGAAGCGCAGCCAACGTCTCAAGGAAGCCGATCGGCACTGAACTGCTGTAAATCGCATGACGGGATATTAGGCATACACATGGCCTTCATCGACATCTTTGCCTGGATCATTCTGCTCGTCCTCTTCATAACGGCCATTGCGGTCTTTGTGGCTCTCGGAATGATGCCGGGCCGCATCGCCCGCAAGCGCGGACATCCCTGGGCGGAAGCGGTGACCGTCGGAAGCTGGGCCACGCTGATCTTCGGTTTCGTGCTCTGGCCGCTGATTCTGGTCTGGGCCTACGTTGACGTTCCTGCCGGACGGGAGACGCCGAAATGATCGTCGTCCTGCTCAATGCCTATGTCGCCATCCTGGCCCTTTTCGTCTGGCTCCGGTTCATCCCGCTCAACACGTTCTGGAAACTGTCGCCGGTCCTCGTGCTGCTCATCCTCCTGATCGGCCTGTTCATTCCCATGGGCTGGGGTGCTCCCTCGGGACCGGCGGCGGTGATCCGCAACGCCGTGCAGGTGATACCTTCCGTGTCCGGGGAGGTCACCGACGTGCCGGTCATGGCGAACACTCCCTTGAGAGAAGGTGATGTGCTGTTCCACATCGACCCGACCACCTACAAGGCGGAAGTTGATGGGATCGAGGCGCAGTTGAAGTTCGCCGAGCTGCGCCTTGCCCAGTTCTCGGAACTCAGGAACCGAGATACCGGGCGAACCTTCGACGTGCAGCAGCGTGAATCCGAAGTCGAGCAACTGCGGGCCCAGCTCGACGGCGCCAGGTGGAATCTCGACCGGACAACCGTGAAGGCTCCGGCCGACGGCTACATCACCAACCTGGCCCTGCGGAAAGGGGCACGCGTCACCGCCCAATCGCCGGTGATGGCCTTTATCGATACATCACAAACCATTATCGGCGTGGAAATTGCGCAGATCTACGCGCGCTACGTCGAGACCGGCCAACCCGTCGAGGTCACGTTCAAACCCTTCCCGGGAGAGGTCTTCACGGGACGCGTCGAGGCAGTTTTGCAGGCGATCGCAACCGGGCAGACACAGCTCGGCGGTTCTGCGGTGGCTCCACCGGAGATCCGGGCGGCACCCTTTGTCGTTCGGGTCCAACTCGATAATCAGGAAGCGGCTCGCCGCCTGCCGGCTGGCAGCACCGGGGCTGCTGCGATCTACACCGGGCACATGGAAGCGGCCCACATCATCCGCCAGGTCCTGCTGCGGCAGACGGCGATCCTGAACTATCTCAACCCATTCTGACCGAGGTCGCCGAGAACCGGAGGAAACCATGAGGAAATATGTTCTGGCCGCCTTTGCCTTCATCATGATGGCGGCACTGGCGCATGCACAAGTCCCGCCGACCGAGGATCTCGACAAAAGCCAGATCCACCGCCGCGCCGTCGAGGCCGTCATATGGGGCATGCCGGCGGTCAACACTGACCTGATGCTTCAGGAGATGCTGACCAAGACAGCCGGAAGGGTAAACCAGATCATCTACTGGGGCCGCCCGCTGGACTACCGGAACCAGACGCTGACACCCAATCCCGATGTCATCTACTTCATGGTTTTCTTCAACACCAAGGACATCGGTCCTATCGTGATCGACATTCCGCCTGGCGATGCCAATGCCTCGCTTACCGGCAACATCATGACTGTCTGGCAGACCGCGCTTGAGGATGTGGGATTGCTCGGTCTGGACAAGGGGGCAGGCGGGAAGTTCGTGATTATACCGCCCGATTATACTGGAACTGTTCCCCCTGGCTACATCGCCCTGCAGTCCGACACCTACAGCGCATATGCGCTGCTGCGTTCGAACATGAAAAGCCATAGCGACGCCGATGTTGCTGCGTCAATCGCCTATGGCAAGCGCGTGAAAATCTACCCGCTGTCGGCGGCGGCCAACCCTCCGGAGACGGTCTTCACCGACGTCAAGGACGTCTCCTACGACAGCACGATCCGCTACGACGCAAGCTTTTTCACGAACCTCGATCGCATCGTGCAGAGCGAACCCTGGATCGAGCGCGACCGCGCGATGATCGATCAGCTTCGCACGATCGGCATCGAAAAAGGCAGGCCCTTCACTCCAGATGAAGCAACGCAGAGAATTCTAAATGAAGCTGTTGGCGAGGCCAGGGGTCTGCTGGAAAAACGCTACGATGCGGGTTTCCCACCTTTCTTTCCGAACAGCCACTGGACGTATCCAACCCTTCAGGAGGCGATCGAGGGACAGGGCACAGGCTACGCAGACCGCAACAGCTACGCGGTCGATGCACGGGCGCTGCTCTATACCTACGGTTACATCGCGATCAAGCGGCCGGGCACGGCGCAGTTCTACCTCATCTCTATCCGGGACAGGGAGGGCGAGCGCATTGACGGCGCCAGGACTTATCGCCTGCGTGTTCCATCAAACGCGCCAGTGGAGCAGTACTGGTCGGTGACCGCCTATGACCGTCAGACCCATGCCCTGATCAAGGGCATGGATCGAGCCAGCCTGGCCTCGAACAGTACGGATGTGCAGAAGAATGCTGATGGCTCAATCGATGTCTACTTTGGACCGAAGGCCCCGGCTGGCAAGGAGAGCAACTGGGTGCCGACCGATCCGCAACGCGGCTTCGAGCTGATGTTCCGGGTTTACGGGCCGACAAAAGCGTTCTTCGACAAGACGTGGGTGCTGCCGGACGTCGAGAAGTTTGCAGCCCCATAGGGAGGAAGCCATGGCCATCGGGGCAAGGTTCGCCAAGTGGGAGTTCGGTCTGTTCGTCTTTGGCGTATTCCTGACGTTCGGCATCATCGGCCATTACTGCAGTGGCGCACGCTGGCCCACGGGCGAACTGTTCTTGCAGAACATCACTCTGTGGTGGGCGTGCCCGTGGACGCTCTCCGTGGGATATCCCGGCCACTTCGTCTTCGACGCGATCTGGCCAGCTTTCTATTACTCGCCGGTTGCCATTGGCAGGAATGCATGGCTTCTCGGGCAGGGATTCTTCGTGGTGATCTACTTTGCAGGTGCCGTCATGATGTTCGACACGGTTCGCCGTAGGCTCAACACCATTTCATCGTCGTTCGAACTCTCATCATCCAGGGTCGGGCCATGAGAATACAACGAAACTGGCGGGCCTTTCTGATTATGCATATTCCGCTGATCCGGCGAGTCCTGCGGTCAGGACTTATCGGGCTTTTGACGATCTTCCTGACGGCCAATGCGCTCGCTCAGGCCGATCCGCTTCCTTCCTGGAACGACACTCCGACGAAGCAGGCCATCGTCGCGTTCGTAACACGGGTCGCCGAAGCCGGCGGTCCTGACTTCGTGCCGGAACGGGAACGTGTAGCTGTCTTCGACATGGATGGCACGCTCGTTCCTGAAAAGCCGGTTCCCCTGGCACTCGTTCCTGTACTCGCCGACATAAAGGATGCCGTCGCGGGAAACCCGCTGCTCGGCGACAGGCCAGCGGTCGCGGCACTCCTGAAGGGCGACCACGCGGCGCTGCACGCCGCCGGTGAGCAGGGCATCAACGATCTCATCGCGGTGGCGACCGATGGCCGGACCACCGAGGAGATTGTCAGGAACGTCAGCTCTCTGACGGCCCAGGCTTCGCATCCGAAGTTCGGTCTGCCCTATGCCAGTGCGGTCTACCGGCCGATGCGCGAACTGCTCGCCTATCTTGAGGCCAACGGCTTCCGGAACTGGATATGCAGCGGCAGCCCGGTTCTGATTACACGCGCCGTCTCCGAGACGATGTTCGGCATCCCGCCGGAGAGGGTGATCGGCAGTTACGTTACGACGAAGCTCGAGGAACGGGATGGCAGGACTGTGCTCGTCTTCGATGGCCGCATCGGTCATCTGAACGACGGCGCCGGCAAGCCTGTCGCCATCAACCTTGCGATGGGCACGCGTCCGGTCTTCGTCGCCGGCAACGAGGGTGGACGCGGCGATATCGCGATGATGCGCTGGTCGAAGGACCGGGTTGGCCCAAGCTTCCAGCTTCTCGTCGATCATGACGACGGCGAGCGCGAGTACGCCTACGAGGAGCCGGACAACTATTCGCTTAACGCAGCGCGGACCTATGGCTTTCAGGTCATCAGCATCAAGCGGGACTGGAAGGCCGTCGTCGCACCCTGAGGCCCGGTCGCACTGAACATGCCCAGGTCTCCCAGACAGGAGAAGCAGTATGGACAAGGTCACACGATTGCTGGCAGCGTTCTCCCTCAGCGTCCTGCCCTGGAGCGGACCCTGCGCTGCTCAGGGGTATGAGTTCACGGGTGGCTATCCCGCCCCCGAGACGGTGCGCGAGGCCTACGACGACCTCGACCTGAATCGCGCGGTCCATGCCTACCGCTTCTTCTATCCGACCGTCTCCAGTTCCGCGATCTTCGCCGAAACCATCCGGACCGGCGCGCAGCCCAACAAGGTGTTCGGCTTCCTGGATACTAAGCCGCGGCATATCGGCTTTACGCTCAACTCGGACACGCCCTATGGCGGCATGCTTCTCGACCTGACCGTCGGGCCGCTGGTGATCGAGGTGCCGCCGGGTCCGCTGCTCGGGGCTGCGCTCGACATCAACCAGCGCTGGATCATGGACATGGGCATTCCCGGGCCGGACGCCGGCAAAGGCGGCAGGCATCTGCTGCTGCCGCCCGGCTACACGGGCGAGGTTCCTGAAGGCTACTACGTCGCCAAAGCGACTTCCTACCGGGTGATCGCCGGCATGCGGGCGCTGCCGGAAGGCGGTAATGTGGCCGGCGCCATCGAGCGGCTGAAGACGATCAAGGTGCACCCGCTGAACCCGACGCCAGGCTGGACCGACCCCACATGGTTCGATCAGACGCCGATACCGCAGAACCAAACCCCGACCCTCTGGGAAGGGACACTGCGTTTCTGGCAGGCGCTGCACGAAATCGTGAACTCCGAGCCCCCGCTGGAGGACTCGCGTTCTCAGTACGGCGACCTTGCTGCACTGGGCATCGTAAAGGGGCAGCCCTTCGATCCCGACGCACGCATGAAGGGCATCCTCGAACAGGCCGCCCGGATGGGATCGGGGCAGATGCGGGTTGAGTCCCTGGCCGATCGCCGTCCCGATCGGATCGTGTGGGCAGACCGCCAATGGCAATGGGCGGCACTGCGCTTTGAGAACGGCTTCTTCGACACGCCGGACTATCGGGATACTTATGCCGCCGACAAATGGTTCTACCAGGCGATCGCGACATCGCCTGCCATGTTCCGTCGTGATCCGGCAGCTGGCTCGCTCTACTGGCTCGGTCTCCGCGCTAGGGATGGCGGATATCTGGATGGCGGCAAGTCGTACCGGCTCAGCGTCCCCCTGCCCGTCCCGGACAGGCTGTTCTGGTCGGTGACGGTCTATGATGCCGAAACGCGCAGTCAGGTGCAGACCGACCAGGGCAAGGCAGCGCTGCGGTCGCTGTTCGAGTTGAAGGAAGGTTCAGGAAGCTCAACCGATCTCTACTTCGGTCCGACGGCACCAGCCGGTCACGAGGATCGCTGGATCAAGACGATTCCCGGCAAGGGATGGTTCGTGTACTTCCGCATCTACGGCCCCGAGAAGCCCGCTTTCGATGGAAGCTGGAAGCCAGGGGACTTCGAAAAGATACCGTAATTGGGTGAAATTGTCCCTTTTCCTTTAGGATTTCAAAATTGCCTTTACGACTTCACTGACCCGGTTCAAGCGTCAAGATTTACAGGCATTAATAGCTCCTCAACCGCCCTCACTCGCCAGGCGCTTTCCGTCAGTTCCCGTGGGCAGCGGGCGTGACGAGACGAGGCCGAACCGTTCGGCGCGGTCGAGCAGCGCCTTGACCGACGAGGCCGACCAGCTCGTGCCGCCGCGCGGCGCGCGAATGCGCATCTCCTCCAGGCGCGACGCTATGGCGCGCAGGCTCAGGTCCGGATCGGCGCCCCGGATGCCGGCGATCACCAGCAGGATGTCATCCTTGGGCGGCCTGCGCGGCGCGGGCTCGATCAGGACAGCCTCAGCCAGTCCCTCCGAGACGAGGCGGCGGACCGCCCGCGACAGCCGGTCCGCCGTCCACGGCCGGTCGGGCGAGCCGAGCCGGCCCAGCGCCCGGGCCACCTTGCCCCACGAATTCGCCGGTCGCAGCACGCGCACCCTGGGCATCCAGGCGTCCATGGTCGCCAGCAGCTCCGCCATGTATTGCCGGTCGCGCAGGGCCGAAAGCTTGCGGATCGCCTCCGGGTCGCGCCGGCGCAGGCCGGGATTGCCCCCCACCCGGCCCCGCGCCTTCGCCGCCCTCAACCCGGCCTGGGTGCGCTCCCGGATCAGCGCGCGCTCCAGCTCCGCCGCGGCACCGAGCACCTGGAGGGCGAACTTGCCCTGCGGCGTCGAGGTGTCGATCGGGTCGCGCAGCGACTTGAAGTGTCCGCCTACCGCCTCGACCCGCTCGATCACCTCGAGCAGATGGACCAGCGAGCGGGCCAGCCGGTCAATCCGGGCGACCACCAGAATGTCGCCACGCCCGACCTTTGCCACCGCCCGGGCCAGCTCGGGGCGCGCCCGGTTGGCGCCCGAGGCCTTCTCCTCGAAGATGACCGTGCAGCCGGCGGCCCTGAGGTCGTCGAGCTGGCTGAAGGTCGCCTGATCCTCGGTCGAGACGCGGGCGTAGCCGATCAGGGTCATGGCAGTCCTGCTCTCCTGTTCAGGCCATAGCCGGGCATTGCTCCGCCATCAGATAACCAGCCAGTCAACGGACGCATCCAGAGCCTCGGCAAGGGCTTTGTAGGCCTCCACCGATCCGGGCTTTTTTCCCAGTTCGATCTCGGACAGGTAGCCCGGGCTGACACCGGCCTTGGCGGCGAGCGCCCGCAACGACAGCCCGCGAAACTCGCGCCACACGCGGACGGGGCTTTCGCCCTCGATGATGCGCCTGGCCCACTCCAGCGGCATCGGCTGGCCGCCGCCCGCCTTCAGCGCGGCGACGATGTCGTCCAGGTCTTCGAGCCGTTCGGTGAGCGCGTCGTACTCGGCGCGGGAGATGGTAACGGTCTCAGTCATAGGCTTCCCTCCGATGGCGAACGCGATGCACGAGCATAACGGTCACGGTGCCGTCCGCGGCGATAGTGAACAGAACCCGGTAATCCCCGACGCGCAGGCGGTACAGGTCGGAGCCCTGCAGGGCTTTGACATTGTTGGCCTGCGACGCGGGGTCGTCCGCGTACTGCTCGATCTTCCGGATGATGCGGGCACGATCCGGCGGCGTCAGCGCCTTGAGGTCCTTCGCCGCTTTTGGAAGGATCTGAACCTGCATCGTCGTCTCCGTCTGAATGACGGATGTTCTCCTATAGAGAACGAACTGTCAACGGCAATGTTCTCCATTAGCGGACACTTGGCCCCTTTGTACACTTTCATATGTCATCGGGAAACGATCGTTTGGCCGCCTGTACAATAGGTTTGTACAGGTAGGCAGGGACGGCGAAACTGCCTGCAGAGAGGGACTTGATGAGCGACATCATCCCGTCGCGCAGCACCGCGCAATGCCACGCAGGGGTTCGTGATCGGAAGGCCGGACTCTCTCAGGAACCTATGTCTCCAAACACTCCGCTATCATCAAATAACGCTGTGTTAAGTCGTTGAATAAGCAACAAACCAAGTCGTCGCGACCATAGAGGCAAATCGGCGCGTGCAATCACAATCCAATGCGTTGAAACTAAGCCAAAGCATTGATATGAAACAGTTTTCTGATTCTCTCGATGATTAGATTATCATCAATGAATGTCGGATTGTGTCTGATGCAATCTGGTTCACTATCACATTCCTATGTCAACTTGGTCAGGGTTTGTCCGGTATTGGGTCCACTATCATCAATCAGTGCCAGGAACAGCGGTGATGCCCCACATCCGGATGGCGAGCTCTTCGCATGAACCGTTCGTAACAATTAGCATGATCCGGTCTGCAGAATGGGGCGTGACAGGGTGCTCAACCCACCGGAATCCGGCTTTTCTCACGAACTGCCCGACAACGACGTCGGTCAGTGACGGCAGGTTCCTGTAATTGCCGTTATCATAGGTTATGTTGCACAGTCAGAGAAAATAGGGGTGTTTCAGGTTAAAGGCATTTTCAGTTGAAGAATATTGTCAACCAATTATATCTGAACGATAAAATCCTGATCAGGGAGAGCGCGGAGAGTGACAGTATGCCAGGGCAGGAGGAAGAATGGCTGACCTGTTCGTCGCCGGCGGGATCGTCACGGCGCTGGAGCAGGCCGCCATTGCCATCGGTCGCCTCGACACCGCCCTAGTCGGCAATCCGCTCCGGCGCGCCTGGACCTTCTGGAGCGAACTCGACGCCGCCCGTCGCCACGCTGAAGCTGATGGCCGCAAGGTCGACCTGTTCCGCCTCGCCGCCCACCTCCACGGATTGCCGCTCCGGCCCGGCGACACCACCTCCGCGCCCGAGCGCGGCCGCGAGATCGCCGGCCTGAACCATGCGGTCGAGCTGCGCTCCTGGATGGCGACCCCGGATCCCGAACAGCAATACCTGCGCGACATCGCCCTCGACAGCCTGCGGGACTGCGGCGGTGGCCAACCGGCGCTGGTCGCCACCGCCCACGGCATGCTTGCCTGGCTGGCGGGACAGGGCAGCCGGCCCGCCATTCGCGCCGCCGTGCCGCTCTACCTGCGCGACCGCGCGATCACGATCCACGCGCTGGCCGCCGTCACCGGCAGCGATGCCTTGCGGGCCGGGCCGGACGATCCCGACGGCTTCACGGTGCGCTTCCTCGACGCGGTCCGGCGCGAAGCTGCCGATGGCCGCGGCCGGCTGCTGACGATGGAGCGGGAGTGGCGCGGAGCCCGGCTCCGGGTCGATCATCGCGCCGGCGCCCGATCAAACAGCGGTCTGCCGGCGGCAGTCGATCTGCTGGCGGCCTCGCCGCTGCTCAGCATCTCCGCTCTGGCCGAGGCGCTGAACTGCTCGGTCGAGGGCGCGTCGCGGATGCTGGATGCCCTGGTCCAGCTCGAGGTCGCCGCCGAGGTCACCGGTCGGACCGAGCGCGGAGCCCGGCGGCTCTACGGTCTCAGGCGCCTGCTGCCGATCCGGGCCGAGACAACCGCTGTCCGGCGTCGGACCAGGGGAGGCCAGCGGGGACGGCCGAAGCGGGTGCTGACCGCGCCCTTTGCCGAACTGGCGGACGAGCCCAAGGCGGCAGCAGTGACGCCGGATGCGGAGCCGGGCGAGCCGGCGCGCCTCGCGGCGGTGAGCTTCGACTTCGACGCGCTCGACCGCCTGATCGCGGCGGCCGACGAACGGACCCGCGGCGTCCGCCGCCTGCTCGACCGGATCGCCCGGAGCGAAAAGCCCTTCCCAGCGACTGACAAAACAGAGGAAGCGTGACCCGCCGGATCCTGATTGTGCCGGCTTGGGGTGCTGATTACGCCGCCGCCCGACGGCGACCTCGTCTGGCCGGAGGTGCTTCAGGCTCAGGTTCGGACCGGCTCCTGCCCAAACCGATCGCCTTGGCGAACTCGCTACGTTTCTCGGCATAGGCCGGGGCTACCATTGGATAGTCCGCCGGCAGGTTCCACTTCGCCCGGTACTCGTCCGGCGTCATGTCGTAGGTCGAGCGCAGATGCCGCTTCAGCATCTTCAGCTTCCTGCCATCCTCCAGGCAGACGATGTACTCGGCCATGACCGACTTGCGGATCGGCACCGCCGGTCGTTGCGGCTCCTTCTCCGGCACCGCCGGTCGGCCAAGCTGACGGAGCGCGTCATAGACTAGTGTTCTGACTCTAACGCTTGATACCGACGACAGCCTTGAGGGCATCGCAAGCTTTATCAACCTTTGCGAGAATATCGTTGGTCGTTGCGGTCCAGACGAAGGGCTTGGGATGTTCGTTGTGTTCGGCGAGGTATTTGTAGATCGCGATTTCCAGGTCGGTGAGGCTTTTGAAGGCGCCGCGCCGGATGCGCTTACGGGTGATCTCGGCGAAGAAGCGCTCGACCATGTTCAGCCAAGACGACGGTCGGGGTGAAGTGCAGATGGAAGCGTGGATGCTGTTCCAGCCAGGCCATGACATTGGCATGCTTGTGAGTGCCATAGTTGTCAACGATCAAATGCAGATCGAAATCAACCGGCGTATTGGCATCGATCGTACCGAGGAACTTGATGAACTCCTGATGCCGGTGTTTGTCCATGCAGCGCCCGATCACACTCCCGTCCAGCAGGTTGAGGGCGGCGAACAGCGTCGTGGTGCCGTGGCGCTTGTAGTCGTGGGTCAAGGTGCCGACCCGGCCCTTCTTAAGCGGCAGCCCCGGCTGGGTGCGGTCGAGCGCCTGGATCTGGCTCTTCTCGTCCACCGAGAGTACCAGCGCGCGGTCCGGCGGATCGAGGTAGAGGCCAACGACATCGACCAGCTTGGCCTCGAAGTCGGGATCGTTGGACAGCTTGAAGCTGATGCGGCTTCAGCCCATGAGCCCGCCAGATCTTCCGCACGCTGCTGACCGCGATCCCCACAACCTTGGCCATGGCGCGGGCGCTCCAATGCGTCGCGTCCGCCGGCCGTTCGGTCGTCGTCTTGGTCACGACCTGCCGCACCGTCGCCTCCGACAGCGGCTTCTTGCCCGGCGGCCGCGTCTTGTCGCGCAGCAAGCCGTCAACCCCGGCTTCGGCGAACCGAGCATGTCAGCGCTACACCGCCGGCTTCGACTGCTTGGTTCGCTCCATGATCTCCATGGTGCCGACATCGTCCGCCGTCAGCAGCACGATCTGCGCCCGGCGGACATGCTTTTGCGGCGTATTCCGATCCGCTATCACTTTGTGCCGCCGTGCCCGATCCTCAGGTGAAAGCTCGACGGTAATTCCCGTTCTCAT
>NZ_AVFK01000078.1 GCF_000936425.1 Skermanella aerolata KACC 11604 | reverse complement strand
CCGATTCCTCACGTCAACAGCCTTGCCTCAAAACTGATAGATGGCAAGGTTCTTCCCTGTTTCAGGCAACCGTTCATAGTCTTTGGCCAGATATCGATTGATGATGAGCCAAGCAAGGGTTCTTTCAATGACCCACCTTCTATCTAAAACGTGGAAGCCGGAATGAATAACTGGTGTTTGCTGACCGAAATCACACTAGAACTCCTGGACACCAATCCACCAATTCTTTGCGATTTTTATTATCCATCCAAATTTTTCCTTCATGCAGGTTTTTAGACCTTAATAACTGCTGTCGGCCCAGGCTAGCACGATGGCGGGAAACAAGATGTGGAGGCAAATAAGCAGGAGCATGCCGCCTGGCTTGTCGTGGATGTTGGCCGGGTGGATCCTGGTCTTCAGCAGATTGCCCTGGGTATCGACCAGGACCTGCCGCTTTCGGTCCGTCACCTTCTTGCCGCCGTCATGACCGCGTGGCCCACCAGCTTCGGTAGTTTGACCGACCAGCTGTCGATCACCGCCGCGGTAGGGTGAGGCTTGCGTCCCCTAGAGCTGTTTCCGACCAGGTTGACTCAGGGGCTCTGGATCATGATCCATCGAGCCGCCACTTCACCGCCGTAGCCTATTCAACCTGATCGGAAACAGCTCTAGCCCTTGGAAACCTGTCGAGCGCCGCAACCATAAAGCGGCTATTGCGGTAACAGCGCGGTGTCCATTGAGCACTATGCCTTTGATTTCATTATGAGAAAAATGAGGGAATGGTTGAGGGTGACGCCATAGAAGTGGCATGTTCACAAAACAAAACCTGGTGGTTTTTCAGACGGTCCAACTGCTGTGGGATCGTCGTGGCCCTTCCGGAGATCGGCCGCCGCGAGTGAGTGGTCGATGAGTGCGGTGAAGACCGTCGGCGATCTGTTGGCCTGATGGGGCCCGGGCGCGAGGAGACCGCCGATGCCGGCCTGCAGCGGTTCGCCAAAGCGGCGGCAGCCCTTTTCTCCTCGAAGTAGCATTCCGATCAGCACCCGCTGGCACTTCCCGTCTGCGAACAGACTCTGAAATTCATGAAATTCGATTCCACCGCCATCAAATCAGCGTCAATTCACGATGCGGGATTCGAGCGCATCGACGAATGAACGGTCCCAGCTGCCTTCCCGGATGGCCCGCATGGTGGATTCCTCGGCGTCACGCTGCCTGAGCGCCTTTTCGATGATGGTCGGAGCTTGGTCGATCGAGAAGGCCAACAGCCCATCCTGATCGCCCACCACGATGTCGCCCGGCATGACCGTCATGCCACCGACCGAGACGGGGACGTTGATCGCTCCGGGTCCATCCTTGTAGGGACCCCGGTGAGTGACGCCACGGGCGTAGACCGGGAAGGGACGTTCGCGAATCTCAGCCACGTCGCGGATCGCACCGTCGATCACCATTCCGGCCAGGCCGGCGGAGGCGGCGGCGAAGGTCATGATCCCGCCGACGAGCGCGTTGTCGAGATCGCCGTCAGCATCGACGACCATCACGTCGCCGGGGCGGCAGTAGTCGTAGGCCCGCAGGATCGCAAGGTTGTCGCCTCCTCGCGTCCTGACCGTCACGGCGGTCCCGGCGAGCGGCGCCGGACGATGGTAGGGAAGCAGCCCCTTGCTGCCGCGATTGCGCCGGAGCTGGTCGCTCAGCAGCGCCACCGCGATGTCCTTGACCGTCGCGATCAACTTGGGATCGGCCTGGGGAGCCGACGGATTTTTCTCGATACCAGTCATTGGATAGTCGCTTTCGTGTCAGGTGAGATCCGCGACTGCGCGGGCGATGCGGGCGACGCCGTCGTCAAGCGTCTCGATCGAGGTCGCGATGGACAGCCGGAAATAGGGCGACAGGCCGTAGGCGGTGCCCGCCACGACGGCGACGCCGACGCTTTCCAGCAGGTACATGACGACATCATCATCCGTGGCGAGCCTGCCACCATTCGGCGTCTTCCGTCCGATCAGGGCGCCGCAATTGACGAAAAGGTAGAAGGCACCTTCCGGCAGGCGGCATGACAGACCGGGGATCGCGTTAATCCCGGCTGCCGTGGCGTCGCGCCGTTCGCGATAGACAGCGACGCTCTCGGCGACGAAGCCCTGGTCGCCGGTGAGAGCCGCCGCCGCTGCCGCCTGGCTGATCGAGCAGCAATTGCCCGCCGCCTGCGACAGGAAGGTATCGAGCGCTTGGACGAGGCTTCGCGGGCCGGCGGCCCAGCCGATGCGCCAGCCAGTCATCGCGTAGGTTTTCGAGACGCCGTTGATCGCGAGGGTGCGGTCGCGAAGCTCGGGCGCCGCCGCGAGGAGATGCGGCGCCGTGCCGCCCTCGAACCGGATGTGCTCGTAGATGTCGTCGGTCATTACGAGAACGTTGGGATGGCGGGCGAGCACTTCGGCCAAGGCGCGATACTCGGCTGCCGTGTAGGTGGCACCGGTCGGATTGGACGGCGAATTGAGGATCAGCCAGCGCGTCCGGGCCGTGATCGCGGCATCTAGATCCGCCGGCGTGAGCTTGAAGCCCTGCTCTTCCGGGCAGCTCACGGGAACCGGGACGCCGTCGCAGGCGAGCACCATGTCGGGGTAGGATACCCAGTACGGTGCGGGGATCACGACCTCGTCACCCGGCTCCAGCGTGGCGGCGAGCGCGCTGTAGATGGCGCTCTTGGCGCCGTTCGTCGCGATGATCTCGCCGGGATCGAAGCTGAGACCGTTTTCCCGCGCCAGCTTGGCGACGATGGCCTGGCGGAGTTCGAGCGTACCGGCAAGCGAGGTATAGCGCGTGGCCCCCGCTTCCATGGCGCGTCCCGCAGCCTGCCTGATATGCAGCGGCGTATCGAAGTCCGGTTCGCCGACGACGAGGTTGACGATCGATCGCCCCTCCCGGCGGAGTTGATTGGCACGCTCAGCCGCGGATGTGCTGGGCGATGGCTTGATGCGCCTCACGCGCTCGGCGACCCGGATGGAATCCACGATGTATCCAATCGAATTATTGAAGCGGGGCTTACGATATTCCCGCCTTTGGACCGTGGCTAAGACGACTTCGCTCTGCCTTTATAGCGATCTCTTATGGATCGGCCACTTGTGGATCGGCCACTTATGGATTGGGGAGACGCGTCATGAACCTGAGGCGCCTCCAGTACTTCGTGAAGATCGTCGATATCGGCAGCCTGACTCAGGCGGCCGATATCCTCCACGTCGCCCAGCCGGCGCTGAGCCAGCAGCTCGCGACGCTGGAAGGGGAGGTCCGTCAGCAACTGCTCGTGCGGACCAAGCGCGGCGTGACGCCGACGGAGGCCGGCAAGGTGCTGTACCGTCATGCGCAGCTCATCCTCCGCCAATGCGCGCAGGCGCAGTCCGACATGGACGCGGCCGGACGCAGCCTTTCAGGAGCTGTTTCGGTCGGGCTGGCGCCCGGAACCGCCGCCGCCGGGCTGGCCCTGCCGCTGCTGCGCGCCGCCCGGACGCGGCATCCGGGCATCGTGCTGTACTTGAACGAGACCTACGGCTCTGCCCTGTCGGAGTTGGTCATGAACGGGCGGATGGAGTTGGCCGTGCTCTACGGCGGCAAGACCACCGTCCATGGGCTGGCCTTCCAGCCCCTGCTGCGCGAACGGCTCTATCTGGTCGGTCCCGACGCCATGTTGCCGCCGCCGGAGACCGTACCATTGCGGTTGATCGAGACGATGGACCTGTATCTGCCCCGCCCCTACAACGTCGTCCGCAAGATGGTGGACGATGCCTGCGCCGGCATCGGGATCGTGCCGAGGGTCGTGGCGGAAATCGAATCCGCAAGCACGCTGACCTCGGTGATCTCCGAGGGGCTGGGCGCCACGATCCTGCCGGAATCCATGGCTCGGGAAGTCGTCGCATCGTCGTCGTCATGGCTGTCCCGGATCGTCGAGCCGGCGGTCGAGGCGCCGCTGGCGCTCTGCCAGTCGGATCACCTGCCGCTCTCGGAACCGGCGCAGGCGATCAAGGACATCCTGCTGGAACTCGTCGCCGAGTTGCCGGGCAATCTGCTCGGCGGTCCCGGCACGCGCTTGGCCAAGCGTCCGTCATAAGGGCGCCTTATCGGCATAGAGACAAACCGTCTTGGTACGCTTGATCCCCTGTCGTTAGTCTTCCTCCATCGGCTGGCAGTAATCATTGGCCCGCCAGCCCGGTGAGGCTCATGGACATCAATCACATCAAATCGCTGATCGACGTAATGGCTCAATCCGATCTCGCCGAGATGGAAGTCGGCAAGGACGGCTGGACGTTGCGCCTCGTGCGTCGCCGGGAAGGGCCGGAACCGCCGCCGGTATCCGGACCGAAGCGCTTGCCGGCTGCCCGGCCGCCGGTCGAACGCGCCATTCGAATTCCACAAGGCAAGCCGGAGGGATCGTCGATTTCCGCCCCTCTGGCCGGAACCGTCTATCTGTCGCGGTCCCCCGGCGAGCCCGCCTTCGTGGAGATCGGTCAGGCCATTCGGGCGGGAACCACCGTCTGCGTCATCGAGGCCATGAAGGTCTTCAACGAGGTGAAAGCCGAGCGCGATGGCACCGTCGCAGACGTGCTGGTCGCCCCCGGTGACGAGGTCGATGCCGGCCAGCCGCTTATCCGGATCGATTAAGCCGATGTTCAAAACGGTTCTCATCGCCAATCGCGGGGAGATAGCGCTCCGCATCCAGCGGGCCTGTCGGACGCTTGGTCTCCGCACGGTCGCCGTCCATTCGGAAGCGGATCGCGACGCCGTCCACGTCCGCAATGCCGACATCGCCGTCTGCATCGGGCCGGCTCCGGCTGCCAGAAGCTATCTCGATGCCTCCGCCATCCTGCTCGCCGCCGAGGCGACCGGGGCGCAGGCGGTCCATCCGGGCTATGGGTTTCTGTCGGAGAACGCCGACTTCGCCGAGCGGGTCGCGGAGGCGGGCCTGACATTCATCGGTCCGAACGCCGCCTGCATCCGGACCATGGGCGACAAGGTCGCGGCCAAGCGCGCCATGCGGCAGGCGGGCGTGCCCTGCGTCCCAGGACCCGACGGAGCGCTGCCGGACGATCCGGACGCCGTCCGGCGTATCGCGGCGGAGATCGGCTATCCAGTCATCCTGAAGGCGGCGGGAGGCGGCGGCGGGCGCGGCATGCGGATCGTCAGCGAGGAGAGCGGTCTTGCCGACGCACTGTCCCTGACCCGCGAGGAAGCGCGCCGCGCCTTCGGCAATCCGGCGATCTATGCCGAAAAGTTCCTCGATCATCCGCGCCATGTCGAGATCCAGGTACTGGCCGACGGGCACGGCAACGCCGTATGGCTCGGCAGCCGCGACTGCTCGCTCCAGCGCCGTCATCAGAAGGTACTGGAAGAGGCGCCGGCTCCCGATCTGCCGGAACGGCTGGTGGCCGAGGTCGGGGCTCGCTGCGCCGAGGCATGCCGGCTGATCGGCTACCAAGGCGTCGGCACCTTCGAGTTCCTGGTCGAGGATGCCGTTTTCTCCTTCATCGAGATGAACACCCGCGTCCAGGTCGAGCATCCGGTGACCGAGATGACGGCCGGGGTCGACATCGTCGCCGAAGGCATCCGGGTCGCACAGGGCAAAGCGCTGACAGTCACGCAAGCCGATATCGCCTGCCGTGGCCACGCCTTCGAATGCCGGATCAATGCCGAGAACCCGGAGACCTTCGCGCCGTCGCCCGGCCGCATCACGCGCTGGGAATTGCCGGGCGGCCCCGGCGTCCGGATCGACAGCCATGTCGGCGCCGGGACGGTCGTGCCGCCCTATTACGACTCCCTCATCGCCAAGCTGATCGTCCATGGCGCCACGCGCCGGGAGGCCCTGGCGCGCCTGCGCGTGGCGCTCGACGAGATGTTGGTCGAGGGTATCGCAACCAACCTGCCGCTGCATCGCCGCATCGTCAACGACGCGGGCTTTGCGGCTGGCGGCATCGATATCCATTACCTGGAGAATGTCCTGTTGCGTGGAGACGGAACGTGACCGCCGCCGAACCCCGCGTCAGCCTGCTCGGCACCAGCGCGCTTCTGTTCGAGGCGCCCGGCGAGACCGACCTTCGGACGCAGCGGCGGATCTGGTCGCTTGCGCGCGAGGCGGAGACGTGGCCGGAGGTGTGCGAAGCGGTGCCGGGCGTCAACAACCTGCTCGTCAGCTTCACGAAGCCTCCGCGCCGGTTGTCGGGGCTGACGGAGCGTCTGGCCATGGCTTGGCAGGCGGCGGAACCCCTGCCGCTCGCCGGCCGCATCTTCGAACTGCCGGTCGTCTACGGCGGCGACGGCGGCCCGCATATGGCCGATGTCGTGGCGCACACCAAGCTTTCGGTTGATGAGATCGTCGCCATCCACAGCGAACCGGTCTACCCGGTCTACGCGTTGGGGAGCCACCCCGGCTACTGCTATCTCGGCGGCATGGACCCGCGCATCGCGACGCCCCGGCGCAAGGTCCCGATCGTCCGGCTTCCCGGCGGCGCCGTGTCGATCGGCGGGGCACAGACCGGCGTTTCCGCCTCGGACGGGCCGAGCGGCTGGAACACGATCGGGACCACTTCGATGCGCTTCTTCGACGTGACGCTCGATCCCCCTGCCCTGCTCCAGCCGGGAGACGGCATCGTGTTCAAGGTCGCGGGGATAATCCGATGATCGAGATCCTTTCGCAGACCGCCCTTGCCACCGTGCAGGACATCGGCCGATTCGGCGCGCTGCGCTGGGGCGTCGGCACCGCCGGAGCGATGGACAGGATGGCGCTCGTCTGCGGCAACCTGCTACTCGGCAACGAGGAGGGTGCTGCCGCGATCGAGGCCCAGGTTTTCCCGTTTGAACTACGGTTCGACGCGGATTGCGCCTTCGCACTGACCGGCGCCGACTGCGCCGCGACGCTCGACGGTGTGCCGCTGCCGCCGTGGTCGGCGGCCAAGACCCGGAGCGGCGCCGTGCTGCGCCTCGGCCTGCCGGTATCCGGCAAGTGGCGGGGGGCCAGAGCCTACCTCTGCGTCGCCGGAGGGATCGATGTCCCCATAGCACTTGGCTCGCGCAGCACGCAGCTTCGGGGGGCGATCGGCGGTCTCGAAGGGCGCGCGTTGAAGCAGGGGGACCGGCTTCCGCTTGTTCCTTCCATTGCCGGCTCGCCCGGCCCCCTCGAAATCGGCCTTGTCCCGCCGGCGCTCGCGATGCCGCTCGAAGTCGATGGCTGCGCCGCCGTTCGGGTCCTGCCGGCCGCGGAATACGACTGCTTCACGCAAGCGTCGCGCGATGCGCTCTGGTCGGCATCCTGGAAGATTACGCCGCAGAGCGACCGCTACGGCTTCCGGCTGGCCGGACCGAACCTGGAACCGCTGGCGCCGATGGAAATGCGCTCTCATGGCATCGTGCCGGGCGTCATCCAGGTCCCGCACGGAGGACAGCCAATCGTCCAGATGTGCGATGCCCAGCCGTCCGGCGGCTATCCGAAGATCGGAACGGTGATCGAAGCCGATTTGTGGCGGCTAGGCCAAGCGCCGATCGGCAGCAGCGTTCGCTTCATCGAGACGGACTGGGACGGCGCCCTGGCGGCCGGAGATGAGACCCGCAACTGGCTGGCCGAAGTTCGGCGGCTGCTCGACCTTTACCGCACCCGGAGCCTTGGCCGATGACCTCCCCGCTCGATCACGTTGCGGAAATCGCGGCCCTGCTCGCGGCAACCGACATCGACTGCCTGGAACTGACGGGTCCCGCCGGACACCTGCGGCTGCGGCGCGGCGGCGAGCCCGAGGTCACGGCGGGCGGGACTGGTGACGAACCGCTCTCTGAGGATGAGACCGTTGCGATGCCGTCGCCGGGCTTCGGCATCTTCCTGCGTGTGCACCCGCTGCACGAGATGCCTCTGGTCCGGTCGGGCGACAGCGTGGCGGCTGGGCAGGTGCTGGGGTTCCTGAAGATCGGACCGCTGCTGATCCCGGTCCCGGCGCCGCGCGACGGCGTCGTCTCGGACATCGTGGCACACGATGGAACGCTGGTCGGGTTCGGCGATACGCTGTTCCGGTTTTCACCACAGCCTTGAGGAGTTTCATCCATGGAGATCGATCTCAACGCCGACCTCGGCGAAGGCTTCGGGCCTTGGCGCATGGGCGACGACGAGGCCCTGCTCGACGTCCTGTCCTCGGCCAATATCGCCTGCGGCTTCCATGCTGGCGATCCCATGATCATGGAACGGACGGTCAAGACCGCTCTGGCGAAGGGAGTGGATGTCGGCGCGCATGTCGGGTTCCCCGACCTCCAGGGCTTTGGGCGTCGGGTCATGCGGATCGACCCGGACGAACTCGCCACTATGGTGACCTACCAGCTTGGAGCGCTGGCCGCCATCGCCCGGTCCGCCGGTCACCGCATGACCCATATGAGCTTCCACGGCGCGCTCGGGAACATGACCGCCGCCGATGCCGATCTGGCCGAGCGGCTGGTCGAAGCCGTGGCACGGCTGGACAACGATCTCATCATCGTATCGTCGACCAGCCACGCCATCGAGACGGCGGCGGCGCGTCACGGCCTGCGGATCGCGACGACATTCCTGGCCGACCGCGCCTGCGATGCGACCGGCCTGCTGGTGCCGCGAGGAATGCCGGATGCGGTCATCCATGACGAGGCCGTGGTGCTGGAACGGGTCCGGCGATTGCTCCGCGACGGCATCGTCCTGGCCTATGACGGGCAACCGCTGGAAATGCGTCCGCACTGCATCCTGGTCCACGGCGACACGCCCGGTGCCGTGGCGCTGGCACGGGCCATCCGGGGGGAAATCGAGGCTGCGGGCGGACGGGTCGTGCCGGTCTCCCGGCTCATGGCCTGAGCCGCAGGTCGATCCTCGCCTGTGCGATTATCCATAAGACGGCCTTATCGCTTCAAAGACAATCCATCTTGGCGCCGGTCTGCGTCATTAAGTTAACGTTTCTTAACCAAGACAGGATGTCCCATGCCCTTCTCCGATTACAAAACTGCCCTCGTCACCGGCGCTTCGTCAGGAATAGGCGCAGCCGTGGTCGAACGGTTTCGCCGCGAAGGGCTGGAGGTTCACGCCGTCGCCCGTGGCGCCGAAGCGCTGGCCGAACTGGCCGGGCGGACCGGCTGCATCGCCCACGCGATGGATGTGACCGACACGGCCGGGCTGGCCCGCCTTGCCGGTGAGATCGAGTTCGACATCCTGGTCAACAACGCGGGCGTCGATCGGCCGAAGTCCTTCCTCAACGCGGAGGACGGCGACATCGACCTGCTGATCGACGTCAACCTGCGCGCCGTGCTGCACCTCTGCCGATTGATCGTGCCGGGCATGGTGGCGCGGGACCGGGGCCACGTCGTCAACATCTCATCGATAGCCGGCGCTTATAACTTCGGCGGCAACTCGACCTACCATGCCACCAAGGCGGCGGTCAGCATGCTGTCCCGGCAATTGCGCATCGATGCCTTCGGACGGCGCGTCCGGGTGACCGAGATCTGTCCGGGACGGGTCGCGACCGACATCTTCGCGCATGTCCACGGCGACAGCCCGGAGATCCGGGAGCGTTTCATCGACGGGTTCGAACTGCCGGAAGCCGCCGATATCGCCGACGCCATCGCCTTCGCGGTATCGGCCCCCATAGCGGTCAATGTCGGCCACATGGAGATCACTCCGACCCTTCAGGTAATGGGAGGTTTGTCGACGGCCCGTCCGCTCGACTGGGTCGCCAAGCCCAAAGCCTCCGTCTGAGGCCGGGGCCATGCAGGATTTCGATCTCGCCGCAGTCCTTTCGAACCCGGAATTCCGCCAAATGCTGGTCGGAGGTCTCTGGATGACCTTTATCGTCGCGATCGGCTCCTGGTGTCTCGCGATGAGCCTCGCGATCCTGCTGCTGGTCGTCCGGCTCCTGCCGGTCCGCATCACGGAATGGGTGGTCGGCGCCTATGTCGCCTATCACCGCAACGTCCCGACGCTGGTACAGCTCATGCTGTGGTATTTCGGAATTTCGAGCCTGCTGCCCGACGGTCTGCAAATCTTCCTGACGGACAACAACGGCGAGGCGGTCTTCGCGATCATCGCCCTCGGCCTCTGCCAGGCCGCCTACTTCAGCGAAGATCTACGCTCAGGACTCCGCGCCGTCCCGGCGGGCCAGATGGAGGCGGCACGCGCGCTCGGCCACGGCTTCGTCGGGACCATGCGCCATGTCCTGATGCCCCAGGCGGTGCGCAACGCCTTGCCGGCGCTGATCAATCACAGCGTCTCGCTTTTCAAGAACAGCAGTCTGGCGATGGCGATCGGCGTCGCGGAACTCACCCACGCGGTGAAGGAAGTCGAGAACCAGAGTTTCCAGACCTTCGAGACCTATTTGATCGCGACGATCACCTATCTGGTCTGCTCGCTCGCCATCATGGCGGCCGGCGCCGTCCTGAACCGGCGCGTATCGATCTCGGGAGCACGCTGAGCCATGCTGTGGGACCTGATCGACATCATCCGCGACAATTGGCTTCTCCTGCTGATCGGCCAGTACCCGAACGGTCCACTCGGCGGCTTCGCCGCGACGCTGATCCTCTCCACTCTGAGCATCGCGCTGGCCTTCCCGCTCAGCATCCTGATCGCATTCGCCCGGCTGTCGAAAAACCCGCTGCTGCTGTGGCCCTCTACGGTGCTGGTCTACGTGGCGCGCGGCGTGCCGTTGCTGATGCTGATCCTGTGGGTCTACTTCATGGTCCCGCTGCTGATCGGCGCCAATGTGCCGGGCTTCGTGACGATGCTCGTGACGCTCGTGATCTACGAGGGCGCGTTCCTGAGCGAGGTCGTTAGAGGTGGAATCGTGGCGCTGGGGCGCGGCCAGATGGAAACGGCCCGAGCACTTGGCCACGGCTATTTCGGCGCCATGCTCTACGTCATCCTGCCGCAGGCGCTCTACAACGTGATGCCGAGCATCCTCAGCCAGTTCGTTTCGGCCATCAAGGAAACGACGCTCGGCTATGTCATCAACGTGCCGGAGCTTACTTTCGCGGCCAACCAGATCAACAACCAGTTGTTGACCCAGCCTTTCCAGGTCTTCTTCATTCTGGCGATCATCTACTTCCTGGTCTGCTGGACCTTGACGCGGCTAGCATTGACGCTGGAGCGCCGCATCGCCCGCAAGCGCGCCGGCATGCCCGGCATCCCGCTGTCCCTGAACCCTCAATCGCAGACGGCCGAGCTATGACCCAGGAAACCCCGATTGGACGAGCGGCGCCCATGATCAAGTTCTCGAACGTCAACAAAAACTACGGCGAGTACCGGGCTCTCGTCGATATCAACGCGGAAGTCGCGCGCGGCGAGGTCGTCGTGATCTGCGGACCGTCGGGGTCCGGCAAATCGACCCTGATCCGCACCGTCAATCGGCTGGAGGAAATCCATTCCGGGACGATCACCTTCGACGGGCGGAGCGTGCATGGCAAGATGAAGGGCTCCGAACTCAACCACCTGCGGAGCCGGGTCGGCTTCGTGTTCCAGAGCTTCAACCTGTTCCCGCATCTCTCGGCACTCGAGAACGTCACCCTCTCGCCGGTCAAGGTCAACGGCGTCAAGCAGGAGATGGCCCGCGAGAAGGCGATGATGCTGCTCGACCGCGTCGGCCTGTCGTCCAAGGCGAAAGCCTACCCGGCCCAACTCTCCGGCGGCCAGCAGCAGCGGGTGGCGATTGCCCGAGCGCTCGCCATGGAGCCGCCGGCCATGCTGTTCGACGAACCGACCAGCGCGCTCGATCCCGAAATGGTCGGAGAGGTACTGGCCGTCATGCGCAACCTTGCCGCCGAGGGCATGACCATGATGTGCGTCACCCACGAGATGGGCTTCGCGCGCGAAGTAGCCGACCGCGTCTGGTTCATGGACGCCGGCCACATTCTCGAAACGGCGGAGCCCGGCACCTTCTTCAGCGACCCCCAGCACGCCCGCGCGCAGCGCTTTCTGTCGGACCTGCGGCACTGACACAAGGACTCACGGACCCACGGGCCGTTCAACTTCTCAAGGGAGATCAGAGATGGCATTGAAGACTTTCAGCCTCGCGCTGGCCGCGATAGCGGTCATGACCACATCAGCCGGCGCCGACCAGCTTGACGACATCATGGCGCGCAAGGAGCTGCGCTGCGGCACCTTCGCCGACGTGCCGCCCTTCGCGGCGCCGGACACCCAGACGCGCGAGATGGTCGGGTTCGACGTCGATCTCTGTCGAGCCATCGCCAAGCACTGGGGCGTCACCGCCGCGATCACTCCGCTTTCGGTCGAGGCGCGCGTACCGGAAGTGAAGCTGGGCCGTGTCGATCTGACGATCGCCAACCTTGCCTATACCCGTGGCCGGGCGGAGCAGATCCAGTTCAGCGATCCGTATTACCTGGCTAAGGAAATGCTCGCGGTGAAGGCCAGCGACCCCGCCACCTCCAAGGCCGATTACAAGGGCAAGCGCCTTGCCTCCACCAAAGGCTCCACGTCCGAGATGTCGATCAAGATGAACGGCTCTGAGCCGCTGACCTTCCAGGATACCGGATCGGCGTTCATGGCGGTCCAGCAGAACAAGGCACGCGGCATCGTCGCAAATACCATGACAATCACGAAACTCGTCAATGAATCGAAGACCAAGGGCGTCGAGCTTAAGATGATCGAAGAGCCGATGGTCTTCCAGCCGATCGGGATCGGCATGAAGAAGGACGAGCCTGCCCTGCTCGCCAAGGTCAACGAGACGCTGCGCGCCATGGATGCGGCCGGCGAGATCAATCAGGCCTGGAACAAGTGGCTCGGTCCCGACACCGAGTTCAAGATGACGCGGACCGACAAGGTCGTCGCGCTCAGTGAATTGAAGTTCGAGGCGATGCCGTAAGGTTTGTTCGTGGATTAGTGTGTGGCACGGAGGAGGAAGGGGGCAAAGGAGCCCCCAGCCCTCGCGGTAGATCAGGCGACGCGAACGAAGTTCGGGCGGCCGAGCATTCGGTTGAGGACCTGGGCGGCGACGGTGACTTCGGTGGCTCTAGCCTCGTCGCTGTGGAATCGCAGCCCGTCACCGATGACCTGCTTCCAGCGCGCGAACTGGCCCTCAACGCGGGCTCTTTCATTGTAGCCGCTGTCGCGTTGCCAAGCCATCCGCCCTGTCTTGGCGATCGACTGGATGTGACGATCACGCTGGGTAGTGTCGGTCTTGGCGTTCTCGCTGAGCACGGCATCGGCCCGCGGTGGAACGATCACCTTCGCATCTGGATGGCACTCGTCCACGGCGGTGTATACGCCGGTTCTGTCGTAACCGCCGTCGCCCATGAAGAGCTCCACCGGCTCTGCGATCCGGTCGAGCAGGGGCTCGACCTGCGAAGCGTCATCAACGTCGCGGTCGGTCAGGATGGAAGCGACGATCCGGCCGGTCACCGCGTCGAAGCCGATGTGCAGCTTGCGCCAGGAGCGCCGCCTGCTGGTACCGTGCTTCTCGACCAGCCATTCGCTCGGCCCGCCCAGCTTCAGCCTCGAACTGTCGACCAGCAGGTGGATCGCTCCGCCAGTCGCGCGGGGCTGCGCCGGCAGTTCCAAGCTCTGAGCGCGCCGAGAGGGTCGAGAAGTAGCTGCGCTGGCCCTGACGGGCTCCGAT
>NZ_AVFK01000184.1 GCF_000936425.1 Skermanella aerolata KACC 11604 | reverse complement strand
CCGAGCAGATGGAGGATCGAGCCGATCAACCCCTCGGTCTGGCGCAGCGCCAGATGGAACACTGCGCGCAGTGTCAGGGCAGTCGTAATCGCGAGGTCGGAGTAGTGTGGCTGACCGCCCGGCGTGGTCCGCGGCGTTGCTTTCCAGGCGGCTATCGCATCATCCGTGAACCACATGGTCAGACTGCCCCGCTGCCGCAGCGCCTCGTTATACGCTGACCAATTCGTCACGTGTTGCTTCGGCCGCGCAATATGGTGACGGCGAGCGGCATTGTATTTGTGCGGCATGAAGGCGAGATCCGGAGCATCGAAACAGGTCGACCCTTACGCCATCCCGCACATCCCGGCAACACGCTGGGGCTCGCTCGAGAAGCCGTTCCCACACCCAGTTGGCTCCAGCGGATGAAGGTCTACGCCATCCGCCACCAGGGAACCAGATCGGCCGGCACGCTACGCCATTTCACGCCATTCTGATGCCGCCAGACGATCGCTTCGATCGTATCGCGCAAGGCAACCGGTTCCGTCTTACCTCGCGGCCGGCACTCGTCGATCAACGGTCCTAGAACCGCCCATTGATCGTCATCCAGGACAACAAGTCTACTTTTCTCATTCATTTCATATGGATAGGCTCGGTGATCAAGCCATGACAGGGCGCAGCAGTCTACGCCGAAGCAGATGATGTGGTTTGTACCGGTCACTGCTATATTAGGTTTTTGCAGCGCTGCCGGATACACACCATCCGAACGCAATCCGACATCCGGCTCGGCCGCGGTGTCGCGC
>NZ_AVFK01000074.1 GCF_000936425.1 Skermanella aerolata KACC 11604 | reverse complement strand
TCGCCTGCCAGGTCGGGGCCGGAGCGGCCTTGCCGAACAGCCAGCCCTGACCATGGCGCACACCGATGCCGCGCAGGAACTCGGCCTGCGCGGCGGTCTCGATCATCTCCGCGGTAGTGTCCACCCCGAGATCAATGCACAGCCGAACCAGGCCGCGCAGCAGGGCATCATCGCGGGGAGACTGGCCAATCTTCCGGATGTAGGCGCCGTCGATCTTGACGCCGTCGATGATCAGGGATTGCAGGTACGGGAACGAGGCGGCACCGGCACCGAAATCGTCGAGGCAGACCGCGAAGCCGCGCTGGCGGCACTCCTGGATGACCCGGTCGGCCTGGGCCAAATCGGTCAACTGGACGCTTTCCGTGATCTCGAGCGACAGCTGTCCAGCAAGGTCGCGGTGCTGATCCAGCAGGGCAAGCAGCAGCCGGATGAATGCCGGGTTGGCGATCGATCGGCCGGACAGGTTGATCGCCAGCCTGAGCGGTCGGGCCGCTCCCGGAGGCGGCGAGCGCAGCAAGGAGAGAGCCCGAGTACAGACTGCGATGTCCAGCCGCTCGATGATGCCGATTTCCTCGGCGAAGCGGATCTTCTCGAAGGGGCTGACCTCGCCGGAAAAGCGGGATAGCACCTCGAAGTGGTCGAGCTCCCCGGTGGCGAGATCGACGATCGGCTGAAAGGCGAGCTCGAAGTCCTCGCCATCGACCGCCGAGGCGAATGCGCTCATCTGCTGCAGGGTGTCACCGACCATCTGCTCGAACGCCGCGCCGATTGACCCGGGCATGGCCGAGCCGGCGGCGAAGCGGTTGACCGTGAAGCGCACCGCCTGCAGGAGTTCGTCGTGACCGAGATCCCGGGCGTCGAGCTCCATTCGGTGCCCGGTCATGCTCAGCCGGACGCCGACCCGCACACCCGCGGCGGCGACGTCCTGGAGACGGTGGCCCAGTTCGCTGGCGTCGGTGTCGTGAACAACGGCGAAGCGCGTGGCTGTCAGCCGCCCGGCGGCGTCGCCGTCGATTGCACCGGCGCGCAGCAGGGTGCCGATACGGTGCACCAGATCAGCGCAGGTCGCGGGCCGGTTGGCCGCCAGCCCGGCCAGTTCCGGCAGGTCCAGAAACATCAGCCCGAGGTCACGGCCCGCCTCGCGGGCGGCCGCACCGATCCCGGCGGCCGCGGTTGCGAAGCTCGCCGGATCGAGCAGGCCGCTCTCGGGGTCACGAGGCTTGGCCGTCGGGTTGTCAGAACCGGTGGGGGAAGCAGCGGACAGAGCGCACGACAGCCGGTTGCCGTTGCCCGGCAGCCGGCAGGCGTTCAGCAGGGCCTGGCGCCCTTCATCGGCCGAACCGCTCCCCGCCAGCCGCACCGGCAGGGTGCCGCAGCGGGCTCCGGCGGTCAGGGATGCGGCCGTGGCCTGGACGAGCGCGCGGTCATCGGGATGAAAGAGTTCCAGCCAGGGCTTGCCAAGCCAGGCCTCGTCGCCTTGATGCGTCAGACCCGAGGCGGCGCCCAGGACGAAGCAGATAGTCCCCTTCTCATCGACTTCGATCAGCAGATCGGCGACGGCGAAGGCGAAGGAGACGAAACGGTGAAGCTGGCGGGGCATGGCTTGGATCTTGATCACAACCGGCAGGGGCCGGTTGCGCTCCTGTGACAGGGTTGCACCGGCTGGTCAGAACAGAGGAGCAGAGTTAAAGCCGCACTCCGCTGACAGAAACCCCTGCAGCGTACCCAGCGCATTGCTAAGATTACGATATCGCAGCGCTTTCTTCCTGGGGCGGATTAGCTTTCGCGAGCGCCAGTGTGACGCGGCAGAGCTGCTTACCCAATTCCTGCAAAGCCAGAGCAGAAATCTGGCTACCTGCACCGAGCGCGTCCGCTTCACCGCGCATGCGGTTGATCAAGGACATGATCCTTGAGTATTCTTCGCTGCCAAGGGTCTGACGGAGCTGGTACAGCTGGCCATCAAGGGTATTGAGGCAACTGAGCAGGTCCAACCGTTGGCTTTCCAGCTGAGTGTGCAGCACATCCAGGCGGCGGGCCGCGAGCTGTGGGTGCATGATTGGGACACCTCTTCCAAATCAGAATGAAGCAGTGCATAGGAGGGCCGGCTGCGCTCAGGCAGCCGGCCCTCCTGCACCTCAGGCGGCGCGGATGCCGGACAGGAAGCGCTCGACCTCGGCCTTGAGGCGCTCGGCCTGGCGGGCCAGCTCGCCCGATGCGCCCAGCACCTGGGTGGCCGCCGCACCGGTCTGGGCAGCCGCCTCGGTGACTTGGACAACGTTGCCCGAAACCTCGGACGTGCCGGCCGCTGCCTGGCCGACGCTGCGCGAGATCTCAGCGGTGGCGGCACTCTGCTCCTCGACCGCAGCGGCGATCGTGGTGGTGATCTCGTTCATCTCGCCGATTGTGCCGCCGATGCCCTGGATGTCGGTGACCGCCCCGCTGGTGACAGCCTGCATGGCGGAGATCTGAGCCGAGATCTCCTCGGTCGCCCTGGCCGTCTGGGTCGCCAGGTTCTTGACCTCGCTCGCCACCACGGCAAAGCCCTTGCCGGCCTCGCCGGCCCGGGCCGCCTCGATCGTGGCGTTGAGCGCCAGCAGGTTGGTCTGGCTGGCGATTGACTGGATCAGCCCGACCACCTCGCCAATCCTGCCGGCCGCCTCGGCCAGTCCCCTGACCGTGCCGTTGGTCCGCCCGGCCTGCTCGACCGCCTGACCGGCGATGCCGGTCGAGCGCGTCACCTGGCGCGAGATCTCGCGCAGCGAGCTGGTCATCTCCTCCGACGCCGCCGCCACGGTCGAGACGTTGCTCGAGGTCTGCTCGGCCGCCGCCGCTGCCGCTGTCGCCTGGCGCGAGGTTTCCTCGGCGATCGCCGCCATGCTCTGGGCCGTGCTGTCCAGCTCGGTAGCAGCCGAGGCGACCGTGCGCAGGATCTCGCCGACGCCGCCCTCGAAGCCGCCGATCAGCCGCTCGACCTCAACCGCCCGCGCTTCCTTGGCTTGACGCTCCGCTGTCTGCGCCGCCTCCAGACGAACCCGCTCAAGCGCGCTGTCCTTGAACACCTGGACCGCCTGTGCCATCGAGCCCAGTTCATCACGCCGCTCGGTGCCGACGACGCTGATACCGAGGTTGCCGCCGGCCAGGTCACGCATGACGGTGACCAGCGCGTTGATAGGCGCGGTGATCCCGCCACGGACAATCACCAATGCCAGGCCGACGCACACGGCCAACCCGGTGACACCGATGATGAGGATCCACAGCCGGGTCGATAGAAAGGCGTTTGTCGCCTCATCCGATGCCGCTTTCATTCGCGTATCCAGCTCGTCGACCAAACTCCGCAGGCTCGAGCGAAGCTCATCGAAAGCGGGGTTGAAGCGCTCGGCCAGCAGGCGCAGGGCGGTGTCATTGTCGCTCACCAGCGACGCCTTTTCGATCTCCGACCGGATCGGCATCAGGGCATCGAAATCGCGCGTCAGGCTCCTGATCCTCTCCGCTGCGGAGGGAGAAGCTTTTACGACGTTTTCGGCCCGTTCGCCGTACTGGATGACCAGCTTGTCAATGTCCGTGGACAGTTTGCGCATTCTCGACGCGTCGGGTTCGGCGATCAGCAGGTTGAGAACGCGGCCGACGTCGACCAGGGTCGTATTGGCGCGCGCCAGCCATTTCACGGCGGCCGCTTCTCCCTCCAGCAGAGCCGAGTAGCGGGCATCCGCTTCGCCCATCCGGATCAGCGACATACCAGTCATGGCGATGGCGAGCACTCCGAGAACGGCCAGCGCCAGCAGGATCTTGGTTTGAATGCGAATGTTGTTCAGGAAAACCATACCGTGCTCCGAGCCACCCGAGCGGCTCACTTGAGGAAAGTTGAAGTAAGAAACCGCAAATCTGGTGTCTATTTATTAAAATACGGTTTGCTTCCGAGGCCGATTCGCGCGCCATCCGGCTGGATCAGGCACACCGTCGGGTTACTGCGGTGTCTGCCCCCGGACGTCGGCATGCCCGAACCGCCAGGATAAGACCGGTTTCCCGCACACTTCGGCCGAGCGGGACGGCATTGCGACAAGGCACGTCGGACAACCCGGAGCGTCCCATCAGGAATAATACCTATTTCGATAGTTTCATCGGATCGGTTAACTTCATCTCCAGCAATCCGCGCTACTGGATGGACGACGACGGCCCGGGGGGCCCTACAGGAGAGGAGCGGCTGTGGACCAGTCAGCCACGTGTAACGGTTCAGTGAATGCCGCCCGGCCTCAGCGCCCCGGGCGGTTCGAGGTTGCCGCCCCGCGATCCAGGGACCGGGCGGCACGATCACAATGACGGTTAAGCCATGGCCATGAGCCTGTCCCCTATTGGGGACGATCAGCGTCCCACCCTGGATCGCCCGACGCTCCAGCAGGTCCTGTCGGACCATCAGCGCTTCGCCACCAGCCAGCCAGGCGGGCGCCGGGCCCTGCTGTCCTTTCATGACCTGTCCGATCACGATCTGTCCGGCCGCAACCTCAGCGAGGCCGACCTGACGGGGGCGGTGATGCACCGTACCCTGCTGCCCGGGGCCGTTCTGCGCCGGGCCGCTCTGTACGGCGCCGACCTGCGGCTGGCCAACCTCGATCATGCCGACCTGTCACGCGCCGACCTGCGCGGCGTCTGTTTCCGCGGCGCCAGTCTGAGAGGAACCCGCCTGATCGAGGCCGATATCCGGGAGGCTATCCTGACCCGCTATGACCGCCGCCGTTCCGGCGATCCGGAGCTGCGCGAAGTCCGCCCCGACTTTTCCTCAGCCGATGCCCGGGGCATCGATCTGTCCAACGCCAGGGTCGGCCAGGCTTATGTGGTTCAGGCCGACTTCAGCGACGCCGTGCTGTGCGGCGTCAACCTGCGTGGCGCGGACCTGCGCCACACCAACTTCACGGGTGCCAATCTCGATCGCGCCGACCTGTCCCAAGCCAACCTGGCCGGCGCCTGCTTTACCGGAGCGCTGCTGACCGGCAGCGTTCTGGACGGCGCGCGGCTGGACGCCGCCGACTTCCAGGGCGCCATCCTGGATCCCGGAGTAACGGACAGGATCGCGCGCCGGGGCGCCCGGACAATCCAGCCAACACCGCCCGATGCACTGCCCCTGCTGGTCCAGAGCCACAGGCTGTGGCTCGACAGCGCCGGTCGCCGGGGTGCACGCGCCGATGTTTCCGACCGCGACCTGAGCGATGCCGATCTCCGGGCTCTGGATCTGACCGCGTTGCTGGCGGTCCGGTGCCGCCTGGTGCACGCCCGGATGCACAAGGCCATCCTGGCCATGGCCGATCTGAGCTTCGCCGATCTGCGCGGCGCCGGCATGACGTATGCAGACCTGCGCGGCATCAATCTGACGCGCGCGTGCCTGTCGGGTGCCGACCTGCGCGGCGCCAATCTCGGACCGCTGGTCAGCGCTCATCGGCCGGATCGCCAGTGGCCGGTCAGGCTCGAGGGAGCCAGGCTGATCGGCACCGACCTGCGCGGCGCGCGGCTCCGCCAGGCCAGCCTGACCGGCGCCGATCTGTCCGAGGCCAACCTCGAGGGATGCGATCTCGAGGGCGCCGGGCTGGAGGGCTGCGTGCTGCCGCGGCCGACTCCCCAATCCACATATACTGGCACGCCGGCCCAGGTGGTTCCCTGACATGCCCATCACAGTGACCCGCCTGTGGCCGTTGCGCTCCCGCGCCACCGTGCGGCGCCTCGTCGGCATGGCGGCTTTCGCACTGATCGTTCCGGCGATCCTCGATCCCGGCAGCACGGCGCCCCCCGGTCTGATCCCGGGTCTGACCATCCTGTTCGCCGGGGCTGTTCTCGGACTATTTCTCCACAGCCGCGATCTCAGAGCCCGTAACAGCGCGCTGGCGGCCGCCAGCGCGGAAGCCTGGGCCGCGGCGATGGCGGCCCGGGAGGACCTGCGGCGGGCGCAGGAGGGTTGGAATCGGACGGGTGACGATCTCCGGGCCGCCCGCGACGAAGCGATCGCCGCCAATCACGCCCGCGCTATGTTCGTAGCCGGCATGAGCCACGAGCTGCGCACCCCGCTCAACGCCATCATCGGATTCTCGGAAGTTCTCGAACTGGAACTGTTCGGCTCGGTTGGCGGTGTCCGCAATCAGGAGTACGTCCACGATATCCGGGAAAGCGGGCAGCACCTGCTGTCGATGATCAACGATATCCTCGACATGAGCAGGATCGACGCCGGCAAAATGGCTCTGCAGGAGAGCATGATTGACGTCTCCCACCTGATCGCCGGCTGTTGCCGGATCATGCGGACCCGCGCCAGGGATGCCGGGGTCGAACTCATGGTCGAGGTCGCAGAGGGTCAATCCCTCCACATCATGGCCGACGAGGTGCGCGTGAAACAGATACTGTTCAACCTGCTCTCCAACGCCGTCAAGTTCACTCTCCAGGGCGGGATGGTCCGCGTTACGGCGCGCGAGGAGGCCGCGGGCGAGATCACCATCACGATCCGGGACAACGGCATCGGCATCGCTCCCGAGCACCTGGCGCTGGTGTTCGAACCGTTCCGGCAAGTCGATGACGCACTGACGCGCCGGGCCGGCGGCACCGGGTTGGGACTGGCGCTGACCAAAGCCCTGGTCGAGCTGCACGGCGGCCGTCTGCAGCTTACCAGCGACGTCGGCAAGGGTACCGCCGTGACGGTCACCCTGCCGAACATGGTGTCCGAGCTGGCCCTGACCGTCGCTGCCGGGCGGACCGCACCGCACGAAGGGCCGGAGCGGGTTCTGAGCTGGCTGCCGGATCCGCGGATCGAGCCGCCCGAAGCGAGCGATCGTTTTGGCTGAAGGTCAGGGAGGGAACAGGGCAATTGCTGTCGGTCCCAGCGGCGCTCAGGATAAGCCGCGCCAGTGGCTTGGCCGAAGCACGGCGTCATCCCATGCGGCACGGCCATCGGACGGGGAAATCTGTTCCCTCGTTGCGGCCCTGGCACCTCGGCAGCGCCGGCCCAGGACACAGGGTCACGGTTTGTAAACAGTGTAGTTTCATACTGACGGCAAAGCTCCGACACGTCAGACACAATCAAAAGATCGATCAGCTTCGACCATGATTTTCATGAGGGTACCCTTGTTCAAGTTACACTCTGCCGGGATTTTCCTGGCCGTCTGGATCACAGCACTGGTGCCCGCCGTGGCCGGCGCCGGCGGCCTGCCCAGGCCCACGGGTCCGGTCGTGCTGACTGTCAGCGGCCAGATCGCCAGGACCAATGCCGGTGACACCGCCGAATTCGATCTGGCCATGCTGGAGGCGCTGCCCGGCCGGACAGCACGGGTGAGTACGCCCTGGGCCGAAGGCGTCAACACTTTCCAGGGCCCCTTGACCCGCGCCGTGCTGGACGCTGTCGGGGCGCGCGGGTCCACGCTGAAGATCACGGCCCTGAACGATTACTCGGCGGATGTACCGGCCGACGATTTCGTCAGGTTCGATGTCATCCTGGCGCTGAGGAAGAATGACGCCTACCTGCCGATACGCAATCAGGGGCCGATCTTCGTCATGTATCCCTTCGACACCAATCCGGATCTTTACAACGAGGTCTATTTCAGCCGGTCGGTGTGGCAGGTCAGAAGCATCGAGGTCCGGTAGCGGTTCGCCCGCCCCGTCCTGGAGCTTGTTATCAAGAGGTTGAAAACCGTGGTGCGTTCCCTGCGCGCGAAGGCTCTGCTCGGCCTGAGCGGACTGCTGCTGACTTCCTGTATTGTTCTGCTGACGCTGCTCCTCGACCAGCAGGCCGAGGTTGCCGGCAGTGTCCGTGAGGATGCGGTGTGGGCGGCCTATCAGCTGGATCGGGAAACCATCAAGCTCGACGCCGCACTGTCCGACTATGGCGCCGGACCGACTCCTGAAAAGGCGGCGGCGGTCTCGCTGCGCTACGACCTGCTCTACAGCCGCACCGCCCTGCTCAGGGGAGGCCAGCTCGCCGCGATCATCGCCATCGTTCCGGAGGATGCCCGGAGCGCGGCCGGGATCGTCGACCGGATCGAGCGGCTGGTGCCCACCGGCGACAGCCTCGATCCGGCGACCCTCGACCTGGCGGCATTCCAGTCGTCGGTGCGGCAGATCCGCGGCCTGACCGAGAGCCAGCTGGTCCGGATCAATGCCCGCCGGTGGGTCGAGCTGGTCGGCGAGCGCGAGCGCACCCGCTCGCTGTCGCTGGTGCTGGCGATCTGTGTTGTTGCCCTGGCCGCCAGCATGACCGGTCTGATCGTCCTGCAGGTCGGCCAGCTCCGCGACCTGCGGCGCGCCCGCATCCGCCAGTCTGCGCTGGCCGGCGAACTGGAGCAGGCGTTGTCGGCGGCGGAGACGGCCAACCGCGCCAAGTCGGTCTTCCTTGCCACCATGAGCCACGAGATCCGGACGCCGATGAACGGGGTGATCGGCATGACCGACCTGCTGCTCGGCACGTCGCTGACCGCCGAGCAGCGCCGCTACGGTCAGGTCATCCAAACATCGGCCGAAGCCCTGCTGACGGTCCTCAACGACATTCTGGACTTCTCCAAGATGGAGGCCGGCCGGTTCGAACTGGACGATGCCGATCTCGAGGTGGAACCGCTGGTCCGCGATGTCGCCGAGCTGTTCGTCCCGAAGGCGCGGGAGAAGGGCGTCGACCTGGCGGTGGCGATCGACCCAACCGCCCGCCTGACGATGCGCGGCGACCCTGGAAGGCTCCGCCAGATCCTGGTCAACCTGATCGGCAACGCGCTCAAGTTCACCGGCGCGGGAAGTGTGGCGGTCCGCGTCGATGTCGATGTCCCGGGCAGTCTGCGCTTCGCCGTGCGCGATACCGGGGTGGGCATCTCGGCCGAGGGGCAGGCCAGCCTGTTCCAGATGTTCAGCCAGGTGGATGGACAGGCTCGCGGCCAGTCGGGCGGCACCGGCCTCGGTCTGGCGATCAGCCGGCGGCTGGTCGAGATGATGGGCGGCCGGATCGGTGTGGACAGCGTGGCCGGCCAGGGCAGCACCTTCTGGTTCACCGTGCCGGTCCGCGCCGCGTGGGCGGGCAGTCCCACCGCTGTGCCCGGTACCGGCGCGGGTCGCAGTGGGATGGCGGCAATTCCGCAGGAACCGGCGGTCAGCGGACTGCGCATCCTGGTAGCCGATGACAACCCGGTCAATCAGCAGGTCGCCGCCGGCATGCTGCGGCGGGACGGGCACGTCGTCGATGTCGTCGGCGACGGCGCCGGAGCGGTGGATGCCGTGGGGCGGGGCGCCTACGACCTCGTGCTGATGGACGTCGAGATGCCGGAGATGGACGGCTTCGAGGCGGCCCGCCGGATCCGGCGGCTGAGCAGTCCCCAGGCCTCGGTGCCGGTCATCGCGCTGACCGCCCATGCCATGCGGGGCGACGAGGCCCGCTGCCTCGAGGCGGGCATGAGCGACTACATGCCGAAACCGGTCAGCCGCCAGCGCCTGACCGAAACGGTACGGAGATGGAGCCGGCAGACCGCCCCGGCCGGGCCGCAGGCGGGCGTGCCGGTCATCGACCGGACCACGCTGGACGACCTGCTGGAAACGATGGGGCCGGACGCCGGACCCCTGTTCGAAACCTTCCTGTCGAACTCGGCGGCCCGGGTCGCCGCCATCCGCGTCTGCGTGGCGGAGGGCCATGGCGGCCGCCTGGAAGCCGAGCTGCACAGCCTGTCGGGCGCCGCCGGCACCCTGGGGCTGCCGGCCCTGGTGGCGGCCTGCGACCAGCTGCGCACGACGCTCGGACAGGGTGCCGGATCATGGCCGGAGCATCTGGTCGATCTGATCGATGCAGCCCTGAGCGATGTCCGCCGGATCCTGCCGGCACTGGCGCCGGTTGAGCTTACACAGGAGGCGGATGCGTCAGCCCTGATCGTGATGGATCGATGATCGTGGCGCCTGCCTTACCTTTATGATCTCCCATCAACACGGGTTCATTGCGCAAGCTGGCGTTCTGCGACGATCTGACAGGTCGGATCGGCGGCCGGATGTCGCCAGGACCTGAGCCGGTGCCGACGGCACAGCGGCCTGACGGGCGACACCGGGAATGCCTCTGCCAACATCTGGATGACCCATCGGTCGCGGTCGGATATCGCTCAGGCGGTCGAGATGATCTCGCTATGATCCCAGCGCTCCGCGTAGTCCGCGATCGCGGCGGAATTGTTCCCGATGTAGGTGACCAACCCGGCCGTCGCCTTGACCAGCCGCGCCAAGCCGGGATAGCCGCTGGCCAAGGCAGCGACATCCTCTGCCAGTTCACAGGCGCGGTTCAGGGCCTCACCGGCGTCGCCGTGCCACGGCCGCCACTGGATTCACTCCAGCCTATTCTGCAGGGCGGTTGCTTCAAGGGGATTGTAGTGCGCCAGGCCCTTGGCGTACTAGCCAAGCACGGTCATCCGCATGGCAACGTGGAACCAGTCCAGCTGATGCTCGCTGCCGGCCGGCATGTCCCCCACGAGAGCGCGAACGCTGTCACCACCGTCGGTCAGCACCGTGACCGGCTGATCCGTTGGTAGCCCCTGGCGCCGAAGCACCTCGCAGAACCGGCGCTTCGGTGCAGCATCCTGGCTGCGGACCAGGCCGAAGTAGCGGTCGTCGCGATCCTCGGCCATCGACTTGCCGACGATGACCTCGAACTTCTTCTGTTTATCGTGCCAGTTCCAGAGGTAGCCATCGTCGATCCCGACAATGACCGCTTCCCGCGCAAACGGCGATGGCTGGTCAGCGGCGGGGCCGTCCTCGCTCAAGCCCAACTCGCCGGTGCCGAGATCGGCGTTCTGCCGGGTGGCAACCGTGTGCAGATGTTGGCGGACGGTTTCAGGGTTGGTCGTGCCGGCGACCGGCAGGACGTCCCTGAGCAAGGCGGCGGTCATACCAAAAGAGATCAGGGATGCCCAGCGGCTCTCCAGATACAGCAGCTCCGGCGCGGTGTGTTCGGTGAACAGCTTGGCCAGCGGGCTGAAGGTCCTGCTGTCCGCCGGGTGGCACCGGCAGCGGTAAAAGCGCGGGCTTGCGAGCGGAACATGGCCGAACGCGGTGCGGAAGACGATCGGGTACTGTCCCTTGCCACGCAAACAGCGGCCGCAGGCGGAGCAGCGGCGATGCCGGCTGACGTAGGCCGCCGCCTGGGCCTCGACCACGGCGTGCTGGAGCCGCCCGAGCAGATCCTCGGAGTCCTTCAGGCACAGGCCAACCGCCTCAAGCCGGTCATCGCTCTTGTCGAGCTGCAGGATCACCTCATCCCGAATCACGGTGTCATCATCGCTGACAATGCGAAGCTGAAGCTGAACACGCAGGGTCGACGGCATGCTGGATGGTCCACGAACTCAGTCTGGTGGAGAAGCCCATCAGCCTACCTGCCTCTGCCGGACCAGACTACCCAATGCCCCACGGTTCCTGATGTTCTCTATGGGAGGCGCTGCACGGGGGCAAGGTCATTGCCCCTGGCGAGCGGTACAGTCCGCATTGCAGCATTCCGGCGCGTGAACAGTTTTTAAAGTATTCAATGAAAAGATTGGCTGTTCCACTGGCGTGGCGTCATGTCCTCTTTCCTTCCTGTGGTTGAGGGCGTGAAGCCCCTCCGGGCGACTTGATCGTATCAACACGGAAGATGGCTTGTGCGGCTTGCTCACAAATTCCTCCTGACAAACGCCCTGATCGCCGGGTTCGGCGGCGTCGTTGCCTGGCAGGGCTATCAGGGAATGCGGACCACCGAGGTGGAATACTCCCGCGTTGTCCGTGAAACCCTTCCAGTTGTCCGCGCCCTTGAGGAACTACGTTTCTCAGCGCTTCGGATCGTGTCCTCAACCAGTGAGTTCGGCTTCGTTGCCGCGCTGCGCCGGTCCGCCCGGGAATACAGCGATACCGATAAGCAGGAGGACCATGAAGAGGATCTGATCGGACAGGCGGAAGAGAGCTACAGGGACGGCTTCCAGCACTACTCTGAGCTTATGAAAGCGTCACTTCAGGAAGAAAATGAGCTGCGCGCCCGGCTCTGGACTGGAAGCCGGGCGCTGCTGAGCACCAGTGCCGACATTCGCAGCCTGCTCGTCGCCGGTGCGCCTCCTGAGGCCCTTCTTGAAGCGAAAGCGCGGTTGGAAGCGGACGAGGAGCATCTGCTCGACCTGCTCCGCGACGCGATCGCGGCTGAAGAGGTCGAGCTTCTCAGGCGTGAGGAGAATGTTCATGCCGCCATCCTGGCCGGCCAGCGGGTGCTGGGCCTGACAGCGCTGCTTGTACTCACGGCGGCGATGGTTGCCAGCTGCCTGGTGTCCCGCTCAATCGCAATCCCGCTGTCCCACCTGGCCGGGGCCGCCGACGAGATTACGCGGGGACGCTTCACCGGGCCTGATCTTCCTGCCGCCCGGGGCGAGGTCGGACAGCTGGTCAGCGCTTTCAACACCATGACGGCCGCTCTCCGGCACAGCACGGCGGAGCGCGAACAGGCGCAAGCGTCGCTGCACCAGCTCAACCTCGCTTTGGAAACAAGGGTCGACCAGCGCACCGCTGAGCTGCGCGACACGCAGGAGGAGTTGCTGCGGGCGGAGCGACTGGCGGTTCTGGGCCAGCTGACCGCGACCGTGGCCCACGAACTGCGCAACCCCCTGAGCGCCATCAGGAACACCGTGTTCGTGGTGCGCGAAACAGCGAATCGGCAGGGTTTCAGCCTCGATCGTCCGATTGCACGGATCGACCGGAGCATCGAGCGCTGCAACCGGATCATCTCCGATCTGCTCGATTTCTCGCGATCCGGCGAGCCACGGCCAGAGCCGCGCCTGGTCGGCGCCTGGCTTGACGAGGTTCTGGCCGAGCAGTGCCTGCCCGACGGCGTGACGCTGCGGGCGGAACTGGCGGAAGCGGATGTCGTCGTCGACTTCGATCCGGACCAGATGCGCCAGGTCATCATCAATCTTCTGGAGAACGCCGCACAGGCAATCACGTCGCCCCCCGGCGAGCCGGAGTCGGCACCCCCAATTCTGGTTCGCACCCGGCTGCGTGGCGGATCGCTTGACATCGTCATCGAGGATGGCGGATCCGGTATCGGTGCTGACATTCTGCCCAGGGTGTTCGAGCCGCTGTTCAGCACCAGGAGTTTCGGCACGGGCCTTGGCCTGCCGACTGTCAAACGGATTGTCGAGCGGCATGGCGGATCGATCACAATCGCGAGTGCACCGGGGGAGGGAACCCAAGTCACGGTCACGCTGCCGGTACTTCAGGAGGTGGCGGTAGCATGACCATGGCGGCTCCCAGGGTGTTTGTCGTCGACGACGACCGTGATCATGCCGAGAGCGTCGCCGACCTGCTGACGCTGCGCGGCTACGACGTCGAGCTCGCCTTCAGCGGCGAGGAGGCCGTTGCCAGGTTCCAGCAAACCGAGTTCGACCTCATCCTGCTGGATGTGAAGCTGCCCGGCATGAACGGCCTCGAGACCTTTGTCGCCTGTCAGGCGCTGCGGCCCGATGTCCGCGTCGTCATGATGACCGGGTACTCGGTCGAGCAACTCGTGAGACAGGCGGTTGACGAGGGCGTGCTCGCCGTTCTGCACAAGCCCTTCGATGCCGCCGGCCTGCTGGACGCTGTCGAGAAGGCGCAACCGCGTGGGCTAGTCCTGGTCGCCGATGACGAGCCGGAGTTCGTTGAGAGCCTTGTACCGGTCCTTCGGAGCGCGGGCTACCGTGTCCACAGCGCTTCCGATGGCCAAGAGGCTCTTCACAGGGCTTCGTCGACACCCATCGACTGCCTGATCCTGGATGCCTGTATGCCGCTTCTTTCCGGCCTCGAGGTTTACCTGCGTCTCAGCGACAGCGGGCTGCAGATCCCGACGATCATGGTTACGGGACTTACCGGCGGTGAGGAGGCACAACGTCTGGGAACTCTGGCGGACCGGGTTCTCGGCAAGCCTTTCAACCCCGCGGCACTGCTCCGCCTGCTGGACGAGCTGATGCCGCATCGGGATCGAAGGGATGGGATTGTGCCGACAGCCCTTATCCGGCCGGGATTGCGCGGTCATCAGTGAGGTCGCACAGAGTGAGCCACCCTGAAATCAGCATCGGTACGAACATTCTCATCGTCGATGATGACGGGACCTTTTCCGCGTCATTGGTTGATCTTCTCAGGCTCTACGGGTACACGCCATCGGTCGTCGACAGCGCGGACGCCGCGCTTCGGGCACTACAGCTCGATTCCCCAAGAGTGGCTCTGATCGACATCAGGCTCGGCATGGACTCCGGTTTTGATGTCCTCACGGCGGTCAAACGGGTGTCGCCTGATCTGGCCTGCATCATGATGACGGCCCATGTGGCGACCCGCTCGGCCATCGCGGCGCTGCGCCAGGGTGCCTACGACTACATCGACAAGGGATGCGAGCCGGCGGAGCTGCTGGCCGTTCTCGCCCGCGCTCTGGAGTGGCGGCGTTTGCTTGAGGACAAGCAGGCAGCCGACGACTCCCTGCTCAGGGCCAAGCAGGTCGCCGAGGCGGCCAACCGGGCCAAATCCGAGTTCCTGGCAATGATGAGCCACGAGCTGCGAACACCGCTGAACGCGATCATCGGCTTTTCCGAGCTGATTCTGAGCGGCGCCTTCGGGCCGATTGGCAACGTCAGGTACCACGACTACCTCGAGGACATTCACGGCAGCGGCGTTCATCTGCTCGGCATCATCAACGACATCCTCGACCTGTCCAAAGCCGAGGCGGGTCGGCTCGAGCTGCATGAGGAGGCGCTGGATCCATCCAGCCTCGTGCGCTCTGTCGAGCGCCTGATCCGGCACCGGGCCGAGCACGCTGGGCTGACGCTGAGACTATGCCTGCCCAGCTTCCCCCTGGTGGTCCATGCCGACGAGCGCCTGCTGAAGCAGGTTGTGCTGAATCTGGTGTCGAACGCGGTGAAGTTCACACCGCGGACCGGCTGCGTGACGGTCTCGGTGGCGCTGGAGGAAACCGGTTGTCTGAGCGTCACCGTGGCTGACACCGGGATCGGCATTGCCGGCAGGGATCTGGAAAAAGCACTTGAACCATTTGGTCAGGTCCAGAGCACGGCCGGCCGCCAGTATGAGGGAACCGGCCTGGGACTGCCGATCGCCAGGATGATGATGGAACTGCATGGCGGCACGCTGCAGCTGAGCAGCACCGAAGGTGTCGGCACACTGGTGATCGCGAGGCTTCCGGCATGCCGCGTGAAGTCACAGGAGGTGAGCCAGACCACAGGTGCAACTGCACAAAGATTTTCACCAGGTTATGGTTAAAAATCAGTTAACTATTAAAACGTTGCGATATAAAATAAATGGATCCACAAATAAAAACCTAGAAGATTAGTGTTTCGTGACCCTGTGCTCAAAATAATATTTCAAAAATGGTCTACATCTTTATTATATGCTGATTTTAACCATTCGTTTATATTTGTCTAGTATTTTTACTTCATTGAGAACTCATCGGATCGAATTAGTCCTTCCAGAAGGGGCAAAATGTTCCGAGGCATGATCAGGGAAAGCAGACATGGGTATTTCTGACAGGCCGTCGTGGTGCCCGGCACTGGCCGCGGCGCTGCTCGCCGGCGGCGTGTTCGTGGCCAGTACGGCGCCCGCCGCGGCGGATGATCTGGCGGATCTCAAGGCGCAGTACCGGCGGCCAAACGAGATCCCGTTCCCGGCGGCCAATCCCTACAGCGACGCCAAGGCGG
>NZ_AVFK01000073.1 GCF_000936425.1 Skermanella aerolata KACC 11604 | reverse complement strand
AACCTGACATTAACGATTAATTTTACCAACTTTCAACTCAACATCCTCTTAGTGGGTTGGTGATCAATCTCGTGGCATGTATGGTTCTCTCGATCCAGCACTGCTGACTATGCCATCGAGGATCCCCGGCGATCTCGCGTCGATCTTGTCTCCCCGGCTCTCGAAGTGGATTCCCCGGCTCTCGAAGTGGATCCTGCCACCTGATCCCTTTGTCGATCCGAACAGGAAATTGACGCCCGACCAGAGACTTTCACGTCTAATGCGCGAAAACCAGCATATACTGGAATTCATAGTTGCAGAATGGAGGGAGTCGCCCTCCAAGGTTCTGGAGTGGCGAAGCGCGTTAATTTTGATGGCGAAGGGTGATCCTGATCGAGAAAAAGTAGAAATCGACATCTTTTATCGTCAACTGGCTGAATTGGGCATTTCGATACCCGTAGAACCTAATTTGTAGTAACATAGCTTGCCTGCACAGAGATATTATGGGACACAGGCTATGTCACGGCCTGTGTTGCAAAATTTGCTTATCGCTTGCGATCGCATGGATCGTGCAACATAGACGGCCGTTTATGTTGCAATCGGAACTAAGATCGATATGACGAATTTTGGTTATATGCGTGTGTCGAAAACCGACGGGTCACAGACAACGGCGCTTCAGCGCGATGCCCTGATCAAAGAAGGGGTGGTCGAGAAGAACATCTACGAGGACACGGCTTCAGGCAAACGGGATGCCCGGCCCGGTTTGATCGCCTGCCTCAAGGCTCTTCAGCCCGGAGACTCGCTGCTGGTCTGGAAGCTGGATCGCCTCGGACGCGACCTGAGGCATCTGGTCAACCTCGTCCACGACCTCAACGCCCAACAAGTCGGTCTTCGCGTGCTGACCGGCCACGGCGCTGCGATCGACACGACGACGTCGAGCGGCAAACTGGTTTTCGGCATCTTCGCCGCCCTAGCGGAATTTGAGCGTGAACTCATCGTAGAGCGGACAACCGCCGGCTTGGTGGCCGCGCGGTCCAGGGGACGTACCGGGGGGGCAAAATTCAAAATGACTCCGGCGAAGCTGAGGCTGGCGCAGGCCGCCATGGCCAACCGCGACACGTCGGTGGAAGAGTTGTGCCGGGAACTCGGCATCACGCGGACGACATTGTACCGGTACGTTGACGAGAACGGCGCTATCCGGGAATACGGATATAAACTGCTCGGCTCCTGTAAGTAAAGTCAGGTTGACAATCGGCTAAGAATGATCTGAAAATTACTGAATGAAGTATAGATGGCCAATCTGGATCCAGCGCCAGACACAGGCAACAGGCATGGCCAGCCATTTCACTTCCCTGTCACACCGCTTCAAATTATCGAGATTTTGGAACAGGGCTGGTGATTGGGGTCCGAGTAGCAGAGGATGCTGTCGGCGAATCCAGGAAAGGCGCTCCAGAGGTCGTCAAAATGCCAGGAATTTGGCTCTCGAGTGCGCTTCCAAGCTGAGGCCCGAAAAGCTTCGACTGTGACCGCTGAGTTCGCCAACAGCATCAGCAGCGGAACAGAAAATCCGATCCAGACAGAGCTGACGAGAAAGTAACTGGAAATCTGTGTTTTCCGGTCGCTTCGTTGCGGGATTTGATATCTCACGGTATACAACGATCCGTAACTGTAGTGAGAAAGGCCATCAGCATGCGAACCAATCGACTGGCTTCGTTTGGAAGTGGCGCCCTCATCGGTATCCTGGGTGGGCTGATCGGGCTGGGAGGCGCCGAGTTCCGCCTCCCCTTGCTCATCGGAGTTTTCCGCTTCGCCGCCCTGGAAGCGGTCATCCTCAACAAGGCAATGAGCTTGGTGGTCGTTACCGCTGCACTACCATTCCGCGCATCGGCGGTGCCCTTGGCGGCGGTCCTGGCGCACTGGCCGATGGTGGTGAACCTGCTGGGAGGCAGCCTCGCCGGGGCGTGGATCGGGGCAGGCTGGGCGATGCGGCTCAAGTCGGCCACCTTGCACCAGGTCATTGCCGGGCTCCTGGTCCTGATTGCCGGAGCATTGCTGTTCGGGCACGGAACGACTGGGGCGGGAGGGCCGCTCTTTGAGGGTGGGATGCAGGTGGCAGCGGGCGTCATCGCCGGCTTCACCATCGGCATCTTCGCCTCACTCCTGGGGGTTGCCGGCGGTGAGTTGCTGATCCCGACGCTGGTGCTTCTGTTCGGTGTTGATATCAAGCTGGCGGGCAGTCTGTCGCTGGCGGTAAGCCTGCCGACGATGCTGGTCGGGTTTGCGCGCTACACCCGGGACCGCAGCTTTGCGGTTCTTTGGAAGAACCGTGATTTTGCGTTTTTGATGGCCGGTGGATCTTTGAGCGGGACGTTTATCGGGGGGCAGCTTCTGGGGGTGGTGCCGGGGGCGGTTCTGCTGCCGACCCTGGCCGGTCTGCTGTTACTCTCTGCCATCAAGATGTGGCGGTACGGGTAGGCTGGGCGCCCAATCAGACTTTCTATTCTGTTTCTACTCGAACCCCGTGATGCAGCACGCGTTTTCACGCCACGGAAAACTTTCTGTTTGATTTCGAATCCGGAGATGAAGTCCCTTCCACTTCAAATTCTTAGACGCGTGTCGATTTTTTTATATCGCGTCAGGTTCCTGTCAGGTTGATCGCATTTGGTACACGTGTTGGCCGCCGAGATTGTGTCGGAAATATTATTGCCGAAATCATCCCGGAATTGAGCATAAGCTACGACGCAATCCGCCGGTATCTGTTATTGAGGACGACCATGCCTGCGCTTTCACCGGCCGAATCAGCTAAGACCAGGACAAAACCCGGCTTCACCGGCAGGGAACGTGCAAGCGGCATCGCCAGGACATTGCTTCAGTCGGCAGGAACGACAGCAAAAATGTCAGGAGTCATACTGGGCAGCCTCATGTCCGTGGCTCTTGGCACTGGCGGCCTGCACCTCGGCATCCTGCACCTGGGTGATAATTTCCACGCTGTCGTTCCCGGTGAACTCTACAGGTCAGCGCAGCCGACCCCCGAGCTGATCTCTTATTATCAGAAGGAATACGGCATCAAAACGGTCATCAACCTGCGCGGCGAAAACGTCGGCACCGGCTGGTACGATGCCGAACTCGCCACAACCAGCAAACTGGGCATCAGGTTTGTCAACTTCCGCATGTCGGCGAAGCGGGAGTTCACACAGGAGCGCTTAACCGAACTCATGGCGGTGCTGCGGGAAGCCGAAAAGCCTGTCCTGGTTCACTGCACGTCCGGCTCCGACCGCAGCGGACTGGTCTCAGCCCTCTATCTCGCCGCCGTGGCGAAAGTGGGTGAGGAGCAGGCTGACAGCCAGATCTCCTTCCGGTACGGGCATATCCCGCTCTGGTTCAATCCCCCCTATGCCATGCAGCGCAGCTTCGAGGCACTGAAGCCCGTGCTTGGCTTTTCCGCTTCCTGATGCCTCTTACCGGCAGTGCCGATCCGGTACCGGTTTCATGATCGGAGCCGCTTACCAAATCGCAACGCCGAGCGAACAGGTCGTCCGTTGCGGGAAAGTCTGAAGGACTGTCAGCTTGTTTCAGTGGATTGTCAGCACGGTATCCCAGGGCGGGTATGGCGGGATCGTTCTCCTGATGTTTCTGGAGAACGTCTTTCCGCCGATTCCGTCCGAACTGATCATGCCGCTGGCCGGATTTGCCGCGGCCCGCGGCGACCTGAGCATGGCCGGTGTGATAGCCGCCGGAACGATCGGCTCAATCCTGGGAGCATTGCCCTGGTACTATGCCGGGCGATGGGTCGGAAGTGAGCGACTGAAGCGGCTGGCGGACCGCCATGGGCGCTGGATGACGGTTTCGCCGGCCGATATCGGGACCGCCGAGACATGGTTCAACCGGCATTGCGGCACGGCCGTGCTGATCGGCCGCCTGATCCCAGCCATCCGCACCCTGATCTCGGTGCCCGCCGGCATCGCCCGCATGAGCCTGGGCCGCTTCCTTCTGTTCTCAGCGATCGGGACAGTCGTGTGGTCCGGCCTGCTGGCCACGGCGGGCTATGCGCTGGAGAGCCAGTACACCCGGGTCGCTGACTACATGGACCCCATTTCCATGATCGTCATCGTCGTGATCGTGCTGGGATATTTGTACCGCCTGATCACCTACCGCGCTGGGGCATCCGATACGAAGTCGGCGGACTGAGCCATGAGGATCACGGCTTCTTCCACCCGATTGACGGACCTGTGGTCGCGGCTCGGCCGTCACGAGTTCGCGCTGCTCACGGCAGTGCTGGCAGTTGCCGGCGGGCTGCTGGGGTTCGCCCTGCTGGCCGACGAAGTCAGGGAAGGCGATACACGCTCCTTTGACCACACCGTCATGCTGGCACTCCGGACCACATCCGACCTGTCCGACCCGATCGGCCCGCCCTGGGTCGAGGAAATGGCGCGTGACCTGACCAGCCTCGGCAGCGTCACCGTGCTCACCCTGGTTTCAGTCGCCGTCACGGGCTTTCTCATTCTGCACCGTCGGCATGGCGCCGCCGTGCTGGTGCTGACCGCCGTGTTCGGCGGGATGCTGCTGAGCACTCTGCTCAAGGCGGGCTTCGAGCGTCCCCGGCCGGACCTGGTGCCGCACGCTGTCATGGTCTTTACAAAAAGCTTCCCGAGCGGACACGCCATGCTGTCGGCCGTGATCTACCTCACGCTTGGAGCCCTGCTGGCACGCGTGCAGCCCGATCGGCGCATCAAAGCCTACCTGCTGATCCTGGCCATTCTTCTGACGGTAACGATTGGGATCAGCCGGGTCTATCTTGGTGTCCATTGGCCGACCGACGTGCTGGCCGGATGGTGTGTCGGAGCGACCTGGGCGATGCTATGCTGGCTGACCGCGTCATGGCTTCAGCGACGGGGCCATGTCGAGCGGGACATTGGGGAGCCTGGGCGTCTGGAATGACTTCAATGCTTCGACCAACCTGTCCAAACTGCCAATCATGCTACCCTCCGGATCAATTATGACTGGATCAGGACTCAACGGCCTTCTCCCGGAGACTGCGGATCAAATGGTGATCGACAGGTCTCCTGCCGCTCTCCTGACAGCTGACCTCAAGCGTCCGTTGTCGCTACCCTTGTCCGTGGTCATACCAGTCTTTGACGAGGCGGAGAACGTTCTGCCGCTCCTGACGGAGATCAGGGACGCCCTGACCCCGTATGATGATTTTTATGAAATCATCTTCGTGGATGATTGCAGTGGAGACGACACGGCTGATCGGCTTGGTCCGGAACTGGCTGCCACTCAGCCACGGACCCGTCTCATTCGCCACTCCAGCCGCTGCGGTCAGAGCGCTGCGATACGCAGCGGTGTACTCGCCGCAAACGGTAACTGGATCGTGACACTGGACGGCGATGGCCAGAATGATCCGGCTGATATTCCTCATCTGCTGGATCGGATATCGATAAACGGGGGACCGGAACTGGTCGGAGGGCTGCGGCGTGTGCGGTGCGATGTCTGGTCGAAGCGGGTCGCCACCAGGATTGCCAACGGTCTGCGCCGGAAGGTGCTGAAAGACGGCTGCGTCGACACCGGCTGCGGCATCAAGGTGTTTCGGCGCGACGCCTTCCTCCAACTGCCTTTCTTCGCAGCGATGCACCGGTTCCTGCCGGCCCTGTTCCAGATCCACGGCTATCGCGTCGATTATGTCGAGGTCAATCACAGGCCACGGCGTCGTGGCCTGTCCAAATACGGCAATCTGGGCCGTGCTGCCATTGGCGTCGTTGATCTTCTGGGCGTTGTCTGGCTGAAGCGTCGGACCCATCTACCTTCCGCCACCACTGAAGATGGCGTGGAGCAGGCCCGCTGAATGAAATGGTGAGTGGTATGCTTACTCTATGGACGGCAATCGGTTTTCTCGGGCAGGCGCTGTTCTCCATGCGTTTCCTGATCCAGTGGATTCACAGCGAGCGTATCAAGCGCAGCATCGTGCCGGAAGCCTTCTGGTATTTCAGTGTCGCCGGCGGCGTCACGCTGCTGGCCTATGCAATCTACCGCGAAGACCCCGTCTTCATTCTGGGGCAGGCTCTGGGTCTCGTGATCTATGCCCGTAATATCTGGCTGATCCGGCAAAACAAACAGGTTGAGGCTGCTTCGGCTCCAGAGGTCGAAGTAGTTGTGGCGTCGTAAACGCCGCTGCTTTCAATGCTTTATCCTGGGCTGTATTAGGCGTCTTGCTTGGTGGTTTGTTACCGATCTTTCGCCGATACGGTGAATCTCCATACCGCCTGGTGTTGCGCTCGGCGTGATGACAGGAGCGACCCATAAATGACGATAACAGCATTGTCCATCTTCGCCAGCCCATTTCATGCGTCGCCCCTGCAGGGGCGACGCATGAAAAATTCAGTCTCAGTTTATCGGAGTCCTCCCCAGTGATGAGCTGGCCGAACCCGCGAACCTGATGGTCCGCAATGATTCCCGGTGGATCCCGTTATGGCTGGCAGACTGAGGAACCAGCCATGAAGACGCAAAAGCAAGTTGAAGCTATCGAGAAGACGCTGATCGACACTATAGGCAAGCTGACCGAGGATGGGCACCAGGAGATCCACGTTCTGGAAACCATGCTGGGACTCGCGATTGCCGGGTGCACCCATTATGACGGGGCCAAAGCACTGGCCAGGATGTTCCGCCATCTCGCCGATGAGTGCGATCGGTGTGCCGATGCCGCCATAGAAGAAGGAGCAACCGATTGAGCCACGATCCGGGACGAGGCATGAATTGGGCTTACAGGACCTGACGTTCTGACAGGCCGTTTCATGCGTCGCCCCAGGCGTCCAGCGCTTTCAGGTCGGCAGCCTCCGGGCAGACGAATACCCGCCGGCGGACCAGGCGGCCATGACTGTCGTCGAAGGCGTCGAATACCGGCCTGGCCGTGGCGCCGCGAGCAAAACAGTGCCGCTCGCAACACTCCTTCACCGCCAGGAACGCCTTGCTGTGATTGGCCTTGAGCCCCAGCAGGTAATCGGCGCCCCGCTCCAGGATCTGACCAGCGATCCTCTTCTGGCAGCCCATGGCATCCAACGTCACGATGCTATTTTTCAGTGACAGCGTCTCGAGCAGCGCCAGGATCGCGGTGATCTCGTTCGACTTGCCGTCGACTTCGCGCTGGCCGAGCGCCAGTCCCTGCTCGCTGGCCCAGGCGCTGACCAGGTGCAGTGGCCCCTGTGCCCGGCCGCGGTCGAAGGACCGGCGCACGTTCTTGCCATCAATCACCACAACCTCCCGGTCAAAGGCCTCGGCAAAAGACTGAGCCCAGGCGCTGAAGCAGGCCTCGAAGGCATCCGGGTCGATCAGCATGAAGACGCGCCGGAAGGTGTCGTGCGAAGGAATGCCGTTGGCCAGGGTCAGAAAGGATCGCAGCCAGCCCAGCTTGTTGCGGCCATAGAGCGCGATGTCATCCCAGCTCTCAGCGCACGCGATCACCGCACACACTGCGATGACCAGGATGTCGATCAGCCGATGATCGATCTTAGGAGACGCGCATAAATAAGTATGTCAGTTACAGGATGTGCCGCGCGGTGCGATCGTGTAGTTCCATTCCGGGTGAAAGGCATCGCGTTGAATGTTGAGGGCGGCCATCTCGGCGGCGGTGACCTTGATCCCCTTCTGGTAAGTATTGGTGTCCAGTTTGCACTCGACGGTCAGGCCGGTCGTAGTGGTCGTGGCGGCAATCAGTTCGATCACGGCCAGACGGCTGGTCAAGGGATGGCCACGCCAGTTTTGCGTGATATGGCAGAAAAGGCGATGCTCAATCCTGTTCCACTTTGAGGTTCCAGGCGGGAAGTGGCACACCGAGATCGTCAGCCCGGTCTGGTCGGCCAAGTTCTGAAGCTCTCGCTTCCACAGCCGCAGGCGGGCTCCATTGGAGCCGCCGCAGTCGACCGTGATCATCAACCGGGAGGCCGTGGGATAGAGGGCACGACCCTTGTTGTCGAACCAGGAGCGGATGGCGTTGACCGCGAACTCGGCAGTGTCGCTGGTCACGCCGAGGTTGACCCAGCCGCTGTTGTCGGCCAGATCGTAGACGCCGTAGGGCACGACCTTGCCGAGCACTTTGTTCTCGAAGTCATGGACCTCGATCCGGCGCGGTTGCCCCTCAGGGCGGTAGTCAGTCCCTTTGTTGGTGTAGTTGCCGACCAGTTCCTTCTTCTTGGTGTCGAGCGAGATCACCGGCTGATCCTCAGCCTGGAAGGCCAGAACCTGAGTGATGATGTGCTCGAACTGAGCGTCACGATCGGCATGCTGGCGTCCATCATTGGCCTTGCGATTGGCCCGGCGGCCATAGCCGAGCTGGTGCAACAGCTGGCGCACCGTGTTCGGGCTGACCGCGTGGCCCATCTTCTGAAGCGCCTTGGCAAGCTTGACGTGGCTCTTGGAAACCCACAGCAGCGGTCGCATCGGGTCGCCGAGCGTGATCGGCTCGACCAGGCGGCGCAGATCCTCCAGCAGCGTTGGATCCTTGGCTGTCAGGCGCTGCCGCCCGCTCCCGGGCCAGCGGACCCGCCCGGCAGGTGGCGCTGGTCGGTCGAGATCCTTCAGCCCCCGCTCGATGGTGCTGCGCGCCAGACCGGTTGCCCGCGGGCCTTGGCAACGCCCTTCGGGCGGTACACCGCCATTACCCGGCCCAGCCCCAACAGTCGTGTCATTAGGGGCCATTTGGACCTGGCCCCGCGAAAGCGGTCGTTGTGGTGACCGTTCCGTTCAGGCGTACGGGTCCAAGGGGTGCCGCTTTCCGGACCCGACGGTCACGCCTTGAGCCTCGAAATCGTTGAATGGCTCACATTGTAAGTGCGGGCGATCTCGACAAGCGCCTCGCCTTTGTCGCGCCGTTCAATCGCCTCACGCTTCTGGTGAGGCGTGAGCTTAGGCCGACGGCCGAGCTTTACGCCGCGCGCCTTGGCCCGCGCGCGTCCTTCGCTGGTACGGGCGCGGATCAGATCACGTTCGAACTCGGCGAGGCCTCCGAGCACGGTCAGCAGGAGGCGACCGTGCGGCGTGGTCGTATCAGCCCATCCATCTCCCAGGGAGCGGAAGCCCGCACCCTTGCCGGTGATCGTCGCAAGGGTGTTGAGAAGATCACGGGTTGATCTGGCCAACCGGTCAAGCCGCGTCACCATCAGCACATCGCCGGCACCCAAAGCATCCAGTGTGCGGCGGAGCTGGGCGCGGTCGGTCTTCGCCCCGCTCGCGACCTCCTGGAACACCCGGCCGGCTCCGGCGGCGGTCAGGGCGACAACTTGCGCCGCCACGCTTTGGCCGTCCGTCGAGACCCGTGCGTAGCCGTAAATCATAGCCAATTATGCACCTATATTCCGCACAGGAAAAGGTGAATGGTATCAGAGTACTAAGTTTCGTGCGGAAATCATGATTTCTGCAATGGCGGTCTGGGAGATGCCACAAAATGAGCTCTGGTGGCGGCGAAAGCACGACGCTTTGGGTGTTGACCCCGGCCGATCATGCACTTGTATCGGAGAAAAGCCGAGCAAACCGGCTTATGTTCGCCCTGCTGCTGCTGTTCTATCGGAGCCATGGCCGGTTTCCCAAGAGGCCGGGAGAGATCGAAGCGGCCGTCGTGGAGAACGTGGCTCAACAACTGAGCATCGAAAGCCATTTCGATGAACGGTACGATACGACCGGTCGGACATGGAAACGTCATCGCGCCGAGATTCATGCCCGATTTGGTTTTCGGGAAGCCTCCGTCGCCGACGCCGAAGCGCTTGAAGCCTGGCTTCGGGACCAAGTCGCCGCCGTCGGCACCGATCCGACCCTTCTTGTGGACCGTCTCGAGGCACGGTGCCGCGATCTTTTGATTGAACCTCCGTCGGGGAATCGGGTCGACCGGATCATCCGGGCCGCAATCCGTGCGCATGACGACCGCTTCTGTGCCGGTATCCGGGATCGCCTGGCACCGGAGACCCGGACCCGATTGGAGGCACTGTTGCATCCCGACAATGGCGCCGACGGAACTGACGGATCCGGCGCGGACCAGTCGATCGCCCCGGCACCGGCCGTGCTGCTGCGGCTGCGCGGCAGTCCAGGCCGGCCAAGTCTTGCCGGCATCCAGGACGAGTTGGCCAAGCTGCAGGTGATCCGCGCCATTGCGCTGCCTGCCGGCCTGTTCGATGGCGTGCGTCCCCACGACCTCGAGCGCTACCGGCGGCGCGTCATGGTCGAAGCGCCTTACGAACTCCGCCGCCATCCGGAACCGGCGCGGCTCACCTGGCTGGGCGCCTTCGTCCACCTGCGCGGCCGCACGCTGATTGATGATCTGGTCGATCTTCTGATCGAGACCGTTCACCGCATCGGTGCCCGCGCCGAACGCCGGGTCGAGCGGGAGATGCTGAACGACCTGAGGCGCGTTTCGGGCAAGCCGAACCTTCTGTTCGAGATCGCCGGCGCGTCGATCGACAAGCCGGACGGGACCGTGCGCGAGGTCGTCTTCCCGGTTGTCGGTGAACAGATTCTGCGGGACCTGGTCAAGGAGGGCAAGGCCACCGGGCCGGCTTACCGGACGACTTTGCGCACCGTGATCCGCAATTCCTACAAGGGTTATTACCGGCGCATGGTGCCCCAGATCCTCGACAAGCTGGAGTTCCGTTCGAACAACGAGCACCATCGTCCGGTCATCCAGGCCCTCGATCTCCTGAAACGGCACGCTGGCAGCAAGCTGACGCTCTTCCCCGCCGAGGAAACGGTGCCGACCGAAGGGATCGTGCGCGGTCTCTGGCGGGACGCCACCCTTGAGAAGGATGCCGAGGGACGGAAGCGCGTCAACCGCATCACCTACGAGATCTGTGTCCTGGAGGCACTGCGCAACCGGCTGCGCTGTAAGGAAATCTGGGTGGTCGGCGCCAACCGCTACCGCAACCCGGACGAGGACCTGCCGACCGACTTCGAGGCACAACGCACATCTTATTATCAGGCGCTCGACCTGCCCCTCGAGGCCGATCTCTTCATCACCACCGTTCAGGCGGACATGCGCACGGCGCTGGCAAGGCTCGATGCTGGCCTGCCGGGCAACCGGCTGGTCCGGATCACCGGCAAACGCGGCGGTTCGATCACGATTACACCCTTCGAGCCGCAGCCCGAACCGCCGAACCTGACGGCACTGAAGGCCGCGATCACCACGACCTGGCCGATGACCAACCTGCTCGACATGGTCAAGGAGACCGATCTGCGCCTGGGCTTCTCCGAAGCCTTGAAGAGCCCCACGGCCTATGAAGCCCTGGACCGCGCGATGCTGCAACCGCGGCTTCTGCTTTGTCTGCATGGGCTTGGCACCAACGCCGGATTGCAGCGCATGGCCGGTCTTCAGTCGGGCGTGACCGCCAGGGATCTCGCCTATGTCCGGCGCCGGTATCTCACCACCGATGGCCTGCGCCGGGCGATCGCCATCGTCACCAACGGCACGCTGCACGCGCGCAATCCGACGATCTGGGGTGACGGAACCACCGCCTGTGCCGCTGACTCCAAGCACTTCGGCGCCTGGGACCAGAACCTGACGACGCAGTGGCACGTCCGGTATGGCGGCCGGGGCATCATGATCTACTGGCATGTTGAACGGAAATCTTTGTGCATCCACTCCCAGATCAAATCGCCGTCCTCATCCGAGGTCGCGTCCATGATCGAAGGCGTTGTCCACCATTGCACCGAGATGGAAGTCGATCGTCAGGACGTCGATTCGCATGGCCAGAGTACGATAGCCTTCGCTTTTTGCCGGCTTCTGGGCTTCCAGCTCATGCCACGGCTGAAGGCCATCCATTCCCAGAAGCTGTCCCGACCGGATGCCGGCCAGCCGGAGGCCTACCAGAACCTACAACTGGCGCTCGCCAAGCCGATCGATTGGGATTTGATCCGCCAGCAATACGATCAGATGGTCAAGTACGTGACGGCGGTGCGGCTCGGCACCGCCGAGACGGAAGCCATCCTGCGGCGCTTCACCCGGAACAACATCCAGCATCCGACTTACAGGGCCTTCGCGGAACTGGGCAAGGCTGTCAAGACCATCTTTCTGTGCCGCTACCTGCACAGCGAGGATCTACGTCGCGAAATCAACGAAGGACTGAACGTCATCGAGCAATGGAACAGCGCCAACGACTTCATTTTCTTTGCACGTCATGGCGAGTTCGCGAGCAACCGCCGCGAGGACCACGAGATCAGCATGCTCGCTCTGCATCTGCTCCAGAACTGTATGGTCTACATCAACACCCTCATGCTCCAGCAGACCCTGGCACAGCCGCAGTGGACGGGAAAGCTCGGCGCTCGGGATCTCAGTGCGCTCACGCCCCTGATCTGGGAGCACGTGAACCCCTATGGACGCTTCGACCTCGATATGAGGATTCGACTACCCCTCAGCTGACTGGTTTGGCGGCTGGTGACATGGCCGTCGAATTCATGCCTCCAACGTGGGCCATCCAACGATATGAACAGCCTACCGACAAAAGCCGCTTTCGCGGGCTCAGTTCCAAATGGCCCCTGGTGACACGACTGTTGAGTCTAGGCCTACCCCACCGCGTCCCGCGGATCGCCTCGTACCGCTTTCGCATCGCACGCTCATCAATCATGCCGCCGAATGTGGCAATCACCAGAGGTGATCAAGATCCACACTGGGAACATGACATCAAAATGTCCCAATTATTCCTGCGTGTCTCCTTACCGGCACACCGCGGATCCTCGAGCGCTGAAAAGTGCTCGACCAATTTCTCGACCGCTATCGCCATTCTCCCTTCGTTGATGAAGGGAGAACCGTAACGCCCCGTTACACCGTCAAATCTGGCCAGCCCATTTCATGCGTCGCCCCTGGGAAGATCCCCAAGATGCCGGACATATCGGCTGTGGACACGGCGCGAACGGCGGCGGCACACGGGACAGGATGCTGTAGCGGCGCGAGCATGAACCGCTATGAGCACGCGATCAGAGTTGACGACGACCTGCTCAACCGTAAGGCCGGCTGGAAGCAGGGACAGCAGCGAATTGGACACGGAGAACAGGGCTTTCTCTGAGAGAAACCGTTTCCCTTCATATGGTTATCTTTATTTTCCAGTAAACTCGCGCTGCATCGGGAATGCGGATGGACCCTATCCTGACGTCGGTTGACAGACGCTGCTGGTCAAGGCGATGGCCGATTTGATTACCTACATCGGGAACAGTTCCGCCACGATCACGGACTGCGCGGAGCGCTGGGACCATGGCGAAATCATCTCGACCGCCTTCGCCGAAGCCACCGTCGATCTCGTCATCAGCCGGCGCTTTGCCAAGAAGCAGCAGATGCAGTGGTCCAGGAAAGGTGCCATCGGCTCTTGCAGACCCGACCCCGCACCCTTGACGGCACGCTCCACGACCTGTTCACTACCTGGTATCCGGCCATGTCCACCAATGATGTTCAGCCAGCCCCATCCCCTGCCGCAGCCAAGCCGCCTCCCATGGTTCCTGTTGCTCTCCTCGCGCGGTGCGCGAGGCCGTTGGAATTACAGGGCAATCGCTCCCGAAACCGAGCGCCGAACTAACCTTATGGAAAAGGACCTACTTTGCGGTGAGCCGTCCGAATGAAACGCAACTCGTCCAGCAGCATCTCTCTTTCGGCGCGCAGCGATGCCGCCTGCGCCTGAAGCTCGCGCGCCTGTTCGATCAGCTCCCGGAGCCGGGCAGCCGCCGCTACCGCCCGTTCCCTTAGGTGGGCGGAATCCTCTGGCGGCACGGAGCGGGGGACAGAGTCGTCCGTCATGCCGCGCTCAACAGCTCAGGCGCGGGGGGGTTCAGGCTAAACCCACTCTTTCGATGGGATAATGTTAAGTGCATACGGCGAAGCGTTTAAAATTTGTAAAAATTAGGTCCATAGCTCGCTACTTTCATAAAACAGTCATAAAAATGAAGCGCAGGACTTGACGTGACAATAAACCACAAATTCCACGAAAAATATGTTTCGTCTAATGATAGTAGTTTTAGTTCTATATTTCCTTGGATCCTAGTACCTATAATTGTATCTCTGTCAATAATTCTACTTACGACGGCACAGAGCACGCTAACCTACCGAGAGATCTTCAACGACCCTGCCGACACCATCCATTATAATTCCTTCATGGGATTGGTGTCTATGCTGGGGCTGTTTGGCTGGGCCGCTGCCAGCGGAGTTGCTTTGCTGACATATACGGCAATCCGCTCCCACGAGACCGCTCTGGTACGCCGGTTCTTTTTGGCGGCTGGTCTGCTCACCCTGCTTCTGCTCGCGGACGATGCCTTCATGCTTCATGAGGAGGTCTTGCCTCACGGGCTCGGTATTCGTGAGCGCTATGTCAAAGTCGGCTATCTTGCCATTGCCGCAGCATTCGGCTTGGGATTCTTCAAAGTACTGATTCGAAAAAACTTTAGCCTACTTGCTCTTGCGGCGAGTTTCTTCGCAGCCAGTCTCCTGTTCGACAACCCAGAAGCTTTGCAGGCCGTGGGTTTATGGGAAAACGACTTCGTTCTATACGTGGCTGAGGATGGGTCAAAGTTCACCGGCATCATTCTATGGCTGACTTATCTAGTCAAAAGTGCTGTTGAAAACCTGAACCGGCTGATGAGGGGATAACCAGACCTTTTAGGATCTGCTGCAGGATGACTTTGGTGCCGAAATCAGGGCGCGAGCGGATTTCACCTTTTCCCGCAACGGTCAGGCGATCCGGCGGGAGACCGGCATGCCGAGGCCAGTCATGATGTTCAGCACCTTGCAGGCGACCTTGGCCTCGATCTTCTGTGTCGGCAGAGTCCGGGCGTGGAGGCCGCGACCGATCAGTTTTTTGTACCGGAACATCGCAACCTCCGCCAGGGAGCGTTTTCCGTAGTCAACCGCCCGCTGCCATCCCAGCCGGCCCCGCTCCTCGATCAGCTGGATGTGCCGGTCGCGCTGGGTCGGGTCGGTTTCGGCCGTGTCACTCGGCACGGCGGTTGATCTGGGCGGAATGATCACCGCGGCGTCAGGCGTGTGGCCGGCGACGGCGCGGTAGACCGGCTCGCCATCGTATGCGCCATCAGCAAACACCGCTGAAATCGGGCTGTCGATCTGGTCGAGCAGTGGGCCGACCAGGGATGCATCGCCGTCGTCCGTGGGGGTCAGCTCGGAGGCGAGGATCTCTCCGCTGTCCGGGTCGACCGCCAGATGGAGCTTTCGCCAGCTCCGGCGCGGCCTGCCGCCGTGTTTCTCATGCAGCCACTCGCCCGACCCGAATACCTTCAAGCCAGTGCTGTCGATTACCACCTGGACCGGGCCGCTCGCCTTCTTCAGGGTCGTCGCGACACCGAGGTCGGCGCTGCGGCGTGAGAAAGTCGTATGATCCGGCACCGGCAGATCCAGGCCGAGGAGGTCCATGATCGAACCCAGCATGCCCTCGGTCTGACGCCACGGCCGACCAAACGCCAGCCTCAGCATCAACCCCGCTTCAATGGCGATGTCCGAATACCTCCTGGGCCGTCCCCGCCGCCCGGTCGCCGCCGGCACCCAGGCCGCGATCGCTTGGGGCGTCACCCAGACCGTCAAGCTGCCCCGCCGCCTCAGCGCCGCGTCGTACTCGGCCCAATTCCCGACTTTGTACTGGGCTTTCGGGATCTTGTGACGATGCGGTTCATTCGCCTTGTACGGCATCAGATCCCTTTGGGTTCAGTGGGCAGCCTCTATACCCAACTGCCTGCCGCAGCAACAGCTTCCCCGGCTATTTTTGCACCAAGGTCCCGAGGAACGCCAATCCTTGCCATGTCCGCCGCCGTCCGGTGATTCGCGAGGGCAGTGGGCGTGCCGGGGGAGCGCGGAGCCTGATCGTCGGCGGTCACAGGCCGGCGGCCCTGGTCAGGTTGATGCGGAAACGGTCGCGGCGGCGCTGGTAGCGGCGGGTCATCTCGGCGGTGGCGTGGCCGAGGTGGCGCTGGACGGTGCGCTCCTCGGCCTCGGCCGAGGTCG
>NZ_AVFK01000072.1 GCF_000936425.1 Skermanella aerolata KACC 11604 | reverse complement strand
TCGTCGAAGGCCGCGCTGTCCACGGCCCGCCCGAAGGCGCCGGACCGGTTGGGGTACTGGTTGAACATGGTTGCTCCCTCAACTCCGTTATCGATAACAGGTTGGATGCGATGTTGATTACCGGCTGAGCCTGGAGGCCAGCGATAACAATTCCTTCTGATCGGCAGCGCCGCTCAGGACATAGGCGACCCAGCCGGACTGCCAGTACGCGACGTTGACGTCCCTGACCGCCTCGGCCTGGGGCGGTTGGATGTTGAAGCTGTCGGTCTCGACCGCGAACAGCGTCAGCAACTGCTCGTCCGGACCGTGGATCAGCATCTGCACGGCGTTTCCCCGCTCTGAAGGGACCGGATGCGAACCCGCCGGCGCGAAGGACGACGGAAGGTGCGGCAGCGGGATCGATGCACCGGCAGCGCCGGCCTGCACCAGGTTCAACGCCGCCGTCCCGTCGTGCCGCACTTCCACCAGGACGGTCCGATGGGCCGCCACCGCCTCGTCGGCGTAGACCGGCAGGATATGCGCCGCGGACGCCGGGTCGGCCCCCAGTCCGCCGAACATGGCATGGGCGAACCACCCCGCCCCGACCAGGATCGACGCCGCGATCGCCCGACGGTTCCGGTGCAGGGACGAGTGAAATGCCAGACGTCGTCCCAACCGTTCCGCTGGCAGTTCCAGCATGTGGTTCGACCGGGCAGCAGCCGCTTCCGTCAGGGCAAGCCGCAACTCGTCCCGCCGCCGCAGGTCGTCCATGATCTGGGCCGCCAGCACGGGATGCCTGGATAGGTGGTCCTCCACCGCGATGCGACGCTCGGCATCGAGCTGGTCATCCACATAGGCCATCAGGTCGAGTTCGGAAATCGGATCAGACATGGCTCACCTCACCAGACGCAGGTCTGGTCTCTGGGAAGAGTCCCGCTCAGTCCCCTGCTCCGTCCGCAAGGCTTCGCGCGCACGGGCAAGACGCGACATCACGGTCCCGACGGGCAGGTCCAGCATCTCGGCCGCGTCCTTGTAGCTGAAGGACTCCACGGCAATCAGCAGCATCACTTCCCGCTGTTCTTCCGGCAGTCTCATCAGGGACGCCATCGTCTCGTTGAAATGGACGCTCTGGAACTGACTGGCGGGTGTGCTGTCGCTCGATATCGACGTGATCTCCTGCGCCACCGACTTCTCCAGCACGCTGCGCCGGCGGCCGGAGAGATGGGTGTTGTGCATAATGCCGAACAGCCATTTCCGCAGGTCGCGCCTCGGGTCCCACGATCCGGCGCCCTCGATCGCACGCGCCAGGGTTTCCTGGACGAGATCGTCCGACTGGTCGGCATCGCGGGTCAGCGCCAGGGCGTAACGGCGAAGCGGCAGGATATGGTCTTTAAGGAGCGGGTGCATCTCTATCGTCTCGTTGCGCACATATTCGCGCGAGCCGGCGATTTAGTCCGAGCATCCGACGAAAAAAATTAAAAAAATTCCGCAGGTCGGAATCAGGTAGGATCTAAAGCTTTGAATCTGTCGCTACAGACACCAGATTGCCCCGGATGACACACATCGACGACCGCAGGCTCGACCGACGCTTCGAGCGCCTGGAGAAGCAGTTGCCTGTGAAAGCCGCGCGTGCGCTGCGCTGGCTCCGCGACCCCGGTTCCACTTGGATTCGAATCCCCACGGGCATCCTGCTGATAATCGGCGGTCTGCTAAGCTTCCTTCCGGTGCTGGGCATCTGGATGCTGCCATTGGGGCTTCTGCTGCTGGCTCAGGACGTGCCGTTCCTGAAACGGCCGACCAGCAGGGCGATGATCCGGCTGGAGCGCCGCTGGGTCGAATGGCGCCGCCGCCGCGCCCTGGCGAAAGCCTCCCGGCAATAACGTCCTCGTTCCGGACACGGCAAAGGGAGCGCGGACCGGCAGGTCGCACTCCCTTCCAAGGCAGGTGTTGGTCTTCCCGGCTTTTCGCCGCGTCAGCCCAGCAGCATGCCGATGTTCATCATGGCGAGGCCGAAGATGGCGCGCAGCAGCAGCGCCGTTTCAAGGGGCGAGGCCGTCATGCGGCGGCCTCGTTCTCGATGAAACGACGGCGCAGGAACTTAATGCGGCCATTGCGGTAGGCTTCGACATCGCCCCGGCTGACGCCGATATCAGCCAGTTCCTCGTCGCTCATCGCCAGCAGCTTGCCGGTCTCGTCATGCCGGACCAGCGCTTGGTCGCAGTGGTTGCGGGCAACATTGGCGATTCTGTCGCGCTCGATGCCGATGTCGCTCAGCGAGCGGTCGCTCAGCCGGTTCAGCTCTTCGCGGGTCTGGTAGAGGGCCCAGTACTGGCGCAGGTAGACCGGCAGCTTTTGGAGAGCGCTCAGCACCCGTGCGACCGGAGAGGCGGCCTTGTAACCGCTGAAGCCGGAGATGGTCGGCTGGATCGTTTCGTTCGTGTTCGTAAAGGCAGTCATCAGTTCGCTCCCAAAACTATGCGGGCAGCGCTCCACTCCCTGATTCGATCTTGGCGTGGTCTTGTGGACTCTTGGTCGCCGGAATTTTCCTTGGCAAAACGGCTGCCGATTTAGCGGCGGCTGCCGTTCCGTGCTGCCCAGGCGGTATTGCCGAGGGTGACGTCGATTTCCTGGCGCTCGCGCTCGCTCATGAACTCCAATTCGGCGCGGAGACGGCGGGTCTCGAGATGGCCCTCGATGCGGTGGCGCAGGTTGGCGAAGGTATTCTGGAAGTTCATGCCGAAAGCATGAAAGACGTGGTTAACAGTCGGGCTAATCGTGTTCATCTTCTGCATAGTGCCGTTCCTTCGTTTCGATGAGGACGGCGCTTCGCTCCCTATTGGAGGTTCTGGCTACTGGACATTCTGGTCGTGGCTTCGGCGGCGGAAGTCTCAGTGACTTCCGCTCAGCATGCCGAAGCCGCCCTGCGGGCTAGTCTGCGCGCCGCGACCGACGTTGCGGTTGGCGGGGACGGTCTGGGGATAGCTCGCCTCGGCCTGGCCGTAGGCGACGCGGACGATATCGCCGCGATACAGGCCCATGTCGCGCAGTTCCGCGTCGGACATGTTGGACAGTTCGTTGAAGGTCGAGCGGAACTCACGGTACTGGTTCCAGATCTGACCGATTTGCTTAAGGATGTTCATCGTGCTTTCTCCGACGTATGTGCCGCCGGCGGAATAAGAGGCTCCGCGTCAGCGAGGAAGTTGATGGTCACCGCGTTTCCGCGATGTCTGTTCCCCCCACTGGATGGCTCTTGGCCGGCCTCGTGATTAGAAAGGTAGGTGTCCCGTCGCCTCCCTGCCAACGCATATGCTGCATAGCAGCAATGAGACGGAGGAAGGCTCGGATTTCCCTTTATTAATGGGAAGTTAACCAGTTTTCCGTTCATGTTGCGGCGCGATAAACCGAAGTTTCCGGGAACAAGTTCAGGGCATCGCGGACGGGGTCCCATGCGCATTATTTGGGCACCGGCCGAGTTACCCGGTTTGACGGAAGCGCCGGTGCAAGTATAGGGTTTCGGCTGGTGAAGATCCTTTCGCACCTGGAGCCCCAAATGCCTGCCGCAGCACCATCCGTCGCCCTGGTTTCGATCCTCGCCGCCGACCGTGTCGGGCTCGTCTCGGCCATCGCCGGCCGCCTTTACGACCTCGGCATAAACCTGCGCGACACGACGTTCGCCGCAATGGGCCAGGGCGCCGAATTCTCCGCCGTCTGCGAGTTGCCGCCGGACCTCGATCTGGCTGAGCTTGAACGCGACCTCAGCGGCCTGCCGGAGCTGGAGGACGCACGTGTCGAGGTTTCGGACTACGAGTTCGAGGCTGCTCCCGGTCCGGAAACGCTGATCACGCACCGGATAGAAGTCAGCGGCGGCGACCAGCTCGGCCTGATCGCTAGGCTTGCCGAAGTCTTTCGGGAATACGGGGCGAACATCGTCCGGCTGGAGGCGCAGAAGACGACCGGCCCCAGTGGCGACCGCTACGTCACCCGCTTCGCCGTCTCCATTCCCCCTGCCCGCGCGGAAATTTGCCTGTCGGCAGTTGCCAACACCGCCGGCAGCCTCAGACTCGATTGCAATGTGGAGGAGGTCTGACGGGACCTCGGCAATAGGGGTTGGTTGAGTAATGGCAGGAACAGCGAGCAGAACGGATCCGAAGCTTTGGGAAACCGTCAAGGCGGAGGTGACCGCCGGGGAGAAGGGCGGTCACGCCGGCCAATGGTCGGCCCGCAAGGCCCAGTTCGCCGTGCAGGAATATAAGCGGCGCGGTGGCGGCTATGAGGGCGGCAAGAAGAAGGACAACAGCCTGAAGCAGTGGACGGACGAGGACTGGGGCACCAAGTCGGGCAAGAAGAGCACCGAGACGGGCGAGCGCTACCTACCCAAGGAAGCCCGTAAGTCGCTGTCCAAGCAAGAATACCAAAGGACGACGGCAAAGAAGCGCAAGGATACCGAAAAGGGAAAGCAGTTTTCCAGCCAGCCGGAGGATGTCGCCAAAAAGACGGCGAAGCATCGGGCGACGGGCTAATCGGGATGAGTCCGGGACGAATGGACAAATCTGTCTAAGTTGTCGCCGTCGGCCTCCTGCTATGACGTTTTCCTTGGCACTCTCCGCCGAACGAGACGACAAGGACCTTCCAAATCGGATTATGCTTGGTCAGTTCCGATGATTCGGGAGGAAACGATGGAAACGACCAGACACGGTGCTGCGGCCGGCGACGCGGGTCGCCCGGTCAGCGCCGATTGGACCATCGACCAGGAGTGGGACAGCTACACGCCGGAAGATCACGCTATCTGGAGGACCCTGTTCGAGCGCCAGAGCAAGCTTCTGCCCGGCCGGGCGTGCGGCGAGTTCGTCCAGGGTCTGCGCGACCTCACCATCGATGCCGGGCAGATCCCCGACTTCCGCCGCCTGAGCGACGACCTTGAGAAACTCACCGGCTGGCGGGTCGTGGCGGTGCCGGGCCTGGTTCCGGACGAGGTCTTCTTCGACCATCTCGCCAACCGGCGGTTCCCGGCAGGGCAGTTCATCCGCAGGGCGGAGCAGCTCGACTACATCGAGGAGCCTGATGTCTTCCACGATGTCTTCGGGCATGTGCCGATGCTCGCCCACCCCGTCTTTGCCGATTACATGGAAGCCTATGGTAAAGGGGGGCTGCGCGCGCAGGGGATGGGCGTGCTGGCCAACCTTGCCCACGTCTACTGGTACACGGTCGAGTTCGGCCTGATCAGCGGCGTGGAAGGGCTGCGGATCTACGGCTCGGGCATCGCGTCGTCGCGGACGGAAACGATCTTCGCCCTGGAAGACCCCTCTCCCAACCGGGTCCGGTTCGACCTGGAGCGCGTCATGCGGACGCTGTACCGGATCGACGATTTCCAGGAAACCTACTTCGTCATCGAGGGTTTCGACGACCTGCTGGCTTTGGCCGACATCGATTTCGGACCGATCTACCGGCGGGTGTCGGCGCTGCCGGATCTTGATCCTGGATCGATCGACCCGGCGGACATCGTCCTTCATCGCGGCACCGGCGCCTATCACAAGGCACGACGCAACGTCGCTTAACGCGGAGGTTTGGCAATGCTGGACTTTGGAAACCGGACGGTCGTCGTGACCGGCGCCGGCGGCAACCTGGGCTCCGCCGTGGCGCACGCCTTCGAAGCTCACGGCGCTAATCTGGCGCTGTTCGACCGGGACCGCGACATCCTGGGGGCGGCCTTCGGCGCAGAGGACGACAACCGCCTGCTGCTGCCTGTCGATCTGCTGGACCGCGAGCGCGTAAGGGCGGCCACGGATATCGTCATGGACCGCTTCGGCAGGATCGACGTGTTGTGCAATATCGCCGGCGGCTTCCACATGGGAGACCCGGTCCACGAGACGTCGGACCGAACGTGGGATTTCCTGATGGACGTCAACGCCAGGACGCTGATCCACGCGACGGGCGCCGTCGCCCCGCATATGCTGAAAGCCGGCCGGGGCCGGATCGTCAATGTCGGCGCCAATGCCGCTACGCGCGGCGTTGCGCGGATGGGGGCCTATTGCGCCGCCAAGAGCGCGGTGACCCGCCTTACCGAGGCGATGTCGGCCGAACTGCGCGAGCACGGCGTCAACGTGAACTGCGTCCTGCCCAGCATCATAGACACGCCGGAGAACCGTGCCGCCATGCCAAAGTCCGATCCCAGGCACTGGGTAGCGCCGGAGGATCTGGCGTCCGTCATCCTGTTTCTATCGTCCGACGCCGCACGCGCGGTTCACGGCGCAGCGATTCCGGTGACCGGTCTCAGTTGATCGGCTGCTTCGCCAGGATGTGGAGGTTGAGCAACGCCGTGATGTCGGCGTCGCGGAAAGGCTTGCTCAGCATGGGGCGATGACGGTGGGCGGCGGGAATTCCGTCGATGCCGTGGCCGGTGGTGAAGACGAACGGCAGGCCCTTGGCCGCAAGAGCGTCCGCAACGGCATCCACCCGCTCGCCCCTCAGATTGACGTCGAGCAGAGCGCCGGTGAATCCGCCCGCCTCGATCAATGCGAGCGCCTTCTCCACCGAGGCGGCCGGCCCGACCAGGGACGCACCCATGTCCTCGATGATGCTTTCCAGCACCATGGCAACCAAGGGCTCGTCCTCCACGACGAGGATGGTTGGGGTTTCGCTCAGCTCAAGGCTCCCTTCGATACGCAAGTCTCACGCTGATATTGGCTGACAGGGTCTGGATTGAAGACCTCCTGCGCGTCAAAAATAAGACCTGATACCGATTGGTGCCGATCGAGCCCCTTGGGCCAGGGTCCTGCTCCACAGGAGTCCTTGAAGACTTCAACCGTAGCGGGATAGGTTGCAACCGATGGGGCGCCGATGTGTTCGGCATCTCGAAGGTAGGGGGGAGGCGACAATCGCATCGCGCAAAGCTCAGGCGAGCGGATCGGCCAAATCGATAGCACAGGTCACCGGCGAAACCATCGAGCGCGACCGGCTGCGCGCCGAACTCGATCGGCTGCGTCAGGAGGTGTCCAGCCTTCAGGCACGCGTCGAAGAGGCGAACGACCAGCGCGTCGCCGATGCCGAACGTCATCAGTCGGAAGTGGACAGGCTTGAAGCCACGGTGAAGCGTCTCCGCGCCGAGTTGGCGGAGGCGCAACGGCCATGGCTGGCAAAGCTCCTGCGCCGATGATCCGGCGCAGGAAATACTTCAGGCGCTGAAGGTGGATCAGGCGCTCAGAAGATCGGCGAGCGTCAGCGCCACCACCTGGGTCGCTTTGCGCAGATCCTCCAGCACCAGCTTCTCGTCGGCCCGGTGCCCGTTGGCGTCCAGCAGAGAGTGCGGCCCGGCGCCGTAGAGGATGGTCGGAACGCCGGCGGCGCTGTACAGGCGCGCATCGGTGTAGAGCGGCACGCCGTTGGCCGGAACCTCCTCCCCCATGATCTCGCGACCGTAGCGCTGGATGACCTGCACCATCTTCTCGGAGCCGGCCAGCGGCGTCAGGGGACGCGCCAGCAGGATACGGCGGATGTTCACCCTGATGCCCGGCATCTCGGAACAGGCCTTCTCGATGAATCCGGACATGTCGCGCTCGACCTGTTCCGGATTCTCTTCGGGCACCATGCGGCGGTCGATGCGCAGCGTGACGACGTCGGGCACGACGTTGGTGTTGATGCCGCCGCTGATCAGTCCGACCACCAGCGACGGGTGATCGATGCCTTCGACCTTCGACTTGATCGTCTTGAACTCCGTATCGTTCAGGGCGTAGAGCGCGGTCAGCAGCTTGTTGGCGGCGCGCAACGCATCGACACCGGTATCCGGCCGGGCGGCATGGGCGGAGCGCCCTTCGATCCGCACTTCCAGATGCAGGCAGCCGTTGTGCGCGACGACGATGTTGTAGGAGAAGCCGGCACTGATCGCGAGGTCGGGCTTGCTGATCCCCTGCTCCAGCAGCCAGCCCGGTCCGATCTGACCACCGGCTTCCTCGTCGTAGGTCAGGTGAAGCTCGACCGTGCCGCTTAGCGGCAGGCCGCTCTCCTCAAGAGCCTTCAACGCGAAGGCATAGGTCGCGAAGTCCGACTTCGACACCGCGACGCCCCGGCCGTACATCACGCCGTTGCGGATCTCCGCGCCGTACGGATCGGACGACCAACCTTCGCCCGGCGGCACGACGTCGCCATGCGCGTTCAGCGCCACGACGGGACCGGGGCCGAACTTGCGGCGGATCACCAGGTTGGTCGCACTGATCATACCGTTGGCCTTGACCAGATCATCCGGAACATCGTGACGTTCGACCGTGAAGCCCAGCTTCTCGAGCAGTTCGGCAGAGCGGCGGGCATGGGGAGCACAATCGCCGGGAGGGTTGTCCGAGGGCACATTGACTAATTCCGCCAGGAACTCGACCTGGGTCGCATGCTGCTGGTCGACATAGGCGCGGATATTGTTCTGCTGGTCAGGTGTCATGGCGTCCCTCTTGGTTTCTGGAAGTTTCGGTTTCTGGTTTCTTCGACGGCTGGCATCTCCGGCGCGCTGCCGCGACGTTAGACGCGAGAAACAATTTTTTCAATGATTATATAATCTGAAAATTTGGTTTCAAGCATACCGGGAAGCCGCTGATATGACGATCCGCCTCCCGATCTGGTATCGATAGAGTGGCTGGTATCGGTATGAGGTCGCCCGGAACAAAGCCGAACAAGCAGCCGTTGGAGCGTTGATGACCGAAACTATTCCACTGACGCCGCAGACGGGGAAACCGGACAGTTCCGACGGTCCTGGAGCGCGCTTGCCGCTTCGTCTGGTAGACCTGATCCTGATCGTCGCCCTCGCGGTCGGCGCATTGATGGCATTCCGGTTGCTGATTAGCCCGCGCGAGGTCACGACGGCGACGGTGGTCGCCCTTCTGATCGGCCAGAACGCCGTCCTGCTGGCGATCGTCTGGCTCGTCGCGATGGTTTATCGCGGCACGACGCTGCGGCAGTTGGGCTTCATACCGGCATCGGCGTCCTGGTATCGCCGGGTCGTGCCCATCGCCATCTTCCTCCAGATCGTCGTCATCCTGACTAACGTGCTGATTTCGCTATGGATGGGGAAGCCCTTCGAGAATCCTCAGATCCCACTGATCATGCCGGACCCGAGCGACTGGGGAGCGATGGCCGGGATGTTCGTCGCGACCGTCATCGTCGCTCCGGTAGTGGAGGAACTGACCCTACGCAGCGTCCTCTATGGCTGGCTCCGGAAACATTCGGCTCCAATCGTCGCCGCCGGCATCAGCGCCGCCGCCTTCGCGGCACTTCATGGCAGTCTAGTACTGCTGCCGGGAACATTCCTGGTCGGGCTGACGCTGGCGTGGACTTATGAACGTAGCGGATCGATCCTGCCGGGAATGCTGGTGCATGGATGCTTCAACGCCATCTCGACGCTTCTCGTGTTCGGGGTCGCGATAGCGCAGCCGGCCTGAAGCTTTTCCTGGATCATCCTCGAACGCAAAGAACATATGGCCCGGATCGAATGAGCAAAAAACCCAGCAAGCCAGTCCTTGCCTGTGTCATGGGCGACATGAACATGGTGCGGGCGCTGGGCATGGGCGGCATCGGATGCGCCGTGGTCACCCAGCCGGGCGATCCGGTCCTGCATTCCCGCTACACGACGCAGGCGATGTTCTGGGAGGATTTCGAGAACGGCGGCGAGCCGCTGATCGATATGCTGATGCGGTTCGCCGCGACGCAGCCCGAGCCGCCGGTCCTCTATTATCAGCAGGATGCCCAGTTGCTGATGGTTTCCCGCCAGCGGGAGCGGCTGTCTAGAGCGTTCCGGTTCGTCGTGCCCGAAGCGACCCTTGTGGAAGACCTCGTCGACAAGGCGCGCTTCCAGATACTGGCGGAACGCCTGGACCTGCCGGTGCCGCGGACCCGCCGGATCGATCTTGCGACGGGAACGCCTCCGGCGTCGCCGCCGGACCTCGATCTCCGCTTCCCGATCGTGATCAAGCCGCTTACCCGCTTCATCGCCTGGGTCAATGTCGGCGGCGAGGGTAAGGCGGTGGAGGTCCAGGACAGGGAGGCTCTCTTTAGGATCTGGCCCCATCTTGTCGCCGGACGCATGGACCTGCTGGCGCAGGAGATGGTCCCCGGCCCGGAAACGAAGATCGAAAGCTACCATTGCTACGTCGATCCGCACGGCACCGTGATCGGCGAATATAGTGGGCGCAAGATCCGCACCTATCCCCGCGATCTGGGTCACAGCACGGCGCTGACGATCACCGATGCGCCGGATGTCATCGAGTTGGGGCGGGAGCTGGTCGCCAAGCTCAACTTCAGCGGCGTCGCGAAGTTCGACTTCAAGCGCGCCCCCGACGGCAGCCTTCATCTGCTTGAAGTCAATCCCCGCTACAACCTTTGGCACTATGTCGGCGCCGTCGCCGGGGTGAACCTGCCGGCGCTGGTCCATGGCGACCTGACCGGCTTGCCAAGACCGGACCCGGTCAAGGCGAGAGCCGGCGCATCCTGGTGCAACATCACTCGCGACCGTCAGGCAGCCCGGGAATACGGCATGCCGATGTCCCGCTGGTGGCCGTGGATGATCCGGTGCGAGGCCAAGTCGATCGCCTGGGACGACCCCATGCCCTTCCTGCGCAACACGCTGGCGCGCGTCCTGCCGGCACGCGCCCGATGATAGCCGTCATCTCGGACATCCACGCCAATCTGGAAGCGCTGGAGGCGGTGCTTGCGGAAATCCGCCGGGAGCGGATTGGCACCATCGTCTGCCTGGGCGACATCGTCGGATACAATGCCGATCCGTCCGAATGCATCAGAAGGCTGCGCAACGCGGAAGCCCTCTGCATCGCAGGCAACCACGACCGCGCCGTCACCGGCCAGATCACCACGGAAGGCTTCAATCCGCTGGCGGCGCGCGCCGTGGATTGGACACGTGACCGCCTGACACCGGACGAGCTGAATTGGCTGGCGGCGCTGCCGTTGAAGACGGTGATCGACGATAGGCTGGTTGCCGTCCACGGGGCCCTTCACCCGGATATGGGGTGCGAGCTGGTCAGGCTGAACACGGATGAGAAGCGGCTGCTGAGCTTCCAGGCCCTTGCCGCCCATCCCTCGGGTGTCCGGATCTGCGCCTTCGGCCATACCCATCGGATCGGCGTCTACGAGATGCGCGACGGCGCAGTGACCGCGCATGAAGACCGGACGGTCCGGCTCCGGGACGATTCGTTCTACCTCGTCAATCCCGGTACGGTCGGTCAGCCCCGGACATCGGACCGGCGTCCCAGCTATCTGGTGCTCGACCCCGATGCCGGGACGATCGGCCTGCGCCACGTCCGCTACGATGCGTCCAAGGCACTGACGAAGACGCGCAAGGCCGGGCTGGCTCCCCGCTTCTCGCGCCTGCCCGAGCCGATAAGGACGCCGCTGCGGCGCGTCTACAAGGCAATCGTCGGATGAGGGCCGGCGCTAGGGCGTCGGCCGCTGCTCCAGGCCCTTCATCCGCCGCCGCCAACGCCTGAGAGCCAGTTCGATCCGGTGCAGCTTGTCCTCCAGGCGGCTGGACAACTGGTCGGGCGACAGGGTGATCCAGTTCATTGATGTCTGGGCGTTCGACAGATGGGACTTGTGCCCTGCCCCGCCCGCCATGAAATCGTAACACTCCTCGCCGCGCGCAAGAGCGTCCTCTATCGCAAGGACGTGGCTGACCAGCCCCGGTTTGATGCGGTTGTCGTCCTCGTAGGCGAAGCCGCTCTGATAATTCAAGACGCGACCGCGCCAGACGAAGTTGTAGAGATAACCGAAATCCTGTCCTCCAGCCGAAAGACGGCAGAGACGTACGACACCGGCATTCATGCCACGGCGGATCAGGTCACGGTGCAACGGGCCGAAGGCGGGGTTGGCAAAGGAACCGGCCTTCCCTCTAGCCTCCCACACGGCCCGGTGCAGGCGTTCCAGCCCGTCGAAGAATTCCAGTGCCTGATCAACATCTCCGGCGACGCGGTAGTCGATAACGCCCCGCGCCTCATAGAGCCGGACCGCTCGACTGACGGCGGCGCGCGTGCTGCGGCCAAGGCCAGAGCGATAGGTACCGCCGCTCCGGCGGACAAGTTCCAGATCGACCAGCCGCGCCGCGTCGGCCCTGCGCACCTGAAGCCTATGGCCAAGCGAGGATGCGACACCGTGCGCCAGCACTTCCTCCCGCGCGCCCAGTCCGGCCAGGACCAGTGCGGCGCATCCCGGCAGCTTGCGTGCCATCCACAGCAGGCTCTCCGCGATGGTCTGGTCGGCGCAGGAACGGTCCACGAGGATGCCGTTGTACTCGATGGTGAGTCCGTCGAACACCGGGTCTCCCGTTTCGTGGAGCAGCCAGGACGGCATCGGCAGGATGCCGTAGCGCCTGATCACACGGCGGCACAGGATAGCCAGACCGACGATCCGGTCGTTCCGCCGGACCACCATCGCATGGGCATTTGCGCCCGTCGGTAGATGCTTCAGCCAGGGACCGATCCAGTGCCATGACAGAAAGAACGATCCATCCGCCCTGGTTTCCAGATCTTTCCAGGCAACTTCGAGCCAGGCGTTGTCCTGGTTGATCGAACCGTCGATAGGCAGAAGTTCGACCGCGACAGGCGCATCTTCCATCGCCTCACCGTAATCGCGGACGAGCATCATGCCGTCACTCACAGTTCAGGCCCCTTCGGATAAATTAATTTCAATGGAATGCCCTCGAAACAAGCAATTGAACTAAAGACTTTTGGACAGCCATTCCTGGTGTCGTAACATCTTGCGTCCCCTATAGAGCTATTTCTGTATTTGGAACAACTGATTGCTATAAGGAAGACCGCGCGCATCGGATTTACGCCCGATGTGGGCGACGTTTCCGATAGTATCGGCGCCTGTCATATCGAGACAAAAAAGCTGGACTGGACTGATTCTACGGTGGTAGCGTGATAATTACATATCAGCCATGTCATTCACCGGCCGCCTGCGTCAGGGGGTCGCGGTAATTTTTGTTGTGCGCTTCGCTGTCATTGTACATATATGTGGGCTGTTCGACCCGGTGACAGCCAGATAAGACGCAATGTCCAACATCCTGAGAGAGACGGTTCTCGAAGTCCATCACTGGACCGAAAACCTGTTCACCCTGAAGACGACCCGCGACCCCGGTTTCCGCTTCGACAGCGGCGAGTTCGCCATGATGGGCCTGGAAGTGGACGGTCGTCCGCTGCTGCGCGCCTATAGCGTGGTCAGCGCTCCCTACGACGAGCAACTGGAATTCCTGTCGATCAAGGTGCCCAACGGCCCCCTGACCAGCCGGCTCCAACACGTCAAGCCGGGCGACACGATCCTCGTCAACCGCAAGGCGACCGGGACCCTCCTTCTCCACAACCTGGAACCGGGCAAGAACCTGTGGCTGCTGTCCACCGGTACGGGCTTGGCGCCGTTCCTCTCGATCATCAAGGACCCGACCGTCTACGAACGGTTCGATCGCGTCATCCTGACCCATACCGTTCGCAACAAGAACGAACTGGTGTGCGGGGAAAAGGCGCTGGAGGACTTGAAGGCGAACGAGTACATCGGCGAGTTGGCGGCGGAAAAGCTTCTCTATTACCCGACCGTCACGCGAGAGCCATTCCCGAACGAGGGCCGCATCACTGACCTGATCCGGTCCGGCAAGGTGTTCACCGATCTGGGGCTGGAGCCGCTCAACACGGCTGACGACCGCGTCATGATCTGCGGCAATCCCCATATGACGGCCGAACTGACCAAGTATATGGAAGACCAGGGTTTCGAGATGGGCGCCAACAACAAGCCCGGCACCTTCGTGATCGAAAAGGCTTTCGCCCAGCGCTGAGCGGTTACCCGCTCAGCGCTCCCTGCCCTTCGGACTTGTTTACTGACGGGACGTGAGCGCCACGAGGCGCTCCCAGTTCAGCACGGACGCGATATGGAGGTGGATCAGGCCGATCCACCCCTTTCGCCGGAATTCCAGATAAACGTCATCGGGCAGTTCGGCGAACTTCTTGGCGCTGACTGTCAGGAACCCATTGAGGTTCAGTGTCTCGCCGGACGCCAGCTTGATCTCCGCCTGGTTCTGTTCGAGCAGGTCGTGCTTCTTCAGCGCGGCCGTGAACTCGACCGTGGCGACGATCTGGTTCTGATAGGCCCGGCAGAACTCGATGGCGTTCTTGCCGGCCTCGGACAACTCGCCGTCGGCAGCGAACATCGCGTCGCCTTTGGCGCCCTCTGCCGCTCCGTCGATGCAGACGGTGAATTCTCCAGCGGTCTCCATTTCCATCAGGATCAGCGGGTAGCGCCGGACATAGGCGGGAATGTAGGTGTCGGCGGCCCAGGTCCAGGCGCCGTCGCGCTGCCGCAAGAATAGGTTCTGGTTATCGCGCAGACCCAGCAGGGCCACCGGAGTCGGAACGTCGCCCAGCGTGAAGACGATGGGGTAGCTGTGTCCCGCGTGAGCGAATTCCTCGATCAGCACGGGCAGATTGTTGGCAGTCGCCGCGAACCCGATATCGGCAGGCTCCAGCAACCGGGCCGCCGCGTGGCGGACGCGGTCGAGCGGCTGAGGTTGCCGATAGAACAGGGGCAGGCTCGTTGTCTTGACGGCATCGGAGGCGGCGGTTTGATCGGTCACGTGGGATTGCTCCGTCTGGTCAGGCTTCCAGGACGACTTCGACTTCCGACATGTCGCTGAGCCGCCCGGCCAGGAGCGGCGTGCAGCTTATCTCGAGAATACCGAAAGCCGCTGAAGGGAGAACCCGGTCGAGTTCTCCCATAAGGCCATTGGCTGCCAGAAACTTCTTAAGAATCTCCACATTGACGTCACGCTCGGGTCGCCCCCGTGACTGCGCGGGGGTCTGCTTGACGAAGTGTACCTTGTACCGCTGGAACATCTAGGCCGCCGCACCGTGGCACTTCTTGTACTTCTTGCCGCTGCCGCAGGGGCACGGATCGTTACGGCCGATCTTGGGTGCGGTACGAGGACGCACCCCCATGATGCCGTCGACATAGTACCACTCGCCCTCCTGCCGGGCGAACCGGCCGGTCTCATGGTGCATGTGCTTCTTGCCGTCCATGTTGAAGTGGGCGACGAACTCGACGAAGCCCTCGTCATCGCCGTCGCGCCCGCCGGAGGTCGAACGGACCTCCAGGCCCGTCCACTCGCTGCTCTTCGCCCAGGTCTCGGTTTCGTCGCGGTTGAAATCGCCGCGTGTCTCCGGCAGCAGCGTCCGCTCCAGGTGGTCGACATTGGCCGTGACGAAGGCCGAGTACCGCGAGCGCATCAGCGCTTCCGGCGTCGGGGCCTTGGCGGCCCCCTCAAGATAAGGACCGCAGCATTGATCGAGGGTGCGGCCGGAACCACAGGGGCAGTTGCTCATAGGTCAGTCTCCCAATTTTGGGACAGGTCTAGCCGAACCGGCGGTGCAACGCCACGGGCAACAGGTCTGCAAACGGCACGCTAGGATGGGGGGCTGGTGTCGGGCTATCATGGCGGTGTCATTTTCCCGATCGGGGCCTGTGGTGGATAAGAAGATTTCTCAAGCGCATCTCGGCAACGTGCTGCGCGACGCGACGATACCGGAACTGCCCAATCATTACCGGGGCAAGGTGCGGGACAACTACGACCTGCCCGACGGGCGGCGAATCATCATCGCGACCGACCGCCTGAGCGCGTTCGACCGCATCCTGACCGCCGTGCCGTTCAAAGGGGAAGCGCTGACCCAGATCGCCCGCTTCTGGTTCGAGAAGACGGCCGACATCTGCCCGAACCACGTGATCGACTATCCCGATCCCAACGTTGTCGTCTGCCGCCGGCTGAACATCATGCCGGTCGAGATCGTCGTGCGCGACTACCTGACCGGCACCACCAGCACCTCGATCTGGTCGATGTACAAGAAGGGCGAACGGACTGTCTACGGCGTCACCCTGCCTGACGGCATGCACGAGCACCAGAAGCTGCCGCACACGATCATCACGCCGACAACCAAGGCCTTCGACGGCGGTCATGACGAGCCGTTGACTCCCGATGAGATCACCGAGCGCGGGCTGCTGACTCAGGAGCAGTGGGACACGGTTTCCCGTCTGGCGCTTGGCCTGTTCGAGCGCGGCCGGCAGATCGCGGCGGAGCACGGACTGATCCTGGTCGATACCAAATACGAGTTCGGCTTCGACGAAGCCGGCAACATCATCCTGGCCGACGAGATCCACACGCCGGACAGCAGCCGCTACTGGTTCGCCGGAAGCTACGACAGCAAGGTCGCAACCGGCGAGCGGCCCGAAAGCTTCGACAAGGACTTCGTCCGGACCTGGGTCACCGCGCGCTGCGATCCCTATAAGGACGACATTCCCGAGATCCCCGGCGATGTCGTGCTCGACGCGGCCGCCCTCTATATCGACGTCTTCGAGATCATCACCGGCCGGAAATTCGAGATTCCCGACCAGCCGGCGCCGGTTCTCGATCGAATCCGCGCCAACCTCCAGCGCTATTTCTGACCGGTCCGGCCTCGTTCGGCCGGCCCGTACCATCCGCCCGTTACCACCGAGTTCAAAGCTTGGGTTCTTCGTTCTTTTGTGTGCACGTCTCATGGTTGAGTGAATGT
>NZ_AVFK01000071.1 GCF_000936425.1 Skermanella aerolata KACC 11604 | reverse complement strand
GCGCTTGGTGATCGAGGAGGTCAGTGCCTGACATCTACGAACAGCTTCTGAAGCCACCGCTACTGATGGGTCTCATTCAGTGGCTGACGCAGGAAACGAAAGCTTCAGGCAAGGAACGCCGGCCGTCGCGGTCCGTTGATGGCGCTACAAACTTTACTCGGCGGGAGAGAACATGGCTGGCAAGCTCGACTGCCTGATCGTCGGCGGCGGACCCGGTGGGTTGACGGCGGCGATTTACCTGGCCCGTTTCAGGCGCTCGGCACTCGTGGTCGATGAAGCGAAGAGCCGATGCGCCTGGATACCAACGTCCCATAACCACGCAGGCTTCATGAACGGGATCAACGGGCTGGACCTGCTCGATCGTATGCGCTGCCAAGCTGTACAGTACGGCGCCCGCCTCGAGACCGGTTCGATCAAGTCGTTGCGGCGCCTGGACGAGGCTGGCTTCGTCGCCGTCACCGAAGCGGGCGAAGAGTTGGCCGCAGAGACCGTCATCCTGGCGACGGGTGTGATCGACGATCAGCCGCGCCTGCCCGACCTGTTCGACGCGGTCCAGCGTGGTCTGATCCGCGTCTGCCCGATCTGCGACGCTTATGAAGTGATAGACAAGAAGGTCGCGGTAATCGGCCATGGCCGCGACGCCATGGGCGAGGTCCTGTTCATCCGCGGCTACACCGCCGACCTGACCATGCTGACGCTCGGCACACCGATGAACCTGACCGCCGAGGACCGCAACAAGCTCTCCGAACTCGGCATCCGCACGGTTGAGGAGCAGGTCGAGCGGGTGACCGAGGAAGACGGCAGGATCACCAAAGTCATTCTGAAGAGCGGCGAGGAACTGGAGTTCGACACGCTCTACTCGGCACTGGGCACGCTGGCCCGTTCAACGCTTGCCGTTCAGGTCGGAGCCGACATGAACGACCAGGGGCGCGTGATCGTGGATAGCCACTGCCAGACATCGGTCTCCGGCTTCTACGCCGCCGGAGATATAGTCGAGGGCCTCAACCAGATCTCCGTCGCCATGGGCCAGGCCGCAGTCGCCGCGACTGCCGTCCACAACCTGCTCCGCCGCCGCGACGGCATGATCCCACCCAACGGCGCCATTCCCCCCGCCGATCCGGAACCGAAACAGTCGGCGGATACGACGCTGGGCGCTCGCGACGAGCTCGCAGACCAGGTCAGGAGGTAGAGCCACCATGCCGAACAAGGTGGACCTGGCCACTGGCCAGCTTCAGGTCCTTCGTTGACCCCACACGCAGGCATCCACCTCAGCCTCGATAGCCTGTTCGAGCAACCGGTACGCGCCAGACCGCAAAAACGCGATCACCGGATCGTCGACCTCGTCGGGCCAGTGAAGCTGAACAAGGCTGCTATCCTCGTTCATGGCGTTATCGCTCCTCTGGAGGTTCAGGCAGGCTTCAACCATCTACCTCGGTACGCCACCTTGCTCACCTCGTCATCACCCAGTTTCCGCCATAGCTCCCCGCCCAGCGGCAGGGCTCGCAGACCCTGAAATGGGCGGCGCAAGGATACGGCGTGCCTGAACCGACTATATGTTCAGTCCCGGCATGCGGCTGTCAGCCTGTATGACTATGACCTATCGTCCAACGTCGTCGCCCAACTGTTCGGCACGACGGCACAATCTGTGCTGCGCTGGTGTGCGGCTATGTCGATCCCTGCTGCGCCAAGGCCAGCCTGTTCCAGGCATCAACATATCATGCCGGACTAAATCAGCATCGACGCTGTTGATCCTGTCATCGATAAGGTGTTGGAGGTGAGAGCATGGCTATCGACTACACTTGGACAAACGTCTTTTTTGGGGATGATTACAACAACACGCTCGTTGGGTCGGTTGGACAGGATGAGCTGTACGGCTACGGCGGCGACGACATCATAGTGGGTGATTTCGGTGAAGACCACATCGACGGCAACAATGGAAACGATCTGCTGGCCGGAGCAAGCCTCGAAGGGTTTCTTGATCCAGAACCGGACATCTTCGTGTTCGACCCCGATGACGGCAACGACACGATCACCGATTTCACTCCAGCGTCCTACGATTACCTCTACCCAGTGCCGGGCGACCAGATCGTGCTGCTGGGCGGCACGCCCAACGATGTCGGGAATATCCTCGCCAATGCGACGACGACCGTGACCGGGCAAACCATTCTGGTTTATGGCAACACGACGATCGGCCTCAATGGGATCGATGAGACCGAGGTATCCCCAGATTGGTTCCTGCTGGCCTGAGCTTGCCGCCGGGTGATCTGGTGGAGGATGGATGTCAACCTGCGGAACCATCCCGGCCAGCGTCTTCTCGCCCTTTCCGGCAGCCAAAGCCACTTGGCCTCAAAAGCCGGGGTTAGGATCCCTCTACGGTTTAGATTTTCAGCGCCAGCTATTGTGACACCTGCTTGCCGGCGCTCACTGCGGCTTGTGATCAGCCGCCTTGGCGCCGCGGGCACCTACCGGACGGTCGGCTCCGACCGTCGTGTCCCGTGATGTCTGCCTTTCCATTTCGGCATTCAGAGCTGCGCCGATGAGGACCGCGTAGGCAACCAGGTAAAGCCAGATCATCACGGTCAGCACAGACCCCGCCACGCCGTAGGCCGTCGCGTAGTTCGCCACGTGGCGGACGTAGAGCGAGAACCCCAGCGACGCCAGTATCCACAGGGCGGCGCCGGCCGTGGCACCCCAGGCGACCCATCGCCACTTCGGAGCCGCGCGACACGGGCCAATGCGATAGCACAGCGCCAGCGAAACGATCAGGATCGCACCCAGAAGAAGCCAGCGGGAGATCGCGATGGCGGCACTCCAGAAGGGTCCGGCCGCGTCAAGTCCCGGGATGACGACATCTATCGTGAGAAGACCGACAGAGCCGATTACCAGCACCAGTCCGCCGCAGCCCAGCAACAGCGCCTGTCCGTTCAGGACGAGGAAGCCGCGTGTCTCCCTTTCATGATAGGCGTGGTTGAGACCTGCCATCAGCGCCCGCATGCCGAAAAGTATGCTCCAGATCATCATCATGACACTGCCGGCCAGTCCCCATCCGAAACTCGCCCCGGCGTCTCTCGCCGTCCCGATCAGCTGATTGTACAGAGCTTCGACCGCTTCTTCAGGCAGGATGCCCCCAAGCTCCTGCATCTGGTCCTGAACGGTTGCGGTTCCGGCGAACAGTCCGTAGACCAGCACCAGCACGGCGAACATCGGGATCAGGGCGTAGAAGGCGAAGAACGCCACCCCGGCCGCCGCAACCCAGAGAGACTTCTCCGCGGAGGCCTGCCATACCCGCTTCAGGATTTCCCACCAGCCGGCATCGGATATCTCGTCCGGATGGGCGGCGCTCCTGTCGGAACGGCTGGAGGCGTGATCGTCAGGCATGATTTGCCACAGCGGCCGGAGAAAAAGGAACGGGGATGTTTGCCAGGATCTCCAGCAAACATCCCCGGTGACAGCGGAAAGACCGATTTGAATATTGGACGTTCACCGGCGTTTGGACGCCCTTTTCACCATTAGACCCTATGCCTTGCTGATGTCGTGGTGGTCGAAGCCGTGACAACCGGATCGACGGCACCCGCACGGCCACCGAACCAACCACCGACGGCTCCGAGGAGCAGGGCGATCGCCGCGGCCAGGGCTCCGGTCGCGATGGTGCTGGCGGCGGTGTCGGCCGCTTCGGTTGCCTGCTGCTTCGCCTGATCGACGGTCTGCTGGTACTGCTGCTGGTACTGCTGAACCTGGTTGCGGGCTTCCTCGACCGGAATACCCTGTGCTTTCGACAGCGCCTGGGCGGCGCGCTCGCGGGCCTCCTGGGCCTGCGCCTGATCCCCGGTCACCGACGCCCGTACAGCCGCAACGGCTGCATCACGCAGCGCCTGCGGGTCGTTTCCGCCAGTTGAGGAGCGGACCGACTGCTCGATCTGCGAGAACGGGTCGGAGACGTTGGCCAGGGACGGCGCCGCACTCTGGGCTGCCGTGCCGGCGGCACTGCCAACGCTGCCGATGGCGCCCGAGACGGTATTGTAGATGCCGCCCAGGATGCCGCCCACCGCGGAGGAGAGAAGCCAGAAGATCATCAGAGTGGTCAGCGCCCAGGTGACCAGGCCGTGCCAGCTTGCGGTAGCGTTCTTCGGCTTTCCCGACAGGCGGCCGGCGGTGTAGCCGCCCAGGACCGCCGCGATGATGCCGGACACGGTCCACCAGATCGCGGCACCGATCGAGAAGGATGATGCGGCGGGATTGTCGGCCGCCGCGACATCGACGGTGGAGGCCCCTACTCCGATGCCGATCATGTTCAGGATGAGATGGGCTACCAGTGAGACTACGACGCCGGCAATCACCGCACCCCAGGAGATCTTGTTGAGGAGAACCGTACGAACATCATCCGTCTGTAATCCCACGGATGTACCGGGCGTATCATAGACGCCTTCCTTTACTGGCATGTTTGGGGTTGCCATGTTTCCGTACTCCTGCTGAATGATGTGCGGAAAACCAGAGATTAGGAAGTTCGTTCCCTCACCTTCTGAGTTCGTAACTGATCAACCCACCCACATTGGTGCAAGGCGTTGAATCAGAAGATTTTTCCGGTCCGATCCGAAATGGCCGGATTTTCCATGCCCAAGTGAAACACGTCGTGTCGCACGACATAAAAATATAATTACAGAACTCAATGCTTAAGCTTTATTTGTCGCTCGATTCTGCATTATTGCTGCGCCGCAGTATGGCGTTTTAGAAAACCGTTGTGATTCACTGCCCGTTTTGAAAGTGCAGTCAGCCCCATCGGGCGGGGGTGAAAGGTCACGTCTGTAGCTGTTTGGAAGGGCAGAGATGCCCATTCTGGAGGCCACGATGTGGACACCCGAGGATCGAGCGCTGGTTGGGGACTTTGGCTCCGGTCAGGCGCTGAGCGATGATCAGTACCGCCTGATCGAGCCGTTCATCCCACCGCCGAAACCCGGCGGTCGGCCTCGGACCACCGATATGCGGCGGATGCTGAATGGCGTGTTCTATGTCGTGCGCACCGGGTGTCAGTGGCGCCACCTGCCACCGCCTCCCGCTTTTCCGCCGTGGCCGACAGTCTATGGCTATTTCCGAACTTTCCTGGAGGCTGGGGTGTGGGAGACCATCCGCCACTACCTGGTCACGACGCTGCGCGAGACCGAAGGACGGGAAGCCAGCCCAACAGCCTTTATCATCGACACTCAGAGCGTCAAAACCACGGAAAAGGGGGGCCTCGCGGCTACGATGCCGCCAAGAAGGTCAAAGGTCGCAAGCGCCATATCGGGGTCGATACCTCCGGCTTTCTGCTCGGCGTCATCGTCCACGCCGCTGATATTCAGGATGCTGACAGCGCCTGGGATTTGCTGAAGAAGATCAAGCATCTCTACTGCTGGCTCCAGGTCGTCTTCGCCGACAGCATCTACAACCGGTTGCCTGTCCTGCTCGCCTGTTTTCTGCTCGGTCTGACGCTGATCATCGTCCGCCGCATCGCCGGCACTACCGGTTTCGTCGTGATCCCCCGCAGAGGGATCGTTGAAAGAACCTTTGGATGGTTCGGGCGATGGCGGCGCCTGTCCAAAGACTATGAGGAACTGCCGGAGGTTTCCGAAGCCATGGTCACCCTCGCAGCCATCCGCATGATGCTACAGCGCCTCGCCCTCCCAAACCGAAAGCGCCTGCCACCTCCCTAACTTTCAAAGCGGGCAGTCAGTTATTTGTCGGCATGGGGGTGGGTTGAGCAGTTACCTGAGTTCCTGTGTGCAAAGTGCAGTATCGTTGAGGAAAGAATACGTCAGCTCGGAAACCACTCAGCTGATCATTCGTCTTGCCTCGACCAAACTCTGTTTTCTGCAACAGGAACTGTTCCTCGCCACCAAGCTATGTTTACCTACCGATCCATCTTCCCAGCAGAATGCAGAACTGTCACTTTTGATCTATGGAACTTTCCCGCGATCGTTCGTGTTGCGCTGTGACTTTTCCCCAGTGACGCGGCGAGGATGCAGATGGCGGACCAGCCCAGGAAAGCGGGCGTTTACGACGTGCCCGGCTCGACTTCAACCTCGAGTTCGCAAACAGAGACAGGCCCGGGTTCAGGAACCATCCCGACCTTGGATAGCTTTGAAGGTACCAGCACTCCTGGTAAGGCAAGCGCGAAGTCGAGCGCGGGCGTGTTTGCCGCCATACCGACATGGGGCTGGATCGTGGCCGTCGTCGTGGTGCTGATCATCCTCGCGATGATACTTTTCTGATCGGCTCCCGCACCATGTCCGACGTTCAAGAAACGATCATTCCCCTCTACGAGGAAGCTGTTTCCGTCACCAGGCGCAAGGTGGACCAGGGGCGGTTCCGGATCGATGTCCGGGTGGTGGAAAGGGACCAAGCCATCGAGCAGACGCTTGACCGGCAGGACGTCGAGGTCGAGCGCATCGCTGTCGGACGGGTGGTCAAGACCGCCCCTGAAATCCGACAGCACGGTGATGTCATGATCATCCCGATCGTCGAGGAGGAGGTTGTTCTCGTCACCAGGCTGGTGCTCAGGGAAGAGATCCATATTCGCAGGAAGACGACACAGCGCACCGAGCTGTTCACCGTGACACTTCGTTCCGAGCGTGCCGAAATCACACGCACCGGTGTTGACGACGTTGTGTCTGAAATCTCAGGAGACCAACATGACTAAACAGACTGTTCTGGCTCTGTATGACGACAAGGCCGCCGCTCACCAGGTTCTCGAGGAGCTCCGCGCCGCCGGCTATGGCAGCGAGTTCTCGGTTTCCGGTGATGGATCCAGCAGCGCCGCCACAAGCGGAGGCGCGACGGCATCCGGCGCTTCGAGCGGATCGAGCCTTTTCAGCTCCGTGAGCCGCGATCTTGGCGCTCCGGCATCCAGGACCTCGTCGCTGACCCGTCTTGGCGTTCCGGAGAGCGAGGCCCAGGTTTACAGCGAGGCTGTCCGGCGCGGCGGCGTTCTCCTGATCGGTCAGGTCGATGACAGCCATACCTCGGAGGTGCTGGAAATCATCGAGCGGCATCATCCGGTCGATGCGGACGAAAGAGCAGAGCTGTACCGGCAGGGTGGCTGGACCAGCTACGACGCCTCGGCTGCCGACTACGACGAAACCGCCGCTGCCGAGGAACGTTCGCGCTACAGCTCGGGCCTGTCGGCCGCGGCCTCAAGCTTGCGTGGCGTCGACGCCGGTGGGATCGGTACCCGGCGCGGCATCGACAGCGATCGTGAAGAAGTCATTCCCGTCGTCGAGGAAAGCCTCCGGGTCGGCAAGCGGGAGGTAGAGCGCGGCAGTGTCCGTGTCAGAACGCGGATCATCGAGACGCCGGTCGAGGAAACCGTTTCACTCCGCGATGAGACGATCAATGTCGAACGCCGCGCGGTCAGTCGCGACGTCGCCGATCTTCCCGCCGATGCTTTCCGCGAGCGGACCATCGAAGTGACGGAAACGGACGAGGAAGCGGTTGTCGCCAAGTCGGCGCGGGTGGTCGAGGAAGTGGTTGTCCGCAAGGACGTCACCGAAGAGGCCCACACCATTCGCGACACCGTCCGCCGTACCGAGGTCGAAGTCGAGGACAGCCGCACCGACGTGGCAGGCAAGCGGCCTCTGAGTGATCGCGATCTCGACCGCTCCGACATCTGATCGGATCGTTTCTTTGCGTTCAGCTCAAGTAGGAGCTGGACTGCCGGAAGGGAGACAAGTTCGGCGACCCACGTCAACTTGTCTCCCTTCAATCGTCGGCGCTGAATGCGGCTCGGATGCCTGCTATAGGTCTGCATGAACGAACTTTGGCTTATAACTGAACCTGTCCTCTGACTGACTGGTCCAACCGTGCTTCAGGGTACGGGGGAGGTCCGTGGAACGCCTCCCCCGCATGTGTTTTCCGGACCAGGGCGGATCTAGGCAGCCTGGAGGGCCTTGGCGTTGACCTCGCCCTCGGCGATCTGGTTCAGCTTCTCGTCGGTTGCCTTTTCTTCCTCAAGCGTTTGCTGGAGCAGCTGGGCGACTTCCGTCATGCCACAGGTTTCGGCCAGGGTGCGCAGCGAGCCGTAGCTGGCGATTTCATAGTGCTCGACCTTCTGGGCCGACATGACGAGCGCCACATCGAGAACTTCCGGCGGATGGCCACCGCCGATCAGCTCCTCCGCTTCCTCGATCAGCCCCTGGGTCGCTTCGCAGGTATTGCCGCCGGGTTGGGCATTCAGCTTCTGGAAAATCTGCTCCAGACGCTGGACCTGGCCGCGGGTTTCCTGGAGATGAGTCTGGAAGGCCTGCTTCAGCTGCTGGGACGATGCCGCCTCGGCCATTTTCGGCAGGGCCTCCAGGATCTGCGTTTCAGCGCTGTAGGTGTCCTGCAGTTCCTCGATCAGAAGGTCCTTGAGTGCTTGTTCGGACATGGTGGCTCCCTTTCCTGTGCTTTGTTCCTGACCTGTACCGCATGGTGCATTCAGGCCCTGATCCACAACAGCGCTGCCAAACAATGATTTCTATGACTTTCAGCACTGTCTGATGGCGGAACCTTGTCCGGCCACGTCGCTGAAGTCGGCTGAAACCTTGATTGACATCGACGTTCGAGTGGTTGCCGATATCTCCTCTGTTCGTGTGGCGGTCTGGACCGGCCTCGCCCGTCCCCGCCTCCCTCCCCTTGCACGGCGCCGGACAGCGGTCCTCCCGGCGTCGCCGTCGGCCGTTTTCGTACTTGTGGTGCATTGATGTTTCCCGCAGCCCTCGTGCTCAGCCTTACTGCCGACCGCGGATCGCTGCCAAGCGGTCGGAAAGGTTGGTCGGCGCCGGATTCTTGCCGGAGGCGAGACGCAATGCTTCGGCGATGTTCGGGTCGTCCTCTTCAGGTTTTGTCGGCTTCAGCAGGCGGGCCTTGGCTGACGCCGCCTCGGCCGATGCCAGATCGCGCGCTGCCGCATCCTGCATCGACTTGAGGGCAACGCTGAGGCCGCTGGTTGCGCCGGCCAGCCCCGCCGCCTGACGTGCGGCCTCAGCGCGCTGCTCAGCGGATTGCCGCTGCTGCTGGGCACGTGACATGTCGCGCTGGGCGCGTTCCAGTTCGGATCGGGCCAGCTTCAGCTTGGTGCCGGCGTCGGCATAGGTCTGCTCCAGCATCTGCAGGAAATCCTGGGCATCCTTGGCCTCAGCCTCCTCCCGCTCGATCTCCGGCGCCATCTCCTCGAGCATGGTGACCAGGGTGCCAAGGCTTTTCTCGAAAGCAGCCTTGCGGGTGGGGTCGGTTTCTGCGGCAGCCTGCTTCTCGATCTGCTCGGCGGCTGCGAGGCGCTGGCGTGACAGAGCGCTGATCGAGTCAGCTTCCTTCTTCTCGCGCTCATAGCTGGCGCGGGCCTGGGCAACCTGGAGGCCCAGATCGTCCAGGTGCTGCTCCATGGTGCGGAGTTCCGCCTCGGTTGCCGCCTGGGGATCCCAGCGAACCAGTGCCTCGACACTGGCCTGAACGGCACGATCGGTCTTGACGCCGACGAGGTTGCGAATGAATGGGATCATGACAGGTTCCTTGTTCCTTGGGATTGGTGTTGAATCTTGGATCCGGACATGGGGATCACCCAGCCAGCGCACCAGCATTCAGCAGGCCGATGCCGATTTGACCTGCGGCGACAGCCAGTCCTACGGCGACATTGCCACCCTCGATCAGCGGCTTGATCCCGCGGAACAGCAGGGTCGTGATACCGAAGGCGGCGAACTGGAGAACCAGCGCTATGATCCCCCAGATAATAATATCCAGCAGCACGATACTGGTGGCCAGCATGGCAGCGAGGGGAATGGCGAGAGCGACGATGGTGCCGCTCAGCACGATGCCGGCCGCGATATTGCCACCTCGCACCAGTTCCGTTTCATGAAACGGTGTAATCCGCGTGTAGCAGAAAACACCGAGAGCCAGCAGCAGCAGGGTCGCCACGAAGTGCAGCAGCAGGACAGGAAGTCCCTGACTGATGCCGCTGAGGACGAGGCCGAAATTACTTTCCATGGAAGGTCCTGGCTTTATGGTGGTTACTCATGGCGGGCTGAGCCGATCAGGTTAGAGAGAGTGCGGCCGGGTTGATGTCGATGCCGGCATGAACTTCCACCCACGCCTGATCGCCCTGCTCGATCGCCGAAACCATGATGTATTCCGTGGCAGGCGCCGGGTCGGCAGCGCCCGTTGGTGCCGCGTACAGCATGGTGTGGAAGGTGCGGGATGTCGTGTCTTTGACGTCGGTGATGCTCTCATAGAGCGTGCGCGGCTGGACACGGGACGATCCCGGCGTCCACAGGCGCGAATAGACCTTGCCGTCCCTGGTCTGGAACTCAGGCCAGCCGACCATCCCCTCCACCGGGTCGAGCCAGAAGGCCCACTCGTCCTCGCTGCCGGGATGTACTTCGTCGACCAGAGAAAAGAAGCGGCATTCATCCGGCTGCCCGGCCGTGTTCAGGTGGAGCTGGAAGAAGCCCCTCTCCTCCGGCAGGTAGAGCCGGTGAAGCGTCGCGGCGCCGTCACTGACGGTGGAGACCCTGGTGACGCTGACCAGCATGCCGCCGGCGGAAACGTCGGTCGGTTCCATGACCTTGGTGCTGCTCGCCGCCAGGATGAAGGGCGTCGGGTCCAGGGTCAGCGTCATGCCGACGCGGAACAGGGAAGGCGTATAGGTCTCGCCCGAGATCTTCTGACGGAGGATGTTGCCTGCCGTCTTAAGAGAAGCCATGGAACCGCCTCCTCCGCCGGAACGGGCGGGCCGGTCGCCCTTCTGCTTGCGCCACAGCCAGATCAGGAAAATGACGCCGCCGCCGACGAGGATGATGGCGACGATGCTGAAACCGCCTCCAGCGTCCGCATCGGCCTCCGCCCCATCGGCGACCGCGACTTCGCGCGGGGTGTCGGGCGGCAGGTAATTGGGATCGCGCGGCTGGTCCTTCTCGCCGGCCAGTCTGGCGTCAAGGGCTGAGAGCTTGGCCCGCAGATCGGCGTTGTCTGCCGCAAGGCGGTCCGCCTCGGCGCGCCACTGCTGATAGCCAGGGTCGTTCTGCTGATGATGGAAGAAATCCACATAGCCCGGCCGGGTCAGGTTGTCCAGCATGAACCACAGGAACAAACCATCCCAGATCCCGAAGCTGGATGCTGAGCGGGAGGCGTAGGACGGTATGTTCCACCCCCTGCTGCCACCCCAGCCGCCGAAGCTGCCACCGGCGTAACCCCGATCGGCATAGCCCCGGTTGGCGGCTCCGCTGCCATAGCCCCAACCGTAGCCACCGGTACGCCGCGATCCGCCGTAATCGTAGCCGGGCGTATAGCCGGGGGATGACGGCGCCGAGGGAGCTGGAGTCGCTGTGGGTGGCTGACGCTGCTGCTCCTGCTGGGCGCGGTAGCGGCCGAACGCATCGCCACCGGATCGGCGTGACATGGACCTGTCACCCGAGGACCGCGAGCCATAGTTGAAGGAACTGCCGCCGGGCGAAGATGGGCGAGCATAACCTCCGCTGGCCGAAGGCGTCCTGCTCCGTGAAACCCCGGAGCCGAACGATGGCGTACGAGACATGCCGCCGCTTGGCCGTGAATAGCCGCCGGATGAGCGTGAGCGCGATTGTGCTTCCGCCTGCTGGAGACGCGTCGTGATTTCAAGGTGACCGGCGCCCAAATTCACACGCTCCAGTGTCGGAGCGCCAGTCAGCATCAGGGCGGCACCTAATGTGGCCACCCTGAGCCATCGCCATATCATATGCAGAAGTCGATCCTCCCGAACGGGTCGAGCCGCATGGCCGCGGTACTTAATCGTCAACCATCCAGAGCGGGTTTCCACCCCAACGGACTGCGTCATGACAGCAATCCTACCAAATAGGGGATGATGGATTGCGCGGGATTGAGTGATGTTTATTTAATGGATATGAGCGAAGGAACCGACTTCGACGCCGCGATGGAGCGGCGCTTCCAGGACTATCTCAAGGATCTCAAGGATCTGGGCGCAGTTGTGGGCAGCCTCGAAATCCGTCACCGGCGCAGCTGTCGTCAGGACATTGACGATGCTATAGGGCTCCTCGATCACACGCCTTAGACAGGTACGGCTTCTCCGCGATCAGCGGGTAGAACCAGTCGGTAAAGGCGAACTTCTCCAGACTGGACCACATTAGCGCGACCGCGACAAGGCCGCGCAGGAGGGCGAAGCGGTGTCGGCGCCAACGAGGGCCCCGAACCGCGCGCTGTGTGCGGCCAGCCTGTTCGGCATCATGCACTGCGATGCTGGCGGCCGGGTGACCCCGCATCGCCTCTCCCGATCAATCAGCCGGCGGTGCCTGCATTCGGGGACAGCCCCGGTGTGCCTGCTATTTCCTGTCCCGCGCCTGGGAGACACCCACACTGGCCGTTCCCATGATCATCGGGCTCAGGGAAGCATTTCGATATCTGTTCAACTTCCCGGCGGGTAGTGGAGCCTGGCTACGGTCGGCAGTGATTCCGAGCGACTGCGGCGGTGAAATCCGCACCGACAGTCATAGTCCGTTAGTCGTTTCAATCCTATGCTGTCGGTCGTAGACTGGATGATCCCGAAGGGAGGCGCCGCCATGATCAAGGACGAAATAGCCGCCGCGGTTTCGGCACTGGACGCGGTGGCTGAGCGCCTGCGCGGCACGGAACACGCAGCCCAGTTTGCCATTCTGCGAGCGCAGCTGCTGAACCTGGCGCGCAAGGCAGCCTGGACGCCGGACGAGCGCCAGAATGCCGCGAGGAAGGCACACCACCACCTCGAACCGAACCCCCGGCACGAGTTCCCTGCCGCTCCGGGGAGCACACCTCCGGCATAGTTCCCACTTCAGAACCGCCTCCACCTCAGTGGCAGCAGGGCCGCTGGTACGATGCTGCGGGCATCGCGCCTGTGGCCGCCTGTTGTAGCCGCGACGGCCTTCCCCTGAAGGCCGCTCACGCCGCACATCGGGTGCCACGCCGCTTTACTTTGGCGGGATGCCGAGAGAACATACTCAGTAATGAATACTTCCTGATCAGCATGCCCAACAGGTAAAACACTGATGCAGATCATGGTAAGTGACATTATTGTTAAATTTAACCTTTGACCACGATGGTTATAACAATCGGGTAGTTTTTAAAACAGCCTCTCATCACCAGGGAGAATAGTAGATATTCATAGTGTGTGTTGTGGGGTTGTTTGAAAAAAAATGAATGTTTCTTGAAACTCTATCAGTCTCTGGAACTTTGTGCGGCGCACCCTGTTTGCTGCACATGCGAGATCGACTCCCTGAGGTCGGCCGCCATCCACCACGAACCACCGCAAGGACACTGGACATGACCACTGCCATTATCGGGCTGTTTGAGAACGGCGACATCGCCGCCAAGGTACTCGGCGAGCTGACCGGAGCCGGCGTCAGGAAGACCGCGATCGAGATCCTCCAGGATGTCGCGGCGTCCAAAATCTCCGGCCGTCTGGTCGAGGCCGGCTACGACAGGGACAAGGCCGGGCGCTACGGCAAAGCGATGCAGCAGGGCGGCGCCCTGGTCGTGGCCGAGGTCGCCGATGACAGGGCCGACGATGCCCTCAGCATCATGCGCCGCTTCGAGGTCCTGACCCCGGAAGCACTGCTGGAGAAGATTGGTAACGGCGCACCCGAACAGACCGAGACAGCGCAGGTGATCGAGGAGGAGCTAGAAGTCGGCGTCGCCCGCACCACCGGCGGCAAGCGCCTGAGGACCGAGGTCACCGAGCAGGAGGTTCAGGAGACCGTCACCCTGCACGAGGAAAAGGTCGAGGTCGAGCGCAGCCGGGCCGATAGGGTCCTGAAGCCCGAGGAGGCTGACAAGGCGTTCCGGGAGACCACGGTCGAGATGACCGAGGTATCCGAGAAGCCGGTCGTTTCCAAGCAGGCCCACGTTATCGAGGAAGTCTCGCTGAGCAAGCAGGCCGGTGAGCGCGAGGTCACCGTCAGCGACACCGTGCGCCGCCAGGACGTCACTGTCGAGGAGATCGACGGCAGGTCCGGCACCGGCAAAAAGTCGTGAGGTCTGGCATCCGTAGAAAGTAATTGCCCGTCCGGGAGCATGGCGCACCTGACCGGAGATGCCGGGGTTCCAGCACGACAGTTCCGGATCGCGGACAGCGCCCGGATGGGCTGCCCTTCAGCATGAGGAAATTGTTTATGGCCACCACCACGACCAGGGGTCACACCATAGAACGATGCTGTTGGCGAATTCGCCGGGGATCAGGGAATTGCCGGCTGAAGGGCAGCGAAGGTGGAAGTTCTGGTCTTGGCGACCGGCTTGCCGGTAAGCCAAGCATCGATCCTGGCGAGGTTGAGGGCGACGGCGGTGAAGATGTGCTGGAGCGCGGTCTTGGGCAATCCAATGTAGCGGCATCGCCGAAGCCCGAACCGGCCGACTGCTTGGGACAGGGTCCCCTCAATCCCAGCGCGGCGAGCATATTGCTGTCGCCACTCCACGGTTTCCTGCCGGCGCCGGGCCTCTTGAATGGCCTCGTGTTCGGCTTGCGGGCGGAAGGAAAGCGTGCGGGCATTGCCGTCTCGGGCATGGGTGCATTGCGGACGTGCGGAGCAGGCGGCGCAGGCCGGCCGGGGAAAGCTGACACGAATGCTTTCGCTGCCCCACTTGTCGAGGGTCAACGTCCAATGCGTGGCGATCTGCCCCTGCGGACAGGTAACCGTGTGCGCTTCCCAATTGATTCGGAATGCCGGGAGGTCGTATCCCTCAGCTGCCTGGGCCTGCCAGCTGGTGTCAGGGAGCAGCGGACCGACAAGCTCGATCCCATGGTCGGCCCGGCTCGCCGTCAGCAGGCCCGCATCGACGTAAGCGGCATCCACAAAATGCGTGGTGGGCAGCAGGTTCCGGCTGGCCAGAGATTGATGGACGAGGGCTGTCACCTCCATGTCCGTCATTGGCGCCGGCGTCGTCAGGACGTTGACGATGACGTGGGGTTCGTCAGGGTCGCAGGTCTCGGAAAGATGCGCCTTGTAGCCGATCCAGGTTATGTCGCGCTTCTTGCTGAAGCGCGCGTCGGTGTCGTAGGGCGTGTAGCCGTTCAGGCTGGCGGGTGGCGTATCGGCCGGTTGGCGCAGGCGGACCTGGCCCTCCTTGATGAGGAACTGCCGGACCCACGTGAGGCGGAGTGTCTGCACGGCTGGCAGGTGGCGCAGTCCAATCGGTGCGGCCGGATCGTAGACGGCCGCGAGAAGGGCATGGCCGTCGGCACCCATGGTTTCTGCCAGGGCTTGCCGCTCCGTCTCGCCCTTGGGCAGGCGCGACATTTCCACCCGCACGGCATACCGCTCGAACCACTCCGGAGAAACCTGTCGTGCCAGCCAGTCGGGGGCCACCGCCGCCACGGCGTTGAGGGCGGCACGCAGGGTCTCGCCGATGTTCTCCAGGCGGTTGATCTGGCGGATCGCCGCAAGGACGTGGGTGGCGTCGGTCCGTTGCTGGCCGCGCGCCTTGAGCAGGCCCTGGTCACGAAAGCGCGCCAGCAGCGCATCGAGCAGGACCGGGCCGAGATCCCCATCGACCAGCCGCCTCCGGAACTCGCACAGCACCGAGAAGTCGAAGCCTGGGTCGGACAACTCCAGGCCGAGGCTGTATTTCCAATCGATCCGACTGCGCACCGCCTCGGCAGCCTGGCGGTCGGATAAGCCTTCGACGTACTGGAAAACGCTGATAAGGGCCAGCCGCCAGGGCGCCGTTGCCGGCTGTCCGCACTTCGGAAAAAGCGCGGCAAACATCTCGTCGCGGTAGATCACCCCTAACTCATCCCGGAAGCGCAGGAAGAGGGTTCCTTTGGGAAAGGCGGCACGGGCGACACGGGCGGTCTCTTCCGGGACCGGCGGAACCTCCATCGGCTTCAGCGACATGGTCAGTCTCCCAGGGTTCAGCCTTTGCCAACCTCAACAGCGCTGATCTTCGCTCAACCCGCCGCCTCAGCGAATTCGCCAACAGCATCGTTCTATGGCGTGACCCCGACCAGGTCCGAGACCCGCAGGGCGGTTCAGGATGCCGGCGACGCTCCGGAGAAGGCTGGCGAAGCCGGCGCCGCTGCCGGCCGGAAGACCGTCCGCGACGCCGCCGAAGCCATCGGCGAGGCGGCTCGCCACTCCTCCACCCCTGCAGCCAACGGCAGCGACATTAGCCGCCGGACCGCGGATGCCGCCGAACACAACCTACAGGCGGCTGCCGGAGATCTGCGCGGGACAGTGGAACGCTCGACCGAAGCAGCCGGCGAGGTTGCCGGTGCGGTTCGGGAGATGACCGGGCGAGCGGTTGACCAGCTTGGCCAGGTGTCGGCGACGCAGGATCGGGCGGTCGGGGAGGTGGCCGGCCGCACCCAGCGGAACCTGGACGTCATGATGCGGACCGGCACGACGCTGGCCGGCGGTTTCCAGGCGATCATGCGGGAATGGGCCGACACCACGCGGAGCGTCATGCAGTGCAACACCGATGGCCTGAACAGCATCCTACGCGCCCGCACCCCGCAGGACCTTCTCGCGGCGCAGAGCGAGCTGCTGAGCGCCGAGCTTAGAAGCTGTTCGTAGATGTCAGGCACTGACCTCCTCGATCACCAAGCGC
>NZ_AVFK01000093.1 GCF_000936425.1 Skermanella aerolata KACC 11604 | reverse complement strand
GCCCCGGATCGCCGCCCAGCCGGAATGCCTGACGGAACGACGCCGTGGCCTCCTCGACGCGGCCCTGCTGGCGAAGCGCCATTCCCGCACCGGCCGGGCCGGCGGGATCGCCCGGCTTGACCGCCAGCGCGCGGCGGAACTGAGTGACGGCGTCGTCGAACCGGCCTTGTTCGGTCAAGGCGTTGCCGAGGTTTATCAGCGATGCCGCATGATCCGGCCGGCAGGCCAGGGCGCTTCGTGCAGCCGCGACCGCTTCGCCGATCCGGCCGCGCTGGTGCAGCGCATTGCCCAGGTTGCACCGGATCTCGGCGTCGGCCGTGCGCTGGGTAAGAGCTGCCCGGTAGGCGGAAATTGCCTCGTCGAAACGGCCCAGCGCCGTCAGGGCGTTGCCCAGGTTGAACCGGGCTTCGGCGAAGCCGGGATCGAGCAGCACCGCCCGGCGGTAGGCCGGGACCGCGTCGGCGGGACGCGCCAGCCGGCGCAGCACCATGCCTAGACCGCACCAGCCGTCGGCGTCCTCGGGCGCCAGCATCAGGCAGCGGCGGTAGCAGCCCTCCGCCTCGGCGATCCGCCCCTGGTCTTCCAGGGCGGTCCCGAGTCCCCGGTGGAGCGCCGCCGCCAACGGTTCGATGTCCAGCGCGCGCCGGTACAGCGCTTCCGCCTCGCCCGCCCGTCCGCCGGCCTGATGCCACTGGGCCATCGCCAGCAACTGTCCGATCATGGCAACGTCGCTCCCGGCTTCTCCGAGCGGGACCGGGCGCAAACCCGGGTCCATGGGGTTCGGCTTGACCCCGGCACGCGGGCGCGGCATCTTCCCCGCTGATCGATAGCGGTACGCAAGGCGGGAGGGCTCAGCATGAGCTACGAGCAGGTCGAGGAAGCGTGGCAGTTGAGTGAAACGGCGCGCGAGCGTGCCGGAACGCTGGGATCGGACCCGTCACCCGCCGATTACTGGGCTGCACTGTTCAGCACCTCCGAACTCGTCGATGTCGAGCGCACCCTGCGCGAGGGCGGCGATCCGCCCGACCGGATCTTCCTGAAGTCGCCCTACGGGCTGCGCTGGCGTTCGGAAGAGAAGGACTGGATACCCTTCCGCCATGGCCCGATCGAGCCCCTGCCGGTGTGACTGCGGCGCCCTGCCGTCACGCCTTGCGGCTGTCCTGCCAGCTCGGCTGGCTCAGGAAGCGGTCCTCATGCTTCATCACGGCGTCGGCCAGCTTCAGCGCCTGGTAATACTCTCCGCGTGCCACGAGCTGGCGGATCGACTCCAGGGTTTCCTTGATCGCGTCGATGGTCGTCGCCTGGAAGAAATCGTCGATGAAGCTTTCCAGCGTCGTCAGCAGCGGCGGCCTTTCCTGATCGGTCGCCATATAAGAATTCTGGATCATGAAATAGATGCGCCGCGCCGGTGTCGAAGCGGCCTGCGGCGGCATGATGTGCTTTTCGGTCAGGAACGAAACGTTATTCAGGAAGATCAGGGTGCAGCGGCCATCGGCCTGGATCAATGCCCCATTTACGACGATGCGTTCTTCCGGCGCCAAGCGAATCTTCAACGACACTGCAAATACCCGTACAAGGATGGTTCGACCGGAGGGCACAGTAGCACCTCGCGAACCCAGGAACAGTATATAGCTTCGGTTTTTCGCGTCATCCGGCTCTCGGCGGCCTTGTGTCAGGCCGCCGAGGCTGGGACGGGCCGACCCGTTAGCGCAGGCCCAGCAGTTCGGTCAGCATCTGGTCGGTGGTGCTGATGATCTTGGTGCCTGCCGAGTATGCCCGCTGGGTGATGATCATGCGGGAGAACTCGTCGGCTAGATCGACGTTGGAGGCTTCGAGCGAGGATGTGGCGATGTTGCCCGCTCCCGCGGTCCCGGCGTCTCGAAGGTTGTAGGCGCCGCTGTCGGTGGTCTGGATGTAAACGTTGCCGCTGCGCTCCTGAAGGCCGTTGGGGTTGGTGAAGGTGGCGATCGGGATGCGCGCCAGGTTCTGGGTCAGGCCGTTGCTGAAGCTGGCGACCACGTTGCCGTCGGTGTCGATCGCGATGCCGGTCCGCAGTCCCAGTTCGGCGCCGTCCTGGTTGATCGTGCCGACGCTGTAGTCGGACGCCGACTGGGTCAGGCCACTGATATCGATCGTGATGGCCTGGGTATCGTCGGAGTTGTTCGCCCAGTTGATGCCGGTCAGGCTCAGTTCCAGGTTGCCGGTCGGATCGCCGACCGGGTTGAACTCCATGACAGCGGTGTTGGCGGCCTGGGTCGCCACCTTGTCGATTTTACCATCGGAGCCGAACACCAGACTCAAGTCCGTGGTTGCGGCCGGGGTGGTGATCGCACCGCCGGCCGGATCGCTGAGGTTCAGGGTCCAGGTGTTCGCCGTGGCCGTGTTCGTGAAGTCCATCTGGATTTGCTGGGCGGCGCCCAAGCTGTCGTAGACGGTCATGCTGCGGCTGAAATGAGGTCCTGCCGCGGTGGTGACTTGGCGCGCGTCCAGGTTCAGCACGACATCGGCCTGGGTGGTCTGCTTGGTGCGGCCCGATTCGAAACCGACGCTGACCGGGGTCAGGCTCGCCACGTCGGCGGTGGCGTCCACCAGTTCGCCGTCGTCGCCGATCTCCCAGCCCATCAGGTAGAAGCCGTTGGAGTTGCGCAGGTAGCCGTTCTCGTCCTCCGAGAAGGAGCCGGCGCGGGTATACAGCGTTTCCTCACCGCTCCCGCCGTTCGGGCGCTGCTGGACCACGAAGAAGCCGGAGCCGGAGATCGCGACGTCGGTCGTCGACGCGGTCTGCTGCGGCGTGCCCTGCTGGTTGACCGTCTGCTCGGTGGCGGCGCGGACGCCGCCCGGCGAATAGATCGTGCTGCGGCCGGCCTGGGTGACCAGGCTGGAGAAGCTCGCCTCGTTCCGCTTGTAGCCGGTCGTGTTGACGTTGGCGATGTTGTTGGAGATCATTCCCATCGACTGGCTTTGCGCGCTCAGTGCGGAAACACCGGTGAAAAGGGATCCGAACAGGCTCATGATACTCTCCTCGGTCTTGTCTGCGGCGGCTCTCTACGCATCTGGGCGGAGGCGGCCTATGGTTTGACGATCGTTGCGGTGTCGGCTCAGGCGGCGACGGGCAGCTGGGCGTTGATGACGTCCTCCATCTTGACCGGCACCTTGCCCATCATCAGGGTCGTGACGCCGTTGCCGGCCTCGATCCCGGAGACGCGGCCGAATACGGTTGTCTTGGCGGTGATCAGCTTGCTGTCGGCCTTGGGCGCTATCACCGTCATGCTGTAGGTGCCGGGTTCGGCGACGCTGCCGTCGGCCTTCTTGCCGTCCCAGGTCACTTCCTGCCGGTTGGTCGTGCGCGCTCCGTCCAGGGTCTGGATCGTGACGCCCTTCTCGTTCTTGATCTGGATCCTCGTCGAGGTCGAGGCTTCCGGCAGGGTGTAGGACATCTTCACCGGCTTGCTCTCATAGGTGAAGGCGTTGCCGGTCGCCTCGACATCCAGCCCGATGAAGCCAAGCGACGCCTGCGTCTGGTTGTTGTTCTGCAAGCCCACCAGCTTATCCAGCTTGCTGTTCTGGCTGATGGCCTGCTCGACCTGGCTGAACTGGACGAGCTGGTTGGTGAACTCGGTGGACTCCATCGGCGACAGCGGGTCCTGGTTCTGCAACTGGGTGGTCAGCAGCTTCAGGAAGCTGTCGTAGTCCTGGGTCAACTTGGCGCTGGAAGCGTTGGTCGTCGTGGTGGCGCTGGAGCCGGTGGTCTTGGTGGTGGAGGCCGTCGTGGTGGCCGCGGTCTGAGCGGCGGTGTTGATCGTCGTCATCGTGGTTCTCCTGGTGCTCGCTCAGATGCGGATATCGAGACGGCTGCGGTTGGCGCCGGAGGCGCCGTACTGGGGGGCGGCAAAATCCGGTATCGCCGGCCCTTCGATATTCATCCTTGCAAGACCCTTGCCACGTCCGCCGCCGGGCTGGTTATAACCGGCGAACTGGCGCTGATTTCCGCCCTGGCCCTGACCTTTCAGGTTGAAGCTCAGGCTGCCGGCATCGGTCTGAAGGCCGGCGTCGTTCAGCGCCCGCTCCAGCGCCCGGTGATCCTTCTGGAGCATCTCCAGCGTTTCCGGCCGTTCCGCCATGATCGAAGCCTGGACCCGGCCGTCGGCCCCGAAATCCAGCTTCACCTCGACGCTGCCCAGTTCGACCGGCTTGAGGTTGATGACCATCTGGTCATTTTTGCCGGGTACGGCTTTGCCTAGCTGGACCGAAACCTGGTCGGCGGCGGCGCCGTGCTGTGCCGTGCTCCTGCCGTGCGGGGCCGCCGCACGCTCGGTCTCCTCCGCTTCGGCAGGCCCCTGAGACGCTGCCTGCACGCCCAGGCTGCCGTCCGCTTCCGGCTCCTTGTGGACAGGCTTGACCTTCGCCAGCGTATCCTCGAAGGATGGGCCGGCCTCGGTGCCGCGCTCCTTGATGGCGGGCTTGCCGTCATCGCCGGCCAAGCCCGGCGCCGTCCGGATCGGAGCGCCTCCGCGGCTCTCGGTCTCGATGCCGGTGGCGGGATCCGACGGCCGGGCAGCAGTCGCCCCTTCCGGCTGTGCGGCATTCCGCTCGGCCGCCTTTCCGATCCGGTCGGCATGCTGCTGGGCCTGCCGGCCGCCATGGGTCTCGCCATCCTGACCGGAGCCGCCGGTTCCTGTCCCGGCGTTTTCAGCATCGGACAGGTTGTCGGCAGCCGGCGCCATGTCGGCATCCGCCGCCGGATCGTCAGTTCGGGCCGAATTCGTCTGCGCCTTCGGGTCGGCGGATGAATCCGTGGGCGTCGCGGCGGCTGGTTTCGGACCGGCCTTGGCATCAGCCGGTGACGGCTCCGCGATGGTCTGAGCTGCCGCAGTCTGAGCCGCTGCAGTCTGGACTGTCGCAGCCTGGGCCGATGCCATCTGGACCGTTCCGGCTTGGCCCGTTGCGGTCTGGCCGGCGGTAGTCTGAACCGTCGCCGCGAGCGGCGCCGGGACGTCCGTGGCAGTCGTGGCGCCGTGTTCTCGCGCTTTCGGCGGCTCCGCCTGTGCGGCGCGCTGGCTTGCCTTCGCATCCTGGCGCGCCTCGACCTTCGCCTTGCCTTCGGCCACCAGCTTCGCCAGGTCGTCCTCGCTGATCTGCGCGTCGGCATCGGAGTTCATGGCGTCGATCGGTATCCCGGCATCCTCTCCGCCGGCGGCAGGTCCACCGCTACCCGGCGCCGGTCCCAGTCCCTTGGCCGACTGGCCGGAGGGCGGGGCTTCGGGGGCCTGGAGCGGTGCGCCGCCCGGCAGGGCCGGAGCGGGCACGGCGGCGGGGATTAGGGCAGGGCCTGCCATCGTGCCCTCCTCCAGGTCGCCGGCAGCCACATCGCCCGAAGCGGGTTGCTGCGGCTGGACGATCATGTTGGAGAAGAGGCCCGGCGCCATCAGGCTGAGGATGCCGTCGGGGATCGCGGATGCGGCTTGCGTTCCCTGGCCGGCGGCCGGAGGCGCTTCGGTTGCGGCGGTGTCCTCGGCATCGCCTTCGCCCATGAAGAAACTGTTCATCAGGGAGAGGAAGCCGTCGTTTCCGGCTTCGCTGCCGAACGCTCCGGCGACACTGGCGCCGGTGCTTCCGGTCGATGCCGTCTGCGGCACCGGTTTGGCTTGAGTGATTTCCACGGCTTCCTCGCTGGCTATGCACCATCAGCATTAGCAATCCGTGGGCCACTTCATGATCCGTTGGATCGGTTGAAGATCCGGCCGGCCGCCTGGACAAGTGGCGGGGCAATCGGCTGGGCAATCGAAGTGACGCCGGTAGTTTTTACCCAGTCCCTCTTGCCCGGACCCGGCACTGTCTGCCGCGCTGACATGGAACGGGCGGGACGCCGAAGCGTCCTGCCCGTTCCATGTCAGCGAAGTCCAGTCGACGATCACAGCGTCGTATTGACCGCCACCGACATCGGCTGCGGTGCGCGGCCGGTCGGATAGCGGGCGCTCGGCCTGCCGTATCCGCTGATGGCGCCCTGCTGCTGCTTCTGCTTCGTCACGTCCACCACGATGTCGATCACCCGCCTCGTGGCGGCTTCCGCCCGCTTCAGCGCCGACAGGTTGGCTTCTGCCGCCGCATCCAGGCGTTCCCACAGGCTGCCGAGCCGCTGGCGCAACTCGGCGGGCAGCTGCGCTATGACCGCCTTGTTGTGGCGCAGGACCAGGATCTGGTGGTCCAGCTTCTTGCCCAGCGCGGTCTTGGCATCGCCTATCCGGGTGACGTCCTCCAGGCGCATGGCGCCGGCGGCTTCGGTTTCCCGCTCCATCAGGGCCGTGAAGGCTTCCATCGTCTGGCAGGTTTCGATAACGGCTGTGGTAGCGTCCATGGTTCAAACCTCCTGCATCTTCAGCATGGCGTTCCGGACACTGTCCGCGATGCCCAGCTTTCCGCTCTGTGCGATCTGCTTGCCGTATTCGTTGATCATCAGGCCGCGGAACATCTCCTCGCCGTTGCCGCCGCCGAAATACCCGTCGGTCTCGATGCCCTGCCACATCTGGGTCAGCATCTGCGACACGAACTGTCCTTCGAATTCCTTCGCCGCCTTGTCGATCGCCTTGTCGTCGAGATGCGCCTTCGGGAGCTTGCCCTTGGCGGCTGCCCCGGAGGCAAGGTCCGAAGCGGATACGCCGGGGGTGGAAAGGGCAGGCATCGACATTGGACCGCTCATCACATCACCTCGATTTCGGCCTGGAGCGCGCCGGCGGCCTTGATGGACTGGAGGATGCTGATCATGTCCCGCGGACCGACGCCCAGAGCGTTGAGGCTTTCGACCAGTTCCTGAAGGCTGACGCCGTTGGACATGATGGCGAGACGGTTGTTGGACTGCTCGTCGACCTGGATGTCGGTCTGCGGCGTCACGACGGTCTGCCCGTTGGCCAGCGGGTTGGGCTGCGACACCTGCGGGTTCTCCGTGATCCGGATCGTCAGGTTGCCCTGGGCGATGGCGACCGTGCTGATCCGAACGTTCTCGCCCATCACGATGACGCCCGACTTCTCGTCGATCACCACGCGGGCGGCCTGATCGGGGGTGACCCGGAGCTGTTCGATCTCGGTCATCAGCCCGACGATGTCGCCGCGCCGCATCTGCGGGACCGTGACCACGACCGAGGACGGATCGGTCGGGCGCGCCGTATTGGCGCCGAACACGCTGTTGATCGCCTGCGCCACCCGCTGCGCGGTGGTGAAATCCGGGTTGCGGAGCGACAGGCGCAGCACCGGCAGTTCCGCCAGCGAGAACTCGATCTCGCGTTCCACGATGGCTCCGGCGGAGATCCTGCCCGATGTCGGCACGCCCCTGGTCACCGAGGCGCCCTGGCCGGAAGCGCTGAAGCCGCTGACCGCCAGCGGCCCCTGGGCCACCGAATAGACTTCGCCGTCGGCGCCCAGCATCGGAGTGACCAGCAGGGTGCCGCCGAGCAGGCTCTTGGCGTCGCCGAGAGCCGATACCGCGGCGTCGATCCGGCTGCCCTGCGCCGCGAAGGCCGGCAGGGTGCCGGTCACCATGACGGCCGCGACGTTCTTCGTCTTCATCGACTGGCCGCGCGTGTTGACGCCCATCCGTTCCAGCATGCCGATCAGGCTCTGCTCGGTGAAGGGGGAATTGCCCAGGCTGTCGCCGGTGCCGTTCAGGCCGACCACGAGGCCGTAGCCGATCAGCATGTTCTCGCGGACGCCTTCGACATCGACGATGTCCTTGATGCGGGAGCTGGCCCCGGCGTTTGCGGGGACCAACGCGGTCATGACGCCGAAGGCCACCATGCCGGCGGCCGAGACCGGGACCAGCGTCCGGAGCAGCGTGCGAATCGCGGTGGCGAGGGGATGGGTTCGGGTCATGGCGTGTCGGCTCCTGATACGGTCATCTGCCTTACAAGCGAATTGCGTGCCAACTTGCTGAAGCCCCGTCCACGGCGGTTCGCGCGACGATCCATCCGATACCTATCGGCAAGGGATTCCGGCTCGCCACGGCAATTATTGCCGTGCATACTGCTCGTTAACCGAGTGTTAAGTCAGGTCCGACGACTATTTGACATCAGTTTTGGAGCTATGGTGCCATGAAAGTCGAAGGTCCGGGGTCCCTGAACAAAGGCGGTGCGGCAAAACGCGCCGGCCGTTCCAACGGCAGCCTGGCCGGCGCCTTCGCCCGCGCGCTCCATGGTTCCGACGAGGCGGTCGCCGCCGGCGTCAACGGCGCCCAGTCGGCCGGCGCGGTCAACCCGCTGCTGAACCTTCAGGAAGTCGAGGACTCGACCAGCGGTCCGTCCAAGGCCAAGGCCCGGGCGGAAGACCTGCTGGATCGCCTCGACGAGATCCGCCACGCCCTCCTGGCCGGCGGATTGCCGGAGTCGCGGCTGAATGCGCTGTCCCAGGTGGTCCAAAGCCGCCGGGAGGAAGTCGATGACCCCCGATTAGTGGAAATTCTGGACGAAATCGACCTGAGGGCGCAGGTGGAGCTTGCCAAGTTGTCGCCTAGAGGGTAGCTCATCCCTTCAGGATTTCGCCGCTTTTCCAAGGGCTTGTATCCAGTCGGCAAACCCTTCCGCGCCAGTTGCGGAGGGGCGTATCGATCCATATACTCCGCGCCGTTTCGGCAGCCATCCGGGGTGGGTGTTAGAGGATGTCATCACCAATTCCGTCGCCTGATTACCGGCCGTCCGAGGACGAGCCATTCATGAGTCCCCAGATGACGGAGTATTTCCGTCGCAAGCTGCTGAAGTGGCGTTCGGAACTCCTTCAGGAATCCGAGGAAACCCTTCAGAGCCTCCAGGAAGGCGGGCTTCAGGAAGCCGATATCGCCGACCGGGCCTCGCTGGAGACCGACCGTTCGCTGGAGCTGCGGACCCGTGACCGCGAGCGGAAGCTGATCTCCAAGATCGACGCCGCCCTGATGCGGATCCAGGACGGGAGCTACGGCTACTGCGAGGAGACCGGCGACCCGATCAGCATCCGCCGTCTGGAGGCCCGCCCGATCGCGACCCTCAGCCTTGAAGCGCAGGAGCGGCACGAACGGCTCGAACGGACCCACCGTGACGATTGAGCAGGACCGGGAACGGAATGGCGCCAGGGAGCAGATCGCGATCGGAAGGCCGCTGCGCCGGCTGACCCATATCTGCGCCACGGCGCTGCTGACCTTGTCTTGCGTCTTTCCCGGTGCCCAGGCGCAGACACCTGGACGGGAAACCGCCGTCCTGGAAGGCGTCAACATGGCGGTGGTCATGCCGGTCGATCTGGCCGCGAATCCCGCCAACGCCGAATGCGGCCTGACCGAGCCCCTGGTCGCCGAGGCGATCCAGCTCACCGTCCAGGCCGCCGGGCTCCGGACGGAACTGCTGGCCCAGGCCCAGCCCTTCACCACGATCACCCCCGGCGTCTACCTGATCCCGACGATCGCGACGCTCCGCGACAGCTCGTCCCTCTGCGTGACGTGGCTGAGCCTGAAGGCGCAGTCGGCCCATACCCTGACCCTGCCGTCCACCCAGCAGCGCAAGACGGTCCAGATCCTCTACTGGGACCGCGGCATGCTCCTGAGCACCCCCCGGGGCGGCCACGCCGGCGCCGTAGCCGCCGGCCTCCGCCAGCTCGCCTCCGACTTCGGCGAGCAATGGCGGCGCGACCAGCGGTAGGGTAGGGGATATCACACCAACGGTCTCAGATATCGAGGCGTCAAGGATACCGTTTAGCTTTGTCCGACAAGTGCGCTACGGCCTGAGTTTGTTCATCAGTCAGCATCTTCGTCCCTTGGTATGATAAGAGTTGAGTACCTCCACGCGTCTCATACCAGGAGCCGAAGAGTTTGACCGGCACTCGGGAAGTGTTGGGCCAT
>NZ_AVFK01000104.1 GCF_000936425.1 Skermanella aerolata KACC 11604 | reverse complement strand
TACGAAGCAGGAGCCTGTAGGTTGGGCCGTGGCCCAACAAACACTGTCCAAACAGGTCAATGTCTCCGGCCCATGGTATCAGGTATCTTCAGCACGGATCGCCAGATGACCGACGAGCTATGTTGACAATGCAGGTCCGTGCGCACATTGTCATCACAGTTGGCGTTTCGGCGTTGATATAGCTGGCGCTCAATGTGGAAGAAAGTGGAACGTCAGGAGAAGTTGCGATGATCGCTGGCGATCGAGCGGAAGAAAGCTCCGTGAACATAAACATGCGCGTTGGTCGCCGTCATCGCGACCTGATCGACCGGGCGGCGCAGATATCTGGAAAGACACGGACGGAATTCATGCTGGAAACGGCGTGTCGTGCCGCCGAGGATACGATCCTCGATCAGCGGGTATTCTTTGCCGATGCAGAGCAGTACCAGCGTTTCTCGGAGGCGCTGGATGCCCCCGCGCAATCTCATGAAATGTTGAAGACTCTCTTATCCAGAAGAGCACCTTGGGATAAATGAATTTTTTCCCGATCCCAGGAGATGCACGGGGACCAGCCGCTCCGGTTCGTCTGACGGAAGATCATATTCATTCGGAATTCGATTGCGGTTATTCCGTCTTGAATGAATGGCTGCAAAAGCGCGCTCTGCGCAACGTGAGAGATGGAGCTTGCCGGACCTTCGTGGTTTGCTGCGGTGAAACCGTCGTCGGGTACTTCGGTCTGGCTGTCGGTTCGGTGCTTCACTCCGTTGCGACAGGCAAGGTCAGACGCAATATGCCCGACCCGATCCCAGTGATGATCCTGGGCCGGCTTGCCGTGGATAGACGCTGGAATGGGCAAGGTATCGGATCCGGCATGTTGCGCGATGCCATCCTGAAAACGATCGAAGTGTCGGAATATGCCGGTATCAGGGCTTTGCTGGTCCACGCCATTGATGAGGAAGCGCGTCGCTTCTATGAGAAGTGGAGCTTTCAGCCTTCTCAGGTTGAGCCGCTGACGCTGATGATAACTCTACAGGATGCCCGCAAAGCGCTTGCGGGCTGACTTGGAACCCGAAGCGGCCAAGTGCCCTCTGTCACCACGCATCACCGATGCGTGGTGACAGAGGGCGTCTGATGATTTCATCAGAACGGCATGATGATGTCGAAGATCTGCTGGCCGTAGCGGGGTTGCTGGACGTCGCTGATCTGGCCGCGTCCGCCGTAGGAAATCCGGGCCTCGGCAATTTTTTCATAGCTGATCGAATTTGCCGAGTTGATGTCCTCCGGCCGGATCACGCCGGTAATCTGAAGCTCGCGGACCTCGAAGTTGACCCGCACTTCCTGCCGGCCCTGGAGCACAAGGTTGCCGTTCGGCAATACGTCGGTGATCAGGGCCGCGACCTGGAGCGTGATCGTCTCCTTGCGGTTGATCTGGCCGGCACCCTTGTTGCTGGTGTCGCTGGTCATGCCCAGCAGGCTGTCGCGGCCACCCGCGTCGTACTGGGTCGAATTGCCGTCCAGCTTGCCTTCCAGAAGCGCCTTGGCGGCGCTGGTGCCGGGCAGGATCTTGTTCAGGTCGAAGCCGAAGACTTCCGGCATTCCGGCGTTCTCGCTGTTGGCGCGGGTCCGGGTGGTCTGGTTGTTGATCTGGGCCTGATCGTTGATGTTGATCGACACCGTCAGGATATCGCCGACCCGGCTGGCCCGCTGGTCCTTGAAGAAGGCCCTGGCGCCCGAGCGCCACAGCGAGTTCGCCTCGCGGACGCCGGTCTGCGGCGCCGGCATCGGCAGGCTGACCGGAACGTAGCCCGCCGCGCGGTTCGGGTTCTCGATCTGCGTCAGCGGAGGGGGGCTGCCGACTTCCGACATGCGGGTGGTGGCGTTGCAGGCGGTCAGCAGGGCCGCCGAGGCGGCGATCAGGGCGAGACGGGAGACGGTCATGGCGAAATTCCTTGGTACGCGGGGCGCATGAACGTCTTTGCAAGCCCGATGCCAGATGAAAGGGTGCCGGAAGGGAAGCGGTCGGAAAACGGCGTCGGGTTCAGTTCAGCGCGATGCCGCCGGGTCTGGAGACGGAGACCTGGTTCGGGCCGATGACGACGGCTTCGACCGTCCTGTTGCTCATCGTGTTGACGACCCGGATCACCTGACCGTCGGAGCCGGCTTCCAGGGCCTTGCCCTGGGCGGTCAGGGTCATCGACTTCTGCTGAAGGACCATGGTGACCAGCGAACCCTTGGTGACGACCTGCGGCTGCTGAAGGTCGCGGGCGCGGATCGGGGTGTTCTCGTTGATCTGGCGGCGCGGAGTCTGGCCGATCAGGTCGGTGGTGTCGCGCACCAGCTCGGCGCCCATGCGGTTGATGCGGACTTCCATATAGCCGATATCGGACGCCGCGATCACTTCGCCCGGCTTGATGCGCCGGGTCAGGACCGGCACGTCGACCAGGGCGGCCGCCCGGCCGCTGATGGCGGTGCGGGTCTGTTCCGGCCCTTCCGCCGGGGCGACCAGGACGGCGGAGAACCGGCCCTGGACCTGGTCGAAGGTCACGGATTCCAGCTTCAGCGTGGTCGGCTGGTCGGCCGGCAGATGGACTTCCAGCAGCTTGTTGTCGAGATCCACGTCCAGCCGGTCGGCATCCGCCCGCGCCGTCAGTTCGGCCTCGACCGCGCCGCGGACCATTTCGGCGTTCACGACCGAACTGCTCCGGGTCACGGTCGCCCGCTCGAACTGGCTGTTGGGCCGCCAGGAGATCTGGTGGTAGGACGCGATGCGCAGCAGGTATGTGGCATCGTAGGTGGCGCGGCGGCCGGGAGCCGGCGCGCGGCCGACCGGCTGGTCTTCCTTGCCCATCACGTCGTCGAACAGGTCGCCGAGCCGGACGGTGTCGCCGCTGATGGTGGTGTCCGTCCGCAGGGTGGCCGCTTCGGCGGACCGGATCTGGGACGCCGCCGCGATGGCGAGGGTGGCGGACACGGCGATCAGGGCGAGCTTGTTCATTTTCTCTATCCTCGGTCTCTGGACTGGCTTCGGCGAACCGGCTTCGGTGCGGTCAGCGCAGCTGGCTGGTCGTGGTCATCATCTGGTCGGTCGTGCTGATCACCTTCGAGTTCATCTCGTAGGCGCGCTGCGCCGTGATCAGGTTGGTGATCTCGGCCACGATGTTGACGTTGCTGGTTTCAAGGGCGCCCTGGACCAGCCGGCCGTAGCCGGGAGCCGACGGGTTGCCGGGGACGGGATCGCCGGAAGCGGGAGTCGCCAGCAGCAGGTTGCTGCCGATCGCTTCCAGGCCGGCGTCGTTGGGGAACACCGCGAGCTGGATCTGGCCGACCGTCTGCGGCTGGATCTGGCCGTCCAGCTTGACCTGGACCTCGCCGCTGGCATTGACCGTGATATCGACCGCATCGGCGGGAACGACGATGCCGGGCTGGACGGTGTAGCCGTCCGAGGTCACCACAGTGCCCTCGGCGTTGAGCTGGAACGAACCGGCGCGGGTGTAGCCGGTGTTGCCGTCGGGCAGGGTGATCTGGAAGTAGCCTTGGCCGTTGACGGCCATGTCCAGCGAGTTGTCGGTCACCGACAGGTTGCCCTGTTCGTTGATCCGGTAGACCGCTCCGGTCTTGACACCGGCGCCGATCTGGATGCCCGAGGGGACGATGGTGCCGGCATCGGACGAGGTGGAGCCGACCCGGCGCTGGTTCTGGTACAGCAGGTCCTGGAATTCGGCGCGCTGGCGCTTGTATCCGGTCGTCGTCATGTTCGCGATGTTGTTCGAGATCGTTTCGACGTTGAGCTGCTGGGCCAACATGCCGGTGGTGCCGATGCTCAGGCTACGCATGGTCAGTTCCTTTTCTTTTCAGGGGTAGCCGGAGCTTCAGCTCAGCCGGGACAGCTTGGTGATGGCGTTGCGCTGCCGTTCGTGCTCGGCATCGATCAGCTTCTGGTTGGACGCGTACTGGCGGGAAATCTCGATCATCTGGGTCATCTCCACGACGGACTGGACGTTCGACTCTTCGACGGCGCCCTGGACCACCTTCAGGTCGGTCGCCGGCTTGCCTTCCTCGTCGGTGGCGTAGAGCCCGGCGCCCAGGTCCTTCATGAACTGCTCCCGCTCGAACTGGACCAGCTTGATCTTGCCGATCTGGCCCTGTTCGGTGGAAACCGTGCCGTCCGCCGTGATGGTCACCGGCCCCGCGTTCTGCGGCACCGTCATCGGGCGGTCCTGCTCGTCCAGGATCGGAAGGCCGCCGGCATCGACGATCTGGCGGTCCAGGTCGAGCTGGAGGTGGCCGGACCGGGTGTAGCGCTGGCCGTCGCGGGTTTCGACCGCCATGTAGCCGTTGCCGTGAAGAGCGATGTCGAGCGCGTTGCCGGTCGAGGTGATCGGGCCGGGGGCGGTGTTCCGCCGCATGCCGTAATCCTGCGCCATCGAGACCTTGTCGCCCGACAGGCCGCCGACGGTGGCGGGCTTCGCTAGGTATTCCAGGAACATCATGCGCTGGTTCTTGTAGCCCGGCGTCGTCATGTTGGCGAGGTTGTTGGCAACCACATCCATCTGCCTGCGAAGGCCATCCTGTCTCGACAGGGCTATGTAGATGGGGTTTTCCATGGCCGGCGCTCTCGTTCCTGGTCTTGAGATTTGGGTCTTGAGATTTGGGTCTTGAGACTTGGGTCGTGTGGTCCGGCGCTCATCGCCGGGCCGCATTCTCCCTTGCAGGCAACGTGCCAGTTTCTCCGAAGCCCCTAGATCCGGCTGCTTTCCGGCACCTCCGCCTCCGGGCGCCGTCCCGGATAATGCTCCCGCGCGCGAGGCTGCATGGATTGCCCGGCATATTTTGCCGGTTCGCCCGGATGAGATTGCCGGACCGCCCGTCGTGCTCCCGGCAACTGTTCGCACAGTCACCGGCGGCGCCGGAGCGTTCCTGCGGCATTCGCACGGCATAAGCTCGAATGTCGTTCTAAATTCCAGCGAAAGCCTTGTCTTCCCAATAGTGGCCCGAAGTTTGCTTTGTTCAGGCTCGACTGAGAAAACCGGGTAGTTTCAACGACTTGTTAACTATCCCAGGTTAACTGTTTTACCAAGATTTCCGCATGCGCGGGGACCGCTGGGAGCCGATCGATCATGGCGGGAGCCACACACGAGGAAGAGGAAGGCGAGGCGGGCGAAGCGCCGGCACGGAAGAAGTTCAGCGGCAAGAAACTGGTGCTGTTCATCGTTCTGCCGCTGCTCCTCCTCCTCGGCGGCGCTGCCGCGGCGTTCTTCGCCGGCGTGTTCGATCCGGCCGAAACCCAGGCGGAAGAGGACCCGCACGGGGAACCGAAACCCGACGCCCACGGCAAGCCCGACGCCAAGGCCGACGGCCATGGCGCTCCGGCCGCCGGTCACGGCGATCCCGGCGCCGGCGGGGTGTTCTTCAAGGTCCCCGACATGGTCGTCAACCTGAACAGCACCGGCCGCCGCCCCAGCTTCCTCAAGATCAGCGTCAGCGTGGAGGTCGGGCGGGAGGAAGACCTGCCCGAGATCGAGAAGGTCGTGCCGCGCATCGTCGACAACTTCCAGGTCTATCTGCGCGAACTCCGGGTCGAGGACCTGCGCGGTTCGGCCGGCATCTACCGGCTGCGGGAGGAACTTCTGACGCGTCTCGTGATCGCGGCGCAGCCGGTTCAGGTCAGGGACGTCCTGTTCCGCGAAATGCTGATCCAGTGAACCGGGAACCCACGCCATGAGCGCCAGCAGACCGGACAGATCCCCATTCCTGGCCATCGCCGCCGCGGCCTTCCTGACCTGCGCGCTCGGGTCCTCCGCCGGTCACGCGTCGGAAGAGAAGAAGGATGCCCACGGCGCGGCGCCACCCGGTCCGGCCGAGCTGTACTTCAAGGTTCCCGATCTCGTGGTCAACCTGAACAACACCGGACGCAGCAGCCCGAGCTTCCTGAAGATCAGCATCCTGATCGAACTGGTCCATCCGGAGGACCTGCCCGCCATTGAGAAGATCATGCCGCGCATCGTCGACAACTTTCAGGTCTACCTGCGCGAGCTCCGCCTTGCCGACCTGCGCGGGACATCGGGCATCGACCGCCTGCGCGAGGAACTTCTGCTGCGGGTCGGCATCGCCGCCCGTCCGGTACAGGTCAAGGATGTCCTGTTCCGCGAAATGCTGATCCAGTGAAGCGGGATATGGCACCATGAGCGACCCCAAGCTGGACGGATTGAGCGAGGAGGAACGGCTGGCCGCCGAATGGGCGGCGCTGGCCGACGAAGGCGCCGACGGCGGTGGCGGCGGCGACGAGATGGGGGGTGGAGGGTCCACGCGAGTCCTGAACCAGGACGAGATCGACAGCCTGCTCGGCTTCGACAGCGACGGCTCCGGCGACGGCGACAATTCCGGCCTGATGGCGCTGGTCAACAGCGCGCTGGTCAACTACGAACGCCTGCCCATGCTGGAAGTGGTGTTCGACCGCCTCGTTCGCATGATGTCGACCTCGCTCCGCAATTTCACGTCCGACAACGTCGAGGTCAGCCTGGACCAGATCTCGTCGGTCCGGTTCGGCGACTACCTCAACTCGATCCCGCTGCCGGCCATGCTGTCCGTCTTCAAGGCGGAGGAATGGGACAACTACGGCCTGATGGTCGTCGACAGCGCCCTGATCTACTCGATCGTGGACGTGCTGCTGGGCGGCCGGCGCGGCACCGCCGCGATGCGCATCGAGGGCCGCCCCTACACCACGATCGAGCGCAACCTGGTCGAACGGATGGTCCACGTGGTCCTGAGCGACCTGTCCGCCGCCTTCGACCCGCTGTCGCCCGTCGTTTTCCGCTTCGACCGGCTGGAAACCAACCCGCGCTTCGCCACCATCGCGCGGCCCGCCAATGCCGCCGTGCTGGCGAAGCTGCGCATCGACATGGAGGACCGGGGTGGACGGCTGGAACTGTTGATCCCCTACGCGACCCTGGAGCCGGTGCGCGAGCTGCTGCTCCAGATGTTCATGGGCGAGAAGTTCGGCCGTGACTCGATCTGGGAAACCCACCTTGCCAGCGAGCTTTGGATGACGGAGGTGCAGATCAGCGCCGTGCTCGACGAAATGACCGTGCAGCTCTACGACGTGCTGAACTGGAAGGTCGGCACCCGCATCCTGCTCAACGCCACACCCGACGACAGCATCCAGCTGCGCTGCGGCGACGTCGCGATGTTCGACGGACGGATGGGCCGCAAGGGCGGCCACATCGCGGTCCGGATCGAGCGCGAGGCGACGAAAGAAGCGGACACACGGCGATGACCCTTACCTTCCCGCTCATTCTCGACATCCTGATCGTCATCCTGCTGTCGGCGACGATCGGCTTCGCTATCGTGCTGAACCGGCGGCTCAGCCGCCTGCGCGACAACAAGGCGGAACTCGACGATCTGGTCAAGGGCTTCGCCGACGCGGCGGGCCGGGCCGAAGTCAGCGTCGCCGGCATGAAGGAGACCGCCGCCAAATCGGCCGATGTCCTCCAGAAGTCGATCGACCGCGCCCAGGCGCTTCGCGACGAACTCCAGTTCATGATCGAGGCCGCCGACAGTCTGGCGAGCCGGCTGGAAGGCTCCGTCGGCGCCCACACCGTCCGCGCGACCGCCGGGGCCTCTCCCGCGGCGATCAAGGCCAACACGCGGACCCAGTCCCCGTCGGCCGATCCGGCCTTGCGGGCACCCACGCCCGGCGCGCCGCAACGTCCGGCCGATCCGCCGCCGCT
>NZ_AVFK01000006.1 GCF_000936425.1 Skermanella aerolata KACC 11604 | reverse complement strand
CCCGGTCCGGCGACGACGACCGCCGCCGGGGTCCCGCTCCGGCGCGCGCTCCCGCCGCGGCCGATGCCGTCGCAGGCAGGCCGGTTCCGGCTCCTGTCCACGAGGAAGAGGACGACCGTGGCCGCCGCAAGGTTGCTCCCGGTGGCGCCGGCGCTCCCAAGGCTCCGGCCAAGGCTCCGGCCGCCCCCAAGGGCAAGGCCGGCGACCGCCGCCGCGGCAGCGGCAAGATGACGGTCACCCAGGCGCTGAGCGGCGACGAGTCCGAACGGACCCGCAGCATGGCCGCGTTGCGGAGAGCGCGAGAGCGCGAGAAGCAGCGCCTGAACATGCGCCAGGAGACCCAGAAGATCACCCGCGACGTGGTGGTCCCCGAAGTCATCACGGTGCAGGAACTGGCCAACCGCATGGCCGAGCGCGGCGCCGACGTGATCAAGTCGCTGATGCGCATGGGCGTGATGGCGACGATCAACCAGACCATCGACGCCGACACGGCGGAGCTGGTCGTGGCCGAGTTCGGCCACCGGATGCGCCGCGTTTCGGAATCGGACGTCGAAGTCGGCCTGAAGGGCGACGAGGACATCGAGGAGAACCTGATTTCCAGGGCTCCCGTCGTCACCGTCATGGGCCACGTCGACCACGGCAAGACCTCGCTGCTCGACGCGCTGCGGTCGACCGACGTCGCCTCCCGCGAGGCCGGCGGCATCACCCAGCACATCGGCGCCTATCAGGTCGTGCTCGGCTCCGGCGGCAAGATCACCTTCATCGATACCCCCGGCCATGCCGCCTTCACCGAGATGCGGGCGCGCGGCGCCAACGTCACGGACGTCGTGGTGCTGGTGGTGGCGGCCGACGACGGCATCATGCCGCAGACGGTCGAAGCCATCCATCACGCCAAGGCGGCGCAGGTTCCGATCATCGTCGCGATCAACAAGTGCGACCTTCCCGACGCCAACCCCGACCGGGTCCGTCAGGAACTGCTCCAGCACGAACTGGTCGTCGAAGAGATGGGCGGCGACGTGCTGGCGGTGGAAGTCTCGGCCAAGACCCGCATGGGTCTCGACAAGATCGAGGAGGCCATCCTCCTCCAGGCCGAAATCCTGGAGCTGAAGGCCAACCCGAACCGTATTGCCGAAGGCGTCGTGATCGAGGCGAAGCTGGAGCGCGGCCGTGGTTCGGTCGCCACCGTGCTGGTCCAGCGCGGCACCCTGCGGGTCGGCGACATCTTCGTCGCCGGCGCCGAGTGGGGCCGTGTCCGCGCCCTGGTCAACGACCGTGGCGCCAGCACCGACAGCGCCGGTCCCGCCATGCCGATCGAGGTCCTCGGCCTCAACGGCACGCCGATGGCCGGTGACGAGTTCGCCGTGGTCGAGACCGAGGCCCGTGCCCGCGAGATCACCGAGTTCCGCCAGCGCAAGAAGCGCGAAGCGGCGTCGGCGGCCGGGTCGCGCGGTACCCTGGAGCAGATGTTCACCCGCATCCAGGCCGGTGAAGCCAAGGAACTGCCGATCGTCATCAAGGGCGACGTGCAGGGTTCGATCGAGGCGATCAGCGGCGCCCTGGAGCGTCTGACCAGCACCAACACGGAAGTGAAGGTGCGGGTGCTCCACAGCTCGGTCGGCGCCATCAACGAATCCGACGTGACCCTGGCGAACGCGTCCAAGGCCATGATCTTCGGCTTCAACGTCCGTGCGAACCCCCAGGCCCGCGAGATGGCCAAGCGCGACGGCATCGAGATTCGCTACTATTCGGTCATCTACGATGTCATCGACGACGTGAAGGCGGCCCTCACCGGCATGCTGTCGCCGATCCTGCGCGAACGCTTCCTGGGCAACGCCCAGATCCGCGAAGTCTTCAACATCACCAAGGTCGGCAAGGTCGCCGGCTGCATGATCACCGAAGGCATCGTCAAGCGTGGCGCCGGCGTCCGTCTGCTGCGTGACAACGTGGTCATCCACACCGGCACGCTGAAGACACTGAAGCGCTTCAAGGACGAAGTCCGCGAAGTGCGTGAGGGTTACGAATGCGGCATGGCGTTCGAGAACTACGAGAACGTCCAGGCCGGTGACGTGATCGAAGCCTACGAGATCGAAGAAGTGGCGCGCCAGCTCTGACAGGAGCTGTCGCCGAAGACCTCGCGGGGTATCGGGACTTTATGACCCGATACCCGTGCGAGGATTTTCCGGTCCTCCTCCACTCTCTTGATGTCGTGACGCTGCCGACTCAGGATGACAGGCACCGGAAACCAGCACCAATCCGCTTTGCTACTGCGAAATGGGCCGTTCAAGCCCGCTGACGGTTCATCAGGAAGCCCCGTCGGTATCGATCGGCATCCCTTTGCCATCGGTGAAAAAGGAATCGAATTAATGAGCAACAAACGCTCAGCCCGCGGCCCGTCGCAACGGCAACTGCGTGTCGGCGAAGAACTGCGCCACGCGCTGGCCGAAGTCCTGCGCCGGGGCGACTTCCGCGATCCCGAACTGCAAAGCCTCAACGTCACCGTGACGGAAGTCCGAATCAGCCCGGACCTGCGCAACGCCACCGCCTTCATTACGCCGCTGGGCGGCGGGCAGGTCGGCGAGACCGTGGCCGCCATGCGCCGCGCCGCCGCCTTCTTCCGCGCCCAGATCGCCCGCGCGATCAAGCTGCGCTATGTGCCGACGTTGTCGTTCGAGGCGGACACGTCCTTCGAATACGCCGACCACATCAACCGCCTGTTGCACGATCCGGAAGTCGCCCGCGACCTCGCCACCAGCGACGACGAGAACGACGCGGACGAGGACGAAGATGACGGCGACATCACCGAGACCCACAACGGCACCCACACCGGGATGAACGGCGACGGTCCCGGTCACGACGAAGCCGAGTACGAAGAGGAAGACGACCTCGACGACGAAGAAGACGAAGACGAGGACGGTCCCGAGTACGAGGAAGAAGACGAGGACGACGAGGACGAAGACGAGGACGAGGACGAGACGGAGTACGAAGAGGATGAGCCGAACGACGGCGACAAGTCCGCTCCCCTGAAATCCTCTAACGGCCGAGGCCGCCGTGGCGCGTAAGCGCAAGGGAGTCCCTATCCACGGCTGGCTGGTCATCGACAAGCCGCCCGGAATGACGTCCACCCAGGTCATGGCGCGGGTCCGCCGCCTGCTCAACGCCGAAAAGGCGGGGCATGGCGGCACGCTCGACCCGATCGCGACCGGCGTCCTCCCCATCGCCTTCGGCGAGGCGACCAAGACGGTCGCCTATGCCATGGACGGCACCAAGACCTACCGTTTCCGCCTCCGCTGGGGTGAGCAGACCACCACCGACGACCTCGAAGGCAGCGTCATCGCGACCAGCGACAAGCGCCCGACCGAGGACGAGATCGAGGTGGCGCTCGAGGCTTTCCAGGGCGAAATCTCCCAGGTGCCGCCCCAGTTCTCCGCCATCAAGGTGGATGGCGAGCGCGCCTACGATCTTGCCCGCGCGGGCGAGACGGTGGAGCTGGCATCCCGCATCGTCCGCATCGACGGTTTCCACCTGATCGGCCTTCCCGACGCCGATCACGCGGATTTCGAGGTGGAATGCGGCAAAGGGACCTATATGCGCTCGCTAGCGCGCGATCTTGCCCTCGCTTTGGGCACGGTCGGCCACATAACGCGGCTCCGGCGGCTGAATGTGGGTTCTTTTACGCTTGAAAAGGCGATTTCCCTGGACGATCTGGCGGCGCTGGAGCAAGGTGCCGCCGTCGAAAGACTTCTGCTTCCGATCGAGACGGCGCTGGACGACATCCCGGCGTTCGCCCTGACGGAAGCTGAAGCGCACCGACTGAGACTGGGTCAAACGGTGGCACTGTTGCGCCGGCAGGATCGCGAAAGGCTAGAAAGCCTGGACTACGATCCGTCGGGCGATGGCGCTGTCGTTTTAGCCGTTTCCGGCGGCAAGCCGGTGGCGTTGGCCAAGGTCGAAGGCGGAGAGATCCGGCCGGTGCGTGTACTGAACCTTTGAATCAACTCGACTATTGAACGGAGATCCCGATGTCGATTACTGCCGAACGCAAGCAGGAAGTCATCCAGGAATACAAGACGGGCGAGAGCGATACCGGTTCGCCGGAAGTCCAGGTCGCCATCCTGTCGGAGCGCATCCGCAACCTGACCGAACACCTCCAGACCCACAAGAAGGACTTCCACAGCCGTCGTGGTCTCCTGGTCATGGTCGGTCAGCGCCGCAGCCTGCTCGACTACCTGAAGCGCAAGAACGTCGGCCGCTACGAGCAGCTGATCCAGCGTCTCGGCCTGCGCCGCTAAGGCACAGGCATTCCCGCACGCCGCCATCGGATATTTCCGTTTGCCGAAACCAGCCCGGACCGCCGAACCGACCGGACTTCGCATCATGACGAAGCGGTCGCCGGGCTGTGGCGTGCGTCTGTTCTTGATCCGCCGCGAAGCCTTCTTCGCGGCGGATAAGAAACTTACGGCTGCATTTCATTGATGAGCTATCGTATGCCGGTGAGGAATCGTCCTTGACCGGCCTTTAGCCTGTTCTGCTGCTGGCCTGTTTACATGCGGGGTCGAGAACGACTGGAGGCCCCGGCTCGAACCATCCAATCCGGGATGGTTCGGGTGTCGGATGGAAGGAAGAAACAATGTTCAACGTCTTCAGAAAAGAAATCGATTGGGGCGGAAGAAAGCTGGTCCTGGAGACCGGTAAGGTCGCCCGTCAGGCCGATGGCGCCGTCATGGCGACGTACGGCGAGACGACGGTGCTCTGCACCGTCGTGGGTGCCAAGGCCGCGAAGCCCGGTCAGGATTTCTTCCCGCTGACGGTCAATTACCAGGAGAAGGCGTTCGCCGCCGGTAAGATCCCCGGCGGCTTCTTCAAGCGCGAAGGCCGGCCGTCCGAGAAGGAGACGCTGGTCAGCCGCCTGATCGACCGGCCGATCCGCCCGCTGTTCGTCGACGGCTTCCGCAACGAGACGCAGGTCATCTGCACCGTGCTGAGCCACGACATGGAGAACGACCCCGACATCGTGGCGCTGGTCGGCACCTCGGCCGCCCTGACGATTTCCGGCCTGCCCTTCATGGGTCCGGTCGGCGCCGCCCGCGTCGCCTACAAGAACGGCGAATACGTGCTGAACCCGCTGGTCGACGACGAAGAAGGCGACCTCGACCTGGTCGTCGCCGGCACCCGCGACGGCGTGCTGATGGTCGAGTCCGAAGCCAACGAACTGACCGAGGAAGTGATGCTCGGCGCCGTCATGTTCGGCCACCGCAGCTTCCAGCCCGTCATCGACGCCATCATCGAGCTGGCCGAGCAGTGCGCCAAGGAGCCCTGGGACCTGCCGGCGCTGCCGTACGACGCCAACGCCATCAAGGCCAAGCTGCTCGCCACCGTCGGCGAGGACATCACGGCCGCCTACACCGAGCGGAAGAAGCAGGACCGGCACACCAAGCTGGACGCCGCCAAGAAGAAGGCGATCGAGACCCACGGCGAGGAAATCGCTCCGGAAGCGATCGCTTCCCTGTTCAAGGAGCTGGAGAGCGACGTCCTGCGCGGCGCCGTGATCGACACCGGCCGCCGGATCGACGGCCGCAGCACCACCGATATCCGCCAGATCGTCGCCGAAGTCGGCATGCTGCCGCGCGCCCACGGTTCCGCCCTGTTCACCCGCGGCGAGACCCAGGCCCTCGTGGTCGCGACTCTCGGCACCAGCCAGGACGAGCAGATCATCGACGCGCTGGAAGGCGAGTACCGCGAAAGCTTCATGCTGCACTACAACTTCCCGCCCTACTCGGTCGGTGAAGCCGGCCGCGTCGGGTCGCCCGGCCGCCGCGAGATCGGCCACGGCAAGCTGGCATGGCGCGCGGTCCGTCCGCTGCTCCCCACGAAGGAGCAGTTCCCATACACGATGCGCATTGTCTCGGAGATCACCGAGTCCAACGGCTCGTCCTCCATGGCGACCGTCTGCGGCACCTCGCTGGCGCTGATGGATGCCGGCGCTCCCCTGCCCCGTCCGGTGGCCGGCATCGCGATGGGCCTGATCAAGGAAGACCGCGGCTACGCCGTGCTGTCCGACATCCTCGGCGACGAGGATCACCTGGGCGACATGGACTTCAAGGTCGCCGGCACCGAGAAGGGCGTCACCGCCCTCCAGATGGACATCAAGATCACCTCGATCACCGAGGAGATCATGCGCGTGGCCCTCGATCAGGCGCGCGGCGGACGGCTGCACATCCTGGGCGAGATGGCGAAGGCGATCGGCGGTGCGCGCGACGACGTCAACCAGAACGCTCCGCGCATCACGATCATCAACATCCCCAAGGAGAAGATCCGCGACGTGATCGGCTCCGGCGGCAAGGTGATCCGCGAGATCGTCGAGCAGACCGGCGCCAAGATCGACATCGAGGATGACGGCACCGTCAAGGTCGCCGCCGTCGACGGCAAGGCCGGCCAAGCCGCCATCGACTGGATCCGCGGCATCGTCGCGGAGCCGGAACTGGGCGTCGTCTACACCGGCAAGGTCGTGAAGGTCGTCGATTTCGGCGCCTTCGTGAACTTCCTGGGCTCGCGCGACGGTCTGGTCCACATCTCCGAGCTGAAGAACGAGCGCGTCGGCAAGGTCGCCGACGTGGTCAAGCAGGGTGACGAGGTCAAGGTCAAGGTCCTCGGCTTCGACGATCGCGGCAAGGTCAAGCTGTCGATGAAGATGGTCGATCAGGCCACCGGCGAAGACCTGAGCAAGAAGGCCGAAGCCGAGTAATCGAGCTTCCCGGATCGCGCCGCTTCTCTCAACACCGGGGGGAGCGGCGTTTTTCGTTTCAGGCCTTTGCTACCAAACTCCGTACGCCTCAGACCCGGTACGCGATCCGCAGCCCGCCCCAATGCCGCCCCTTCACGACGACGGGCGCCGATACGTCCTTCATCAACTCGAAGGTGCCTCCCATGTCCCGCCGGTAGGCCTGCAACAGGAAAGGCTCCCGGTTGCGGCCGGCACCCAGCCCGACCCGGTCGTTGAACATGCGCCGGTTCCTGCTGTTGGCCGCGTTCCACTGGGTTTCCCCCGGCCGCTGAGGATGGCGATACTTGGTGTTGTGGGTCGGGAAATAGCCGTTGCGGTCCGTCACGTTGCAGAAGACGATGCGGTTCGACACCTCCAGCACGCTGTCGAGACAGGTCCCCAGCAGCCGGTCCGCCGGATCGCTGAAGCGGGTGACGCATTGCTCGGGCGACGTGCCCGGCACCGGCTTGTAGGTATCGTCGAACAGCGCCTCCATCGTCAGCGTGCCCGCGTCGATCGCCTGCTCCAGGATCGCCGTGACGCGCGCCGCGTTCTCCTGAACGGCGCGGATGAACGGCGTATCGACCGTCTCCACATCCAGCCGGGTCGACAGCCCGATCAGCTTCTCGCTGGAAGCCAGCAGGCCGTTCAGCCGGTCGCGCGCGTGGTTCAGGTTGCCGCTGGACTGGGTGACGGCGGAGGAAAGATCGACGATGCGCCGCTCGACCGTCCCGATGCTGGCAGCGATCTCCCCCGCCGCGTCCTCGATCCGATCCTGCTCCTGGTCGACGTCGCCGATGGCGTCGGCCAGGGTCACCATCAGCTCGCCCAGCCGGTTGGCATCAACGCCGACGGCCGAAGCCTTCACGGCGGCTCCGGTGCCGCGCGCCGCCAGCGCCTTCACCTGTTCGGTCAGGTAACGCAGGGTCGAATCGATCTCCTGCGTCGCCGACGCTGTTTTGCCGGCCAGCGCCTTGACTTCGTGGGCCACCACCGCGAAGCCTCGCCCGGCCTCACCCGCCCGCGCCGCCTCGATCGTCGCGTTGAGCGCCAGCAGGTTGGTCTGCTTGGCGATGGCGCTGATCTCGTTCGCGACCCGGCCGACGCGGTTCAGCGCTTCGGTCAAGTCACCCGACTGCTTCTCGATCGCCGTCACGTCCTCGGTCAAGGTCCGCAGGCCCGACAGCGCGTTGTCAACCTGCCCGCGGCCCAATGCCACCTGGTCCTGTGCATTGGCGGTCACCGCGCGCGCGGCGACCGCCGCGGCGTTGACGTTGCCCGTCCCGGCGGACATGGCGGCGGCTTCGCCGCGCAACTCGTCCAGGACGGAAACCTGAAGGGAGATACGGCCGCTGACATCCTCGACATGTCCCGCCACATCGGCGAACGCCACACCCAGGTTGCCGACTTCCCGTGCCAGCTCGCCGATAGCAGCCTCGGTCTCGGTCGTCAAAGCCCTGGTCGGTGGCAAGAATGACCCGTCCGCCATGATTGAGCCCCCCAACGGAATTCTTGATTAGGCGCGCACCTCGGTACGCCGCAATCCGTTAGTATACTAGGGAGGTTTGTTAAAATTCGATGAGATGAGACGTCTGGCTTTAGTCGAAGCCGATTATGCAATAATGCCGACGGTCTTTAAGCTTGACCTGTCTGGAACGTCAGGTGTCGGGCCTCTTCAGCCCGACGAGCACGGTCCTAACGAGCCGATACCGTCCATCTCCGGTCAGACCCGCCGCATGAAGTAGCGCCCCTGCCTGACCCCCGACGGCAGCGCCACCGGCTCCCACTCGGCGATGCCCAGGTCCTGGTCGCTGACCACGATCCCGCCCGTCGACATCAGCTTATGCAGGCGCGGCGCCAGGAAGGCCGCCAGCTCCGCGTTGGCGGCGGGATCGCCCGAGCCGATATCGACATGGGCCAGGACCGCCGGTGCGCCGATCACGGCCCCCGCCCCGTCAAGGGTTTCGTGCAAGTCGCCCAGCAGCAGGCACTCGTCCGGCGGAATGCAGTCCGGATGCGCCGCAACTTGCCGCTCGAACACGAAGATTTGGCGGTCCGGCAGCAGCGAGCGCAGGTGATCGTAGGTCCGGCCATTGCCGAGGCCGAACTCCAGCACCGGGCCGGGCAGGTCGCGGACCAGAACGGCCGCGGCGTTCAGGCAATCCCGCTGGGCGGTGACGCGCCTGATGAAACTGTCCAACCGGCTCATGGAAACCCTTCTTCAAATATTCCGTACGTCGATAACGTCAGCTCAGCCACATCGGCCCAGCCACATCGGCCCAGCCACATCGGCCCGGGCATGTCAGCCCGGCTTGGCGCCGGAGACCGCTTCCTGCAACTGCCGGGTCGTGTTCTCCAGCCGCTGCGCCAGCACGCGCATGATCTCGACCGCCATCTGGGGAAACTCGGTCACCATCCGGAAGAACAGGTCCTTCGATATGCACAGCGTCGTCATATCGGTCCGCGCCACGACGCTGGCCGTCCGCGGCACATCGCACAGGATCGCGATCTCGCCGATGAAATCGTTGCGGCCGACATGGGCCACGACCAGAGGGCCGCCCGGCGTATCGACCGTGATATCCGCTTCTCCGGACACGATGATGAACGCGCTGCTGCCCATTTCGTTCTGTTGGAACAGGACGTCACCCGCATGAAAAGAGACCCGCTCGCTGGTAAAGGCCAGCAGCTTCAGCTTGCTGATCTCCACGTTGGCGAACATGGGTATCCTGCGCAGCAGCTCGACTTCTTCGGCAAGGCTCACGTCGGCGTCTCCTGTTACGGTGCGTTCATGCCGCACACTTGCTGTTCGGCTCCATGGCGTATCCCGCCTTTACACGTCACTCGGCCGCCAGCAACTCGTGCATGACTGTACCCGGCTTGTCCAGATCCTGATAACTGCCGTGCTCGGCAAGCTGCCCGCCGCGCAGCACCAGGGTCTGGTCGAACCGCCGGGCGATGCTTGGCCTATGCAATACCCACACCACCCCGCGCCCCTGGCGTTCCTCCAGGATCGCGTTATGGATCTGGCTCTGGCTGGCGCCGTCCAGACCGGCGGTTGCCTCGTTGATCACCAGCAGGTCGGGGTTTTTCAGGATGCCGCGCGCCAGCGCCACCTTCTGCCGCTGTGCCCTGGACAGACGCGACCCGGCCACGCCGACATAATGGTCCAGGCCGATCTCCTGGATGGTTTCCCGCAGGCCCAGTTCGTCGATGACCTGAGCCATCAGCCGCCCGACCTTGCCGCCGACCTGCGCCTGCCCGTACGCGACCTTCCCGAACAGGATGTTGTCCTGGATGGTCGACGCCGCGTTGTACGCGTCCTCCACGAAGAACTCGACACAGCCGCGCAGGGCGTCGGGCAGATCGCGGGCGAAGACCTGACGGGCTTCCAGCAGCCGGCGCTCCAGGTCGGGGTTCATCAGGCCCAGGCGGTGCCGGGCGGGGATCAGCTTGAACGGCAGCGCCATCAGCCGGCGCTTCTCCTCCGGCTTCAGGCTGTCCAGACCGTCCTTGTCGGCCTTAGCCACGATCGGCTGGAAGTCCGGCAGGTCTTCCGAGCTGATGAAGCTGAACTGCTCGAAGAACTGATGGCCCGGCGGCAGATCGGCGAACAACTCGATCATGGTCCGCGCCACCTGAACGCCCATGTCCAGGAAATCACCGGTCATGCCGACCTTTTCCAGGACTTCCAGCACGTAGGTGTTCTCCGCCATGCTGTCGATCGCGAAGACAGGCCCGACCGGACTGCCGAACAGCAGGTTCTCGGCCACAGTGGCGTTGTTGTTGTACCGTTCCGGGTTCCAGACTTCGACCAGCGACCGCATCGACGGCTGGGCCAATTCCGCCCGCAGCGCCGTCCGCGCCTCCAGGATGCGCTTGACCACATCGCCGCAGTTCTCGCCGTTCAGCGTGCCGTTCAGCCCAAGGCCGTAGACGTCGTCCGACAGGTCGACCATCGCCAGCACCTCCATGGTACGACGGCGCAGGGTATCCGGCCCGTCGCATCCAGCCGCCTGATAGTCGATCCAGTCGGCGTCGAGCGGGAAGTCGGTGTTGCCGGCCTCCTTGGACTCGTGGGCACGGCGCTTCCACTCCGCCTGGGCGCGCTCGTCCAGTTCCGACGGCTTCAGCGGCCGGTGGCGCAGCCCGTAATACAGGTTGTCGCGCAAGCTTGCGGTGAACATGTAGCTCGTCTGCCCGACATAGGCGATCCGCCGGCCGGTGACCGCCTCCGGCAACTGGGACAGGTCCTTGTCGCCGACCCGGATGCGTCCGCCCGTCGGCATCAGCAGGCGGGCCACCAGCATGGCGAACTCGTCGCGTCCAGGGCCGCCGACGATGGCGGTATGGGCGTCCAGCGGCAGCGTACAGCTCACATTGTCCAGGATCTTCGGGCCGGTATCCTCGCCGAACGAGACGTTGCTGAACACCATGGCGCCGGTCAGCCGCTGCCCCGGATCGGCGTCCGCCGCGATCAATGCCGCCGGCATCAGTTCGGGCAGGTCGAACTGCTCGATCACCTGCTCGTACTTGATCCGGATATCCTCCTTCATCTGATAATAGTCGAGCAGCTCCTTCCAGGGGCCTGCCAGATCCTTGTAGGCCGCCAGCACCGCGACGAGAGAACCGAAGCTGATACTGCCCTTGATCACCAGGTATCCGCCGATCAGATAAAAGAAGAACGGCGTCAGCTGATTTATGAAGTTATTGAGAAACTTGATAAAGAACTTGCGCTGGAAGATCTCGAAGCGGATATCGTAGACATCGCCGTAGCGATGGGAGAGATCGGCCAGATGCCAGGCGGATGTATCATGGGCATGGATCTCGGGCATGCCCGACACCGATTCGCCTATCCGGTCGGAGATCTGGCGCATCGCCCGGACACGCTGCTTGCCGAGCTGGTTGACCTTGCGCTGAAGCCGCGGGATCAGCCATCCCTGGAACGGATAGAGGGAAACCGCCGCCGCTCCCAGGATCGGGTCCTGCATGAAGATGAAGGTAAGGTAGACCAGCAGCGTGCCGCCCTGGAACACCGGCAAGGCTATCGAGTCGCCGATGAAGCCGCCCAGAGGCTCGACCTCCGCCGTGATCATGGGGATGATCTCGCCCTGGCTGACCTTGCGGAAGCGCGGCAGCGGAAAACGGATCACGCGGGCGTAAAGCTCGTAGCGCAGCCGGCGAAGCATCCGCTCGCCCAGCCGTCCCTTGAGAGTGTTGATGCGAAACTTGAAGACGCCGTTGACCACTACCAGCGTCAAAAACAAAAGTGACAGCAGAACTAGATACGGCACCTGTTCGAACTGGTAGCCGAAGAATTCCTTAGGAAAATTCTGGCCCCCGATGGCGTCGTTTACAATCTGCTTAGGCAGTTCAAGAGAATAGTAAAGAAACGGAAATGAAGATAGGGTAAGCAGCAGAATCACCACCTGCTGCCGCGTACTATATCGCAGCACGAAGCGAAAGATGCTCTTTTCCATACCTCTGATATCCGAAACGATGGCCCAGCCCGAATCGTCAGGGCGGGGAAAAAGTGGAAACAAGAGTACCTGATGGATTGGCACCCGGCAATTCACATGGTCGATACCCAGGTATTCTGCTAGAGACTGACGTTAGCATTGATCCCAAAGGGCTTCAGATCCGGCCAAGCGGCGGAACATCCGGAAGCTCGACAGGATGCCGAGGATGACGCGATGAGTGACCGCGCATGAGCAATCGCACAGTTCAGGGCCGCGAGCACAGTCGCGTGCTGATCTACAGCCACGACACCTTCGGCCTCGGTCACCTGCGCCGCTGCCGGACGATCGCCCACGCATTGGTAGAACGTCACAAGAACCTTTCAGTCCTGATCCTGTCGGGTTCGCCGATCATCGGCAGCTTCGACTTCCGCAGCCGGGTCGATTTCGTCCGCATTCCCGGCGTCATCAAGCTGCGGAACGGCGAGTACACCTCGCTCAACCTGCATATCGACATCGACGAGATGCTGGCCATGCGGGCCTCGATCATCCGCCACACGGCGGAAATCTTCGACCCTGATCTATTCATCGTGGACAAGGAGCCGCTCGGCCTGCGCGGCGAGGTCCTCGAAACCCTCCAGATGCTGAAAGCGCGGGGCACGCCGCTGGTCCTGGGATTGCGCGACGTGATGGACGAACCATCGGCGCTGGCCCCGGAATGGGAGCGGAAGAAGGTGCTCCCCGCGCTCGACAAGCTCTACGACGAGCTGTGGGTCTATGGCCTGCCGCAGATCTGCGATCCGCTGGATGGCATCAAGGTGCCGCCGTCGGTCCGTAGGAAGATGGTCTATACCGGCTACCTGGAACGCAGCGCTTCCCCCCATGCCGACCTGCCGGACATGCCGGAAGACCCGTTCATCCTGGTCACTCCCGGCGGCGGGGGCGACGGCGAGGACATGGTCGACTGGGTGCTGCGCGCCTACGAGGCCGACCGCAAGCTGCCCCATCGCGCCCTGATCGTGCTCGGCCCTTTCATGAACCGGGAGCTTCAGAACGAGTTCCTGGCGCGGGCGGCGGCGCTGCCGATGGTCGAGGCGCTGACATTCGAGTCGCAGCTCGAAAGCCTGATGGCGAAGGCATCAGGCGTCGTCGCGATGGGCGGCTACAACACCTTCTGCGAGATCCTGTCGTTCGACAAGAAGGCGCTGATCGTGCCGCGCATGGTGCCCAGGCTGGAACAGTTCATCCGCGCCAGCCGCGCGCAGGAGCTTGGGCTCGTCAGCATGCTGCCCGACGACGGCGTCCGCGACGCCCATGCCATGGCGACGGCGCTGCGCCAGTTGCCGCAGCAGCAGGCGCCCAGCGACGTGATCATCCCGGGTCTGCTCGACGGGCTGGAAAACGTCAACCGGCTGGCCGAACGGCATCTGTCGGAACCGCGCCGCCCGGCGCGCCGCACTCTGTTCCGCCGGCGGGCCTGACCCTTGCCCGTCACTGATAAGTCGATCTGCGTCGTCCTGAAGGGCTGGCCCCGGCTGTCGGAAACCTTCATCGCCCAGGAACTGGTCGGGCTGGAACGGCGCGGCTTGAAGCTGAATCTGTTCTCGCTTCGCCATCCGACCGACAAGGCCACCCATGCCCTGCACGCCCAGCTCGAGGCGCCGGTCACCTACCTGCCGGAATACCTCCATGACGAGCCGGCACGGGTCGCCCGCGCGCTGAAGACCGCCCGGCGCCTGCCCGGCTGGAACCATGCCCGCAAAATCTGGCTGAAGGATCTGGCGCGCGATCGCACGCGCAACCGGGTCCGCCGGTTTGGCCAGGCCATGGTGCTTGCAGCGGAACTGCCGCCCGATACCGGGCGGATCTACTCCCATTTCCTCCATACACCCTCCAGCGTCGCCCGCTACGCGGCCCTGCTGACGGAGCTGCCCTGGAGCTTTTCAGCACACGCCAAGGACATCTGGACCATCCCGGAGTGGGAGAAACGCGAGAAGCTGGCCGATGCCTGCTGGGGCGTCACCTGCACCCGCATGGGCCACGCGCATTTGGCCGGTCTGTCGCCGGTGGCTGAGCGGATGGAACTGCTCTACCATGGGCTGGAGTTCGGCCGCTTCCCGCTGCCGCCCGCATCGCGTCCTCCCCGTACGGGCGGCGACCCCGCCGACCCGCTGATCCTGCTCTCAATCGGACGCGCGGTCGAGAAGAAGGGCTTCGACGTGGCGCTGGCGGCATTGGCCCTGCTGCCGCCGGACCTGTCCTGGCGCTGGGTCCATATCGGCGGCGGCGCCGGGCTAAAGGCCCTGAAGGCCGAGGCCGAACGGCTCGGGCTGAGCGACCGCATCGACTGGCTGGGCGCCCAGCCGCAGGACGTCGTGATCGCCAACCTGATCGCCGCCGACCTGTTCTTCCTGCCCAGCCGCATGGCCAGCGACGGCGACCGCGACGGGCTGCCCAACGTCCTGATGGAAGCCCAGATCATGGGCCTGCCCGTCGCCGCCACCAGAATGGCCGCCATCCCCGAACTGATCGTCGAGGACGAAACCGGCGTCCTGGTCGATCCCGGCGACGCAGCGGGGCTGGCGGAGGCGCTGGTCGCCCTCGCCCGCGATCCAGCCATCCGCACCCGGCTGGCCACCGCCGGGCGGGAACGGGTCCGCTCGCATTTCAGCGCCGAAGCCGGGCTGGATCGGCTGGCGGGGTTGCTGAATCAACCCGAATTCTTCCTCCTCTCCCTCGGGGAGAGGGTCGGGGTGAGGGGAAGCGCAACCAGCAAGCCTCCTGCCATGCAAGCCCCTCACCCTGACCCTCTCCCGGAGGGAAAGGGGACAAGCAATGCTGTAGGAATAAGCCGTCCCGACGAAACCGGGGCGTGACACCAAGCCATCATGCGGATAGCCTTCTACGCCCCTTTGAAGCCACCGAACCACCCGACGCCTTCGGGCGACCGCCGGATGGCGCGGCTGCTGATCGCGGCGCTGGAGCATGCCGGCCATGACGTCGCCCTGGCGAGCGACTTTCGAAGCTGGGACGACGGTATCAGCCCCAACCGCCACGAACGCCTGGGCACCTTGGGCGCCCGCCTCGCTGGCCGCCTGACCCGGCGTCTCCGCGAAGCGCCCCCCGACCTGTGGTTCACCTACCACCTCTACCACAAGGCCCCGGACTGGCTCGGCCCGGCCGTCAGCCGGTCCCTCGGCATCCCCTATGTGATCGCGGAGGCCTCCTACGCGCCGAAGCAGGCGGGAGGACGCTTCGACCTCGGCCACAGGGCGGCGGCGCAGGCCATCGCCCAGGCAGATGCCGTGATCTCCCTGACGACGGCCGATACCGAATGCCTCCATCCGCTGCTGGCCTCGCCTGACCGTCTGTCGGTGCTCCGCCCCTTCGTCGAACCTCCATCCCCCCGCGACGGCATCGCAGACCGTGCCGCCCTCGCCCATTCCCTCGACCTGGACCCCGACGCTCCCTGGCTGCTCGCCGTCGGCATGATGCGCGGCGGGGACAAGCAACGCTCCTTCCGCATCCTCGCCCGGGCGCTCGAGCGGCTGGTCTCCCGTGACTGGCGCCTGCTGGTCGTCGGCGACGGCCCCCGGCGTACTTGCGTCGAGGAAAGCTTCGGCAAGATCCCGCCCGACCGCCTCCGCTTCCTCGGCGCCCTGCCGCCCGACCGGCTCGCCGCGTGCTACGCCGCCGCCGACCTGATGGTCTGGCCTGCCATCAACGAAGCCTATGGCATGGCCCTGCTGGAAGCCCAGGCCGCCGGCCTGCCCGTCGTCGCCGGCCGGACCGGCGGCGTTCCCGACATCGTGCGTGACGGGGTTACCGGGCTGCTGACCCCCATCGGTGACGAAACGGCCTTTGCCGAAGCGGTCGCATCCGTGTTGACCGATGAATCGCGCCGTGCCGCCATGGGATCTGCGGCGAAACGGATCGCCGCGGCGGAACACGGCTTCGCGGGCGCGTCCCGGACGCTCGACGCGCTCCTGAAACAGATAGCGGGTTCCCGATGACCGACCTCCTGATCCTTCGCCACGGTCCGACCGCCTGGAACACCGAAGGCCTGATCCAGGGCCGCACCGACATTCCCCTGTCGCCGGACGGTGAAGCCGTCGTGCGCAAATGGGTCCTGCCCGACCACCTGCGCGACAGGACCTGGGTCGCCAGCCCCCTGTCCCGCTGCGCCGGGACGGCACGCCTACTGGGATTGGACCCGACCTTCGATCCCCGTCTCGTGGAAACCGATTGGGGAACCTGGGAGGGCCGCACCCTGACGGACCTGCGGGCGGAGCTTGGCGACCTGATGGCGGCATGGGAGGCCTGCGGCCTCGATTTCCGCGCACCCGAAGGCGAGAGCCCGCGCGATGTTCAGGACCGTCTGCGCCCCTGGCTTACCGAAACCGCCACCCGCTCTCACCCAACCGGAGCGGTTGCCCATAAGGGCGTAATCCGCGCAATCTATGCGCTCGCCACGGGTTGGGACATGACGGACAAGCCGGCCCACAAGCTGCTCGACGGCTGCGCCCACCGCTTCACCCTGCTGCCCGACGGCACGCCAACCGTCGCCGAGTTGAACATAGGTTTGGAAATTTGACTAAATTCCTATATACTTCGTTTTAGATCAAGTCTCGGATCGACCGGTGAGTTCCTGCCGCCATGTCGGGCTGAAGAGGCCCGACCTACAAAGCACGTTCAGGAGGCCGGAGATGTTGGGTACAAAAGCACGCTCGCGTAGGTCGGGCCTCTTCAGCCCGACATCTAACTTTCCTGACCAATCAAACACCTTCCGCTTTTGGTTCAAGCCAATGCCACGAACAGGAATGATGACATTTGCGTATATCTAACGACGGGTCGGGGGATGTAATCATCGCGCGGCTATCCTCATGAAGGCCCTGATCTGGGTCCAGCATCTCCTCGGCATCGGCCATGTCCGCCGGGCGGCCCTAATCGCCCGTGCGATGGCCGATGCCGGGCTGGACGTTACGGTGGCCTCCGGCGGTTTCCCCGTCGGCGGTGTCAGTTATGGCGATGTTCGCGTCGTGCAACTCCCCCCCGCCCGTGCCGCCGACAAAAGCTTCAAGCTCCTGGTAACCGAAGGCGGCCGCCCGCTCGACGACGCTTGGAAGGAACACCGCCGCACCGCCCTGCTGGCGCTGGCCGATGAGATCAGCCCCGATCTCCTGCTGCTGGAAACCTACCCCTTCGGCCGCCGCCAGTTCCGCTTCGAACTCCTCCCCCTGCTGGATCGCTTGGGCAAGAGGCCGTCCCGTCCCCTCATGGCCGCATCGGTCCGCGACATCCTGGTCGCCAAGGACAACCCGGCGCGCGAAGCCGAAATGGCCGAGATCGCCCGCCGTCATCTCGATCTCGTGCTGGTCCACGGCGATCCCGAACTGGTGCCGTTCGAGGCCACGTTTCCGCCGGCGAACACCATCCGCGACCTGATCCGCTACACCGGCTACGTCGCCCCGACCCGCAAACCCGCAGAACCGCACGGCGACGGCCATGGCGAAGTCGTCGTCTCGGTCGGGGGGGGAGCCGTCGGGCTCCCCCTACTGCGCGCCGCGATCGATGCCCGCCCGCTGACGGCGCTCGCCGACATCCGCTGGCGCCTGCTCGCCGGCCCCGACATCCACGAGACCGAGTTCCAGGCTCTTTGCACAGCCGCACCCGATGGCGTCATCGTGGAACGGGCTCGCCCCGATTTCCCCGACCTGCTGGCCCGCTGCACGCTGTCGATCAGCCAAGCCGGCTACAACACGCTGATGGACATCCTCCAGGCCCGCTGCCGCGCCGTCGTCGTTCCTTTCGCGGCGGGCAACGAGACCGAACAGACCGACCGCGCTCGCCTGTTCGAGGCGCGCGGCCTGCTCCACGTCGCGGACGAAGCCGGGCTGACCGCCGAAACCCTCGGCGCCGCCATCGCCCGCGCGCTCGAAGCGCCTCCCCCTCCCCCCTTCACGCCTGCGCTGGATGGTGCCGCCGCCACCGCTCGCCTGCTGATCGAGGCCGCGTCGTGAACGACGCCTGGGATGCCTTGACCCTTGAACTGGACCGCTGGTGTACGGAAGGCCGGACCGCCGATTTCTGGTGGCGCGACGACGATGCCGCCGCCCCCACCCCTGCACTCGACCGGCTGCGCGGCCTCAGCGCCGGCACTCCGATAGCCCTGGCCGTCATCCCCGCCGGAGCGACACCTGAACTGGCCGCCGAACTGCGCGACTGGCCGGAGGCCGCCGTCCTTCAGCACGGGCTGTCCCACACCAACCACGAGACGGCGCCGGCCAAGAAGGCCGAACTCGGCGCCGCCCGCCCCGTCCCGCGCGTCGTTGGCGATCTCAGGACCGGATGGGACCTGCTGGCTCCTTTCGACCCCCTTCCCGTCCTCGTCCCGCCGTGGAACCGGATTTCACCCGACCTGATCGGTCGGCTTCCCGGCCTCGGCTACACCGGCCTGTCCACCTTCACGCCGCGCGCCCAGTCCCACCCCGCGCCGGGTCTGTGCCAGATCAACACCCATGTCGATATCATGGACTGGCACGGCGGCGGAGGGTTCGCCGGGACGGATGCGGTCATCGCCGCCACGGTCCGCCATCTCGCTGCCCGGCGGAACGGTGCCGCCGATCCGCTTGAGCCGACCGGCCTCCTGACCCACCACCTCGTCCATGACGCGGACTGCGACCACTTCCTGGCCGCCTACGCCGCCGCCATCTCCCGGCATCCCGCCGCTTGCTGGCGGAATGCCCGCGATATCTTCGGGAGCCAGTCTTGACCCGCTACCGCTATCCCTCCGGTCCGTTGCTGGGAGATTACGCCCGCGCCACCGCCGGTCTTGTATTGACCGGACTTCCACCACTCCTGCTGCCCCTAAGTCCCTGGGTGGCACTGCCGCTGGCTGTAGCCGCCGGATTGTTCGTACTATTCGCGGCACGGACGGCCCAGCGTCACATGACCGTCATTGAAATGGACAATACCGGCATTTATGCCCGCGGTCCGCTCGGGGGTTCGATTCCGTGGGAACATTTGGCTCAGGTACGATTAAACTATTATTCGACTCGTAGAGACCGCGGGTTAGGCTGGATGCAGCTCAGACTGAAGGGAACAGGCGCCGGCGAAACGGTCAGGATCGAATCCACGCTCGACGGCTTCGACGAGATCGCCGAGCGGGTGGCCGGCGTCGCCAGAGGCAAGGGGATCGGCATGACTGACACGACCGTCAGCAACTTCCTGGCAATCGGGATCGACGTGGAAAGCGAACCCACCGGCTTTCCCCATGGTTCTACCGCCGGATCATTCTCAACCCGCGAGACTTCCACCACAGAGGCCCAATGACCGATCTGCTGAACGTCCGCGATCTGCATGTTGAATTCCGCGTCGCCGAAGGTGTCATCCGGGCGGTGCGCGGCATCTCATTCCGGGTCCGGCCGGGCAGCACCGTAGCCTTGGTGGGAGAGTCCGGATCGGGCAAGTCGGTGGTGGCGCAGGCCATCATGGGCATCCTGCCCCGCCCGGCCCGGATCACGAAGGGCGAGATCCTGTTCTCCGACCCGGAGTTCCCGAAGACCATCGACATCGCCAAGCTCGACCCGGAAAGCGGCAAGATGCGGTCGATCCGGGGCGGCAACATCTCGATCATCTTCCAGGAGCCGATGACTTCGCTGTCGCCGCTCCATACGGTGGGCAACCAGGTCGGCGAAGCGGTCATGCTCCACCGCGACGTCGACAGCGCCCAGGCGCGCGAATTGACCGTGGACATGCTGCGGCTGGTAGGTTTCCCCGACCCGAAGCGCGCGGTGGACACCTATCCCTTCGAACTGTCCGGCGGTCTCCGCCAGCGCGCGATGATCGCGATGGCGCTGATTTGCCGCCCCTCGCTGCTGGTCGCGGACGAGCCGACCACCGCCCTCGATGTCACCATCCAGGCGCAGATCCTGAAGCTGCTGGCCGACCTTCAGGGCGAACTCGGCATGGCCGTGCTGATGATCACCCATGATCTCGGCGTCGTCGCCAACGTCGCCGAGGAAGTCGTCGTGATGTACCGGGGCGAGGTGATGGAAGCCGGCGAGATGCGCGACATCTTCGCGGAGCCGCGCCATCCTTATCTGAAGGCCCTGCTGCGCGCCGTGCCGCGATTCCACATGCATCCCGGCGAAAGGCTGGTGCCGATCCGGGAGATCAAGTCGGCTGGCGGCAAGATGCTGGATGCTACTTCCGAGCCCTGGCCGGCAGGTGCCGACGCCGCCGGCCCGCTGCTGAGCGTCGGCAACATCACCAAGCGGTTCGAAACGCGCAAGTCCGGCTGGTTCAGCCGCAAGCCCGCCGGCGGCGGCGTGCTGGCCGTCGACGATGTCAGCTTCGAGATCCGCCGGGGCGAATGCCTGGGGCTGGTCGGCGAGTCCGGCTGCGGCAAGACTACGCTGTCGAAGATCCTGATGCGGGCGCTGACGCCCGATACCGGTTCCATCCTGTTCAACGACCGGGGCAGCACGGTTGACGTGCTGGGCCTGGAAGGCGACAAGCTGATCAAGTTCCGCCGCAACCTGCAATTCATCTTCCAGGACCCGTTCAGTTCGCTGAACCCGCGCATGACGGTGTACGACATCGTCGCCGAACCCCTGATCATCCACGATATCGGAGACGCGGAGCACCGCCGGGCGCTGGTCAAGGAGCTGATGAACCTCGTGGGATTGGATGTCAGGCACCTGAAGCGCTATCCGCACAGCTTCTCGGGTGGCCAGCGCCAGCGTATCGGCATCGCCCGCGCCTTGGCGCTGCGGCCCGACCTGCTGATCTGCGACGAGCCGGTGTCCGCCCTCGACGTCTCGATCCAGGCCCAGATCCTCAACCTGCTGAAGGACCTGAAGGACAAGCTGGGGCTGACCTATCTCTTCATCTCCCACAACCTCGCCGTGGTCGACTATATCGCCGACCGGATCATGGTGATGTGCCGGGGCCGGATCGTGGAAATAGCGCCCCGTGCCGCCCTGTTCCGAAATCCGGTCCATCCCTATACCCGCGCCCTGCTGACGGCGGTCCCCGACCCCGATCCCAATGCCCGGCTCGATCTGGCCCTGCTGAGGGAGGGCCGCGCATCCGATCCCGGCGCCTGGGCTCCCCCCTTCACGATCGACGGCGACAATCATCCCGGCATGATCGATCTGGGCAACGGTCATCTCGTGCGCGCCAAGGCCCACCCCGCATTGCTGGAGCTGGCTTCATGACCCGCATCCGCGCTTGGTTTCCCACTCTCCTGCTCGTCCTCCTGTTCGGCCTGCCGGCAGCATCGCCTTCCTTTGCCGCCCTGGAAACTCCCTTTCTGGCTGAAAAAGTCGCCAGCGGCAAACTGCCCCCGGTAGATCAGCGGATACCGTCCGAACCACATTTAGTGACGTTCGATGACGATAGCGGAAAACCCGGACAGCCCGGCGGCGACTTGACCATGATGATGTCGCGGGCCAAGGACGTACGCATTCTCTTCGCGTACTCCTATGCCAGATTGGTCGCATACAACACGGACCTCAACCTTGAGGCGGATATCCTCAAGTCCGTCGAGGCCGAGGACAACAAGGTCTTCACCCTCCACCTGCGGCCCGGGCACCGCTGGTCCGACGGCTCCCCCTTCACGGCGGAAGATTTCCGCTACTGGTGGGAAGACGTCATCCTGAACCCCGACCTGCCGCCCTTCACCCCGCCGCCAGAGATGCTGTCCGGCGGCGAACCGCCCAAGTTCGAGGTCCTGGACGAGACGACCGTCCGCTACACCTGGAAGGAGCCGAACCCGGTCTTCCTGCCGGCCCTGGCGGCGGCCCGCCCCCTGGAGATCTTCGGCCCTTCGGCCTACCTGAAAAAGTTTCACGTGAAATACGCCGAGGCGGCGGAGCTGAAGGCGCGCGTCAAGGAAGCGGGACAGAAGAGCTGGGCGCATCTCCATAACCGCATGGACAACGCCTACGACAACGACAACCCCGATATGCCGACGCTCCAGCCCTGGGTCAATACGACGGCGGCCCCCGCCGAGCGGTTCGTCTTCGTCCGCAATCCCTTCTACCACCGCATCGACGAGGCGGGGCACCAGCTTCCTTATATCGACCGCATCCTGGTGCAGATCGCGGACAGCAAGATCATCCCGGCCAAGGCCGGCGCCGGGGAGGCCGATCTTCAGGCCCGCTATATCCGCTTCGACAACTACACCTTCCTGAAGCAGGCGGCGAAGCGGAACGACTACAAGGTCGATCTTTGGAAAGTCGGCAGCGGCGCCCATCTGGCGCTCTTCCCCAACATGAACATAGCCGACCCGGAATGGCGGAAGCTGTTCCGCGACGTCCGGCTGCGCCGGGCTTTGTCCCTCGCCATCGACCGGGACGAGTTGAACGAGGTGATCTACTACGGGCTTGCCCAAGCTTCCAACAATACGGTCCTGCCCCGCTCTCCCCTGTTCAAGCCGGAATACCAGAAGGCCTGGACCAACTACGACGTGGCGCAGGCCAACCGGCTGCTGGACGAAATAGGCTTGACCAAGCGCGGTTCGGAGAACGTCCGGCTGCTGCCCGACGGCCGCCCGATGGAAATCATCGTCGAGACGGCCGGGGAGAGCACCGAGGAAGTCGACGTGCTCGAACTGATCGCAGACAGCTGGCGCAAGATCGGGGTCAAGCTGTTCACCAAGCCGTCCCAGCTCGAGGTGCTGCGCAACCGCATCTACGCAGGCCAGACCATGATGGCCATCGCCAAGGGCGTCGATAACGGCATCCCGACAGCGGACATGGCGCCGACCGAGTTCGTGCCGATGGACCAGAACCAGTACGAATGGCCGAAATGGGGCCAGTTCTACCAGACCGGCGGCACGGCCGGCGAAAAACCCGACATGCCTCAGCCGATGGAGCTGATGGACCTGATGACGGAATGGCGGACGGCCAAGGACACGGCGGCCCGCGCCGATGCCTGGCACCGCATCCTCGCCATCCATGCCGACAACGTCTTCACCATCGGGCTGATCAACGGCACGCTCCAGCCGGTCGTCGTCCGCTCCACGCTGCGCAACGTGCCGGACGAGGGCATCTTCAGCTGGGACCCGGGAGCGCATTTCGGCATCTACCGGCCCGATACGTTCTGGTTCGCTCGAAAGAGCTGATTGCTCAGGTTTAGGAAGGGACGACCGATCACCATGCTGGGCTTCTTCGTGCGACGGATCATGGTGATGATCCCTACCCTGCTCGCGATCAGCGCCATCACCTTCGTCATCATCCAGTTACCGCCGGGCGACTACCTGACGACGCTGGTGACGGAGCTTGAAAGCCGGGGCGAGGCGATCGACCAGAGCAGGCTCCAGTTCCTGCGCGAGACCTACGGCTTGGACAAGCCGATGATCGAGCAGTATTTCGTCTGGCTCGGCGGCATGCTGACCGGCGACTACGGCTACTCGTTCGAATACAACAGGCCGGTGGCCGACGTGGTCGGCGACCGGATGCTGCTGACCATCGTCGTGTCCTTCGCCACCATCATCTTCATCTGGGTGGTCTCGTTCCCGATCGGGATCTACTCGGCGACCCACCAGTACAGCCTCGGCGACTACGGGCTGACCTTCCTGGGGTTCTTAGGATTGGCCACGCCCAACTTCCTGCTGGCGCTGGTGCTGCTCTACTTTGCCAACGTGATGTTCGGGACATCCATCGGCGGCTTGATGGACCCTGTCTACATGGATGCGCCTTGGAGCTGGGGAAAGATGGTTTCGGTGCTGGAGCACCTCTGGATTCCGGTGATCGTGATCGGCACCAGCGGCACCGCCGGCATGATCCGGCGGCTGCGCGCCAACCTGCTGGACGAACTGCACAAGCAGTATGTCGTGACCGCAAGGGCCAAGGGATTGTCGCCCGCCCGGGTGCTCTGGAAATATCCGCTCCGGATGGCGATCAACCCCTTCATCTCCGACATCGGCAATTTGCTGCCGCAGATCGTTTCCGGGGCCGCCGTAGTCTCCATCGTGCTGTCGCTGCCGACGACGGGACCGATGCTGCTGGACGCGCTGCGCAGTCAGGACATGTATCTGGCCGGATCGTTCCTGATGTTCCTGGCGCTGCTGACGGTCGTCGGCGTGTTCCTGTCCGACGTGGCGCTGGCGATGCTCGACCCCCGCATCCGGCTTGAAGGGGGAGCCAACCGATGACCGCCGACCGGCTCGACCACTACGTCTCCACCGCACCGTTCGACCCCTATGCGGTCGAACACATGTCGCCGGAGCAGGAACGCTACTACATGGCGTCCCAATGGCGGATGATGTGGTGGAAGCTGAAGCGCCATCGCCTCGCCGTCGTGTCCGGCGTGGTCCTGGCGGTCATGTATTTTACGATCCTGATATCGGAGTTCCTGTCGCCTTACGCGCTGGACAGCCGGCACATCCACCACATCTACGCCCCGCCCCAGTCGGTCCACCTGTTCCACGAGGGCAGTTTCGTCGGACCCTTCGTCTACGGCTTCGACTACCGGCTCGACATGGACACGCTCCAGCGAGTCTATACGGTGGACAGGACGGACGTTCAGCCCATCCGGTTCTTCTGCCGGGGCGATGGCTACGATTTCTGGGGAATGATCCCTGCCAGTCTTCATCTGATGTGTCCGTCGGAGGGCGGCACCCTGTTCCTGCTCGGCACCGACCGGCTGGGCCGCGACATGCTGAGCCGCATCCTCTACGGCACTCGGATCTCGCTGACCGTCGGCCTGATCGGCATCACGATCAGCTTCGTCCTCGGCATCGTGATCGGCGGCGTCGCCGGCTACTATGGCGGCTGGATCGACAACGTGACCCAGCGCTTCATCGAAGTGCTGCGCTCCTTTCCGGAACTGCCGCTCTGGATGGCCTTGTCCGCCGCCCTGCCCGTCACCTGGAGCCCGATCCTGATCTATTTCGGGATCACGCTGATCCTGGGCCTGCTCGACTGGACCGGCCTCGCCCGCGCGGTACGTTCAAAGCTGCTGGCCCTGCGGGAGGAAGACTTCTGCACGGCCGCCCAGCTGATGGGCGCCAGCCCCCGGCGCATCATCGGCCGCCACCTGCTGCCCAGCTTCATGAGCCACCTGATCGCCTCCGCGACGCTGTCGATCCCCGGCATGATCCTGGGGGAGACGGCGCTGTCGTTCCTGGGCCTGGGCTTGCGCCCCCCCATCACGAGCTGGGGCGTCCTGCTGAACGAGGCGCAGAACATCAACGTCGTGGCTCTGTACCCCTGGCTGATGCTGCCGGTGGTGCCGGTGATCGTCGTGGTCCTTGCCTTCAACTTCCTCGGCGACGGCCTGCGCGATGCCGCCGACCCCTATCGGTGAGGAAGCCTCCGGTCAGAGTTCCAGCACCATCCCCTCGAACGCCACCAGCGTTCCGGGCCTCATCTCCTCCGCCGCCACGGCGATGCCGTCCATGATTACGTCGTCGTGGTTGGGTTCGTGGTGGAAGATCACCGCCCGCCCTACCCCGGCAGCCTCGGCCACCCGGCAGCCCTGCTGCCATGTGGAATGGCCCCAACCGACATGCTTGGGATAGGCCGCGTCCGTGTACATGCCGTCGTAGACCATGACGTCGGCCCCGCGCGCCAATTCCAGCACGGCGTCGTCATGGCCTTCGGCCAAGTGCTCGGTGTCGGTCACGATCGCCAGCACCCGCCCGCCGAACTCCACCCGGTAGCCACAGCAGCCATTCGGGTGGTTGAGGGGTCCGGTTACGATCCGGATATCAGGACGCGGTTGCAGCACGGCGCCGCACTGGAAGTCGTTGAACGTGCAGGAGCCGTAGAAGGCGGAGAGAGGCACCGGGAACAGGGGCGCTATCATCATGTCGCACAGCACGGACTGGATCGTCTGCGGCGGCGACAGGTGACCCGCCCACAGGCGCAGCCGGTTGCGAGGGTCGAAGGCCGGGACGAAGAACGGCAGGCCAGCGACATGGTCGAAATGGGTGTGGGTGAAGAACAGGTCGAGATCGACCGGCGCCTCACCCGCCAACTGGCTGCCGAACGCCCGGATGCCCGTGCCCGCGTCGAAGATCATCAGGTGTCCGCCACACCTCACTTCGATGCAGGTCGTATTGCCACCATATCTCATCGTCTCGGGACCGGGCGCCGGTATGCTGCCTCGGACGCCCCAGAACCGGACGGTGAAGTCTGCGGAAGCCGGCGGCCTCAAAGGGCTGGCCGTTCGTTATATTTTGCGCACATGGGCTCTAATTTGGCGGGGGGTTGGTGCGGAGTCGAGAAAAATTCCAGATAGCAACGAAACAAGAACAACACTAGCCTGTTGATATGCTAGACATGTACTGACAGGAGCGATCGACCATGGCCAGCGCCAGGAACGACCACGACAACGCGGCGGACCCGAAGTCTCCGGACGACGGCACCCCGTCCAACACGGAGAAGGACCCGTCGGAATGGACCACCGGCGACGAACCAATGACCGGAGCCCAGGCTTCGTACCTCAAGACGCTGAGCGAAGAGGCGAAGGAAGAGTTCGATCCGTCGCTCAACAAGGCGGATGCCTCGCGGCGCATCGACGAGCTCCAGAACAAGACGGGACGCGGCAAGCAGAGCTGAAGGCCTTGCCGGAAAAAGTAAAGGCTCGCATTTTTCTTGTTAACCTTAAGCTCACGTTAACCAAAAAAGCCTATAACAAGGGTATCGCATCTGTGGTGCGGTTCCTCCATGTAAAGCAACTCGGCGGCTCCGTCAGGCATTGGCCCACGGAGCCGCTTTTTTGTCATCGTCACGCCGGCCCGATCCTTCGCGGCGCCGGTTCGCCGATCGGCACTACCCGTTTCCGGACGAAGCGGGCGACAGCGATCGGAATCAGCCGTCCCGGCCAGAGCAGAGCGTACCCATCCATCCCACCCTTCGTAAAGACCAGTCCGTTGTCGGCAAAACGCCGGCGCAGCCACACCGTCGTCGGCACGGCCAGAGCGGCGCCCGCGATCACGTCGGTCAGGAAATGGGCCCCTACCGCGATCCGGCTGAAGCCGACGACGCTCGCCATGGCCAGCAGACCGCCGCGCCACTGCGGGACCAGCAGCGAGACAGCAAGCGCCAGGGCGAAGATCGTATTGGTGTGTCCCGAGGGAAAAGAATGAAGAGCGCCGTCGAAAGTGAACGGTTCGAAGCCAGTGAGGCCGTTCTGGTCGATCAGCTTCGGCCGCGCTCTCCCGACCACGACCTTGATGACGTTCACCACTATGCCTGACAGGGCGACCGAGCAGAACACGAAGAACGACGCTGAAGCCAGCCAGTTAGACACGGCGGCAGGACGGTGGCCGGAAAAGCCATACCGCCCTGCAAGAACAAGCAGGAGGCCAAGGATACCGGTAGGAACGAGCGTCCACTTGCTGTCGCCGAGTTCCGTCACGGCACGGAAGAACAAGAATACGTGCGGTTCCGCCCCCTGGATCAGGTCGTAGACGGCACGGTCTAGATAACTTAGGAAAACATGGCCCGGCAGCAGGAGGAGAAGGCACCAGACCGAATACCGCGCCAGCGGCAAGTCTGCGGAAAACCGGCTGTGCATTGCGACCCAATTGTTGCCGATAATCGGACATGGAAGCGAAGGAACTCACCTCCGCTATCGATAGGAGCAATCAATACGCGGTAAAGGTTAGAGGAAAGTTACGCTTTAACGGCGATAGAGTGACAGCACCAAACTCCTTCCACGAGAGTAATTGAAACCACTGATTGTTGCAGTCGGTACTGGCTGAATGTTATCCACTACGGCCTGATCGAGAAAGGCTTGGTTCTGCCTCTGGTCGACCAGAGCCAGGGCGCAGGCATCTCCTGCCAAAGCCTTGGCCGCCGCAGCACCATCCCCCGTCAACACGGTACCCGTGCCGGTCAGGAAGACGAGGCTGGGTTCGGTGAAACCGGCGGACACGAGCACGCTGTCGGGACAGGGCCGCACCCGCTCTACCGCCTCCGCAATGCGGGGGCTGAGCCAGATGGTCTCCAGTTGCGGGAACACAACCTGGAACGCCAGGAGATAGAGTCCGAACGCACCCGCCGTCAGCGCGGCTACCGAACGCCGCAGCCACTCCCTTCGGTACAGGACGACGCCGTAGGCCAGCACCGCCAGCGTGACCAGCGCCAGCAGGATCGACAGTGGGTCGAAACGCTTCTCGACCATGATCGGCAAGGCTGCCATGGCGCCGGTCAGCGTCAGGGCTGTCACCGCGAACAGCGCGTTCGCCGTCCCTGTCAACCAGGGCCGCGCCTTGCCGAAGCCGTCCAGGACAGCCCGTGCCGTCAGCAGAGCGAACGCCGCATAGGTCGGCAGGATGTAATGGAACAGCTTGGTCGGCACCGCCTCGAACACCAGCCAGCTCGGTACGATCCAGGCGAGGCAGAACAGCACCGCTGGATCGCGCCGGTTGTTCCACACCCATGGGAACGCTGGCAGCGCCAGCAGCGACCAGGGCCAGAAGGTGACGGGAAACAGCAGGGTATAGTAGCCGGGCGGAAAGCCCTTGGACTCCTGCCCTCCCGCCACCTTGGCCATCATGTCGTGACCGACCGATTCGGCGAAGAAGGAGCCGTTGGTCTTGATCGTGATCAGGATCAGCCACGGCGCCACGAGAGCCAGCATCACCGACAGCCCCAGCTTGGGCCGAAGCGGCGCCAGCCAGCCTATCCCGCGCTGCGCCACCGACAACCAAAGGACGGTGCCGCCGGTGACCAGCAGGATGATCGGCCCCTTCAGCAGGATGCCGACGCCCAGCGCGGTCCAGAACAGCAGGACCGAACCCAGCCCCAGGCCGTCCCGCATATCCCGGCGCAGCCAAATGCTAGCCAGCACCCCCTGGGCGGCGAGGATCGTCGCGAACAGAGCCGCGTCGGTCTTGGCCGTACGCGCTTCCACCCCCAGAAGGACGGTACCGGCCAGCATGACGGCGCCGATGAACCCTGCTACCGGTCCGAACAGGCTGCTGCCGACCCAGAAGGTCAGCAGCACGGCAACGGTGGCGCCGATCAGGGACGGCAGCCGGTATGCCCAGATGGCGGTCTGCTCCGGCCCTCCCGCCAGCGTCACCGCCGCCGACTGCATCCAGTAGATGCCGACCGGCTTCTTGTGACGCGCTTCGCCCTGGAAGCGGATATCGACGAAGTCCCTGCTCTCCAGCATCTGGCGCGTCGCCTGCGCGAAGCGCGCTTCGTCCCGGTCCATCGGCGGCAGGCTGAAGAAGCCGGGCAGGAAGAGCAGAAGGCAGAGAGCGGCAAGGGCAACGGCCAGAGCTGTGCGCTTGGGCCAAGTAATGGACCGGCCGGCGGTATCGCTGATCAGCGCCCTCACGATGGCGATGCGCTTCCGACTTCGGGAATGGTATCCGCCTTCTCGCGCCTGTTGCGCCGGATCAGCCAGATGTTGCGGGCGTAGATCACCAGACCCAAAGCCTGTCCCAGGATGAAGACGGGGTCTTGGCGGTAGATCGCGTAGGCCAGCAGCGTGACGCCGCCGGCGACGCTGAAATACCAGAAGGCTTCCGGCACGATGCTGCGCTTGATCCGCTCGCTTTGGATCCACTGGATCAGGAAGCGCATGGAGAAAAGCGCCTGCCCCAGGAACCCGATCGCCGTCCAGACGGAAAGCATTGCTCCACCCATTCCGCTCAGTGAGCCTGTTCGATGCCGTCTTCGATGATGGCGGCCGGCAAGCGGGTACGACGCTTCAACCATAAAACGCCCAAGAGATCGACGATGCCGATGACCGCACGGCCGAGGTTGTCGTATTTCGACACGCCACGGCGGCGTGGACGGTGATTGACCTCGACATAGTCGACACGGTAGCCGTGGATCTGGAACAGCGCCGGCAGGAAACGGTGCATGGCGCCGAAGAAGGGCAGCGCCAGGAAGGCGTCGCGCCGGAACACCTTGATGCCGCACCCCGTATCGATGCAGCCGTCGCTCAGGACCTTCTGGCGCAATCCGTTGGCGATCTTCGTCGCGGCCCGCTTCGACCAAACGTCGCGCCGCTTGCGGCGCAACCCGCCGACCAGTTCCGGTCCGCCATCGGCGAAGGCACGGTTCAGCAGGTTCGGGATATCGGCCGGATCGTTCTGTCCGTCGCCGTCGAGCGTCGCGATCCAGACGCCGCGCGCCGCGCGTACGCCCGTCCAGACCGCGGTGCTCTGGCCCGATCGGCTGGCGTGACGCAGGACACGTACGGCCGCTCCGGAACCGGATGCCGCGATGCCCCGCTCCAGAGCGAGACGTCCCGCCGTTCCGTCATCGCTGCAATCGTCGACGAAGATGACCTCGTAGTCGCCTGTTTCGGCCAGCGCCGTCCGGATCTCCGCCAGCAGCGGCAATACATTGTCAGCCTCGTTGTGGACGGGGATGACGACGGACAGAAGCAAGGGCTCCTGTACGGGTGCCACGGTCGGCATGACTAAGGCTGGAAAAGCGCTGTTCACAGGGAAGATACTCCCCAAGGGCATGGCCTCACGAGACGCGGCATCATAACCAAGTGGGGAGCGGAAGGAAGACTTTTGAAATCGAGTCGCGAATTCTTAAAAATTTGTAATACTGACCGACACGATCACTTGATACAGACCGGCCTGTATTTCTTGATTACACCTCACCTCGAGGCAGGGAAATCAGGGCACTAGCCGGTAGCCGCCCGGCTCGGTCACAAGGATCTCGGCATTCGACGGATCCCGCTCGATCTTCTGGCGCAGGCGGTAGACGTGGGTTTCCAGCGTATGGGTCGTGACGCCAGCATTGTAGCCCCAGACCTCGCCCAGCAGCGTATCGCGACCGACGACCTTCTCACCGGCACGGTAGAGATATTTGAGGATCGCCGTTTCCTTCTCGGTCAGCCTTATCTTCTTATTGCCGGTCTCGGTCATCAGAAGCTTCACGCTTGGGCGAAACGTATAGGGGCCGATGGCGAAGACGGCATCCTCGCTCTGTTCGAACTGGCGCAACTGGGCTCGCAGGCGGGCCAGCAGCAGGCTCAGGCGGAACGGCTTGGTCACGTAGTCGTTGGCGCCGCTGTCCAGTCCCAGGATCGCGTCGCTATCGCTGCCGGCCGCCGTCAGCATGATGATGGGGCTTCGCACGCCTTCGCGCCGCATGACCCGGCACAACTCCCTGCCGTCCATGTCGGGCAGTCCGACGTCCAGCAGTATCGCGTCGAAATAATTCTGGCGGACGATGGCAAGAGCGGCCGAAGCGTCGCCCGCCTCGACCGTTTCGAATTCCTCGAGCAGTTGGAGTTGCTCGGCCAGGGACTGGCGCAATGCCACATCGTCATCGACCAGCAGAATTTTCTTGCCCGGCGTCATTATTACCCCTGTCTGGTTCCCGGCATGTAAATCCGGGAAGGCTCAGCGCTGAACCTCGACTCCGCGCCAGAACGCGACATGGTCCTTGATCGCGGCAGCCGCCTCTTTCGGATCGGGATAGTACCACGCGGCATCGCGGTTTTCGACGCCATCGACGCTTATCGAATGGTAATGCGCCGTGCCCTTCCAGGGACACACCGTAGTCGTATTCGATGGCTGGAAATAATCGCGTTTGATGGTATCGGCTGGAAAGTAGACGTTGCCTTCGACCAGTTCGAAGCGGTCGCTTTCGGCGATAACCTTACCATTCCAGACAGCCTTGGCCATGTCATCCTCCTGTTGAGAACCGGCACCGGAAAAACGGTGCCAGGAGGGTACATGGGGCGCCGGGATCGTGGGAAAACCCCACGGATCCTTCAGAGAGGATGGTGCCCAGGAGAAGACTCGAACTTCCACGACCTTTCGGCCACAGGTACCTGAAACCTGCGCGTCTACCAATTCCGCCACCTGGGCAGCGCGGAGCCGCTAGATACTGTGCCGGAGCTTATGCTGTCAAAGACTTTCAGCGCGGGCGTGCAAAAATATCGACATGCCCGACCAGTGCAGTCAATCCACTCTGTGCCGCGTCTTTCAGCCGGCTCTGCGTCCAGGCTTCGATGGTGTCGGCACGGTCCGGCGGTGCGATCTCCAGCGCCGCGTTCCGATAGCCCTCGAGCAGAGCGCCGTGCATGGCGGTATCGGCGGGGCCAATATTCCAGTCGCTCTCGGCGGTGAAGACGTCGAATCCGCGTTCCGCCAGCAGCCCGGCGAGCAACGATGGAGCATGGCGGCCAAGGCCGGGTCCAAAACCCTTGTCGGTCGCCTGATGAGCTTCGATCCAGCCGCGTATTTCGTCATCGGCCGGATCTTCCGGCGCCCATGCCAGCCGGCCGTCGACGCTGAGGGTAAACAGGACGGGCCTTGGAGCCTGCGCCAGCCAGTGGACGAACCGTTCGGCCCAGTCGGCTGAGACGAGATCGAAGAGAGCCGTGGAAACGATGCCGTCGAAGGCAGCCGGGTCAAGAGCGTCGAGATCGCGCACAAGGTCAACCTGCCGGCATTCCCACTCGAAAGGAAGGGCGGAGGCTTGCTGCCGCCAGCGCGCCACTTCCCCGCCAGCCGCTTCCAGAAGCACCCGGTCATGGTCGGCAAGCACCCAGCGCTGACCGGCGCGCCCAAGGCGGGGTGCCAGATAGCGAAGATTGGCGCCGGTTCCGGCGGCCAGATCGAGCAGGCGGGGATTTTCAGGCAGCGAGCCGGCAAAAAGCTTGGTCAGACGCTCGACCCGCGCCGGATCATCGAAGGCAGAGCGAAGCCGGAGCCAGCCGGGATCGAAGCCGCCGCTGGCGCCCATGGCCCCGCCGTCGTCGTCACGCCCTGGCAAGGGACCTGCGCAAAGCCGGCTCGAGCCCGGCCAGTTCGGCGGCGAACCTGTCGGCCGCGTCTTCCCAGGTCGGCAGCGCCGAAGCGGCAGCCCTGGCGGCTGCCGTCAGGCTGGACCGCAAACCTGCATCTGTCAGCAACCGGCGCAGGGCGGCAGCCAGGGCGGCGGCGTCGCCGGGTGGGACGAGGACGCCGGCATCGGCCGGGACCGTCGTCGGAATGGCGCCGGCATTCGAGCTGACGATCGGCAGCCCGTGGGACAAGGCCTCGGCCAGCGCCATGCCGTAACCCTCGTAGTAGGACGGCAGCACGAAGACGTCGGCGGCATGATACTGGCTCTGAAGAGCCGCCGGTTCGATCTCGTCCATCAGAGCGATCCTGCCGGTCAGCCCATGACGCGCTATCGCATCCTGGACAGCGGCGGTCGCAACGGGATCACGGGTGATGCTGCCGATGCAGATCAGCCTCCAGGGCAGATCGGTCAATCGGCTTAGGGCTTCCACCAGGATCAGATGACCCTTGCGCGGGGTGACGGTAGCGACGCAAAGGAGGTTCAATTCATCCGTGCCCGAGCCCGCTGCCGGCGCTTCCGGCCGGTCGGTGCCGGGTTCCACGATGCCCAGCCTGCTCCTAGTCACGTGGAAGTCGGCGAGCAGCGTCTCCGCCGTCGCGGGGCTGGTTACGACGATCCGCTGGACCCGCGCCAGACTGCCCTGCTCGATCAGCTTGAGCGTGCGTGCCTGGGCCTCGCTCAGCCCAAGTTCGAGGGAGAGGGGGTGATGGACGAGCGCCACGAGGCGCAGACGGTGGTTCTCGACCATCAGGCTGCCGGCGACGCCCGGCAGCGCTAGACCGTCGATCACGACAAGGGCGCCGTCCGGCAGTCCGGCCAGGACGCGGTCGGCCTCGAAGATCGCTTCCTGATCGACCAGCGGATAAGTGCCGGGGAGCGAATGGACATGGACCTGGATGCCGCGAGCCCGCAACCCGGCGACGATGCGCGCATCGTAGAGATAACCGCCGGTTTTCTGATCCAGCGCTCCTGGAAGGACCAGATGGAGTTCGGCGCTCATTTCCCAGCTTCCACCGGGGTAAGCGGGGCCTCGTAGGTCGCCCAGGCAAGGTGGGATTCGTGCAGCGTGATCTTCAGGCTGTCGAGTTCCTTGCCACCTTCTCCCAGCGCACCGTCCATGATCCGGGCACTCAGGCGGCGGTGGATCTCGCCGCACAGGAACTCGGTCGTGGTGTTGGATCCGGTAAGTTCCGGAACCTCGTCCAGGTTACGGTAGTTCAGCGGCTTCAGCACCTCCGACAGCAGCGCCGACGCCATGCCTATATCGACGATCAGCCCATCGGCATCCAGGCTCCTGCGGCGCATTTCCAGGTCGCAGATGAACGTCGCGCCGTGAAGCTTCTGGGCTGGGCCGAATACGGCGCCCTTGAAGCTATGCGCGATCATGATGTGGTCGCGCACTGTCAGGCTGTACATCGGGCAAGTCCTCCGTGTTTCTTCAATCGGTTATGTCAGGTCTCATGCCCGATGGTAGCGGATCAAATGGCAAAGCTCATCGCCCGGATGCAGCGTCAACCGGGGAAAAACATCCGTTAGGTCAGCAAACATTGACGAGCCGGTCAAGAGGATATCAAGGCGGGAATCCTCAAGCAGATCAAGTGCAAGACCCAGCCGGTCCCGGTAGCTCCAGCGCGACCGCATCGATGGCGCCACCGAACCGACCTGGCTGGAAACCAGCCGTAGACGGCGCGGATGGAAGGCCGCACCGAGCGGAGCCGCCACCGGGCGGGTGCCGTACCAACTCGCCTCCACGATGGTCGCCTCGAATCCGGCAAGCGCCAGCGCCGTCGTCAGGCCGGCCGGGTTGCCGCTGGTGTGGATCACTATGTCGCAGTCGCCCGTCGCCTCCTCAGAGAGGGCGAATCGGACCCCAAGGGCATCGGCGACGGCCTTGCGGGCTGGGTTGACGTCGATCAGTTCGACCCGCGCTCCCGGCACGCGCCCGGCCAGCCATGCGGTCAGGCAGCCGACGACCCCAGCCCCGATCACCACGATGCGGGCGCCGACCGGGGGCAGGGCGTCCCACAGGATGTTGACCGCCGTCTCCATGTTGGCGGCCAGCGCCGCCCGGTCGGTCGGGACCGCTTCGGGGATCGGAACCGCCATATCGGCGGGTACGACGAACAGGTCCTGGTGAGGGTGGAGGCAGAAGACGCGCCGACCAATCAGGTGCTCCGGACCTGCCTGCACCTCGCCCACCATGCAGTAGCCGTACTTCACGGGTGCGGGGAAATCGCCTTCCTGGAAGGGGCAGCGCATGGTGCCGGCAAGCTCGGGCGGCACCCGGCCCTGGAACACGAGGCTTTCGGTTCCCCGGCTGACGGCGCTGACCAGCGCCCGTACCAGCACGTCGCCGGGACCGGGAGACGAGAGGACGGACCTCCGCAGTTCGCCACGGCCGGGGACGACGGTCCAGAATGCCGTCGCCCGGAGTTCGATATCGCCGTCAGTCACGGAGAGCGCAATCGAACAGGATGTCCGACCCCAGGACGAAGTGCCGGGAACGGGGTCGCAGGCCGCCGTCGATGGTGTCGATTTCCGGCAGGGTGAAGCTGGGTCTTCCCGAGCCCAGGATCAGGGGCGCCACGGTGACCTGAAGCCGGTCCAGGCAGCCGGCCTGGAGGAAGCGCGACACGGTGACGCCGCCGCCCTCGATGAAGACGAAGCGCAAGCCGCGTTCTTTCAGCAGCGTCAGAATGCTTGCCGGGTCAAGCCCTTGCCCAAGGCGCGGCAGGCCGATTACTTCGGCATCGCCCACACGTTCGGCAGGACGGGCCAGATCCTCGGCGCACAGCAGCAGGCTTGGAGCGGCGCCGTCGCAGAAGACGCCATAGCCGCTCTCCAGCCGGCGATTGGTATCCACGACGACCCGCGCGGGATTGTCGCCGGCGCAGTGACGCACCGTCAGCTTGGGATCGTCGTGCCGGACCGTGCCGGCCCCGACCAGCACCGCATCGGACAAGGCCCTCATCCGGTGGTTATGGACGATGTCCTCCGGACCCGTGACCCATTGCGAAGCGCCGCACAGGGTCGCAATGCGCCCGTCGAGGCTCTGCCCGAGATGCGCCACGGCATAGCTGCGGCCTGACGCAGCGGCGCAGAGCGGCAGATAGAGATCGCACAGGAAACTTCCCGCGGCATCGAGCGGCCGGGCGCTTTGCCAGGGTCCGGTCCGATCCCGTTCCGGAGTCAACTTGAGCAAAGGATGGGTGAGCGCAGGAATATCGGCAGGCGCCGATCCGCCATGACGGATGTCGAGTATGGCACGCCAGACCGTATCCGGGTCGGGCGGTTGCGGGGAAGGGGAGCCGGGGCATTCGCTGGTCATCATTTGCGGCAATGACAGATATCCCCTTCTCAAGATTTTCACAGCCCTCCTTAAAAGGTAAGTCCTGCACGCCTGTTTCGACAGGGCATATGCCCTTTACCCATCCGTTTTGCACACCAGCTATCTGCAATGACTTACCGCCTGCCCGACCGCCCTCTCCGAAGTCGCATAGGATCGACGACGCCAGCATCCAGACTGACGATCAGCGTTACCGTGCATACGGTGGTCGGAGGGCTGGTGACGATCGGCGCCGCATCGATGCTGGCGGGACATGGCGGGCTGCCTGAAATCTATACCGGCTACGTGGCGGTCTGCTACGCCCTGGTCGCCGTCCTGAGCCTGATCCATCTGGACAAGCATGCTCCCCATGCACATTTCGGGTCGGCGAACCGGATCACCCTGGCGCGCGGCATGGTGGCGAGCCTGCTCGGCGGCACCGTGCCAGTCGTGACAGGTCTTGACACCGGGACCCTGTGGGCAGCCTCCGCCGCAGCCTTGCTGGCGCTGGTGCTGGATGGTGTGGACGGCTGGATTGCGAGGCGCAGCCGGATGGCCAGCAGGTACGGCCAGCATCTCGACATCAATTTCGACACCCTGATGATGGGAATCATGGCGCTGCTCGCGTGGCAGAGCGGCAAGGCTGAGGTCTGGGTCCTGGCGATAGGGCTGGCGCGTTATGTCTTCGTCGCTGCCGGCTGGGTATGGCCCTGGCTCAACGCCGAACTGCCGTTCAGCCAGCGCAGGCGAGTGATCTGCGTGGTTCAGATAGCCGTGCTGCTGGTCTGCCTGACGCCTCTCATGGTCCAGCCGTTGAGCAGCCTTGCGGCGGCAGCGGCACTTGGTCTTTTGCTTTTCTCCTTCACGGTCGATACGCTTTGGCTGGTGAAGAACGGTGCCGGGAAGCCGAAATGACTTTTCGCGTCCGATCCCGGCGGCCGGACTTCATCATGAGATTTACCCAAAGACACGCGGCACCCTTTCAGATACAGCAAGAAAAGAAAAAATGACCTCCTCCAGGCTCGCGAAGTTGCAGGACGACCTTTCCCAGCCCCTCGACCAGACGGCGCTGCGCGCAGTCGACCGCGCGATCTGCGAACTGCGCCGGGGCGATCCGGTCGTCGTCGAGGATATGGAGGGCGGCATCGCTCTGGCGCTTTCGGTGGAGGCCGTCTCCGCTCCGGCGCTGAACAGGATCAAGGCCATGGCCGGGACCGTCCCGGTACTGGCGGTCACCAGGCCCCGCGCGGCGGCCATCGGATTGCAAACGTCCTCGGCGCCGGTGCTGAAGCTGGCACTCGGCGCCGGGTTGACGGCGGAGGTCATTCACGATTTGGTGGACCCGACCAGGCGCGCCGGTCCGAACGCCGACGGTGCCATGACGGTCGAAGCGGCCGAGCTTGAAACCCGCGAGGGCGCCGCAGTAGCGCTTGCCAAGCTGGCGCGCCTGCTGCCGGCGGTGGTGGCGGCTTCCGTCCGTCTTCCGCGCGGGGTCACGCTGGAAAACTGGCTGGACAAGAACGACCTGATGATGGTGCGAGCACGCGACATCCTGGATTACCAGACCCATGCCGCACGGACCCTGACGCTGGTCGGCGACGCGTCGGTCCCGCTGGTGGATGCCGAGAACACGCGGATATTGGCGTTTCGGCCGCCGGACGGCGGCGTCGAGCATCTGGCGATCGTCATCGGCGAACCGTCGGCAGACGACGGCCCTGTCCTGATCCGGCTCCACTCGGAATGCTTCACAGGCGATTTGCTGGGTTCGCTCCGTTGCGACTGCGGCGACCAGTTGCGCGGCGCCATCGCGGAGATCTCCCGTCACGGCAGCGGCGTCGTGCTTTATCTGGCGCAGGAGGGCAGGGGCATCGGTCTCGTCAACAAGCTGCGGGCATATCAGCTTCAGGACGACGGCTTCGATACGGTCGAGGCCAACGAGATGCTGGGCTTCGACGCCGACGAGCGGATCTACCTTCCCGCAGCCGAGATGCTGCGCCAGCTTGGTTTCCCCCAGGTGCGGCTGCTGACCAACAACCCAGACAAGCTGCGCCAGTTGGCGCGCTGCGGGATCGAGGTGGTGGACAGGGTGCCGCATGTCTTTCCCAGCAACGGGCACAACGCCGCCTATCTCCGGACCAAGGCGGAGCGCAGCGGACACATGTTCTGACCTCTGCCGTTTTCCCGAAGACGGAAAAGCCCGCCGGCATTGCTGCCGGCGGGCTTTTCTTCTGGAACGCCTGCCGAAGGGACGGACCCTTCTTACGCTTATTCGGCTCCGCCGGTGCGGACGGCGGCATAGGGTGACGGCTGGGCCGCCTCGGCAGTCGCCGGCTCAGACGAAGCGGGAACGCGGGTGATCGAGCCGCTGTTGGCGGTCAGCACCTGGATATCGCCCATGAGCTGGCCTCCGGCTTCGACTTCCAGCTCGCCGTAGCGGATCGATCCGTTGATCTTGCCGGTGGAGCGCAGGCGCAGACGCCCGCGGACGCTGATGTCGCCTTCGAAGCGGCCGGCGATGTCGGCCTCGTCGATCTCGACGCTGCCCTTGAACAGGCCGGATTCCGCGATCTCGATGTTGCGGCCATCCCGCAGCTTGGCTTCGACCGTCCCTTCCACCACCAGCACGTCACAGGCCGTGATCTCGCCGGAGAGCGAGATGTCGCGGCCGACGATCAGCTTGCGCATTTCGTTGGAGCCGGAGGAGAGGGACGAACCACCCGTGGAACCCGGCCCGGACGTGGGGGCCGACAGGCTCTCGCTCAACGGCCGGCGCACCGGCGCACCCGGAATCTCAACCACGCGGCGCGGAATCTCGGGCTTGAAGGTGGCATTGGATGCGGGAGGCTTGGTCGGCGACATATCGGGTCCCTTATCGGCAAACGGAGAACGCGGCGGCAGCTCGGAGGCCACGGCTTCGGATACAGCCGGCTCAACCGGCGATGCGCCTTCGGTATTCAGCGGTCCGGCGGGCGGTGACTTGCGTCGAAACATTATCGATGGCCCCCAAAAGGCAGGGTGGATGACGGCTGTCGCTAAACTGAGCCGTCATGGTTAATTCTTTATTACTCTTTGGCGGTTCGCTGCAAGTTTCCTGTGAGCCCCTGGAAAATGTGCACCATGAACGCTGTCGCGACAACCGGAACCATCAGGTTGACCAAGGGAATCGTGGAAAAGAACGCCACGATGACTCCGGCGGCGAACAGCTTCGCCGTATGAGCCTTACGCATGATCCTCGCCGACTGCGGAGTCATTCTCCTAAGTGCCACCAACTCGAAGTATTCCCGGCTGAGCAGGTAGCCGTTGAGGACGTAGAAGATCATCAGATTTACGCCCGGAATCAGGTAGGCGGGCAGAACCAGCAGGTTGAGTGCGACCACGACGACCAGGAAGCGGAGGGCACCGAAGATCTCGGTCCAAAGGCTTTGGCCGTGGGCGGGAGGAAGACCCGGATAGTACCGCCGCTCCACCGCTTCGGCCACCCGCTCCAGCAGGAGGCTGGAGATCGCCACGACGACCGCCGGAAAGAACAGGTAGGCCAGTCCAAAGACCGCCAAGCCGCCCAGCACGTCGATCGTGTTGTCCAGCCAGGGATAATCGGTCAGCCGGGTCTGGAACAGCAGGATCCAGACTAATCCGGCCACGGTGAGGAATCCCAGGATCGCGCCGACGACGCTTCGCCAGACGACGCGGCTGACGGCGGGGTCGGAAAGCTGTGATACGGCGCGGACAAGGGCTTTTATCATCGGAACCATCGTGAACGTTCTAGCAGTGATCGCGGGTGAGGACGGGAAGGGAGGTGAGGACGGAGACTTGTTCCGCCTATGACGGTGGTTATACTCCAGCCCAGATCCAAGTCCTCTCATTTCAGCAGATCAAGGATACGTCCCCGCATGTCCCAGGCCTCTCTCCACGTTGTCGGTATCGGCAACGCCATCGTCGACGTGATCGCCCATGCCGACGATGCGTTCATTGAAACCAACAGCCTGGAAAAAGGCGCGATGACCCTGATCGACGCCGTCCGTGCGGAAGAACTGTACGACAGGATGGGTCCGGGGATCGAGATGTCCGGTGGCTCCGCTGGCAACACGATGGCCGGCATCGCCGCCCTCGGCGGCAAGGGCGCCTATATCGGCAAGGTCAGCGACGACCAGCTCGGCGGGGTATTCCGCCACGATATCCGCGCAATCGGCGTCCAGTTCGACAGCGCTCCCCTGACCGATGGCGCTCCTACGGCGCGCTGCCTGATCCTGGTGACGCCCGACGCCCAGCGCACGATGAACACCTTCCTCGGCGCCTGCGTCGAGCTGGGTCCGGACGACATCGACGCAGCCCTGATCCAGAGCGCGCAGGTGACGTATCTGGAGGGTTATCTGTGGGACAAGCCGCTTGCCAAGGAAGCCTTCCTGAAGGCGGCGAAGCTGGCCCATGCCGGCGGCCGTAAGCTGTCGCTGACCTTATCGGACAGCTTCTGCGTCAATCGGCACCGCGCCGAGTTCTCCGATCTGGTCGACAACCATGTCGATATCCTGTTCGGCAACGAGCACGAGATCATGGCGCTGTACGAAACCGACAGCTTCGATCAGGCGGTCACGGCGGTGCGGGGCCGCTGTGAGACCGTCGTGCTGACGCGGAGCGAGAAGGGGTCCGTGGTCGTCACCGCCGACGACATCTTCGAGGTGCCGGCGGACAGGATCGAGCGTCTGGTGGATACGACGGGCGCCGGCGACCTGTTCGCCTCCGGCTTCCTGTACGGCTACACCAGCGGCAGGAGCCTGACCGACAGCGCCCGCATCGGCGCCATCGCCGCTGCCGAGATCATTAGCCATGTCGGCGCCCGGCCGGAGGTCGTGCTGTCTGATCTGGTGGCGCAGAAGCTTGGCTGATTGCGCTTTGTAGCGCGGAAGATTGTTGGGCCACGGCCCAACCTACGGGTGATGAAACTCGTAGGTTGGGCGGTGGTCAAACATCGAATCAACTCGCGCGGCCGGTCAGGCGCTCGATCACTTCGTCCAACTGGTCGAGCGTCTGGTACTGGATGCTGAGGGTGCCGCCCTGGCCTTGCGAGCTGATGCTGACGCGAAGGCCAAGCCGGTTAGTGACGTCCTGCTCCAGGGCGATCGTATCGGGGTCCTTGGCAGTCCGTGACGCCACCACAGGTGCCGAACCAGCGCGGGCAACGGGGCCGGGGCCGATCGGCGGTGCATCGGCAGTCGGGGCGACCGGGTCCTCCCGCGTATTGCCATGGGCTTCGCGAGCGAGCTGTTCGACCTGACGGACGTTCAGGCCCCTCTCGATCACCTGCTGAGCCGTCGCCACCGGGTCTTCGACCGACAGCAGCGCGCGGGCGTGGCCGGCGGTCAGGGAGCCTTCCTGAACCATCTGCTTGACCTGAAGCGGCAGGGTCAGCAGGCGCAGCATGTTGGCGATGTGGCTGCGGCTTTTCCCCAGCGCCTTGGCGAGGACTTCCTGGGTATGGCCGAACTCGTCCATCAGGCGCTTGTAGCCTTCGGCCTCCTCCAGCGCCGTCAGGTCCTGGCGTTGGATGTTCTCGATCAGCGCGATCTCGAGCGCTTCCCGGTCGGACAGCTCGCGGATGACGACGGGGACTTGGTGCAAGCCCGCCAGTTGGGCCGCGCGCCAGCGCCGCTCGCCGGCGATGATCTCGAAGATCGCGCCGTCGTCAGGGTGCTGGCGGACCAGCAGCGGCTGGAGGATACCGCGCTCCTTGACGGAATCCACGAGGCTCTGAATCGCTTCCTGGTCGAACTTGCGGCGCGGCTGGAAGCGGCCCGGCGTCACGAACTCGATCGGCAGGTGCCGGGGGGTTTCGCCCTTCTTCAAGGGTTCGAAATCTTCCGGTGCGGTTTCCCCGAACAAGGCGTTTAGGCCGCGGCCTAGGCTGGAGCGGCGCTTATTCTGATCCATCACGCAATCAGCCTTTTCTTCTCACGCTTCAAAACTTCGCTCGCCAGATGAATATAGGCCTGGGAGCCGGGGCAGCGCAGGTCATAGATCAGGACCGGTTTGCCGTGGGAAGGCGCTTCCGAAACCTTGACGTTGCGCGGGATGACGGTGTCGTAGACCTTTTCCCCGAAGAAGCCGCGCACATCGGCCGCGACCATGTCGGAGAGGTTGTTGCGTTTGTCGAACATGGTCAGGACGACGCCGTGGATATCCAGGCCCGGATTGAAGGCGCGCTTGACCCGCTCGATGGTGCGGATCAAGTGGCTGAGGCCTTCCAGCGCGTAGAATTCGCACTGCAACGGCACCATGACGGCGTCGCTGGCGACCAGCGCATTGAGCGTCAGCAGACCCAGGGCCGGTGGGCAGTCGATCAGCACATAGTCGAAGTTCAAGGCACTATGGGCGAGCGCCATCCGCAGCCGGTATTCGCGCTGTTCGGTGCTGACCAGCTCGATCTCCGCTCCGGATAGATCGACCGAGGAGGTCACGACCCACAGGTTGGGGACCGGTGTCTCGATCGCGGCATTCTCGACCCGGACCTCGGCGAACAGCACGTCGTAGGTGCCGACCGACCGGTGGGAGCGGTCGATGCCAAGGCCGGTCGAGGCATTGCCCTGTGGGTCCATGTCCATGATGAGGACCCGCTTGCCGACGGCAGCGAGAGCAGTGGCGAGATTGACGGTGGTCGTCGTCTTACCGACGCCGCCCTTCTGGTTGGCAACGGAGATGACACGGGCGCGGGACATCTTGGCCTCTGGAGCGACGGTGGGGAATTGGGAAACGTCAGGCACGGGAAACCCGGCTTATGCGCAGGATTGTGGCACTGGAGTCCGTAACACTCTGTATCCGATCGACAGTCATATTCCAAGTCTTGGAGGCAGCGGACAGTTCATCCTCCGCCATCTGGCCCTTGGGGAACAGACAAATGCTGTCAGCGCGGAGAAATGGGGCGGCAAAGGCGAGCAGGTCGCCCAAGGGGGCGAGTGCCCGGGCGCTGACGACATCGGCGGGGAAGGGGGTAACCTGCTCGATTCGCTTGGCATGGACGGTAACGGGAGTACCTGTCGCACGGGCGACTTCCCTTAGGAAAGTGGCCTTGCGCTGGTCGCTTTCGATCAGGTGGACTTCACCGGCACCGAGGATGGCGAGGACAAGACCGGGGAAACCGGCACCGCTGCCGAAGTCCACCAGGACGCGGGTTGCCGGTGTTGCGGCAGGCGTGATCAGAGGAAGGAGTTGTGCCGAGTCGGTGAAGTGGCGGTTCCACAGGTCGCCGATCGTGCGAGGACCGACGAGGTTGATCGAGCGCTGCCACTTGCGGAGCAAGTCCGCATAAAGGTCCAGCCTCTCACGTGTTTCACGTGAAACTCCGGCCAGCACGGCGTCAGGCGCTGATACGGACATCGCGACGCTTCACGTGACGGAGCAGGGCGATGACCGCGGCCGGAGTGACGCCGGGGATGCGTGCAGCGGCTCCGAGTGTCGCAGGACGGGCCTGCCGGAGCTTCTGGCGGATCTCGGTCGATAGGCTGCCGATGGCGTCGACGTCCAGATCGTCCGGCAGCAGCAGCGACTCGTCCTTGCGGAAGGCGCGGATGTCGGCTTCCTGCCGGTCGAGGTATCCCGCGTAGCGGGCGTCGATCTCGATCTGCTCGGCGATGTCGTGCGGCAGTTCCTTAAGCTCCGGCCATAGGCGATTGAGCTTCGCCAGATCTATGTCCGGGTAACGCAACAGATCGGCGGCGGAACGCCTGACGCCGTCATGGTTGACGTTCAATCCCTGGCGGGAAAGTTCGTTTGGCGTCGCCTGAAGGCGAGCTACCAGAGCACGTGCCTGTTCCAACGCGGCAGCCTTGGCGGCAAAACTGTCCGACCGGAGGGAGCCGACGCAACCGATTGCCATTCCCTTCGCGGTCAGCCGCTGGTCGGCGTTATCGGCGCGAAGCACCAGCCGGTATTCGGCGCGCGAGGTGAACATGCGGTAGGGTTCGGTCGTGCCGCGCGTGATGAGATCGTCGATCAGGACGCCGATATAAGCGTCGGCGCGGTCGAGCACGAAGCTCCCGCCGCCACCGGTCTTGAGGGCAGCATTGATGCCGGCCATCAGCCCTTGCGCCGCCGCTTCCTCGTAGCCGGTCGTTCCATTGATCTGGCCAGCTAGGAAAAGACCGGGCATCCGGCGCGTCTCCAGCGTCGGCGTCAACTCACGCGGATCGACATAGTCGTATTCGATCGCGTAGCCGGGGCGGATCATCACGGCGTGTTCGAGGCCCGGGATGGCCTTGAGCAATGCTAGCTGAACGTCGCGGGGCAGGGAGGTCGAAATTCCGTTCGGGTAGATCGTGTCGTCGTCCAATCCCTCCGGCTCCAGGAAGATCTGGTGCCGTTCCTTATCGGCGAACCGGACGACCTTGTCCTCGATCGAGGGACAGTAGCGCGGGCCGACGCCCTGGATCTGGCCCGAGTACATCGGCGCCCGGTGCAGGTTCGCCCGGATTGTTTCATGGACCAGCGGAGTGGTCCAGGTGACGTGGCAGGGAACCTGGGGAGTCGTGATCTTGTCGGTCAGGGTCGAGAAGGGTGGCGGCGGATCGTCTCCCGGCTGGCATTCCAAACCGGTCCAGTCGATGGTCCGTCCATCGAGACGCGGCGGTGTGCCGGTCTTGAGTCGACCGAGCGGGAACCCGGCACGGCTGAGCGTTTCGGACAGGCCGAGGGAAGGAGCTTCGCCGACGCGGCCCGCCGGGATCTTCTCTTCGCCAAGATGGATCAACCCGCGCAGGAATGTACCCGTCGTCAGGATGACGGCGCCGGCGCTAATCGAAGCGCCGCTGGCGGTAATCACACCGGAAACGCTGCCGTCGTCGTTCAGGATCAAGTCCTCGACGGCGTCGCCCAACAGCTCGAGATTGGGTTGCCCCGCCAGTTCCACCTGCATCGCTTCACGGTAGAGACGGCGGTCGGCCTGGGCACGGGGACCCCGGACGGCAGGCCCTTTGCTTCGGTTCAGGATGCGGAACTGAATACCGGCGCGGTCGATAACCCGGCCCATGATGCCGTCGAGCGCGTCGATTTCCCGCACTAGATGGCCCTTGCCCAGCCCGCCGATGGCAGGGTTGCAGGACATTTCGCCGATAGTTTCAAGCTTGTGGGTAGCAAGGAGCGTACGCGCGCCCATGCGCGCCGACGCCGCAGCCGCTTCACAACCAGCGTGGCCGCCACCGACCACAATCACATCATAGTTCCGCATGGCGGGCACTCTATGGTTTTCAGTGCCCGGCGTCAAAGGAAGAGGCGGGTGCAATGCGGTGTTTCACGTGAAACACACGTCATTTACCGATGCAGAAGTCCCTGAAGATGACATCGAGTAAGTCTTCGACATCGACGCGGCCGGTAATCCGGCCCAAGGCGCGGCTGGCAAGCCGGACATCCTCGGCGGCAAGCTCCGGTAAGTCGGCGGTCATGGCACGTTGAAGCGACGCGGCACACTCTTCCAAAGCGCCGCGATGACGGGCGCGGGTCAGTGCCGGCACGCCCGGCGCTTCGAACCGGGTCCGCACTGCATCCGTCAAGGCTTGAAGCAAGTCGGCCAAGCCTTCTCCGGTACGGGCGGAAACCGGCATCGTTTGTTGCCCGACGATCTGCTGGATCATGCCTCCTGATGCACTATCCACCTTGTTCAGCACGACAAGCGTCTGATCGTCCACCACCGCAATCGTCTGGGCATCAAGCTCCGGCAACGCAGTGGCATCGAACACCGCCAGCTTCAGGTCGGCGTTGGCGGCGCGGTCAAGCGCCCGCCTGATCCCTTCGGACTCGATCTCGTCGGCGGCTTCACGCAAGCCGGCGGTATCCGCCAGCACGACAGGGAACCCGCCGAGGTCGAGATGGACTTCCACGACATCCCTGGTCGTCCCGGCTCGCTCGGAAACGATCGCGGCTTCACGCCGCGCCAGCACGTTCAGCAGGCTCGACTTGCCGGCATTCGGTGCTCCCAAGATTGCGATGTGGATGCCGTCGCGCAGCCGCTCGCCGCGCCGGTTGTCGTTGAGATGGCTAGCGATTTCGCCCGCCATCGTTTCCAGTTCGGGGCGCACCATGACGCCCACGCCCTCGGGCAGGTCCTCGTCCGGAAAGTCGATGTCGGCTTCGAGGTGCGCCAGAGCCCTTGTCAGCCGGTGACGCCAGCCATCGTAGAGCCGGCCAAGCTCGCCTTCCATCTGACGCAGGGCCTGCCGCCGCTGCGCCGCCGTGTCGGCGTCCACCAGATCGGCGATGGCCTCGGCGGCGGTCAGGTCGAACTTACCATTCTCGAAGCCGCGCCGGCTGAACTCGCCCGGTTCGGCAATCCGCAGTCCCGGCAGGCTGGCCAGCGCGTCGATCACGCCTGATATGACCGCCCGCCCGCCATGGACATGGAACTCCGCCACGTCCTCGCCGGTGAAGCTGTGGGGAGCGGGAAACCAAAGCACCAATCCCTGGTCGAGAAATTCGCCGCTCTCCGGAACCGTCATCCGGACGAAGGCGGCCATGCGGGGAGCGGGCAAGGGGCGGGCGGTCAGGGCCGTGAGGGCCGTTCCAGCCAGCGGTCCCGATACCCGGACGATCGCGACACCGCCACGGCCCGGCGCCGTGGCCGGCGCGAAGATGGTTGGGACCACGATGAACTCAGACGGGTGTTGCGGAGCGCGGCTCGGTTTCATTCGGCTGAAGCATCAGCCGCTCGACCCGTCCGCCGCCGACCACGTGCGTCTGAAGGATCTCGTCGATGTCTTCCTTGGTCTGGTACGTGTACCAGATGCCTTCGGGATAGATCACCATCGTCGGCCCCAGCTCGCACCGTTCCAGACATCCGGCGGAATTGATGCGGATCTTGGGCTCCAGCCCCAACTCCTTAGCTCTGGCTTTCATGTAGTTCCGCAGCGGCTCCGATCCCCTTTCGGCGCAGGAACCTCGCTTGTGGCCGTCGGGCCTGCGATTGGTGCAGCAGAAAACATGGCTGGTGTAGAAAAGTGTCGGATCACTCACTTCTTGCCGTCCTTGCCCATGGCGTTCGTCATCTGGTTCCAGAAAATCTTCTGCATCTGCTCGAACCCCTGGAGACTGGCGGGCAGCCAGGTCTTCAGCATGGCTTCTGGTTCCATGGCCTGAAGATTGGCACTCATCCGGTCCTGGATCTGTTGCATCAGGGCGTCCTGCATCGGCTTGACGTCCGGCAGTCCAAAGAAATGTCTGGCCTCTTCGGGGGTACAATCGATGTCGACGGTGATCTTCATGCTTCAGGCCCCTGATGGATTGTCACTGGATTCGACGTCGGGCTTGGCGGCCCATCGAAGAATGGGGTTGAGAGCGCACGTCGGCGCGCTTCACTATACAGCCAGGATATGCGAGCGCAACGACGGCACCTGCACGTCTCGGCCTGTTCGACACCAACAATCCGATACCAACAAAAGGTGAGCACCATGTCCGCAAACCTGCTGGCCCATGAGACCAGTCCCTATCTGCTCCAGCACAAGGACAATCCGGTGCATTGGATGCCATGGGGAGAGGCCGCGTTCGAGCGCGCCCGGTCCGAAGGCAAACCCATCCTGCTGTCGGTCGGCTATGCCGCGTGTCACTGGTGCCATGTAATGGCCCATGAAAGCTTTGAGAACCCAGAGATCGCCGCCGTGATGAACGATCTGTTCGTCAGCATCAAGGTGGACCGGGAAGAACGGCCCGACCTGGACACGATCTACCAGTCGGCCCTGGCGCTGCTCGGCCAGCACGGCGGCTGGCCGCTGACGATGTTCCTGACACCCGAAGGCGAACCGTTCTGGGGCGGAACCTATTTCCCGCCGACGACACGATACGGTCGCCCCGGCTTTACCGAAGTGCTGCGCGGCGTCTCCTCGACCTTCCACCAGGAGCCGGACAAGGTCTCCCGCAACGTCACCGCACTGGGTGAGTCTCTTGCAAAGCTGGCAGAGAACCAATCCGGCGGCGCTATCCTGCCCGGCATCTTCGATCAGGTCGCGGAGCGTCTGGTACGGGAGGTCGACCCCTTCCACGGCGGCATAGGGTCGGCGCCCAAGTTCCCGCAGACGTCCCTGTTCACGCTGCTGTGGCACGCGTGGAAGCGGACGGAGCGGATGCCGTTCAAAACAGCCGTGACCAACACGCTGACCCAGATGTGCCAGGGCGGGATCTACGATCATCTCGGCGGCGGCTTCGCGCGCTACTCGACCGACGACAAGTGGCTGGCCCCGCACTTCGAGAAGATGCTGTACGACAATGCCCAGCTGATCGACTTGATGACGTTGGTCTGGCAGGAGACCGGCGATAAGCTATTCGAGGCGCGCATCCGCGAAACCGTCGAATGGGTCCTGCGGGAGATGCGCGCTCTGGGCGCCGACGGCAAACCGGTCGCCGGTTTCGCCAGCACGCTCGATGCCGATAGCGAGGGAGAGGAGGGCCGGTTCTATGTCTGGTCCGAGCAGGAGATCGACAGCGTGCTCGGGCCGGATGCCGCGACCTTCAAGTTCGTCTACGACGTTACCAAGCACGGCAACTGGGAAGAGTCCAATATCCTGAACCGCTCAGCGAACCTCGAACTCGGCGATGAGGATCAGGAGGCCGGACTGGCGCGCCTGCGCTCCATCCTGTGGCAGGTCCGGGAACGGCGCATCCATCCCGGCTGGGACGACAAGGTGCTGGCGGATTGGAACGGGTTGATGATCGCGGCCCTTGCCCGGAGCGGCTTCGCCTTCCGCGAGCAGCCCTGGATCGATGCCGCCGTGCAGGCCTTCGACTTCGTAGCCGACACCATGAGCAAGGATGGCCGGCTGCATCACACATGGCGTCATGGCACCCTCAAGAACCCGGCGTCGCTCGACGACTACGCCAATATGGCCAGAGCGGCACTTGCCCTGTACGAGGTGACCGGCGAGAACCGCTTTCTCGATCGAACCAGGGAGTGGGTCGCCATCCTGGACCGGCACTACTGGGATGCGGACAAGGACGGCTACTTCTTCACCGCCGACGACGCGGAGCGGCTGATCGTCCGCACCAAAACAGCCCATGACAATGCGGTTCCTGCCGGCAACGGGACGATGGTCGGTGTGCTGGCCCGGCTATTCCACCTGACGGGAGAGGAGGACTGGCGCCAACGCGCCGAAGCACTCGTGCAGGCGTTCTCCGGTGAGCTGTCGCGCAACTTCTTCCCGCTTTCCACCCTGCTGAACAACACAGAGCTTCTATACTCCGCGATCCAGCTCGTCGTCGTGGGCGAGCCGGATGCTGCCGATACCGAGGCCATGCTGGACGCGGTGCGGCATACCTCGGCGCCCAATATCGTGATGACGATCCTGGGTCCCGATGCCAAACTGCCCGACGGTCATCCGGCCAGCGGCAAAGGCATGGCGGGCGGCAAGGCGACGGCCTATGTCTGCGTCAACATGACCTGTTCAGCGCCGATCACCGATGCCGGCGACCTGAAGATCAACCTGACACGGAGGTGACGCCATGGGGAGCCCTGATGCCAAACGCCTTGGTGCCGAACGCCCTGACGTGAAGCGCCTGACCATCGACAGCCCACTAGGCAAGCTGACCCTGAGCAGCAGTGCCGGGGCTCTGACGGCTTTGGATTGGAATCTCGCCGGCTCCCATGCCGATGCCGACCCGGTGCTGGAAGAAGCCGCCCGCCAGCTCCACCAGTATTTCGCCGGCGAACGGCCCGGCTTCGATCTTCCGATGCAGCCCCATGGCACCCTGTTCCAGAAACGGGTCTGGGCGGCCATGGTGGAGATCCCGTGCGGCAAGACCGCGACCTATGGCGGCCTTGCCCGCCAGCTGGAATCGGCACCCCGCGCCATCGGCGGCGCCTGCGGACGCAATCCGCTGCCCATCGTCATTCCTTGTCACCGCGTCGTCGCGGGAGCGGGGAAGGGCGGCTACTCGGGCTTGGGCGGCTTGACCACCAAGGACTGGCTGCTGAACCATGAAATGGCAATGGCCGCCGAACCGGTTGCGTGACGCCATATTTGGTTAACCAGTTGCGTGACAAGCCGCTTTTCCGCCTATATCGTCCACGCGTCAGCTGAACCCACAACTCAATTTTCCAGCAAAGAGAAGGGCGTTATGACCGACGTTACAATCAACGCGGCCGACGGCGGCACATTCACCGGATACCTTGCCAAGCCCGCCAGTGGAACCGGTCCGGGTATCGTCGTGGCTCAGGAGATCTTCGGCGTCAACCACGTGATGCGCGACCTCTGCGACGATCTTGCCGCTCAAGGATATTTCGCCCTCTGCCCGGACCTTTTCTGGCGCCAGGAACCCGGCATCCAGATCACCGATAAGACCGATGCGGAATGGGCCAAGGCGTTCGAACTGTACAAGGGCTTCAGCGAGGTCAAGGGAGTCGATGACCTGATCTCCTCGCTGAACTATTTGCGCGAGGTCGAGGGTTGCAACGGCTCGGTCGGCACCCTCGGCTACTGCTTGGGCGGCAAGCTCGCCTATCTGATGGCGACCCGCTCCAACGCGGATTGCTCAGTTTCCTACTACGGCGTCGGGATCGAGAAGAACCTGGACGAGGCGAGCGCCATCACGAAGCCCTATCTCGCCCACGTCGCGGAGAAGGACCAGTTCGTCCCGCCGGAGTCCCAGCAGCAGATCCGCGAAGCGTTGTCCAAGGTCAACCGCGCCGCAGTCCACTTCTATCCCGGCTGCGACCACGCCTTCGCCCGCATCGGCGGCGCGCACTACGACAAGGCATCGGCGGATCTCGCCAATCAGCGGACAGCCGATTTCCTGACGGAACACCTGAAGGCCTGATCGGCACATTCAACCAAGAAAACAGAAGGGTAGGGCAAGATGGTTCATGCGATCAGGTTTCATCAACCGGGTGGACCCGAAGTCCTGAAGTGGGAGGAGATCGAGGTCGGTGAACCTGGCCCCGGACAGGTTCGCCTGAAGCATACCGCCGTCGGTCTCAACTTCATCGACATCTACCACAGGAGTGGTCTCTATCCAGCACCGACGCCGTGCATCCCCGGTCTGGAAGGGGCTGGCGTGATCGAAGCGGTCGGCGAGGGCGTTACCAGCTTCACGCCCGGCGACCGCGTCGCCTATGCGGGAGGACCGCTCGGCGCCTATTCCGAAGCGCGCCTGATGCCGGCCGACCGGCTGGTTCCGCTGCCAAGCTGGATCGACGACAAGCAGGCCGCCGCCATGATGCTTCAGGGCATGACGGCCCAGTTCCTGCTCCGCTCCTGCTATGCCGTCCAGCCAGGAGAGACCATCCTGGTCCATGCCGCCGCCGGCGGGGTCGGGCTGATCCTGTGCCAGTGGGCACGCAAGCTGGGTGTCACGGTTATCGGCACCGTCGGTTCCGACGAGAAGGCGGCGCTTGCCGCCGAGAACGGCTGCACCCATCCCATCGTCTACACCCGCGAAAACTTCGTGGAGCGGGTCAAGGAGATCACCGAGGGGGCCGGCGTGCCTGTCGTCTATGACTCGGTCGGCAAGGACACCTTCATGAACAGCCTGGACTGCCTACGGCCGCGTGGCCTGATGGTGCTGTTCGGGCAGTCGTCCGGATCGGTGCCGCCACTCGATCTCGGTATCCTGGCAGGCAAAGGTTCGCTCTACGTCACCCGCCCGACACTGTTCGTCTATACGGCGAAACGGGACGACCTGATGACCAGTGCCGCCGACCTGTTCGATGTCGTCCACAGCGGCGAGGTGAAGATCGAGGTTCGCCAGACCTTCCCGCTGAAGGACGCGGCGGAAGCGCATCGGGCTCTGGAAAGCCGTGCCACCAAGGGGTCGTCGATCCTGCTGCCGTGACGTTTCACGTGAAACACGCGGTGCCGTCAGGAAGAAATGACGCCGGGCGGAAACCCGGCGTCATTCAACGCGGCGCCGGGACCACCGCGACACAGGTCTCGACGATCGTCCCACAAAGTTCCAGGTCGCGACCTTCGGAATAGTCCAGTTTTTCAACCACGCCGTCATGAAGCGTGAAGGTCGCCTCGCACTGGAAGTTCTGGCGGTGGACGGTCGTCTGGGGGCGGAACAGGCGGCGGCCACCGATTACGATGTCGTCGTTGTCGACTTCGACATGGGTGTATGTCGAGCCCCTGACATAGGTGATCCGCTCCCTGTCACCGACCTGCTGCTCCCGGTCCGGCACTCCGGCGCAGGAATACAGCATCTCCTTCGGAATCCCGACCAGTTCCGTACCGGCCCGCGCCGCCGCCTCGCTCCGGGGATTGGCACAGCCGGCCAGGACAAGGACCGCTCCCAGGACAATACCCAACCGTCGGATCATCACCATCTCCTCGCATCGTCCTAAGCTTCAACGTTCCGATGATGCCATCGGTGCCGTGACGACGAACTGACGCTCCGGTATTGGCCCAAAAGTTGAACGAAAACGCCTACCGATTCAGCACGTCTAGCAGCCGGTCGATGGCGCCCTCGTCCAATGTGCGGATGCGATCCGCCAGCAGGTTGGCGACCAGCGTCGCCTTCGGCGACAGGCCAGACGTGTCCACGACGATGCGCGGATGGCTCATCTCCGCCAGCCGCTCCAGCGCTTCGGCTTCGTCCCAGAAGATCTCGAAATAGGCGCAGATCTGGCGGACCAGCATGATCGAGGGCTGACCGCGCTTGCCGTGCTCCAGGGCCGACAGATAGGCGGAGGATACCTCCAGCTCATCGGCCATCTGCTTGAGCGTGACACCGCGCTTGGCGCGCAGCTCACGAATATGGGCACCGAAGGGAGTCACGAAATCAACGCCGCCGCTTCAACAAGACATAAAGCGCACCCTCGCCGCCGTCCTTCGGCTGGGCACGATGGATGGCAAGGACGAGCGGGCGCAAAGGCGATTCGTTCAGCCAGCGCGGCACCACCTGCCGAAGCACGCCCATACCCTGGCCACCCGAGCCGCGCCCCGTCGAACCCTTACCGGTAATGACCAGCAGGCATCGGCGCTGCTCGTGCCAGCCCCGAAGGACGAAGGAGTTGAGGGCGGCATGCGCCTGGGACTGGGTCATTCCGTGGAGATCGATCCGCCCGTCGATGCCGACCCGCCCGCGCCGAAGCCGGTCGTCAGTCCGCCGGTCGATCCCGGCAGACCGCGAGGGATCGAGCTGGGGCAGGGGCATCGTTCGCGGCTGAACAGGCACGGTCGGCTGCGGCGAGGCCACGATGCCCGGGACCGGCACCGAAACCGGGTCAACGGTCAGGAGGGAGGAAGGCTGAGGCTCTTCGTCAAGCTCGCGTCCGGGCAAGGGCTCGGTATCGCGCATGACGGTGCGCCACAGGCTATGTTCCTCCTTCGTGACCGAGCGGCGGCGGCGGGGTGGTATTCTAATCATCAGGACTCCGGGTCACCCGCCGCCGCGCCGTTCAAACGCTTGGGCCGTCAATCAGCAGGATGTGGAGCCGGCGAGGGCCATGGGCACCGAGCTGAAGCGTCTGCTCGATGTCGCCGGTCCGCGAAGGACCGGTGATGAAGTTCACCGTCCTCGGCATTTCCTTATCACGCCGGCGCACCGCATCCCAACCATCCTCGTAGCTGCCGACCACCTGATCGGCACGCAGCACGACGATATGGGTATCCGGCATCATGTTCAACGTCGTGGGATGTTCCGGTCCCGACAGCATCATCAGGGTCCCGGTCTCGGCAATCGCGGAGAAGGCCGCGGTCACGCTGGTCAGGTCGCGGTCGGCTGCCCGGCCGGTCGTGACGGTTAGGGTCGGCCGCTTGTCCCAGGGGATCGTCGCGAGCTGCGGATCGGGCGCCACCTTGACCTCCGCCGGAAGGTTCTGGCTGGCCAGATAATCGGCTACCGCATGGGGCACGCGGGAAAGGTTGGGAAGGCGCTCGACCGTGGCGGCGACCTCCGTTGCCATCGAGACGAACAGGTCGATCCGGTCCGACGGCGACAGGTTGGAGCGCTGGGGCACCAGGTTGCGGGCATGGGCCTTCAGCCGGTTCTCCACCGTCGAAACCATCTCGGGCGATGCGGAGTCCCGCTTCAGGGAGCGGCGGATGCTGGTTAGGATCTGGGTACGGGCTTCGGACATGGTTCAGGCCGCCTTCCGGTCGCTGGAGGAGGAAGCCGTCGTGGCAGCACCGGTGCTGGCCTTGCCCTGCTGCCGCTCCGCCCAAAGCTGATGGAACGTCTTGCCCTCGGGCGCCGGCATGTCGCGCCAGTCGGTCCAGCCCCCCGCCAGCGGGAGAGAGCGGAACTTGCCCTTGCGCCGGCCAAGCATGCCCAGGACCCCCATGGCGATCCTGGAACCTAGCCGGTACATATCGGGCCGCTTGGCGAACCACGCCCAGATGCCGAGCCCATTGCGGAAGGCCTGCGGCGACATCTTCTTCTCGTACTCGCGCTCCCGCCAGTGCCGCATCATCTTGGGCAGCGGAATCCGCATCGGGCAGACGCTTTCGCATTTGCCGCAGAAGGTGGAGGCGTTGGGCAGGTGCCCTGCCTCCTGCACACCGATCAGGCCGGGCGTCAGCACCGATCCCATGGGACCGGGATAGACCCAGCCATAGGCGTGGCCGCCGACGGCGCCGTAGACGGGACAGTGATTCATGCAGGCGCCGCAGCGGATGCAGCGCAGCATCTCCTGGAACTCGGTGCCGAGCATGGCCGTCCGCCCGTTGTCCAGCAGCACCACATGGAACTGCTCCGGACCGTCCAGGTCGCCGGGCCGGCGGGGTCCGGTCGAGAAGGTCGTGTAGGACGAGAACTCCTGTCCGGTCGCCGAGCGCGCCAGCACCCGCAGGATGGTAGTTGCGTCCTCCAGCGTCGGGACGATCTTCTCCAGGCTGGCGAGAACGATATGGATCTTCGGCAGCGTCTGCGTCAGGTCGCCGTTGCCCTCGTTGGTCACGATCACGGTAGAGCCGGTCTCGGCGATCAGGAAGTTGGCGCCGGTGATCCCGACATCGGCGGCCAGGAACTTCTGGCGCAGCATCTCGCGCGCCTCGTTCACCAAGGCGCGCGGCTCCTCCAGCGAGCGATTCGGGTCCAGCTTGTCGTGGGCCTTCATGAAGCTCTCTGCCACGTCCTCCTTGTTGAGGTGGACGGCGGGGGCGATGATGTGGCTGGGCGCTTCCTTCCGGAGCTGGATGATGTACTCGCCGAGGTCGGTTTCGACCGGCTCCAGGCCGTTCTTCTCCAGGTGATCGTTGAGTTCGATCTCCTCCGCGATCATCGACTTGCCCTTGGTCACGATCCTGGCATCGACCGAGCGGCAGATTTCCACGATGGCGTCGCGCGCCTCGCCCGGTGTCCTGCACCAGTGGACCTTGCCGCCATTGGCGATGACGTTGGCCTCGAACCGCTCCAGGTACAGGTCCAGGTGTTCCAGCACATGGTTCTTGATGTCGCGCGACTGGTCGCGCAGGGTGTCGAACTCGGGCAGGCGTGCTACCGCCCGCGTCCGCTTGTCCTGGAAGCCGACCTTCATCTTGCCCAGGGCCTTCTGCAAGCGCTCGTCGGCGAGCGCTCCGTGTGCATTGTCCTTGAAAGCGTGGCTCGTGCTCTGCATCTCAGGCGTTCCTCGGTGCTTTAACAGGCTTGAAGGCGGTATCCGACTATAGCGCCGATCAGGCGCCGCGGGTGTCTCCGATCGGGGGAACGTCGCGGGTCATGTCGGCCAGGATCTCGGCGACGTGCCGCACCTTGATATCGGACCCTTCGCGCTTCAGCTTGCCCGCCATGTTGAGCAGGCAGCCCATGTCGCCGGCCAGCAGCGTATCGGCCCCGGTGCGGGCGATATCGATGGTCTTCTCGCCGACCATCTTGTTGGAGATTTCCGGGTACTTGATGCAGAAGGTGCCGCCGAAGCCGCAGCAGACCTCCGCGCCGGGCAACTCGGTCAGGGTCAATCCCCCGACCGACCGCAGCAGGGTGCGCGGCTGCTGCTTCACGCCCAACTCGCGCAGACCCGAACAGCTGTCGTGATAAGTGATGGTGCCGGTGTATTCGGCATCGACCGCCTCGATGCCCAGGACATCGACCAGGAACGAGATCAGCTCATAGGTGCGGTGCTTCAGATGGGCGGCGCGCTGAGCCCATTCCGGCTCATCGGCGAACAGTTCGCCGTAATGTTCCTTGATCATACCGGCGCACGATCCGCTCGGGGCCACTACGTAGTCGAACTCTTCGAAAGCCTTGATCACGGCGCGGGCGATGTCCTTGGTATCCGCCCTGTCGCCCGAGTTATAGGCCGGCTGACCGCAACAGGTCTGGCTGGCCGGCACTTCCACCGTGCAACCGGCGGCTTCCAGAAGTTTGACGGCGGCGAAGCCGACCGTCGGTCGAAACAGATCGACCAGACAAGTAACGAACAGCCCCACGCGAGGGGTCTTGGTCTTGTTTTCCATTGTTCTTCCGTCCCTGCGGCTCCTGAAGCGCTGGCCGCGCAGTTTTCCCGCCGTTATCGTCCCGTGCGCCGTCTAATTAGGTGGTCATACCACAGGGGGCAACAGGCATCGACTGTCCGTGCGGCAATCCGCGTCAGCCGATTCGCCTTATCCGCGCCGCCTTACCCGACTGGCGCGGCCGTCCGGGGGATCAGCAGAAAATAGCGTCCCGGACTCTTCATCTTGCCGGCCCGTAACTCGGCGTCGCTCCCATGGCCCCAGAAGACGTCCCCGCGCACGGGGCCGCGGATCGCTCCTCCGGTATCCTGAGCCACCAACAGCCGCCGCAGGCGCACGTTGCCGTCAAGCGGATCCTGGGCGTCGAGCCAGACCGGCAGGCCATAGGGGACGAAGGAGCGGTCGACCGCCAGGCTGCGCCCCGGCGTCAGGGCGACGCCCTGGGCACCCAGCGGCCCCTCGCCGTCGAGCGGCCGGAAGAAGACGAAGGACGGGTTCTTGTTCATCAGCCCGGCGGCCTCGCCGGGATTGGCGTGCAGCCATTCCCGGATCGACTGCATCGAGACGTTTTCCTTCGTCAGGGCGCCGCGCGCGATAAGTTCACGGCCAACCGCGACATAGGGGTGGCCGTTCTGCCCGGCATAGCCGACCCGCATCTCGCTGCCGTCCTCCATGACGACGCGGCCGGAACCCTGGATATGCAGGAAGAAGGCGTCCACCGGGTCGTCGACCCAGACCATTTCCAGGTCGCGACCCTTGAGGGCGCCGGCTTCGATCTTCGCGCGGTCTTCGTAAGGCCGCAGGCGCCCGTCGATGACCCGGCCGGCGATCCGCTCGCCCTTCATGGCGTCGCGGAACTCGCCCAGGTCGACCATGACCAGATCGTCCGGCTTACGATAGAGCGGCACGGAGTAACGTCCGGCAGGACGGGACGAACCGCGCAGCTCGGCCTCGTAATAGCCGGTGAACAGGCCTTCCGGCTTGTCGTTGTCGGCAGCCGAATAGGGGAGGAACCAAGTCTCGAAGAAGGTGCGGGCGATGGAGTCGTCGCCGCGCGGGACCTGGGCCAGGGCGGTGCAGGGCGCCACCCAATCGGCGACGGTGCCGGCGACGCCAAGGGCGCGCTCCTTGGGCTGGATGACCAGCTTGGCGCAGGAGCGGGCGAAGGCGTCCAGGGCTCCGGCCTGGGTGTCGACGCGCCATCCTTCCAGGTCCTCGAACCGGACCGGCTTGATCGTCAGCTTCGGCGGAACCGGTTCCTTGGGAGCTTCGGGCGCGCAGGCGGTCAGAAATGCGATCAGCACCGCCGCAAGGGCGGTGCCGACCCACCGGGACGATCCAGTCGGCATTGGGCGATCAGCTTCAGTCGGGACAGGTTCAGCGGCGTGTCGGTTTCCGCAAGAGCGGACCGCAACCGATTGGGTGGGTCCGATCAGGGGGAGCCGTATCAGCTCGGAACGCGGGTTTCGATCAGCGTCCAGTTTGGGTTGCGCGAACGGGTATTGCGCGCGAAGGTCCAGATATCGACGACTTCCAGCGGCTGTTCCGGATCGCCTTCGATGACGGTGCCGTCCTTGTCGCGGGTCACGTTGATCTGCTCGCTGATGAAGGTGACGGTTACGAAGGCCGTCCTTCCGTCCATCCGCGCCTCGGTCACGTCGGCCTCGCGGATGTTCGTCACTGTCGTTTCCAGGGTCTCGCCCGAGCTTTGCCGGCTGCGGATGGCGGCGGCGAAGTTGTCGTAGACGTCGTCGCTCAGCAGCGGCCGCAGGGTCGGCGTATCGCCCTGGGCGAAAGCCGTGACGATCATCCCGAACGCCGCCTTGGCGCCCTGAACGAAGCCCTTCTCGTCGAAAGTCGGGTCGTTGGCCTGGATCTGCGCGATACCCGCCGCCAGCGAGTAGGGCTCGTCCGGGGCAGGCGGCGGCACGTCCACCGGTACGCGCGCCCTGTCGGGCAACGTCACGACATTGTCTCCAGCTTCCTGGCCAGGCCGGGAAGTATACGGGTTGGGTCGCTGGCGCTCCTCACCGTGACGCCGCCCCAATACGCCGCGCAGCCGATACACGAGAAAGGCCGCGATCATGGCGAAAATCAGGATATCGATGAAATAAAACCCCTCGCCCATTGAATCTATCCTGGTCGGTTCGCCCTGGAACGTCAGCCGGGCGCATATTAACTGTACCGCATCGAAAGCGTATGTGTACTGTGTCGGTCGAATTCCGTACCGGTTTCGACAAACTTCGCCTTTTGTAGATAGGCCGTTACCGGGAAAAGAGCAAGGACACGCATGTACATCCTCATCGCACTCATCCTCCTGCCATTGATCGAAATCGCCGTCTTCATCCAGGTCGGCGGCCTCATCGGAGTATGGCCAACCCTTGCGCTTATCCTGCTGACCACCTTCGCCGGGGCCGCATTGCTTCGTTCCCAGGGCTTCGCCACGGCGCAACGCGCCCGTGAAGCCCTGACGCGGAACGAACTGCCGGTCGCCGAGGTGTTCGACGGCTTCTGTCTCGTCGCCGCCGGCGTCCTGCTTCTGACACCGGGCTTCGTTACGGATACGTTCGGGGCACTGCTTTTCATCCCCGCGTTCCGGAATTTTCTGCGCAAGCGACTCGTTACCCATTTCCAGCGCCGCGGCCAGATGCGGGTCTTCGTCGATGGAATGGAGGTAGATCCGACCAAGCCCTTTTCCAACCCATCCCGCCCCAGCCAGCCCGGCGTCATCGACGGCGAGTTCCGCGAGATCAAGTCCTCGTCCGGCGAAGTGCCGCCCGGATCGGCGCCCGGATCGCCATCCGGAGCGCAAACGGACGAACCGCGCGACCTGCCACCGCCCGACAGCCGCTGGCGTCCTCCCCACAGCAGCCGGTAATACCGCCACCATGTTCCTGATCCGACACGGCCAGTCCGAATTCAACGTCGCCTTCGCCCAGACCCGCACCGATCCCGGTATCGTCGATCCCGGATTGACCGACCTGGGCCGCACCCAGGCCCTTGCCGCCGCAGCCCTGCTTGCCGGCCGCGGCTTGGTCCGGCTGATCGCCAGCCCCTACTCGCGGGCGCTCCAGACCGCTTCCATCATCGCCGAGGTCCTGGAACTGCCGATCGAAGTCCAGCCGGTACTGGGCGAGCACGCGTTCTTTACCTGCGACATAGGGTCGCCCCGGTCAGAATTGCAGAAGCGCTGGCCGCATCTGGCGCTCGACCACGTCCCGGAGATCTGGTGGCCCGACACCGAGATCGACGAGGACGGTGTTACGTTGCGCGCGGCCGAGTTCCGCGCCATCGCCAGAGGCTTCGAAGACCATACCCGCGTAGCATCCGTCAGCCACTGGGGCTTCATCCGGGCGATGACCGGGCACGAGGTCGACAACTGCGCGGTGGTCGAATTCGATCCGGAAAGCGGCTCCTCGGTCTGCCTGACCAAAGCCCAGCCGGCCTGACGCTAAATTGGCGCACCCGACGGCGGGCATGCCGTTGTGGTGCGCCGCTCTTCCGTGCTAGCCACAACGCCAATCCGCGCGCATCCCCCTGATGAAACCCGCGCGCGCATGAGGAGATCACCATGTCCGACCAGAACGGCGCCGGCCAGACCCGCCCCACCGCCCTGCCGATCGTCATCAACGCCCAGTACGTCAAGGACTTCTCGTTCGAGAACCCCAACGCGCCGCAGACCCTGCTGCCCGGCCAGCCGGCCCCGCAGGTCTCGGTCGGCGTCGACGTCCGCAGCCAGCAGGTCGGCGAGACGCTGTACGAAGTGGTCCTGGAGATGCGCTGCGAGGCCAAGATCGGCGAGAACACCGCCTTCCTGGTGGAGCTGTCCTATGCCGGCCTGTTCACCGTCACCGGCCTTGCCGAAGAGCACATCAAGCCGGTCCTGCTGATCGAGGCCCCGCGCCTGCTGTTCCCGTTCGCCCGCGCCATCGTGGCCGATGCGACCCGCGACGGCGGCTATCCGCCGCTGATGATCAACCCGATCGACTTCACCGACCTGTACCGCCGTCAGGCCGCCGGCCAGCAGCCGACCAACGCGACGGCATAAATCAAAAGCCGGTTCGACATAAAAAAACTCCCTCCCCCGGGATTGCTGGGGGAGGGAGTTTTTTATTGAACGAGCTGAAATCTGACAGGAAGATGTTGGGCCGTGGCCCAACAAGCACGTTCCCTTCGATATTACTGATTCATCGAGTCGAAGAACTCGGAATTGCTCTTGGTGTGCTTCAGCTTGTCGAGCAGGAAGTCCACCGAGTCAGTGACACCCATCGGCATCAGGATGCGGCGCAGGACCCACATCTTGGAAATCGTGGCCTTGTCGACCAGCAGTTCTTCCTTCCGGGTGCCCGACTTGGTGATGTCGATGGCCGGGAAGGTCCGCTTGTCGCTGATCTTGCGGTCCAGGATGATTTCCGAGTTACCGGTACCCTTGAACTCTTCGAAGATCACTTCGTCCATGCGGGAGCCGGTATCGATCAGCGCCGTCGCGATGATGGTCAGCGAGCCGCCTTCCTCGATGTTGCGAGCCGCACCGAAGAAGCGCTTCGGGCGCTGCAACGCATTGGCATCGACACCGCCGGTCAGCACCTTGCCGGAGCTGGGGACGACCGTGTTGTAGGCGCGGGCGAGGCGGGTGATGCTATCCAGCAGGATGACCACGTCGCGCTTGTGCTCGACCAGCCGCTTCGCCTTCTCGATCACCATTTCGGCGACCTGAACGTGCCGGGCGGCCGGCTCGTCGAAGGTGGAACTGACGACTTCGCCGCGCACGCTGCGGGCCATGTCGGTCACTTCTTCCGGCCGCTCATCGATCAGCAGGACGATCAGGTAGACTTCCGGATGGTTCTGGGCGATCGAGTGGGCGATGTTCTGAAGCATCACCGTCTTGCCGGTACGCGGCGGAGCCACGACCAGGGCTCGCTGACCTTTGCCGAGCGGCGCCACCAGATCGATGATCCGGCCGGTGAAGTTCTTCTTGGTCGGGTCTTCGATTTCCATGTTGAGGCGCTCTTCGGGATAGAGCGGCGTCAGGTTATCGAAGTTGATCCGATGCCGGACCTTGTCCGGGCTGTCGAAATTGATCGTGTTGACCTTGAGCAGCGCGAAATAGCGCTCGCCATCCTTGGGCGCGCGGATCTGGCCTTCCACCGTGTCGCCGGTGCGCAGGCCGAAGCGGCGCACCTGGCTCGGACTGACGTAGATGTCGTCAGGGCCGGGCAGATAGTTCGATTCCGGCGACCGCAGGAACCCGAAGCCGTCCTGAAGGATCTCCAGCACGCCGTCCCCGAAGATCGGAACGTCATTTTCGGCAAGTTGCTTCAGGATGGCAAACATCATGTCCTGCTTGCGCAGGGTACTGGCGTTCTCGATCTGTAATTCTTCTGCGAACGCCAATAGCTCGGCAGGCGTCTTACATTTCAACTCTTGGAGGTTCATCGGGAGCCTGTGGGGGACGGGAGCGGCAGTTGCATGCCGGGCGCGGTTAGATGGGCTGCGCGGCAGAGGGAGAGGCTATCGGCCTTGGAAGCACCCCAGGGTGGGGCACTTGAGAATGATCGGAGATTCTCTGGGAGTCGGGCCTACTGACGACAAGATAGTTATCTGAAACGGATTGACAAGTCAAACGAAACCGGAACTGTACAAAAGCGCTATATCCCTGGATAGCACCGGTCCAAGCTGCGACCTGATGTCACCCTGCATCGTTTCCGGCCCGATCCAAGTCAGAAGCCGAGACCTTACGAGGACATCATGACCGGCGGTTCAAGTACGAAAGAAGCCTCCCTGAACGAGGCCCGATTTTCAGAAGGCCAAACCCATCAGCCCCTGCCCGCCGAGGCCTGGCACGCCGTTGCGGCGGAGGAGGCGCTGAAGCGGCTGGAAACGGGGCGGAACGGCCTCAGCGCGGAGGAAGCGGCAAGGCGGCTAGCACGGCACGGCCCGAACCGGCTGACGCCCCCGGCCGGCCGGAGCGCGCTGTGGCGGTTCGCGGCCCAATTCAACAACATCCTGATCCTCGTGCTGATCGCCGCGGCCGCGGTCAGCGCCCTGCTGGGCGAAATCGTCGATGCCGCCGTCATCGTCGGCGTCGTGGCGATCAACGCGGCGATCGGCTTCATCCAGGAAGGCAAGGCGGAACAGGCGCTGAACGCCATCCGGAGCATGCTGTCGCTCAACGCCAGCGCCGTTCGCGACGGCAAACGCCTGACCATCCCGGCGGAAGAGCTGGTGCCGGGAGATCTGGTGCATCTGGCGTCCGGCGACCGCGTCCCGGCCGACCTCCGCCTGATATCGTCGCGGAACCTCCAGGTCGAGGAATCGGCGCTGACCGGCGAATCGGTGCCGGTCCAGAAGTCGGTCGAGCCGGTAGAGCCGGACGCGGCGCTCGGCGACCGGACGTCCTCAGCCTGGTCCGGGACGCTGGTGACGATGGGGCAGGGGACCGGCGTGGTGGTCGCCACGGGCGACGCCACCGAGATCGGCCGGATCAGCACCATGATCGCCGGCGTCGAGACGCTGGCGACGCCGCTGCTGGCGCAGATGGCGGTGTTCGGCCGCTGGCTGACCGCCGCCATCCTGGTGCTCGCGGCGCTCGCCTTCGCGGTCGGCGTCTGGCTGCGCGGCCTTCCCATGACCGACATGTTCATGGCGGCCGTCGGCATCGCGGTAGCCGCTATCCCGGAAGGCCTGCCCGCCGTCATGACGATCACGCTGGCGATCGGCGTCACCCGCATGGCGCGCCGCAACGCGATCATCCGCCGGCTGCCAGCCGTCGAGACGCTGGGTTCGGTCAGCGTCATCTGCTCCGACAAGACCGGCACCCTGACCCGCAACGAGCTGACGGTACGCCGGGTAGCGACGGCGGAGGCGGCCTATGGCGTCGATGGCACCGGCTACGAACCGGAAGGCGCCTTCGCCAGGGACGGTGCGCCGGTCACGGACCCTGCCGCCGATCCGGCATTGCTGGAGATCGCCCGCGCCGCCCTGCTGTGCAACGATGCCGGCCTGACCAGCCAGGACGGCGTCTGGCACGTGGAGGGCGCTCCGACCGACGGCGCTCTGCTGGCGCTGGCGCTGAAGGCGGGACTGGATCAATCGGCTACCCGGCGGGAATATCCCCGCATGGACGTGATTCCATTCGAATCCGAGCACAAGTTCATGGCGACGCTGCACCGTGTCCCCAATGGCGGGGGCCGGATCTATGTCAAGGGCGCGCCGGAACGCCTCGTCGAGATGGCAGCGGCCGAGCGGCGCGCCGACGGCGATGCGCCGATAGATACCGCCGCCTGGATCGGCAGGATCGCGGAGATGGCGGGGCAGGGCCAGCGGGTGCTGGCGGTGGCTTCCCTCGACGTGTCGGCGGGTTTGAAGCACCTGAACTTCGGCGACGTCACCAGCGGCCTGACCTTGCTGGGACTGCTGGGGCTGATCGACCCTCCCCGGCAGGAGGCGATCGAGGCGGTCAAGGCCTGCTCGGACGCCGGTATCCGGGTCAAGATGATTACCGGCGACCACGCGCTGACCGCCAGCGCCATCGGCGCCGCGATAGGCCTGCGCGCCGGAAAGGCGCTGACCGGCCGCGATCTCGATCTGCTCGACGACGAGGCGCTGGGTCGTGCCGCCCGCGACACGGACATCTTCGCCCGCACCACGCCGGAACATAAGATCAGGCTGGTCCGGGCGCTCCAGGCGGACGGCGCCACCATCGCCATGACGGGTGACGGCGTCAACGACGCGCCGGCCCTGAAGCGGGCCGATGTCGGCATAGCAATGGGCAACAAGGGGACCGAGGCCGCAAGGGAGGCGGCATCCATGGTGCTGGCCGACGACAACTTCGCCTCGATAGCGGCGGCGGTGGCGGAGGGCCGGACGGTCTACGACAATCTGCGGAAGACGATCCTGTTCCTGCTGCCGACCAACGCCGCCCAGGCGATGATCATCCTGCTGGCGATCCTGGCCGGCACGACGCTGCCGATCACTCCGGTCCAGATCCTCTGGGTCAACATGATCAGCGCCGTCACCCTGGGCCTGGCACTGGCCTTCGAGCCGCCGGAGCCAGATATAATGCGCCGCCCGCCGCGCCGGGCAAGGGAGGGCATCCTGACCGGCTACATGGCATGGCGCATCCTGTCGGTCATGGTGCTGCTGACGATCCCGGCCTTCGGCCTGTTCCTGTGGCTCGAATCCACCGGCGCCAGCATCGCGGAAGCCCGCACCGTCGCGGTCAACACCCTGGTCGTCGGCGAGATCTTCTATCTGTGGAACGCTCGGACCATCATGAACCCCGTCCTGAGCTTCAAGGGCATCTTCGGCAGCCGCCCCGTCCTGATTTCCATAGCTATCTGCCTGTTGCTCCAGCTCGCTTTCACCTACCTGCCCTTCATGAACAGCCTGTTCGGCACGGCGGCCATCGGTCTACTCGACTGGGCGATGCTGGCGGGCATCGGGGCCACGGTGTTCGTAATCATCGAATTGGAAAAGGCGACGGCGCGGCGGTGGAGAGGCAACCAATCGCGCCGATGATCCGTAACGTCAGGTGCAGGAAATCAAAGCTGTGGTATCGTCCTCGAATGAGAAACAGGCCGACGAAATCGACTGCTCCCCAAGCGGTTCATGTGGTTCCACATGGCAGCGGCTGGGCTGTCAGCAAGCCCGATGTGGCCGGAGAGGGCAACGTCCACCCGACCCGGTCCGAAGCGCTGAGAGCGGCCGAGGATTCGCTGCGTACCCAAGGCGGCAAGCTGCGTGTCAAAGAACGCGGCGGGCGCTGGCGCGAGAGCTTCACGATCGGTCGCAGCGGCTTTGCCAGGATCAGCGCCGTCGAGGGTATTCACCTTCCCGGCGACATGGAAAAGCATCTCCGCGAGCTTGATCGACAGGGGTTGAGCCCAGAAGATCGCTTGAAAGCGATTATGCGCAAGCTCGGCAAGTAACCGGTCGAATCGCAAGCCGAACCCCGCCGATGTACGAGCCGCTTTCGGACCCCGACACCTATCCCGGTTCGACGGTTCTCAAGAACATTCCCGATCTTCGAGACGCTGCGGCGCTGGAGCTTTTCGAGGCAACCGTCACAGCAGAGCGCGCTGGCGAACCCTTGCCGGCAGGCCGCCTCGGAGTACGCCATTACCAGAATATCCATCACCACTTGTTCCAGGATGTCTATCGCTGGGCCGGCAGGTTCCGCACGGTCCGGATCGCCAAAGAAAACAGTACCTTCTGCTCCCCGGAATTCATACCCGCCGAGATGGAGCGCATTTTCGGCTACCTGAAGGCCGAGAAATTCCTAAACGGCCTTGTGCCTTTGGAATTCGCATCCGGCGCCGCACATTTTCTCGCTGAGTTGAACGCGATCCATCCGTTCCGGGAAGGGAATGGGCGGACACAGCTCGCCTTCATGGTGCTTCTCGCATTCCGGACAGGGCATCCGCTCGACCTTGGCCAACTCGATCCCCGCCGCTTCCTTGCTGCCATGATCGCCAGCTTCAACGGGGACGAGAATGCTCTGGCCATCGTCCTGCGGAACCTGATCGCCCGGCAAACGGCTGACTGAACAGGCCCTGCCCGTTCAGAACGGCTTGACCACCACGAAGATCACGACGCCGATCATCAGCAGGGTCGGCACCTCGTTCATGATGCGGAAGAAGCGCTGGGGCCGCTGGTTGCGGTCCTCGGCGAAGGCACGGCGCCAGCCGGCCATCATCATGTGGACGCCGGTCAATCCCACGACGAAGGCAAGCTTGGCGTGGATCCAGCCCATCTCGAACCAGCCCGGATTCAGAACCAGCAGCGTGATGCCGAAGATCCAGGACGCGATCATCGCCGGGTTCATGATGGCGCGCAGCAGCCGGCGCTCCATCACCTTGAAGGTTTCCGAGGTCTCGGAGCCTGCCGCCGCGTCGCAGTGGTAGACGAACAGCCTCGGCAGATACAGCAGTCCCGCCATCCAGGCGATGATGCTGATGACGTGAAGCGCCTTGATCCAGTCGTAAAGCAATCCGGTAAGTCCCTATTCCGCCGCGAGCGGGCGCTTGGTCTGGCCAGCCGCTGCCGGCTGCCCCCTGGATGCCTGTCCAGCCCGCTGCGGGCAGCCCTGGAAGCCGTCCGGGCAAATCCGCCCTCCCGCCTGGGAACACATTTTGACCTCACCAGCGACCGCCTGACGGACCAGACGGGCCAATCCCTGGACGAAGCCGTCCTCGACCCCGACCGTCGGCACCCGGACAAAATGGGGCACGCCCTTCTCGTGGGCCAGCTCGCGGTATTCTACCTCGATCTCGACCAGGGTTTCCGAATGCTCGGACACGAAGGCGATCGGCACCACCACCAACGGCACGCCGTCGGCCCCGGCCCGCTCGATCTCCGCATCGGTCGAAGGTCCGATCCATTCCAGCGGACCGACCCGGCTCTGGTAGCAGCTCACCCAGTCCAGGTCGGGGACGTTCAGTTCCCGCACGATCGCTTCCGCCGTCCGCTCGCACTGCCACTGGTACGGATCGCCGGCCTGAACGACCTTCTTCGGCAGGCCATGGCTGGAGAACAGCACGCGCGGCTTGCCATGGGCGCCGGCTTCCTCGATCCCGGAACGGATCAGGCCGGCGGCCGCCTTGATGAAACCCGGTTCTGTCGGATAGCAGCAGACGGTTACCGTCGGCTTGTCGAGCCCCGCCGCCTTGGCCGCCTGGAACCACATCTTCTCCGACGACGCCGTGGTCGTGGTGGAAAACTGGGGATAAAGCGGCAGCAGCACGATTCTGTCCGGGTCGAACTGCCTGACCTGCTCGGCCGTTTCGTCGCTCATCGGGTGCCAGTAGCGCATCGCGATGAAGGCCTTGACCTCGCCCAGATCGCCGAGCGCCGCCTCGATCGCCCTGGCCTGGGCTTGGGTATTCTCCAGCAGCGGGGACTTGCCGCCCAGAATCTCGTAGATCTCGCCTGCCGGCTTCGCCCGCCGACGCGCCAGCAGATAGGCCAGCGGCGTCCGGAACACGCCCGGGATTCGGAGGATCGCCGGGTCGTTGAACAGGTTGAACAGGAACGGGCGCACGGCGTCGGGGCTGTCAGGCCCGCCGAGATTGAAGAGGACGACAGCGGTTTTCTGGTTCGGCATGGCGTTGAAGCTGATTTCGCTCGGTTGTTAAGTCCAGGCCTCATTGCGGTCGTTAGACCGTTTAGTTCATTTTGGCCGATTGATCAGCCAGATATGTCGGGCCAGGATTTTACCAGTGCGGCAAGCTGTCCGACATGTTCGGGCGGCGTCGACTGGACCACGCCATGGCCGAGATTGAAGACGAACGGCCCGTTCGACAGCGCCTTGAGAATGCCGGCTGCCGAGTTCCGCAGGGCCTCGCCGCCCGCCACCAGCATGATCGGGTCCAGGTTGCCCTGGACCGGCAGCTTGGTCTGAAGCTCGAGTGCTGCCCATTCCGGTGGCACCGTGGTATCCAGCCCAAGGGCGGAAACACCTGAAACCTCGGCATATTCCTTGTACATTTCGCCAGCGCCGCGTGGGAAGCCGATCACAGGGACATGCGGGTGCTTGGCCTTGATCAGCTCGACCAGCTTGCGCGTCGGCTCGATCACCCAGCAGCGGAACTCGGGGGCCGGCAGCACCCCGGCCCAGCTGTCGAACACCTGGACCGCCTCGGCTCCGGCCTCGATCTGCGCGTTCAGGTAGTCCGCCGTGACCGTGACCAGCAGGTCGATCAGCGCCGCGAAGCCTTGCGGATCGCCATAGGCGAACTTCTTGACCTTGGCATATTCCTTCGAGCCGCAGCCCTCGACCATGTAGCAGGCGACCGTCCAGGGCGAGCCGGCGAATCCGATCAGCGCCGTCGTTTCCGGAATCGCGGTGGAGAGCCGGCGCACCGTCTCGTAGACCGGTGCCAGCTTCTCGTGGAAGTGCTCGGTCGAAAGCCGGCTCAGTTCGGCGGCGTTGCGCACCGGATCGAGTTGCGGTCCCTCGCCTTCCACATAGTCGAGCTTCTGGCCGAGCGCATGCGGCACCACCAGGATATCGGAAAACAGAATCGCGGCGTCCATGCCGTAGCGCCGGAGCGGCTGGAGCGTCACTTCGACCGCCAGTTCCGGCGCGAAGCACAGGTCCAGGAAGCTGCCCGCATGCGCCCTGGTGGCCCGGTACTCCGGCAGATACCGGCCGGCCTGACGCATCAGCCAGAACGGGGGGCGTCTCAGGGTTTCACCCTTGAGCGCGCGGATGAACAGCTTCTGCGAACTTTCCAACGTCTGAACTTTCATTCCGAGAGGCATTTCGAAGGATGGCGGACAAGCACCGATATGGCCTGCCCGATAGCCTCTTAAATGCCCTTATCCCCAAACAGGTCCTTCTCCTTCTTCTATCCTGATTCTTTTTCTTTAAGAAGAGTGGTTGTGGATGATACCTGTGGAAAGCGGTGATTACATTTTATCCCCATAACAATCCCCAGCCTGTGGGGAACTGACCGGACTGTGTGGGTGACGGCCGGAGTATTTGAGCCGTCACCGCGACGGTGCTATAGACTCAACAACTCTGGGAGTCATGGGGATAACGATAAGCCATGGGGAGACTATGCGCGACTCTCACAGCGGCATGGGGTTTTATCCCGAGAGAGAGCGAATCCCGCCCTTTGTCGGGGATTACAGGCGCTATCTGGCCTTTCGCCGGAACCATCCCAGGTTATCCCCGGTAATCAACGAGATATACACAGGCTGATCCTTGGCATGAACTCAGGTCTGAAGCAGTTTCATCTGCATCTGGTGTCGGACGCGACGGGAGAAACGATCAACAGCGTTGCGCGCGCCTGCGTGGCCCAGTTCGATCAGGTCCAGCCGATCGAGCATTTCTGGAATCTAGTGCGGACGACGCGGCAGCTCGAAATGGTGATCGAAGGCATCAAGGATAATCCCGGCCTCGTCATGTTCACCCTGGTCGACGAGAAGCTGCGCCGCCGCTTGCAGGAGACCTGCCGCGAACTCCAGGTGCCGTGCATCCCGGTGCTCGATCCGCTGATCAATGCGCTGGCGGCCTATCTCGGCCTGGAAAGCCAGAGCCAGCCGGGCCGCCAGCACATGCTGGACGCCGAGTATTTCGGCCGGATGGACGCGATGGACTTCGCGCTGGCTCATGACGACGGCCAGTCCACCTGGGACCTGCACGAGGCCGACGTGATCCTGATGGGCGTGTCGCGCACGTCGAAGACCCCCACCTGCATCTATCTGGCGAATCGGGGTATCAAGGCCGCCAACGTCCCCTTCGTCCCCGGTTGCCCGCTGCCGCCGGAACTCGAGCAGATCACCCGCCCGCTGGTCGTAGGATTGACCAAGGACCCCGACCGCCTGATCCAGATCCGGCGCAACCGCCTGAAGCTGCTGAACCAAACGCAAGACACCAACTACGTCGATCCCGAAGTGGTCCGCCAGGAAGTGGCCGAGGCGCGCCGGCTGTATTCCCGCCATAACTGGGCGGTGATCGATGTCACCCGGCGCTCGATCGAGGAAACCGCCGCCGAGATCATGATGCTGCTGGCGAGGCGCCAGGCCGGCTCGCCGGCCGACGCGCTGCTCTGAGTGGTGAGACGTCGTCATGATGCTGACCGACCAGCCCGTCGTCCTCGCCTCCGCCTCCGCCGCCCGCAAAGCCATGCTGGAGCGTGCCGGCGTCAGCGTCGTGGCCCAGGCGGCCGCGGTGGACGAGGAAGAGATCAAGCATAGCTTCCGCGCCGCCGGCCTCAAGGCCGACGAGGTTTCGGAAGCGCTGGGCGAGCTGAAGGCCAAGCGGGTGGCGTCGCGCCATCCAGGCCATCTGGTGCTCGGCGCTGACCAGATGCTGGACTGCGGCGGCGAATGGTTCGACAAGCCCGCCGACCGGGAGGAGGCCAAACGCCATCTCCAGGCCCTGCGCGGCAAGCCCCATCGGCTGGTTTCCACCGTCGTCGCCGTGATGAACGGCCAGCGCCAGTGGCACCATACCGACAGCGCGACGCTGACGATGCGGAACATCAGCGACGACTTCATCGACCGCTACCTTGACGCGATGGGCGACGCCGTGCTGTCTTCGGTCGGCGCCTACCAGCTTGAAGGTCTGGGAGCCCAGCTCTTCAACCGGATCGAGGGCGATTACTTCACCATCCTCGGCATGCCCTTGCTGCCGGTGCTGGACTATCTGCGATTGAGGCGCATCCTGGCATCATGATTCTGACGGCGAAGGCGAAAGTCGCGGGCGTCATGGGCTGGCCGGTCGGCCATTCCCGCTCGCCCCGGCTCCATGGCTGGTGGCTCGACCAGTACGGCATCGACGGCGCCTATATCCCCCTGGCGGTCCCGCCCGACCGGGTGATCGACGCGATCCGAGCGCTTCCGGCCCTTGGCCTGCGCGGCGCCAACGTCACCGTTCCCCATAAGGAAGCGGCTCTTCGCGCCTGCGACCGGGTCGATCCGGTGGCAAAGCGCATCGGTGCGGTCAATACGCTGGTGGTGGCCGAGGACGGCACGATCGAGGGCCGCAACACCGACGCCTTCGGCTTCATGGCGAGCCTGAAGGCCGACCAGCCGGCCTGGCGCGCCGAGGCCGGTCCCGCCGTCGTGCTGGGCGCCGGCGGCGCGTCGCGCGCTGTTCTGGTGGCCCTGACCGATGCGGGAGTTCCCGAGATTCGCCTGCTTAACCGGACTGCCGCCCGCGCTGAACAGCTCGCCGCCGAACTCGGCGGTCCGATCCGGGTGATGCCATGGGAGGAGCGCGAGGCGGCGCTGAGCGGTGCCGCCCTGCTGGTCAACACCACGACCCAGGGTATGGGCGGGGAACCCGCCCTCGACCTCCACCTGGAACGCCTGCCGGTAACGGCCCTGGTGACCGACATCGTCTATATTCCGCTCCATACGCCTCTGCTGACGGCGGCGGCAGCCCGTGGCAATCCCATCGTGGACGGCCTCGGCATGCTGCTGCATCAGGCGCGGCCGGGTTTCGAGGCATGGTTCGGCCAAGTGCCGGAAGTAACGCCGGAGCTTCGCCGTTTCGTGCTGGAAAGCCTGTAAGCGGGTGCCGGGTGCATGAAAGCCGCTCCGTGAAGGTCCTCGGCCTGACCGGCTCGATCGGCATGGGCAAATCGACCGCCGCCCGGATGCTCAAGCGGCTCCGCGTACCGGTCCATGACTCGGATGCCACGGTCCACCGCCTGCTGTCACGCGGCGGCGGCGCCGTGCAGCATATCGAGCGGGAGTTCCCCGGATCGGTGCGCGATGGTGCCGTGGACCGGGCAGCGCTTGGCGCCATCGTGTTCCGCGACACCACGGCGCTGCGCCGGCTGGAAGCGATCCTGCACCCGCTGGTCCAGCGCTCCCAGCGCCGCTTCCTGGCCTGCTGCGCCGCCCGCCGCGTGCCCGTCGCCGTGCTCGACATCCCGCTGCTCTACGAAACCGGAGCCGAGCGCCGCGTCGATGCCGTCATCGTCGTGACAGCGCCGCCGACGATCCAGCGCGCCCGCGTGCTGGCCCGGCCGGGCATGACGCCGGAGAAGCTGGCCGGCATCCTGTCGCGCCAGATGCCCGACCGCGAGAAGCGCCGGCGTGCCGATTTCGTGGTGGCGAGCAGCCTTGGCCGCGCCCACACCTTGCGCGGACTCCGCCGGATCGTCACATTGGCGAGGAACATGCCCGGCCGCCACTGGCCGCCCCGTTCCTTCACCCCGCTGAGAGCCAGACCGACCCATGCGCGAAATCGTCCTCGACACTGAAACGACCGGCTTCGATCCCCTGACCGGCGATCGCATCGTGGAGATCGGCTGCGTTGAGGTGATCAACTACATCCCGACCGACAAGCAGCTCCATCTGTATATCAATCCGGAGCGGGATATGCCGCCGGGCGCCTTCGCGGTCCATGGCCTGTCGGAGGAGTTCCTGCGCGACAAGCCGGTCTTCGCGGCGATCTGCGGCCAGTTCCTGGATTTCATCGGAGATTCCCGGCTGGTTATCCACAATGCCGAATTCGACATGAAGTTCATCAATGCCGAGCTGGTCCGGCTCGGCATCAAGCCGCTGCCGATGTCCCGGTCGCTCGACACCGTCGCGATGGCAAGACGGAAGTTCCCCGGCGCTCCCGCCAGCCTGGACGCGCTGTGCCGGCGCTTCGGCATCGACAACTCCAACCGTACGCTCCACGGCGCCCTGCTCGACGCCCAGCTCCTGGGCGAAGTTTATCTGGAACTCCAGGGCGGCCGTCAGCCCGACTTGGTACTGGCCGGCAGCCGGGGCGAAGTTGCCCGCAATGCCGACGGCAGCGCCGTCAAGGTCGAGCGTGCCCGCCGTGAACCGCGCCCCCATGCGCCGACGGCGGAGGAGCTGGAGGCTCATTCGGCGCTGCTGGGTAAGCTGAAGAACCCGATGTGGCTGACCGGCGCGTCGTGAGACCCAATCGCTCGTGACGGTCTTCTTCACCAGCGACACCCATTTCGGCGACCATCGCGTCATCTTCATGTACGGCCGCCCCTTCGCCACGACCGGCGAGATGGACGAGTTCATGATCGCGCGCTGGAACGAGAAGGTCGACCCCGGCGACACCGTCTGGCACTTGGGCGACTTCGCCGTCCGCGCGTCGGAGCGGCACGTGGACGACCTGCTGATGCGGCTGAACGGCCGGAAACACCTGATTACCGGCAACAACGACGCCCCCGCCGTCCTCAAATCAGCCGGCTGGGACAGCGTCGCCGCTTATGCGGAGATCGAGGAAGACGGGACCAAGCTGGTCCTGTGCCACTACGCGTTCCGCACGTGGAACGGCATGCACCGGAAGGCCCTCAACCTGCATGGCCACAGCCACGGACGGCTGGCGCCGATGCCGCGCCAATTCGACGTCGGGGTGGACGCCTGGGACATGCGCCCGGTAACGCTGGCGGAGATCCTGGCGAGCCGTCCGGCGCGGAAGCCGTCAAAGAAAAAAGGCGCCGTGCAGGCGCCTCTTCCCTTGGATGAGTGATCGAATGCGAAAGTTTGTTGGGCCACGGCCCAACCTACAGGCGCTTCGTAGGTTGGGCCGTGGCCCAACACCAACGCATCAACCATCCCCGCCTACAGGATAAACTTCGACAGATCGGCGTTCTTCGCCAGATTAGACACGTGCTCACGCACATAACCCGCGTCGATCGTGACGCTGGTCCCGCCCCGGTCGCTGGCGTTGAAGCTGATTTCCTCCAGCAGCCGCTCCATCACGGTATGCAGCCGCCGCGCGCCGATGTTCTCGACAGACGTGTTGATCTCGGCGGCGAGGCTGGCCAATTCGTCGATCGCGTCGTCGGTGAAGTCCAGATCGACTTCCTCGGTCTTCAGCAGCGCCTTGTACTGCTTGATCAGGCTTGCTTCCGGCTCGGTCAGGATGCGGCGGAAGTCTTCCCGCGTCAGAGCCTTCAGCTCGACCCGGATCGGCAGGCGGCCCTGAAGCTCGGGCAGCAGGTCCGACGGCTTGGCGATGTGGAAGGCGCCCGACGCGATGAACAGGATGTGGTCGGTCTTGACCGTGCCGTGCTTGGTCGCGACCGAGGTGCCCTCGATCAGCGGCAGCAGGTCGCGCTGGACGCCCTCGCGGCTGACATCGGCGCCGCCGCGCCCCTCCGTCCGCGCCGAGATCTTATCGATCTCGTCCAGGAAGACGATGCCGTTCTGCTCGACCGACTGGATGGCTTCCGAAACGACCTTCTCCTGGTCCAGGAGCTTTTCGGACTCCTCCGCCATCAGCACTTCGTAGCTTTCCGACACCGCCATGCGGCGGGTCTTGGTGCGCCCGCCCAGGGCCTTGCCGAAGATGTCGTTCAGGTTGAGCATACCCATCTGCGCGCCCGGCATCCCCGGCACGTCGAAGGTCGGCAGGCCGCCCATGCCCGTATCGGCCACCTGGATCTCGATCTCACGGTCGTTCAGCGTGCCTTCGCGCAGCATCTTGCGGAACTTCTGGCGGGTTTCCGGGGTGGAGTTGGTGCCGACCAGGGCGTCGAGCACCCGGTCCTCGGCCCGAAGCTCGGCCTTGGATTCAACTTCCTTCCGCAGCCGCTCCTTGGTCATCGTGATCGCGATCTCGACCAGGTCGCGGACGATCTGCTCGACGTCGCGGCCGACATAGCCGACCTCGGTGAACTTGGTCGCCTCGACCTTCAGGAACGGCGCTTGGGCCAGTCTGGCGAGCCGGCGCGCGATCTCCGTCTTGCCGACGCCGGTCGGACCGATCATCAGAATGTTCTTAGGCAGCACCTCTTCCCGGAGGCCTTCCGGCAACTGGAGCCGGCGCCAGCGATTGCGGAGCGCTATCGCAACGGCGCGCTTGGCATCGTGCTGGCCGACGATGAACCGGTCCAGTTCCGAGACGATCTCGCGGGGGCTGAAGGAAGTCATTGGCTTTTCTTCGTCAGGAGCGCCAGCGGCGCTGTTCATCGGTACGATACTGTGATCCGCGGTCGGTTTGAACCAGCCTGTCACTACATTTTTTCCACGATGACGTTGTGATTGGTATAGACGCAGATGTCGGCGGCGATCTTCATGGCCTTGCGGGCGATCGTCTCGGCGTCCAGCCCCTCGATATCGGCCAGCGCGCGGGCGGCGGCCAGCGCATAGCTCCCGCCGGAGCCGATGCCGATCAGGCCGTCCTCCGGCTCCAGCACGTCGCCGTTGCCGGTCAACACCAGACTGACGTTGCGGTCCGCCACCGCCATCATGGCTTCAAGCCGGCGCAGGTAGCGGTCGGTGCGCCAGTCCTTGGCCATCTCGACGCAGGCGCGGGTCAACTGGCCCGGATGCTGCTCCAGCTTGGATTCCAGCCGTTCGAACAGGGTGAAGGCGTCGGCGGTGGCGCCGGCGAACCCCGCCATCACGTCGCCGCCGGCCAGCCGGCGCACCTTGCGCGCGTTGGACTTCATCACGGTCTGGCCCATGGACACCTGGCCGTCGCCGGCGATGACCACCTCGCTTCCCTTGCGGACGCACAGGATGGTGGTGCCGTGCCATTGGATCGGATCGTTGGAACTCATCGGGGTCTGGGCCTTCGGAAGAAAAACTGTCGGTAAACTTTATCGGTAGTCCCTGCGCTATGTTGGGGGAATCGTCAACCGCTTCAAGGCTACCTGTCCCATGGGCTGTCCCCGAGGGGGTCCCCGTCACCGGTACGCGATCTCGAGCCGCAGGCGGTCCAGCGCGTCGGCGATCGGGATGAACAGGTTCAGCCCGGCCGATCCCGTGCTTCCCGGCACCACGTAGCCCGCCACCGCAAGTCCGGCCAGATTGCCCTGGGCATCGACCAGCGGCCCGCCGCTGTTGCCGCCCTGGATCGACACGTCGGCCTGGATCGTCTCCAGCCCGGTCAGCCGGTCGCGGCGGAAGGCGCTGACGATGCCGCGCGTCATGGTGCCGCGCAGCCGTTCCTGGATCGGCGCTCCGATCGCGTAGACCTCCTCGCTCACCGTCAGCGGCGTCGTCCGGATCGGCAGCGCCGGGAAGCGGGCTCCTTCGATCCTGACCAGCGCCACGTCGCGCACCTTGTGACGCCGCTCGACCACTCCAGTCAGCGCCGTGCCGTCGTCCAGCACCACCCGAACCCGCTCCGCATTGCCGACCACGTGGTAGTTGGTCAGCACCAGCCCGTCGTTGCCCACCAGCACGCCGGAACCGTGCCCGCTGCCGTTGGCGACCAGCACGGCGGCGCCGGTGACGCGCTCGACATGGTCCTGGATCGGCGTCGTGAAGGCCGCCACCGGCGGCAGCCGGACCGACTGGAGCTTGGCCGCGTCGTCCACCAGCAGGGCGGTCGGCATGGGCTTCAGTCTGGCGTCCTGAACGCTGTTGTCCACAGGCAAGCGGCCGGCGCTTCCGGCACCCCCGCCGATGCCGCCGCTCCGCTCCAGCGCCGGTACCGAAAGGTCGGCGTCCCGCGCCGCGAAGGCGGCAGCGCGGAAGTCGGGATCGGCCGCGAGGTTGGCGATGGCGCCGGCCATCGCCTGTTCGATCGCCAGGATCTTGCCGTCCTCGGTCGCGGACCCGCCGTCGGTATATCCACGGGTCGAAGTCCGCAGCACCATCCGCCGTTCCAGCCTCGAATAGACGGTCCAATCCACCTTGACCGAGGCCTCGACCTCCTCGCCGATGACATCTGATTCGATCAGCCACCAGCCCATCTTTCGGCAGACATTCATCTTGACATCGGTGACCTGGGCTGAAACGACCAATTCGGCCCTTTCCTCGTCTTCCTCGCGCTCGAACAGCCTTCCGGGGTTGCCGGTGACGTCATATCCGGCGGCATTTAGCTCCTCGTGGAACATGTCGGCAACATCGCCGCGGTCCATCATTTCCCGCCCTGTCGTCCAGGTGATCGGGTCGAACGGTCCCAAGCAGGTGAATCCAATGACATAGCCGCCGATCCGGTCGCCGCGCCGCACCTTGGCCTGCAACTCCCCGAACCGGATCGGCACCGCGCGCGCCTCCGCCGGCGGGGTCAGCGGTTCCGCTATTTCGGTCTTCCGAACGTTGACGCCGCACCCCGCCAAGGGCAGAACGCACAGCCCAATCCACAATGTTATCCACAGGCGAATCGAAGCCATGCCACCCATCCAGCCTAAGTCCAAGCGCTGGCTGGGCCTAGCCTGCCATCGTATGCCGGGACAATCGGGCATTCCGCCGCGCGGACAACGCGACGCACCGTCCACAGCGACCGCATCGGCCGCTGGCGTCGTCTCCGCCTTCCTGCTAAAACCGGGAGATGGACGGACTTCCCAACAGATCAGCGCGCCAGGCCAGCCTGAAGCGCGCCACCAACGAGACCCGGATCGAGGTTTCCTTGGACCTGGATGGTACAGGCGTGTACCGGATTTCCACAGGCGTCGGCTTTCTCGACCATATGCTTGAGCAGTTGTCGCGCCACAGCCTGATCGACCTGACGGTCAAGGCGGAAGGCGACCTTCATATCGATTTCCACCATACGACCGAGGACAGCGGCATCGCGATCGGCACCGCCTTCGCCCAGGCGCTGGGCGACCGCAAGGGCATCAGCCGCTACGGCGAAGCGACCATCCCGATGGACGAGACGCTGACCCGCGTGGCCCTGGACCTGTCGAACCGCCCCTACCTGATCTGGAAAGTCAATTTCACCCGCGACAAGCTGGGCGATATGGACACCGAGCTGTTCAAGGAGTGGTTCCAGGCTTTCGCCCAAGCCGCCGGCGTGACCCTTCACGTCGAGAACCTGTATGGCGACAACAACCACCATATCGTCGAAAGCTGCTTCAAGGCGCTGGCCAGGGCACTGCGCGCCGCCGTGGAAATCGATCCGCGCAAGGCGGATGCGGTACCGTCCACCAAGGGCACGCTCGGCGGATCTCTCTAATAACGGGCTCTCAGGGAGCCTCTCTAATGACGGGCTCCTCCAGAGCCCAGGAACGATTTAGTCCATGACCGTAGCAATCGTCGATTACGGCTCCGGCAATCTCAGATCGGCCGCGAAAGCCTTCGAACGTGCCGCGGCTGAAGCCGGCGTCAGCGCCGCCATCACCGTCACCGACGATGCCGAAGCCGTCCGTCGGGCCGACCGCATCGTGCTGCCGGGAGTCGGCGCCTTCGCCGACTGCATGGCCGGCATCCGGGCCGTCCCCGGCCTGATCGAAGCCATGGAAGACGCCGTGCTGAAGCACGGCACTCCCTTCATGGGGATCTGCGTCGGCATGCAGCTGATGGCCGAGCGCGGGTTGGAATACGGCGTCCAGCAGGGCCTCGGCTGGATCGCGGGGGAGGTGGTTCCGCTCGACCCCACCGACACCAGCCTCAAGATTCCGCACATGGGCTGGAACGACCTCCGGATCGAGCGTCCGGACCATCCGGTGCTGGCCGGCATCCCGCAGGGCGAGCACGCCTATTTCGTCCACTCCTACCGCTTCGCCTGCACCGATCCGACGACCGAACTGGCGGCCGTCGATTACGGCGGTCCGGTGGCGGCGGTGATCGGGCGCGACAATCTGGTCGGCACCCAGTTCCACCCGGAAAAAAGTCAGGCCGCCGGCTTGCGCCTGATCGCCAATTTTCTCCGCTGGCAGCCCTGAGCCATGCCCGAGATGACCACCGCCGCGACCGTCGAGCGCATTACCAAGTTCCGCCCCGGCGACCTCAACGACCTGTGCGACGCCGCCGACCTGGCCATCCGCGACGGCGGCGGCTTCGGTTGGATCGATCCGCCGCCGCGCGACGTGATGGAACGCTACTGGAAAGGCGTCCTGATCGTGCCGGAACGCCATCTGTTCGTGGCGAAGCTGGACGGCGTCGTGGCGGGTTCCGCCCAGCTCGTCGCCCCGCCGCGCAACAACGAGGCGCAGGCGCATTCCGCTCAGCTCACCACGTCCTTCGTCGCCCCCTGGGCGCGCGGTCACGGCCTTGCCCGCAAGCTGGTCCAGGCGGTCGAGACGGCGGCGCGGGAAACCGGCTACCGGGTGCTGAACCTGGACGTCCGCGAGACCCAGCGCGCCGCGATAGCGCTCTACAAGGCGCTGGGCTTCCAGCACTGGGGCACGCACCCGCTCTACGCGATCGTGCGCGGCCAGGGCATCGCCGGCCATTTCTTCTACAAGGACCTCACGTCCTCCGACCAGGCCTCCCTCGATCATTCCGCCGCCGTTCAGCCCCTTACCGAAGCTCAGCCATGATTTTGTATCCCGCGATCGATCTTAAGGATGGTGCCTGCGTCCGCCTCGTCAGGGGTGAAATGGATCAGGCGACCGTCTTCAACACGGACCCCGGCGCCCAGGCGAAGGAATTCGCCGCCCAAGGCTTCGAGTGGCTCCATCTGGTCGATCTCAACGGCGCTTTCGAAGGCCGGCCGGTCAATGCCGCGGCGGTCGAAAGCGTTCTGGCCTCGGTCACCATGCCGGTCCAACTCGGCGGCGGCATCCGCGACCTCAAGTCGATCGAGGACTGGCTGAACCGGGGCATCCACCGGGTCATCCTGGGCACCGTGGCTCTCCGCGATCCAGAACTGGTGCGGGAAGCCTGCCGCCGGTTTCCCGGCCATGTCGCGGTCGGCATCGACGCGCGCGACGGCTTCGTCGCGGTCGAAGGCTGGGCCAAGACCTCGACGGTCAAGGCGCTGGACTTGGCGCTCCGGTTCGAGGACGCCGGCGTGTCCGCGATCATCTACACCGACATCAACCGCGACGGCGCCATGGGCGGCGTCAACGTCGAGGCGACCGCCGACCTCGCCTTCGCCCTGACTACGCCCGTTATCGCATCGGGCGGTGTATCGAGCATGCTGGACCTGGAATCATTGAAGGCTCAGGAGCATACCGGCATCGAAGGCGTCATCTGCGGCCGTGCCCTCTACGACGGCCGGATCGAGCCGGCCGAGGCGCTGGCGCTGCTATCCTCTCCCGCTGCCGCTCCCGACGAGGCGTAGATGCTCAAGATGCGCCTGATCCCCTGCCTGGACGTCAAGGACGGCCGCGTGGTCAAGGGAGTGAACTTCGTCGATCTGATCGATGCCGGCGATCCGGTCGAGCAGGCCCGGCTCTACGACCGCGAGGGTGCGGACGAGCTGACCTTCCTCGACATCACCGCCAGCGTCGAAGCCCGCGACACGCTGTACGACGTGGTCCGCCGTACGGCGGAGCAGGTCTTCATGCCGCTGACCGTCGGCGGCGGCGTCCGCGTGGTCGAGGATATCCGGAAGCTGCTGCTGGCCGGGGCAGACAAGGTGTCGATCAACACCGCCGCCGTCGCCCGTCCCGACTTCGTCCGCGAGGCCGCCGAAAAGTTCGGCTCCCAGTGCGTCGTGGTCGCGGTGGACGCCAAGTCGGTCGGTCCCGGCAAATGGGAGGTCTTCACCCATGGCGGCCGCAACCGCACCGGCCTCGACGTGGTCGAATGGGCGCGGCGGATGGCGGAATACGGGGCAGGGGAGATCCTGCTGACCTCGATGGATCGCGACGGCACCAAATCCGGCTTCGACATCGACCTGACGCGCGCGGTGGCCGATGCCGTACGCGTGCCGGTGATCGCGTCGGGCGGCGTCGGTACGCTCGACCATCTGGTCGCCGGCATCCGGGACGGCCACGCGACGGCGGTGCTCGCCGCCTCGATCTTCCATTTCGGCATCTTCTCAATCGGGGAGGCCAAGGCCCATATGGCTAAGGCCGGCATCCAGGTCCGCGACACGGTGGCGGCATGAGCGGAGACGATACGGCTGATTCGACTGTTCTCGACCGACTCTACGAGACGGTGGATTCCCGGCGCGGGCAGGACCCGGCGACCTCCTATACCGCCAAGCTGTTTTCGCGCGGCACCGCCAAGATCGCCCAGAAGCTGGGCGAGGAAGCGGTCGAAGCCGTGATCGAGGCGATGCGCGGCGACAAGCGGAAGCTGTCGGAAGAGTCCGCCGACCTGCTGTATCACCTGATGGTGCTGTGGGCCGACGCCGGCATCAAGCCAGCCGAGGTCTACGCCATCCTGGCCGCCCGCGAGGGCATCAGCGGGATCGCCGAGAAAGAACAACGCAAGCACACCAGCGGAGGCAACTGATGGCCTATGATACCGACAACATCTTTGCCAAGATCCTGCGCGGAGAGATCCCGTCCAAGAAGGTCCATGAGGACGAACACACCCTCGCCTTTCACGACATCAACCCCCTGAGCCCTACCCATATCCTGGTGATCCCCAAGGGGCCGTACGTGTCGTTCGACGACTTCTCGGAAAAGGCGTCCGACGCCGAGATCGCCGCCTTCATCCGCGCCGTCGGCAAGGTCGCCCGCGATGCCGGTGTGGCCACCGACGGCTACCGCATCCTGGCGAATATCGGTGAGAACGGCCACCAGGAAGTCCCCCACCTGCACGTCCATATCTTCGGCGGCCGGAAGCTCGGCCGCATGCTGGCGCGAGAATAGCGCGAGGGTTGGGGTGATCGCCTTGGCGCACTGAAGATGTCGGACCTCTTCAGCCCGACATCCATTGCCTCAACCAACCCGGCCGGCTACTTCACGGATGGCTTGCATCGCTTCTTCCGTCGCCGTTGCGACGACGCGGCCGTCCAGTTCCGTCACGCTGTAATCGGAGCCGTCCAGGAAGCCGGCCAACCCGCCGGCTTCCTGCGCGATCAGTACGCCCGCCGCATGGTCCCAAGGCTTCGATCCCGTGGAGAGGACGAACTGCCGCCGGCCGAGCGCCAGATCGATGTAGTCCGCCGCCGAGCAGCGATGGTTGCGCAGTTCTCCGAACAACCCCGATGCCGCCATGCCCGGATCGGGCACCAGCCAGTCCTCGGACGTCCAATAAGCCGACCCGGACGAGCGGTTCAGGGGAGTCGCCTTGTCCACTTCCAGCCGCCTGCCGTTGCACCACGCACCGCCGCCTAGCAGGGCCGTGACCGTGACGTCGTTGATCGGATCGTGAATCCAGCCGGCCTTGGTCTCCCCGCCGACGACATAGGCCAGGATCGTCCCGAACACCGGGTTGCCGTCCGCGAAGTTCATCGTTCCGTCCACCGGGTCGATCACCCAGACCGGCGTGTCGCTCAGCAGCGCGTCCAGCGTCGCCGGCTCGCGGGATACCAGTTCCTCACCGATCACCCGCGTTTCGGGATATGCCTCCAGCAGCAGCCGGCTCAGCATTTCCTCCGCTTCGATATCGGCGATGGTGACGGGATCGTTCGGTCCCTTCTGGGCAATCTCGCCCGCCGCCAGATTGCGGAACCGGGGCAGGATCTTCGCTTCCACGGCGGTGCGGATCAGGCCGCTGACGTGGTTCATATCGATCATCATGGAAATTTCCAGGTCGAGGTGAGGGGTAGCCAAAGGATCAGGGCTGCTCGGCGATCACGATGAAGGGCTTGGGACACCCGGCGTTCTGATTCGGGCGTGGCGCCGCCATACCGATGGTCGCCGCCTCCGCCGCCGAGCATGCCAGTGCGTACTTGGTGTCGCCGCCGGGACCGGAAAGCGCCTCCGCGCCGGGCGGTGGCAGGGCGCGTCGCTCGACGGCCACCCGTGGCGCCTTATCCGGCCTGGGGCGGCCATCGTCGTTGCCGGGGGGTGCCGTGAAACTGCGCAAATCCGCATCGGATGCCGCTCGAACGGCGCCCGGCAGCAGCAACGCAGCCGCCATCAGCACCGTGACGGTGACACGGCGCAGGGACAGGTTCGGCAGTGTGATGACTGGGTAGTTCATGGCCGGACCGGTGCTGCGGGATCTGACGCCGGTTTCCCGATGCCGGAGCCCATCATAGCCCAACCTTGGCCTGCGGTCAGGCGGTCTTCGCGCGTCGGGGCTCGTTGCGGGGCTCGCGCTGCATCATTTCGCGGAGCGTCGCGATCAGTTCATGCCCCTTGGGCGTCAGCGAGATGATCTTGCGGCGGCGCTCGCGGGGATCTTCCTCCGCCTGTACCAGATCGAGGCCCGGCTTGCCGAAGCTGTGCCACTTGCTGAGCGCCGCCACGTTGCGCGACGCCGAGGACTGGGCGATGCCGAGGCGTTCCGCCAGCTCCCGCATCGACATGCCTTCGTTCTGCGCCAGCGTCAGGAACGACAGGGCGTACTGGATCGGCAGGTCGGGGTCGAGCTTACGGAACTCCTCCAGCACATGCATCAGCGTGAAGATCTCATCATGTCGCACGCCGGGCGCCATTCAGCATACCCCGCTTATCAGGAGACCAGCGCCTGGGAGTGTAGATGCCGTGCCAGCGGCCGAACCAGAAAAGCAGCTCGCCGCGCTCGCGCCGTACCTCAAGCCAGGGACCGGGCCGCGCCCACCGGGCATATTCCACATAGAGCTTAGGACCGCGTTTCAGCGTCAGGTAAATCGGCATCACAACACCCAGGAAACCATATGAGGAATGCGTTCGTCGCGAGGACCATGCCGGACGGCTTGTTCATCGATACGTAGCGGTGGCCGGCAAACCCGGTTTGGCTGGTGTTTCGGTGAATAGCTCGCATGGTCGTCTCCTCGTTCCGGGTATTGGGTGTTCTTCTGACGCCCGCATCTATCGCCGATTCCGGCAATAGATGCAAGCATCTAAATCTTCCGACCTCGGATGCGTTCAAGCGTAAGAAGGGGGTCGTCGGCCAGCAAGCCGATGTCCTTCTTCACGTGGTCGGGCAGGTGATGCAGCGTGGCGGCCGTCCCGGCCTCCCGCCACCAGCGCACAAGGGTGCGCCATATGCGGATCATTACGGTATCCTCCGGTCAATCAATGCAATCACGTAATACATCCGCTATCGGATGTATTTTGTCAACGCATTTCTTTGGTGGAAGGCCGGACGAGCCGCAGGGTGGAAGCGTGCCGGACCAACGGCCCGGCACGCAAACGCTTACTTCACGAGCCCAAGTTCGGTCAGCGTGCCTTCGATCTGGCTGCGTTCGGTCTTCAGGAACTGCGCGAACTGGTCGGATGGCAGGTACAGGTCGATCCAGCCGCGCTGCTTCGCCAGTTCCTTCCACTCGGCGCTGCTCGTCACCTTGGTCATCAGGCCGTCGAGTTCCTTGCGCTCGGAATCCTTGATCCCGCCTGGAGCGAAGATGCCGCGCCAATTGACGAATTCCAGGTTGACGCCCTGTTCCTTCAGGGTCGGCGTATCGACACCTTCCAGGCGTTCCGGCGACGACACCGCCAGCGCCCGCAGCTTGCCCGACTGGATCTGCGGCGCGAACTCGTTATAGCCGCTGACCGCCGCCGTGATGTGGCCGCCCAGCACGGCCGCCAGCACCTCGCCGCCGCCGGCGGTCGCGATATAGTTGACCTTGGACGGCTCGACACCGGCTTCCTTGGCGATCAGCCCGGCAAGGATCTGGTCGCTGCCTCCCGCCGAACCGCCGCCCCAGGATACCGAACCCGGATCGGCCTTGAACTTGTCCAGCAGGTCCTTCAGCGACTTCAGCGGACTGTCGGCCGGGACGACGATGCCGGAATACTCGCCGGTCAGCCGTGCCAGCGGCGTCACTTGGTCCAGCGTCACGGCCGATTTGTTGGTGATGATGGCGCCGACCATGATCTGGCCGCCGACCAGCAGCGTCGGCGTCCGCTTCTTCGCGGTGACGAACTGGGCAAGGCCGATCGTGCCGCCGGCGCCGGGGATGTTCACCACCTGGACGTTCGGCACCAGCTTCTGGTTCTGAAGCACCTGCTGGACCGAACGCGCGTGCTGGTCCCAGCCGCCGCCGGGCGCTGCGGGTGCTATGACCTCGACGCTCTTGATCTCAGCCGATGCCGGGCTGCCGAGCATCGTACCGGCGGCCAGCACAGCCGCCATCACTGGCATGAAGAATGTAAATTGCCGACGTAACATCTCGTCTCCTCCCTCTGATTGTTCTTATGCAGCCCTGTTTTTGTGTGTGGGTTGCCGCATTGCAGCCATGTTATCAGACAAAACGCTCCATGCACGATTTCGGTGCGGATGACGCCGAAAGTTATAGGACATCACCTCATATCGTTCTCGGAAGGCCTGCTACAGCCGTACGAGCGTGCGGATGTCACAAACCTGTCACTTAAAGCCGATACAGTATTGGCTACCGCAGTGCTTACGGTTCAAATAACCGTACGTGTTTTGTGGAAATCGAAACCGTGTTGGAAATATCGGCTGTGACGAAGCGCACTGCCGGGCAGTACGCGTATCGCGTTTTATTTCGCTCACCCCGTATCCGGTGGTTTCGGCCAATCCCGAAACACCGGACCCGGCGATAATTCCGATTCCTAAAAACCGGCGACAAGCGACAAGTCACCCGGCGGAAGCCCGTACTGGTATTTGCCAAAATAAGGGACCCGCCGACAAGGGAGCAGACATGACTGAAGGATCATTTCACCGGCGCCGATCCGGCGCCGTCTGGCTGGTGGGAGCCGTCCTGGCCCTGGCGGCCGGCGGCGGCGCCTGGCTCTGGTACGACGGTTCACTTCCCGGCACCACGACACCCGCCCAGGCGCAGACTGCGGCGCCTCCGCCACCCCCCGTCACCGTAAGCCACCCTCTACGCCGCGACCTGATCGAATGGGACGAGTTCACCGGACAGTTCGGCGCGGTCGACTACGTGGAGATCCGGGCACGCGTTCCCGGCTACCTGCAATCGATCCATTTCCAGGACGGTCAGATCGTCCAAAAGGGCGCCCTGCTCTTCGTGATCGACCCCCGCCCCTACGAGGCCGCCCTCGCCTCCGCCAAGGCGCAACTCGCCCAATCCAACGCGCGACTCGACCTTGCCAACCAGCAACTCGCCCGCGCCGGAGCGCTGCGCCAGCGCGACGTGCTGTCGGCCAGCACCTATGACGAGCGCGTCCAGGAAGTGCGCGTCGCGGCGGCCGGCGTGGAAGTTTCCCGATCCGCGGTGCAGACCGCCGAACTGGACCTTGAATTCACCCGCATCACCGCTCCCGTCAGCGGGCGGGTCAGCCAGCGCGAAGTCAGCATCGGCAACCTGATCGCCGGCGGGACCGGCGGCGCTCCCACCCTGCTGACGACCATCGTCTCGCTCGACCCGATCTACTTCAACTTCGACATGAGCGAGAGCGACTTCCTGGCCTACCAGCGAGCCACCGCGCGAGGATTGCTGGCGCAGCAGCGCGACGGCGCGGTCGGCGTTCAGGCCCGCCTGTTCGATGAGCGCGACTGGCCGCTGGAAGGCCGGATCGACTTTGTCGACAATCAGGTCGACCGTGGAGCCGGCACGATCCGCGTCCGCGCCGTCTTCGACAATCCCACGATGATGCTGACTCCCGGCCAGTTCGGCCGCCTGCGCCTGCCCGGATCGGAGCGCTACACCGCGACCCTGGTGCCGGACAGCGCCATCGTCAGCGACCAGTCCAGCAAGATCGTCCTGACCGTGGCCGAGGACGGCACGGTGGTGCCCAAGCCCGTACGTCCCGGCCCGATCGAGGACGGATTGCGGATCATCCGCTCCGGCCTGGAGCCCACCGACCGCGTCATCATCAGCGGCATCGTCCGCGCCCGGCCCGGTTCCAAGGTCACGCCGCAGGACGGCGAGATCCAGCCGGAGCAGGTAGCATCGCCATGAAGCTGTCGCACCTGTTCATCGAGCGCCCGATCTTCGCGACGGTGCTCTCGATCCTCATCACCCTAATCGGCGGCTTCGCCTATTTCACCCTGCCGGTGGCGCAGTATCCGGAAATCGCGCCGCCGACCATCGTGGTGAACGCCAACTACCCCGGCGCCTCCGCCGAAGTCGTCGCCAATACCCTGGCCGCCCCGCTGGAGCAGGAGATTAACGGCGTCGAGAACATGCTCTATATGTCCTCGCAATCGACCGGCGACGGCAGGTTGGCGCTGACCATCAGCTTCGCGCTCGGCACCGACCTGGATACGGCGCAGGTGCTGGTCCAGAACCGCGTCGCGGTGGCCGAGCCGCGTTTGCCGGAGGAAGTCCGGCGTCTCGGCGTAACGGTGCGGAAGAACTCGCCCGACATGCTGATGGTGATCCATCTCAGCTCGCCCGACGAGTCACGCGACCAGCTCTACATCTCCAATTACGCGACGCTCCAGGTCAAGGACGTGCTGGCCCGGCTCGACGGCATCGGCGACGTCCAGGTCTTCGGCGCCCGCGACTACGCCATGCGGATCTGGCTCGATCCCGACCGCATCGCCAGCCGGGGCATGACGGCCGGGGAGGTCGTGGCAGCACTCCGCTCGCAGAACGTCCAGGTCGCGTCCGGCGTGCTCAACCAGCCGCCCGTGCCGGTGCAGGGCGCGTTCCAGCTCAACATCGAGACGCAAGGACGCCTGATCGATCCGCGCCAGTTCAGCAACATCGTCGTGCGGACCGACCCCGACGGCCGGGTGACCCGTGTCCGCGACATCGGCCGGGTGGAACTGGCGGCCCAGGACTACGGCACCAACGGCTATCTGGACGAGCGGCCCGCCGTGCCGCTGCTGATCTTCCAGCGGCCCGGCTCCAACGCCCTGGCGACGGCCGAACGCATCCTGGCGACCATGGAGGAGCTGTCCGCCAGCTTCCCGACCGGCTTGCAGTACGACATCGTCTACAATCCGACCGAGTTCATCGCGGAATCGGTCAACGAAGTCATCAAGACGATCTTCGAGGCGGTGGCGCTGGTCGTGATCGTCGTGATCCTGTTCCTCCAGACGTGGCGGGCCTCGATCGTCCCGATCGTGGCGATCCCGGTATCGCTGATCGGCACCTTCACGGTCCTTGCCGCGATGGGCTATTCGCTCAACACGCTGTCGCTGTTCGGCCTCGTGCTGGCGATCGGCATCGTGGTGGACGATGCCATCGTCGTGGTCGAGAATGTCGAGCGCAACCTGCGGGCGGGAATGTCGCCCCGCGAGGCTTCCCACCGCACCATGGACGAGGTCGGCGGCGCGCTGATCGCCATCGCCTTGGTGCTGACGGCGGTGTTCATTCCGGCCGCGTTCGTTTCCGGCATCTCCGGCCAGTTCTTCCGCCAGTTCGCGGTGACCATCGCCGCAGCGACGGTGATCTCGTGCTTCGTCTCGCTGACGCTCAGCCCGGCGCTCTGTGCCCTGCTGTTCAAGCCGCACGACCATGAGGCGCAGCACAGGAAGTCCAACCTGCTGATGCGGCCGGTCAACGCCTTCTTCAACGGCTTCAACCGGCTGTTCGACGGCTTGGCCTCCGGCTACGGCGGCATGACCCGGCGGTTCGTCCGGCTGCCGCTGATGGTCCTGTCGGTCTACGGCCTGCTGCTGCTCGCCACGGGATGGCAGTTCAACCGCGCGCCGACCGGCTTCATCCCCAACCAGGATCAGGGCTACCTGATCACGGTGATCCAGCTTCCTCCCGGATCGTCCCTGTCGCGGACGGATGCGGTGGTGCGCGAGGCGACCAAGATCATCCTGGAAACCGAAGGCATCGACCACGCGGTCCCCTTCGCGGGCTTCGACGGCGCCACCTTCACCAACGCGTCCAACGGCGGCGCCATCTTCTCCGCCATGGCGCCGTTCGAGGAAAGGTTGAAGCACGGCCTGACCGCCGACCATCTCCAGCAAGAGCTGATCGGCCGGCTGAGCAGCATCAAGGACGCCTTCATCATCACGATCTCGCCGCCGCCCGTCCGCGGCATCGGCAATTCCGGCGGCTTCAAGATGATCGTCCAGGACAAGCGCGGACGCGGCCTGAAATCGCTGGAGGAGGCGACCCAGGAGATCGTCGCCGCCGGCAACGGCACGACCGGCTTGTCCAGCGTCTTCTCCCTGTTCAACACCAGCACACCCAAGATCTACGCCGATATCGACCGGCTACGCGCCCAGATGCTCGGGGTTTCGGCGGACCGGGTGTTCGAGACGCTGGAGGTCTACCTTGGCTCCACCTTCGTCAACGAGTTCAACTTCTTAGGGAGAACCTACCGTGTCACCGCCCAGGCGGACGGCATGTTCCGTGACGACCCCAGGGATATCGCCAACCTGAAGACCCGCAACGAGCGCGGCGAGATGGTGCCGATCGGCTCGGTAGCCGAACTCCGCGACACCACGGGTCCGTACCGCGTCACCCGCTACAACCTCTATCCCGCGACGGAGATCCAGGGCGCCACCTTGCCGGGCTACTCGACCGGTTTCGGGCTGGAGGCGATGGAACGCATCGCGGCGGAGAAGCTGCCGGACGGCTTCGGCTTTGAATGGACGGAGCTGGCGTTCCAGGAACGTCAGGCGGGCGACAGCGCGCTGATCATCTTCGGCATGTCGGTCGTCTTCGTCTTCCTGCTGCTGGCGGCCCAGTATGAAAGCTGGACGCTGCCGTTCTCGGTGATTCTGATCGTCCCGATGTGCCTGCTGGCCGCCGTGACCGGGTTGCTGATCCGGGGCATGTCGGTCGATATCCTGGCCCAGGTCGGCTTCGTCGTCCTTGTCGGCCTGGCCGCCAAGAACGCGATCCTGATCGTCGAGTTCGCCAAGCAGGCCGAGGACGAGGGGATGAGCCGGTTCGACGCGGCGGTGGAAGCCGCCCGCACCCGGCTGCGGCCGATCCTGATGACCTCGTTCGCATTCATCCTGGGCGTGGTGCCCCTGATGATCGCGCAGGGCGCAGGTGCTGAGATGCGCCAGTCGCTCGGGACGGCTGTGTTCTCCGGCATGCTCGGCGTCACGTTCTTCGGGCTGATCTTCACGCCCGTCTTCTACACCGTGATGCGCAAGTTCGCCCGCAAGCGCCAGCCGCCGCAGCCGGTCGCGACGCCGGCTTCGACTCCAAACCCCGCTCCGGCGGAATGACGGCGATCAGTTAGAGACCAGCAACCGCAACCCCAGCCCGCCGAGCACCACGCCCAACGTCGCCTCCAGCCCCCGGCGGAGGCGGCGGTAGGCCACGGTGACCGCATCGGCCGAAAAGGCGATCGCCAGCGTCGTGTGCCACGCCAGCGACATCGCCACGGCACCGGCAACGGCGATCACCCCGATGGAGGCCGGCGTTTCCGGTGTCAGGAACACGCTGGTCAGCGATACCCAGAACACGCCGGCCTTCGGGTTGAGCAGCATCAGCCCGAAGCCGCGCATCACGCTTCCCCTGGCCGAAGTGGCGGTTGCCGCGTCATTCTCGGGCGCCGGCAATGCATCGGCCCTATCGCCCTTCTTCAAGGCCGCCCGGATCGACAGCGCGGCCAGATACAGCAGGAACAGACCGCCGCCGACACGCAGCGCCGTCTCGATCCATGGGTTCCGCGCCGCCAGCATGGCGACGCCGAATACCGCGCCGAATCCCCAAACCGTCTCCCCGATGGCCATGCCCATCGCCACCTTTAGGGCGGCGGGGCGGCCCTTCTGCATGGCGGTGCCCAGCAGCACGGCGAAGTTCGGCCCTGGGCTGATCAATGCCAGCGCGAAGGCCGCCCAGAACGCGGCGAGCAGGGAAGCGGCGACCATGACGAAGAACTCCTGAAGGTAATCGGGAAAGGAGCCGACAAGTGCTCCATATTCCGGCAGCCGTCAACTCCAGTGAAGCGATATGCCCGCCAGGAACCTGACGTCTTTGGCGAGTGCCTGTACCGAACTCAAACCTGTCCGTCTCCATCTCCCACGGCGCCGCCGGCCCGTTGCAGGTTGTGAATCAGCCCGTTGATGAGCTGGACCAGCAGCGGGTCCGCCCGGTTGATCGTCTGGCGCAGCATGCTGGCGGGCATCTCCAGCAGTTGCGTTTCCCCGGCGGCGCTGGCGCTTGCCATGCGGGGTCTGCGGTTCAGGATTGCCATCTCGCCGAACAGCCCGCCCGACTTCACCTCGCCCAGAACGTGCTTGTCGGCCTCGGTGCCGGTCCAGATGATGACCGAGCCGCGTTCGACCAGATAAAGGTGGTCGCCTGGATCGCCCTTGCGGAAGACGAGGTCGCCGGGACGGTAATGCTTGTGCTGAAGGATGGCGGCCATGATTCAGGATTTCCGTAGGAGCCGGGTAGAAACGCTTTCCCTGAAACTGTGCAACAGGACTCCGCACCGGCGCAAGCCGTGCGACATCTAATCGCTTCGCCCGACGCAGCCTAGCGGCTGGGGCTCACGCGCCGGTAACTCAGCGCCTCCGCGACGTGATGCCGGCGTACCCCCGTGCTGTCCTCCAGATCGGCCAGCGTACGGGCGACGCGGAGAACGCGGTGATAACCCCGCGCCGATAGCCGCATGCGCTCGGCAGCTTCCGTCAACAGCTTGCGGCCCGGCTGGTCCGGCGCCGCGATCCGTTCCAGCAGGTCGCCGTCCGCTTCCGCGTTGGTCCGGGGTGCTTGGCCGTGTCCGGTATGGGCTTCCTTCAGCCGGACGGACTGGGTAGCCCGCGCGGCGGCGACTCGGGCCGCGACCTCGGCGCTACCTTCCGCCGGCGGCGGCAGGCTCAGATCGGCGGCGCTGACCGGCGGTACGTCGACATGACAGTCGATCCGGTCGAACATGGGGCCGCTGATCTTCGACTGGTACTGAACCGCGCATTTGGGCGCCTGGGCACAGGCGCGTGACGGGTCGTCCAGGAAGCCGCAGCGGCACGGGTTCATCGCGGCGACGAGCTGGAAGCGTGCCGGATACGTAACATGGACGTTCGCCCGCGCCACCGTCACGCGGCCGGTTTCCAGCGGCTGGCGCAGCGCTTCGAGCACCTGCCTTGGAAATTCAGGCAGTTCGTCGAGAAAAAGCACGCCGTTGTGCGCCAGGCTGATCTCGCCGGGTTTGGCCTTGGAGCTGCCCCCGACCAGCGCCGGCAGGCTAGTCCCCTGGTGCGGCTCTCTAAACTGGCGATTGCGCAGCAGCCTGCCGCCTTGCAGAAGCCCGGCGACGCTGTGGATCATGGATACTTCAAGCGCTTCCGTCGGGTCCAGCGGCGGCAGGATGCCCGGCAGGCAGGAAGCCAGCATCGACTTGCCCGAGCCTGGAGGACCGACCATCAGGAGGTTGTGGTTTCCAGCCGCGGCGACCTCCAGAGCGCGCTTCGCCGTTTCCTGGCCCTTGACGTCGCGCAGGTCGCGCATGCCGGGCGCCACCTCTTCCATATGAGGTTTCGGTTGGGCCAGCACTTGTGTCCCTTTGAAGTGGTTGATCAAGGCAAGCAGGGTCGGCGGGGCCAGTACTTCCAGATCGGCGGCCCAGGCGGCTTCGCTGCCGCAGGCCGCCGGGCAGATCAGTCCACGTTTGTGGGATACGGCGCCGATGGCGGCCGGCAGGACGCCGGCGACGGCGGTCAGGCTGCCGTCGAGCGCCAGTTCACCCAGGGCGGTATAGCCGGCGATCTCTTCCCCTGGCAGGACGCCCATGGCGACGAGCAGGCCCAGGGCTATCGGCAGATCGTAATGGCTGCCTTCCTTCTGGACGTCGGCGGGCGCCATGTTGACGGTGATGCGCTTGGCCGGCAGCGACAGGCCCAAGGCCTAGAAGGCCGAACGGACGCGCTCCCGGCTTTCGCCGACCGCCTTGTCCGGCAGCCCCACGACGTTGAAGGCGACCGCGCCGCCCGAAAGCTGGACCTGCACGTCGATATCCAGGACTTCGATGCCCTGGAAGGCCACCGTATTCACTCGCGCAACCAACGTGAGGCCTCCCGCTTCATGGCACACGCTCTTGTATGCCGAATACGATCCAACCGCCAGGGGCGGAGGCATATCCCAGCCTCTCCGCACGTGGTCGGATTGCCGCAGGGAAGCGGTGAGGCGGCCGATGCAGGTTATCTGTTTAATCAGGCCAGCATTGCCGCGCCGGTGATGGAATCCGCCTTGTCGGATTTTGCGTGCATGGTAATAGGCGGTCATGCATGAAAATTTGTGGACGGGTTTGCCGGCGATGCGGAATTTGACTTCTGAAGGGCAGGCGAAGATTGCCGAGATCGCCCAGCGCCACGGCGCCAGCACCGATGGCGTCCTGACCATGCTCGACGCCCTGCAACGGGGCGGCGGCACCATGGCCCAGTTCAGCCATCCCGATTTCGGCGGTGCCGGCCAGTGGATGCGCGGCGGCATGACGATGGTCAGCGACTTGTTCAACAACGCGTTGAAGGCCAAGGTCGACGGCGTCTGCAACGACCTGTCCTATCTGCTCGGTGGTGACCTGAACCAGTTTCAGGAACCGGCACAGGGTTCGGGCTCGTCCTTCGGCTCGTTCGGGAACTACGGTTCGTGGTGGCCTTCGGAATTCGGCCAGCCGAACTCCAGCGGTGGCCAGAACGACATCCGCTACGCCTATTTCGGCCACGTCAACCGACTCGCCGTCGATATGGGCGGCACGGTGACGATCTATGACACGGGCGACCACGTCATCTCCGGCGTTTCCCAACAGCAGGGCAACGGCTGGACGCTGACCTTCTCCAGCCAGTACGGCACGGTGCCGGTCGGCAGCCTCCGCATCGTCGACGGCAACGGCGCCCAGGCCGCACCACAGGCCTTACCCCAGTCGGATCCGGTCCCGGAGCCGGTTCCGTTCCAGTCCCAGGCATCTTTCCAGACGTCAGGCACGTCCCTCACCACCGATGGACTTGCCGGAACTACCTGGAAGTTCGGACCCGCCGACAGCGGTTCCGCTTCCCGGATCACGCTGTCGCCCGATGGCGGGATCGGTGGCGATACCGATCCTAAAGCGCGCTTCTGGTCGGCCGAGAACGGCGCCCTGACCTTCTATGACGCCGAAGGCCGACCGACCGTGCGCTTCACCGATGCCGGACAGGATCAGTCGGGCGCCACCGTCACCGGGACCGATACGGCGGCGGGCGGCACGACATGGGTGCTCCGCAGCCCCAACGATCCAGTCGCCGCTCCCGCCGGCATAGCCGCCGCTCCGTCCTCCCTGCCGATCCCGGTGGACCTTTCCGCCGGACAATGGGCGCTCGAGGACGGCTACGGCCAATTCCTCGCCACCCTCCGCTTCGTGTCCGATGGCGGGATCGAAGGGGGCCGTGCGACCGAGACCCGCTGGCGGGTCGACGGCGATACGGTCGTGCTTCTGCATGGCAGCGGCCGTCCGACCGCCCGTTTCGACACTTTCCAGTTTCAGCGCGGACGTTGGACGCTGAATGGAACATTGCAGAGCGATGCCGGCGTTACCATGGTGTTACGGCAGGCCTGACGGGTTTTCGACACAGCCGTCGGGTGGAAAACAACGGGATGGACGATGCGCCTTCAACTCCGCACCTGGCCTGAGGTCGAAACCTACCTGAAGACGTCGCGCGGCATCATCATGCCGATCGGCTCCACCGAACAGCACGGCCCCAACGGGCTGATCGGCACCGACGCGATCTGCGCCGAGCACATAGCCTGGGGCGTCGGCGAAGCCACAGGCGCCCTGGTGGCGCCCAATATCGGCGTCGGCATGGCGGCGCACCACATGGAATTCGCCGGCACGATGACGCTGCGGCCATCGACCCTGATGCTGGTCATCCGCGACTACGTCACGGCACTGGCCGAGCACGGCTTCCAGCGCTTCCTGTTCGTCAACGGCCATGGCGGCAACATCGCGACGGTGCGGGCGGCCTTTCAGGAAATCCATGCCGAACTGCGGGCGGCGTGGGGGCCGAGCGCGCCCGATATTCGCTGCAAGGTCATAAGCTGGTGGGAGAACGAGAGCGTCCACAAGCTGAGCAGGGAGTTGTTCGGCGCCTCCGAAGGAAGCCACGCCACCCCCAGCGAAGTGTCCGTCGTCCAGTATCTCTACCCCGGTCACATCAAGACCGCACCGCTCGATCCGCCGACAGCACCCAGCAGCATGTTCTACGACGCCCGCGACTACCGCCGTCGGTTCCCCGACGGCCGCATCGGTTCGAACCCCGGTCTTGCCACGCCGGAGCATGGCAAGCGCCTCTACGATGCGGCGGTGGCCGCCCTCGCCGACAAGTACTGCGCCTTCGTCAACGAAGAGTGAAAAGCGGCCCGCTCACACGGGCTGGCCGGCGTGCTGTTCGTGGTAGCGGCGTTCCATCGCGTCCCACAGGGTGACCTCGAGCTGGACTTCGTCCAGCTTGTTGATCTCCTGGATGCCTGTCGGCGAGGTCACGTTGATCTCGGTCAGGTAGTCGCCGATCACGTCGATGCCGACGAAGACCAGCCCCTTTTCCCGCAGCGTCGGCCCGATCGCGGCGCAGATGTCGCGTTCGCGGTTGGTCAGCGTGGTTTTTTGGGCGCCGCCGCCGGCGTGGAAGTTGGCCCGTGCCTCGCCGCTGACGGGGATCCGGCTGACGGCACCGCCCGGTTCGCCGTCGATCAGGATGATCCGCTTGTCGCCCTGCCGGATCTCCGGCAGGTATTTCTGGATGATGACCGGCTCGCGGTAGAGCTGGGTGAACATTTCCAGCAGCGATCCAAGGTTCTCGTCGTCCGGCTTCAGGTGGAACACGCCGGCGCCGCCATTGCCGAACAGCGGCTTGACGATGATGTCCTTGTACTCGGCCCGGAACGACAGGATCTCCGCCTTGTCGCTGGTGATCAGCGTCGGCGGCATCAGGTCGGGGAAGTGGGTGACGAACAGCTTCTCCGGTGCGTTCCGGACATGGACCGGGTCGTTGACGACCAGAGTATTGGCCTGGATGTGCTCCAGCAGGTGGGTAGCCGTGATATAGGCCATGTCGAACGGCGGATCCTGGCGCATCAGGACGAGGTCCATGGTCGCCAGATCGATCGTCTGCTCCGACCCGAAGCTGAAGTGGTTGCCGTACTCCCGACGAACTTCCAGGGGTCGTACGCGCGCGTACAGCCGGCCGTTCCGGAAGCTCAGGTGCTGAGGCAGGTAATGGAACAGCGCGTGCCCGCGCCGTTGTCCTTCCAGCGCCATCATGAAGGTGCTGTCGGCATCGATGTTGATGCTCTCGATGGGGTCCATCTGGATGGCGACGGCGAGGCTCATCGGGGTACACTCCGCGGGTCAGCAAGGCTGAGAATATTGAAAACGGTCGGAAGTCAGTTCAGGCGGGTCTTGAGCTGCTGGATCAGCAGGGCCGTCTGGTGGCGCAGCAGATCGTTGCCGCCCAGCGTCATGAAGGTCTCCAGGGCGCCGACCGCTGCGTTCAGGTTGCCGATATGGGCATTCAGCAGGCCCGCTTCACGCCACAGCATCGCCTCTTCCGGTGCGAACAGCAGCATTCCGTCAAGGATTTCGGCCGCCTTGTCCACCCGGTCCGCCTTCATGAACCTGAGCTTCAGGTTGTTCTGAAGGCGCAGCAGGATATCGCGGTTGCCGACCGTGGCGTAGTATTCCGGCGTCAGTTCCGCATCGGCCCCGGCCGCCACCTTCAGCAAGTCGCGCAATTCCATCACGGAGCGTGTCTGACCCTGGTTGAACGGGTCGATGATGATCCGTTCGCCGGCATATTCCAGCCTGACCAGGAAGTGGCCGGGAAAGTTGAGGCCGCTGATGCTCCAGCCCTGGGCACGGGCGGTCTGTATGAACAGGATGCCGAGCGCTACGGGCAGGCCCTTCTTCCGGTCGATCACCTGCATCATGTTGGCGTTCTGGATGTCGTCGTAGGTGAGCGTATCGCCCTCGTAGCCATGGCGTCCGACCAGGACGTCCTGCAAGGCGGTGACGCGGCCTTCCAGGGTATCCGCATCGGGAGGGTTCAACTCCCCGACCTGTTCCGCCAGCAGCGAAAGATGGTCGCGGTAACGCTGGAGCGATACGTCGGGATGGTCAAGTGCCGCCAGCGCCAGGGCCGCTTCGGCCAGATCGATGTCTTCGTCCGGCTGAGTTCCGATATGGCGCAGGAGGTCTTTTGCTTCCAGGCGGCTGATCACGGGTCTTGTTCTCGCTCCGTCCGAGGTCGGTTACCGATGATTAAGGCGGATATGACGATCAAGGCGGACATAGAGCATATTCCAGCCAAGGTCGACAACCTTATGCCGCAAGCGGCGAAGCCGGCTCCGGCTTAAAGGCAGCCTTCCCGCCATGCATCCACCAGATGGCTCGGCCATCGGCGGGGCGTCACCAGCATCATGTCGAAGCGGACGGGCAGGCCGGTCAGGTCGGGGTGCCGGGCGACGAAGGCTGCGGCAGCGCGTTCCAGCCGCTGGCGCTGCCGGGCCGACAGGGCGCAGTTCGCCGCCTCCAGCGTATTCCGCGCCTTGACCTCGACGATGACCACGGTGCCGCCGCGCTTGGCCACGATGTCGATCTCCCCCTGATGGCAGCGCCATCCCTGCGCCAGGATGCGGTAGCCCTTCAGCCGCAGCGCCAGCCGGCATAGCGCTTCCGACCAGCGTCCGCGCCGCCAGGCCTTGAGGCGCCTTGGGTCCGCCGGCCTCGGCTTGCCCATCCTGACTTTTACCGCCCCCGTCTTAACCGCCGCCGCCTTAACCGCCATCATCCTCACCGTCGGGCGGAGGAGCATCGGCGGCGGCCCGTCCCAGTTCGAGCGCCCGCGCATAGACCTGACGGCGCGGCCAGCCGGTTTCGGCCGCCACCTCCGATGCCGCGTCGCGGACGCTCATGCGCGCCATCGCCGCCGCCAGGGCTCGGTCCACGGCGGCCTCGTCCACGGCCCCCGATCCCTCGGCAGGGGGACCGACCACGACGACGATCTCGCCCTTGGGCGGTCCCTGTTCGGTGTAGTGGGCGGCAAGGGTGGCGAGATCGCCCCGCCGGACCTCCTCGAAATACTTGGTCAGTTCGCGGGCAACGGCGGCCTCCCGGTTGCCGAGCACCGCGTGGAGGTCGGTCAGCATGGCGGCCAGCCGCTCCTTCGACTCGAAGAAGATCAGCGTCGCCTTCAAGCCCATCAGTTCATGGGCGGCCGAGCGCCGCGCCGCCGATTTCGGCGGCAGGAAGCCGGCGAACAGGAAGCGGTCGCTTGGCAATCCGGAAAGCACCAGTGCCGTGACAGGCGCGCAGGCGCCGGGCAGGGTGGTGACCGGCAGCCCGGCTGCGACGCATTCCCGCACCAGCTTGTAGCCGGGATCGGAGATCAGCGGCGTGCCGGCGTCGGAAACCAGGGCGATCGTTTCGCCGGATCCCAGCCGCTCCAGCAGGACGGGGCGCATTTTCGCGGCATTGTGTTCGTGGTATGAGATCATCGGCGTGCCGATGCCGTGCGCCGACAGCAGCTTGCGGGTGACGCGCGTGTCCTCGCAGGCGATGGCGTCGGCGGCTCGCAACACGCCAAGGGCTCGTAGCGTTATATCGGCTGCGTTTCCGATTGGAGTGGCGACAAGGTAAAGCCCCGGGTCCGGTTTACTTGCGACCTCGGCTTGGGTACCTTCCTCGCTCTCGCCTGCCCGTATCGAATTGGAGTCTGTCGGTGACACGTTTGGCGACTTTCCCGGATGTATTGAAGCCGGTTCGGCTGGCGGTCGGCCTGCTCGCGCTGGCCGCCTGTGCGCCCACCGTAAGACCTGAACCGCCGCAGGCGCAAGCTCCGGCACCCGGTTCCATCGTTTCCGAACAGCTCGAGCCGCTGGCGCCGGTCGACCGGACGATCAAGGTGGCGCTGCTGGTGCCGCTGACCGGCAATGCGGCGGACTTGGGGCAGGGCATGCTGGATGCCGCCCAGCTCGCCATGTTCGACCTTGGCGACGACCATTTCCAGCTCATACCGCGCGATACCAAGGGAACGCCGGGCGGCGCCACCGAAGCGGCCCGCGCCGCCATCGCGGAAGGCGCCCAGCTTATCCTGGGACCGCTGTATTCGTCCTCGGTCGGCGCTGTCCGGCCGGCGGTGCAGGGCGCCAGGCTCAGCATGATCTCCTTCTCCAACGACCAGAGCCAAGCCGGCAGCGGCGTCTGGACGATCGGCTTCTCGCCCGACGACCAAGTCCGCCGGGTGGTCTCCTACGCCAGCTCGCAGGGCGTCAACCGGATCGGCGCCATGGTGCCCCGCAACGCCTATGGCGAAGTTGTCAGCACCGCGCTGAACGATGCCGCCCGCAAGGCAGGCGCCCGCGTCGTCCGGACGGAGCGCTACGACGCCGCCAACACCGATTTCTCGGCCGTGGTGCAGGCGCTGGCTTCGGGCGGACCGGGCAGCCTGGACGGCGTGATGATGACCGAAGGCGGGCCGAAGCTGCGCAGCGCCGCCTCGCTGCTGCCGGCCTTCCAGATCGATCCGGCGCAGGTCCGGCTGCTCGGCACGGCCAACATGGACGATCCCACGCTGGGAACCGAACCGGCTCTGGTCGGCGGCTGGTACGCCGCCCCCGATCCGTCCGCCCGCCGCGACTTCGAACAGCGGTTCGAGTCCGTGTATGGCCGCCGTCCGCCGCGTCTCGCGACGCTGGCCTACGATGCGGCGGCATTGGCCGCCGTTCTCGCCCGCAGCGGCGGTCCCGCCCCGTTCGATCCGATGGCCCTGACCAATCCCAACGGCTTCGCCGGCGTCGACGGCATCTTCCGCCTGCGGCCCGAAGGTCTGGTGGAACGCGGCCTGTCCGTGATGGAGATAACCCCCAGCGGCAACCGCGTCATCGACCCCGCCCCCAGCAGCTTCCAGGCTTTGGGATTCTAGGGCACATTCGTAATTCAAAGGTCGGTGTAGAGCGAAGCGGCACCCGACACCGACGCGCCGGCTTGTCGGGTGCCGCTTCGCTCTACACCGACCTACGGCTCTATCGCTGGCGATCAGGCCGGCAGCAACTGCGCCAGCAGCCCATTGAGCCGCTGCCGGCCCGCCGCTGTCGCCCGCAGGCGTTCCGCCGTCAGCTCGACGAAACCGCCGTCCTGCATCCGGCGGAGGCCTCCGGGGTCGAGCGCCTGAGCGGCGCTTAGCCCGGTTTCCCGGCGCAGATGGTCCAGCGAGACGCCTTCGCGCAGCCGCAGCCCCATCATCAGCAACTCGATCAGACGCTCTGGCGCAGCGACTTCCTCGGACGCGTGGCCGCCGTGACCATTGCGGGCGACCAGATCCAGCCATGCTTCCGGCGCTCGGTGGGCGCGGGTCGCGTATTTCGTACCGTCCAGCGTCAGCCGGCCATGAGCACCGGGACCGATGCCGACATAGTCGCCGTAGCGCCAGTAGGTCAGGTTATGCCGCGACTCCTCGCCCGGCCGGGCATGGTTGGAGATCTCGTAGGCGGGCAGTCCGGCGCTTTCCAGCACAGCCTGCGTCGCCTCGTACAGGTCGCCGGCCAACTCGTCGTCGGGAATGGCGAAGGCGCCCCTGCTGTGCAGGGTGTGGAACTGCGTCCCTTCCTCGATCGTGAGCTGATAGACCGAGAGGTGCCCGACCGCATGGTCCAATGCCCGCCGTAACTCGTCCTCCCAGTCGGCGACCGACTGGCCGGGGCGGGCGTAGATCAGGTCGAACGAGAAGCGGTCGAAATGGCGCGCCGCCAGCCCGATGGCGCCGAGCGCCTCCGAGGCGCTGTGGGCACGGCCCAGGAATTTCAGCGAGGCGTCGTCCAACGCCTGGATGCCGAGCGATACCCGGTTGACCCCGGCGGCGCGGAATCCGGCGAAGCGCCCGGCTTCGACCGAGGTCGGGTTGGCTTCCAGCGTGATCTCCAGCCCCGGCGTCAGCGCCCAGTGCCGGCCGATCCGCTCGATCAAGGCGGAGACCGTCGCCGGCTCCATCAGGGACGGGGTGCCGCCGCCGAAGAAGACCGACGTCACGGTCCGCCCCGGCGTCAGGGCCGCATAGTGGTCCAGCTCCGACAGCAGCGCTTCCCGCCAGCGGGCATGATCGACGCCGGCGCGGACATGGCTATTGAAGTCGCAGTACGGGCATTTGGCCAGACAGAAAGGCCAGTGGACATAGATCCCGAACCCCGGTCCCTCATCTATCGGCGCCATCAGGCGAAACACCGCTCCACGAGCTGCCGGAAGGCGTCGGCGCGATGGCTGATCCGGTGCTTTTCAGCCGGGTCCATCTCGCCGAAGGTGACCTCGTAGCCGTCCGGAACGAACATCGGGTCGTACCCGAACCCGTTGGCGCCCCGCGCCGGCCATGCCAGCTTGCCGTAGACCCGGCCCTCGACCGATTCGCAATGGCCGTCCGGCCATGCCAGCGTCAGCGCGCTGACGAAGTAAGCGGTCCGGTCTCCGCCGCCCAGTTCCCGGTTGACCCGCTCCATCGCGGCGGAGAAGTCCTTGTCAGGTCCAGCCCAGCGGGCGGAGTAGATCCCTGGCTGCCCGCCGATCCCCGGCACCACCAGACCGCTGTCGTCGGACAGGGCGATCAGCCCGCACGCCGTCGCGGCGGCGCGGGCCTTCAGTTCGGCATTGGCGATGAAGGTGTCGCCGGTTTCCTCCGGCTCGGGCAGGTCAAGCTCCGCCGCCGAGCGGAAAGTCGCCACATAGGGGCCGAGCAGGGCCGCGATCTCGCGGACCTTGCCCTTGTTGTGGCTGGCGACCACCAGCGTGTCGCCGTCGAACTTCCTGGTCATTCGAACTCCCAAGCTCAGTTTCGCCAAGCCGAACCGGTCCGATCAAGCCGGACCGGTCTCCCCAGCCGGCTCAAAGCCCCAGCGCCGCCTTCTGCAAGGCGGTCAGCTCGGCGATGCCCTTCTGCGCCAAGGCCAGCAGTTCTAGGAACTGCTCCTGGCTGAACGGCTTCTCTTCCGCCGTGCCCTGGACTTCCACGATGCCGCCGCTGCCGGTCAGCACGAAGTTGGTGTCGGCTTGCGCTGTCGAATCCTCGGCATAGTCGAGGTCGAGCACCGCCGCACCCTGGAAGATGCCGGCGGAAATCCCGGCTACCGAGTCGGTCAACGGCACCGCCTTCAGCTTGCCGATCTTGACGAGGTGCTGGAAGGCCAGATGGAGCGCCACGTAGCTGCCGGTGATGGCCGCCGTGCGGGTGCCGCCATCGGCCTGGATCACGTCGCAGTCCACCTTGATCTGCAACTCGCCCATGCCCTGGCGGTGGGTGACCGCGCGCAGCGAGCGGCCGATAAGCCGTTGAATTTCCTGCGTACGGCCCGACTGCTTGCCCTTGGCCGCCTCGCGGTCGGTGCGGGTATTGGTCGAGCGCGGCAGCATGCCGTACTCGGCCGTGACCCAGCCCAAGCCGGTGTGGCGCAGGAACGGCGGGACGCGATCGTCCACGCTGGCGGTGCAAAGCACATGGGTATCGCCGAAACGGACAAGGCACGAGCCCTCGGCATGTTTCGAGAAGCCGGGTTCCAGGCTGATCTGACGCAGCGCGTCTGGTTGGCGGCCGGAGGGACGCATGGTGCTGAAATCCGTCAATGGGTTGAACGCGGTGGGCCAAGCTAGCGGGTCGGAACCCGCCAGTCCAGCCCGCACACCGCCGTAACGTGCTCCGTCGCGCCGTTGATTCGCCCGAATGCCTTGACTACATTGGGTGTTCGGCCACATGGGCCGGCAGCAACCGGCTGGGGGGCCGCCACATCGTGCCGTCTGCTTTGTCGAAGCACAGATGATCAGCGAACTGAACCAGCGCTCGCGTGACATTTTCCGCACCATCGTCGATGCCTACGTGGAAACCGGCGAACCGATAGGTTCGCGCACCATTTCCCGCCGGCTCGGAATCTCGCTGTCTCCGGCCACCATCCGCAACGTGATGGCGGATCTGGAAGACTTAGGCCTGCTCTATTCCCCGCACACCTCGGCCGGCCGCTTGCCGACGGAGGCAGGCCTCCGGCTGTTCGTCCACGGCCTGCTGGAGGTCGGCGCCCTGTCGGAACAGGAGCGGGAGAACATCAACGTCAAGTGTGCGACATCGAACCGCAGCTTGCCGGAAGTGCTGGCCGAAGCCTCCTCCATGCTGTCCGGCCTGTCGAGTTGCGCCGGGCTGGTGCTGGCGCCCAAAACGGACCGCACCCTCAAGCATATCGAGTTCGTCAACTTAGGCCCTGGCCGCGCCCTGGTGGTGCTGGTGACGGAGGACGGGCTGGTCGAGAACCGGGTGCTCGAAGTCCCGCTCGGAATGCCGGCGTCCACCCTTCAGACCGCGTCCAATTTCCTGAACGCCAAGCTGATCGGCCGGACCCTGGACGAAGCGCGGAACGCTGTCACTCGCGAAATGGACGAGCAGAAGACCCAGCTCGACGAATTGTCGTCCCGCGTGGTCGAGGCGGGGCTTGCGACCTGGGCCGGCAGCGGCTCGACCGGGCATCTAATCGTGCGGGGTCAGGCCAAACTGCTTGACGATGTCACCGCGCTTTCCGATCTGGAGCGTATCCGCGCCCTGTTCGAAGCGCTCGAGACCAAGGAAGCGACGCTCCGCCTGCTGGACGCCGCCAACAAGGCCGAAGGCGTGCAGATCTTCATCGGCGCCGAGAACACGCTGTTCAGCCACGCCGGCTGTTCGCTGATCATCGCGCCGTACCAGAACAGCCGCGAACAGATCGTGGGTGCCATCGGGGTGATCGGTCCGACACGGATCAATTACGCCCGCATCATTCCCATGGTGGATTATACCGCCAAGGTGATCGGACGCCTGCTCGGCTGACCCCGATCATCCTTTTCATTCATCAGACCTGATCTACGGACCGAGTACTTGCCATGAACGAACCTCACAAGAAGCCCATCGAGGCCGAAACCGATACGGCGCCTGTCAATGGTACCGCTCCGGACGGAAAGGGCCACACCGCCGCCGACGCCACCGATAACACGGCGGCAACCGCCGAGACGGCGGCCGAGCAGGGCGAAGGTTCGGCCGGCGAGAAGGTCGCGGCCCTGGAAGCCGAAGTCGCCAGCCTGAAGGATCAGCTCCTCCGCACCCTGGCCGAGACCGAGAACATCCGCCGCCGCGCCCAGCGCGAGCGGGAGGACACCGCGAAGTATGCCGTCAGCAGCTTCGCCAAGGACCTGGTGTCGGTCGCCGACAACCTGCGCCGCGCGGTCGAGGCCGTGACGCCCGAGCAGCGCGAGCAGGACGAAGCGCTGAAGAACCTGCTGGTCGGCATCGAAGCGACGGAACGCCAGCTCCTAGCCGCGTTCGACCGGGGCGGCATCAAGAAGATGGAAGCGCTGGGCGAGCCGTTCGATCCGAACTTCCATCAGGTCGTGTTCGAGGTCGAGAACACCGGCAAGCCCGGCGGCACCATCGTCCAGGTCCTTCAGGACGGCTACACGATCCACGGCCGCCTGCTGCGCGAAGCCATGGTCGGAGCCGCCAAGCGTGGGGCCGACGAAGCCCCGGCCACCAGCCGGGTCGATACCTCCGCCTGATCGCGGCGTCAGCCGAGTGCGGGACTGGAAAACCGGCGGCAGGGGCAACCCTGCCGCCGGAAGCGTCTCAGCAGGAACATCACCGCACGAACTGATCCACGAAGTCGCCGCCCAGACCGTTCTGCGCGTAGTGCTTGCGGCACATGTCGATCTTGGTGAAGACGTCCTCGTAGCCGGTCTGCTTGCCCCAGGGATCGACGTAGATCATGCAGCCGGTGATGTGGAAAAGGGTGATCATCTCCGGCACGTCGTCGGGCACCACCAGCGTGTGCGTCTCGCCCGGCGGCTCGAAGACGTAGCCGCCCTCGTTCGCGACCCAGTCGTGTTCCAGATAGTGCCAGCGGCCGCGTAGGACGAAGCCATGGACGGGAGCGGGGTGGCGGTGGCGGCTCAGCACGCCGGACTTCCGGACCCGCAGCAGGTTGATCCAGTAGCCTTGTCCGGTGTGAAGGCATAGCGGGCGGAACCAGACGTTTTCCATCTGCGGCACCCAGACGCGCTCGTCCTCCGGCAGGGCCGAAGGTACCACGATCTCCGTCGCGGCCTCGGGCGGGAAGGGAAGCTGGTAGGGCATCTTGCTCTGGTCGAGCGAGCGTTCGGGAGCTTCGGGCGTCTTGTCCATAGTCATGTCCTCCAGGCTTGGAAAGCCAGTCTCGGGAACTTCAGGAGATCAGATAGCCGCCGTCCACCGGCAGGACGACGCCGGTGACGAAGGCCGCGGCGGGGGAGCACAGGAAGATCACCGAGCCTGCAAGGTCGCCGGGTGTGCCCCAGCGCTTCATCGGGGTGCGGCTCAGGATCGCCTCCGACCGGGCGGGATCGTCCTGGAGCGCCTGGGTCAGCGGCGTCGCGATCCAGCCCGGCGCTATGGCGTTGACCCGGATACCCTCGGCCGCCCAGGCGATCGCCAGGCTCTTGGTGAGCTGCGCTATGCCGCCCTTGCTGGCGCTGTAGGCGGGGGCGAGGCCGGCGCCGAAGAAGGTCAGCATCGACGCGACATTGACGATGGAGCCGCCCTGTTCCGCCAGCAGCGGCCGGCAGGCGGAGCAGAGGCGCATGGTGCCGGTCAGGTTGACGTCCACCACCTGCGCAAAGGTCTCCAGATCGTATTCGGCGCTCCGCCGGATGATCCCGGCGGCATTGACCAGGATATCGAGACGGCTCAGCCCGCTGGCCAAGCGGTCGATCGAAGCGGCATCGGTCACGTCGAGAGCGGCGGTCGTGACACCGGGGGCGGGGACTCCGGTTCCCTCGGCGGCAGGCAGGCCGGCGGCGGTGACGTGGCATCCTGCGCTGGATAAGGCCGCCGCGATTGCGGCGCCGATGCCGCTGGTGCCGCCTGTGACCAGCGCATGACGGCCCGATATGTCGAACATGGGGTTGATCCGTTCCGATTATTTAGTTGGTGGGACCGACAGTCCGTTTTCCTTCCCAGGTACGAGACATTTACCCCAGGGATGTTGCGTCCGCAAAGGTTTGAACGCCGGCTGGACGCCATATGCCACCAAGACTGCGATCATCATCGACGTGATCCGAAATCATCCAAACTATAGATGTATGATGAATGTCCAAACAACAGGTTGACGACGGAAGAAATGACTAAACGCCCAATGACTTAAGTATAGTTCTGATGGGGCCGCACTTAAATAAACGGTTACATTTGTGTTCCATGATCCTGCTCTCGATACGAATAGATCAATTCTAAGAAATTTAGTTAGTAGAGGGATGAGATGTCGGCAGAAGTGCAGTCCGCTTCACCGCACCGCAGGATTGGTGCCCGATTTTCGCTCGGATTGAGGGGCCGGATGCTGCTGGCTATCGGAGCGGTCCTGTCGGGCACCCTGATGGCGGCCGCCGTGGCGATCAACGGCTACGGCAATGTCGAGACGACGCTCGCCACCATAACCGAACAGTCGCTGCCCGCCATGAACCGGGCTATGCGGGTCGCCCAGCACGCGGAGCGGCTGGTGGCGCTGGCGCCGGCCCTGGAAGCGGCGAGGGATGAAGCCGGCCACCGTGAAGTCTCCGACCGCATCGTCGCGGGAAAGCAGGTCTTCGAGGAGCGGCTTGCGGAACTGCGGGAAGTCACCGCCGGCGACGGGACGGAAGACGGCCAAGCCCTGGCCGAGGCTGCCTCGGCGCTGCTCCGCAACCTGAGCGAACTCGACCGCACGATGGAGCAGCGCGTTGCTCTCACGACCGCGCGCGAAGCCATGGTGCCGGAGCTGATCGCCGCCCATGCGCGGATCGAAAAGGTGCTGGCGCCGCTGTTGTCGCTCTACAACGCGCAACTCGACCAGGCCCATGCCATCCTTTCGGACCCGGATGCCGGGACCGAGCAACTGCGCGAGGCCGGGCGGCAGATCGTTGAGGCGACCGCGGGCCGGAGCGCCATGGCCGGGATGATCGCCGATGCCGGCGCCGTGCGCAACCAGCTCCTGGAAGTCGTCTATTCCACCGACTCCGACCGGCTGATGGTGGTGCAGACGAACCTGCAAGGCAGGCTGGTCAGCCTAGACATGGCGCGGGGCCAGTTGCCGGAGAAGGTGGCCGAGATGGTGAGCGGCCCGTTCGGCGTGATGCAACGGGTAGCATCCGATCCTGGCAACATGCTGGAAGGCCGCGCGAAGGAGCTGGAAATCCTCAAGCGTTTCCACAGCCTCGTGGACGGCAACCGTGACCTTTCGGAGCGCCTTGCAGCCCTCGTCGAAGGAGTCGTCCAGCGGCAGGAAACCAATGTCGACGGAGCGACTGGCGCCACGACGCTCCTGCTCGACCGGGGGACGGCGCTGCTGATCGGCGTCGGAGCCTTCAGTATCGTTCTCTCGGCGCTGGTCATATGGCTCTATATCGGGCGTAACGTCGTGCATCGCCTGCTGACGCTGCGCACCAGCATGGCGTCGATCGCCGGCGGCGACCTCACGGTCGCCATCCCGACGGGCGGGCGGGACGAGATCGCCGAGATGGCGACGACGCTTATCGTCTTCCGCGACAACGCGCTGGCGGTCAGGGAAGCCGAGCGCCGCACCGAGGCGGAACGCATCCGGGCGGCCGAGGACCGGCGCGCCATGCTGCTCGACCTCGCGTCCCGGTTCGAGAGCCGGGTCAAGGGCGCCGTCGACCAGGTCTCGGGCGCCGCCAGCCAGATGCAGCGGACGGCGGCCGACATGGCGGCCTCGGCGCGGGACAGCAGCGATCTTGCGGGACAGGCGCTGTCGGCGGCCGGTCAGGCGTCGGGCAACGTCGAGGACGCGGCGGCAGCCGCCCACGAGCTTTCGCTGTCCATCACCGAGATCGGCCGGCAGGCTGTCATGTCGGCCGGCATCACCGGCGAGGCGGTCGAGAACGCCCAGGCGACCGACGACACCATGAAGACGCTGGACCAGACGGCGCTCCGCATCGGCGATGTCGTCAAGCTGATCTCCTCCATCGCGTCGCAGACCAACCTGCTGGCGCTGAACGCCACGATCGAGGCCGCGCGGGCCGGCGAGGCGGGCAAGGGGTTCGCCGTCGTGGCGGACGAGGTCAAGCAGCTTGCCCATCAGACGGCGGAAGCGACCGACGAGATCGCCCGCCAGATCGGCGAGGTCCAGTCCGTGACCGGCGACGCCGTCGGCCGTATCCAGGCGATCGGTACGGTCATCCGACGGATCGACGAGATCAACTCGACCATCGCCGCCGCCGTGGAAGAGCAGCGGGCCGCCACCACGGAGATCGCGCGCAACCTGTCGGAAGCATCCACCGGCACAAGCCGCGTTTCCGACACCGTGGACCGCGTCACCGGCATGGCGGCGCGGACCGGCGAGGCGGCAGGCGGCGTGCTGGAAGCATCCGACCGCCTCAGCGTCCAGGCCCGTTCGCTCGACCAGCAGGTCGACGATTTCCTGCGGGAGGTCCGCTCCGCCTGAAGTTAGCTCCTTGCGGCAAACTTTAGGCATACGACAGCACCACTGATAACTTCTATTAACTATTCGCGTCTAATTCTTCGGGAAATTACCGCGAAAGGTGGTTGAGGTGAGCAGGCCCGAACAGATCATCGAATTGACGGGAAAGGTCTCTTCGGTCGTCGACAGCAAGATCAGGGACATCAACACCATCACGGGCCAGATGCGGACCTTGGCGTTGAATGCCCTGATCGAGGCGGCGCGGGCCGGCGATGCCGGTCGCGGCTTCGCCGTCGTCGCCAACGAGGTCAAGGAGATTTCCGCCCAGATCACCCAGATCTCCGCCGAGATGTCGCGCGAACTGTCCGGCAGCGTCGCCGAACTGTCCGAACTGGGGCGCGACATCCTGGACGGCATCCGGGGCCAGCGGCTTATCGATCTTGCCCTGAACGCGATCGACATCATCGACCGCAACCTCTATGAGCGAAGCTGCGACGTGCGCTGGTGGGCGACCGACAGCGCCGTCGTCGATGCCGCCGCCGATCCTGCCCATGCCAGCCAGCGACTCGGCGTCATCCTGCGCAGCTACACGGTCTATCTCGACCTCTGGGTAGCGGACGCCACCGGCCGGGTCGTCGCCAGCGGCAGGCCGGACCGCTATCCGGGCGTCCTCGGATCGGACGTGTCGGGCGAGGACTGGTTTCGCCGGGGCATGGCGACCCGGAGCGGCGACGACTATGTCGCCTGCGACATCGCCACCAATCCCATCCTGGACCATGCGCAGGTCGCGACATACGCCACCGCGATCCGGGAGGGCGGCGAGGCGAACGGCAAGCCGGCCGGCGTCCTCGGGATCTTCTTCGACTGGGAGCCGCAGGCGAAAGCCGTCGTTTCCGGCATCCGTCTGGCCGGCGACGAGGCCGCCCGCACCCGCTGCCTGCTGGTCGATGCCCGGGGCAGGGTGATCGCGGCATCCGACGGCAAAGGCATCATGTCGGAAACCATCGAACTGCCGTCCAGCGACGAAGCGACCGGCAGCCGAATCACCGCCGCCGGCGAAGCGATCGGCTTCGCGCGGACCCCCGGGTACGAAACATATCCGGGTTTGGGCTGGTACGGCGTCATCGTCCAGAAACCGGCATAGCAGGCTTCAAGCCGCCCGGCCGCAGCATCTCTCCTTCCGGGTCGTGAGCCTTAAGCCGGCGCTGCGCCACGGTGCGGGAGTTGACGGCGTAGCAGTAGGCGCAGCCCTGGGTGCAGGTGTCGTAATCGCCGATGTCGCGGCTCTCGGCGCAGTCGCAGCCGGGACGGTTGCCCTTGCGCCGTCCGGCGACGGGGAGTCCGGCGATGTCGCTCAGGCGCTTCAGGTCGATGCAGCGGGCGGCGGACACGCCCGGCACGTCCAGCAGGTGCGGCTGGGTGCACAGCGTCGGAGTCATGCCGGCATCCGCTGCGATGGCCGCCAGATCCGCCAGCAGTTCCCGCTTCTCGTCGACCGGCGGATCGCGCCAGTCGAAACCGTGGAGCGACGCCGCCGAACCCAGGTTGCGCTCCGTTTTCCGGTAGGGCTGGAGGAAGGACAGGACCACCTCGTCGGTCGATCCCTTCAGCGCTTCCGCAATCCCGGTGAAGTTGGTGCGGTGCCAGCGCTCGTCGGTCAGCGACGACAGCACGACGGGATCGTAGCGCCAGACCACGGCGCGCGGACCCCAGCGCCGCGCCAGCGCCCGGATCTGGTCGACCGCACGGGCCGTTTCCGGCACGTTTGATTCCAGAACGCGCGGATAGCCCGTCACCGTCATCTGGATCATGAACGGGGTGCCGCGCGCGGCGACCGCTTCCAGGGCGTCGCCGAAAGGGGCCGCGTTGCGGGTCCAGAAGACGAAACCGTCCACGGCGCCGACCGACAGGTCGATCCGGTGGGTCCGTCCGCCATAGGGGTTGACCATCAGGCAGTGGCCGGCTTCCAGCCGGTTGAGGAACCAGCGGCTGTAGAAGGCGGGAATATCCGTCTTGTAGCTCGCGGAAATGATCACGTGTCAGGTCCCGTAACTGCTGTAAGCTCGCGGCGAATTCCGGCCGGGGAGCCGGCGCTTCGCTATCGCGGATTCCAACATGGCCGATCCAGCTTCGACGCCCTTCAAATGCATCCTTTTCGAGAAGCGGGTCCGATTTCGCCTGCCGGCCGACTGGCTGGAAGGGCAGGAGGCCGGCATCGGCGTCTTCCAGCCGCCGCAGGAAGGCGGCGGGACGCTGCGAGTCACCAGCGAGGTGCTTAGCCACGCCGGCCCGCCCGGCGACGGGGATCTGGCCGCCGCGACGCGCGTGATCCTGCGACAGACGGCGGAGAATTTCGTCCGTCCCGACGATCCGCGCGGCAGTGACCGGATCGTCGAGCAACTCGACGACGGCGGCCTGATCGCCAGCTACAGCGCCCGGACGGAAGTGGATGGCGATAAACTTGTGATCTATCTCTGGATGCGCGGCAAGGCCATGGCCGAGACGGTCACGATCGCCGTCTTCAGCTTCGCCATGGCGCAGGAGAAGGATGGCGACGAGGAGTTCGCCGCCATCGTGGGAATGCTGGATTCTGAAATAAGAGCGGCCGGCCTCGGTCAGGGCTGAACATCGGCCGGGGCTGAATAACCGCCGGTATCAGCAGTGACCGGCCTCCCCTGTCATCAGTGCCGCGAGCAGGTTGGAACGGGGGTCGGCCGCCTGCGCCGCTTCCTCGGCGGCGAGCGACGCCAATCCGACGAAATGGGCGAGATCGGCCAGATCGTTGTTGGCGGCGTCGTCGGCCAGACTGTCAAGGCAGGATTTTATCGCGAGGGCCAGATCGCGACGTCTGTCGGTCATGGTGAAGCTACCTCTGAAAAATAGATCCCATAAAAATCCGCGCGGCGTAAGCGGTGCCTCCCCAAACACTCGACGTTCGCCTTACACGCCAAACATATAACATAGCCCTTTGGGATTAGGGGATGGATTATTTTCACTCGAGTAAAAATTCATGGCAACTGTCAATTGAGCATAGTGATAAATCTGCACGGGATTACTTTAAGGAATAATTAACTTCAGGCAAAAATTCGGATGTATGCAATATTGTTGCTATTTAGTAATGCAGTTCTTCTTGATTGCAATAGAGACTGTTGGTGGTACGTCGCTCAATCGATTCAAATAACGAGCTGTCCTCCGGGTGTCGGAGCACGGGACCGGCCGGCGCGAAGGGGAAATTTGCGCTTGCGCGCGTTATCCGGCGCTGTATCTCTCCCGCATCCGCATCAACCTCGTGACAGGCCCCGGCCCGCCCCTGCGTCAGCCGGTCGCGCCCCTCCCGGCTGGGAGCGTCTGCCCTGCATCCCCGTGAGCGATGAACCCGGTTTCCGGTAAATTCTGTGCAAATGAGGCAGGATGCGGCGGTTGCAGCCTTTCACGCACCTGCCTATATCTCCGCTCAGACGTAATTCGTTGAAACCCCCAACACCGTTCCATAAACCCCCAGACCTTAGACCAGAGGGGGCCGTGGCGGTGCCGAAGTACCGGGCCGCTGCTGGTCTGCCGTAACAAAGAGGCTGAATGATGAGCAAAGTGATTGGTATCGACCTGGGCACCACGAACTCGTGCGTGGCCGTGATGGAAGGCGGCAGTGCCAAGGTCATCGAGAACACCGAAGGTACGCGCACTACTCCGTCGATGGTCGCTTTCACCCAGGGCGGTGAGCGGCTGGTCGGCCAGCCGGCCAAGCGCCAGGCTGTGACCAATCCCGACAACACCCTGTTCGCGATCAAGCGCCTGATCGGCCGCCGCTACGACGATCCGCTGACCCAGAAGGACAAGGGCCTCGTCGCCTATAAGATCGTCGGCGGCGACAACGGCGACGCGTGGGTCGAGAGCCACGGCAAGAAGTACAGCCCCAGCCAGATCAGCGCCTTCATCCTTCAGAAGATGAAGGAAACCGCCGAGAACTATCTGGGCGAGAAGGTGACGCAGGCCGTCATCACGGTCCCGGCGTACTTCAACGACAGCCAGCGCCAGGCGACCAAGGACGCCGGCAAGATCGCCGGCCTCGAAGTGCTCCGCATCATCAACGAGCCGACGGCCGCCGCACTCGCTTACGGCATGGAAAAGAAGGGCTCCGGCACCATCGCGGTCTACGACCTCGGCGGCGGCACCTTCGACGTGTCGGTGCTGGAGATCGGCGACGGCGTGTTCGAGGTGAAGTCGACCAACGGCGACACCTTCCTGGGTGGCGAGGACTTCGACGCCAAGATCATCGACTATCTCGCCGACGAGTTCCGCAAGGAGCAGGGCATCGACCTGCGCAGCGACCGTCTGGCACTCCAGCGCCTGAAGGAAGCCGCCGAGAAGGCCAAGATCGAGCTGTCGTCCGGCATGCAGACGGAAGTGAACCTGCCGTTCATCACCGCTGACCAGTCCGGCCCGAAGCACCTGAACATCAAGCTGACCCGCGCCAAGCTGGAAGCCCTGGTGGACGATCTGGTGCAGCGCACGATCGAACCCTGCAAGGCGGCGCTCAAGGATGCCGGCCTGAAGGCGAGCGAGATCGACGAAGTGATCCTGGTCGGCGGCATGACCCGCATGCCCAAGATCATGGAAGTCGTGAAGCAGTTCTTCGGCCGTGAACCGCACCGTGGCGTCAACCCGGACGAAGTCGTGGCGATCGGCGCCGCTATCCAGGGCGGCGTGCTGAAGGGCGACGTCAAGGACGTGCTGCTGCTCGACGTGACTCCGCTGTCGCTCGGTATCGAGACGCTGGGCGGCGTGTTCACCCGCCTGATCGACCGCAACACCACGATCCCGACCAAGAAGAGCCAGACCTTCTCGACCGCCGAGGACAACCAGAGCGCCGTGACGATCCGGGTCTTCCAGGGCGAGCGCGAAATGGCGGCCGACAACAAGCTGCTGGGTCAGTTCGATCTGGTCGGCATCCCGTCCGCCCCGCGCGGCGTGCCGCAGATCGAGGTCACCTTCGATATCGACGCCAACGGCATCGTCAGCGTCGGCGCCAAGGACAAGGCGACCGGCAAGGAACAGTCGGTCCGCATCCAGGCCTCGGGCGGCCTGAGCGACGCCGACGTCGAGAAGATGGTGAAGGACGCGGAGGCGCACGCCGCCGAGGACAAGAAGCGCCGCGAACTGGTCGAGCTGCGCAACCAGGCCGACGGCTTGATCCACACCACCGAGCGGACCCTTAAGGAGACCGGCGACAAGATCCCGGCCGCCGACAAGACCGCCGCGGAGAAGGCCATCACCGAGCTGCGCGAGGCGATGGGCGGCGACAACGCCGACACCATCAAGTCGAAGACCGAAGCTTTGGCCCAGGTCTCGATGAAGCTGGGCGAGGCAGTCTACAAGGCCGGCCAGGACGACGGTTCGGCTGGTCCGGGTGCGGGCGGCGCTGCCGGCGCCGGCGGTTCGGCGGGTGGCGACTCGACCGTGGTCGACGCCGACTTCGAGGAAGTCGACGACGACAAGAAGCACAAGTCGGCCTGATAGCCGGTCCTTGAACCGGATCGTGGAGGGAGTACGGCCTGAAATCCGCACTCCCTCCCGGTCCATGATGTGTGGCATTGTGTGTTTCGCTCCGGTCGCTCGGCCTTCGTTGACAGGCTTCGGCGGCCGGAGCGGTTTTATGTTTCAGAGGCAGGGGCTGGCGGCCTGATGGCGAAGCAGGACTATTACGAACTTCTCGGCCTGACGAAGGGTGCCTCGGCGGAGGAGATCAAGAAGGCCTATCGCAAGATGGCCATGCAGTATCACCCCGACCGCAATCCGGGCGATGCCGAGGCCGAAGCGAAATTCAAGGATTGCAGCGAAGCTTACGAAGTCCTGAAGGACGAGCAGAAGCGCGCCGCCTACGACCGGTTCGGCCATGCCGCCTTCGAAAACGGCGGGGCGGGGGGTGGCGGACGCGGCGGTGCCGGGTTCGACTTCAACTTCGGCGGCGGCGGTTTCGCGGATATCTTCGACGAGATGTTCGGCGACTTCATGGGTGGACGCCGAGGCGGCGGCGGTGGTCAGGCCGGCCGTGGCTCCGACCTGCGGTACAACCTGGAAATCTCGCTCGAAGAGGCCTTCACCGGCAGTCAGGCGACGGTCCGGGTGCCGACCTCGGTAGTCTGCGAAGGCTGTTCCGGATCGGGCGCCGAGTCCGGCACCCAGCCGATCTCCTGTCCGACCTGCGGCGGCATGGGCAAGGTTCGTGCCCAGCAGGGCTTCTTCACGATCGAGCGGACCTGCCCGTCCTGCCACGGCGCCGGCCGTGTGATCAAGGATCCCTGCAAGGTCTGTGGCGGCGCCGGCAGGACCCGGAAGGAAAAGAACCTCCAGGTCAACATTCCCGCCGGCGTCGAGGACGGTACCCGCATCCGTCTGGCGGGCGAGGGCGAAGCCGGGTTGAGGGGCGCTCCACCGGGCGACCTCTACATCTTCCTGGCGATAGCGCCGCACCGGTTCTTCCAGCGCGACGGCGCCAACATCCACTGCCGCGTGCCGATCCCGATGACGACGGCCTCGCTTGGCGGCGTGGTCGAGGTGCCGAGCATCGACGGCACCCGCGCCAAGGTCACCGTCCCGGCCGGTACCCAGTCCGGCCACCAGTTCCGCCTGAAGGGCAAGGGCATGTCGGTGCTGCGCGCCACCCAGCGCGGCGACATGTATGTACAAGCCGTGGTGGAAACGCCGGTCAACCTGAACAAGAAGCAGCAGGAACTGCTGCGTGAGTTCGAGAAGGCCGGCAAGGAAGGCACCAGTCCCGAAAGCGAAGGCTTCTTCGCCAAGGTGAAGGAGCTTTGGGAAGACCTGAAGGACTGAAGAAACCGCAGGCGCTGAGAGATGTCGTTGGCTCACGGCCCAACCTACGAAGTTCCGTAGGTTGGGCCGTGAGCCAACTCACTTCACCAACCCATCATCGCTCCCTACCACATCACGCCGCGCGCGGTACCGGCACCATCAGGCTGCACGCGAACATCAGCGCCGCCGAGGTGACTACGCTGGGCCCGCTCGGCAGGTCCCAGACCAGCGAGCCCGCCAGCCCTCCCAGTACCGCCAGCATCCCGATCAGCGCCGCCGTTCCCGCCATCTGCTCGGGAGAGCGGGCGAAGCGCCTTGCCGTGGCGGCGGGTACGATCAGCAGCGACGTGATCAGCAGGACGCCGACGATCTTCATCGCGATCGCGATCACGCCCGCGATCAGCAGCATGAAGGTCAGCCGGATCGCCAGCACCGGCATTCCCTCGACCCGCGCCAGATCCTCGTCCACCGTGATCGCCAGCAGCCGGCGCCAAATGAAGGCGAGCACGGCCAGCGCCACAGCACCCCCGCCATAGATCCAGACGATGTCGTCCCAAGTCACCGACAGGATGTCGCCGAACAGATAGGCCAGCAGGTCGATCCGCATCGTTTCCATGAAGGCGATGGCGACCAAGCCCAGCGACAGGGTGGAATGAGATACGATGCCCAGCAGCGTATCCGAGGCCAGCTGGCGTTGTTCCTGAAGCAGCACCAGCAGCACGGCGATCCCGACGCAGACGGCGATCACCCCCGCCGTCATGCCGATCCCCAGCAAGTATCCCAGCGCTATGCCCAGCAGGGCGGAGTGGGCCAGCGTATCGCCGAAATAGGCCATCCGCCGCCACACGACGAACGAGCCCAGCGGTCCGGAAACCAGCGCTATGCCGCAGCCTCCGACCAGCGCGCGGATCATGAAGTCGTCGAGCACGAAGTCACCCATGGCGGTGGCGGACCTCAGCCAGCGCCACGACTTCGCCGGCGCAGTCGTGATGATGGTCGTGGCTGTGCTGGTAGACCGCCAGCGCCTCGGCATGGCGGCCGAACATCGCCAGATATTCCGGATGCCGGCTGACATCCTCCGGCCGGCCGGAGCAGCAGATGTGACGGTTGACGCAGACGACGGTATCGGTGCGCGCCATCACCAGATGCAGGTCGTGCGAGACCAGCAGCACGCCGCAGCCGCGCGTCCGCCGAATCTCCGCGATCAGGTTGAACAGTTCGATCTGGCCATGGACGTCCACCGCCTGCACCGGCTCGTCCAGCACCAGGATATCGGGCCGGCGCAGCAAGGCCCGCGCCAGCAGCACGCGCTGAAGCTCACCGCCCGACAGGGTCTGGACGGCACTGTCGATCACGTGGGCGGCGCCGACTTCCACAAGCACCTTTTCCAGATCGGCGCGGCCGACCTTCTGCCACAGCGTCAGGAAGCGGCGGACGGTCAGCGGCAGCGTCCGTTCCACCTGAAGGCGCTGGGGCATGTAGCCGACGGTCAGGCCCGGCCGCAGGGTGATCGTGCCGCTCGACGGCTGAACCAGACCCAGCACCGATTTGACCAGCGTGGTCTTGCCGGCCCCGTTGGGGCCGATCAGCGTCACGATCTCGCAGGGTCCCACATCCAGGTCGATGTTTTCCAACACCGTCCTGCTGCCATAAGCGACGCTCAGGCCGCGTACCGCGACCAGAGGTCCGTTCTTCGATGCCATGGAGTGTGCCCCAATCCCTCCGCCGCGATCCGGCGCTTGACAATGTAATGTTATAACAGAACAGTAGGCGCTTCGCGACTACGCATTTATGCAAACCTGTTCCCTGTCCGAAGGTCGTCTCCCGTCATGAACGCGCGCATCGCCCGAACTTCCCTCCTTGCCCTTGCCGGCACGCTGATTTTTTCCGGAACGGTCCATATGGGAACGGCCCAAATGGGAACGGCAATGGCGGCCGATCCCGTCAAGGTCGTAGCCTCGGTCAAACCCATCCACTCGCTGGTCACCGGAGTGATGCAGGGCGTGGCCGAACCGGCCCTGCTGCTCAAGGGTGCCAACTCGCCCCATTCCTTCAACATGCGTCCCAGCGATGCCCGCGTGCTCAGTCAGGCCGATCTCGTGTTCTGGGTGGGGGAGGACCTCGAGACCTTCCTGACCAAGCCGATCCAGTCGCTGGGCGGAAAAGCCCATCCCGTAGCGCTGATGGAAGAAGCGGGCCTGACCCTGCTGCCGACCCGCGAGGGCGGCGCCTGGGAAAGGCACGAGGACCATGGGCATGAAGACCACGGTAAGGAACAGGGGCACGACGATCATGCGCATGCTCATGATGGCCATGCCCAAGAGGCAGGACACGAAGATGAGCACGAGCATGGCACCCACGACGCCCATGTCTGGCTGGATGTCGACAATGCCCGGAAGATGGTCGCAACCATCGCCGCGGAACTGTCGGAACACGACAGGCCCAACGCTGCCCGTTATCAAGCCAACGCCGCCTCATTGACGGAACGCCTGACCGCCCTGGATGCCGAGCTGAAAACCACGCTGGCTCCCGTCAAAGACCGCCCCTTCGTCGTGTTCCACGACGCCTATCACTACCTGGAGGATCGCTACGGCCTGAACGCGGTCGGCGCGATCACCGTCAGCCCCGACCAGCGTCCAAGCGCCCAGCGGCTCAGCCAGCTCCGGGCCAAAATCTCGAGCCTGGACGCCGCCTGTGTCTTCGCCGAACCGCAGTTCGAACCGACGCTCGTGGCGACCGTCGTGGAGAAGACACCTGCCAGGCGCGGCACCCTGGACCCACTGGGCGCCGCTCTCGACGATGGTCCGGACCTCTACTTCACCCTGATGCGGGACATGGCCGCGTCGCTGGTGTCCTGCCTGAAGGGTCCGGCCTGAACATTCCGGCCTGAACGCTCTGGGGCTTTGGCCTACTTCCGTCCCGTCAGCCCCGCTTCGAAATCGCTCAGCAGTTCGATCATGTCCTGGTGCCGTTCGGCGCCCCTGAGCGACAGGCCCTTGAGCAGGACCTTCTCGACGGCGGGGGGGATAGCGACACCCAGGCGGGACGGCGGGATCAGGTCGTCCTGCTCGATCCGGGCCAGCGAGTCGGCGGGCATCTGGCCGGTCAGGGTGCGGTAGAACGTGGCGCACAGGGCATAGACGTCGGTCCATGGACCCTGCCGGCCGCCGGCATTGTACTGCTCCAGCGGGGCATAGCCGCGCTTCAGGATGACCGTCAGGTTCTGCTCGCCCTGGGAGATCGCCATGCGGGCGGCGCCGAAGTCCAGCAGCTTCGACCGCTTGTCACTGGTGATGTAGATGTTGTCCGGACTGATGTCGCGGTGGAGCACGTTCTTGTCGTGGACGTGGGACAGGCCGCGCATCACCGGCAGGATGACGCTCAGCGCTTCACCGAAAGGCAGGCGGCCGCCGCGCTCGTTCAGGACTTCCTGGAGCGAACGGCCTTCCAGGTATTCCATCACCATGTAGGCGGTGCCGTTCTCGGTGAAAAAATCGAGCACGTCGACGATCTCGGCCGTATTGCGGAACTGAGCCAGAAGCCGCGCCTCGTCCAGGAACTTCTCCATCCCGACCCGGTAGGGTCCCGCCTGTTCCGCGCCGCTGGGGGCGACCAGCGAGCTTCCCGGCATCCGGACCGAATACATCGAGGGGTAATATTCCTTGACGGCCACCAAGGCATGCAGCCGTTCGTCCTTGCCGATGTAAGTGATGCCGAACCCGCCCAGGCCGAGGACCCGGCCGATCCGGTAGCGTCCGGTCAGCATGGTGTTCGGAGCCAGGATGAATCCATCGCGCTGGCTCGGCATGTGCCGATAGCCGCAGGTAGGGCAGGAATCCGTGTAGCCGGGAGCGAAGCAGCTGGGACAGACCCTGTTCTCGGGCGACGAGGGTCCGGCCAGCTTGCCGGCGCCCGAGCCGGCCATCCCGCCATGGTCGAGCAGCCGGGTCTGCGCCGCTTCCGTCGCACTGCCCTCGCTGCCTCTCTGCTCGGCTGTCCTGGATTCAGGGGGCGGCACCGCCGCCAGCAGTTCCTGCAAGGATGCCAGCTCGCGCTTGCGCTCGGCGGGGTCGGCGATGTCAGATACCACCATCGCTTCGAAGCCATGGCGGGACACCAGGGTCAGCAGCCTGCTGCGCGCCATCTCCAGCGGCCTGCCGGGCGTCAGCAGGCCTTGGGTGCAAAGCTGCGCCAGCTTGATCACACGCTGCCGCAGGTTCACGTCCGGGTTGTCGATCTTCTCCAGGATGCGGTTTTCGGTTAGGAAGTCGGTGAAGACCATCTCGACCATGTGCATCAGCTTCGAGCGGACATCGCCGGGAAGCTGGGCGGCGCTGAGCAGGGCGTGCGTGTTGCTCAGCACCTTCATCTTCTGGACCGGGTGAGATCCGCTGTCGACGAAGCTGCTGATCAGGCGCGGCTTGGCGGCCAGATCGTCCAGGGCCTCCAGCATCAGGCGGGGCTGACGCTGGGACAGCGGGGAATGGGCGAGGGCCTGGATATAGTTGATCTTGCGCCCCGGTTCGCCCATCAGCGCCAGCAGCCGGCCCATCGCCTCCTTCAGGCCGGTCAAGCCGCCCTGTTCCTGTGTCCTTGCATGGCGCGTGGTCAGCGCCTCGGCCATCTCCGGCCCGCCTTCGACGCCCTTCTCGGTCACCAGCCGTTCGAGAAGCGTCATGAAGGACGACGCCTTGGTGTCGCGGGCGGAAGCCTTGGCGTCGTTGAGCTGGATCTGGATGTGCAGCAACGCCGCCTGCCGGGCCTGGGGCAGTCGGCCGGCGTCGAACTGATGGGCGAGCGCCCGCAGGTTGTCGGTCAGGGGGGTCAGCAGGGGCGACGTCTCGTCCCCCTTGATGACGTCGAACAGCCGGCACAACCGAAGGCTTGGGTCCGCATCGGGACCGAACAGCTCGCGGATGGCTCCGTTGGAGACCAGCAGGTCGGCGATCAGCCCGTCCAGCACGGTGACCGCGTAATCGTCGAGCGGTTCATAAAGCCAGTCGGTCAACCGCGACAGCTTGCCCGTCCAGTCGCGCGCGCCCAGCAGTTCGGTGCAGGCGGCATGGACAAGGGCGAAGCGCGAACCGCCGGACTTGCCGGACGTCTTGCCGAACTTCGCCACCAGCGGGGCGAAGGCCTGGCGGGCCTTGTAGTTGCGCTGATAGCTGCTGCGCGCCGTCCGGGCACGGGCAGCCATCTCCTCGACGCGCTTGTTGAGGCTGTTGCGCGACGCGGCACCGTCCCTTCCGGTCAGCCGGGCGTGGCTGCCGGCCGCCGTCATGACGGCGCTTTTCATCAGGGGAGTGACCCCCAGCAGCTTGTCGGCCTCGTCGGCGCAATGCAGCACTTCGCTGACCATCAGGACTTTCTGGTCCAGATAGTCCGCCAGCAGGCGGCGGATCGTCAGACGGCTCGACAGCGCGTAGAAATCTTCCAGCGTTTCGCAGAACGGCGCCTCGATCCCGTCGGCGATCCGGATCTGGGTCAACGGCATCGAGGTCTTCATGACCTCAGACACCACGACGGCAACGCTGCCGCCATCGTTACGCTGGATCTTCTTGGTAACCCGCACACCTGCGGTCGTGGGCTGAAGCATCAGCCGGTCGGCAGCACTCTTAGCCTGATCCTCGTCCTCCAGCAGGTGCTCGAGCATCCACTGGTCGTCACGGTAGATCAGAACCTCGTAAGACGACTTTTTTTTGCGCAGCATGACCGGACAAAGGGAACGGAACTGACGACTACCCGCGGGATCTCTTGATCGCCGTAAGCGATTGCACCACGGGAAGTCGAATCAATTCTAACTTATTGTTCCGGCATCCGACAGTAAAGCACCGTGTAGCAATCCCCTCTCCGACTCGCCGAATAGCCGCAGGGGGAAGACGGAAACCTAGACCAAAAGTAGTTTTTCTTTAAATAACTACTCGTAAAACGATGGCGACTCCGGAAACCCCCGACCCGCCGTCATAATACCTTCAGTGTCCGTGAGACAGTTTGGCGCCTTCCTTGAGAACGAATCGACGGCCGCAATACGGGCAGTCCGCCTTGCCGCCATTGTCGAGCGTCAGATAGACCAGCGGATGGCCGAGCGCCCCGCCGCCGCCGTCGCAGCCCACAGTTTCCGTTTCCACCTGAATTGTTTCTGTCGGCTGCATTACCTATTTCCCTGTCTTGAGAGTCATGCCTCACGCCGCAACGGCGTTCCGGCATGTTTTGCCGGCCGTCCGGATGATACAAGACGGCGCGGCCTGATCAACGCGATTGTTGGCGCCCGCGTGGTGGTGCCGCAGCAAGCGCTCAATCCATCAGGCGAGAGCCTTGATGGCAGCCCTGTCGAGAAGAACCTGTCGAATATGACCGCCCATTCCTCCACTCCCGCTCCCGCCATAGCCACCACGCCGCTGCCGGCCCAGGCGGTCGAGGTCAGGGGCCTTACCAAGACCTACAAGGCGGCGGGCCGGGCGCCCGCCAAGGAAGCGCTTAAGGGTATTGATCTCGCCATCCCGCGCGGATCGCTGTTCGGTCTGCTCGGTCCCAACGGGGCCGGCAAATCGACGCTGATCAACATCCTGGCCGGTCTGGTCAACAAAACAGGCGGCGAGGCCCGGATCTGGGGCCGCGACATCGACCGGGAAGCGCGGGCGTCGCGCGCCGCCATCGGCGTGGTGCCGCAGGAATTGAACATCGATCCCTTCTTCACCCCCCGCGAGTTGCTCAACCTGCAAGCCGGCCTGTATGGCGTGCCGAAGTCGGAGCGCATCACCGAAGACCTGCTCAAGGCGGTCGGCCTCCAGGACAAGGCCGACGCCTATGCCCGCACCCTGTCCGGCGGGATGCGGCGCCGGCTGATGGTCGCCAAGGCGATGGTCCACTCCCCGCCGGTGCTGGTGCTGGACGAACCGACCGCCGGCGTCGATATCGAGCTGCGCGAAATGCTGTGGGAACAGGTCCGCATGCTCAACAAGGCCGGAACCACGGTCCTGCTGACCACCCATTACCTTCAGGAAGCGCAGGAGTTGTGCGATACGATCGCGATCATCAACCATGGTCAGGTGGTGGCGATGGACAGCACGAGTGCGCTGTTGCGCCGGCTGGACAGCAAGGCGCTGGTCTTCCATCTGGAACGCGACCTGACGGCGGTGCCGGAAGGACTTGGCCGCTGGCAGGCCGAACTGCCTGACCCGAAGCGGCTGGTGGTGCGCTACAAGCCGAGCCGGACACGCGTCGGCGACGTATTGGCGGCTGTTCAGGCGACCGGCCTCGCCATCCAGGACCTCAGCACCGAGGAAGCCGACCTGGAGGATATCTTCCTGCAGCTGACGCGCGGCTCGCACGCCGCGGAGGCAGGGGATCCGACTTTGATGGCGGCGCGATGACGCTGGTGCGGCGTGCCGTGGACCGTGCGGCATACCTGCTCGCGCTGGGAATGCTCCTGCTTCTGCCGGGCGGCTGCGCCGCCACCTTCCAGCCGATGGGGCCGATGACCCAAGCCGCGCATTTGACGATGGACACGGTCGTGACGCCCGATGGGGCGGGACTTCCGCTTCGCTCCTGGCTGCCCGAGGATGGGGTTCCGGTCCACGCCGTCGTCCTGGCGCTGCATGGCTTCAACGACTACTCCAACGCCTTTCAGGCGACCGGGCGCTATTTCTCGGCGCACGGCATCGCGACCTATGCCTATGACCAGCGCGGGTTCGGCGCCACGGTGCGGCCCGGCATATGGCCGACCGACGAGACCCTGATCGCCGACCTGCATACGGTCGCCTCGCTGGTACGCGGACGGCATCCGGACGTTCCCTTCTACCTGTTGGGCGAGAGCATGGGTGGAGCGGTCACGATGAGCGCGCTGGCCGGTCCGACGCCCGCAGGGTTCGAGCCGCTTGCCCCGGCGGGAGTCATCCTGTCGGCTCCGGCCGTCTGGGACAGGAATTCGCTGACAACGCTCCAGCGCGCGGCCCTCTGGGTCAGCTATCACACGGTCCCCTGGCTCCGGCTGACCGCACCCCGCGAGTTGAGGATCAAGCCGTCCGACAACATCGAGATGCTGCGGGCGCTGAGCCGCGATCCCCTGGTCATCAAGGGCACCCGCGTCGACGCGGTCGAGGGACTGGTGCAGTTGATGAGCCGGGCAGCATCCAGCGCCGCGTCCTTGCCGGTGCCCGCCCTGGTGCTTTACGGCAGGAACGAGCAGGTGATCCCCAAGGCACCGATCGAAAAAGCGCTGGCAGCCCTTCCCCGGACCCTGCCGGACGGCAAGGGCAGGGTGACGGTCGGGATCTACGACCAGGGCTACCACATGCTGATGCGCGACTTGAACGGCGAGATCGTCCTGCGCGACATGGTCGCCTGGATCGAGAACCCGACGGCCCCGCTGGCGAGCGGCGCCGACGAAAGATCATGGACGGAGATGGCGGGAGGGTGAAGGTTAGTTCGAGGGAAAATTGACTGCGCCTTTTCGACACGTCACTCGTCGAGATTCATGAGCACAAAAAGCAGTTCATGGGCTATCAGGCAAAGCTTTGATTCCAAGGCTAAATTCAGCATTACATGATTCATAGATAAGCAATCGATTAAATTTTTATTGTTGCACCGATAGAGCGGGAACGATATCGTTTTTGCCAGCACGATTGACTGAATTCCGTCAATTTAGGCATCCAGCCATCAGCGTTCGTCACGTTGATGGTGGGGAAACAGAAAGCAACATAGCCGGTCATGGACGAAAACGCCTTTTTTCAGATGGTCGCGGAGGAATGTGCCGCTGCCGCCTATGGCCCCGTGATGGATGCTCCCATAGAGCCATCTACCAATGGTTCTTCCGCAGAGTTGCGGTCTTATCTGCGGCATTTGGATGACGAAGACTTCCTGAATTCAGAAGCAGATGCCTTGATTGCGGATCTTACGGCGGTGCTCCCGGCAGCCCCACATAAGTAGAGCTTTCTCAGCATCATTCCGGTACCACTCCAGGAGCAGCAGCAACTCGCAGTTCGGCGCGTAGATCCTTTCATGTCGACTGAACAAGTTCGAGACATGCGTCGAACTTTCAACCTGTTCGACAGAGCATTGGACGGGTACAAGCACCTTATCGTTGTTCCCAGCAGCATTAGAAATGAAGCGGCTAAACACGCAGTGCGCTATCACCTGGCGCATCTGCGTATGTTCAATATCGAGCAGACAGAAGTCGATCCCTACAAAGCGGCAACCTGGTACGGCTACTTTATCTGGGAGCACATGCGCGACAAGGATCGCGTTCCTCTCGTCGTGACAATTCACGTTCTGAACCATCTCCTTCGGAAAGAGCCCAAGAAGATCGGATTGGACGATTTTGTCATCAAACAGATCGTAGCTTTCGCGAAGAACCATGAGGGATCGGCGCATATCGGCTCCCCTATCGGAACGGAGCCCGATGGGACTGAGGACAAGTGTTGCAAGCACCGTGACGGAAACGAAGATCACGCCATAGGCAAGGTCGGGATCTATACCGCTTTCACGGCGGCGCGGCGCGTACTGGAGCTTTACAATCCCCATCGGGATTGACTGCCGAGACCGCGTTTTTCGCTTCATTCAGATATCTGGACGTGCTCGATCCTGAACGGCCTTCGTAGGGCGCGGGGCATAGGGTGTATGCCTGGGACGGAGAGCGGCATACTGCGTTATGTGACCGGACATCCAGTCCGTCATCCATAATCAAGACCGCCGTTCCGATATCCCGAGAGGCAAGAAGCATGTCCGCGACCGCTTACCCGACCGCCAACCGAAACCTCTGGAGCCTCGTCGCCGGCTTTGTCGCTGGTTTCCTCGGCGTCCTCATCTTCCATCAGCTCATGCTGGGGCTGTTGCACCTGATCGGCCTGACCGCTGGCCAGCCCTACGCCCTGCGCGCCATTCCGCCGCTCGGGATTCCGGCGTTCCTGTCAGCCGCCTTCTGGGGCGGGGTCTGGGGCATCGTGTTCGCGCTGGTACATCATCGCTTCCCGCGCGGAATGGCGTACTGGGTGGCGGCGTTCCTGTTCGGCGCCATCTTTCCGACGCTGGTCGCGTGGTTCGTGGTCCTGCCGATGAAAGGCATGCCGGCCGGTAACGGGTGGCAGCTGGCGGGCATGCTGACGGGAATTCTCGTCAACGGCGCCTGGGGTATCGGCACCGCGTTCTTCCTGCAACGCTTGCCCGGCGTCTTGGGAGCTTCCCGCAGGGATATCTGACGGTTCCGTATTTTCCGCCGTCATATCCGATGTGCAGTTGCGAAATTGACCGTTTTTCAAGAAATTTGCCGCTATCCTACAGCCTGAACAGGCAAAATGATCGACTTGATGCAAACCATTACCAGCTTGGGCGACTCGGGCCTGCTTTTGCCCGCGTCGCTCTGCATTCTGGCCTACCTGCTGTACAAGGGCGCGCATTCGGTGGCGCTGATCTGGGCAGCGGTCCTCGCGGTAGGGCTCGGCACCACCTTGGTGGCCAAGCTTGGCTTCCATGCATGCGGTGTGGAGATCGGTCTACCGGATGTCCGCAGCCCCAGCGGCCATACCGCGTTCGGCGCCATCTTCTTCGGCTGCGCCGGTCTCCTGGCCGGTTTCGGCCGGCCGAAATGGCAACGTATCGCCATACTCGGCGGTGCCGTCACGCTGATCCTGCTGATAGCGGTCAGCCGCGTGACGCTTCGTGCCCATACGCCCGAGGAAGTCATCGGCGGTCTTTTGATCGGGGGGCTCTCCGTCGCGTTCTTCGCCTGGGCTCATGCCCGCGCCAAGCCGCCGGAGATCAGGCTTCGTCCTGTCGTCGTCGCCTTTGCGGCGCTCGTGGTCCTGCTGAACGGCCAAAGCCTCAACGCCGAGCCGCTGATTCGCGACATCGCCTACAAGCTGCGCTCGACCATGAACGTCTGCACGCCGTCTCCGGATCAGACGGCGCTTAACTAGGTCGCGGCCGCTTCCGGGTAGCGGATATCGACCACTTCCAGCGACTCGACCCCAGCCGGCGTCCTGACTTCGACCACGTCGCCGACTTCCGCCTTCAGCAGGGCGCGGGCAACCGGTGAAATCCAGCTTATCTTTCCCTGGGAAAGGTCGGCCTCGTCGATCCCGACGATGGTCACCGTCTTCTCCTCGTCTCGGTCGTTGGCATAGGTGACGGTAGCGCCGAAGAAGACACGGTCGCGGGTCTTCTGCTGGGTCGGATCGACGACCTCGGCGCTTTCCATCCGCTTGGTCAGGAAGCGGATGCGGCGATCGATCTCGCGCAGGCGCTTCTTGCCATATATGTAGTCGCCGTTTTCGGAGCGGTCGCCGTTGCCAGCCGCCCAGGAGACGACTTCCACTACCTTGGGCCGTTCCACCCGCATCAGGTGTTTGAACTCGTCCTGAAGGTCACGGAAGCCCTTCGGCGTCATGTAGTTCTTCTTACCGGCCGGCTGGATTTCCGGCTCGTCCGGCAAGTCTTCCTCGGTGTCACTTTCGCGGACAAAGGCTTTGCTCATCTTTTGGCGCTTTTCGCTGTAAGGTCCCGGCTCGATCGATGTCAGGCTTGTCCTGAACGCCTCACCGATGCAAGCGGCTTCTACCGAACGTCACGGCCGGTGGCCAAGCCGCACCGTGGAAGAAAGATATCGAGAGGGAAGCCATGCGGGCAACCATCACGCGGGTTCTCTTCGGGCGCGGTCTGCGGTCGGTTGCCGACGGGTTCGTAGCGCTTCTGCTGCCGGTCCATCTTGGACGGCTGGGGTACGGCGCCCTGGATGTCGGACTGCTCGCCACGGTCACCCTGCTCGGTTCCGCGCTGCTGACCCTGACGCTGGGCTATGCCGGCCACCGGATCAGGCTTCGGCAAGGACTGCTCGGAGCCGCCCTGCTGATGACGGCAACCGGCCTCTGCTTCGCCGGGTTCGACACCTTCTGGCCGCTGCTGCTGGTGGCTTTCGTCGGCACGGTCAACCCGTCCAGCGGCGACGTCAGCGTTTTCCTGCCGCTCGAGCACACGCTGATCGCGCAACTGGCGCCCGACCGTGAGCGGACCGCCATCTTCGCCCGCTATAGTCTGGTGGGCTCGGTCGGCACGGCACTCGGCGCACTTGCAGCCGGCGGACTGGAATGGCTCGACCGGCTGGTGCCGCCCGGCACGGCGACCCAGGCGATGTTCCTGGTCTATGCCGCCATCGGTGTCGCCACGTGGTGGCTCTATTCTGGCTTGCCCGATGTCCGGCCGCCGGCCGAGCATCGGACCGTCAGGCTGGGACCGTCGCGCCGCCGGGTCTATGGCTTGGCGGCGCTGTTCTCGGTCGACTCGTTCGGTGGCGGCTTCGTCGTCAACTCGATGCTGGCGCTATGGCTGTTCGAGCGGTTCGGCCTGTCGATAGCCACCACGGGGACCATCTTCTTCGCGACCGGCCTGTGCTCCGCCGTTTCCTATCTGATCGCCGTTCCGCTGTCGCGGCGGTTCGGGTTGATCAACACCATGGTTTTCACCCATATGCCGTCGAGCGTGCTTCTGATCCTGGCGGCGCTGGCGCCCGATCTGTCGCTGGCCGTGGGTTTCCTGGTGGTGCGCAGCCTGCTGTCCCAGATGGACGTACCGACGCGGTCCTCCTATGTCATGGCGATCGTGGAGCCTGCCGAACGGCCGGCGGCGGCCAGCCTTACGGCTGTGCCGCGCAGTTTGGCCGCGGCGATGTCACCCGCCCTTGCCGGTTGGATGCTTGGCGCCACGACCTTCGGCTGGCCGCTGATCTGCGCCGGGGTGCTGAAGATCGGCTACGATCTGGCGCTTCTCCGGCAGTTTCGCGCCGTGCGTCCGCCGGAGGAGGTTGCCGGAGGGGAGTGACCGAGGCTACTTGACGATGCCGCAGGCAATGCGGCCGGCACCGCCGCCTAGCGGTTTCGGCTCGTCGGAATAGTTATCCCCGCCTTCGTGGATCATCAGGGCGCGCCCCTGGACATCCTTCAGCGTCAGGCGGGGGGCCGCGACCGGCTGGTTGGCGATGCCCGATGCATTGACGACCAGCGCCGGCAGGTCGCCCAGATGCCCCGCTCCCTGCGGACCCAGATGCTTGCCGGAGCTTGCGGGATCGAGATGGCCGCCGGCGGCGAACCCGGCTGCCGTCTGCCCGTTGTTCTGTCCCGGTCCGCAATTCGGGTTCTGGTGAACGTGGAACCCGCGCGGGCCGGGCGGCAGACCCTTCAGGTCGGGTTCCAGCACGATGCCCTGGGACGTTTCCCGGATCGTGACGGTCCCGATCGACTGGCCCGTTCCGTCCTTGCTGATAAGGTTCATGGTGGCCGTCGCCGTCGTCGCGGCGTGCAGCGGCGTCGATGCCAGGAAAGCGGCCGAGGCCGCTATGAACATGCATTTTCTCATCGCTGAATCTCCTCCCAAGTTAGTCTGCCCAAATTAGTCTGCCTGTTGGGGGCGCCCCGAGACGTTAGTCGCGAGAGTTTGAGTACGCAACTCACCCTCTCGCGTATTGGAAAGAGACCTGATTGGGGATTGAAGCCGCTGCGTTCGTCAGCACGCGGTCTGGCGCGGCGTCCGTTCGACGGCCAGACCGAACAGGGGGCGCAAGCCCGTGCCGACCCAGTTGCCGGCCAGCGCCGCGACGATCCAGACCCAGCCATGCAGGCTACCCGATGCGATCCCGCTGAAATAGGCGCCGATGTTGCAGCCGAAGGCCAGACGCGACCCGTATCCCAGCATCAGTCCGCCGACCAATGCCGCGATGAACGACTTCAACGGCAGCCGCCAGCCGGGAGCGAAGCGGCCTGCCAGGCCGGCGGCCAGCAGCGCTCCCAGGATGATCCCAAAGTCCATGACCGACGTGACGTCGGCCATGACGCTCTCCCCAAGGGCCTTGGCGTTTCCCGGCTGCTGCCAGAAGGGCCAGGATGCGACGTCGACGCCGCCGGCCATCAAGGCCTTGCTGCCCCACAGGGCGAAGGCCGACGTGATGCCCCAGGGACGTCCGGCGAGAGCCAGCGTCGCGAAGTTCAGCAGCGCCAGGGCGACGGCACCCCAAAGCATAGGCCAGGGACCCCGCAGGAAGCGCCCGACACCGGCCCGCGTGGCATCGGTCCCGGCGGCGACGAGACCACCGTGCCTGCGCTTCTCCAGAACGGCGCTCAGGACCGCTATGCCGGCGAAAACGGCGAGGCTCAAGCCCAGTGCCGCCTGCCAGCCGAAGCTTTCGACCAGTGATATGGGCGCCAGGGACGGCAGCGTCTGCCACCACGGCAGGTTATAGGCGCCGAGCACGGATCCGGCGATGAAGGCCGCCAGGGTGACCACCATGCGGGTATTGCCGCCACCGACGGTGAAAAGCGTTCCGGACGCGCAGCCGCCACCCAATTGCATGCCGATGCCGAACAGGAAGGCGCCGACGACGACCGATGTGCCGACTGGGGCTATCAACCCTCTCACCGGCTGCCCAAACAGGCTGCCATCGGCCAGTACGGGAAAGAACAGCGCACAGGCGATCGCCAGCATCAGCATCTGAGCCCGCAACCCCGCGCCGCGCCGGTCGGCGATCAGTACCCGGAAGGCGGAGGTGAAGCCGAACGACGCGTGATAAAGCGTCAGTCCCAGCAGACCGCCGACCAGAAACAAGGCGGCCTGGGTCGGACTGATGGCGCCGCCCAGCCACAGCGCACCGGCGCCAAGCAGTGCTGCCGCAACCAGGGCGGCACCGTTGTTCCGGGTGGTGTTCGGACCGCCGGCTGTAAATAAGCGGCCGGAAGCGTTGGAGACGGACAAATCGGTCATCCGGGACCCTGTATTTGAACACGATCGACGTGTTGTTTATCGGGAATATCTGTCCCGGAAAATGTGATTTTACCGGTGGAATTGAAAGAGACGAAAAGCAGCTATGCGCCGAGGGAAGAGCGCGTCCGGCGCATGGCTGGCCAAATTCAGGCGACCTTGTCCAGGGTCGGCGTCGCTTCCCCTTCTGCTCCGGCCTCGGCCGATCCTCCGGCGGCTTCGCGGTCCGGGCAGATGTAATCGAACCTGCCCTTCGACGCCGGCGGCAGGCGCAATGCTTCCAGCCCATTCGCCATATCGCGCCGGCCGGCGGCCCAGCGGTCGCGGATGGATGACGGCGAGAAGTCCAGGGTCTTTCCAGCAATCTCATGCCGTGCAGCCTGATAAGCCAGATGGAGCAGCCGTACCGGTGGGCTGTCCGGATCCTGCTTCTCCAGCAGCTCGAACTCCCTTTTGAGAGAAGCGATGCTGCGCCGTGTAGCGCTGGAGAATACGATGTCCTGGGTCCGTTCAAGCACGGCATCGAGGGATTTGGGCCGATGATTGCGCAGGCTGAACAGATCGACCGCAATGCAGGTCAGGTCACCTTGGACCGGCTCCCTGAAGACATAGTCCAAGGGGAGATTGTTGGTGTAGCCGGGGTCGCACAGCAGCCGGCCATCGATCTCGACCGGCGGAAAAGCCGGGGTGATGGCGGCGCTAGCCATGATGTGCTCCGGCCCGATCCTGTCGCGGGCGGTATCGAAAAACACCTCCTCACCGCTTTCCAGATCGACGCAGACCAGCGAAAACCTGATCTCCCCGTTATTGAGGCGGTCGAAATCGACCAAGCGTTCCAATGTAATGCGCAAGGGTGCGGTATCGTACAGCGCGGTATCGTTGGGAACCCAGGGGAGCGCAGACCATAGTCCGGGGTAACGGTGCCGGAAAATGCCGGGACGGCCGAACATGGCCGACAGCGTCATGTTCAGGCCGTTGTAGATCTGACGCGGCTTCAGCCCTAGGGACGAGGGCATCGGGAACGTCGGCAGCGTCGCCTCGTCCCACAGGCGCGCCAGTCGCTCCATCCTTCGTTCCGGCGCGTTGCCCACGAGGATCGCCCCCGTGATGGCTCCGATGGAGGCGCCGATTATCCAGTCCGGCCGAATGTTCCGTTCGTCCAACTGCTCATAGGCGCCGGCAAGGTAGGCTCCGAGCGCATTGCCACCGCCCAGCACAAGCGCAATATCCGTTTTTCTTGCCGAAACGGAGGAAGTTACCATGAAGCGAGCCCCGGTTGTTTCGTACTGGTGCGAGATGCCTTCGCACTTGCGAGATGGACAGCCAGGGCAACAGCGTCAAGCTCGGGTCGTTCCACGTGGGGCAGCCACGAGCCTTTCGAAGCGCTGGCGACACGAAAACCCGTGCCACCAAGGCATTGCGCATCGTCTTTCCTTACGCTATGGTCCGCCTCGTGTCGCTGGACCCGTAGCTCAGCTGGATAGAGCGCTGCCCTCCGAAGGCAGAGGTCGTACGTTCGAATCGTATCGGGTCCGCCACTTTCCGCCGAATGACGGCGAGATAATCCTGCTGAAATCCTGACGCCAAGTAATTCTGGAAGCGTAATATCTTTGCCGTGCGGAACCTTGTTCCGCCACCGGTTATGGCTTTGTCGATTCATGCCTGATCGCTTGGCAATGAATTCTCGGGTGGAAAATCCCCTCCGCCGCATCTGGAATGAAAAAGGGGAGCCCTGCGGCTCCCCTTCTCCAATTTCGATCTCCGCGACAGATCAGCCGCGGTTCATGCGGCTATCGACCAGATCGTTCACCACGCCGGGATCGGCCAGCGTGGAGATGTCGCCCAGGGCTTCGTGCTCGTTCGCGGCGATCTTGCGCAGGATGCGGCGCATGATCTTGCCGGAGCGGGTCTTCGGCAATCCCGGAGCCCACTGGATCAGGTCCGGCGAGGCGATCGGGCCGATTTCCTTGCGGACCCATGTCACCAGCTCCTTGCGCAGCTCTTCCGTCGGATCGATGCCGGTGTTGAGCGTCACATAGGCGTAGATGCCCTGGCCCTTCAGGTCGTGCGGGTAACCGACCACGGCGGCCTCGGCGACCTTCGGGTGGGCGACCAGCGCACTTTCGATCTCGGCAGTGCCCATCCGGTGACCGGACACATTGATGACGTCGTCGACGCGGCCGGTGATCCAGTAGTAGCCGTCCTCGTCGCGGCGGCAGCCGTCGCCCGTGAAGTACTTGCCCTCGAAGGTTGCGAAGTAGGTCTGGACGAACCGGGCATGATCGCCGAACACCGAGCGCATCTGGCCGGGCCAGCTATCGGCCATGCACAGGTTGCCTTCGGTCGGACCTTCCAGCAGCTTGCCGTCGTTATCCACCACGACCGGCTGCACGCCGAAGAACGGCAGGGTGGCCGAACCGGGCTTGGCGGTGGTGGCGCCGGGCAGCGGGCTGATCAGGATGCCGCCGGTTTCCGTCTGCCAGAAGGTGTCCACGATCGGGCAACGGCCGTCGCCGACCACGTTGTAGTACCACAGCCAGGCTTCCGGGTTGATCGGCTCGCCGACCGAGCCCAGGATGCGCAACGACTTGCGGCTGGTCTTCTTGACGGGGCCTTCGCCCTCGCGCATCAGCGCGCGGACGGCGGTCGGGGCCGTGTAGAAGATCGAGACGTTGTGCTTGTCGATCACTTCCCAGAAGCGCGACACCGACGGATAGTTCGGAATGCCTTCGAACATCAGCGTCGTGGCGCCGTTGGCGAGCGGACCGTAGACGATGTAGGAGTGGCCGGTGACCCAGCCCACGTCGGCCGTGCACCAGTAGACCTCGCCCGGCTTGTAGTCGAAGACGTACTGGTGGGTCATCGACGCGTAGACCAGATAACCGCCGGTGGTGTGCAGCACGCCCTTGGGCTTGCCGGTCGAACCGGAGGTGTAGAGGATGAACAGCGGGTCTTCCGCGTTCATCTCGTCCGGGGTGTTCTCGGCCGGGACCTTGGCGATCTCCTCGTCGTACCAGAAGTCGCGGCCCTCGGTCCATTCCACGGCGCCGCCGGTGCGGCGGACGACGATCTGGGTCTTGACGCAGGGAGACTGCTTCAGCGCCTCGTCGGCGTTCTTCTTCAGCGGGACCTTGCGGCCGCCGCGCAGGCCCTCGTCGGCGGTGATCAGCAGGTGGCTGTCGCAGTCGACGAGGCGGTCGCGCAGGCTGTCCGGCGAGAAGCCGCCGAAGACGATGGAGTGGATGGCGCCGACGCGGGCGCAGGCCAGCATCGCATAGGCCGCTTCCGGGATCATCGGCAGGTAGATGGTGACCCGGTCGCCCTTCTTGACGCCCTTCGCCTTCAGGACGTTGGCCAGCCGGCAGACCTGCTCGTGAAGCTCGCGGTAGGTGATGTGACGGCTTTCGGCCGGGTTGTCGCCTTCCCAGATGATCGCGGTCTGGTCGGCCTTATCGGCCAGATGGCGGTCGATGCAGTTGGCGCTGACGTTGAGCGTGCCGTCATAGAACCAGCGGATATGAACGTCACCGGTGAAGCTGACATCCTTGACGTGGGTATAGGGGCGAATCCAGTCCAGGCGTTTACCCTGCTCGCCCCAGAATGCTTCCGGGTCCTTGATCGACTGCTCGTACATCCGGGCGTAGCCTGCGGCATCGACCCAGGCCGACTTCGCGACTGATTCGGGAGGCGGGAAGCTGCTCGGAGTCGTATTGGGCGTTGTGTTCATTGGCTCGCGGTTCCCCCGGTTCGTTCTGGTTACAGTTGACGGTCGATCTTGGAATAATCGATCCGGTAACCTCTCTCGGTCTGCGGAAGATTAGCCACAGCGGCGCAGCTTTAACAAGCCGTTCGGGTGGTGGAGGCATGTGTCGCGCAGGCCATGCCAGCTGTGGAAATCCGCCTCCCGTCATATCGCGCGCGGGGACATTCTTACGCATTGATCTACCTCAACAGAATATTCCGAGGATCGTCACCGGCGACTGGATTTCCATGGGGATGCCGGTCCCTGGCAGTAATCGACTGTATTCGGCTGCCCAAGCTCCCGTATGCCGAGTTCATGTCAACGATGACATAATGTCTGAGGCATACAATCCACTCCGGCAGGAACTTGCAGATGGTCAAAGATATTGAGTGTAGATGTCGTTCTGCGCGTCTGTAGGAAAAGAAAAATAGACCAAATATTCCGATCCGGTGTCTAAATATTTTAGGAAATCGCTCTTCCACAACGAGGATCTGAGAAGTTCGATATCAAAGTGGTCATTCCACTTGGAAGATGGCAGGGCAGCCGGGACAGCAGCATTCTTTCCGGCTTGCAGTGGTGACGTGGACAATTAGTCGCAAGGGGGTGTGCATTGGACCAATGCCGAACCAGCGAAAGGTAACGTTCCGGTTCCGCAACATTTACCAGCCGTTAAGTCAAGGCTGCATATTCTCGTGTCAGCCAGGACTTTTGCAATCAGCGCGGGACAAGGCCATGACGAGCGATGTCGGTGCGGACGGTGGGACGGATAGCCTGACCGGCGAGATCCGCCGCCTCAGCCAGATCAGCAACCAGACCAGCTTGATGACGATCGACGCCGTGCTGCGGGCGCTGCCGCGTGACGGCAATGGCTACGCAACCGCCGCGGCCGAGTTGCGCGTGGTCGCCCGCCGGGTCGTCCACAGCGCCCGCGACTGCGGCGCCAGCCTCACCGGCGCTTCCTGACGGGCGTCAATCCCGCGCCGTCACGACACCATCGCCGGTCACGGTGAGCGATATCGGTGTCAGGTGCTTGCCGACGCATGGACCGCTGACGCAGCGACCCGTCTCGATCTCGAACAGGGCGCCATGGGTGGCGCATTGGATATGCCGTCCGTTTCGGCTCATGAAGCGGTCGGGCGTCCAATCCAGCGGCGACCGTGCATGCGGGCAGGAATTGACATAGCCGAACGCCCGGCTCCCCGATCGCACGATCAGGATATCCAGGCTGTCCGGAGCCTCCCCGATACCGGACTTCAGCGTGAAGCCGCGTCCGGTGCCGTCGGGAATTTCCTCAAGCAGACAAAGCGCGATCGCCATCGATGTCCTCGGCAAGGCCGGCAAGCCGGCAGATATGGCTCCACTGGGCTTCGGTGACCGGGCAGACCGAAAGGCGCGACTGCCGTATCAGGGCCATGTCGGCCAACTCCGGGTCGGTCTTGATCTGCTTCAGGGTGACCGGAGTCACGACGGAAGCGACCGCCCGGACATCGACCATGCCGAAGCGGCCTTTCTCGTCGCTGGGATCCGGATAGTACTCCCTCGCCACTTCGACGACGCCAACGATCTCCAAACCTTCGTTGGAATGGTAGAAGAATGCCCGGTCGCCAAGGCGCATGGCCTTGAGGTTGTTGGACGCCTGGTGGTTCCGGACGCCGTTCCAATGGGTAACGCCGTCCGCGACCATCCGGTCCCACGAGTATTTGAAGGGCTCGGATTTTACCAGCCAGTACGCCATCGCCGCCGCCTTGGGATAGAGGTCTCGATAAAGGTTCGTTCAGACGGGTAAGGTCAGGACTTCGGCAGGACCTTGCGCCATGGGCGTATCGTTACGCTTTCGAACAGACCGGCCTTGGCATAAGGATCGTCCGTCGTGAAACGCTGGGCCGCGGCGCTGTCGTCGAAATCGACAATCAGCACGCTGCCGGTCATGGCGCTGCCGTCGTCGGTCAGGGTCGGTCCGGCGGCGAAGATCTTGTCGCCGAAGCTTTCCAGATAGGCCAGATGGGCCGTTCGGTTAGCTGCCCGGATGTCGCCGCTGCCGGCCTTGTCGGTGCAGGTGATCACGTAGAGCATCGTTATTCCTCCCAGGTTCATGTTGCGTCTGAAACTATTGTTAACATCAACAACTCATAACATCAGCGGCCTTCGATGCGAAACGGCCGGGCCATCAGTGATGCGATGGTTTCGTCGATATCGGCATTCCGGTTGAGGATGGCGTCCACCGCGCGGCAAATCGGCATCTCCACGCCATGGCGGCGGGCCAGTTCTCCCAATGCCGCTGATGTGTGGACGCCCTCCGCGACCGAATGCCGTTCGCCCATGATCTCCGACAGGGTGCGGCCTTCGCCGAGCGCCGTTCCCAGCGACGTGTTGCGCGACTGGAGACTGGTGCAGGTCAGCGTCAGGTCGCCCAGGCCGGACAGCCCCATCAACGTTTCCGGCCGGGCGCCCAGCGCCAGCCCAAGCCGCGAAATTTCCGCCAGTCCGCGCGTGATCAGGGCGGCGCGGGCATTGTCGCCGAGTCGGCGGCCCAGGATGATGCCGCAGGCGATCGCCAGCACGTTCTTTACGGCGCCACCGACCTGAGCGCCCATGACGTCGTCGGATAGATAGGGCCGGAACGACCGGCTGCCGAGGGTCTCGACGATCCGGGAACCCAGTTCCTGGTCCCGGATCGCCAGTGTCACCGCCGTCGGCAGGCCCTTGGCGACCTCCACCGCGAAAGTCGGGCCTGACAGAACGCCGACCGGCGAGGCGGGCAGGGACGCCTCCGCCGCCTCGCTCATCAGGCAGCCGGTCGAAAGCTCGATCCCCTTGGCGCACAGCACGACCGGGGTACCGGGCCGCAGCGAAGGCTGTAACTTGGCGCAGGCGGTCCGCAGGTGCTGCGCCGGCGTCACCAGCATGATCGCGTCGGCCTTCGCTATCTCGCCAAGGTCGGTGGTGAGGTCCAGCGTCGGCGGCAATGGGACACCCGGTAGATAGCGGGTATTCTCCCGCTCCCGCCTCATCGCCTCGACCGCATCCGGGTTCCTTGCCCAAAGCACGGTTTCGCGTCCGGCACGCAGCGCCGCCAGGGCGATTGCGGTCCCCCAGGCGCCCGCGCCGATCACGCCGACGCGGGCGAAGGGGACAACATCGGCAGCGGTCATGACAGGTTTCCTCGGCTGGCGGATCACACCTTCATTATGCGAGCCGTCCCGGGATGGCAACCGGGTTGGCTGTTACTTGGCTCCCTTGCCCGCCGGTTTCTTCGCGGTCGGGTCGAGCGGCCAGCGGGGGCGGGGGGCGAAGTCCAGGGTGTCGGTCTGGCCGAGTTGCAGGCGTTCGACGCCGGCCCAAGCGATCATCGCGGCGTTGTCGGTACACAGCTTCAGCGGTGGCGCCTGAAAGCGGAAGGCCAGCTTTTCCGTCAGCGCCGTCAGCCGGGCGCGCAGGTACTTGTTGGCGGCGACGCCCCCCGCCACCACCAGCGTATTGCCATCGGGGTGCTCGGCGCGGAATTGGGCGATGGCGCGGGTGCAACGGTCCACCATCACGTCGCCGACGGCGGCCTGGAAGCCGGCGGCCAGATCGCGGATATCAACCGGGTCGAACGGACCGGGCGGCAGCTCGTCCAGCCGGTTGCGGACCGCCGTCTTGAGCCCCGAGAACGAAAAGTCGCAGCCCGGCCGTCCCTTCATCGGGCGCGGCAGCTCGAAGCGCCCGGGATCGCCGCCCTCGGCGGCCCTTTCAAGCAACGGTCCGCCGGGATAGCCCAGGCCCATCAGCTTGGCCGCCTTGTCGAACGCCTCGCCGACCGCGTCGTCGATCGTGGTGCCCAGCCGGCGATACTTGCCGACACCTTCCACCGCCAGAAGCTGGCAGTGGCCGCCCGACACCAGCAGCAGGAGATACGGAAACGCCAGCCCCTCCGGCGACGGGTCGGTCAGCCGGGCGGTCAGCGCATGGCCTTCCAGGTGGTTGACGGCGACGAAGGGAAGGCCGCGCACGGAGGCGATCGCCTTGGCCGTCATGACGCCGACGATCACGCCGCCGATCAGGCCCGGTCCGCCGGTCGCGGCCACGCCGTCCAACTGGTCGAAGCCCAGGCCCGCATCGGACATCGCGCGCGCGATCAGGCCGTCGAGATGTTCAAGATGGGCACGCGCCGCGATCTCAGGGACGACGCCGCCATAGGGACGGTGGTCGGAGAGCTGCGACAGCACGACGTCGGCCAGGATCTCCCGCCGGTCTGTGACGACGGCGGCAGCCGTCTCGTCGCAACTCGTTTCGATACCCAGAACGATCATGTCAGTGAATAATCATATCAGTTGGAGGATCTCGTCGACGAAAGGTTCTCGGTCAGGATCTGCTTGGTGATGACCAGGGACAGGCACCCGTTCTCCAGCTCCAGGAACTTGTCGGCGCTACGCGGCAGAGGCACTTTGTTCTTGCGGCAGAACAGGATCAGGAAGGCCGCCGCTTCGCCCTGGGTGAAGACGAGATCGATCAGCTGCCGGGCGCCCGCCTTCTCCACCTGCACCACGAGTTGAAGTTCCGGCTCCGAAACGGTCCAGACGCGCCGGATTTGTCCGTGCGGCATCTTGTCCGGGTGGAGGCTGGCGAACAGGCGGACAGCTTCCTTCACCGCCTCGTTCGAGAAGATTACCTGCCGTCGCTCCGTTATCATCGACCGTCCCTGACCAGATGCCCTAGCTGCGCCGCACCAATACGATAGCGAGACATATAGCCTAAAAGCGCTTATACCAACGGGCTTTCCGCATGCGCCTCAAATACGCATGTGGGGACTTCCCGTGCGTCCCATAACGTCCTAAAGAAAGTACATGAGCAACCCTTTGAGAATCGGCACGCGCGGCAGCCCGCTGGCGCTGGCGCAAGCCCACCAGACCCGCGCACGGCTGGCGGCGGCTCACGCCGCCCTGGCGGCGCCCGACGCCATCGAGATCGTCGTGATCAAGACGACCGGTGACCGCATTCAGGACCGTACCCTCATGGAGGCGGGCGGTAAGGGACTGTTCACCAAGGAGATCGAGGAGGCGCTGACCGCCGGTTCGATCGATCTGGCGGTCCATTCCATGAAGGACGTGCCGACGTGGCTGCCCGACGGGCTGGAGATCCGTTGTCTCCTGCCGCGCGAGGACCCGCGCGACGCTTTCTTCTCCGAGATCGCCGGACATCTGGACGATCTGCCGGAAGGAGCCGTCGTCGGCACCGCCAGCCTGCGTCGGCAGGCCCAGGTGCTGTCCCGCCGCCCCGACCTGAAAGTCGTGCCGATCCGCGGCAACGTCGAGACCCGTCTGCGCAAGCTGGCGGCGGGCGAGGTGGATGCCACGATGCTGGCGCTTGCCGGGCTGCGCCGTCTCGACATGACCGACCGCATCACCGCCGTCCTGGAAACCGACATCATGCTGCCGGCTGTGGCCCAGGGCGCCATCGGGATCGAGACGCGGGCCGGCGACGACTACACCAACGGCCTGCTCGTGGCGCTGAACTGCGAGGAAACCTTCATCCGCGTCGCGGCCGAGCGGGCGCTCCTGGCGGCGCTCGATGGTTCCTGCCGCACTCCCATCGCCGCACTGGCCCAGCTCGACGGTACCGGCGCCCTGACGCTGGAGGCGCTGGTTGCCGACCCTGCGGGCAGCCGCGTGCTGCGCACGGACCGGAGCGGAAGCGCATCGGACGCCGAGGCTCTGGGACGCGACGCCGGCGAGGAGCTGAAGAGCCTGATGCCGCCGGACTTCTTCGTTCCGTGACCGGATCGTCGCCGTGACCGGGCCGCCTCCCCGCATCCTCGTCACCCGGCCGCGCGACGATGCGGAGGCTTTGGCGGCTGAACTCGACCAGCGCGGATTTCCGGTCATGATCCAGCCGATGCTGGAAATCCGGATGCTGGAAGGGCCGCCGCTCGATCTCGATGGCGTACAGGCGCTGCTTTTCACAAGCGCAAATGGCGTACGGGCTACCGCAGCGCGTACGAAGGCGAGGGATCTGCCAGCACTGGCCGTTGGCGACGCCACGGCTCGCGCGGCGCGCGACGAAGGCTTCATCCAGGTTGAAAGCGCTCACGGCGATGTGGAAAGTCTGGCGCGTCTGGTGAGGGCCCGGCTCGACCCGGCCGCCGGCCGTCTGTTCCACGCGGCGGGAAGTGCCGTCGCCGGAGACTTGGCCGGCGATCTCGGCAGCGCCGGCTTCCGGTTTGAGCGTCAGGTGCTGTACGCCGCCGACCCGGTGACGGAATTCGATCCTCAGGCGAGGGAGGCTCTGTACGCCGGTACAATCGGCGCAGTCCTGTTTTTCTCTCCCCGGACGGCGCAAAGCTTTGTTAAGGTTGTTCAGAACTCGGGATTGGCCGAGCGTCTCGGCGGAGTCGTGGCGTTATGCCTCAGCGAGGCGGTAGGTACGGCAGTGCGTACGGTGAGATGGCAAGATATTCAGGTGGCGGCGCGGCCCGATCAGGCTTCGCTGCTTGATCTGCCGTTCCTCGTCCGGCACCTGCCTCCATCGTGAAGAAGGCTCATCCGAAGAAAACGAGTTCGATCCCGCGAACCAGTCCCGCAAACCAGTCCCTTCGAACAGTCAGCCAAAAACAGACCAACGATAAACGCCCCCAGGGAATACGAGAAGGCCGCTCATGAGTCCCCGTCCCCCCGATCAATCGGATAACGATCCGACCGTGCCGGAGTCCTCCGACGGCGCCAACCCGAACGGTACCGCCGCCGAGCGGATCATCGAAAAGTTCGGCGGCATCCGCCCGATGGCCCACAAGCTCAACATGCCGGTGACCACCGTCCAGGGCTGGAAGAAGCGCGGCGCCATTCCGAGCAACCGTCACCCGGACCTGCTCGCCGCCGCGAAGCGCCACAACGTGACGCTGGAACAGGCGGAACTCGATGCCGCCGCCCCTGCGGACGAGCGGTCCACCGAGGAGTCGTCGTCGACGATCATCGTCTCCGGCACCGAGCCCCTGACGACCCCAAGCCCGACTTCCCTGGAGCCGGAGCAGCCTGTCGAGCCCGTCGCGGGCGGCGCATCCGGCACGCCCTGGACGTCGCCCCGCAGCTACGAACAGCCCGCCGCCTCTTCAACCGAGACCGCGTCAGAGCCCATGTCCTCTACAGCTTCGGAGCCCGTCTACACCCCCGAGCCGGCCCGGACCTCGGGTGGCGGCAAGGGATTGGCGACCTTCGCGATCCTGCTGGCACTGCTGGGTTCCGGCGCCGCCGTGACGGCGCCGGTATGGGGTCCCAAGGTGATCCCGCAGGTCTGGCCGCCGCAGACCGGCAGCGATCTGCCGGGTCAGGTGGCGACACTGGAACAGCGCGTTCAGCAGCTCGCCTCGCGCGGCAGCGACACCGCCCCGCTCAGCGACCGGATCGCCCAGCTCGAGCAGCAGCTCAGCGCGGTTCAGCAGAGCCAGGGCCAGCAGAGCCAGCCGCCGGCATCCGGCGATGCGGCCCCGGCAGCGTCCGAAGCCACCGCCGGTCTCGACGAAGGTCAGGTCGAGCAGATCGTCCAAGCCCAGGTGCAGCAGCTCGCCAGCCGCCTCGGTGCCCTGGAGCAACGTCCCCAGCCGCGTCCGGGCCTGGACCAGCAGGCGCTCGACGCCCGCGTCGTTCCGCTTGAACAGCAGCTTCTGGCGCTGGCCCAGATCCGCGAACGCATCCAGGGGCTGGAAGGCCGTCTCGGCACGATCGACCAGCAGGGACAGGCGATCAGCCGCCTGAGCCAGTCGGTTTCGGGGCTGGAGCAGGAAGCCAACCGCCTTGCCCAGGAAGTCACCGAAACCTCCAACCGCTCCGCCAAGGTTGCCGAGACGCTGACTCTCCGGCAGGCGGAGGAGAGCAAGGCCCAGGCGCTGGTCCTGGCGGCGGGCCAGCTTCGCGCCGCCCTGCAAAGCTCCAGGCCGTTCAGCGGCGAGCTTTCGGCGGTGCGGGCGGTCAACCTTCAGGATCAACAGGTGGTCGGTGCGCTCAAGGAGATCGAGCCCTACGCCGCCGACGGCATCCCGACCGAGGCCCAGCTGAACCAGCAGTTCTCCGACGTGGCGGGCGAGATCGTCCGCGCCGGCGTGATCGCGACCGGCCAGGCCGGCCAGTGGTGGGACAAGGCGATCTCGACCGCATCGTCCCTGGTCAGCGTCCGCCGCACGGCGGGCGACATCCAGGGCAGCGGCGCCGACGCCGTCACCGCTCGGGCAGAGCAATACATGAAGGCCGGCCGTCTCGACGAAGCCGTCAAGGAACTGGAAACGCTGACCGGTGAGCCGGCCGGCGTCGCCAAGCCCTGGATCGAGGACGCCAAGGCCCGACTCGCCGCCAACAACGCCGGCGCCCTGCTGACCGGCCAGGCCATCGCCCGCCTCGCGGGTTCGCCCGGAGGCACCCAGTAATGACACGCGCCATCTGGTTCCTTATCAAGCTGGCGATCGTGGTAGCGATCGCCATCTACCTCGTAGAGCATCCCGGCGCCGTCACGATCGACTGGCTGGGCTACGTCATCAACACCTCGTTCGCCATGCTCCTGCTGGTGGTCGTGGTCCTGATCGGGATCGCGGCCATCGCCTACCGGCTGTGGCGCGGCATCCGGAGCGCTCCGGGCGCCTTCGGCCGCGCCCGCAGCGTCCGCAAGCGGGATCGCGGCTACCGCGCGCTGACCCGCGGCATGGTCGCGGTGGCTGCCGGTGACGCCGCCGGCGCCCGCCGCTACGCCCGTGAGGCCGATACCATGCTGCGCGACCCGCCGCTGACCATGCTGCTGTCGGCCCAGGCGGCACAGCTCAACGGCGACGAGAAGGCGGCGGAGCGGTATTTCCACACCATGCTGGACATGCCGGAAACCGCCTTCCTCGGCGTGCGCGGCCTGCTGACCCAGTCGATCCGGGAAGGCAACCAGTCGCAGGCGCTGCAACTCGCCCGCCGCGCCAAGTCGCTTCAGCCGCAGACCCCGTGGGTCCTGACGACGCTGTTCGACCTGGAGACCCGCGCCGCCCAATGGGGCAGGGCGGAACAGACGCTTCAGGACGCCGTCAAGGCCGGCGCCATCTCCTCCGAAGCGGGCCGCCATCACCGCGCGGCATTGCTGCTGGAGCGCAGCTACGAGGCGGAACTCGAAGGCCAGCACGATGCCGCCCTAAGCCACGCGACGGCGGCCGCCAAGCTGGAACCGGCTTTTCCGCCGGCCGCCTCCCGGCTGGCGCGTCTGCTGGCCCGCACGGGCAAGCACAGGAAGGCCACAAAGGTCATCGAGAAGGCCTGGACCACCCGGCCGCATCCGGAACTGGCGGACGCCTATCGCGACATCAGCCAGGACACCGACCCGCTGGCCCAGGTCAAGCGGTTCGAGCGGCTTCAGTCGCTAGCACCCGACAACATCGACGGCCACATAGCGCTCGCCCGCGTTTCCATGAACGCCAAGCTGTGGGGCGAGGCCCGCAACCACCTGAGCAAGGCGCTGGCCCAACGCCAGAGCGACCGGGTCTACCGCATGCTGGCGGAGCTGGCCGAGGCGGAGCACGGCGACATCGCGGCCGCCCGCGACTGGCTGGCCAAGGCCGCCAATGCCGAGCCGGATCCGATCTGGATCTGCAAAGAATGCGGAACGCCGTCCAAGTCATGGCGCAGCAACTGCGGACATTGCGGCGCCTTCGACAGCATGCAATGGAAGACTCCGAGCATCGCTGTTCAGATCGACGAGCCGAACCGCCTGCCGCCGGCTCCTCCGCCGGTGGAGCCGCCTACGTCCCAGACGGCGACGGCCCAGACCACCGTGGTCGATCAGGAGCCTCCGCCCCAGACTACCACTACGGCGCAGAACGCCACGACGGCGGCGCAGACTCAGGCTGCGGCAAGCTGAAGCGGTGCGGGGGCGTTAAACGTACCGGCGGCGGAATCATTCCGCCGCCGTTTTTTATTGCCTGAACGGATGAGATCTCAATTATCGCCCGGATACGAATCGACACCGGGTATGTTGCTCAGCCACTTGATCCGGTGTTCGGTCCAGATCTCGTAATCCGGCGCCGGGAAGTCCGAAGGATCGTCGAAGCTTCCCAAGGTGATCGAGATGCGCGTTCCGCCATCCTGCATCCAGAACAGCCAGGAACCGCAGTTCGCGCAGAACTGCCGGGATGCGGTGCCGGAAGCCCGATAGCTGCCCGGCTCGCCTTGCACGAGTTCGACCTTGTCCCGATCGAAGTTGGCGAAGGCCGGCATGGGTGCTCCGCTCTGGCGCTGGCATTGGGTGCAGTAGCAGATGTTGGTGTCGTTGGGCTTGCCCGTCGTCCTGTACCGGACGGCGCCGCATAGGCAGCCACCCTGATGGACCGTATCGTCACCTTGGGAATCGTTCATTGCCGTTTTCTCCCTATGCGTCCGGTCCCAGGGTTGCGTGCCTGCTTCTCTTCTTCAAACAAAGCTTTCTCATATCGGCATGAGAGGAATTCATGGGTCCGGGCGCTATACAAACAAAGCAGCCCAGAGTATGACGGTTGCCTTCCTCAACTAAATTCGTGGCCATTCCTCCATGTCCCAAGGTCCCGGCATCCGTCCCTCGATCGACGCTCTTCCCCATAGCCTGATCGACGAGATAGCCAGATACGGCAGGGGGCGCGATGGCATGATCCCACTCTGGTTCGGCGAGGGAGACGTGCCGACTCCGGATTTCGTGATGGATGCCGCCAATCAGGCTATGCGCGAAGGCCATGTCTTCTACACCTGGCAACGCGGCCTGCCGGAACTGCGCGATGCCCTGGCTGCCTATCATCGGCGGACCTACGGCATGCCGGTGGACGCCGACCGGATCACAGTCACCGGATCGGGCATGACCGCGATCTCGCTCTCGATCCAAAGCCTGATCGATCCCGGTGACGAGGTCGTCATCGTCTCCCCCGTCTGGCCCAACGTCTTCGCGAGCATCGAGATCATGGGCGGCGTAGTCCGGCAGGTGCCGCTGACGCTGGGGAACGCCGGCTGGACCCTGGATCTCGACCGCCTGTTCGACGCTTGCGGGTCGAGGACGAAGATGATCTTCATCAACTCGCCCTGCAATCCGACCGGCTGGACCATGGGCACCGACGACATGCGCCGTGTCATGAAGTTCGCGCGCGAACGCGGCCTCTGGGTGATGTCGGACGAGGTTTATTCCCGCATGGTCTATGACGGCAGCCGCGCGCCGTCCTTCCTGGACGTGTCCGAACCGGAAGACCGGCTGCTGGTCATCAACAGCTTCTCCAAGAACTGGGCGATGACCGGCTGGCGGCTGGGCTGGGTCGTGTCCCCGTCCTCGTTCGGGCCAGTCTACGAAAAGATGGTCCAGTTCAACAATTCGGGTGTCCCCGGCTTCGTTCAGAAGGCCGGCATCGCAGCACTGGAGCAGGGTGACGGCTTCCTGGCCGACATGGTCGAACGGTGCAGGACCGGCCGGGACATCGTTTGCGGCGTGCTCGAGTCGCTGCCCCGCGTCAAGGTCCAGCGGCCCGACGCCGCCTTCTACGCCTTCTTCTCGGTGGAGGGGGAAACAGACAGCCTGACGCTCGCCAAGCGCATCGTCGACGAGGCCCAGGTCGGCCTGGCGCCCGGCGCCGCCTTCGGCGAGGGTGGCGAGGGCTATCTCCGCCTCTGCTTCGCCAGCTCGCCGGCAAGGCTGAAAGTTGCAATGGAACGGATGGCGCCGGTTCTTAGTTGATTGGGCCCGAAGTAATAGGGCATCGGCGAATGTTCCTAGGCCAGCCATGGCGCCAAATCATGTCAACCATGTAGAAGGCGCACTTCTCGCAGGTGCAGCAAGACCCCATATTCCGATCACGAAAGAACGGAAGGCCGGCGAGACACGCCGGCCGTTTTTATTGAGGACTCACATCATGGCACTGGCAGTTCGCACGTCCGGTTATGCCGGTCGACGTTCGGCCGACTCTTCCGCTGATCTTATCCAGCGGTTGACCGACACACTGAAAACCTGGAAGTACCGCATCGTCAGCCGTCGCGAGCTGATGGAACTCGACGCGCATATGCTGCGCGACATCGGCCTGAGCGACCTGGAAGCCCAGTCCGAAGCCAGCAAGCCGTTCTGGCGCGCCTGATCTTCAGTCGCGACATGGGGCTGACCATGGCCGATCCGGATTGGCCGATCTGAACAAGCCGCGCTATACAAGGCGCGGCTTTTCGATTCCGGGCTTCCGCCATGACGCCGGAGCATCTTCGGACCGTCGCGCACTACAATGCCTGGGTCGCGACTTGATCTTCTTCATTCGGGAACGCTGACTATCGCGGATCGCGTTTCAGGCCGCGCTTTTCAAGCTCCGCCAGATACTCCGCCCAAAGCTCGTCCTGATGCTCGCCCAGTTGGTACAGGTACTTCCACGAGAAGATACCGCTGTCGTGCATGTCGTCGAACTGGATCCGGAGTGCGTAGTTGCCGACCGGCTCCAGCCCCATGATGCCGACATGGCGGCGGCCCGACACCGTCTGCTTCTGGCTCGGGTTATGGCCCTGAACCTCGGCGGACGGACTTTCCACCCGCAGAAACTCCGCCGGCAGCGAGAACTTGCGGCCGTCGTCGAACTCGATCTCCAGCCGCTTTTCAGCTTTCTTCAAGCGAACCTCGACCGGCCAGTGCTGCGTGCCGAATGGGTCGGTAGCAAACGACTCGCTGGGTCCCGTCATGATCAGTGACCCGTCTTCGGACCTGAGGGATGAGCCGTATCGGCGTCCAGCGTCCGGGCCTCGTCCACCAGCATGATCGGGATGCCGTCACGGATGGGATAGGCCAGACCGGCGCGCTCGCTGATCAACTCCTGCGCCGCCGCGTCATAGGACAGCGGCCCCTTGGTCAGCGGGCACACCAGAATTTCCAGCAGCTTCGGATCGACCTTGGCGGTCGAGACCGACTTGGTATCGCTCACGTCCTTATCCCTTCTATGTGTCGGCACCGTCTTGTCAGTGCCGCGCCATGGTATCGCCACTGCGCTTGTCCAGCACGGACATTTCGATGATGGCGACCATCATGCTCGCCCGTTCCGACAGGGAACCGCACTCCAGCAAGGCCTGCTTCTCCGACGGCTCGAACGGGCAGATCATGGCGAGCGACGTCACCAGCCGTTCGTCCGGCGTGGATTCCACCGCATCCCAGTTAGCCGAGATGCCCTGGATCTTGAAATATGTCCGCAAGCCTTCGACCAGCCGCGCCCGGTCGAACAGGGCGGGACCCGCCTCGTCCAGATCGGCGGCGAACCGCTCCCACGAGACGTCGACGCGGCGGTAGCCGCGCACGATCGGCAGTTCCCGCACCGTCTCGAACCGGCAGACGCCGGTCAGGGTGATCAGGTAGCGGCCGTCGTCGGTCTCGCTGAAGCTGGTGATCCGGCCGGCGCAGCCGATCGGATAGACCGGCGGCACGCTGGCGCGGCTCAAGGGGTCCGACGGCTGGATGATGCCGATCATCCTGTTGCCGGCCAAGGCGTCCTCGATCATCGCCAGGTAGCGAGGCTCGAAGACGTTCAGCGGCAACTTGCCGCGGGGCAGCAGCAGCACCCCGGTAAGCGGGAAAATCGGCAGGATTTCCGGCAGTTGGTCGAAGGTTGGGTCGAACGGGTTTGGGCTCATGAAAATAAGATAGATGACAACTTCCGTCTTGCCATGAGGGTAAGCTTGTCAGTCGGCCCAAAAGCCTCGAAAAATTTTACGAGCTGCTTGCGGGCCTGCTGCTCGTTCCATTCGCGGTCGCGCCGGACCAGTTCCAGCAGCTCCTCGACAGCCTCTTCGCGCTTACCGGAAGCGTAAAAGGCCATGGCAAGGTCGAACCGGGCCTCGTGGTCGTTGGGATCGGAGGCCAGCCGGGCCGTCAGGTCGTCCACCGGACCGACCGAAGCGCTCTGCTCCGCCAGATCGAGTGCGCTGCGGGCGGCGATGACCTCGGCGTTCTTCGCCTGCTCCGGCGTGGCGCCGTCGAGCAACTGGCGGGCACGGGCGAAGTCGGACACCGAGATCAGGCAGCGGGCAAGGCCGGCAAAGGCCGGGGCATTGGTCGGCTCGTGCTGAAGGATCTGATTGTAGATGCTGCTGGCGGTCGAGGCGTCGCCTGCTTCCAGTGCTTCGGCCGCGGCTTCCAGCGCCTCTCCCAAACCGTCGTCCTCGGTGCCGCCACCCATCTTGATCAGCCGGTCGATGAACTGCTTGATCTGGGACTCGGGCTGGGCACCGGCGAAACCATCGACCGGCCGGCCCTGGAAGAAGGCGAAGACCGCCGGAATCGACTGGATGCGGAGTTGGCCCGCGATCTGAGGGTTTTTGTCGATGTCGATCTTGACCATCCGTACGGCGCCCTTGGCGGCCCGCACGTTCTTTTCCAGCAGCGGCCCGAGCTGTTTGCACGGCCCGCACCAGGGCGCCCAGAAATCGACGATGACCGGGACTGTGCGCGACGCTTCCATGACGTCGGCCATGAAGGTGGCGTCGCTGCTGTCCTTGATCAGGTCGGCAGGTTGCTGAGATCCGGCGCCGGGCGCGTTGAACATAGTCTGCATGGGTGCGTCCTGTTTCTTCTTGGAGAGCGGCTGTGAGTGCGCCTGAGTCTGATGTTCGCGATTACATGAGCCTTGCCGGATCAACCCACAAGGCCGGAGCGCCGGGGAGCGTCAGGCAAGGTCGGCAATCTGCGCTTCGTGACCCGTGGCGCGCAAGAATTTCAGCAGGTCGGCGGACCGGATCGCCGTCGTGCGGCCATTGTCCAGCGGGTGGTAGTTCAGCAGGTCGTGCGCCATCATCGCCTGCTCCAGCACCACCGTCACCCGGTGTTCCGTATCGTTGATGACGGCGAACGGCGTCACCGATCCGGGCCGCACGCCCAGCACTTCCCACAGCAGGTCGCCGTTGCCGAACGACAGCCGGGCGGAGCCGATGCGCTTGTCCAGCGACTTGAGATCGACCTTGCTGTCCTCCAGCGCCACCACCAGCCAGAGCCGGCCCTTCTTGTCCTTCAGGAACAAGTTCTTGCAGTGGCCGCCGGGCAGGGTGCCGCGCAACGCCTGCGCTTCCTCCACCGTGAAGACGGGCGGATGGGTATGGGTCGTTGTCGCGATGCCGAGGCCGTCGAGATAAGCGATGAGCGCCTCCGGCGAGGTTGGCATCGGGGCTTCGTTTGGTGTCTGGTCGGCTTGCGGTGCCTGGTCTGCGTGGTCGGGCATGGCGGCAACCTTGATGTTCCGGCTGATGGGGCGGCGCTGTTATAGCCCGAAGCGCCGGGACGGCAAACCGGTGCCATCGTGCAATCGTCGAAATAGCAAAAAAGAGCCTTGCAAAGGCACCCGGCATCCGTATTATCCGCGCTCACCGCTGGTCATCACCCGGACCAGCCGCCAATGCGGGCGTAGCTCAGGGGTAGAGCACAACCTTGCCAAGGTTGGGGTCGAGGGTTCGAATCCCTTCGCCCGCTCCATTTCCTCATGATTTCATTTGAGCGGACCGAAAGCCCCAGTGGGGCTTTTTTGTTGTGTGCTGAACGATACCGGCATCTTATGTCGTCGCTCGCCGACCTTCCCAATTGTCGCCGTTCGATGACTTCTATACGATGTAGCCGATCGACGACATGTCGTTCGGGGATCCCATCCATGCTAGCCCGCAATGCTACCGACATCGGCCTCATCATGCGGGAGCGCAGGCGCAAGCTCGGGCTGGATCAGGGCGAGCTTGCGCGGCGGATCAAAGTCAGCCGCCAGTGGATCGTGGAAATCGAGAAGGGCAAGCCACGCGCCGAGATCGGCCTCGTCCTGCGGGCGCTCGACGCCTTGGGCTTGCGCATCTCGATCGATACGGGAGACAAGATAGAAGCCGGCAAAACCGACATCATCCCGTCAGTCGATTTGGATGAACTCCTGGATGACATCATGCGTGACGATTTCCGGATCGATGATCCGGGCAGGAAGCTGCCATGAAGTCCGAACTGGCAGCGTTCATGGCAGGCCGCGTCGTGGGAACCGTGACACAGGACAGCCGTGGAAGCTTGACCTTCACCTATGACGAGGGCTGGCCGCCGAACTCGGTTTGGCGCCAGAAGCAGTGGCGAGCCGGGTGGTCGAGCTTGCCGGAATGATGCCCGATCACATCGTCGATGTGAGTCGGCGCATCGCTGCCCGACTGATCTCGTCGAACAATCAGGATTATCGGAGCAACTCTCAAACCAAGCGCCTGTTTGACTGCGGGTAACGCCGGCGGAGAGGCGGCGGTTCTGCAAGACTTTCAAGCGTCTGCCGCCCAAGCGTTTGCCGCCGGCGTTTTCGGCAATAGGGAAGAGATGCATGATGTCCGACAATTCTCCGGTCTGGTTCATCACCGGCTGCTCCACCGGCTTCGGCCGCGAACTCGCCAAGCTCGTGCTCGATCGTGGCTGGCGTGTCGTCGTGACCGCCCGTGACATCGATCGCGTGCGGGAACTGACAGACGGCCATAAGGAAAGTGCGCTGGCTCTGGCGCTGGACGTGACCGACGCCGGTCAGGTCGCGGCTTCGGTGAAGGCTGCCGAAGACCGTTTCGGCGCCATCGACGTGCTGGTGAACAACGCCGGCTACGGATATCAGGCCCCGGTCGAGGAAGGCGACGATGCCGAGATCCGCGCCATGTTCGAAGCCAACGTGTTCGGGCTGGCCGCGATGATCCGCGCGGCACTGCCGGGCATGCGGGCGCGCAGGCGAGGGCACATCGTCAATATCTCGTCCGTCGCGGGCTTCGTCGGTTTCCCGGGCTCCGGCTATTACGCGGCGACCAAGCATGCGGTCGAGGGGCTTTCGGACTCGCTGGCTCGGGAAGTCGAACCGCTCGGCATCAAGGTCCTGTGCGTCGAGCCCGGTCCCTTCCGAACCGACTGGGCCGGCCGATCCCTGAAGCAGACGCCAAGCCGGATCGCCGATTATGCCGAGACAGCCGCGTTGCGCATGAAGGCGACCTCCGGCATCAGCGGCAAGCAGCCCGGCGATCCGGTACGCGCCGCCGCTGCGATGATCAAGGCCGTGGAGGCGGAAAACGCGCCGCGCCACCTGGTACTCGGCGCCTTCGGCGTCGATGCCGTGCGCGGTAAGCTCGTCAGCGTCATCGAAGAGATCGACGCCTGGAAGGACACCAGCCTTGCCGCGGACTTTCCACCCGATCCTTCCTGAAACGGTGCTGCAATAAGCACTGGTCAAGCGGGACTTTAAATTACCGCCGTGCCGCAGCAATCGCGACGGTGCGGCGTTTCTCCTTCGAAGAAGCTTTGCGGCCGGCTCCATCGCCACAGGGGCCGATCGCGCACGTGTGGGGGAGGGGTAAATGAAGATTCCGGGATTTTCGCACCTGACGCTGTGTCTCGGTCTGGCATCCGTCATCATGACGGGCGCCGCCGATGCGGCGCGCGCAGAGATCAAGTCGCGCAGCATCAAGATGCCGATCGTCAACAATATCGAGCATCCGCAAGGTGTCGGGGCCAAGAAGTTCGCCGAGCTGATCGAGCAGAAGAGCGGCGGAAAAATCAAGGTCCGGGTCTATGCCGGCGGTACTCTGGGCGGCGAGCAGCAAGTCGCCTCGGCCATGCAGGGCGGCACCATCGAGGTCTCGATGATGGCGCCTGCGCAGCTCGTCGGCAACTTCAAGGACTTCCTCGTACTCGACTTCCCGTTCGCCTTCGCGAACGAGCGGGAGGCGGACATCGTGCTCGACGGACCGCTCGGCCGGAAGCTGCTGGAGCCGATGCCAGCACGGGGGCTGGTCGGGCTGGTCTATATGGAGCAGGGCTACCGCAGCATCACCAACAGCAAGCGGCCGATCACCAAGCTGGAAGATATCCAGGGATTGAAGATCCGCACGATCCTGAACCCGCTCTACATCGACATGCTTAACGCCCTAGGCGCCAATGCCGTGCCGATGCCGTTCCCGGAGCTGTATACCGCCCTTGAAACCGGAACGGTCGACGGCCAGGAGAACCCGTACTCGACCGTCGAGGCGTCCAAGTTCGACGAAGTGCAGAAGTACTTCAGCAATACTAAGCACATCTATAATTCCCAGTTGCTGATGGCGAGCAAGAAGTTCTGGGATTCCCTCTCGGACGAGGAAAAGAAGATCTTCGAGGATGCCGCCGTCGAAACCAGGGATTATCAACGCAGGGTCGCGCGTGAGATGGATGAGAAGTCCCGCGAGACGCTGGTCAAGAACGGCATGCAGATCAACGACATAGCACCCGAGGAAATCGCCCGCATGCGGGAAAAGGTCAAACCGGTGGTCGAGAAATACGCGGCCCAGGTCGGCGAGGACCTGACGAAGGAGCTTTACACGGAAATCGAGAAGGCGCGCACCCGGCAATAGCGCTTTCCATCCCTGGCGGATCGGAGCGACGCCAGCCCAGCCCTCAATCCTTGGAGCTTGGATCCTCCGGGTAAAGCCAATCGGCCGCCCAGGCTCCAAGGACACCGGAAGCTATCACGTAGACCCGGCTCGCCGCCTGGGCTGCCGAGGACGCCATGGGTCCGGCTCCGGCGGCTTCGCCGGCGCCCGCGAAGTAGGGAAGCGTGCCGATGGTGCCGGTCAGGACGTTGCCCAGTGCGACGCCTCCCAGCGCGCCGGCGGCCAAGGCCGTCAGGTAGCGGTAGTCGCTCTCATGACCGGTCCACCGATCGTAGGCGAACGTGGAGGCGAGCGCTCCGGCCCCAGCCGTTGCGGTAGCGATCAGGCGGCTGCCCAGCGCGATGCTGTATGGCACCTCCGCCAGGGCGGCGCCGGCCAGCGGGACCGCTCCGAGCGGTGCGGCCAGCACGTTGAAGGCGACGATGCCGACGACGGCCCCGGTGCCGACCGCCATCAGCCGACGGTCAATCGGGGATTTTCTCAGCACCAGGGGCGCGGGTGGCGCGATCGTTTCCTCGACGTCAGGCGGGATCGGCGGTCTGCCTTGTTCGGCAGCCTGTGCCCAGGCCTCCGAAGGCCAAAGCACCGGCAGGGCGGCAAGAGTGCCGGCCAGACATATCACGGCGGCCCGGCGCGCCGTACTGCCGTCGATCATCCGGATCATGGCTGGTCATACAGGTGATTGGCGACCCAGGCGCCGACCACGGCGCTGGTCACCGCGTAGACACGGCTCATCGCGACCGACATCTCGGCAGGCACCGTGGCGCCCGCTCCATAGGCCAGGCCGCCCGGCAACGCCTCCACGCCAAGCGCCAGCACGTTGAAACCGACGACGCCCGCAATGGCGCCCAATCCGACTACGATCGGCAAAATGGTATCGTAGGGAGTCTCCGGCTGGATCTCCACGGTATCTGCGACATCCACGACCAAGGCGTTTCCCGTTCTGATCATTCCCGCTTCGACCGAAAGCGGCTGCCAGCAGAGGAAGACGGCCAAGCCGGCGATCAACGTTCTGTTCAAGAGCATTTCCTTCGTCAGGACGGGAAGGGACACTGGATCGGGCCCCCGTTTCCGGTACGGGGAACTCCTCCGGGCATGTGCCCGAATGCAGCACAGGATACTTCGAACTGGTTTCAATTATGCTAAAATACGGAACCTCTGATCGGTGGCGCCTCATCTAGAGTGTAATGACAGAGACGGCGGCGTGTACCAGCAGGGTCACCGTGACACCGGCGATGATCGACTGGGCGATACCCGTGCTGATGGCGATGCCCGAGTCCTTGCGCCGGCTTCCGATGGCGATCGCGGCAAGCCCCGCGAGCAGGGCGCTGAGCGCTACCTTTACGACCACCCATGCCATGTTAGGACTCGGCCAGAGGCCGTCGGTCAGTACCCGCTGAAAGAACTGGCTGCGCCACAGCTCGAAATGCTGTTGCGGGAACTGGACGTGCCACGTATGCATCGAACTCCAGCTCGCCGCCGCCAGCGACAGCAGCAGCAGGAGCAGCGCTCCCGCCACCATGTTGATGAGGATGGCCGAGAAGATGTAGAGCCGCGCGGCGATCCGCAGGTTTTCCATCGCCTTGAACTGCGACGACAGCACCCGGTTGCCGATATCGGCGGCGATGATGGCGTTGTTGCGCGCCACGAACAGGATGCTGCTGACCAGCGGAACGGCGATCGTGTTCTGAACGAAGCCCAGGCCGACCAGCGTTTCGTCATGCAGCAACGACTTCAGGTATCCGCCGAGCGAGTTGTAGTTGAAGCCGAACCACATGGAGACGAAACCCATGATCAGGCCTCCGATCCCCATATAGATCAGCATCAGCGGCGATGCGCAGAGCACCCAGAAATATTCGGCGATGTAACGCGCGAACCAGTACAGTTTCGGCCGGTGCCCGACCGCCGCCGTCCAGGGATTGCCGGGCGCAGCCGCAGGAGTGCCAGCCGAATGACCGGCCGCCATCGCTGTCGGTTCGGCGCCGTCGCCGAGCTTGAGCAGTTCCGCCTCGATCGCCTCGGCATCGGGCGGCATGCTGACCAGCCGGTGAGACCGCGTGTCGAAAAGCAGCACCCGGTCGGCAATCGGCAGCAGGTCCTTGACGTGGTGCGCCACGATCAGCGCCGGCTTGCCCATGTCGCGGCAGAGGCCGCGGATCAGTTCGCCCAGCCTGCGCGCCATGGGGACGTCCAGGCCGGAATTCGGCTCGTCGAACAGAAGGACCGGCCGGTCCGCGAGCAGGGTGCGGGCGATGGCGAGGCGCTGCCGCTGGCCGCCGCTGCACGATGCGACGGAGGCGTTCGGGTCGATGTCACCCAGCAAGGCGGCGGCATTGGCGATCAGGACGGGATCGCCGGAGCCATCTGCATGATCCGCGGCGATCCGCAGGTTCTCCAGGGCGCTCAGGTCGTTGAACAGCGCATGATCCTGGAAGACGATTCCGCCGACGGAGCTGTTCTCAGTGGCGAGGTCGATGGTGCGCCCGGCGCAGTTCAGGTGTCCGGAGACGTGCCAGTCACCTTTCTCGGTTTCCAGCAGGCCGCCGAGCAGCTTGACGATCGTCGATTTGCCGCAGCCGCTGGGACCGACCAGCAGAACCACCTCGGACGGTCCGATCGTGAAGGTGGCGTCGCCGACCAGCGGCATGCCGTTGGGCCGGCTGATGCTCAGCCCGTCGATGGCAAGACCGAAACCTGTCCCCGTCATGGCCTGGGTTTCGCCCTGGGTCATGGCTGGGCGTCCCTCAGCAGGGGGCGGGGCGCACGCGGATCGAGCCGCAGCATTTCATCGCGCTGACCGGGGCTCGTCAGGATGATCAGCCGCCCGGACCGCCCCGTGATGAAACCCCGGAAGGTGAAGGCGGCGATGGCGTTCAAGTCGTTGTTCGGATGGACGCCCAGCAGCATGCCGGGAGCGAACCGTGCCAAGTCGGCGGCGGGCTGCGACAGCGGACTCAGATAGCCGCCGATCCTCTGGTCGGTAACGAGACGGACCAGAAGGCCGCCGATGCGCGGGTCGCGGGTCATCGCGTCCATGACGGCGCCGGCGAAAGTCTGGATGAAGGTCCTGGCCTGCCTGGAGTCGAGGATACGCCGGGAGGTCCGTTCGACGATGCCGCGTTCGCGCGCGTCGCGCAGGATGGCATCCATCGTCCGCTCCACCGGCTTCAGGTCCCACTGCCGCGTGCGGAAGATGTCGATCAGCGCACCGGCGTTGGCGCCCAGCATTTCCCATATCAACGGCTCGATCCGGTTGAGCACGAGGGGCATCAGGTCGCGTCTTGCCGCGTCGCGCAGCAGCGGCTCGACGCCGCGCACGAGGTCGTCGTAGGCGTTCCGCATAACGGGCTCGCGCCAGGCCGAGTCCGCCGCCTGCTGGATGACGTTCGTCAGTTCGCCCTTGTAGTCGTCGGCGAATTCCGGAGATTTCAGCACCGCGTCCACCGCCTCGCGCAGGCCGCGGCCGAGTGCGTCGATGCCGAGCCGGATCCGCGTCCTTTCCTCATCGGAGGCGAGCAGCCACAGGACGCGCAGGTTGGCATCGAACAGCAGGCCTTCGCTGCCCTGGACCAGCAGGGGATCGTCCGGGTCGAACGGCGTGAACTCGATCCGTCCGTCGGCCTGGGTGCTGCCGGTGCCGACTCGCAGCGTCGAGCGGTCCGGCCTCATGGCGAAGACGGGGACCGGCCGGGCGGAGACGGCCGCAATGCCGGCCGAACGATCGGCCGGACGGAACGTCGACACGGGTTGCCGATCCCGCATCGGCAAAGCCGACCATCCCGCCGACAGGAACAGCACCCACAGGCTCAGGCTGGCAAGCAGCGTTCCGTGCCGGTGGAAGGTGGCGGCTAGGCGGGGCATGAGATCAGAGGCTCCGTTCGTGTGCTTCAAACGTTGGCCCTTCCGGCATCATCTGCTTCCCGGCATCATCTGCTCACGACACGCTGGTTCAGGCGGATCGTGTTGCCGACTTCGTCGATCCAGCCGACCAATGTCAGGTCCAGCGTCTCGCTGACGTGTTCGCGCGAGTCTTCAAGGACCGTGCGGACGGCGCGTTCGAAGCTTTCGCGGTTGACCACCGTATCCAGTTGGGCGAGCACCAGGTCGATGATGGTGAAGATCGACTTGGCGGCGATGACGACGAACACAGGACCGCCGATCAGGGCCACGGGTATGCCGTAGCTGCCCAGCATCGCCACTACGGTCGAAGCGGAGACGCTCAGGGACGCTGTCGTGGTCATGATCGGGCGTGTGACCCGCGCCGCGACGGCGTCGAACCGGCTTCCCGCCTCGTAGGCCAGGGGCGGGATGATCACTCTCGGCTCCGGCATCGGCGGCAGTCCGGCGCACAGGTCGGGCTTCGTGGCCGGCGCTTCGATCTGGCGCAAGCCCGCCCAAAGCTCGCGGTTCAGTTCGAAGCACAGCTTGTCGATCCGGCGGTCGGTGGCCCGCAGCACCGCCGCCGTCGCCGCCTCGAGATCCAGGCGCGCCAGATCGGGCTGAAGCCGTGCCTCGTAGGCGATCAGCACGGCGGTCAGCAGCCGCTCCTCGACCCGGTTCTGGACATTGATGAAGTCGCCGGTCACCACCGACGCAACGGCGACGGCGATAGCCTTGGCGATCAGGATGTAGCTGGTCCACCAGTCGAACACCCAGTCAACATACTGGTCCGCCCGGCCGACCAGTTCGGCTTGAACCGGCGCCGTTTCCAGTTCCAGGTCGCGGAGCGCCGCCGCCCGGATGGCGCCCAGCGAGCGCGACAGCAGCAGCTCGAAATCGACGTGCCGTGCCTCGCGAGGGTCCTGGACGACGGGTGCCGCAAGTCCGGCTGCTCCGGCGGCATGACCGACGCCAACCGGCACGGCCGCCAGCAGCATCAGTCCGCAGGCCGCCGCGGCGACGCGCGATTTCATCCCCATCGCAGGATATCCATGATGGCGCGTGCGGAGATGCTCATGTCGCCAGACCAGGGGTGGTTCATCAGGATCGCTAGATAGGCGATGGTCACGGCGGACAGCGACATCAGCGTGGACAGCATCGCCTGGATGATCAGGGACGGGCCGGCGACGAGGGAGGCGAAGACCATCGTCGTGGCCGTGGCGAACGCGACTCCCAGCCAGGCATAGCCCATCAGCGGATCGGGAAGGCTGCGGACAAGCCGTTTCGTCCGGATGTCGACAAGCTGTGCCAGGGTTTCACCCATATCGGACGCCATCCGGGGCGGAGTCGCCGCCAAAGTGACCAGCATGTCGTCGAATGCTCCCTGGGTGGCCGGATCGTGCCGGCCGCCGGCAAGGGCGGGCAGCTCGCGTTCCACCACCATGCTGGCATAGCGTTCCACCAGGATGCCCAAACCTTCCGGATCGGCCCGCCGGGCCGTGAAGTGCAGGTCGGTGAGGAGCCGGCCCTCCAGGTCGATCAGCGTGCGCAGGTCGTATTGCAAGATGGCGCCATGGACCAGAACGAAGACCAGAAGTCCCGAGAAGATCTGCCCCAGCACTTCCAGCTTGAGGCCGGTCAGCGTGATGTCGCGCCCATCCGGGCCGATGACGAAGGTCACGAACATGGTCCCCGCGAGGCCGGCGAGCGCACTGCCCATAACGGCCCAGGTCCCTCCCACGGCCATCGGCTGCTCGGCGATCCATCGCGCAAGGCTGGCGAACATTTCCATGGCGGTCAGAATCCCGGCAGGGCGAGGAAACGGTGCGGACTGAGCGGTGCGGAGCCGGCGAAGGGGCTGCCCATCAGAACGGCGAGGTGGAGCATCTGCGCCATGGTCATCGTCAGCATCGAGGTGGTCAAAGCGTGCATGATCACGGACGTCGATCCCAATGCCCAGTTGAACGCGATCGAGACCAGGGCCAGCGCACCCACCGCCGTCCACAGCATCTTGTCGAAGGCGTTGCCCGCGGCCACGTCGATGCGCTGGTTGCGGGCTGAGACGGCGGCTACCGCCAGCTGGCTGCCCATCTCGGCCGCGACCGGTGACGACGTGGTGGCGGGATCGGTAGCCGGGGCGTTGTGGAAGGCGCGCAAGACCTCGTCGAAGCGCCGGGCGGCGAGGGGGCTATGAGCGCCGGCGGCCATCTCCTGCCACTCGTCGGCGGCGACCGCCTCGCCGTAGTCCTTGACCGCCGCCGCGATCCGGCCATCGGCGTCCATCCCGCCGGCGGTGGAAACCATGACCAGGGCGCGGAGCGCCGCGGTTTCCTGGGCGATGGCCGTCGCAGCGGTTTCCCGCGTGTCGCTGGCCTGGACGAGGACGAATGCGGCGAACCCGGCGAAGACCTGGGCGAAGTACATGTATTTGAAGCCGCCGCCGGGATTGTTGCCGGCGAGCTCCGCTTCCGTCAGGTAGTAACGGACGATAGCCAAGCCCGACACCGCCCACAAAACCGCTCCGGCCATCCACAGGAGGAACTCGGTCGTAAGCGTCATCGGCCCCCCGCCGCCGCGCCGGACACCGCACCGGGCCGAATACCGGGCTGGGGTGACGCCAGATCGGTCAGAGTGGCCGGAACCGCGACCGCCATCGTCGGCAGGACCAGCGCCAGCGCGACCGCGGCGGCGATCGCGATGCCGCTCGCGTGGAGACCGTTGAACACGGCGTCGCTGACATGCGTGCTGGTGCGCAGGGTGGCGCCCAGCAGGAGTCCCAGCCCCAGCGGCACGATCACGAGGCCGGGCGGCAGCGGCAGGCTATAGCGGTTGATCGCCGAAAGCCGCGCCTGCCGGGATGCCGGCAGCAATTTCGACAGGGTGTCCAGCGAAGACCGGGTCTGGATGCTGCCGATGCCGCGGTCGACCGCGTCGCGGCAGATCGCGACCAGGAGTTCTAGGGACACGCTCGCCGCCGTCGAGACCTTGCCGCCGGCTTCGGCGCCGACGACATCGGCGGCATAGGCGCTCACCGCCCGCTCCAGCCTGCCGGCCTCGTCCGCCGGCAGGCCGGACGCCGCCGCGCGGATGCCGCCGAGATACGAACCCTCTGCCCGATAAGCGTGCTCCAGCGCGTTGCCGGCAACCCAGCCGAAGCTGAGGGTCGCCGCGATCAACCCGATGAAGACCTGCTCCAGCCAGCCGAAGGCGGCGCCGCTCTGCGCTTCGGAAAACAGCGGGGTCGGGTCCCCGAGCAGGTTCCGCATCGCCAGCACGATGCCGCCCCAGACCACGAAGGCCGTGGCGCCGATCGCGGGGACACCCGCGGCAAGCAGCCACGGTGTCGTACCGGGAGCCCCGTCAAGGCTCATGGGAGTTCCTGTCCCTGACAAAACCGGGAGGGGGAGAGGTCGGGAAGCCGGTCGTTCGGGGTGCCAGCCGGAACGTCGCTGCCGGCAGGGGACCCAAGGCGATATCGACCGCAACTGCGTCCAGCCGCGGGTCTTCCGACGCTTCCAGCAATGCGATCACGATGTGCCGGGACAATGTGGCGGTGAGTCCCTGGTCGTCGGCGGCCCAGTCGTCCAGACGGCGCCCGATCCAGGTCCGATCCTCTTCCGACAATTCCAGCGTGCGTTCCAGGTGGACCTTCAGCTTCGGCAGGAGACCGGACTCGGTGACGACTTCAGTGACCCGGTAACCGCAGTCCGCGATTAGGCGCCAGAAGACGCCGGCTTCCGGCGATACCGCATCAAGGGCTTCCGTCGGAGACGGCGGCAGCATAAGGGCGGCGAACCGGTCGATCAGACGGTCGAGCGGCGTCGCCATGGGATTGTCGCCGGCGAGGATCTCGGCGAAGACCGAATCGGCAGCCTGTGCCTGCTGGCAGCGGCCCGCGCCGGCCGCGAGCAGGCTCGCGACGACCAGACCACGGACCAGACCCCAGCCCAGACACCGGACCAGATCCGATGGACTCCGACGTTCGGCCTGGATTCCCATCAGTCGTCGACCTTGATGCGGTTGTACCAGCGCCGGCTGCCCAGGGCGGACCTTTTAGGCACCAGCGCCAGCCCGGCCATCAGCGACTTGACGCGCTTCTCGGCGCGGACGGTGTCCTTCGGGCGGTTGGTCAGGGTGGCATATGTCGTCACCGCTTCCTCGAAGCGCTTCCTGGGCACCTTGCCTTTGGGCGTGTTGTTGAGAAGCGCCTGGACAAGCTCGACCGCCTTGCTCTCCAGGACGATGCCCCGCTCGCGCGCGGCTTGCCGGATCGCTCCGTGCGCCTCGTCGGGATCGAGATCGAGATCGACGACGGCGGTACGCAGCGCCTCGCGCTCGCGCTCCGCCGTCAGCAGGGATCCGTCATCCGCGAAGAACGGGACCATGGCCTTGAATTTGCGGCGCTGTTCGGAAGAGTCGGCCATCGACGGGTCCTGTGATTTCTTGGGGCTGGTCAAACTGGGTCAGCCGGTCAGGGTCTTGCGAACCAGCGAGGGGCGATTTCCTGGGCGGCTTGCCCGCCCTTCTTCAAAGCCCAACCGATCGCACCGGCGGCTTCGGAGACGGAGATCGACCAAAGGTCGTACATGCTGTCCACCAGCGATCGTGCATCGCCCGACAGGCGCTTTTCGCTCGCGGCGGCCGCTATGGCTTCGGAGATGCCGGGCGATGCGGCATCGGAAACGGCAATGCCCAGGTCGGTACACAACGCCTCGTCCGTGAGCTTCGGGCCGCCGTCCTTGGCATCCTCGATCGTCAGCTGGCGGCGCTGGTAGCCGAGACCGGCGGCGTCGGCGGCCTGCCAGAGCGCTTCGTCGCCCAGGGGGATCATCCGGGCCAGACCGTCGATCACGGCATTGGTCGAGACGTCGCCCGGCACGATCTCGAGGCTGGAGAGCAATACCGCCGAGACCTGCTGGTTGAGCAGGCGCGCAACCGCCCGCATGCCCCCGCGCGTCTCGGTCCTGATCGAGGCGAGCGGCGGATAGGCAGCCGAAAGCACCGCCCAGCTGCCGGCGGTGAGCGATCCGGCGCTGCCGATATCGATGGTCCCGCCGGAAGGGGCGGCCGACGCCGCCAGCAGGGCGGAGGCGTCGGCCGCCGAGTCGATCGGGACGAGCAGGACGAAGCAGGCACGGCGAAGCGGAAAGTACTCGAGATCGGCAATGGCGGACGACCGCTTGGCCGCGTTCCGGAATATGTCGCCGTGGAGCACGGCTGCTGCTGCCCGGCCGTGCTCCAGAGCATCGAGCGGACTTGCGTCGGGCGCCGGCTTCTCGACGACCACCGGGTGGCCGGCCGGAAGGGCGCCGGGAACGGCGGCGGCGATCGCTTCGGCGATAGAGCCGGGCGGCCCGCCGCCCAGCAGTGTGACCGCCGCTTCCGCAGGCAGGGACGATACCGCGAACATGGCCGCGGCCAGGACGCGGACCGGCATCAAGTCTGCCTCGGCTTCATCGCTTTCTCAAGATCGCCGCTGATCGACCGGTCGGTAGGAGCCAGACGGAGCGCCTTGCGCAGGGCGGCGGAGGCTTCGTCGGTCCGTCCGGATGCCATCAGCAGGCGGCCCAGGCGCGCGTGGAGGGTGGGATTGTCAGGCGCCAGTTCAGTCCCGAGGGAGAGTTCCGCGATGGCGTCCTCAGGCCGGCCCATCGCCTCATAGGCCGTTGCCCGCTCCTCGCGGATCATAACAGCGTTGGGCTCCAGCCGGCCGGCGATTTCCAGCATGTCCAGCGCTTCCAGCGGCCGGTTGAGCCGGTTCAGCGACTGGCCGATGTTGAGGTAGGGCAGCGACAGCGTCGGGTCGAGTTCGGTCGCACGCCCGAATATGGCAATCGCTTCCTCATACTTCTTCTGAAGGAACAGCGTCCGGCCCCAGAGATTGAAGATCAGCGGCTGCTCGCTCTCGGGCATCGCGCTGAAGCAATGCTCGATCATCTCGTAGGTCTTGGCGAAGTCGGCGGACGCGCTCTTCTGTTCCGTGGCCCGGACATACAGAGCCGCTATATAGGGATCGACCGTCTTCACGGTCTCGAACCCGGCCTGCTTGAGCAGCAGGGGGAGATCGGTCCGCGCTCCCGTGAACTGGTTGCTCCGGACCTTGCCGGCCCGGTCGGTGATCCGGATGCGCAGCATGACATGCTCGTCATCGACGTCGAACAGCTCGCCGGAGATGGTCATCTTGACGACGCCGACATATTTACGGGCGGCGTTGACCAGCACCTGGATCTCGAAATACTCGCCGATCTCGGCAAGCGACTCGTCCTTGTCCTCGTTGCCGAGGTCGATGCTGCGAAGCCGTGAGCCGGCGCCCACCCGGACCGCACGGATCTCGTCCGTCAGCTGGCGGGTCAGGACCCGGGGGCTGTAGCCTTGCTCCTGCGCCCATTTCGGAGAGGAGATCGGATCGAACACGATGCTGTCGTACCCGGTATAAAGACCGAGGCCGAAAATCGACAGGATCGCGATGAGAGGAAACGTAATGAAGTCCATGCGGCCACCTGATCAGATCGGGACTTGATCGACTCGGATAAGAGCGGATTGCGTTCGATGCGGGCTCCCGTGAAAGTTACCCGCAAAGAAGTAAATAAATCAGCCTATGACGAGCGTGCGGAAGGTGGACGCTTCGATCCTGAAGCGTCCGGGCGGTTCACCTGCTGCCGGCATCGGCGCCGATCCCGGCGCCGATGCCTCCTATGGCATGACGCGATAGGCGACCGCCGTGGAGATCTTGCCGGAGCGCACCGGCGCAACCGACTCGGGCGATGTCAGCCAGTCGGCGAACAAGGCGCCGGCGAGTGAACTCGACACCGCATAGACACGGCTGATCGCGACGGCGCCTTCACTGGCCGACAGGGTGCCGGTAGCAGCGGTTCCGCCACCGATCAGCGGCAATGCGGACAAGCCGCCGGTCGCCAGATTGAAGGCGACGACACCCCCCAGGGCGCCCAGCCCGATGGCGAGCAGGCGGTTGCTGGCAGCACTCGTATCGGCGGCCGGATAGGCCGGAGCGGGCAGCGGTGCCGGAGCGGGGGACTCGATGCCCGGCACCGGCGTCGCCGGCATTGCCGAAGGACCGCCGTCCTGCGCCGATGCTGGCTGGGCAAGGCTGATCGTCATTATAAGGGCGGCAGCGGTGAAGGCGCATGTTCTCATGTCGTCGTTCCTTGGGCGTGTCGCGGGGGCGGTCATCCCTCGATCATCGGATCGAGGGTAAGGGTGAGGAGGGTGGCCGTCGCATCGTCGACGGCCAGACGGCCGCTGGCTTCGAGAAGCCAGCGGCGGGCGACGATGCTGGCGGGCGCTCCCATGCGGGAAATCAGCTCGACGGCTCCTTTCAGGTCGCTCTCGGCAAGCCGTCGGGCGGTCGCTTCGAGGGTTTGCTGCTCGGGCGAGGTGGTGCGCGACGACTCGGCGCCGGCCGCCTCGGCGATCGACTCGAGCCACGATCCGACCCGGTCGCTCAACCCGCGCTGGGTGGTCGCCGAAACCGCCGTCAGGATGCGCGGAGCCACCAGGGCGTTGAAGCTCTCCCGCAGCTCGCTCAGCGTCGCGACGCCGGTCCCGGCGCTCTGCCCGAGTACGGCGACCGTTTCGGCGTAGGCTGGATTGCCGGCGGTCAGCCGGCGGATGATGTCGATTTCCCGCTCGAACGGCCGCGAGGTCTGGAGTTTGGCGCCGAGCTGCTGGACGGCGAGCGCCATCCGGGTCGTCTTCAAGCGGGTCTGATCGGCCCGCCGAAGCTCCTCGAAGGCGGCCGCGGTGCTTGCCTGGGCGGCCTGCGCCGCTTCGCTCAGCCGGCCCGCGAGGGCGCCCAGTTCCGCCTGGGCCGCGGTGAGATCGGTCCGGCTGGAGGACAGCGCCGCTTCCAGCTCCGCGATGCGCCTGTCGTGCTCCGCGTCGACCGCGCCGAGGCTCGCCTGGATGGCGGCGCCGCGTTCGCCGACCTGAGCCAGCGAAGCCGCCGTATTGATGCGCGCTTCGCCGGTATCGAGCCGTGCGGCCAGGGCATCGAGCCGTGCCGCCATTTCGCCGAGTCGGGTGTCCGCCGCCGATCCGGCGCGCTCCAGCCTCTCGATTCGCAATGCCGCGACGTTGACGTTGCCGCCCACGGCTTCGATCGCGTCCACCCTGGCCGCGACCGCCGTCATGCGCCGTTCGGCATCGTCGGTCCGCGCCGACAGCTCCGCAATGCCCGAGTCTCCCAGAAGGAAAGCATAATGGGGTGGGACGGTAAGGTGTTTTTCAACCCAAGGCTTGGCAGCCGGACCGGCTAGTGCAATCCCAGATACGCTTATTGCCAGCATCGACAGCAGCAGCGGTGCCCGACTCGGACGCCGGGGCAGTGGCGTTTCGAGACTGCCCCGGTCGCGTGACCGCGCGGTGAATTCCGGCGGCGGAGGCGAATACGGAATCTCTTCCCGCAGGTGCTCAGGCGTCTCGGCGATAACTCCGATGTCCGGTCGGAGCACGGTGGAAGCCGTCTCCGTATCCGTTTCGCCGGCCGTTGCAGGCAGCGGGCGCTCCATCGTATCGCCGGAAGAAATCTGATCCGAACTCTTCATTGAATCCCCAGGCCGGAGGCCGCAGCGACGTTGCGAAACCATCTTCTTCATATTATCTCTAATTCTTTTGAATTACACTAGATGTATAAATCGCTTACCCTTCGGAGAGGGGTAGGACGACGGACCGGTGAGTATCGATGCGAATTTGGGTATGCGGCAATCTTCCGGGGAAGATAAAGGGACCGCCTCGCGGGGCGCTTAGTCCGCGTCCACGGCCCAGCGGCAGGTCCTCCACGGGACAGCCCGGCCGGGGTCATTCCGAATAGTGTCCGATCCGCATCGTTTTTTTAGGGCTGCCTGGATCTGTAACAGGCTGTGTTTTATTGGAGAGATCGATGGCTGACGAATCCGATGACAATGTGCCTCAGCGTGACCCGGCCTCCCCGGAGCCGGCCCCCCGCGAGCCGGCGGCAAGCCGGCCCGCGAAGTCCGGCGGCGGATCGACCGTGGCCGTTTTCCTGTCCTTCATCGCCCTTGCGGCGTCGATCGGTTCCACCGGCTGGATGCTGACGCGGGTCCAGCCCGCCGTTCGCGAGTCGGCTGCCGCGGCGTCGGCGCTCACGGCATCGGTCAAAGCGGCGAACGCCGCGTCCAAGGATGCGGCGGTTTCCTTCGACAAGCTGTCCGGCGAAGTGGCGGCGCTCCGCACCGAATTGTCGGCCGGCGCCGCCCTGCCGGTTCGGGCCGACGCGCTCGACAAGCGGATCTCCCAGGTCGAAGCCAGCCTCGGCGCGCTGGCGCGGGTCGCCGCCGCCGACATGGTGGTCCGTGCGATGAGCAGCGCCACCTCGGGCGCCGCCCTGACCCAGAACGAAATCGGCCGCCTCGTCACGCTGGCGGCCAGCATTCCCGAGGCGACCGCCGCCGCGGCCGAACTGGGAGCGGCGATACCCGGCGGCGCCATCTCCCGCCAGAACCTGAAGTCCGACCTTAGCCGCATCGCCGGCCGGATCGAGGAAACGGCGGCGCCGCATCCGCAGACCACCGTCCATACCGTGCAGACTTTCATCAACCGCACCGTGACCGATGTCGGCGAGACGCTGGGCCTTCCGCTCAACCAGCAGAGCCCGGCCGCCTCTTTGCGCGACGCATACCGGTCGGTCGATTCCGATCTGGCCTCGGCGATCCGCATAGCTCTCTCCAGCGATCTCCGGCAGCAGCCGGCGGTGGCCGACTGGCTGGTCCACGCCAAGGCCCGTCTGGCGTTCGAGCAGTCCCTGCGCAAGCTCAACGATGCGCTGGTCGTGGTGCGGCAAGCGGATAAGACCTGATGCGGCGGAGCCGTATCCGCATCGCCGCGCTCGCGGCCCTTGCCCTGACGGCTCCGGCGGCCTTTCCGGCCGCCGCGGCATCCCGGACCGCGGTGGAACGGGAAGCCGCATCTGCCCGGCCCCCGCTGGAGGCCGGGCCGCCGGCCCTCCGGGCGAACGGCAGGGTCAATCTCCGGGCGGAGCCGTCAAGGTCGGCGGCTGTGCTCGCGACGGTGGAGCCGGGGACGATCCTCGAGTCGCCGGGCGTCGTGACGGGACTTCCCTGGGTCGCCGTGTCGCGCGACGGACGGTTGTTTGGCTATGTTTTCGCCGAACTCGTTTCGTCCGTCGCGTCGGGATCGCAAGCGGCGGAGATACCGGCGGCCGGTATGTCCGCCACCCGAACGATCGACGACCGACTCCGCGCCGTCGAAGAGACGCTGAGCGGAATGCGGGTCGATCTCGACCAGCAGGCCCAACTGTCGCGGGAGGGTTTCGAGCGTACCGGACGCCAGCTTTCCGACATCCAGGCGCGGCTGCCGGAAGCGGACGGTCCCGCCGTCGTCCGGCTTCAGCCGCCGCCGACCCGCCTGGACGTGGCGATCGCGAGCGTCCGCGAGCTGTTCGCGCGCATCGTCGGCAACTGACCGGGCATGGTCGAAGATCTTTCGACAGTCCTTCCGGCTCTGCTGACCGTGGTCGCCCTGCTGCTGCCGGTGGCGGTGCTGAGCGTGTCCGACGGGGTCCTGCACATGCTCGCCCCCCATCTCTTCTTCCGCATCCCCGCGCTCTCGGTGCTTCCTAAATCGGCAGGACTGATGCTCGGTATCGGCGCCTTGTACGACCGGGACGACGGGACGGTTTACGACCTGACCCTCCTGTTCGACAAGTCGAGCTTCTGGAACATGTCGGCGCTGGATTTCCTGGCCGGCAGGGCCGACCCGGCCGGTTACCGCCTGATCGATCTGGCTCTCGGTGCCTTTGCCGGATTGCCGGACCCGCTGCTCGGCAACCTCATGCTCGTGTCGGGTGCCTTGCTTGTACTGGCCGGTGCCGTCGCCCTGATCACCGCTCGGGATACCGATCTGGCACGCGTCTTCCTGGCGATCCCGATTCTGTCGCTGGCCACGGCGTTCCTGACGATCTACCTGGTCTCGCTGATCCTCTGGGTAGCGCATATGCTCAATTTCTGGGTGTTCTTGCTGGCCGCCGCGATCTACCAGAAGCGCCGCTACGCCAAGCATCACTGAACCGTCATCCCGAACCGGTGCCTCCCGAGCAGGCTTCCCGGATCAGCGGCTCTTGTAGCCCGAGATGTAGCGTTTTTGGCTTTGCCCGGTCAGCCGGGTCACGGTCGAGGCCCAGACGATACCGCCGGTGGCCAAGATACCGACGGAAACAGGCAGCCACCATGACAGCACCGTCAGCCGCTGGTCCGGCGGAAACTGCTCCACGATCATCCAGGTCAGGACCGCCAGCATGAGCGCGGCTACCGCGATGCCGCCGCGGCCAAGCGCCGCCAGGGAAGTCAGCGCCCCCCAGCCGGCCAGCACCAGCGCCGCAACCAGAAAGGCGAACTTCAGGGCTATGCTCCAGCCGTCGTCGATCGTCAGCCAGCCGAGCAGGGAATAGCCGGAGGGATTCCAGGTCGCCAGCGTCCCGGTCTCCACCAGCAGCAGGCGGACGACCAGTCCGCCCGGACCGATGCTGGCATGCTGATGGCCGCCGCCGCTCACGGGCGATATCTCCAATCTTTCGTATTAGCCCACTGCCCTTGGAACCGCATGAGGCTATAATCGGCGGCAAGGGCTGGATATCGGCGCATGGGAGCTGCTGTGGACAAGGGTGAAGGGGCTGTCATGGTCGCGCGCGGTTTCGGCGGTTACCTCGAACTGGAGGGAAACCGTCTGCGCATCCTGCGGGGTGGCTGGTTCGGTTATCTCATCACCCTTTTCGGCCTGGAAGGCGGTTTCGTCGAGCGGACCGTGCGGGTCGACCAGATTTCCAGCATAGAGTTGGACGTCCCCATGATGTTCTTCCGGTACATCCGGTTCTCGTATCCCGGAAGCCCGGCCATGACCGGCAACAACCTCGCCGACATGCTGGCGGAGAACGCTGTCATCATGAGCCTCGTGGACAACCGGCCGTTCTTCCGGATCGTCGAGCGCATCGAAGAGCTGATGGACCATGGCATTCCCCGGTGACTCGGACTTACCGGAGCGTCACGTCGTTCGAGTCGACCTGTCCCGACATCCGCAAAGTCAGGCTCGACCATGATACGCCGAGCGCCAGGACGCTCGCGACGGCAACCAGTACGATCGTGACGTAGGCGCCGTTCGAGAGATCGCGAAGCAGGCCCAGGTCGATCAGCGTCCAGGTCGCGGCCGCCAGCAGGCCGGCAGTCGCGATCATCCCCCTGACGCCCAGTGATCGCCTGGTCGCCAGGAAGAACGTCGCGACGATGCTGCCGAGGACGATGCCGGTCAGGATCTTGAGAGACCATGGCTCCTTGTTGTCGCTCAGGACCCAATGGACATAGGAATAGCCCGACGGATTGAAGGTCGCGAAGACGATGAACATCGCGATCAGCCATCTTACGATGATTCCGGGATAGCTGAACATCGCGCCCGCTGCCCTGCCTTACTGAAAGAACAGCCGCGACTCGACGTCGAGCCGTTCGCCGCAGGAAAGCTTCTGGAGTTGCATGAACACGCTGCGCTCCGCCGCATAGGCGTCGAGAGCCTGCCGCTCCACGGAGCGCAGGTCGTCCCTGACCGCGATGTATTGCAGCGTGACATCCGCAATGCGGTAGGGAACGAGCATCACCCCAAGCACCGCGTATTGCGCCATGATCGTTAGCACCCGCCCGGTCGCGTCGCGGACCGACGACGGACCCAGCACCGGCAGCACGACATAGGCGCCGGGGCCGATGCCGTAATGACAGAAGACCTCGTCCAGGGTGGCCTTGCGGGGATCGAGGCCATAGTCCTTCGCCTTGTCGTAGACGCCGCCAAGGCCGGCGGTGGTGTTGATGGCGAACCGCGCCGCCGTTGTTTCCGCAGCGTTCCAGTCGCCCTTGAGGACGTGCCCGGCCAGCCAGACGGGCTCCCGCAGGTTCGAGAAGACATTGGCGACCCCCGTCCGCACCGGAGCGGACGTGGCTTCGACATAGGCGTCGGACACCGGTTCAAGCACGAACCGGCGCACTTCCTGGTTCAGCCGGTGAGCCAATCGGTTCAGCTCCTCCACCGGGTCGTTTACGGAGTCGCTCGCGTCGCCGCCATTCCCGGCGGTAGCCGCAGGATCGGCCGATACGACCGTTTTGGTAAGTCCAGGACCGGCCGCCGTGACCGGCCCGGTCTGCTGGAGCGACATCGCTTCTTCGAAATCGCTGTCGTCCAGGAAGCGTCCTGCATGAGTTTCCGCTGTCGTCAGCGCCAACAGAACGGCTGCCATGGCGACACTATGCGCGCAATGCTTGAACAACTGCCGCACGCTTCCTCCAATCTAAGGGTAGACGATTTTTAAACGATAACCTTTAAAAATCTACGAACCAAGCGGCACCTGCCGCACAGGTCTCCTCCACGCCTGTTGCCGGAGGAGCGGCCACAGGAATAACTTACTGATTATGCTGATAATTTTGCAGTTTCTTATATTCAGTGACTTTTATTAGATTTGTATTTAACTCTTTCGGGTAGACCGATTCGTTGCGCCTAGCACCGGGTCAGGCATGAGGAATTCAAGGATGAGGGATTCAGGCATAGCCATCTCCGGAAAAAGAACGGGACTGTTCGCCGGCATCGCGCTTCTCGTCGCGGCTTTCCTGCCGGCGCAGGCGGCGGAGCTTGGGCGGCAGAGGGCCGACAAGCCCCGCGACCAGATCGTCGTTGCCGCTCCGCCGTCTCTGGCAACCGTGGCGGCTGCCGTATCGGCCGCTTTCGGCGGGCGATTCGAGACGCCGGCTCCTCAGGTGGCGGAGACATCCACCCGGTCGGCCTTCTCCGACTTCTGCCGCGAACCGGCGTCGCTGCCCGACATGGTGCTCAGCAACCGGCGCATGTCCCATGCCGAACTGGCGCGATGCCGCCGCGCCGACATAGGTGACATCGTAGAGATACCGGTCGGGTTCGAGACCGCCGTGTTCGTGACCCGGCGCGGTGGTCCGGTACTCGACCTGACGGTCGATCAGCTTTTCGACATCCTGGGGGCCGGCGGCACCCGGCCGGTCCGATGGGAAGATTTGGGGGTCCGCAGCTTCGGCGATCCAATCCGCATCCTCCTGCCGCCACAAGCCGACCGCACCTTCGGGATCGTGCGGGAACAGGTGCTGATGACGGCGTGCAGAGGGCGTCCGGGCCTGGGAGACCGGCTGGATGCCGCCGCCCGGACGGCTGCCTGCGGTGCCGTCCGTGGCGATGGCGGTGTCGTCACCGAGACCGAGGAGCGGTCGATCCCGAAGATCCTGGCTGAGGGAGAGATCGGACTGGTCGGCAACTCCGTGTTCCAGCGCAGTGCCGCGGACCTTCAGCCGGTCCTGATCGACGGGCAGGGACCATCGATCCTGCCCGTCGTTTCCGGCGACTACGCGGCGGCGCGTCCGCTGTTCGTCTACGCCAAGACGGCGCAGATGCGTAAGGGCCGGGGCGGCGGCAGGGTTCGCGGCCTGCGGGATCTTGCCGATTTCATCGCCGGCGACGACGTCACCGGCCAGAACGGCATCCTGGGCCATCTGGGCATCGTCCTGCTCCCGGCGGAGCGGCGCGTCACGGTCCGCATGCGGACCATGGCCCTGGTACCCTTCGATCGCTAAATATCGAGGTTATTAACCTCTTCGACGGGATTTGCGGCGTATTTATCATAACCTGATTTCGCTGCGTATCCGGAGGTACTGTTGCGCTTGGCATTTAGGGTGACAGCCAGCATCGGGCTCATACTTGCTCTGTCCATCGCAACCTCCGTCGTCGTCAGCCGGCATGCCTTCGTGCACATCCTGCTCGACTTGACCGAGTCGCGGATCTTCGCGCTGGCCGACGATATCGGCGACGTCTTCGCGGCCACCGTTCGGCTCGGTCTCCCGCTCGACCAGATCGGCAACGGCTCCGAAATCCTCAAATCCGCATTGCCGCTCGACCCGCAGATCGTGGCGCTTGCCGTCGTCAGCGCCGAAGGCGGCCTGCTCCACCGGGCCGGCGCCGATTTCGACTGGCTGGGCACCGGCGGCGTGCGCGGCGAAGCCGATCCGAAGAAGGGAAACCGGCGCAAGGTGGTCGATGCGGGCGATGTGCTGGTTGTCTGGACAGCTATCCCCGATCCGCTGGGCCGGACGACCGGGCATATCGGCATAGCGGCGTCCAGCACCTACCGGAACATGCTGGTCCGCAACAGTTTCAACGAAGTCCTGTCCCTGTCCGGTATCGTGCTGACGCTCGCCACCCTGCTGACCGCCTTGGGAGCCGTCGTCGCCTGCCGGGGGATTTCGCTGGTGCTGCGGCGGATCGGCGAGATGGCGGATCGTCCCGGAGCGGCGGACGGCGATCCGCTGGGAGAGATCGGCGCCGCGGCGATGGGCAAGCTGGACTGGATCAACGCGGAACTGGCCGCGATGGAGGCCGACACCGTCGCCGGTACCGCCGCCCTGCAACCCAGGTGCGTGCGATGACCGCCTCCGACGGCATGGTCGAGCCGGCCGATCCCGCCGGACTGGAAGTCGCGGGCCTTCTGAAGGCGTCGCGCAGCCGCGTGGTCGTACTTTGCGTCACGATGCTGGTGATCGCCACCGTCGCCGCCGGCTTGATGGCGTTCCGCGTCTATGAACGGGTGCTCGGACCGGAACTCCTCCAGACCGCGCGGATAGCGGCGTCGACGATCACCTCGACGGCCGTTCAGGCGATGGACCTGGGCCTGGAGCCGCGTGATTTCGTCGGCATGGAAGAGTTCATGGCTGACGCCCTGAAACTTCATCGCGGCCTGCTCTATGCGGCCATGCTGGACGATGGCTGGACGGTGATCGCCGCGACATCCGCCGTCCGGCCCGACGTGTTGCCGGCCCGTCCCGCCGGGCTTGCCTGCCCGGCCGAAGCCGTGGTGGTCATGGAGCCTGTCCAGGGGATCGTCGTCCCCCTGTGCGCCGGGAACGCCGATGGCGGAACCGGTGCGGTGGCCGCCGCCATCCTGGTCGCCAACGATCCCGCCTTCGTACATGGCCAGTTCGAAGTGCTGGTGCTCGACGTCGCGACCGCGCTGCTGATCGGCCTGCTGCTCGCCTTCGAGATCCTGCTCGTCCTGATCATGCGGAGCATCGCCGAGCCCCTTACCCTGCTGATCGACCAGCTGTCGCGGGTGGCGCATGGCGATATCGGCGCCTCGACGCGGATCACCGGAGCGGGGGAGGTATCTTCGGCGCTGGCGTCGATGGACCGCGCCATCGGCTCGATCCATGACCGTGTCGCCGTCCTGAAGGCGCGGATAGCCGGGATGGGCGATGCGGCGTCGCGGGGCCGCCTGTCGGCACGGCTTCAGGAACTGCTCGACCGCTTCGCCATCGGAGCGGACGGTCTGCGCACGGTGAAGGCGATTTCGCCCTGGGACGTCCGGCTGCCGCTCGTGCTGTTCGTGCTGGCGGACGAGATGCAGAAGGCCTTCCTGCCGCTGTTCAGCCGTTCCCTTGCGGAACCGGTCTTTGGAATTTCGGCGGAAACGGTCTCGGCGCTGCCCCTTACCGTCTATATGGCGGTGATAGCGCTCGCGACTCCGTCCTGTGGCCGTCTGGCCGACCGGTTCGGGGCGCGCCGCATGGTAATCCTGGGACTGGTGCCCGCCATCGCCGGCTATGTCCTGTGCGCCCTGGCCCAGGATGCCCTGTGGCTGATCGGCGGCCGGGGACTGACGGCACTCGGCTACGCCCTCATCACGATCGCCTGCCAGAGCCATATCATAGCGGCGGCCGGCGAAACCAAGCGGTCGCTGGCGATGACGATCTTCATCGGCGCCCTGATGACGGCCAGCATCTGCGGCACCGCCATCGGCGGCATCGTCGCCGACCGTGTCGGGCCGAACGCCGCCTTCGCGGCATCGGCGGCGGTCGCTGCCCTGGCCGGCGTCATCGCGTGGCGCATGGTGCCGCCGTCGGAAATCCATCCCGCGACCCAAAGGTCCAGCCTGCTTGCCGCGATGCGCGACATGCTGCTCAACCCGGCGTTCCTGGCGTTCCTCCTGCTGGCGGCGATTCCGTCGAAAATAGCGCTGACCGGCATCCTGTTCTATCTGGTGCCGCTGAGGCTGGCGGAGATCGGGGCGGGGCAGGCGGACATCGCCCGCGTGCTGATCATCTACTCCTTCATGAACATAGCGGCCGGGCCGATGGCCGCTCGCTTCGCCGACCGCCGCAACGTTCATTTCGCCATGATGGTCGCCGGCGGCGCCGTGTCCGGCGCCGGTGCGTGGCTGCTGGCGGGCGCCGACCAGACGCACCTGATCCTGCTGATCGTGGCGTGTCTCGGGATCGGCCACGCGATGTGCGTGGCGCGGGGCGTCGCCTTCGCCACCAAGGTCTGCCAGCCGGAGGCCGAGCGTCACGGCCGGACCACCATGCTCGGCGTCTTGCGGATGATGGAGCGCATCGGCAGCGTCGCCGGGCCGGCGGCGGCGGCGGCGGTCGCCGTCTCCATCGGCTTCGGCCCGGCGATCGGCGCCATCGGCGCCGGTGTTGTCGCCGTGTCGCTGACTCATGGCGTCGTCGCCATCGCGGTGCCCGCGCTTCGCGGCGCACGGCGGGACGCGGGTCGTGCGGAACTCGGGGGGACGGAATGAAGATCCTGGTCTGCACCAAGCGCGATCTCACCTCGCTGGTTGCGATGAACGTCCTGCTGCCAGCCTTGCACGGACACGAGGTCCGCGTGATGCTGGCCGAGCGGACGCGTCCGATCGAGGAGTCGACGCCGGAGCTTGCCCAGGTCAAGTTCGTCGAGCGCGATTTCCCGATCGGCGTGGTCGAACCTCTGGTCGAGCGGCTGGTATCCAGCGGCCGGCACGATTACGCCGATCTCATGACTTTCCCGCGTCTGGCGGCCCGTGGCGTGAAGATGGATATCGTACGGTCTTCCGACGATCCCGTCTTCGCATCGGCGGTCGAGCGGATGCGCCCGGATATCCTGCTGTCGATCCGCTACAGCTTCCAGATCAGGCCCGGCCTGCCGGGGATGCCCCGTCTCGCCTTCAACATGCACCCCGGCGCACTTCCCCGGCTTGCCGGGCTGTTCCCGCATTTCTACGCGATGCTCCGGGGCGATCCGTTCTTCACCGTCACCGTACACCGCATGGTGCCGGAACTGGACGCCGGTTCCATCGTCATGGTGCACGAGGTGCCGGTCGATCCCACCGTATCCGCGCATATGGCCAATATCGACCTGCACCGCGTCGGGGCCGCCATGATGGCCGAACTGGTCGCCTGGATCGACCGGGGCGAAGCCCTGGACGAGCGGGAGCCGGGCGTGCTGCCCGCCAAGCTCTGCTACTACCCGAACCGGGAGGCGCTGGACGCCTTCGCGGCACGTGGGCTGAAGCTGGTCGACATGGCGGCCTACAACGAATTGATAGGCGCCTTCCTGCCGAACCCCCTGCTGGTGATGTGAGATGACCAAGGCTTTGCTGGTGGCCCTGGCTCTTTTGTTTTTCGCCGGTCCGTGCCGGGCGGCGTCTCCGGATGCCGTTGCCTCCGAAGGACCGAAGCGTGTCATGATGCTCCTATGGCGCGGCTGCGAGGAGCTTTGCCAAGGCTTCCAGAGCTGGTTCGAGCGCCGCCACCTGGCCGTCGCGTTCGAGATGCGCGACGCGAAGCAGGACCGCCGCCGGCTGGCGGAACTGGTGGAGGAGGTGAGGGACGGGGAATGGGACCTCGTGCTGACCTGGGGGACGACGGTTTCGCTGGCGGCGCTCGGCACCTTGTCGGTGCCCGCACAGCCGCTCGGCGCTCCCGCCGTGTTCGCCAACGTCACCGATCCGATCGGCTCCGGCCTTGCCGCCGGTCCCCAGGGATCGGGCCGCGCCGGGGTCGCCGGCTCGATGAGCGTGGTCCCCGACGACGTTCAGATCAACGCGATCCGCCGTTACCGCCCGATGCGGCGTCTCGGCGTCGCTTTCAACACCGACGAACCCAATTCCATCGACAACGTCAAGCGGCTGCGGGCGCTCGCCGGGCCGATGGACTTCGAACTGGTGGAGGTGCCGATCCCGGCCGATGCATCGGGCCGGCCTGATCCGGCCTCGATCCCCGAAGTGATCGGCCGCTTGGCCGAAGCGAAGGTGGACTTCGTCTATATCGGGTCCAGTTCGTTCCTGCTGTCCCACGTGACGGCGTTCACCGAGGCGGCGGTCGCGGCCGGGCTGCCGGTTGCCGCCGCCGGCGAAGTCCCGATCCGGCAGGGCACGGGGCTGCTGGGCGTGGTCAGCCCGAACTTCGTCGTCGGGTTGCTGGCGGGCAGCCAGGCCGAGAAGATCCTGTTCGAAGGCGTCAGCCCGGAGGACCTGCCGGTCGCCGGCCTCAAGGACTACGCCTACCTGATCAACATCGAGACGGCGAAACGCCTTCGCCTCGCCCCGCCCATGTCCTTGCTCCGCAACGCCGTGATCGTGAACAAGGACCAGGGCGCCCGCTGAGAACGGGGCGGGGGCAAGCGGCGACGGGTATTTACCAGGAGCCGAAGAGTCTGACCGGCGCTCCGGCAGTGTTGGGCTACGGCCCAACCTACGAAGCAGGAGCCAGTAGGTTGGGCCGTGGCCCAACAAACACTGCTGGTATTACCCGGGCTCCGAGACTTGCGGCGTCCGTCTTGTCTCGTCCAGGCGGCGGGCCAGTTGTTCGGCGAACTTCGCGGTGGCGACAGGCAGGGTGCGGCCCCTCTGCTGGCCCAGGACCAGCGGACCATGCGCCAGATCGATGTCGCTTAACGGCAGCACGACGAGGCCGGGGTCCGTCTCGACGACCGGTGCCCCAATCTCGATCTGGAAGGTCACCACATTGCCGGAGCGCGCGAGGTTGCGCAGCATCTCGAACGAGTTCGCCTCGAGTTCCACCGACAGCTTGGTCGAGCTGACGGCAAGCAGATCGTCCAGGATGGCGCGGGTGCCGAAGCTGCCGTCCGGCAGCGCTATCGGGTACTGCGCGCAGTCGCGCAGCCGCACGACCTTCTTGTCGGCCAGCGGATGCCCGGCGGCGACGATGGCGACGATCCGCTGCCCCAGCGTCATCAGCGGCTGGAACTCCGCCGTCTTGCGCGGGCTGAAGATGATCGCGAGGTCGGTTTCGAACTCCCGCAGCATCCGCAGCGCCGATCCCTGATCGACGACGGTGATCTGAAAGCTGACCAGCGGAAAGCGTGCCCGGAACGCCGAAATCTCGGTCGGTAGGAAGTAGTTCACCAGCGCCTGGCTACAGGCGATCCGGACATGCCCGCGCCGCAGGCCCGACAGATCCTCGATATGGGAACGGACGCGGTCGAGGTCGGCGGCCTGGGTGCGGACCCAGCGGATGAAGCTCTCGCCGGCGGCGGTCAATCGAATGCCCTGGGCCGAGCGCTCGAAGATCGCGGCGCCCAGATCCTCCTCCACGTCCTGGATGCGGCGCTGAAGGGCCGACGGCGTGACGTTCAGGTGTTCCGCCGCCTTGCGGAGCGAGCCGAAGCGGGCGGCTTCCTCGACATAGCGCCAGATGCGCATGTGTCTCATGTCGGCATATCCCGGTGTGTATACTTTCCGGCATCACCATAGCGAGAAAACGGCGTTTGAGGAGAGCTTTCAACCCTCTTAGCTTCCGGTCGCATGATCGCTTCGCCAACCCCGCCCAGCCAACCATATCGTCACCGGAGACAACAAGCCCCATGAACAGCGTCTTCAGCAAACGGTCCTTGTCATGCGCCGCCGTCATGGCCGGCGTCCTGATCGGAGCTTCCGGCCTTGCCGCGACCGCCTCGGCCCAGACACCGGTCAAGCTGGTCCTCAACTGGAAATACCAGGGTCCGCAGGCGCTGTTCTTCGTCGCGGAGGACAAGGGCTACTTCAAGGCCGAGGGGCTGGACGTCACCATCGATCAGGGCGAAGGGTCGGCCGCTTCCATCACCAAGGTCGCGACGGGAGCCTACGATGTCGGCTTCGGCGACGTGAACGCCCTGATCACGATGGCGTCAAAATCGCCGGACGAAGCGCCGCTGGCCGTGTTCATGATGTACAACACGCCGCCCTTCACCATCGCGGTCAAGGCGGACAGCCCGATCAGGACGGCCAAGGACCTGGAAGGCAAGACGATCGGCGGCCCCGCCAACGACGGCGCGCTGAGGCTCTTCCCGGCCTTCACCCAGGTGGCGGGCATCGACGCGTCGAAGGTCGCCGTCACCAACATGCAGGCGAACCTGCGCGAGCAGATGCTTCAGCGGGGCCAGGTCGATGGCGTCTTCGGCTACGTCAACACGATCGCCTTCAGCGCCAAGAGCGCCGGCATGAACCCGGACAAGGACTTCCGCTTCATCAACTACGGCGACTATGGGATGGACCTCTATTCCAACGCCATCGTCGTCTCCCAGGCCTTCGCCAAGCAGCACGGCGATGCGGTGAAGGGCTTCGTCCGCGCCATCAACCGGGCGACCAAGGACATGATCGCCGATCCCGCCGGTTCGGTCGAAACCGTGATGAAGCGCGAGCCGCTGCTGAACAAGCAGGTCGAGATCGAGCGCACCGTCGCCACCCTCAAGATGGAAATGAACCATCCGGAGATCGCGAAGATCGGCCTTGGCGACGTCGACGGCGAGCGGCTGAAGCGGGCCATCGACATGGTCGTCAAGGCCAACGGCCTGGAGCGTACTCCGGAGGCATCGGCGATCTTCACGGACGCCTATTTGCCGCCACTGTCCGAGCGTCCGACCACCGTCATCAATTGAAAACCAGAAGCTGAGACATGGAACTGGGACTGAAAGAGCGGGTCGTGATCATCACCGGCCCCGCCAAGGGGATGGGAGAGGCCGTGACCCTGGCCTTCGCATCCGAAGGGTGCCGCCTGGCGCTGATCGGGCGCGACGTCGCCGCGATCGAGCCGGTCGCGGAGCGGGCGAGGGCAATGGGAGTGCAAGCCATCGTCATTCCTTGCGACATTACCGACGAGATGCAGTGCCACGGCGCCGCCGAGCGCACGGTCGCCGCCTTCGGCCGGATCGACGTGCTGGTCAACGTCGCGGGCGGCTCCGGTCCGGTCGGCAAGACGGGCTGGGAGACCACGCGCGAAGAGTTCGACGAGATCGTCGAGCTGAACATGACCGGATGCTTCAACACGATGAGCGCCGTCATGCCGGTGCTGATCGAGCAGCGCTACGGCAAGATCGTCAATGTCGGCGGCACCTTCGGCATGCGCGGACGGGCCGGGCGGATGGCCTATTCGGCGTCCAAATGGGGTCTGCGCGGCATCACCAAGTCCTTCGCGCTCGAAGCCGGTCCCCACAACGTCAACGTCAATTGCGTGGCGCCCGGCATGGTCGAGGGACCGCGCTTCCGGGGCAAGGTCGTGCCGGAAATGGCGAAACGGCTCGGCATCACGGAAGAGGAAGCGGCAGAGAAGCACGCCGCCGACTACGCGCTGCGGCGCGTGTCCACCGGAGAAGACGTAGCGCAGGCCTGCCTTTTCCTGGCGAGCGACGCCGCCCGGCAGATCACCGGCGTCGATCTCCCGGTCGATGGCGGCTGGGCCTCCCTTTAAAGCATGGATAAGATCATGGAACCGAACCACGCCACGGCCGACCTCGTCATCACGGGCGGCGTCATCGTCACCGATCAGGCCAGCTTCAAGGGAGCGGTCGCCATCCGCGACGGCCGGATCGTCGCCGTCGGCTCGGACGAGGCGATGCCGCCGGCACGCGAGACCTTCGACGCCACCGGGCTTCACCTGCTGCCCGGCGCGATCGACGCGCATGTCCATTTCCGCGAACCTGGCTATACCCACAAGGAAGACTGGCGGACCGGCACGGCGGCAGCCGCGATGGGGGGAGTGACCACCGTCTTCGAGATGCCCAACACCAACCCGCCGACCGGCACGGTCGAGGCGCTGAAGCTGAAGCAGAAGGCGGCGGAGAAGGCCTATGTCGATTATGGTCTCTACGGCCTGCTGGCGGAAGACAACCTGGACCAGCTCGAAGGCCTGATCAAAGGAGGCGTGGCCGCCTTCAAATGTTTCATGGGAAACACTTTCGGGAACCTGCCGTCGCCCTCGACCGGCGCCATGCTCGAAGGGTTCGAGATCATCGCCCAGCATGGATTGCGGATCTCGCTCCACGCTGAAACCGCGTCGATCATGGCGCTGCGGCAGAAGAAGCTGATGGCGGCGGGTCGGCGCGACCCGCTGGCCCATCTGGCCTCCCGTCCCGCCGTGGTCGCGACCGAAGCGGTTGCCCGCGCCGCGATCCTGGCGGAATGGACGGGAGCCCGCATCCACATCCTGCACATCTCGTCGGGTGACGAGTTGCGCCCCTTGCGTGAAGCCAAGGCGCGTGGCGTCGACATCACCGGCGAGACCTGCCCGCACTACCTGCTGTTCGACGAGCATGCCTATACCGATCTCGGCTCGATCATCCGGGTCAACCCGCCCGTCCGGGAAAAGCATCATCAGGACGCGCTGTGGGAAGGGGTGAAGGACGGCACGATCGACATGATCGCGACCGACCATGCCCCTCATGATCCGGAAGAAAAGCTGCGCGACGACATCTGGCGCGCCGACTGCGGTTTTCCCGGCGTCGAGACCCAGATGCCGCTGATGCTGACACAGGTCCATGCCGGGCTGCTGTCGCTGACCGACTATGTCCGCATGTCGTCCACGGCGCCCGCCAAGGCGTTCGGCCTGTACCCCGCCAAGGGCGCCATCGTTCCCGGCGCCGATGCGGATATCGCGCTGGTTGATCTGAACCGGCGGGAAACCATCCGGGCCAAGGATCTCCATTCCCGGGGCAAGATAACGCCGTTCGAGGGTTTCGAGACTGTCGGCGCCCCCGTCCATACGCTGGTGCGCGGCCGCTTCGTCATGAAGGACCGCAAGCTGGTCGAGGACGCAAGCGGCTGGGGGCTGTCGGTGACGCGCATCCAGAACATGCCGGCGCCGGAACCGCGCCATGTCGACGAGACGACCGCCGCCGTTACCGGCGCTGCCGGGAAGGGAGCGGGCCGGTCCACCCAGGAGGCCGCATGACGACCAACCCGAGACCCGTCGCCCGCATCGTTCCGGTGCCCGAACCTGTCCCGATGCCTGAACATATCCCGGTGCAGGACACGCGTACGAATCTGTTCATCGAACTCGAGAACGTCACCGTCTCCTACGGCAAGGGTCCCAACGCCACCAAGGCGTTGGAAGACATCTCGCTCCAGATCGGCGAGGGCGATTTCATCGCCTTGGTCGGTCCGTCGGGCTGCGGCAAGTCCACCATCCTCAAGCTGGTCGGCGATCTGCTGAAGGCGTCCAGCGGCCACGTCTTCGTGGCGGGACGGGAGGTCGGCGCGCAGGACGTTCGGATCGGCATGGCCTTCCAGAACCCGACCCTGCTGCCCTGGCTCAGCATCCGCGACAACGTCATGCTGCCGCTCAAGATCGTCCAGCCGTTCCGTGCCCACTGGGCCGCCAAGCGCAAGGGCGAGTATCGCGACCGCGCCGAGGCCCTGCTCGCCAAGGTCGGGCTGAAGGACTTCGGGAGCAAGTATCCGTGGCAGTTGTCCGGCGGCATGCAGCAGCGGGCGTCGCTGTGCCGGGCGCTGATCCACGACCCCAACCTGCTTCTGCTCGACGAGCCGTTCGGCGCGCTCGACCAGTTCACGCGGGAAGAGCTGTGGGGCATCCTCCAGACGCTCTGGATCGACACCAAGCCGACGGTGCTGCTGGTGACCCATGACCTGCGGGAAAGCGCCTATCTCGCCAACCGGATCGTCGTGATGAGCGCCCGGCCGGGCCGCATCCTGGTGGACGAGCCGGTCGGCTTCGCCCGGCCCCGGTCGATCGACACCACCTTCGAACCGGGTTTCACCACCCTGACGCACAAGCTCCGCACCCTTATCGTCGAGGCGCGGAGCGCTGTGGGAGCCGCCCCATGACCAGACTGAACCGGGAAAAGCTGGCGTCCGCTGCCCTGATCGTCGGCGTCTTCGTGGTCTGGGAACTCGCCTGCCTCGTCTTCGGCATCAGCGAGTTCGTCCTGCCCCGGCCGAGCCAGATCGTCATGGTGCTGATCGACCGCTGGCCGGCCTTGATGCCCCATGCCGTCCAGACGCTCTACACCACGCTGGTCGGATTCGCGCTCGGCGTTTCCGCCGGCATCCTGATCGGGATGCTGATCGGCTCCTCGCGGCTGGCCTATAACGTGGCGTTCCCACTGCTGGTCGGTTTCTCGTCGATCCCCAAGGTGGCCGTGGTGCCGATCTTCGTGCTGTGGTTCGGCGCCGGCACGGTGCCCGCGATCCTGACCTCCATGATCATCTCGGTCTTTCCGGTGGTCGTGAACATGGCGACCGGCCTCGCCACGACGGAGCCGGAGCTGGAGGACGTCCTGCGGACGCTGAAGGCGACCAAGCGCGACATCCTGCTGAACGTCGGCCTGCCGCGCGCGATGCCTTACCTGTTCGCCTCCCTCAAGGTGGCGGTGACGCTGTCCTTCGTCGGCACCGTGATCTCCGAGACGGTCGCGTCCAACCGGGGCATCGGCAACATGATGCTGATCGCGTCATCCAACTTCAACGTTCCGTTGGTCTTCGCCGGGCTGTTCATCCTCGCCGGATTGGGCATCGCGCTCTACGTGATCTTCTCCGCAATCGAGCGTCGCGTCACTGGCTGGGCCAACCGCAAGACCGAATTCGCGATGGGCTGAGGCCCTCGCATACCTTCTTCACTGGAGAACGCCATGCTCACCCTGACACGCCGGGCGGCGCTGCTCGCCGGCTTCGGCCTGGCACTCGCCATGTCTTCCGCCATATCTTCCGCCGCCGCCCAGACCCCCACGCCGATCCGCTTCACGCTGGACTGGAAGTACCAGGGCATCCATTCCTGGTACTTCGTCGCCCAGGAGAAGGGTTATTTCCGCGACGAAGGCCTCGAGGTCACGATCGACCAGGGCGAAGGGTCTGCGGCGACCGTCACCCGCATCATGTCCGGCGCCTACGATGCCGGGTTCGGCGACATCAACGCCGTGATCCAGCAGGCGTCGCAGAAGCCCGCCGACGCGCCGGTCATGGTCTATCAGGTTTACAACAGGCCGCCCTTCTCGGTGCTGACCAAGGCGGACAGCGGCATCGACAGCATCAAGGAACTGGCGGGCCAGAAGGTCGGCGGACCGGCCGGCAGCGCCGCGACCCGCCTGCTCCCGGCGCTGCTGGCGCGGAACGGCGTCGCGGAAACCTCGGTCGAAGTTCTCAACATGCAGCCGAACCTCCAGGAGCAGATGCTGATCCGGGGCGAGGTCGCGGCTTCCCTCGTCTTCAACGTGACCAGCTACGTCAACCTGATCCAGCAGGGGCAGGACCCCGATACCGGCTTCCGCTGGCTCGACTACGCCGACTACGGACTGGACCTCTATTCCAACGGCGTGATGGTTTCCCAATCGCTGGCGCGCGACAAGCCGGAAGCGGTCAAGGGGCTGGTGCGCGCCATCAACCGCGCTGTAAAGGACGTGATCGCCGATCCGGCCTCGGGCGTGAAGGCGCTGACGGCGATCGAGCCGCTGGTCGACGCTAAAAGCGAGCAGCGCCGCGTCGCCTTCGCTTTCGATACCTTGATGATCACGCCGGAGACGCGGAAGATCGGGTTGGGAGACGTGGACGACGCCCGGCTCGGCCGCTCCATTGACGTCATGGCCGAAGCGTACACGTTGCAGGACAAGCCCAAGGTCTCCCAGGTCTTCGACCGCTCCTTCCTGCCGCCTCCCGGCGAGCGGAGCATCGGTCCCGCAACGAATTGAGGTCCATGATGACAAGCCGCTCCATCGCCTGCGCAAGCCTGCTCGAAGGTGCCGGCTACGACGTTCGCGGGCCGCGCAGGATCAGGCTGGACGGCGGGCGGATCGGAGCCATCGAAGAGATGGGTGGCGAGACTGTGGAAGGCGACGCGCTGTTCGCCCTTCCGGCCCTCGTCAACGCCCATGACCATGGCCGTCCGGTGCGGTCGAGTTCGTTCGGGGCCGGCGGCAAGCCGCTGGAGCTTTGGCTTCAGTATCTCGCCCTGCTGCCCGCCGTCGATCCGTATCTGGCCGCCGCGTCCTCGCTCGGCCGCGGCGCGCTGGGCGGGGCCGGCGCCGTCATGGTCCACCATACGCGGGTCCAGGGCCTGACGTCGTTTCCGGAAGAAGCGGCCGAGGTCGCACGCGCGGCCCGCGACATCGGCGTCCGCATCGGCTTCGCGGTGGCGCTGAAGGACAGGAACCCCCTGGTCTACGGCCCGACTGACGATCTGCTGGCGCTGATGCCGGAACCGGCCCGGAGCGAGATCGCGCGGCGCACGGCCAAGCCGCCGCTGCCCGTGGCCGACCAGCTCCGGCTGGTCGAGGAAGCGGCCGATGCGGCGGCGGGCGACCTCGTCGATGTCCAGTTCGGCCCGACCGGCGTCCAGTGGTGCTCTCCGGAGTTGCTCCAGGCCATAGCCGAAGCGTCGGCGCTCTCCGGGCGGCGCGTCCATATGCACTGCCTGGAAACGCGCTATCAGCGCGACTGGGCCGACCGGCACTTCCCCAACGGCATGATCCGGTTCCTGAAGGAGATCGGCCTGCTGTCGCCGCGCCTGACGCTGGCGCACTGCACCTGGGCGCGGCCCGACGAACTGGACCTGATCGCGGAAGCGGGAACGACCATCGCCGTGAACTCGGGTTCCAATCTCGGCATCCGGTCCGGCATCGCCCCGGTGGCCGAGATGGTGGCGCGCGGCTGCAAGGTCGCCCTCGGCCTGGACGGGCTGACGCTCAACGAGGATGACGACGCGCTGTGCGAGATGCGCCTGACCAATGCGCTTCACCGCGGCTGGGGCTTCGACTCCGCCATCGACGAGAAGCGGATGCTCCGCATCGCGCTGGCCGAAGGCCGCGCTGCCGTGACCGGCAGCGCCGACGGCGGCGTCATCCGGCAGGGCGAACCGGCGGACCTGCTGCTGCTGGACGCCGATGCGCTCGACGGCGACCGCCTGGTGCCGGACCTGTCACCGGCGGACCTGCTGTTCGCCCGCGCCGGCGCCGGCCACATCGCCGAACTGATCGTGGCCGGGCGGACCGTCGTGCGGCGCGGCCGCGTGACGGGCATCGACCACGACGCCGTCCAGGCGGAGCTTCTGGCGCGGTTTCGCCATGGCATCGCGGAAAACGCATCTCTTCGGGCGGCTCTGCCGGAACTGGCCCGGGCCATGGAACGTCATTTCTCGGCGGCGCCCTGCTGCTGACCTATCGAGACCGATCATGACATCCTCACTGCTCAATCCGATGGTCGCGGTCCACCGCGTCGCCGCCTCCGGTCCGGACGACGTCGCAGGACTGGAACGGCTAGTCGAAACCGGGACGCTCGACCCGTCGGGCATCGTCGCCATCCTCGGCAAGACGGAAGGCAACGGCTGCGTCAACGACTTCAGTCGGGGCTTCGCGACCCAGAGCCTCAAGCTGTTTCTGCATCGGCATATCGGACCGGATGCCGCCGCTTCCGTCTGCCTCGTCATGTCGGGCGGCACGGAAGGGGCGCTGTCGCCTCACTGGATCGTGTTCGAGCGAAAGCACGTCAAGGAGTTCGGCCAAGGCCCCGCCCTGGCCATGGGAAGCGCCATCACTCCGCCGCTTGCCGCCGAGCATCTCGGCCGCAGGGCGCAGGTAGAGATGGTGGCCGAGGGGGTGCGTCTGGCGATGGATCGGGCGCGCATCGCCGACCCCGCCGAAGTGCATTTCGTCCAGATCAAGTGCCCCCTGCTGACGGCGGCCCGCGTGACCGAGGCGGACGGGCGCGGCTTCGCCACGGCGACCCGCGACACGCTCAAGTCGATGGGGCTGTCGCGCGGCGCCAGCGCGCTCGGCGTTGCCGTCGCCTTGGGCGAGTTGCAGATGGATGCCATCGCGGAGGTTGCCATCGGCGCCGACATGGGGCTGTGGTCCGGACGGGCCAGCACCTCGGCCGGTATCGAGATCATGGGGCACGAAATCCTGGTGCTTGGGATGAGCGGGGAATGGTCGGGACCGCTCCGCATCGACCACGCCGTCATGACCGACGCCGCCGATATCGAACCAGTGCGCGCGGCATTGGGCCGGCTGGGTTTCGACGGCCCAGGACAGCTCGGTGCCGAAGAGCGCGCCCGCGTCAGGGCAGTGCTCGCCAAGGCGGAGGCGTCGCGCACCGGCACGGTCCGGGGGATGCGCCATACGATGCTCGACGACAGCGACATATCCGCGACCCGGCACGCCCGCGCCTTCGTCGCCGGCGTCCTTGCCGGGACGGTCGGCCTGACCGACCTGTTCGTCTCGGGCGGGGCGGAGCACCAGGGGCCGGACGGCGGCGGTCCGGTCGCGATCATCGCGGAGCGGGGGTGAACCGATGGCCTCACCAGTTCAAATCCATCCCGAACCGGGCACCGTCCACTGGGGTTATTTCGACGCGGCCCTCCCGCCCGTGGCCGAGGTCGAGAGCGGCGATACCGTCGTCCTCCACACGCTGAGCGGAAGCCGGGACGACCTGCCGCCCGGTGGCATGACGATCCGCCCGGAACATGCCCGCGTTCATGCCGCCGTGACATCCGAGCTTGGGCCGCACATCATGACCGGCCCGGTCGCGGTGCGGGGAGCGGAACCGGGCGATGTCCTGCGCGTCGATATCCTCGACGTGGCGCTGCGCGACAACTGGGGCTTCAACCTGATCCGGCCCGGTGCCGGCACCCTGCCGGACGATTTCCCCTACCACCGCCGCATCCATCTCGCCATCGACCGGGAAAAGCGTCTGGTCCGCACGCCCTGGGGGCTGGAGATCCCGGCCAAGCCTTTCTTCGGCGTGATGGGCACGGCGCCCGCCGCCGAACTCGGTCGGCTGACCTCCGTCGTGCCGCGCTCGTTCGGCGGCAATATCGACAACAAGGAACTGGTGGCCGGCGCCACGCTCTACCTGCCGGTCTGGACCAAGGGTGCCCTGTTCTCCGCCGGCGACGGGCACGCGGCGCAAGGCGACGGCGAGGTCTGCCTGACCGCCGTCGAAACGGGGTTGACCGGAACCTTCCGCCTCACCCTGGTTAAGGGAACGAGCCTGAAAGCTCCTCGGGCCGAGACGCCGACGCATCTGATCACGATGGGCTTCGACGAGGACCTGGAGGAGGCGGCGCGGACAGCACTCCGTGACATGATCGCCTTGATCACACGCTGCACCAGCCTTTCGGCGGACGAGGCCTATCGGCTGTGCAGCCTCGCCGCCGACCTGCGTGTTACCCAATTGGTCAACCGGCACAAGGGCATCCATGCCATGCTGGGACGTTGGGCGCTCGGGCCGGCGGGAGCGAAGGCCTCGGCGCTCGGCAAGTAGTACGGATTCAAAGCCAGGAGTTTGAAGAAAAGACATGGAAAAGCTGAAGGTCACGATCAACGAGCACGTCTTCGATGCGCGCCTCGAAACCGAAGCGGCGCCCAAGACATGCGCCGCGTTCATCGAGCGGCTGCCCTTCGTGTCCCAGATCGTCCATGTCCGCTGGAGCGGCGAGGGCGTCTGGATCCCGCTGGGAGACCTCGATTTCGGCGTGGGCTATGAGAACCACACCAGCTACCCCGCTCCCGGACAGATCATCCTGTATCCCGGCGGCATCAGCGAGACCGAGATCCTGCTGGCCTATGGCGGCGTCCATTTCGCCTGCAAGATGGGTCAGCTTGCCGGCAACCACTTCATCACGCTGACTTCCGGCCTTGAGAAGCTGCCGGAGATCGGCAAGCTGGCCCTGTGGAAGGGCGCCCAGAAGATCACCTTCGAGGCTGCCTGAACCGAAGGGGCGGGACCTTCAGGCCTGCTTCCCCAGCCGGGCCGCTTCAAACGCCAGCAGCGCCTTCTTCCGCCGCACGCCCCAGCGGTAGTTGTGGACGATGCCCGACTTCAGGATGACCCGGTGACACGGGATGATCAGGCTGATCGGGTTCCGTCCCACGGCGGCGCCCACGGCGCGCGGAGCCTCCGGCCTGCCGACCGCGCGGGCGAGGTCCTGATAGCTGATGAAGCGGCCGGTGGGGATGCGCAGCAGCGCTTCCCAGACCTTGATCTGGAAGTTGGTGCCCCGGAGCACCAGCGGTATCGGATCTCCCTTTTCCGAACCGGCGTTTGGGCCGAAGGCGAAGACGCGGGCGGCGATCCCAGCCGTGGCGCTTTCGTCCCGGACCAGATCGGCGGCGCCCCATTCCTCCACGAAGGTACGGACCGCCGCGTCCTCGTCGCCATCGATCACGAAGCTCAGCCAGCACAAACCGCGCGGGGTGGCTGCCAGCAGGGCGCGCCCGAAGGGGCTGTCATGGAGCCCCCAGCGGATGGTCAGCGTCCCGGCGCCGGCCTTGTAGTCTCCGGGAGTCATGGCCTCGCAGGCGACGAACAGGTCGTGCAGCCGGCTCGGTCCCGACAGCCCGACCTCCAATGCCGTGCCCAGCACGCTTTCGTCGTCGTCGAGCAACCGCTTGGCATGTCCCAGAGTGACGAACTGCGCGAAGCGCTTGGGGCTGATGCCGGCCCAGCGCTTGAAGACGCGCTGGAAGTGGAACGGGCTCATCCCGGCGGCTGCGGCCATCTCGTCCAGCGAAGGCTGGTCCTGGTAGCTCTCCACGATCAGGTCGATCGCCGAGGCGATCGCCCGGTAGTGGCTGCCTGGATCCGTCGAGTTGTCCAATTCGTGACCGGTCATGTCGAAGGCGGCGCTCATGTCATCCTCTCCCGAACTGAGGATCGTCATATGCCGCCGAAAAAACAGCCGGGCCAACCCGATTCTTGCTGTCCTGTTCCTGCTGCCCGGTTCCTGCTATTGGGCCCGCCTATGCAGGATGGCCCGCGTTGACCTTTCCCAGGGCTTCCCGCAGCGCCTTGGCGAAGTCCAGGCGTTCTTCCGGCGACAGGAACGAGCCGACGGTCAGCGTCTGCCCGTGACTGCTCAGCGTCACCTGGCTCTCGTGTTCGGGCGGGTCGTCCATGGTCACCCGCAGCCAGTACGGCTGGAAAGTCCAGGTGCCGTCCCGGCCCTTGACGCCGACGCGGTGGACCACGAGTTCGCGCTCCGTCAGCCGGACCGTCTCGTACATGCGGGCGCTGCGATAGTTGAGCCGGAAGGCATACCAGACCGCCAGGATGTCCAATCCGAAGAAGCCGAAGATCGGCCACGCGCCGTGAAGCCAGAAGAAACCGCCGACCGTCAGGCTGATGGCCGTGAAGACGCCCATGAAGATCGCGAATCCCTTCGGCGACAGGCTCCTGTGCGGGTGCAGGATCGCGTCGAAGAAGACCCTCTGTCCGGCGCTGGCGCCGCCGGTATCGTCTGGCAGGATGGCGGTCATGACACTACGATATGATGGCTTGCGGGCTTAGGTAAAGATGCCGCCTTTGCGCAAAGGGCTGGGCCGGGATAAGCTGCCACCATGAAGCCCGCAGACATCGACGAATTCTTCCGCCGTCTTGCCGCCGACAATCCGGCTCCCAAGACCGAGCTGGAATACATCAACCCCTATACCCTGCTGGTGGCGGTCGTGCTGTCGGCCCAGGCGACCGATATCGGGGTCAACAAGGCGACCGGTCCACTGTTCCAGATCGTCCAGACTCCCGGTCAGATGGTGGAACTGGGGGAGGAAAAGCTTCGGCAGTACATCCGGACGATCGGCCTGTTCAACACCAAGGCGAAGAACGTCATCAGGCTGTCGGAGATCCTGGTCGCCGAGCACGGCGGCGAGGTCCCGCGAAAGCGGAAGGAACTGGAGGCCCTGCCCGGCGTCGGCCGCAAGACGGCCAACGTCGTCCTCAACGTGGCGTTCGGCCAGATCACGATAGCGGTCGATACCCACATCTTCCGCGTCTCCAACCGCACCGGCCTTGCCCGGGGCAAGACGCCGGAGGAGGTCGAGCGCAAGCTGGTGCGCTACGTCCCGGCGCGCTGGAAGCCCCATGCGCATCACTGGCTGATCCTGCACGGCCGCTATATCTGCAAGGCGCGCAAGCCCGACTGCCCTGCCTGCGCCGTCCGTGACCTCTGCGCTTATCCCGACAAGACCAGCGAGCGCGACATGCTGGAAGATCCGCCGGTTCCGGTTCCCGCCGGCTGAAGCGGCGTATCGTTCCGCCCGGCAGGAATTCCCCAGGCCCTGCGGCAGGATTTGCCGGGCATGTCCCGCAACCGCCGCGCAAACCCCTGTAACCGGTGGTACCCCCGATTGGCACGGCCCTTGCTGATGAATGTCACCTAGGAGGCCATGCCATGTCCATCGATACCCTGACAGCCGATACCAGCATCAGCCGCGCATCTCCCCAGATCGCCAAAAAGAACTGGGAGACTCCGATTCCGAACGGAATCCAGGAGAACGAAGTGCCGGATACCGGCACGGTCGATATGGACTTCTGGGACTTCGTGGACATCGTCAACCCGCTCCAGCATATCCCCGTGGTCAATACGATCTACCGCGAGCTGACCGGCGACTCGATCAAGGGAGTGTCGCGGATTATCGGCGGCGGTATCTACGGCGGGGTCATCGGGCTGGTCGCCGGTATCGGCAGCGCCATCGTCGCGGAAACCACCGGCAAGGACCCCGGCGAGCACGTTCTCGCGATGTTCAAGGACTCCGATGGCGCCGTGCCGCAGACGACCGGCGATACCGCCGTTGCGGACGCCATGCCTTCGTCCGCAGGACCGGCGGGATCGGCCGCTGCGGCCGTCCCTGCAACTCCGGCCTCCCCTGCCGCGGCGGCCCAGACGGTCCCAGCCTCCGCTCCTGCGCCCACCACCGTCGCCATGGCCGAACCTGCCGCCGCCGGCGACGTGCTGATGCCCGCCGCCCGAACCGCCGCTCCCGTCCAGCGCCGTCTCGGCGACCCGGAACCGGCGCGGAGCTTCCCGGTGCCCAAGCGCACCGCCGGCCTTCTCCCCAGGCCGGTGCCGGTCGCGACCGGACCGGCGGCCAATATCGACAAGACGCCGGTCCAGCGCGCCGCCGCCCATCTGGCGTCGGAACGGGCGAGCGCCAAGCCGACGGCTTCGCAGGCCCAGCCGCAGACGGAGGCGCGTATCCTGCCGGCGAACCAGACGCAGACGGCGGCGTGGCCGCCGAGCGGCCCGGCACCGGTGCCGCCGGAACTGGTGGCCGACATGATGATGAACGCGCTTGACAAGTATAAGCAGGGCGCCCGTACCGGCACCGCCTCCCTGTCGAACGGCGCTGGCGCCGCTGCCGCTCGCGGCGCCTTCTGATCGGGGCTATGATCGCGGTCTCGGGTGAGACTTCAGGAAAACGGCATGGACATCCAGGTTACCGGGCAAGTTTCCGGGCAGCTTACCGGCGACGGAACGCTGACATATCCCGGTGGCGGTTTCCGTTGCGCGATCGGACGCGGCGGCATCAGGGCGGACAAGCGGGAAGGGGACGGCGCGACGCCGGTCGGCGCTTTCGTCCTGCGCCGCGTGCTGTACCGTCCCGACCGTCTGGCTCCACCGGAAACCGGCCTTCCTGTTACCGCGATCCACCCTGCCGACGGCTGGTGCGACGATCCCGCCGACCCTGCCTATAACCAGCCGGTAAGCCTGCCCCATGCAGCCAGCCACGAGGAGATGTGGCGGGCCGACGGACTGTACGACGTCGTCGTGGTGATCGGGCACAACGACGATCCCGTCGTTCCCGGTTTCGGCAGCGCCGTCTTCATGCATGTGGCGAAGCCCGATTACGAGCCGACCGCCGGCTGCGTGGCGCTGGCCCTGCCGGACCTGCTGGCCCTGCTCAAGCACTGTTCGCCGGGCGACCGGCTGTGCGTCGCGGGCTGACGCGCCAACCTGCTATTCCCGTCCCGCTATTCCTTGGGCTTGCGCTCGCCGAAGATGGCGGTGCCGACGCGGACATGGGTGGCGCCGAACCGCACCGCCGTCTCGTAATCACCGCTCATGCCCATGCTGATGCCGGCAAGCCCGTGCCGCTTGGCCAGATCGGCCAGCAGGGCGAAATGCAGCGCCGGCTCCTCGTCCGCCGGCGGGATGCACATCAGGCCCTCGATCGGTAACCCGTACTCCGTCCGGCATTTTTCCAGGAAATCCCCGACCTCCTGCGGCAGGATGCCGGCCTTCTGCGGTTCGGCGCCGGTGTTGACCTCGACATAGCAGCGCGGGTGCTTTCCCTGCTTCGCCATTTCCTCGGCCAGCGCCACCGCCAGCTTCGGCCGGTCCACGGTCTGGATCACGTCGAACAATGCTACCGCTTCCTTGACCTTGTTGGTCTGAAGCGGCCCGATCAGATGAAGCTCGATATCGGGCCAGCGCTCCCGCCGCTCCGGGAACTTGGCCTTGGCCTCCTGGACCCGGTTCTCGCCGAACACCCGCTGGCCCGCCTCCAGGGCGGCATCCAGCTTCTCGACCGGCTGGACCTTGCCGACCGCGACCAGCGTGACGCCGGAAGGATCGCGGCCAGCCGCCCTGGCGGCATCCGCGATGGCCTTGCGGACTTCCGCAAGGTTGGCCGCGATATCGGTGGCGGTGGAGTTAGGTGTTTCAGCGTTCGTCATGGCCAGTCTTAACCGCTCAAAAGATGCGGTGGACCCTATCACCTGTGTCCATCGGCGTCCATCTGTGGCAAAAAGCCAGCAAAACCAGCGGCCAGCCTCAAATACCGGACCAGCTTACCATGCCCCAGCAGATCGCAAGCCTCGCCGATATCCTGTATCCGCTGACGCCGGAGGAATTCTTCCGCGACTACCACGGGAAGAAGCCGGTCCACATCCCCGGTACCGCGGACAAGCTGGCCTCCGTGATGGACTGGCCGACGTTGTCCGGTCTCCTGAGCCAGTCCGGCATATGGACGGGCAAGTCGCTCCAGCTCGTGCTCGACACCAAGATCCTCGAGCCTGCGGAATATTGCCGTCCGGCCCAGGACAGGGAAGGGCGCGACGCCATGATGGCCGATCTCGACAAGGTCGGGACCTGGCTGCGGCGCGGCGCCTCGCTGGTCTGCAACGACATCGACAGCCTGACGCCCGGCCTGAAAGCGGCGGCCAATGCGCTGGAGCAGGGGCTCGGCGGCAAGGCCCAGGCCAATCTCTACTGCTCATGGCGGGCGCATCAGGCTTTCGGCAGCCATTTCGACACCCACGACGTCTACGCGCTCCACGTCACGGGGGAAAAGACGTGGCGGCTCTATCAGCGCCATTTCGAGGACCCGATCGCCCATCCCTTCTTCAAGTCGCTGGGTCAGGAATTCCACGACAAGCACAAGGGACCGGTCACGATGGAGGTGACGCTGAAGCCGGGCGATGTGCTGTATCTGCCGCGCGGCTGGTACCATGATGCGCTGGCCTCCGCCGAGACCAGCATCCACATCGCCTTCGGGCTGACCTCCGTGATCGGGCTGGACCTGATCTCGATGCTGTTCGAACGCGCGGTCCATGACCCGCTGTTCCGCCGCACGGTGCCGTCGCCAGGCTCCGAGGCCGTCGGCGGGGACGTCGGCCCGATGGCCGACCATTTGGCCGCACTTGGCGCCAGAATCGCCGATTACGTGCGCGAACCCGCGATCCTCCGCCAGTTCGCCGCCCATATGCGGGCTTTTCACTACGACCGTGGCACCCTGAACCTGCCTGGCGACGCGCTCGCCAAGCGCTGGCGCCGCCGCAGCGCCAGCCTGAAAGTGACGCGCGGCCAGAACGGCTGGCAGCTGGGCGACGACCGCCGCGCCGTGCCGATTCCTCCGGGCGTCGAGGGTCCCGTCTCCTGGGTCGTCGGCCGTGAAAGCTTCTCCGAGTCGGAATTCGCCGAAGCCCATCCCAGCCTCAACGAAAAAGCCCGTCGGCAATTGTTGACCGACCTTGGCAACATGAAGGTGGTGGAGATCGCGTGAGCCGATTGCGGATCAGGAACCATCTCATTTAGAAAGGATCGCCATGGTACGCCGGTAATGCGCCGCAAAGCGTTGGCCGATATCCATAGTGCTGTTGCAAGTTTCAACGGTTTTGGTGATCTCTATTCGCCCACTGCGAACTTCGATACGGACCTCATCAACTCTTTGAAGATCGGCGGCGGCGAGCACGTCACGCGGCAGGATCAGACCCGTGGAATTGCCAACTTTAGTTAGCTTGGTTGTATGCATGACAACCTCACGTTTTCATCCGCATCATTACGTAATACCGTGAGCCTCGTAGGTCGGCCTAAAGCGAAGCGGCAGCCGACAGGCAGGCGCGTCTGTGTCGGCTACCGCTTCGCTTTAGTCCGACCTACGGCATCAGCGTCCTCGCCAGTCAACATCGTCGGTCCTTGGTATTTTAACGTCAGTTCCTTCTCGTCATTTGAACGGGCGTGTTATGCGCCAGGATAGCGTCACGTAACCTGTAGAAGAGTTTTCGAGGAAGATAGCCATATGCAAACTGATCCGGCATGCCGGGTATCTGTTCAAGATCGTATCCAGGCCATTCGATGTCCCGCGTCGCGGTCGGAACGCCAGAGATAAGAATACCGGATCATAAGGCCGGGCACGGGAACAGGTAAGGCCAAGGATCACTCGTCCATCAAATGGTCGAGACCGTCGCTTTCCGAACCTGGTTCAGCCTTCCGCAGCGCTTTCCGGAATTCGTCCGGTAGTTCTCAAGGGTGATAGGCTGGTCGCGATGCACGGATGCGCTTCAGAAGTGCCGCGTCTTCCGCTGAAACATACACGCCTGCGATCTTGCCGTGGCTGATGACCTCAATGGGTTCACGAGCGACCATTCGCTGGAAGGTGCCCAAATTTCGAATGAATTCCGCAGTGGAAACCGGGGGCATCAGCGCCTCCATGCAAGCTACGTGTACAATCTGTATATTACGTATATTTTGTTTGTTTATCAAGTTCGAGCCCAATCCGATCTTGGCATTGCTGATAAGACTGAAAACCGAGAACTCCCAAAGAAATCGGGGCGGTGGTTTTCACCACCGCCCCGGATCCAAAAGCTCCAGAACTCCCGGTCAGGTGACCGGCAGAACCTTAGAAGTTGACGCGGGTGCTGATCAGCCACACGTACTCGTCGGTGTCGCGCTTGACGGCGGTAGCGGCATTGGCCTTCAGTTCCTCGTTGACGAACATCAGGTCCGACTGAAGCAGCAGGCCGGGAGCCAGGGTGTACGCACCGCTGACGCCATAGACCTGGTACTGTTCGGCATAGGTGCCGGGCGCGCGCTTGTAGCCTTCGGCGTCGGCATAGCTCAGGCCGACCGCGATCGGGCCGGTGGTGTAGCTGGCGCCGGCGTGCCAGGCATGCTGGTCGCCGCTGTCGGTGCGGACCGGAACGTTGAAGTTCTGGGCATCCACATAGCCGCCGCCAAGCTTGAAGCCGGCGTAACCGATCTGGGCGCCGACCTGCCAGGCGGAGAAGTTCTTCAGCGCCGTGGTGGCGGTCGTGCCCTTGCCGTTGCCGCTGGTGCCGGTGGCGCTGGCTGCGACGGTCAGGCCGTCGAAGTTACCGGTGTAGTTGATGCCGTATTCCAGGAAGTCGGAATAGCCGGAAGTGTTCTTCAGCCCGACAACGCTCTGGCCTTCGTCACCGTTTTCCGGCGTGTAGCTGAACCCGGCCTGGAAGCCAGAGAAGCGCGGGGTCAGGTACATGACCTTGGTCGCGTCGCTGCTGTCCGGGTTCTTGATGATCGCGCCCCAGGGCTGGCGGCCCATTTCGACCGAGACGCCGTTGATAACGCCGGTGTTGGTGATGAAGTCGGCGTAGTCGCCGTCGATGCCTTCCACGCCGACCAGCGGGGCGTAGATCGCCAGGGTGTCGGACGCGCCGTCGAAGTCGCCCAGTTCGACGCGGCCCCAGAAGCCGGCGAGGTAGACCGACGCCTCGTCGGTGGTCACGCCGTTGTTGCTGGCGCCGTTGGCGCCGGTGCCGGTCGTCTGAAGCTCGACCTTGGTGCCGTACAGCAGGCCGTTGTCGGCCTTGCCGTCCGCCTTGACCACGATCTCGGCTTCGACCTGGAATTCGCGGTCGGTGCCGTTGACGAGATTGTTGTCGTAGATCGCGCCGAAGAACTCGGTGTAGCCACCCAGGGTGACGGTGATCTGAGCGTTGGCGGCGGACGAGAAACCGGCGAAAGCGGCCAGGGCGGTGGTGGCGAGGAGGATCTTCCTCATTGATTTTAACTCCCTCTGGAACTTTTGGATTATCCCTGTTGGGATATGCAATTGGGATTAATCCGTAAGTCTTGAGCTTGCAACGCCGGAGTCACCGCCACCGTGTAGAAGCATCCACAGTGTGGCGTTTTAAGCACATTTGTCGAAACTGCTCCGCACTGAAAACCTGCAATGAAAAACGGCGGCATCCGGGGATGCCGCCGCTTCGCAACCGATCGAACCGCCGGATTAGAAATCGAGGCGCGTACCCACGATGAAGACATAGCCATCGTTGCTGCCGGCGGTCGTGGCGCCGCGCGTGCCGGTCAGGTAATCGTCCTCGAACATGGTGAGTTCGGTCTCCAGGGTCAGGCCCGGTGCCAGGGCGTAGGTGGCGCCGACGCTATAGGCCCGGTACTCGGTGCTGTAGCCGCCATTGGTCCCCGAATACCCTTCGGCATCCAGGAAGCTGACAGCGATGGCGACGGGGCCGGTGGTGACGCTGGCGCCGATATGCCATGCGGTCTGATCGTCGTCGATCGCGCCGGTGGTCGGCACCAGGAAGTCGCCGGCATCGACGTATCCGCCGCCGAGGATGAAGGGGCCGTAGGAAATCTGCGCGCCCAGGTTCCAGGCGGTGAAATCCTTCACGCCGCCGCCGGTGGTGCCGTCGGCCGTGGTCAGCGTCGCACCCACCGACAGCCCGAAGTTGGAGAACTCACCCGTGTAGTTGACGCCGAACTCGCCGACATCCTTGTACGTGCTGGTGTTCTTCAACTGTACGACGCGCTGTCCTTCGTCGCCCGCTTCCGGCGTATAGCTGACGCCGCCCTGGAAGCCCGCGAAGCGTGGGGTCAGGTACATGATCTTGGTCGAGTCGCCGGAATTCGGGATATGCATGCCGAAGTTCGGCTGGCCACCCGCGAAGTCGGTATAGTCGCCGTCGATCTGCTCGATGCCGACGACCGGCGCGTAGATCTTCAGGGTATCGGCCGCACCGTCGAAATCGCCCAGTTCGAAACGGCCCCACTGGCCGCCGACATAGATCGAGGCCTCGTCGGTGCCGACGCCGGTGCCGACGTTGGGCGTGCTGTTCTGAAGCTCGATCTTGACGCCGTACAGCAGGCCGTTGTCGGCCTTGCCGTCCGCCTTGACGACGATTTCCGTCTCAAGCTCGAAATCGCGCGTGTTGCGGTTGGCGCCGAGCTGGTCGTTGAAGAGGCCGGCGAAGAACTCGGTGTAGCCACCGAGCGTGACGATCATCTGTGCCTGAGCCTGCATGGCGAAGGTGCAAAGCACGGAGGCCGAAGCCGTGGCGAGAAGGATCTTGCGCATCTATATCCCCGTAATGGATTAGGCCATGCCGGCCGTTCGCCCTATTCTTGGGATTTAAGGGATATGCGAGGCAATCTCATTATACCTCTTTCGATAGATCAGCCACATGGCGTAACAATTTTGCCACTTCCGGATTAACCGCTCGGATGGGCTCCGCCGCCGGGAAAGGGGAGCCATTTTCCGTTCCCCTTGACCGATCGCTTGCTTTGGCGGCGGCCTATGGTCTATTTTCCGGCGCCTGAACCGCAGAAGATGTCAGATAAATGGCCCGTTTTCCGCTTACCTCCGCCCAGCTTGCCACCCGGCCTGCCATATCCCGGCAGCCTGCATCCGGCCGTGCCCGGACCGCTCTCCTATGGGGCATGCTGGGCGCCACCCTGCTGCTCGGGGCCTGCGCCGGCGTCAAGCCGGAAGCCACATTCCCCGATCCGGACGAGGACAAGCGGTACCGCTACGGCAGCATCCTGGGCGGCGAGGGCGGCTTCACTTTGCTCGGGCCGCGCCGGGCCGAAGCCGAAACGCAGAATACGCAGGGGATCGGCGTCAACAGCTATCTGTGGCGCGCCTCGCTCGATACGCTGGCCTTCATGCCGATCGTTTCGGCCGACCCCTTCGGCGGCGTGATCCTGACCGACTGGTATTCCCCGCCGGAAACGCCGAACGAGCGGTTCAAGGTCAACCTCTACATCCTCGACCGGCAGCTTCGCGCCGATGGCGTACGCGTCAGCGTCTTCCGTCAGCAGCGCGGCAATGCAGGCGGCGGCGGTACGGCCGCTTCGACCGGAGCGCAGGGCGCCGGGGACTGGCGTGACGCCGGCGTCAATACCGAGACGGCGAGCAAGCTGGAGGACACGATTCTGACGCGCGCCCGCCAGCTCCGGATCGCCCAGACCGCCGACAGCCGGTAATCTTCCAATATCGTTACGATCGCCAATATCGTTACGGCCATATCATTACGGTCAGTTGTCGCCCGCCCCTGGCATGGGGCATCCGGGGCGGGATGAGGGATGCTTGATGTCGCGCTACAATTCCAAGGAAACCGAAGCTAAGTGGCAGGCGATCTGGGACCAGCGCGGTAGCTTCATCGCGACCGAGGACCCCGGCCGTCCCAAATACTACGTGCTGGAGATGTTCCCGTACCCGTCGGGACGCCTCCATGTCGGCCACGCCCGCAACTACGCGATCGGCGACATGGTCGCCCGCTACAAGCGGGCGCGCGGCTTCAACGTGCTGCATCCGATGGGCTGGGACGCCTTCGGCCTGCCGGCGGAGAACGCCGCCATCGCCAACAAGGTCCATCCCGCCGACTGGACCTACCAGAACATCGCGACCATGCGCGACCAGCTGAAGACGCTGGGTCTCGCGTACGACTGGACGCGCGAGATCGCGACCTGCGCGCCGGAATACTACCGGCACGAACAGAAGATCTTCCTCGATTTCCTAAAGGCCGGTCTCGCCTACCGCAAGGAAAGCTGGGTCAACTGGGACCCGGTCGAGAACACCGTGCTCGCCAACGAGCAGGTGATCGACGGGCGCGGCTGGCGTTCCGGCGCCCCGGTCGAAAAGCGGAAGCTGAACCAGTGGGTGCTGAAGATCACCCACTACGCCGACGAGCTTCTGGACGCGCTGACCAAATTGGACCGCTGGCCGGACAAGGTCCGGACCATGCAGGAAAAGTGGATCGGCAAGTCGTCCGGCCTGCGCTTCACCTTCGACCTAATGGACGACGCCGACAAGATCGAGGTTTTCACGACCCGGCCCGATACGCTGTTCGGCGCCAGCTTCGTCGCGGTTTCGCCCAACCATCCGCTGGCGGCGCGTCTGGCTGCCGGCAACCCCGATCTGACCGCCTTCATTTCCGAGTGCAACAGCATCGGCACCAGCGAAGCGGCTATCGAAACGGCGGAAAAGCTGGGCTTCGACACCGGGCTGAAGGCGATTCATCCGTTCGACGAGACCCGCACGCTCCCGGTCTATGTCGCCAACTTCGTGCTGATGGAATACGGCACGGGGGCTATCTTCGGCTGCCCGGCGCATGACCAGCGCGATCTGGACTTCGCCAACAAGTACCGTCTGCCGGTGCTGCCCGTGGTCGTGCCCGAAGGCACCGACCCTGCGAGCTTCAAAGTCGGGACGGAGGCGTATACCGGCCCAGGCGTCCTGCGCAATTCCGGCTTCCTCGACGGGCTGGACGTCGAGTCCGCCAAGCGCGAGGCGATCGGCCGGATCGAGGCGACGGGCAAGGGCGAGGGCACGACCATCTACCGCCTGCGCGACTGGGGCGTCAGCCGCCAGCGCTACTGGGGCTGCCCGATCCCGGTGATCCATTGCGACGCCTGCGGCATCGTTCCGGTGCCGGAACAGGACCTGCCGGTCGAACTGCCGACCGATGTCAGCTTCGACCAGCCGGGCAATCCGCTGGACCATCACCCGACCTGGAAGCACGTGGCCTGCCCAACCTGCAGCGGCGAGGCCCGGCGGGAAACCGACACCTTCGACACCTTCTTCGAAAGCTCCTGGTACTTCGCCCGTTTCTGCTCCCCGCACGAGACGACGACTGCGTTCGACCGGAGTGCGGCGGACTACTGGCTGCCGGTGGACCAGTATATCGGCGGCGTCGAGCACGCCGTGCTTCACCTGCTGTACTCGCGCTTCTTCACCCGTGCCCTGAAGGACTGCGGCTATCTAAGCGTGGCCGAGCCGTTCGAGGGTCTGATGACCCAGGGCATGGTGACCCACGCGACCTATAAGGATGCTCAGGGCCAGTGGCTCTACCCGGAAGAGGTCGAGCAGCGCGACGGCGTGCCTGTCCGGATCGACGGCGGCGAGCCGGTCGAGATCGGCCGGCTGGAGAAGATGAGCAAGTCCAAGAAGAACGTCGTCGGGCTCGAGCACATCATCGACACCTACGGTGCCGACACCATGCGGCTGCTGCTGCTGTCCGACAGCCCGCCGGAACGCGACCTGGAATGGACCGAGTCGGGCATCGACGGCGCGTGGCGCTACGTCGCCCGCGTCTGGCGCCTGATCACCGAACCCGCCGTGGAACTTGCCCCGGCGGGCAGCCCGCAGCCGGCCGAGATCTCCGACAAAGGGCAGGCGGCTCGCCGGATCGTCCACAAGACGATCGACGGCTTCGGCGACGATGTCGAGAAGTTCCGCTTCAACAAGGCGGTCGCCCGCGTCCGCGAGCTGACCAACGCGCTGGCCGAGCTGGACGGCAAGGGCGCCGGCGAGGGCTGGGTGCTGCGCGAAGGCTACGAGACGCTGGTCAAGCTGATCGGCCCGATGATGCCGCACCTGGGCGAGGAACTCTGGCAGGGCTTGGGCCATGCCGAACTGCTGACCGAGTCGCCCTGGCCGGAAGCCGATCCGGCGCTGGTCGTCGACGAGAGCGTCGTGGTGGCCGTCCAGGTCAACGGCAAGCTCCGCGCCCAGCTTCCGCTGCCGCGCGACGCCGCCAAGGAGATTGCGGAAGAAGCGGCGTTGAACGACGCAAACGTGCAACGCGCCATGGAAGGCAAGCCGGTCCGCAAGCTGATCTACGTGCCGAACCGGATCGTCAACGTGGTCATCTGAGCATAGGATTGTCTGAGCATGCGGTCGTGTAAGGCTTCTCATGGGAGCAGGCCGTGGTGAAGGTTGCGGCTGGCCGCATCGATGGTTTCCTGCGTCGCCCGGACCCCTCGGTCCGGGCGGTGCTGTTCTACGGTCCCGACAGCGGGTTGGTGCGCGAGCGGGCCGACACGGTGGCGCGTGGCGTCTGTCCGGACCAGCACGATCCCTTCCGCGTCGTGGATATTCTCGGCTCCGCGATCGCCAAGGACGCGGCCCGGCTGGCCGACGAAGTGGCGTCGATGTCGCTGACCGGCGGTCGCCGCCTGATCCGTGTCCGCGATGCCGACGACGGTGTCACCGGTTCCTTCGCCGCCCTGTTCGAGTCGATGCCCGGCGGCGACAGCATGGTGGTGGTCGAGGCCGGCGACCTGCCCAAGGCCTCCAAGCTCCGCGCGCTGTTCGAGAACTCCGACTACGGCGCCCCGATTCCCTGCTACGTCGAGGATGAATCGGCCCTGGCCGACACCATCGGGTCGATGCTGGCAGGGCACAAGCTGACCGTCAGCGCCGACGCCCGCGACTTCCTCGCCGCCAACCTCGTCGGCAACCGGATGGTCGCGCGGGGCGAGATCGAGAAGCTGGTGACCTATATGGGCGGTCCCGGCCGGGTCGAGCTGGAAGACGCCCAAGCCTGCATCGGCGACAGCGGCGCCCTTGAACTCGACGCCCCCTGCTGGGCCGCCGGCGACGGCGACTTCGCCGGCGTCGACCGCGCGCTCCGCCGCCTGTTCGCCGAGGGCATGAGTCCGGTTCCGATCCTCCGCACGGCGCAGCGCCATTTCCAGCGCCTCCAGCTGGTGGTGGCCCAGGTCCAGCGGGGCGATTCGCTCGAACGCGCCGTAGGATCGCTGCGCCCGCCGCTGTTCTTCAAGGTCAAGAACCAGTTCATCGCGCAGGCCAAGCGCTGGTCGCCCGCGGCCCTGCGCCAGGGCCTCGACCGCCTGACCGAGGCCGAGGCAGACTGCAAGCGCACCAACATGCCGGACGAAACAGTCTGTGCCCGCGCTTTCTTCCAGCTGGCGGTACTCGCGCGCAGCCGGCGGTAGGATCCGGCCCCGTCGGTCACGGACGGGGTAACACTCCAGCCCGAAGGCAATTACCTGCCGATTCAAATAGTTGAACGTGATCGGATGCCTTGCTCTATGCTAGGCAGGTTGTTTGCGTAGCCAACTAATTGGCTCTGAAAGCCGCAGGAATGGACACCTCGATCACGACTTGCAGGGCGTGCTGAATGGCCGGGGGCCTGAAGCGTTTCGCCGCCAACCGCATCGCCCTGTTCGGGCTGGTGCTGATCGCCGTCATCGTCGGGGCCGCTCTGTTCGCACCGTGGCTGGCGCCCTATCCGCCGAACGAGCAGTTCTTCGAAGGACTGACGCTGGAAGGGGCGCCGCTGCCACCCAACGCCGAGTTCTGGCTGGGGACCGACCAGCTTGGCCGCGATCTGCTGTCCCGCCTGATCTACGGCGCCCGAACCTCGCTCGTCGTCGGCGTCCTGGCGAACGGCGTCGCGGTGCTGCTGGGGACGGTGCTCGGCGTCACGGCGGGCTATGTGCGGGGCGTGGTCGGATCGGTCATCATGCGGTTCACCGACCTGATGATGGCGTTCCCGGCGCTGCTGCTGGCGATAGCGCTGGCGGCGATCTTCCAACCGTCCCTGCTGATCGTGGCGCTGGTCATCGCCATGGTGAACTGGGTCCAGATCGCCCGCGTCGTCTATACCGAAACCACGGCGCTGGCCGAGCGCGACTATATCGAGGCCTGCCGGGCGCTGGGGGCCAACTGGCCGCGCATCCTGTTCCGCCATATCGTGCCGCATCTGGTGCCGACCGTGCTGGTCTACGCGACGCTGGGCATCGCCACCACCGTCCTGCTGGAAGCGACGCTGTCGTTCCTCGGCATCGGGGTCCGGCCGCCGGAGCCGTCCTGGGGCAACATCATCTACGAGAACCAGACCTACTTCGCGACGGCGCCCTGGCTGGTCTTCATCCCCGGCGCCGCGATCCTGCTGCTGGCGCTGGCGTTCAACCTTGTCGGCGACGGGCTGCGCGACGCGCTCGACCCGACCCAGCGGGGGCGCTGAGCGATGGCGGCGTATTTGGCGCGGCGGATCGTCCAGGCGGTGCTGATCCTGCTCGGCGTCACCTTCGTGACATTCGTCCTGCTCTATCTTCTGCCGGCCGATCCGGCCCGTCAAATCGCCGGGCGCTCGGCGACGGCTGCCACCGTGCAGTCGATCCGCCAGCAACTCGGCCTCGACCTGCCGCTGTGGCAGCAATACCTGCGCTATCTGGGCAATCTGGTCCAGGGCGACATGGGCCGGTCGTACATCCAGCGGACGGGAGTGGCCCCGCTGGTCTGGAGCCGGCTACCCGCCACATTGCTGCTGATGGCCGGCGCCATCGTCTGCGAGCTGGTCATCGGGCTGGGAGCCGGCATCCTGGCGGCGGTCCGGCGCGGCAAGCCCGCCGATACGACCGTCATGGTGGCGTCGTTCCTGGGGGTGTCCGCACCCCAGTTCGTCGTCGGCATCCTGCTGCTCTACGTCTTCGCTGTCCGGCTTCAGTGGTTCCCGATCGGCGGCTACGGCACCTTCGCCCATCTGGTTCTGCCGGCCCTGACCCTGGGCATCCTGGGCGGCGGCTGGTACAGCAGGATGACCCGTAGTTCCATGGTCGACGTGCTGCGCCAGGACTATATCCGCACCGCCCGCGCCAAGGGAGCGGGTGAACGCCGGGTCGTCTACATTCATGCCCTGCGGAACGCCGTGCTGCCGCTGATCGCCATGATCGGCTTGGACATCGGCATCTTCATGAGCGGCGCCGTGGTCGTGGAATCGGTGTTCGGCTGGCCGGGCATCGGCCAATTGACTTGGCAGGCGATCCAGCAGGTCGATATCCCCGTAATCATGGGCGTCACGCTGACGGCGGCGGTCTTCATCGTGCTGGGCAACCTGCTGGCCGACCTGATAGCGCCGCTCGCCGATCCGCGCATCAAGCTCCGCTGACGTCCACGAGCCTGTTTTCAAGCAGACAACGAACAAAACAAACGGTGCAGGAGGCTTTACGAACATGCGTACCCTGATGCTTTCCACGGCCCTGGCGGCAACGCTGCTGTGTGCCACGGCCCTGACTCCCGCCCTCACCGCTGCCAACGCCGCCGAGATCAAGAATGGCGGCGCCATGGTCGTGACCTACAAGGACGACATCGCGACGCTGGACCCGGCGATCGGCTACGACTGGCAGAACTGGTCGATCATCAAGTCGCTGTTCGACGGGTTGATGGATTACGAGCCCGGCACCACCAACCTCCGCCCCAATCTGGCGGAGAGCTACCAGATGTCGCCGGACGGCCTGACCTACACTTTCAAGCTCCGGCCCGGCGTCAAGTTCCACAACGGCCGGGTGCTGACGGCGGACGACATCAAGTATTCGATCGAGCGGGCAGTCAACCCGGCGACCCAGAGCCCCGGCGCCGGCTTCTTCGGCTCGATCAAGGGGTTCGAGGAAGCTGCCGCCGCCAACGGCGCGCTGTCCGGCATCAACGTGGTAGACCCGCAGACCGTCAAGATCGAGCTGTCGCGTCCCGATGCGACGTTCCTGCACGTGATGGCGATCAATTTCTCCTTCGCCGTGCCCAAGGAGGAGGTCGAGAAGGCGGGCGCCGATTTCGGCAAGAAGCCAGTCGGCACCGGCGCCTTCAAGATGTCGGAATGGACCTTGGGTCAGCGGCTGGTGCTGGAGCGGAACCCGGACTTCCACGAGAAGGGATTGCCGCACCTGGATCAGATCACCTTCGAGATCGGGCAGGAGCCGACCGTCGCCCTGCTGCGTCTGGAGCGCGGCGAGGTCGACGTGCTGGGCGACCCGATCCCGCCCGCCCGCTTCCTGGAAGTGAAGAACAACCCCGCCAACAAGGACCTGATCGCGGTCGGGACCCAGCTCCATACCGGCTATGTCACCCTGAACGTGACCATGAAGCCGTTCGACGACGTCAAGGTCCGGCAGGCCGTCAACATGGCGATCAACAAGGACCGCATCGTCCGCATCATCAACAACCGCGCGGTGCCGGCGACCCAGCCGCTGCCGCCGTCGATGCCGGGCTACGCGCCGGACTACAAGGGCTACGCGTTCGATCAGGCCAAGGCCAAGGCGCTGCTGGCGGAAGCAGGATTCCCCAATGGGTTCGACACCGAGATCCTTGCCAACAACACCGATCCCAACCCGCGCATCGTCCAGGCGATCCAGCAGGATCTGGCCGCCGTCGGCATCCGGGCCGCCGTCAAGACGCTGGCCCAGGCCAATGTCATCGCGGCGGGGGGAGAGAAGGAAGGCGCTGCGATGATTTGGTCGGGCGGCATGGCCTGGATCGCCGACTTCCCCGATCCGTCCAACTTCTACGGTCCGATCCTGGGTTGCGCCGGCGCGGTGCCGGGTGGCTGGAACTGGTCGTGGTACTGCAACAAGGACCTGGACGCCAAGGCGGCCGAGGCCGACGCCATGGTCGATCCGGCTAGCAAGGAAGCGCGTGAGGCCGCGTGGCGGGACATCTACCTGAAGGTGATGGAAGACGCGCCCTGGGCTCCCGTCTTCAACGAGCAGCGCTTCACCATGCACAGCGCCCGCATGGGCGGTCCCGACGCCATCTTCGTCGATCCCGTCCACATCCCGGTCAACTACGAACACGTGTACGCAACCGATGTCCAGTAATCACATCCCCGGCAACCATGCCCATGGCGCAGGCCATACCATCCACCGCCACTGCCACCACCATGGCTGGGACAACAGCTTCACCCCGGCGCTGACCATTGCGCCGGGCGAGACGGTCGAGTTCGAGACCGTGGACAGCTCCGGCGGCCAGCTCGGTCCCGACAGCACGCTGGCTGACCTTGCCAAGCTGGACTTCGGCAAGGTCAACCCGGTGACCGGCCCGGTCTGGATCGACGGCGCCGAGCCGGGCGATGCGCTGAAGGTGACGCTGGTCGGCTTCAAACCGTCGGGCTGGGGCTGGACCGCCAATATTCCGGGCTTCGGCCTGCTGGCGGACCAGTTCACCGAGGCGGCGCTGCACATCTGGAAATACGATGCCGCCGCGATGACCCCGGCCCTCTACGGGCCGGGCGGTCGGGTGCCGCTGAAGCCGTTCACCGGTACGATCGGTCTGGCCCCTGGTGAAGCCGGCCTGCACAGCGTCGTGCCGCCGCGCCGGGTCGGCGGCAACCTGGATGTCCGCGACCTGTGCGCCGGGACCGAGCTGTACCTGCCGGTCGAAGTGGCGGGCGCCCTGTTCTCGGTCGGCGACACCCATGCTGCGCAGGGCGACGGCGAGGTTTGCGGCACCGCCATCGAAAGCCCGATGGACGTCACGCTGAAGTTCGATCTGGTCAAGGGCGCCAACCACCGCTTCCCGCGTTTTACCACCAGCGGACCGGTGACCCGGCACCTGGACGCGGAAGGCTACGAGGTCACCACCGGCGTCGGTCCCGACCTGATGGAGGGCGCGCGGGCTGCCGTCTCCGGCATGATCGACCTGCTGACGGCCCGTCACGGCATGTCCGCCGTGGAGGCCTACATGCTGTGCAGCGTCTGCGGCGACCTGCGCGTCAGCGAGATCGTGGACATGCCGAACTGGGTCGTCAGCTTCTACTTCCCGCGCGTGGTGCTGTCCTGACGCCTCTGCTGGAAGTCGAGGACCTGACCGTCAGCTTCGGCAGTTCGACCGGCGGCAGGGTCACGGTGCTGGACGGCGTCGGGTTCACGCTCGACGTCGGCGCCGTGGTCGGTCTGGTCGGCGAATCCGGCTGCGGCAAGAGCGTCACCGCCATGTCGGTGATGCGGCTGCTGCCCAGCCCGCCCAGCCGGGTCGATCGCGGCGGCATCCGTTTCGACGGCACGGACCTGCTGTCGCTGGACGAACATGCCATGCGCGACATGCGGGGCAACCGCATCGGCATGATCTTCCAGGAGCCGATGACCAGCCTCAACCCGACCTTCACGGTCGGCTGGCAGATCGACGAGGCCCTCCGGCTTCACACCAATCTTGGCCGAAATGAGCGGCACGAGCGCTGCCTGGAGCTGATGAAGCTGGTCGGCATCGGTGCCGCGGAACGGCGGCTGAAGCAGTATCCGCACGAGCTGTCCGGCGGCCTGCGCCAGCGCGTCATGATCGCGATGGCGCTCGCCTGCGAGCCCCGGCTGCTGGTGGCGGACGAGCCGACGACCGCGCTTGACGTGACGATCCAGGCGCAGATCCTGGCCCTGCTGTCGGACCTACGCGACCGGCTCGGCATGGCGATCCTGCTGATCACCCACGACTTGGGCGTAGTCGCGGAATACTGCGATCATGTCGTCGTGATGTATGCGGGGCGGGTGGTCGAGAAGGCTCCCGTGCGTCCGCTGTTCGCCAATCCCCGGCATCCCTATACGGCGGGGCTGCTCGCCTCCATCCCGAAGCTCGACGGCGAGCGGGGCGTCCTGCCGACCATCCCCGGCATGGTGCCCAATCCCGGCAACCGCCCGCCCGGCTGCCCCTTCGCTGATCGTTGCCCGAACGTGCTGCCGCGATGCCGGGTCGAGATGCCGCCGCTTGCGGGCGGAGCGGACGGCCACGCCTTCGCCTGCTGGAACCCCGTTTCATGAGTTCGACCTCCGAACCCGACGACCTGCTGGTGGTCGAGAACCTGACCAAGCACTTCCCGATCAAGGGCGGCGGCGTCATCCACGCCGTCAACGGCGTCAGCCTGCGCCAGCGCCGGGGCGAGACCGTCGGCATCGTGGGGGAATCCGGGTGCGGCAAGTCCACCCTGGCGCGGCTATGCCTGCGACTGGTCGAGCCGACCTCGGGTGAGATCCGGTTCGACGGCGCCGACTTGCGCGCCCTGTCGGCAAGCGCTCTGCGCGCCAAGCGGCGCGACATGCAGATCATCTTCCAGAACCCTTACGCCTCGCTCGATCCCCGGATGAGCGTCGGCGATATCATCCGGGAGCCGCTGGACATCCACGGTATCGGCACTCGCGCCGAACGGCTGCGCGAAGTGGCGGGGCTGCTGGAGAAGGTAGGCCTGCCATCGGACGCCGCCCGGCGCTACCCGCACGAGTTCAGCGGCGGGCAACGCCAGCGCATCGGCATCGCGCGGGCGATAGCGCTGCGGCCCAAGCTGGTCGTTGCCGACGAGCCGGTATCCGCCCTGGACCTGTCGATCCAGTCCCAGGTGCTCAACCTGATGGTGGCGCTGCGGGCCGAGCTGAAGCTGTCCTACCTGTTCATCTCCCACGATCTCGGCGTGATCCGCTACATCAGCGACCGGGTCGCGGTGATGTATCTGGGCCAGATCGTTGAACTGGCCGACGTGGACACGCTCTACGCCGGTCCGGCGCATCCCTATACGCGGGCGCTGCTGTCGGCCATCCCGCAGCCCGATCCGGAGCGGCGGCGGGTGCGCGCGGTTCCGGCAGGCGACCTGCCCAACCCGGAGTTCCCGCCGCCGGGCTGTCCCTTCCATCCGCGCTGCCCGAACGTCATGGACCATTGCCGGAGCGTGGTCCCGGCGGAACGGAACATCGGAACGCCCGACCGGCCGCATTTGGTGAACTGCCACCTGTACGACCCAGCGCCGACGAGCGCCTGAGCCAAATTTTGCGTTCATTGGTTAAAAAATGCTTGACGACATCCATAGTGGACGTTCACCATTATCACATAGAGATCGAAGAAACCGGTCCTTAACTCCCAAGTCAAAACCGTACTGCGGGGCCTGAAGGCACCCTATCCGTAAGTATGCCATAGAATAAGGCCCTTTGCCTGTTTGCCGGGCAGAAGTCCTGTTCAGGCGAGTTCCATCCAACCTTTAGGTCTGGAGGACGAGATGAGGATGCAGAGCGCTCCTCTCGAGCCATCGCTATGGTTCGCGACAGCCAAGGAAGCTCCCGCCACGTTTCCCCTTGAGGAAAGGGTGGAAACCAGTGTCTGCGTGATCGGCGGAGGTTATACCGGCCTTTCCACCGCCCTGCACCTGGGCGAGCGCGGCGTCGATACGGTCGTGCTGGAAGCGGCGCGGATCGGGCAGGGCGGCTCCGGCCGCAACGCCGGGCACTGCACGCCGACCTTCCATTTCTACGAGATCCCGACCATCCGCAAGATGCTGGGCGAGCCCTTCGCGTCCCGCCTGATCGAGCGGCAGTCCAACGGCGCCAATCTGGTCTTCGACATCATCAGGCGCTACGACATCGACTGCGAGGGCGTCCAGACCGGCTACATCCAGGCGGCCCATGCGCCGAGCGTGCTCGGCAAGCTGGAGCGGCGCTGCCGGACCTATCAGGAGATCGGCAAGGCGACGCGGATGCTGGACCGCGACGAGACGGAGCGCCTGACCGGATCGCCGCGCTACTTCGGCGCGTGGTTCCATCCCGAGGGCGGGCACATCAACCCGCTGGGCTATGTCCGGGGTCTGGCGCGGGCGGTGATGTCGGTCGGCGGCAGGGTCTTCACCAACTCGCCCGTGACCGCTATCGTCAAGGAGGGTACGCGCTGGAAGGTCGAGACGCCGACCGGTTCGGTCGTGGCCGACAAGGTCGTCTGCGGCACCGGCGCCTATACGACCGGGTTCTGGCCGGGGCTTCAGGACAGTTTCGCGACGCTGGGCGTCGCCGTGATGGCGACCCAGCCGCTCGGCGACAACCTCCGCAAGGTCATCGCACCTGAGAACAACACCGTCGTGGACAGCCGTGGCGACGCGATGATCTACAAGTACAACGGCGAAGGCCGGCTGGTGACGTCGGCCTTCGTGGAAGGCAAGCGCGGCGGCGACCTTGAGTACACCAAGAACCTGATGCGCGAGAAGCTGCAATGGCTTCTGCCGCAACTGCCCGAAGTGGACTGGCAATATTACTGGTTCGGCGCGCTCGACATGCAGCGCAAGACCATTCCCCGGCTGTTCGATCTGGCGCCCGGCGTGGTCGCGTCGCTCGGCTATTCCGGTCGGGGCGTGCCGACCGGGACCATGATGGGGACGGTACTGGCCGACTGGGCGATGGGAATGCCGGCGAAGGACCTAGCATTGCCGCTGGAGCCGCTGACCCCCGCGCCCTTCTACATGAAGGTGGCCCCGCGCCTGTTCTTGTCCTGGTACCGCTTCCGCGACCAGCGGATGGCGCGGCGCGACGGCGTCAGTCCGCCGCCCTTCTGAAGATCCCCTTTATCATTGCTGAACGGTTGCCAATTCCATGCCTGACCGCCATCTAGACTTGCCGCTACCGACACTCGCGAAAGGCTGCTTCCGACATGAGCATCGGCCGGGTCAACGGGTCGCGCGTCACGCGCCGAACTCCGGGAAATCCCCAGGCGCCGAAAACGATCGACTATTCCAACGTCGATTTCGACATCTTCGGCGATCTCCTGAGCTTCTATGTCCGGACCGTCAACATCCTGGTCAGCCGCGATCTGGACGAGCAGACGGAGGAACTGGCGATGGCCGGCGGCACCGGCAAGATATCGACCTTGCTGCTGGTCGGCGCCAATCCGGGCCTGCGTCCTTCCGTGCTGGCGCATTTCATCCTCAAGGACCGCTCGGCCATGGGAAAGCTGCTGGAGCAGATGGAGCGGACCGGGTTGCTGGAGCAGAAGGTGTCCGTGACCGAGCGCAGGGCGCGGGAGCTTTACCTGACGCCCAAGGGCAGAGCGCTGGCGCAACAGGTCCGGGAGGTGGCGCGGCGGCAGTCCGACGACTTTTTCTCCGTCCTGACCGACGAGGAGCAGGACGCCTTGATGCGCATCCTGCGCAAGGTCTACGAAAGCTACGTCGACAAGGTGCCTTCTCCAACCTGACCGGCACCGCCGTCTACCCTATGCCGGGAGACCTGCGATGAGCGGTCCCCAGGTAGACACGGTGGCGCCGACCGACCAACTCCCGGCGGAAGCGGAGGTGGTGATCGTCGGCGGCGGCATCATCGGCACCAGCACGGCGTTGTTCCTGGCCCAGCGTGGCGTCTCGGTGGTGCTGTGCGAGAAGGGCCATATCGCGGGCGAACAGTCCAGCCGCAACTGGGGCTGGGTCCGCAAGACGCGGCGCGACCCGCGCGAGATCCCTCTGGTCATCGAGAGCCTGCGCCTGTGGGAGCGCATGAACGAGACGGTGGAGGCTGAAACCGGCTTCCGCACCACCGGCATCCTGTTCGCTGCCGAGACCGATGAGGACGTTACCCGCTGCGAGACGTGGCTCGACTACGCCCGCCCCTATCAGCTCGACGCCCGGCTGATTTCCGGCGCCGAACTGGACGCACTGATGCCCGGCGCGTCGAAGATGTGGAAGGCCGCGCTTTATTCGGCATCCGACGGCAGGGCCGAGCCGCAGAAGGCGGCGCCCGCCGTGGCGCTGGCGGCACGCCGGGCGGGTGCGGTGATCCTGACGGACTGCGCGGTGCGCGGGGTCGAGCGGACGGGCGGGCGCATCTCGGCCGCCGTCACCGAGCGCGGCACGATCCGGTGCAAGTCGCTGGTCGTGGCCGGCGGTGCATGGTCCCGGCGCTTCGTCAGCGACTTAGGACTCCGGCTGCCGCAATTGAAGGTCCGCGCCAGCGTGGCCCGGACGGCTCCGCTGGACGGCGTGCCGGAGACGGCGCTGTGGTGCAAGGATGCGGCGTTCCGCAAGCGTCTGGACGGCGGCTACAACATCGCCGACGGCTTCGCCAACGTCGCCCCGATCACGCCGGACAGCTTCCGTTTCTTCAACGATTTCCTGCCGGTGATGAAGATGGACTGGGAAGCCCTCAAGCTTCGCCTGGACAGCCGCTTCGTCCAGGAATGGCGGGAGGCTGCGCCCGTGCCGCTGGACCAGACATCCCCTTATGAGAAGGTCCGGGTGCTCGACCCGAAGCCCGACAGCCGCTTCACCCGAGGCGCTGTCGCCAGCCTCGCGCGCCGGTTCCCGGCCTTCAACAACGCCAGGATCGTGCAGGAATGGGCCGGCATGATCGACGTGATGCCGGATGTCGTGCCGGTGATTTCGGCGGTGGACGAGGTGCCGGGTCTGGTGATCGCGACCGGCTTTTCAGGCCACGGCTTCGGCATCGGTCCGGGGGCAGGCCGGCTGGTCGCCGACATCGTCATGGGCACCAGCCCGATCGTCGATCCGACGCCGTTCCGCTTCTCCCGCTTCACCGACGGATCAAGGCCGCAGCCGGTCTCGGGAATCTGATCTGCGGTCCGATGAGAAAGTCAGATTTGGCGCTTCAATAAAAAACAGGAGGGCTTCACACGATGAGCGGCTGTTCCGACGACAATAACACCGATAGTTTTCTCAACCCGACGCGCCGCCAGTTGCTGGCTTTCGGTCTTGCCGGTGCTGCCGCGGCCTGGATGGGGCCGGTGCTTGGATGGGTTCCCGGTGCCGAAGCGGCGGGACCGCCGGCCAAGCCGACCGGTCAGGCGATCGTCGGCCTGTCGCAGGAGCCGACTGTCTTCAATCCGCTGATGCTTCACATCGAAGTGGATGAGGCCGTCTACTTCAACCTGTTCAGCGGGCTGTGGCGGGTCGATCCCAAGGGCAACTTCACCCCCGATCTGGCCTCCGAGATCCCGAGCCTGGAGAACGGCGGCATTTCCGCCGACGGCCTGACGTGGCGGATCAAGCTGCGCGACGGCATCAAATGGCACGACGGAACGCCGTTCACCGCCGAGGACGTCAAGTTCAACATCGAACTGATCAACAACCCGAACTTCCGTGCTGGTCGCCGCGCCGGGCACGAGCTGGTCAAAGACATCAAGGTCGTCAGCCCGACCGAACTGACGTGGCGGATGGAGAAAGCTTACGCACCCTATCAGGCGATCCTGTCCTGGACCTTCTTCGTGCCCAAGCACATCCTGGAGAAGGAAGCAGATCCGAATACCTCGTCCTTCAACAACAAGCCGATCGGAACCGGGCCGTTCAAATGGGTCGAGCGCGTCCCCGGCGACCACATCACGCTGGCGGCCAATACCACCTATCACGGCGGCGGCCCTTACCTTGAACGTCTGGTGATCAAGTACATTCCGGACATGACCGTGCTGTACACCCAATTCCGCACCGGCGACATCGACTATATCGGCCTTCAGGGCATCAGCCCGGACCACTACGACGAGGCCAAGGGGCTGGCGCAGCGCGACGTGATGCCGGTGCCGCAGCCGTTCATCGAGAACATCGCCTTCAACCTGGGCCTGCCGGTCTTCCAGGACCGCGCGGTGCGCGAGGCGCTGTACTACGGGATGGACAAGCAGAGCATCATCGAAGCCATATATTACGGGCTGCCGAAGGAGTCGGAGGCCTTCCTGCCCGCCCAGTCCTGGGCCTTCAATCCCGACCTGCCCAAGCACAGCTACGATCCGGCCAAGGCGAGGAAGATCCTCGACGACGCGGGCTGGGTCGTCGGATCGGGGGGCGTGCGGGAGAAGAACGGCGTCCGGCTGGAGTTCGTCAACTCGACCACCGCCGGCAACCATGTCCGCGAACAGGCGCAGCAGTTGCTCCAGCAGAACTGGATGGAGATCGGCGCCAAGATGTCGATCAGCAACCTGCCCGCCGCCGTCATGTGGGGCGAGTACTGGATGATGTCGAAGTTCGAGACCGCGATGGTCGGCATCGGCTTCATGATCGGGCCTGACCCCGATGCCACCGACTTCTTCGCCAGCCGCTCGATCGGCGCGCAGGGCGGAGCCGGGCAGAACACGACCCAGTACGCCAGCAAGGACGTCGATACCCTCCTTCAGGAAGGGGCGGCGACGGTCGATCAGGACAAGCGCAAAACGGTCTATCAGAAGATGCAGACCGTGACCCGCCACGACCTGCCGTACCTGCCGATCTTCCAGTACGCGATGGTGTCCGGCACCAAGGCGGGTCTGGCCGGATTCACGCCCAACGTGAACGTCCAGGAGAACTGCTGGAACGCCAATACCTGGTACTGGGCGAACTGACGCTGGCAACTGGGGAAATGACGCCTGGACCCCCTCACCCTAACCCTCTCCCTCAGGGAGAGGGTTAGGGTGAGGGGGTCCAGACTCCAATGTTGCAGGGCTCACCCGACGGAATTCCGCTTAGTGGAGGCCGCAGACGTGGCAAGATTCATTTTCGGCCGCGTGGTCCAGAGCCTGATCCTGCTCTGCCTCGTGTCCATGATCGGGTTCGCGGTGCTGCATCTGGCGCCCGGCGGACCGCTGGCCCAGTTCGCGCTGGTCCCCGGCATGTCGCAGGCCGATATTGCGCGGATCGCGGCGCAGATGGGCTTGGACCGCCCGCTCCCTATTCAATACTGGGAATGGTTCACCCGGCTGCTGCTGGGCGACTGGGGCAATTCGTACCGCGACAGCCAGCCGGTACTGAGCGTGATCGGCTCCCGTCTTGGAGCGACGCTGCAACTGATGGTCACGGCGACGCTGATCGCCATCGTGCTCGGCGTCTGGATCGGCGTGATGGGCGCGATCCGGCGCTATTCGGTCTTCGACTATCTGGGCACCATCGGCGCGATGATCGCGTTGTCGATCCCGACTTTCTGGTTCGGGCTGGTGATGATCTACATCTTCTCGGTCAAGCTGGGCTGGCTGCCGTCAGGCAACCGCTCCACCGTCGGCGACGGCTCGTTCTTCGACTATGCGTACCATCTGATAGCGCCCTCCATCGTGCTGGCCCTGGTCGAAGTCGCGGTGTGGAGCCGCTACATGCGCTCCTCCATGCTGGACGTGATCAACCAGGATTTCATCCGCACCGCCAGGGCCAAGGGGCTGCCGGAACGGGTCGTCCTGTTCCACCACACGATGCGGAACGCCCTGCTGCCGATGATCACGCTGGCCGGGCTGGAACTGCCGGTGCTGCTGAGCGGCGCCCTGGTCACCGAAACTGTCTTCACATGGCCCGGAATGGGCCGGCTGTTCCTGGACTCGCTGGGCTACCGCGACTACCCGGTAGTGATGGGCATCCTGATGTTCTCGGCCGTGCTGGTGCTGGTCGGCAACCTGCTGGCCGACTGCTTCTGCGCCATCGCCGATCCGCGCATCCGGCTGGATTGACCATGAAGGGATGTAACCGATGATGGTCAAGGCCGTCGATTACCTCGAAGAAGACCCCGTACTGACGGTGGTCAAGCAGCCGCGCTCCGCCAACCGGGCGTGGCAGCGTTTCCGGCGTCACCGGCTCGCCATGTTCGGCGTCTTCATGATCGTGCTGCTGGTGCTGGCGACGGCGGTCGGGCCTCACCTGATCCCGTTCGACGACCTGTTCATCGACATCCGGAACCGCTTCGCGCCGCCGCTTTCCGGCGCCCATGTGCTGGGCACCGATCCGCTTGGGCGCGATCTCGCGGCGCGGCTGCTGATGGCGGGGCGGATCTCTCTGACGGTCGGGTTCGCCGCGATGGTGATCAGCACGATCATCGGAACGGTGATCGGCGTGGTGGCCGGGTTCTACGGCCGGATCGTCGGCACCATCCTGATGCGGTTCGTCGATGCCATCCTGTGCTTCCCCACGATCTTCCTGGTGCTGGCACTGGCGGCCCTGATCAAGCCCAGCGTCGTGACGATCACGCTGATCATCGCGGCGACCGGCTGGATGGAAGTCGCCCGCGTGGTCGAAAGCCAGATCCGGACCCTGCGGGAGCGCGACTTCGCGACCGCTGCCTTGATGATGGGCGCGTCCGACCGCTATATCATGTTCCGCGAGCTGATCCCCAACGCCATCGGCCCGATCGTCGTGGCGGCGACCCTGTGCATCGCCCGCGCGATCCTGATGGAAGCCTATGTCAGCTTCCTCGGCTACGGCATCCAGCCGCCGGCTGCAAGCTGGGGCAACATGCTGAACAACGCCCAGCAATATCTCGGCTCGGCGCCCTGGCTGGCGATCTTCCCAGGATTGATGATCACGCTGGCCGTGACCAGCTTCAACTTCATCGGCGACGGCCTGCGCGACGCGCTGGACGCCCGCCTGGACGTGTCGTGATGGCTGCCGACATGGATGCCTCCTCCGTTCTGGATGTCCGGAACCTCGCCGTCTCGTTCAGGACCGACCGGGGGGAGGTACCCGCCGTCCATGACGTCTCGTTCACGGTCAAGCCGGGGGAAACGCTGGCGCTGGTCGGGGAATCCGGCTCGGGCAAAAGCGTCACCAGCCTTGCCGTCATGCGCCTGACGCCGCCGGCGCCGCAGGCCAGCCTTACCGGTTCCATCCTGTTCCGGGGCCGGGACGGGCAGGTGCGGGATCTGGCGACGCTTGCCGAGCATGAGATGCAGGCGATGCGCGGCAACGAGATCTCGATGATCTTCCAGGAGCCGATGACCTCGCTCAATCCTGTCCACCGGATCGGCGACCAGATCGCCGAAGCGGTCAGGTATCATCGCAAGGTGGACCGGCAGGCGGCCCTGGACCGGGCGGAGGAGTTGCTGGTGCTAGTCGGCATCCCCGAACCGCGCAAGCGCCTGAAGTCCTACCCGCACCATCTCTCAGGCGGGATGCGCCAGCGGGTCATGATCGCGATGGCGCTGGCCTGCGACCCGAGCGTGCTGATCGCCGACGAGCCGACGACCGCCCTGGACGTCACGGTCCAGGCGCAGATCCTGGAGCTTCTGAAGGAGCTTCAGGAAAGGACCGGGATGGCGGTAGTCTTCATCACCCACAACCTGGGCGTCGTGGCCGAGATCGCCGACCGGGTGATGGTCATGTATGCCGGCCGCATCGTCGAGCGCGGCGGCGTCGTGCCGCTGCTGAAACACCCGCTGATGCCCTACACCCACGGACTGCTGCGCTCGGTTCCCCGGCTGGAACTGGCGGCTTTCGGGCAAGCCAAGCTGGAGGCGATCCGGGGCAACGTGCCCGATCCGACGCGGATGCCGCAAGGCTGCTCCTTCCACCCGCGCTGCGATCATGCCGAACTTGGCCGGTGCGACAGGACGATCCCCATCCTTGAGGAGGCTGAAGCCGACCATTTGGTGCGCTGTCACCGCTGGCGCGCCATAGCCTCCGTGGAGGCGTGAAGACTATGACCATCGCGATGGACGACCAGCACGGCCCGATCCTGGATGTGCAGAAACTGAGCAAGACCTATTCCGTCGGCGGCGGGCTGTTCGGCCGCAGCCGACAGTCGGTTAGGGCCATTGATGACGTCTCCTTCCAGATCCGCCGGGGCGAAGTGCTGGGGCTGGTCGGCGAGTCCGGGTCGGGCAAGAGCACGCTGGGCCGGACGGTGCTTCAACTGACGGAGCCGACCTCCGGCAGCGTCCTGTTCAACGGCGTCGACCTGACCCGGCTGAACCGCCGCCAGTTGAAGCCGCTGCGGCCGAAGATGCAGTTGATCTTCCAGGACCCCTTCGCCTCCCTCAACCCGCGCATGACGGTCGGCCGCATCCTGGGCGCTCCCTTCCAGATCCAGAAGCTGCGGCTGTCCAGGGCGGAGCGGGACGAGCGCGTCGTGGCGGCGCTGGGGGCGGTAGGATTGACCGAACACCACTTGGACCGTTACCCGCACGAGTTCTCAGGCGGCCAGCGCCAGCGGATCGGCATCGCCCGCTCGCTGGTGATGGAGCCGGAGTTCCTGGTCGCGGACGAGCCTGTCTCGGCGCTGGACGTGTCGATCCAGGCGCAGATCGTCAACCTGCTGCTGGAGATCAAGCGCAAGCTCGACCTGACCATCCTGTTCATCACCCACGATCTGGCGGTGGTCGGCCATATCTCCGACCGGGTCGCGGTGATGTATCTGGGCCGCATCGTGGAACTGGCGGACACCCGCGCCGTATTCTCGGCGCCGCGCCATCCCTATACCGAGGCGCTGTTCTCCGCGATCCCGACGCTGGACCCGACGGTCAAGCGCAACCGCATCCTTCTGAAAGGCGATATCCCCAGCCCGCTCGATCCACCGTCGGGCTGCGCCTTCCGGACCCGCTGCCGCTATGCCCTGCCGGCCTGCGCCGAAGCGGTCCCGCCGCTGCGGGAGGTAGGGCAGGGCCACCTGTCGGCCTGCATCCGCGAAGACCTGAACCTCGCGGCGCCGCTGGCCGCATAAGCGTCGCTCTGCCGGGATCGGCATAGCTGTTATCGGCATAACTGTTATCGGAGGACAGACAGTTCCGCCTGGTCACCCCTGCCGCTAGCCTTCATCCAACGACAGGGGGTTTACAGAATGGCTTGGCGTATCGGTGTCGATTCCGGTGGTACCTTTACCGATGTCTGCTTGTTCGACGATGCGACGGAACGTGTCGAGGTCTGGAAAGTGCCCTCGACGCCGGACGACCCATCCCGCGGGATCGCGGCGGGGGTCGAGGAAGGCATTGCCCAGGTCGGGGCCGATGCCGGGGACATCGCCTATTTCGGGCACGGCACGACGGTCGGCACCAACGCGCTGATCCAGCATCGCGGCGTCCGCACCGGCCTGATCACATCAGACGGTTTCCGCGACCTGCTGGAGATCGGCCGCCAGAAGCGGCCCGACCTCTACGATCTGCAAGCCGACAAACCGGAGATGCTGGTCAGCCGGGAGATGCGGATCGAGGTGCCGGAGCGGGTCCGCTACGACGGCTCGGTGGAAACGCCGCTCGACGAGGAAGCGGTACGCGTTGCAGCCCGGCAGTTGCGGGCTTCGGGAGCCAAGGCGGTCGCGGTCTCCTTCCTCTACAGCTTCGTGCGCGGCGACCATGAGGCGACCGTGCGCCGCATCGTGGAGGAGGAGTTCCCCGAGGCGTTCATCTGCACATCCCATGAAGTGGCGCCGGAGTTCCGCGAGTACGAACGGATGTCCACCGCCGTCGTCAACGCCTATCTCGGCCCCGTCATGCACGGCTATATCGAGCGTCTGGCGAAGCGCCTGGACGAGCTGGGCGTCAAGCCGAAGCCGCATCTAACGCAGAGCAACGGCGGCGTCATCAGCTTCAAGGCCGCCGCAGAGCTGCCGGTTCGCACCGTGCTGTCCGGCCCCAGCACCGGCGTCGTCGCCGCCCAGGTAATCGGGCAGGTGGCCGGCTTCCCCAACCTGATTACCTTCGACATGGGCGGCACCAGCAGCGACGTCGCCTTGCTGGCGAACGGCCAGTGCCGGCTGGCGAGCGAGGCTGTCGTCCACGGCTATCCGATCAAGGCCCCCATGCTCGACATCCATACCGTGGGTGCGGGCGGCGGCTCCATCGCCTATGTCGACAGCGGCGGTCTGCTGAAGGTCGGACCGCGCAGCGCCGGGGCCGATCCGGGACCGGTCTGCTACGGCAGGGGCAACGAGGAACCGACCGTCACCGACGCCAACGTCGTGCTCCAGACGCTCAACCCGACGCATCTGCTGGGGGGCCGCATGGCCGTCCGCCAGGATCTGGCGAAGGCCGCCATCGGTCGGCTGGCCGAGAAGCTGGGCATGGACACGATGGCGACCGCCCAGGGCATACTGTCCGTCGTCACCGCCAACATGGCGAAGGCGATCCGGGTCATCAGCGTCCAGCGCGGCCACGATCCGCGCGACTATACCCTGATGGCGTTCGGCGGTGCCGGGCCACTCCACGCGGCGCGTCTGGCGCGCGAGCTGGACATGACGCGCATCCTGGTGCCGCGCAATCCCGGCATCCTCTGCGCCATGGGCCTGCTGCTGACCGATCTTAGGGCCGATTTCGCGGTCACCCGCCTAACCGTGGTGGGAGCCGAAGCCGTCGGCGGCATCGAAGCGGCCTTCCAGGGATTGAGCGAGCGGGCGGACGAATGGTTCGCGGGGGAGGCGGTGCCGGCAGGCTCCCGCCAGCTCACCCGGACGGTCGATATGCGCTACGCCGGGCAGAACTACGAGCTGGCGGTGGCCCTGCCCGACGGACCCGTCACCCCTGCCACGCTGGACGCCTTGGTCGAGGGCTTCGAGGCCGCGCATAAGCGGATGTACGGCTTCATCGCGGAAGGCGAGGCGATCCAGATCGTGACGTTCCGGGTCGAGGCGACCGGACTGGTCGCCAAGGCCTCGTTCAAGCCCCGTCCCGATGCCGGTCCGGATGCTTCCGGCGCCATCATCGGCAGGCGCGATGTCTGGCTGCCCGAGGCCAACGGCATGGTGTCCTGCCCGATCTATGACCGGTCGAAGCTGGACGCCGGCAACAGGATCGTGGGTCCGGCGATCGTCGAGCAGATGGACGCCACCACCGTCGTCCTGCCGGGGATGGCGGCCCATGTCGAACCCTACCTCAACCTTGTCCTGGAATCGCTATGAGCATGCCCGTCCCCAGTGCCGAGGCAACCATGTCGGTTGACCCGATCACCGTCGAAGTCATCGGCAGCGCCTTTTCCTCGATTGCGGAGGAGATGGGCGAAGCGCTGGTCCGCGCCAGCTATTCCACCAACATCAAGGAACGGCGCGACTGCTCGACGGCGCTGTTCGACATCCGGGGCAACACGCTGTGCCAGGCCGAGCACATCCCGATGCATCTCGGCAGCTTCATCGGCATCATCCCGCACATCATGCGGCGAAACCCGCTGTCGGAGATCAAGCCCGGCGACATCTTCATCGGCAACGACGCCTTCGAGGGCGGCGGAACGCATCTGCCCGACATCGTGCTGGCCGAGCCGATCTTCTTCGAGGGCGAGATCACCGGCTGGGCGGTCAATACCGCCCACCACGCCGATTTCGCCGACCGGGGCCATGCCCACATCTACCAGGAAGGCCTGCGCATCCCGCCGATCCGGCTGTACCGGCAAGGCGAGTTGCAGGCCGACGTGCAGGAATTGATCCTGCTGAACTGTCAGGTTCCGCGCGAGCGGCTGTCCGACCTCCGCGCCCAGGTGGCGGCCAACCGGCTCGGCGTCCAGCGGATGACGGACCTGTGCGCCAAGTACGGGCGCGACACGGTGCTGGCGGCGGGCGAGGCGCTTCAGGACTATGCCGAGCGCAAGATGCGGGCCGGCATCGCCGCGATCCCCGACGGCGTCTATCGCTTCACCGACATGTTCGACAACCCGGAGATCGATGACGAGCTTGAGTTCTCGGTCGAGATCACGGTCGCGGGCGACACCATGAAGCTGCATTTCGACAGCCCGCCGCAGGTCCGCGCCGGCCTCAACATGGTCTACACGGCGCTGCTCTCGACCGTCTACTACGCCGTCAAGACGGTGGTCGATCCGACCATCTTGCCCAACGCCGGTCTGGCCCGCCCGCTGGAGGTCACGGCCAAGGAAGGCACCATCCTGAACTGCTCGCACCCTGCGGCGGTCAACGGCAGGATCGCCGCCTGCCAGCGGGTCGTGGACCTGATCCACGGCGCGCTGGCGCAGGCAGTGCCGGAGCGGCTGACGGCGGCCGGCAACGGCGCTTGCGCTTCCGCCAGCTTCATCGGCGTCGATCCCAGGACCGGCGGCACCTGGGTCTATCTGGAGACCATCGGCGGCGGCTTCGGCGCGCGGGCGACCAAGGACGGCCTGGACGGCGTCCATATCCACATGACCAACACCTCCAACCTGCCATGCGAGGCGCTGGAGTTGGAATACCCGCTGACGCTGCTGCGCTACGAGTTGGTGGACGGTTCCGGCGGGGCAGGGACCACGCGTGGCGGCATGGGGCTTCGGCGGGTCTACCGGGCGGAGGCCGAGTGCCGGGTCCAGATGGACGGTGGACGCATGAAGTCATCGCCCTGGGGTCTCGCCGGCGGCCACGAGGGTGGCAGGGGCGATTGCCGGTTCAGCGCCGGCGTCGAGCCGTTCGACCATGGCTCCGGCCTGCTGCGGGCCGGCGACATCATCGAGATCATCACGCCGGGCGCCGGCGGCTACGGACCGCCCGAACGGCGCGACCGTGATTTGGTGGCAAGGGATCTGGCGGACCGCCGGATCAGTCCCAGGGAAGCGCGCGACGTCTACAAGTTCGCCGGTTGAATCCGATCCAGTCAAAGAAAAGAGGTGCATCATGCGGATATCCCGTCGCGGGTTCCTGGTTGTGGGAGCGAGCCTGCCGCTCGCCGGATTTGCCGGCAAGGTCATGGGCCAGACTTCCTCCGGCTCGTCCGGCAAGGGCGGCAACCTGACGATCGGCCTGTCGTCATATCCGCCGAACCTCCAGCCCTGGGTCAATGCCGGCTCAGCCGCCGGGACCATGGCGGCGCTCATCCACCGGGGCCTGCTGTCGTTCTCGGCGGATGGCCAGATCCAGGGTGAACTGGCTGAAAGCTGGGAACGCGACGGCGATACCGGCTGGGTGTTCCACCTGCGGCAGGCGAAGTTCCAGAACGGCTCGCCGGTCCGCGCCGAGGACATCAAGTGGAACCTGGAACAGGTCGCGGACGCTAAATCCACCGCCTATATGCGCAGCCAGTTCCAGGGGGTGGAGCGGATCGAGACGCCGGACGAACGCACCGTCCGGCTTATCATGAAGCAGCCGACCGTCGCCGTCCCGGACTGGCTGGCGACATACTTCATGCCGATGGTGGCGCCGGGCACGCTCAGCCGCGACAGCTTCGCGGTCGGGGCCGGTCCCTTCAAGCTGAAGAAGCTGGAGCGCGGCGTCTCGATCGACCTCGAAGCGTTCGAGGGTTTCTACAAGCCGGGAATGCCGAAGTTCGAAACCGTCCGGGTCGTGGCATATCCGGACGAGAACCTGCGGGTAGCGGCCTTGCAGTCCGGCGACGTCGATCTGATCGACTACGTCCCCTGGGCCGCCATGAGCCAGATCGAGCAGGACAAGAACCTGCGGCTTGACACCACGCTCGGGCCTTACATGTACCTGACCTTCAACGGCAGGACGGGGCCGTTCGCCGACGCCCGTGTCCGCCGGGCGGTGGCGCTGGCAATCAAGCGCGACGACATCGTGCAGAGCGCCTTCTTCGGCCGGGGCGCGCCGCTGGAAGGGCTGCCGCTTCAGGAAGGCACGCCGTATTACGACGCGGCGCGGGCGCATGGCTGGCGGCGCGACCTGGATGCCGCCAAGGCGCTGCTGGCGGAGGCAGGATTGAGCGGCGGCTTCTCCTGTACGCTGCTGTCCACGGCGCAGTACGGCATGCATAAGAACACCGCCGAAGTGGTCCAGCAGAATTTGGCCGATCTCAATATCGTGGTGAACCTGCACATGCCGGACTGGGCGACCAGGGTGGCGCTGGGCAATCGCGGGCAATACGAGTTCGCGGTCAACGGCACCGCGATGGAGAGCACCGATCCCGACAACCTGTCGTCCGTGCTCGACGATACGGCGGCCCCGTCGTTCATCCGCAGCACCGGCATCACGGTACCCGGTCTCTCGGCTTTGCTTCATCAGGGCCGGGCGGAGTTCGATACCAAAAAGCGCCGCGCCATCTATGCCAAGGTCGAGGATCTGGTCCTGCAACAAGCGCCGTTCGTCGGCCTCGCATGGCGGTCGCAGGGATACGCGATGAAGGCCAACCTTCAGGGCTTCACCAATATCCCCGGTCCGCTGTCGTTCTACTCGGCCACCACCTTGGAGAACGCTTCCCTGGCCTGAACCGCACTCGGGAACGGAGGTCGATGGAACGGAGGTCGATGCATGGAATGGTTTGTGAAGCGTCTCGGCATCTCGGTGCTGCTGGTCTGGCTGGTCGCCACCATCGTCTTCCTGGCGATATATCTGGTGCCCGGCGACCCGGCGGAACTTCTGCTGTCGCAGGGAGGGGCGGCACCCGATCCCGCCATCGTCGAGGATCTGCGCGACCAGCTCGGCCTGAACCGGCCGGTGCTGGAGCAGTACCTTCACAGCATGGCGGGCCTGCTGCGGGGGGATCTCGGATACTCCATGATGGATGGAGCGCCGATAGCAGGAGAGATCGCGACACGCCTGCCGCGCACGTTGGAACTGATAGGGGCAGCCGCCCTGATCAGCGTCCTGGTCGGCGTCTCGACCGGGACGCTGGCGGCGGTCGGCGCCGGCGGAGCCTTCGACCGGATCGCCTCGGCGCTGGCCGGGCTGGGCTTGGCGGTGCCGGTCTTCGTGGTCGGCACGGTGGCGATCCTGGTGTTCGCCCAGTCGCTTCGGCTGGTGCCCGCGGGCGGCTTCGTCCCGTTCTCCCAGGACCCTGCGCAGCATCTGATCCTGCTGCTGATGCCGGCGGGGACCATCGCGGTCGGCCTCTCGGCGACCATGTTCCGGGTGACGCGGAGCGCCGTGCTTGAAGTGACGCTGCGCGACTATGTCCGGACGGCGCGGGCCAAGGGGTTGTCGTTCCGGCGCATCCTGACGCGGCACATCCTGCGGAACGCGCTGATCCCCGTCGTCACCGTCCTGGCGCTCAACCTGGGAACGCTGCTGGGCGGCACCGTGCTGGTCGAATACGTCTTCAACTGGCCGGGACTGTCGGGGCTGCTGGTCGATGCGGTCAACGGGCGCGACTATCCGGCCGTGGTCGGCGTCGTGCTGGTGATCTCCATCCTGTTCGTCACCCTCAACTTTGTCGTCGATGTCCTCTACGCGGTGCTCGACCCTCGGGTGAGGCACGGATGAGGCGGCTGCCCTGGCTTCCCATCGTCGCCGTCGGCCTGATCGTGCTGGCCGCACTGGCCGCCCCTGTCATCGGGCTGGCCGATCCGGTCGCGATGGACGTGGCGCACCGGCTGGCGGGACCCTCGGCGGCCCATCCCCTGGGTCAGGACGAGTATGGCCGGGACGTCCTGTCGCGCCTGATCTGGGGTGCTAGGACCTCGCTCGGCATCGCCTTCGCCGCCGCCGCCATAGCCTGCGTCATCGGCACGATCCTGGGTCTGGTCGGCGGCTATGTCAGGGGTGTTGCGGAACTGCTGGCCGTCCGGTCGATGGACGTGGTCCTGTGCTTCCCGCCGCTGCTGCTGGCGCTGCTGGTGGTGACGCTGCTGGGACCGGGGGCGAGCACGCTGATCCCGGTGCTGGCCATCGTCTATCTGCCCAGTTTCACCCGCGTCGCCTATGCCGGCGTGTTGTCGGTGCGCGGCCATGAATACGTCACGGCGATGAAGGTGCTGGGGGCGGGACGATTGCGGATCATGACGCGGACGATCCTGCCCAACATCGCCGGCCCCGTCCTGGTCCAGTTCAGTCTGGCAGCGGCATCCGCTGTGGTCCTGGAATCCGGGCTGTCGTTCCTGGGGCTAGGCGTGGTCCCTCCGGCCCCAAGCTGGGGGCTGATGATCGGGGCGGCACGCGGCACGATGGTCCAGGCGCCGCTCCTGCTGCTGTGGCCCTGTCTGGCGCTAACGGTGACCATCCTGGCGATGAACGCGCTGTGCGACGGCCTGCGCGACGTGCTCGATCCCCATCCGGCTGCACGGCGCGCTTCCTGGTTCTCGCGGTTCCGCCGCGTCGCGGCTCCAGTTGTACCGGAACCGGCCGAGCCGGGCACCGTGCTGGACGTGCGGGGACTGACTGTCGCCATCGGCGACCCTGGGGACGGCAAGCTGGCGGTGCGGGACGTCTCGTTCCATGTCCGTGAAGGCGAGACGCTGGCGATCGTCGGCGAGAGCGGGTCCGGCAAGTCGCTGATGAGCCTGTCGGCCATCGGCATGGTGCCAGCCGGCGTGGAAGTCTCCGGCGGCACCGCCACGATGGAGGGCAAGGACCTGCTGGCCTTGCCGGCGGCTGAGTTGCGGAAGCTGCTTGGCGACAGGATGGCGATGATCTTCCAGGACCCCGGCAGCAGCCTGAACCCGGTCCACCGCGTCGGGTCCCAGATCGCGGAGGCGATCCGTGCCCATCGCCCGGTCTCCCGCCGGGCCGCCACGACCCAGGCGGTGACGCTGCTCCGCAACGTCGGCATCCCTGACCCGGAGCGCAGGGCCAAGGCGTTCCCCCACGAGTTGTCCGGCGGCATGCGGCAGCGGGTGATGATCGCGATGGCGATCGCCAACGGTCCACGCCTGCTGGTCGCGGACGAGCCGACGACTGCGCTGGACGTCACCATCCAGGCCCAAGTGCTGGATCTGCTGGCCTCCCTGAAGCGCGACAGCGGGTTGGGGTTGCTGTTCATCACCCACAGCCTGCCGGTGGTGGCGGAGATCGCCGACCGGGTCGCCGTCATGTACGCGGGCGAGATCCTGGAGGAAGGGCCAACGGCCGAGATCTTCGCCGATCCTCGCCACCCCTATACGGCTGCCCTGCTGCGCAGTGCGCCGAAGGACGACGGACCGGCTCCCGAAGGCATCCCAGGGACCGTGCCGGTGCCAGGCGACCTGCCGGCCGGCTGCGTGTTCGCCCCGCGCTGCGACAAGAGCATCGATACCTGTGTCAAGACCCGGCCGCCGCTGTTCGACATCGGTCCTGGCCGGGCATCCCGTTGCATCCGGTGGGCATCCCTATGACGGACGGTCTTTCCATGACGAACAGTCTGATCGAAGGCCGCAACATGAGCCGGTCGTTCCACGGCGGCGGGTTCTTCCGCCGAAGCCGCTCGATCCAGGCGGTCAGCGACGTCTCGATCTCGCTGTCGCGCGGCGAGGCGGTCGGGCTGGTAGGAGAGAGCGGGTCGGGCAAGAGCACGATCGGCAGGCTGATGCTGGGGCTGATGGACCTCAGCGCCGGGCGGATCACGTTCGACGGCGACGACCTCGCCACTCTCGACGACAAGCGCCGAAGGGCGCTCCGCCGCCGCATGCAGATGGTCTTCCAGGACCCCTATTCCAGCCTCGACCCTCGGCGGACGGTGGGCTCGCAGGTGGAGGACGGGCTTGCCATCCACAACATCGTGCCGAAGGACCAGCGCCGCGAGCGGGTGGTGGAACTGCTGGGGCGAGTAGGGCTGGAGCCGCACCATGCCGACCGGACGCCGCGTCAGTTCAGCGGCGGCCAGCGCCAGCGCGTCGCCATCGCGCGGGCGCTGGCGACCGATCCGGACTTCCTGGTCGCGGACGAACCGGTATCGGCGCTGGACGTCTCGGTCCAGGCGCAGGTCATGGCGCTGCTCGCCGATCTGCGCGCCAGGATGGGTCTGGCGATGCTGTTCATCAGCCACGACCTGCCGGTGGTGCGCCACCTGTGCGACCGCGTCGTCGTGCTCTATCTCGGCCGGGTGATGGAGGAAGGACCGGTCGAAGCCGTCTTCTCCGCCCCGCATCATCCCTATACCCGAGCACTGCTGTCGGCGGCGCCCAGCCTCCACGCCGCATCCCGGCGCGAGCGCGTCGTGCTGCGCGGCGAACCGCCCAGCCCCGCCAACCCTCCCTCCGGCTGCGTCTTCCGGACCCGCTGCCCCAGCGCGATCGAGGCCTGCGCCGGAGTGGTTCCGGCGCTCGAAGCGCGGGGTGACCCCGCTCACCGCGTCGCCTGCATCCGGCACGACATCGGCTGACCGGTTCCGACCAAGTTCTTCCGCTTTCCGGCATAATCGAGGAAATCGCCAAATCATGGCACCCCGTATCGATCAAATCGAAACAGATCAGGTCATTCCCAAGCGCGTTGATGTCGTGATCATCGGCGGCGGCATCGTCGGCGTCTGCACCGCGATGTTCCTGGCAGAGAAGGGCGTCTCGGTGGCGCTCTGCGAGAAAGGGCATATCGCCGGCGAGCAATCCAGCCGCAACTGGGGTTGGTGCCGCAAGATGGGCCGCGATGTCGCCGAAATCCCGCTGGCGATCGAGAGCCTGCGGTTCTGGGAGCAAATGAACACGCGGGTCGAAGGCGAGACCGGCTTCCGCAAGGAAGGCGTGGTCTACCTGTGCGAAACCCAGGACGACATCGCCCGCCACGAGGAATGGCTGGAGCACGCCCGGCCCTACCAGCTCGATAGCCATCTGCTCAGCCCCGACGCGGTCGACAAGCTGCTGCCCGGTTCCGCCCGCAAGTGGAAGGGAGCGCTCTACACGCCCAGCGACGGCCGCGCCGAGCCGCAGAAGGCGGCCCCCGCCATCGCCGCCGCCGCCCGCCGGATGGGCGCTTATATCCTGACCGGCTGCGCCGTGCGCGGGATCGAGACATCGGCCGGCAAAGTGTCGGGCGCCGTGACGGAGAAGGGGACGATCGCCTGCGATACCGTCGTGGTGGCGGGGGGAGCGTGGTCGCGGCTGTTCCTCGGCAACATTGGGGTGACGTTCCCGCAGCTCAAGATCCTGGGATCGGTGATGCGGACCAAGCCACTCGACGGCGTGCCGTCGCAGGCGGTCGGCGCTTCCGACTTCGCGTTCCGCCGCAGGCTGGACGGCGGCTATACGGTGGCGCAACGCGGCGCCAACGTCGCTCCGATCGTGCCCGACAGCTTCCGCCTGTTCTTCGACTTCCTGCCGGCCTTGCGGAAGCAGTGGCACGAGCTTCGGCTAAGGGTCAACGGCCGCTTCATCGAGGAATGGCAGATCCCGAAGCGCTGGACATTGGACCAGAAGACGCCGTTCGAAACAGTCCGCGTGCTCGACCCGGCGCCGGTGGACTCGATTCTGGAGGAAGCCAAGGTCAACCTCGCCCGCAACTTCCCCGCCTTCCGGAACATGGAAATTGTGGAAAGCTGGGGCGGACTGGTCGACGTGATGCCGGACGCCGTCCCCGTAATCTCCCACGTCCCTGGCGTGCCCGGTCTGGTGATCGCCAGCGGCATGTCCGGCCACGGCTTCGGCCTGGGGCCGGGGACCGGCCGTATGGCGGCCGATCTGGTGACGGGAGACGTCCCGATCGCCGACCCGACCCCCTTCCGCTACGAACGCTTCCTGCGCGGGACGACGAAGGCGGCTTGAAGAGGCTAAGGCCCGCTTGTTAGCGGGCCGCTCGGCCTTTTTTAGAACATCTCCTCCAGCGTCGAGTTGATCGGGACTTCGGTGATGCTCGATGTATTGGGTAGGTCGAGGACGAAGGCGACGATGCGGGCGATGTCTTCGGGTTGGGTGATGTCCTCCGGCGGGCGGTCGGTTAGGGGTGCGGACATGTCGGTCGCGACATAGCCGGGGCAGATGGCGGTGGCGCGGATGCCCTGGTCCCAGCCGGCCTGACGGATCGAGTGGGTCAATGCCATGGCGGCGAACTTGCTGATGGCGTAGGTGCCGGACTTGGCGCTCTTCACCCGCTTGCCCGAGAGCGACGCGATGGTGATGACGCGTCCCTTGCCCGACGCCGTCAGCAAGGGCCATGCCGCCTGGACCAGCCGCATCGGCGATTTGACGTTGACCTGCATGAGTGCGTCGATATCGCTGTCGTCGGCTTCGATCACCGTCTTGGGGATCATGATGCCGGCATTGGCGATCACGGCGTCGATCCGGCCGAAGCGTTCGGCCGTCGCCTCGGTCCAAGCCTTTTCCGAAGCCGGATCGGTGGCGTCGAAGCGATGGACCAGGGTGTCGGCACCGCCGGGGACCTGTGTCAGTTTCGCCGGATCACGCACGCCGAGGCTGAGCGACCAGCCGGACTCGGCGAGCTTGAGTGCGACGGCAAGGCCGATGCCGCGATTGGCACCGGAGATCAGGGCGACGCGGCGGGTGGTGTTGACAGTCATGGCTGCTCCCAGGCGCCGGCCTTGGCCGAGCGGAAAAAGGCGTCGATCACGCGCATGTTGAGGACGGCGTCGCCGATCGAGTGCGGCAGTTCCTCCTGGCCCAGCACGACGCGGGAGAAGGCGTCGCCCTGGAGCGTGTACTGGTCGCAGGGCGGAAACTCCTCGACCTCGATGCCGCTGCCGGCCAGATCGGTGCCGTCGTCGATTAGCAGGCGCGTCGCTTGAGCGGGTGTGGGATTGAAGGGGATCTGGACCTCGATCCGTCCCTTGGTGCCGCTGATCGTCACCCGCTGATGCGGAACGAGCTGGGTGGCGCAGGAGAAGGTCAGGTGCCGGTTGCCGGGGAACTCGGCCAGTCCGCTGGTCAGCCGGTCGGTCAGCATCACGGGATCGCGGTCGATCAGGCCCACGACGCGCTCCGGTTCCGCGCCGAAGATGTAGCGCGCCGTCGAGATGGCGTAGCAGCCGATGTCGTACAGCGCGCCGCCTCCGATATCGGCCTTGTTGCGGACGTTGTCCGGATCGGTCAGGTAGTAGGAAAAGAAGGTCTGGATTGCGCGAACCTCGCCGATCCTGCCGCTCGCGGCGATCTCGCGGGCACGCCGCCATTGCGGATGGTGGCGCACCATGAAGGCTTCGGCCACGACGAGGCCGGTGCGGGCCTGCGCCTCGGTGATCTCGGCGGCTTCTGCTGCCGACAGGGCAACCGGCTTTTCACAGAGCACGTGCTTGCCCGCTTCCAGCGCCTTGAGGGTCCAGGGCACGTGGAGGTGGTTGGGCAGGGCGTTGTAGACGGCCTGGATGTCCGGGTCGGCCAGCAGCTCCTCGTAGCTGCCGTAGGATTTGGGAATGCCAAGGGACGCCGCCGTTTCGGCCGCCTTGACGGCGTCGCGCGACGCGATGGCGTCGATGCGGCTCAGTGTGCCGCGCTGCATGGCGGGGATCACCTTCTCGCGCGCGATCTTGGCGGTGCTCAGGACGCCCCACGAAACTGTCTGGCTCAACGATTCCTCCATCGGTTCTTTCAGGTCAAACGCTGGCCTGAACGAAATGGCCCGGCGTCACTTCGATGAAGTTCCGCGCATCCGGCGTGTGGTTCAGGGGCCGGATCGGGCTGCGCAACTCCTCGCCGAGGGGAGCGCGGTCAAGTGTCCGGCGACGTGGGTCGGGGACCGGAACGGCGGCGAGCAATCGGCGGGTGTAGTCGTGGCGCGGGTTGCCGATGACGTCGGCGCGGGGGCCGATCTCGACGATCTCGCCCAGGTACATCACGGCGACCCGGTGGCTTACCCGTTCGACCACCGCCATGTCGTGGCTGATGAACAGGTAGGCCAAGTTGAATTCGTCCTGAAGGTCGAGCAGCAGGTCGATCACCTGCGCCTTGATCGAGACGTCCAGGGCCGACACTGCCTCGTCCGCGATGACCAGCTTCGGCTGAAGCGCCAGGGCACGCGCGATGCACAGGCGCTGCCGCTGGCCGCCGCTGAATTCATGGGGGAAGCGGGTGGCGTGGACGGGTTCCAGCCCGACGCGCTGGAGCAGATAGGCCACCTTGTCGCGGACTTCGCGTTTGTTCGCGATGCCGTGCAGCAGCATCGGTTCCGCAATGGCGGAGCCGACCGTCTGGCGCGGGTCGAGCGAGCCGAAAGGGTCTTGGAAGATCATCTGGATCTTTCGCCGCGCCGCCTGGAGCGCCCGTTTGTCCAGCTTCAGGATGTCCTCCCCGTCGAAGCGGACCGAACCGGCGGCAGGCTCGACCAGCCGCAGGATGCTGCGGCCCGTCGTGGACTTGCCGCAGCCGGACTCGCCGACCAGCGCCAGGGTCTCGCCCTCCCGTACCGTAAACGAGACGCGCTCGACCGCGTGGACATTGCCGACCGTCCGGTTGAAGAAGCCGCCCTTGACCGGAAAGCGCGTGACGAGATCGCGGACTTCCAGGATCGGCTTACGCTCGAGTTTCGGGGCCTTGGTGCCGGCGGCGGCCTCGCCGAAGCGGCGCGGTCCGGTCGAACCCGCCATGTCGCCCAGGCGCGGCACCGCCGCCAGCAGCATCTTCGTATAAGGGTGCCGGGGTGCGCCGAAGACGCTCTCCGCCGTGCCGCTTTCGACCAGCCTGCCGTGCCGCATCACCAGCACGCGGTCGCTGATCTGAGCCACCACGCCCATGTCGTGGGTGATGAACAGGACGGCGGTTCCCGTCTCCCGCTGCAAGTCCCGCAGCAGGTCGAGGATCTGGGCCTGGACCGTGACGTCCAGGGCCGTCGTCGGCTCGTCCGCGATCAGCAGCTTGGGACGGCAGGCGAGAGCCATCGCGATCATGACCCGCTGCCGCATGCCGCCGGAGAAGGTGTGCGGGTGCTGGTTGAAGCGGCGCTTGGCGTCGGGGATGCGGACGCGGTCGAACAGGCGGAGCGCCTCCGCCTCGCAGTCCTTGTCGCTGCCCCGGCTGTGGTAGCGAAGCGCCTCCTTGACCTGGAAACCGACGGGCAGGACGGGGTTCAGGCTAGTCATCGGCTCCTGGAAGATCATGCTGACCTGACCGCCCCTGACTTCCCGCATCTGCGGTTCCGACAGCGGCAGGAGGTCGCGGCCGGCAAGCCGGATGCTACCGCTCATCCGGGCGGTGGACGGCAGCAGGCGCAGGATCGACAGGGCGGTGACGCTCTTGCCGGAGCCGGATTCGCCGACTACGGCGACGGTCTCGCCGGCATCGACCGAGAAGCTTAAGTCCTCGACGACGCTTCGCCCGCCGAACTCGATCCGCAGTCCGTCGACGGCTAGCACCGGTTCCACGGTTCCGGTCATGACTCGGTCCTCAGATTGGGGTCGATCGCGTCGCGCAAGCCGTCGCCGATCAGGTTGAGGGCCAGCACCAGGATCAGCACCGCGAGGCTGGGGAACAGGGCCAGCGCGTAGCTATCGAGTATGTTCTCGAAGCCCTCGCGCACCATGCCGCCCCAGGTAGGCGTAGGCGGTGCGACGCTGAGACCGATGAAGGCGAGCGAGGCTTCGACCCGGACGGCGGTCGCCATCCAGAGCGACGCCATCACCAGCACGTCGGGGACGATGTTGGGCAGCAGGTGGCGGAACATGATCCTGCTGTCGGAATAACCCAGCGCCCGCCCGGCCTGGACGAATTCCCGCTCCCGCAGGGCAATCGTCGGCGCCCGCGCGATGCGAGCAAAGGCGGGAATCGCCGTAAAGGCGATGGCGAGGATCAGGTTGGTGACGCTGGCGCCCAGCATCGCGACCAGGATCAGGCCGAGGATCAGCGACGGGAACGCCAGGATCACGTCCATCACCTGCATGATGACGATGTCCAGCTTGCCGCCGAAATAGCCGGAAACCAGCCCGATCAGCGTGCCGACCACCACCGCCAGCAGGATCGACAGCAATCCGATCAGCAGCGACAGCCGCGCGCCATACAGAATGCGCGACAGGGTGTCGCGGCCATAATAGTCGGTGCCGAGCCAGTGCAGGGCCGACGACGGCTGGAGCGATTCGAGGATGTTTTGCTCGAGCGGATCGTAGGGGGCGATCCAGGGCGCCAGCAGCGCCGACAGGACGATTATCAATAGCGCGATGGCGCCGATAGATGTCGTGGCGTTCATCCGGAAGGCGCGGGCGGTGGCGCGCCACGCCATCGTCGCGACGGCGCCCAGTTCCGATTGTCCGAAGCGGGCGGGGGCCATGCGTTTCTCCGTGCTGCCGGTCATCGGTACTGCACCCTGGGATCGACCAGCCCATAGACGAGGTCGGTGAGGAGGTTAACGACGACGACGATGAAGGTGTAGATCACCATCATGCCCTGAAGCATCGTGTAGTCCCGCTGCCCCAGCGCCCCGACGATCAGCTTGCCCAGGCCCGGCCGGTTGAAGACGATCTCGGTCAGCACCGAATTGCCGATCAGGATGCCGAGGTAGAGACCGACGACGGTGACGACCGGGATCAACGAGTTGCGGAAGGCGTGCCGCCAGACCACGACGTTGTTCGGGACGCCCTTGGCCCGCGCCGTCCGGACGTAGTCCTGGCTCAGCACCTCCAGCATGGCCGACCGCGTGACGCGGGTGATGTAGGCCGCCATGATCAGGCCTAGATTGACGGCGGGCAGCGCCAAGTCGCGCAGCTTGCCGCCCAGACTGGTGTCCTGGCCCGAGCTGATCACCGGAAACCAGCGGAACTGGATCGCGAACAGCAGGAGCAGGATCACCGCCGAGACGAAGGCCGGGGCCGACAGCCCCAGCAGCGAGACGATGCGCGTCAGGTAGTCGGGAATGCGGTTGCGGTTGACCGCCGCCCAGATGCCCATGGGCACGCCGAAGGCGAGGCCGAGGATCAGCGCCGCTACCGTCAACTCGATCGTGTAGGGCAGCACGTTGAGGACTTCCGCCACCACCGGCCTGCCGGTCGCCATCGAGACGCCCCAGTCGCCCCGGACCACGCCGCCCAGGAAATCGAGGTACTGGAACACCATCGGCTGGTCGAGGCCGAGCTTCTGGCGCATGGCCTCGATGCTGGCGGCACTCGCCTGATCGCCCAGCACGACGGAGGCCGGGTCGCCGGGCAGCACCCGCACGATGAAGAAGACCAGCGTGAGCACCGCGAACAGCGTGATGACGGCGAAGCCGATCCTCTTCAGGATGAAGGCTGTCATTGTCGGTTCCTGGATTTTCGGTTCCTGGATGCGGAGGTCAGTTCACGAAGCGGGTCTTCTCGGTGACCGGCGGGATCAGGCTGAGCGAGCCTTCGACCGGGTAGCCGAAGTCCAGGCTTTCCTTCCAGGCCCAGGCCTGGAGCATTTCGAACACCGGGACCGAGCAGACCTGATCGACGATCTTGCGCTGGGCCTCGGCCCACAGGGCCTTCTGCTTGTCGGCGTCGGTCTCCGTCCGGGCGGCCTTGATCTCCGCGTCGGCGACGCCGCAATGGGAGAAGTTGGTGACGGCGGACGGCTTGCCGACGATGGCATCGGATTCGTAGAACTGCGTCAGGTAGGTGTCGGCGACCGGGAAGCGGGCGGCGGCGTAGAGCACGACCTGCGACAGGTCCTGACGGATCTGCGAATGGAAGGTCGGGTGATCGACCGGGGCCAGGTTGAGCGTGATGCCGGATGCCTTCAACTGCGCCTGAACAGCCTGCATCGTGTTCATCATGGAGGGCAGAGTGGTCTGGATGGCGTTGATCGTGACGCCGTCGGGATAGCCCGCCTCGGCCAGCAGCTTCTTCGCCTTGTCGGGGCTGTAGTCGGCCAAACCGACGCTCTCGTGGCCCAGATAGCCCTGCGGTACGACGCTGTCGGCTTCGCGCGCGATCTCCTGCCCCTTGTATTTGGCGAGCGCGGGGCGCTGGACGGCATGGGCGATGGCCTGCCGGACACGGACGTCGTCGAGCGGCTTCTGCGTCATGTTGAGGTGGACGTTGTACAGCTCGCCCGGTCCGAAGACGCCGACCTTGGAATTGGGAAGCTGGCGCATCCGCTTGATCCAGTTGTCGTCCTGCCGGCCGTAGGACAGGTCGATCTCGCCGGACTGATAGGCCAGGTCGCGGCTGGCGTCGGACAGGATGTAGCGGTAGGTGATTTCCTTGATCTGCGGCGATCCCCGGAAATAGGCCTCGTTCGCCTTCAGCTTGACGAACTGCTGCGGCTGGTATTCGACGAACTCGAACGGTCCAGTCCCGGCCGGCTTGCGGGCGAAGCCGTCGCCGGCCTGCTCGGCCGCCGCCTTGCAGACGATGTTGCCGCCGTGGTAGGGCACCAGCAGTCCCAGCAATCCTGGCACCGGCTTCGACAGCGTGATCTTGACGGTCTTCGGATCGACCGCCTCGACCGCCTGGAAGGCGGAATATTCGGCGAAGAAGCTGGACTTGTCCTTGGATGCCGCGCGCTTCAGCGAATAGACGACATCGTCGGCGGTCAGCTTGCCGCCACCGTGGCACTGGACGTCGTCGCGCAGGGTGAAGGTCCAGGACAGCTTATCGTCGGAACTGGTCCAGCTCGTCGCCAGATCCGGCTCGACCGCCTCGGGGTTGGCCTTGCCCGGCGTGATGCGGACGAGGCCGTTGAAGATCATCGACACCACCCCGATATCCGGCGTCGCCGTGGCGCGATGGGGGTCGAGCGTGCCGAGATCGTTGCCGGCCGCCGCGATGCGGAGATGGGTGCCTTGGGCATGGGCGCCGGTGCTGCCGAGTAGACCTGCGAGCAGGGCGGTACAGAGGATGAGCTGAAAGTTCTTCACGGATAACCTTCCCTGTCTGGAAGAAGTGCCGGATGCGGTTGTTTTGGTGTCTCTTCCGCTTGGTCCGGTTTTGCGTCTTATTGTTGATGGAATGCGCGGCTGGTCGGTTCAGCCGTGCAGGCTCAGGGGTTCGAAGGCGACCTGCTTGCGATCGGTGAAGCGGTCGAGGGCGAAGGGAGTGATCGGGAATGGCGTCCGCCGCGTTTCCACGAGGTCGGCGACGATCGTTCCGGTCACGGGACCTAAGCAAAAGCCGTGCCCGGAGAAGCCCATGGCGACGGTCAGGCCGTCCAACCCGGCCGGCGAGTCGATCACGGGAAGGCCGTCGGGCGTCAGGTCGATCAGGCCGGCCCATGTCTCGTCCATGCGGGCGTCCTTGAAGGCGGGGACCACCTCGCCGAACAGGCGGACCACCTCGGCGATGCTGCGCATGGTCGGACGTACCGCCGGTCTCGGTCCATCGTGATCGATGTCGCCATGCCATGTTTCCAGGCCGCTGGTGACGCGGAAACGGCCGTCAACTTCCTGCCGTCCGGCGCAGTCGGCGTTGGCGACGCCGATCACCGGTCCCAGCGCCGCCGGCATCGGGACCGAGCGGAGTACGGTGACCATCGGGACCTGGAGGGGCACGGCCAGCCCGAGCGGTTCGAGCAGCTCGTTGCCGAAGATGCCGGCGCAGACGACGACGTGGCTTGCTGCGATCATGCCGGCATCGGTGGCGATACCGGTGACGTGGCCTTCGACGGTTTCGATCCGGCGCACTTGTTCGCCGAACCGCATCTCGACGCCCAATCTTTGCGCAGCCGCGACATAGGAGAGCACTGTCGCGCGCGGATCGGCGGAGCCGTCGCTGGGGCACCAGGAGGCGGCCATGACCCGGTCCGACACTGCGGGAGCGACGGCCTGGATATCGGCCGTGTCGGTGAGCAGCGCAACGTCCAGTCCGGCGGCCGACTGCTGCTCGACCAGGCTGCGGATGACGGGCACTTCCTCGGCGGTCCGCGCGAGGCGGAGGTTGCCGTTGCGGCGGTAGCGGGTTTCGCCCTCCAGTTCATCGGCCAGCCCGGCCCAGCGCTGAACGGCGGCGGTCGCCAGCGGCAGTTCGGCGGGATGGCGGCCCGACTGCCGGACGCCGGCGAGCGTCCAGCCCGACGCCATGGCGGCCGGCGAGTAGCGGTCCAGCAAGGTCACACGGAAGCCCCGCCTAGCAAGTTCGTAGGCGCTCGCGGCTCCGCTGATCCCGGCGCCGACGACGACGACATCGGTCATGAATGTTATCCAGTCTTCAGGCGGTCATCAGGATTTCAGGCGCTGCCTTCGGCGGCGGGGCGAAGACGGGTTCCGCCGGCGTGCCGAGGGCGCGCACCTGACGCTTGACCAGGCGCGCCAGCTCGCCCATGCCGGACGTGACGCTTCGGTTGCTGGGGATGGCCAGAACCAGCGAGCGCTCCAGGAAAGGTTCGACGATCAGCGAACTGACCAGCTTTCCCGCTTCCAGCTCGGCCTGGACGGCGCTTGCGGGAAGGATCGTGTGGCCCATGTCGCCCTCGACCAGCCGCAGCATGGAGGAGATCGAGTCGCATTCGGCGCGGATGTTCAGGTGCAGTCCCTGGCGGGTGGCCCAGGTTTCGACCTGCTGGCGCAACCCGTTGTGGCGGCTCGGCAGCACCAGGGGAAGCTCGGCCAAAGCCGCGGCCGGCGTCTGTGGCGGCAGGCAGCCGCGCTCCGCCGGGGCGATCAGGTGCATCCGCTCGGTCATCAGCGGTTCGGCGTTGAGCCGCTGGGTCGCTTCGTTGGCGTAGAGGATGGCGAGGTCGATGGCTCCGCTGGATAGCCATTCCAGCAGATGGACGTTGAAGGCCTCGGTGAAGCGCAGCTTGATATCGGGGAATCTGGCATAGACGGTGCGAGCGAGCGGTACCGTGAGGACGCGGGCGACGCTGGGCGGCATCCCGATGGCGGCGCTGTCGATGCCGCCCTTGCACAGGTTGAGCATTTCGCTGCGGGCTTCGGCAAGCTGCTCGAGGATGGCGGTGGCGCGGGCGTAAAGCCGCTCGCCGGCTTCGGTCAGGACGACGCCGCGCCCGTTCCGGTAAAGTAATGAGACACGCAGATCCGTCTCCAGATCGCGGACATGCCGGCTCAGCACAGGTTGAGTCTTGCCAAGCTTGATAGCTGCTTGAGAAAAGCTCCCGGCTTCGACTACCTTTACGAAGTACTCAATGTCTCTCTGATTCATGACCCCTCACGTTCATCAGAGGGTAAACCTGCACAGGATCTACCTCTTATTTGAGCAGCGGGGAATAGGTCGGCAGGAAAGCCATGGAGTATTGGGAGCTTCCTGCCAGTTCCGGTGCTGGCCCAAGCTCATCGCGTTTCCGCTTGCCGGTCAATAGAATTCTTATTATCAGAGTATAGAAAGAACTCTGTTCGGATAATTAGAACATGACGGGACTTAGTTCATCGACAAATGCCGAACGTGCGGCCTCGGTACTGCTGGTCCTGGGAGAAGCAGGTTCCGAAGGGCTTGCTCTGAAGGACATCGCGGGCCGCATGGGTGAGCAGAAACCCGCCGTCCACCGCACCCTGATGGCGCTGGCGAAGCACGGCTTCGTCGAGCAGTCGCAGAACCGGGGCAACTATCGGCTCGGCCCCTCGATCTATGCGCTGGCATGCCGCCAGAACACCGCGGCGGAAAAGGTCCGCAAATGGCGTCCGGCCCTGATGGCGCTGGCCGAGCGCCTGGGCCATTGTATCTACCTGATGGAGCGCGCTGGCACGGATGCCGTCGTCCTCGACATGCAGATGGGCACGGCACCGATCCAGGCGCTGACCAACGGAGTCGGCGGACGCCTGCCGATGGGGCTGGGGCCGGGCAGCGCCAGCATCCTCGCGATGCAGGACGCGGGCACCCGCGACTTCATCCTCAAGGCCAATATCGACCGCTTCGTCCAGCGCAACGTCGATCTCGACATGGTCCACCGGATGGTCGGCCGTGCGGTCGAGACGGGGTACGGCCTCGACCTTGGCGAGATCATCCCCGGTTGCGGTGGGATCGCCGTACCGATCCGGGAACGGGGCGGCGGAACGACGACCGCGATCTCCACGGCGATGCCGCTCTCCTTCCTCAGTCCGGAAAACATCGAGCTGGTGCTGCGGGAGATCAGGGCGGTGATCGCCGCCGGCTGAGTGCCGCCTGCAACACGGGGGGAACGGGCTATCCGGCATCGGGGAGGCCGTCGAGGAGCCGGAGACGCGCCTGAGCTTCCGGATGGCCGAGTTCCGCCGCCCGGCGAAACCAGTCCACGGCATCCATCCCCTCCGGCGCTTCGCCGCCGTTTTGCTCAAGGTGCAGTCCAAGTTCGTACTGCGCGTTGGCATTGTCCTGCCCGGAGGCTCGCGTCAGCCACAGGACGGCTTTGGCCGGGTCGGCCGGGATGCCGCGGCCGGCAAGCAGCAGGCGCGCCAGGATCAGCTGCCCTCCCGCATGGCCGGCTTCGGCCGCACGCCGGAACCACAGCGCCGCTTCCTCCGGCTCCTTCGGACGGCCCGGTCCACCGGAAGCCATGATCCGGCCGAGCGCCATCATCGCCGAGGTACTGCCCCGACCGGCGGCTTTCCGGAACCAGGTCTCCGCCTCGCGCGTGTCGGCGACGCCGCCCTGGGTATCGGCGTGGAGGCGTCCCAGCGCCATCATCGCGGCGATGTCGTCCTGAAGGGCGGCCCGGCGGAGCCAGGTTTCGGCGGTGTCCGGGGAGCGGTCCACTCCCTCACCCTCGAGGTACGCCAGTCCAAGCCTGTACTGCCCCTGGGCGTAGCCCGCTTCCGCCGACTGGCGGAACCAGCCGAGGGCGCTCGCGCAGTCGCGCGGTACGCCATGGCCGGTCCTGTGGAGGTCTCCCAGTTCGCAACTGGCGCGGGCGTTCCCGGCTTCCGCCGCAAAGCGGAAATGCTCCGCCGCGGTGGCGAAGTCGCCGGATTGCCGCGCCATGAGGCCGAGGCCGAGATGGCCCGCCGGTTCGTCCTGGCCGGCGGCTGCGCCGAACCACCGTCCGGCCTGACCGAGGTCCCGGTCCACCCCCCGTCCATCGAGATAGAAGGACGCCAGCAGAGCCTGCGCCTTGGGATGGCCGCTGGTCGCCGCCACGGTCGCCCAGCGGACCGCTTCCGGCAGGTTGCGTTCGAGGCGCAGCCCGTTGGGATACATCAGCCGGAAATGCCGGTCGGCCGCGGCCTGGTCGGCTTGAGCCGCCGCCTGATACCAGCGTGTTTCGGCATCGTCGTGGCTGCCCTTGCCGGAGCCAAGGGCAAGCATCAGGCTGAGTTCGTATTGCGCGCGCAGGTGGCCGGCCTCGGCGGCCAGCCGGCACCAGTGCGCCGAGTCGGCCAGATTGCGGCGCACGCCCCGCCCGAGACGGAGCAGCGTCGCGAGCCGGACCCGAGCTTCCGGATCCCCCCGCTCGGCGGCGGTCATGAAACCCTTGACCGCCTTGCGGTGGTCGCCGCGGGCTTCGGCCCTGGCCGACCGCGCCACGAGGCGTTTCGTCCAGAACCGGGGCGCGATCCAGCCGGTCATGCGTGTCAGGAGCTTGCCCATGCTCTCCCGTCCGCAATCGGATCGTCGTTCCTGCCGTCGCCCGCCGTATCGATCAAGGGTCGCGCATCCCTTCGTTCAGGTTGCGGAGCAGCCCGCGCACGAGATAGGACAGGACCGTCCGCGAACCGATCCGGATATTGGCCGAGAGCGGCATGCCGGGAATCAGCCGGAAATTGTCGGGGACGTTCTTCAAGGCGGTCGAGGCCAGCTGGATCCGGGCCTTGTAGAACGGGATCGTCGATCCTGGCGGGATGAAGGTGTCTTCGCTGATGAAGCGGACCGATCCGGTGGCCCAGCCGTGCTTGAGGTAGTCGTAAGCCTCGAACTTGACGTTGGCCGGATCGCCGGCCTGGGCGAAGCCGATGTCCCGCGTATTGATCAGCACCTCGGCTTCCAGCGGTTCGTTCAGCGGCACCAGCGTATAGAGCGGTTCGGCGTTCTGGACGACCGACCCGACGGAAAGCTTCGCCATTTCCAGGACGAAGGCGTCCTCGGGCGCCACGAGGCGGACTAGATCCTGCCGCTTGGAAGCCTTGGCCATCTGCTCGCGCGCCATGTCCAGCGCGTTCTGCCGGGTGACCAGATCCTGGAAGATCTGGGAGCGCCACTGGTTGACGTAGACTTCCCGGGCGGCTTTCAGCGATTCCAGGTCGTGCCGGTTCTGCTGGATGACGTTGCCGATCGAGGCGAGATCCATCGACACCTTGAGGCGGTCGTCGCTGGCGACGAGATAATTGAGCCGGCTGCCCGACTGGGTCTTTTCCAGCGAGGACCGCATCTGCTCGATCTCGGCCAGCAGCTTCAACCTGGCCGACAGGTGCTCCACGTCTTTTTCGCCGCGCCGCATGGCGGCGGCCATGCTCTCGATCTTCTGGTCGTAGTCCTGGATCTGGTACTTGAACTGCGCCTTGCGCTGGTTCCACAAGGCGAGCTGGAGCGAGCAGTAGGTTTCGCTGGCTCCGGGCTGCGGCGCGAACGGCGTCTGGTCGCGTTCCGCCGTCAGTCGGGCGATCTCGCACTGGAGACTGCCGAGCTGCTGTTCCAGCTGGGCGACGTCGGCCGCCGTGAAGGTCTGGTCGAGGGTCGCCAGCACGGTGCCGGCGCGGACGAAATCGCCGACGCGCGCGGTCAGGCTGTGGATGATCGAATCGTCGAGCGGCTGGATCACGATGGTCGGCGCCGTCGAAACCAGATGCCCCGAGGTATCGACCATGCGGTCGACATGGGTGACCGACGCGATGGCCATGGCCGCCGCGAACATGAAGGCGATGGTGTGGAGCGTCAGGCGCGCGGATACCGGATCGGGAGCGCCCTCGATCTCGGCCGATTCCGACTGGAAGTCGTTGACGAGCTGCCGCGCGGCGTTACGCTGCCGGCGGGCTGATCGAAACATACCCGGTGCCACGGCTTGTCTCCTGGCCAGGATGGCCGTTCTGTTGGCCAAGATGGCCGTTCTGTTGAGTCCACAGGTCCCGGTAGAGCCGGCAATCGGCAAGCAGTTCCTGATGCCTGCCCAGCGCTGCCGGACGGCCGCGTTCGAGGACGAGGATCGCGTCGGACGAGACCAGCGACGCCAGCCGGTGCGAGATGATGATGACTGTCCGCCCGAAGGCGATCCGCTTCAGGTTTGCGCTCAGGATCGCCTCGCTCTCGGGGTCGAGCGCGCTGGTCGCTTCGTCCAGGATGAGGATCCTGGGATTGGTCAGCAGGGCGCGGGCGATCGCGATGCGCTGGCGCTGACCGCCCGACAGGTTGGCGGCGCCTTCCTCGATCATGGTGTCGAAGCCGCGCGGCAGCCGCTCGATGAACTCCTCGGCCCCGGCAAGGCGCGCCGCGGCCGCGACGTCTTCCAGGGTGCAGCTCGGCTTGGCGATGCCGATGTTCTCCCGGATCGTCCCGCGGAACAGGAAGCTGTCCTGGAGGACGACCCCGATGCTGGAGCGGAGATGGGTCAGGTCGAACTGCCGGATGTCGATGCCGTCGAACTTGATCAGCCCGCCGTAATCCGCGTGCAATCCCTGGAGCAGGCGGGTGACCGTGGTCTTGCCGGAGCCGCTGCGCCCGACGATGCCGATGGTCGATCCGGACGGGATCAGCAGGTCGAGACCGTCGATGGCCGGAACGACGGTGCCGGGATAGCGGAAACCGACGTCCATCAATTCGATCGTCCCCTTCAGGGGAGTGAGGACGCCGGTGCCGGAGAGCCCTTCCTCCGCCGGATGGTCGACGACCGACGCGATGGTCGCGATCGAGCCGCGGGCCTCGTGGTAGCGCTCGACCAGCTTGGCGATGCCCAGCAGCGGACCCATCGTGCGGCCGGTGAGCAGGGCGAAGGCGATCAGCGAACTCATGTCGAAAGGCGAGTCGCCGCCCAGGATCATATAGGCGGCGACGGTCAGCACGGTGATCGGCAGCAGGCTCTCCAGCGGCGCCATCACCGTCTTCATGGAGTTCTGAACCCGGCCGAAGGCGATCCGCTCCCGTGCGGTGCGCGCCACGAGGAGGTCCCAGAGGGTGCGCTGCCGGGCGTCGAGGGCCAGCGTCTTGACCGTGCGCATGCCGTGGACCGTTTCGACCAGATGGGAGTACTGGTCGCGCTCGGCGCGGACCAGTCTTTCGTGCCGCCGGTTCAGTTCCGGCATGAAGGCGAGGTTCGCCAGCAGGATCGCGGCGCAGCCGGCCAGCACCAGCAGCGACAGCGGCGTGCTGACGAAGAACAGGACCGGTATGAAGACGATCAGGCAGACCCCGTCGAGAAGCGTCCCGAACACGCTGTTGAGCAGGAAACCGCGGATCCGGCCGATCTCGCCGAGCTTGGAGGTAACTTGCCCGGTCGACGTAGTCTCGAAGAAACCGATCGGCAGCCTCAGCATCCGGTCGAACACATGGTGTCCCATGCGGATATCGGCCTTGGACACGATGTGCAGGATTATGTGTCTGCGCATCGCGCCGAGGATAGTGTCGAAGACGACGACGAAGACGAACCCGGCGACCAGCAGGTTCAGGGTGTCGAGGCTGTTGCGGGGCAGCACGATCCGGAACAGCAGCGACCAGTAGATGATGGGCGCCACCGCGAAGGCGCTGATGAACAGGCTGCCGAGCAGGATGTCGCGGATCAGGTGGCTGTCCCGGAGGATCTGTCCGACGACCCAGCGCATCCCGAACGGCTGGCCGGCATCCGAAACCTTGTGCTGCCGCTTGACCAGCAGGACAGCACCGTCCCAGACCGCTCTGAGACGCGCTTCGTCGAGCACCAGCACGGCATCGGGTGCGGCCAGCGGGTCGCGGAGGATCACGAGGTCGCCCTGGGGCGATGTCCGGACCTCCGCGATCACCATGTAGCCGCCGCTGCGCAACCGGACGATCGCTGGCAGCGCCTTGCCCAGGCCGGCCAGCTGGTCCCATTGCATCCGGGCCGGCGCGGCACGGAAGCCGTTGGCCCTGGCGATCTTCGCCAGCTGCGCCATGGAGACCTCGTGGTCGCCCAGGAAATTGTCGCGCACGAGCTGATCGAGGGAAAGATGGATGCCGCGATGCCGTACCACGTCGATGAGCGTCAGCAGGCCGCTATGAGAACAGGATACTTGATGCGCACCGGCTGGGGCGGAAGGCAACTTCAACATGAGACGGCAAGGTCTCCCCGGACAGCTTCAAGTGGTGACGGAACTCCAGCCGGCAGCATCATACGAATCGATTAATGATCTATTACTTGCCCATACTTTCGGTGGAGTACAAAGGTGGAGGGGGATAGTTCAAGATACTCGGGTAACGCGATGATGACACCCTCTACCAGGACGTAAATGTAATCAATTGTCATCATGGACAGGCTAAGATTGCGTATCGCCGCCGGCAGTCCGGGAGCGGGTGGAACGCCGCTCCCGGACTGCCGACTTGCCCAAACCCGATTAAGCCCAGACCCCAAGCACGAGCGAACTCAATTCGAGCCCGGTTTCGGAAAGGCCGGCAGGCATGCCGAGTGCCGTGTCCGCCCGTATGCAGACATAGGCGATGCCGTCGAGAATGCGCGGTCCGATGATGTCGGGCAGGCCCAGTACGGCGGCGGCGACGGCTTCGGGCGAGCCGTGCCAGTGGTGATCGATCATGACGTGATCCTTCCGAGGATGGCGGTTTCGAGCGCGCGCGGGTAGTAGGCGATGCGACGGATATTGCCGTTGAGGTTGCGGGCACCATCCCACCGGTCGCCGACGCGCAGGCTGGTGACCGGCGGGGCCACGGTCGAGGTATCCGCCTGGACCGTGGTCCCGCCGGCGCAGAACGCCGACGCGCCGGCTGCCCAGGCGATGGCCGCGCGCTGGACGGTATCGGGGGCACCGCCGGCAGCCCCGAACTGCGCCTGCACATTGCCGTCGCTGTAGATCTGCCCAAGCGGCGTCGCGGCCCCTGCCTGATAGATCTCGATCAGATTGGCGTTGCTGCCGTTGCTGAGGCTGGCGGCACGCCCCTGCTGGCTGTTCGTGCCCGCCGACCTGAGAAACTCCGCGAACAACGTACCCTCGGCGGAGTCGTAGCCGAACGCGCCGAGGGAAATGCTGCACGTGTCGGCGGCGCGGGTCGCCGATGCCGAGGTGGTGGGTATGTAGCTTGTCGCGAAGGAGCCGGCTTCCAACTGGGCGCCGAACGCAAGGACATTGCCGGTCGCCGAGGTGCCCTGGCCGGCGGGGAAGATGTAGGGCAGCACCTGGGTCCGCGACGTGTTCGCCACCCCCATGACCGCCCGGTACCAGCCACCCCCGATGTTTTGCAGGCTCGGGGAGAAGGCATGCGTCCCTTTCTTGACGGATATGCCGGCCGTCGCCCAGGTCACCCGGGCATCGTATTCGCTGCCGCCCACGAACGACAGGCGGATATCCGTCACGGCGGACGAGCCGGCCTTGAGATGGATCGAGTAGGCGTAGACGGTGGTGTCCGCGGGGATGGCAACGATCAGCGCACCCCGGCCTTCGGCGACGCCGGCGCCGAGAAGCCATGCGTCGTTCGACCCGCTCGGTGCCGTCCCCGACGAACCGGTCACGGACAGGCCGCTGTTCGACCATGCGGAGAAGGTGTTGCTGTTGAGCAGGAGGTTGGTCCGCTGCTCCTCCACCAGAAGCCCGCGCGAAGCCAGCGTCGCCGGATCGTAGTCGAAGCGCGGCGTATTGGCGGCATACTGGCTAAGCGTTCCCGTCTGGTTGAATGCCCAGGCGGAGGAGGCGCGGGTGAAGGTTTCGATGCCGGATAGGGCACCGGTGGCGGCGTAGTTCAGATCGAGGTTCGGGATTGGGTATCTGCCCGCCGAAAGGGCCGTGGACCGCCGGAACATGTCAGACCCCCTGCCAGATCTTGGCGGCGTACCAGCAGGTGGAACCGGCCCGGCGGCGGAAGACGAAATGGGTTTCCTTCGCGGCGGCGGCGGCTATGGCCGGCGCAACCGCCGAATAGTCCCACTCGATCGTATCGCCGGACCCTGCGGCCCAGGCGACCGTCCTGCCGCCCGTGCCGTCCTGCACCAATTCCACTTCCAGCGTCGTACGGGCGTTGGCCGGGAGTACGGACATCGCGGGCAGCGTCAGGGTAGCGTTGCCGGTCAAACGGACCCGCAAGACGGCGCTCGAGGCGGGAAGGGTCAAGGCCGCTCCGCTGTCCATCTGCGCTGCCGCGACGACGCTGGGGAATGCATCGACCGTCAGCCCGCTCCCGAAGGAGGCGGTTCCCGAGACGGTGAGGGAGGCGAAGGCGGCGCTGCCGGTGAAGGTCGGATCCGCCCGCGGCGCAAGATCGGAGAAGTCCAGCTGGGAAGGGCTGTGAAATACGCTGGTCATGGCGTCACCCGTAGAACGAAATGCTGACGGAGCAAGCCGAGGATGCCACCAGCCCCAGCGTCTGGCCGGGACGCACGGCACGTCCGGAGGGATTCAGTTCCGGAGCCGTGCCGTCCAGAATGTCGGCGGCGGGAACGGCGGGAGCGCCGGTCGAACCCAGCCAGAAGTTTCCCGTCGCCGAGAACAAGGCGACCCTTGCGTCTGCGGGAACCGTCACGGTCTTGGCTGTTCCGGGGGGCAGGACGAGTGCCAGGACGTAATTCGGACTGGGTATTACGTTGGTACTCTTTCCCATGACATCGGTAAGGGTCTGAAAAGACTGCATTTTGAATTCTTCTTTCTTCTGCAAAAGGTCAAGCGATCGCGGGCACGCGGAGTTCATCTTTCGTTCCCACAAGATGGACTATAATAGGAATATTTACTAATACAAGAGATGATTGTCCCTATAAGGCTCAGCGCGTGTGCCCCGGTGTTGCATAACGCCTTATGAAGCAGGAGCGGAGAAAACATACTCGTTTATATATTCCGCATGATGAGGAGGATTATCATAGAGTGTGCCCTTGACATTCCGGTCGACATCGGTCGCTCTTCAGGTTTCGCCCCCATCGGCTACTACGATGGTGTTCCGCAATGCTCTGCCAGCGGTCAATGTGAGACACATATGAGTTCATCGACGGGTGAAAGAGCGATGCCTTCCACAGAAGTCACGACTGAAAAGTTGCGGCTCAAGCAGGTCGCCCGAAATAAGTTCTCCGATGTTTGCGCCAAACTCGGCCCTGACGATATTGCCCTGGACTGCGGAGCCAATGTCGGAGAGTTCACCGAAATTCTGGCGCAGACCGGTTGCCGGGTCTTCGCCTTCGAGCCCGACCCGTTTGCCTTCGCCAGACTGACAGAACGCATGGGCGGAATGCCGAACGTCCAGTTGTTCAATGCGGCCGTCTCGATATCGGATGGGGTTGCACGGCTCTATTTCCACCGCGACCGGGCGAAGGATGTCGAGACGATGTCCCAGGGATCTTCGCTCCTGCCCGAAAAGCCGAATGTAAGTAAGAATTCCTATAAGGATGTTCAGGTCATCGACGTCGTTGCCTTCGTTTCAAAGCTGGACCGTCCGGTTTCCTTGTTCAAGCTCGACGTGGAAGGAGAGGAGGCCAGAATCCTCGAGGGACTTCTGAACACCAACGTCATCGACAGGATCGGCCATATGTTCGTCGAGACCCATGAGCACAAGATCGACTCGATCCGCAAAAAGATCGAATGGGTGCGACAAAACATTCGCCAGCGCGGGCTTGTTAACATCGATCTGAACTGGCGATAATTTAACGCCTCTAATGTCGAATATTTGTCTATGAGTTATTTTGAGGTGACTTGTGTCAGAAGGCTATATCCTGATATCTACTGGTCCTGAAAAGTATTTCGATATGGCGATTCAAGCCGCAAAATCGATGCGGCTGTTCGACCCCATGCGCCCCATATGCATTGCCTGCGATGACGAACGGCTCCTGGACAGCCCGAAAGCCGACATATTCACGAACAAGTACCTGATCCCCGATGACATGCTCCATTTGAAGGGAACGGAATTCCATCTGTTCGTAAACCGGATGTCTCCCTTCGACCGCACCATGTATGTGGATGCGGATTGTCTGATCGCCAGTTCCCGGATCGTGGCGATCTGGGAAAAATTGAAAGAGTACCATGTGACATTTCCAGGCATCGAACGCAGCTCGGGTTTTTGGCGGCTGGAGATACCGCCGTTGATCGAAAGGTTCGGGCTTGAATTCATCGTGCAATTGAATGGTGGCGTCTTTTTTTTCGACAGGTCCCCGGAAGCCGAAGATTTTTTCAAGGTCGCGCAGGACTTCTTCATCAACCATCGCGACGTCGCGACGGTCAAGCATCGCAAGGGAGGAGGATTTTCCAACGAGTCGATCTGGGGACTTACGATGGCTAAGACCCGGATGAAAATTTATCCGCTGTCGGATTGCTGGAATATCTCCACGCTTAAATGGAGTGCCTGGCATATCGGCGAAGCCCCGCTGAGCCTGCACCTGACCAAATCGGACAGCAGTTATCAGCCGGCGATCTGCCATTTCATAGGCCTGGGCCAAGGGCATTGCCCGAATGATCTCTACGCCAAGTTTTCCGAGATGATAAATATCCAGCTAAATCAAAAACTTCCGCCACAGCAAACGTTAAAGAATGCCTAGGCTCATGTCGGGCTTCGGGGTGATACGCCTCGCGTCTCCAAACTTTCTAGATTTTCCACGAATGGACACGGATAGATGTACGTTGAGCGAATCGAATATCGTGGATGTATCCAAAGTTCAATTCATCCGTGTTCATCCGTGTGAAATCCGTGTCCATCCGTGGGTAACTTGACGCCTCAGCGTATCAAAAACGCTGTTGACCAATGCATGGTGGCGTCCAGTCAAGATCGCCACAAAACCCAATATGAGTTAATTCTGAAATATGGTTTGGTAAATAATTAACCGCTCACATCGTCCGATAGGAAGATCGTTTCATGAAAATTGAGACCTCGATTCAAATTTCCATGTCATCACCTAATATCATTAGTGGCGACGGGATTCTGGATGACGCACAGAAGCTTAGCTGGCTGATTGCCAACCTTGCTCAATCGCATCAATTGCAGCCGTCGATACCCAACGTGAAGAACTTTCGTTGCTCCGTTGTTCCATACCCCGCTAGGCACTGCGACGTTCTTATGACTCCTTCACGCATTCTGTCAAACTTGTTCTGGCAGAGTTTGCCGTCAGAAGCCATTTCAAATGAATTGAAGAGGCTGAGGCTGAGGCTGATGGATTGCGGATGCGGCAAAGGGATTTACTTTCCAATCATCGACGATTCCTTGGGTGGAGTTGAGAGCTATACTGGGGTAGATATCAAGGCGAGACCCGGCTGGTCCGATTTTCAAAAAGACCCGAGGGTGAACTTTGTTCGGAGAGGAGCCGAGGAGATCGATCATAGCTTGCTCGAAGACAAGACGTTGATCGTTTCACAGTCCGCACTGGAGCATTTTCCCTGTGACCTGACATTCTTCCAGAATGTTGCCGATGCTCTGCGCTCCAGGGATTATCCAACTCTGCAGATCCATCTTCTGCCAACCGGCACGATGTGGCGGCAATACGGGCCACATGGATTTCGGGGATACGTGCCGGCCAATCTCGCGACGATCCTGGATATGTTCAAGGACTTTTCGCGAAGTCACGTCTTCACTCTAGGAGGAAAGCACTGCCTGGATGTCCATTACCGCTATGTGCATGACACATTGAACCCTGAAATGCCCGATCGCCGCCGGACCCACAGGGATGAATATGCACGGGCCACCAAGGCTGCGATAGAAGCCGACATGGCCTCTGAGCAAATCGACATCATGGACGCCTGTTTTCTGGCACTCGTAATACACAGCCATCCGCAGCGGGAGATCTTTTAAAGGCCTGAAAAGGTGAAGATTGGAGTGCTGAAGTGTTGCAGCCCGCGGCATGCGAAACCATCAGATCCAGGTATCTATGATGGTCAGGCGGCCTGATCTTCGCTTCGATCAACCGGACCGATAAAGCACGATCCGGCCTGACATTCCACCAATTGCATCACTGCCGTCAAAGTTCGATTGAACCGATCTCAAGGAGGTTGCCATGAAGGAAAATTCGCTCCGTGTTTTCCAGTACTTAAACGAACAGGGCGATTTCGATTATGAAAAATACCAGAAAATACAGACAGAAGGGAACAAACGAAAGATCAACAGTCAGTGGGCACAAGAGACGACCATTGAGTATCTATCAGGAAACATCAAGAAGCTGATAGCCGCACCAAGGTTCGGCATATGCCATGGGACACGGCGCGGGCTCGAACAAGCATGGTTTGCGGAATATCTTGGCTGCGAGGTTATCGGAACGGAAATCTCGGATACTGCCAACCAGTTCCCCAACACGGTCCAGTGGGATTTTCACGAAAAGAATCCGGACTGGCTGGGGCGTGCGGATTTCGTTTATTCAAATTCCTGGGATCACTCCTACGATCCGCCGAAGATGATCCAGGCATGGACCGAAACCGTCCGGCCCGGAGGACTGGTGATATTCGAGCATAGCCGCTACCACATCGAAATCAATCAGCTCGATCCGTTCGGCGCGACACTGGAAGAACTAGTGGTTTTGCTGGTCCGGCTCGGAGGCGGGAAGTTTTTCGTCAGGGATATCTGGACGGAAGCACCGCCGCAAGTGGTCTCCAAATCGACCGTCGACGTCAATCACATCGTCGTGCAGCGGCTGTAAGGCAGCGGTTATGAAACTGAAGCGACCGGTCACCGGGAGCGTCCGAACCTGTGGCTGGAAATCTCAAGCCCGAGGCTGACATCTTGGCAGATTGGTCTGTTCGATAGCGCCGGTATGGTGTCGGCGCTTTCGAACAGGCCGACCGGAGCGAGACGATGCGGCAGTGCTATCCGATGTGACGAAGTCTCTGCCTGTCCGGAGGCCGAATAGTCACTTTCCCATAGTCATGCCGCCGGGATGTGGTTCCGAACGCCGATGCCTGAATCCTTGAGCCGGCGGTGAATTTCAATGATTTGCTCGGCGCGGTGGTCGAAGGTATGTCCGGCAAGGACGATGGCCCGCGCCCGTTTCGCCCTCTCTTCCGCTTCCAGCGGGTTGGCAAGGTAATAGTCGGTCTTCTCCTTCAGTTCGGCGGCATCGGCAGCGGTTTCGATGGCGTCGCCGAAAACGGCGGCAAGACCCCGCACCTCATCGGTAATGATGAAGGCTCCGGCGGCGCTGCCGTCGAACAGGCGGTTGGACAGGAAGCCGTTTTCGCGCATCGTGTCCCAATGGTCGTTCAGGAGCACGCCGCAGGATCCGTACCAGCGGTGGAGATCGGCATTGTCTATATAGGTCCCGCCGATCAGCTTCGCGGGGATCACGTTATCCCACAGGCTCCCGTAGACCGCCACGTCGATGCCGGTCTCGACGCACCATCGGACGATGGTGCGATATTCGCGGCGGGAATTGCCGACGAACAGCACCGGCGAGGGCAGGGCCGATTTGCCCGGCGGCGGGCGGAAGACGCCGGGGTCGGCTGCCTGATGCAGTGCGCTGACCGGTGTCTGGGTCTGACCGCCCAGGATCCGGGCGTAGATGTCGGAGGCGACGAAGATATGGTCGTAATCGGCCGGTTCGTCCGGCGCCATGCGATCCGGATGACTGATCATCCACATCAGGTTCACCGATCCGCCGTCCGGCTTGTAGCGGTGGCGGCCGCGCAGTACGAGCGTCACGTCGTCGCCGGTCCTGCTCCATTCTTCCTGGCAATCGACCCGCACCGCCCAGCCACGCCGCTGAAGTGCCGCACCCAGTTGCCGGGCGAAATGGTAATCCCCCCATTCATGTGCCACGCGCGCATTGGGGGCCGCGATCTTTACCGCCAGCGTGACAGGTGCCGCCCGTTGCCGAATCGAAACGGCGGAAGGTCGGAGCGCGGGCAGGAGTGCCGGGCTTTTGCCGAGGAACCGGTCCGTTCCGATCAGACCGACATGGATCAGGCGGTGGCCCGATCGAATCACGTCTTCGGGAACGACCAGGACGAGGCTGGTCCATGAACCGGCGGGCTGCACCGGGTCCACCCGTGCGACGGCGATGGCGACCGTCTCGTCGCCGGCAATGCCGGCCACGGCGATGGGCAGATCGGGAGCGCCGGCATGCCGGCGAACCTTGACATGGACGACGTTGCCGGCGACCCGCTCGACGACTCCTTCGACGGCGCCCTCGGCCGTGCGGCTGCGGAACCGCATCGGGCTTCCGGGAATATCGTGGCCGTCGTCGGTGGTGACGCGGATCTCGTGGACGGCGCCGTCGAACAGGTTGCGAGGCGGATCGATGGCGAACCCGCAGCGTTCGTCGCAGAGCCGGCGGAGAGCGAATTGCCGGGGCTCCGCCGCCATGGCGGTTCCGATGACCGTACCGTCGACCGTGAGCGTTACGCGCTTGGCTGGATAGATCCAGCCGGTGACCTTGCCGGACAGGACCGGATCGAGCCGTCCGGCGATGGCGTCCGGTTTCACGCTCATGCCCATGCTCATGTCCCGGACTCCCTGTTTTTCAGCATGACGTTCAGGGACAGCTCGGCCCGGTCCCGCATCGATTCCCACTGATAAAGATGATCGAACCAGCGGCGTCCGCGTGCGGTCACGCGGGCCTTGTTCGGGTCGGCGATCGCCGCCTTCACCTGTTCCAGCAAGGGGCCGCTGTCCACGCTCTTGCAGCGATGGGCACATTTGGCCGCGATCCAGGACGAGTAGACGGGATCTTCCACCGCGAGCAGCACCCGCTCGAACCCGAGTGCCGCGACGGCAAGGTTCGTCGCCAACAGGCGGTCGGCGGCGCTCCCCGCCGTCAGGACGACCGCCGCGCAGTGGCGGACGGTGCCCAGCAGGGCCTGCGGCGTAAGATGCACCGGCCGCACTTCCCCCTTCTCGACGCTTTCGACGACCGGCTCATGATCGTCGCCCAGGCTGACGAGGAGTGCGGAAGGGCCGGAACGGCTGCGGCCTGCCAGCGCCGTAGTCCAGGCCGGCCGGGCGGGACCGTCGACGAACACCATGACGCGGTCGTCGCGGGAAAGGTCGAGACCGGAACGCGCGAGCGTATCGGCGCTCGGCAAGGTGTTGAAGTCGCAAAGTTGCAGGGCGCCGAGCGGCATGCTCGTTCTGGCCGGGCCTGACGGGGCGATCGTCGTCCGTTCCGCGTCGCGGCCGAGCCGGAGAACCGGCACCCCGGGATCGAAGCGCAGGCCGTCCCAATCGAACCTCTCGCCGATGACGATCCCCTCGCCGGCGAGCGACCGGAGTATGTCGGCGTCGCGGTTCAGCCAGACGAGTCCGGCCCCGCCCGCAAGACCGGTGCGTTCGGCGAAGGCGCGCAGCCGCGGGATATCGGGAACCAGCAGGCGGATTTCGGCGATGTCGCGCAGCAGCTCCGCCAAGGCGAAGAGATCGCCCGCATCCTCGCCATCGGCTTGGCTGATCAGGGTCAGGACGAAGCGGCGGCGGCTGCCGGGACGAAGTGCCGACCGTCCGGACCGCAGGCGCTCCAGAGCAGTCTCGCGGACGATGTCGTTGAAGTTCGTCTGGCCGAACAGGTCGGTCACCTGACCCCAGGCCTCGTTGCGGCGGTAGAAGGCGGTCGCCGACGGTATTTCGACGGGATCGATCAGGCGCGAGTATTTCAGGACGAGGTCCCAGTCCTGGACGCGCGGCAGCGTTTCGTCGAAACCGCCGAGGAAATCATAGACCGCGCGATCGATGACGATCGTGTTCAGGTCGATGAAATTACGGCTGAGAAGCGCCTGATAGTCGAACTGCCGGAACTTCACGACTCCCTCGCTCAGCCGGGCGCCGGTCATCCTGGTATCGATATAGCCGCTGTAGGCCATCGGACGTGCCGAGGACATCAGCGCACCGACCGACAGCGACAGGAAGAAGGGATGCCACATATTGTCGGAGTCGAGGAACGCGATGTAGTCCCCGCGCGAGAACTTCAAGCCGAAATTGCGGGCAATCGCACCGTTCGCCTTCTCGAGCTGCAAGTAGCGGATGCGCGGGTCCTTGAAGTGCTTGACGACGAAAGAGGTCTTGTCGGTACTGCCGTCGTCGCAGACGATCAGTTCCCAGTTCTTCCAGGTCTGGTCCAGAATCGACTGGATGGCCTCCGCGATCAGGAACCCGCGATTGAAGGTCGGCATGATGACGGTGACCAGGGGTTCCCCTGCCACCGGATGTTCGATCAGCCACTGGGCGATGTCGGCTTCGTTGTCGTCCAGGGACTGGCGCAGCCGTTGCGCCTCGGCGCCGGCGGTCAGGCTCAAGTCCCGGATCAGGCGGTCGACGTAAGCGTCGTAGATCGTTTCCGGCCCGCGCCGGAGGGCCACGAGATTGCGGAGGACGACTTGTCTGCCGGTGCTTGCGGCCGGTGGCGCCGCAGTCCCGCTCCCGATCGCGGGGGAAAGCGGTTTCGGCGGAGTCGACAGTGCGGCGAGCCAGGCGGCGACAACCTCCCGGCCATCGGCTCCCGACAAGGGATCGGCCTGCCGATGGGCCGCCGGATCGAAGACCGGTCCCGGCCGCCGCCACTCGGCCGAACCTGTCGCGAGCCAGTGGAGAAAACCGGACGCGGCGGACCCGGTCGCGACCGCCGCGGCGGCATCGTCGTTGTGTGCCAGATACCAGGTTTCATCGAACCAGAACGTCGGGTTCCAGCCCTGTGCGGCGCCCTGCGCCAGCCAATGGGCCGAAGCCGACGCGGCGACTCCCCTGTCGATCTCGACGGCAGCAAGGGGATAGGCCGCCAGATACCAGTCCGCGTCGAACAGCCGGCGAAAGCTTTCCTGCGGATCTTCGGACGGCCCCGGCTTCGCCGCGTCCTCCTGACCGGAAAGCGGAACGGACGGGCGAGGTGCTGCGACGTTTCCGGCGCGGTCGAGATCGAAGGCGGCGATCAGGTCCGAGCCGGCCCGATGGAAGGCGACGTGCCGGGCGCCGCCGGGCAGCGGGATCGAGAACCCGCATTGCCGTACGCCCCCATCGGCCGCGTCAAGGGCGGCGCTCCGCCGGTCGGCCCGTACGATACCAAACATCCTGCCGTCGATCCGTACTTCAAGGGTAAGCGGCGTCGCCGGCTGTTCGGTATCGACGGCCCAGCCGGTCAGCCGGGCGGTGCCCACGGCTTCGACGTGGAGCATATAGCGGCGGCGGCATACCTGGACGGCGATCGGACTGCCCTGGAGAGCGGCACCGCCCATGGCCCGGACATCGACCAGATGCGGCAGTCCGTCCTGAACGCCGTCCGGCAGGGGGAGGCGGAAAGCGCAGCGGCCTTCGTTGTAGGCGGCACCCGCCAGCACCGGATGCCGCAGGTCGGCGATCACCTCACCCGCGACTTGGCCGTCCACCAGGATTTCCAGGCGGACCGGTGCGGAAGTCTGCCGCCGGTCGGAGGCCCAGCCGACGAGATGACCATCGGCGCCAAGCTGAACCAGACCTTTGAAAGGCTGTTCCAGCCGGACCGGCAACGGGCAATTCCACAGGCTCGCGCCGCCGTCGGCGAAGCGGACGTCGATTCCATGATCCCTGTCGTCAAGGAACTGCGGCGGCATCGCCATCCGAAAATGCCCTGGCGGCGGCATCTCGTCCGGGGAGGCGCCGCCGGACAAGGGTTCGGCAATCAGCACCGACACCAGTTCGCCGTCGATATGGAGTTCCAGGGGAACGGAGGCCGACGGCTGCGCCGGGTTCCATGCGACGCCGGAAATCCCGTTCATGTCCACGGTGTTCAGGATGCCGAACTCGCCGCCGGCCGCTATGCCGCGCCGAGCTTCGGGACCGGCTGCGGCCATGACGGCGCAATCGCCGATACGGTCGATCCTGGGGCCGGATTCCGGCAGCGGCAGGCTCGCCGCCGATGGCAAGGGGCGCGCTCCGCATCGCAGCACCTCGAGGGCGGCGACGTCCAGGACCGTTCCGGCATGCAGGCTGAAGACCAGATGCAGCAGTCCGTCGGGCTGGGGGTCGAGCACCTGGAGGATCGCATAGCACTCCGACCATCCCCCACCTCGGCTTCGCAGCGCCGGCAGCTTGCCCGCAAGGGTCTTGCCGCCCTTGCCGGCGTCCGAGGTCATCAGGGAGAGATCGGCTTCGGCTTCGTCGCAGGCCGCCGATCCGACGCGGGCAAGCCATCGCAGATGGATCAGGTCGCCGGCTTCGGCGCCGCGCAAGGAAAACGACATGTTGAAGCGGGTGTATGCTCCCGGTTCCGTACATGAGCAGGTGACGCCGCGATGCGGCCACGCGGCGGAGACGAACGTCGCCAGCTCGAACTCCGGCGGAACGTCTCCCCGGTATTCGACGTGGACGCCATCGACGAAGTCCGCGCGGTTCCTGTACTCCGCGGAAGAAATCGATCTCTCGACAAAGCCTTCGCCGGGGGGAAAGGCGTAGATCAGGAGCCGTCCTTCGCGAGGCCGGTCCGCGACCTCTCCCTCCGGCATTTCATCCGTCCGCACTATGATGTTCTCCATGAACGCGCCCGATGACCGATCTGCCCTTGGGGATATGGCTTAGGGCCGAGGTAACCTATCCGGCGGAAGCTTAATAAATCTTCAGCACTGTCGAAGCGGCGGTTTCATGAGGTCAGGTTCTCGACGAGAAATTGGAAAGAGTCTTTCAATCTCCTGAAGGTGAACCGTCTGACGGCCAAATCATGGCAATGTTCCCTGACCGCCTGAACGTCCATCGATCCGGACAATATTTCCTCGAATCCGCCCTGGACGGAGTCGAGCGCCGGTTCCGTCAGGAAGCCGTCGACGCCGTTCTGAAGCATACTTTGGAAAAGCTGGCATCCCGGCGCCAGCGGCGGAACTCCCATGATGGAAATCCGCACCATGAGGCGGGCCAGCCGCTCGGCGCTTCCAGCCGTGGCGGACGGTAGATACACCGCTAGGCTCCACCCCTCCGCCATGGCTTGGATCGCCTGCTTGAAGCTGCCGATATCCTGCATGTCCTCCGGATCGGGAAGGGTTTCCAGTTCCGCTCCGGCAAGGTGCCTTGGGGCGCCGAGCGTCGCCAGCGTCACGTCTTTTCTCTTCGACAGAGCGCTTCGAAGCGAGGTGAACGTCTTCATGCTGTCGGCGCGGTCCCAGTCCGGGATCAGCAGGATGGTCTTTCGGGAGCGGTCAGCCGGGGGAGTTGCCGCGGACTGGCGGGGCATCGGCTCGACGGGGCGCAGCCATTCGGTCTCATCGACGGCAAACCGCAGTGCCGCATCGCCACCCAGGGGCGTTTCCAGCCATGAGGATGGCCGGCCGCTCGCTTCGTCGCCGGTCTCTTCTTCAACGAATCTCCGCACGGTGGCGCGGCCGTCGCGCGACAGGACGAGGGGAATGCGTCTGGCGGCCAGGAAGCGGTCGAGCGCCGTGGCCAGGGCGGGCGGCACGGTCTCGTCGGCAAGTACCAGCGCATCCAGGGGCATGTCCGGCAGGCCGGTCCGATTGCCGGCAAGGACCTCGCCTGCGGTCACCGCCCGCGTCCTGACGATCTCGGCATCGGGATACCGGAGCCAGTCCACGAACCATCGGACACCGTCCGGCGGCTGCCGGGGAGGCTGCCGGGGCGACTGCCGGGACGACTGATGGAGGGACAGCAGTCCGATCGCCTTGGGAGCAGGGCTGACCCGGGAGACCGGAACGAAGACGCGCCGCCGTTCCCTCACGGTGCGGTAAAGGTCGGAATAGCGGGCTGCCATGGCTGCGGTGCCGTAAGAGGTCCCGGGGCCGCGCTGCCAGTCCAGGACCTCGGTCACGGTGCGCCAATGCTCATCCGGAGCATTGGCGATATCGAGCAGCCGGGACAGGATTTCAGCCGGCTCGGCCGAGGGGGCCAACCAGCCGCCCTTGTGCTCGCGAATCCTTTCTCCGACGGCTCCCAGGTCGATTCCCAGGACCGGCACGCCGCAGGCCCACATCTCGGTCAGGGTATGCGAGTAGGTTTCCGGCCAGATCGACAGGATGGCGCCGATATGGGGCCGGATCGCGGCGACCCTGGCGCCGAACTCGGCGCGTTCATAGGTGCCGTGATGGATGCCGTGACGGGCGAGTTCGGCCGATACGGCGCCGAGGAAATGGAACTCCACCCTGTTGTCGGGATCGAGTCGCCTGATCCGCGCGATCAGGTCACCGCCCTTCGCCGGGCCGATATTGCCGGGTATCAGCACGCGCAGGCGTTCGCCATATTGGAGCGGGGCCGCCATCACGCCGAAGCCGGGGAAGTCCCTGCCGTGCGGGATCACCCGAAAATCGCGCCCGGCCAGCCAGGGGAAGGTCGCGGAGAGGAGGTCGCGGGCGGGCGGAGTGGTAGTGACGAAGGCGTCGCATTGCCGCAGCATGTCGCCCATCCACGCCCGCCACGTATGGACCCAGGCGTGCTTCAGGTGGGGAACGCCGGTGCGGGGCCACAGCTCCGGACTGCACGTTCCGGTCCCTTCGGTGCAGACGCCGCCGCAATAGGCGGACCTGTCGTCCAGCAGCTTGACCGTCGGGCAGACGGTGTAGAAGTCGTGGAACGAGAAGACGACCGGAATGCCCAGTCCCCGCGCGATCCTGGGGAGCTGAAGGCTGTGCCATCCGATATGCCGGACATGGAGCAGCTCGACCGCGTACCGGACCAGCCACGTGGCCACGATGCGGTCGTATTCATCGCCGCGGTGGCTTTCCGCCGCCAGCGGTCTGGCGAGGGTATGCTGCTCCAGCATGGTTGGCCGGCCGTTGGCGATCCGCGAAACCGAGAGCGTCTTCGAGTCGCAGCACAGCAGCAGGGGGTCGTATTCCGCCTCCAGCGCCTGCATGAGGTCCATGTTGGTCTGCGGCGTGCCGCCGGTGTCGGTCGAGATGACGAACATCGCGCGCGGGCGCGGCAGTCCGTCAGCCTTCGGCGGCGGTTCGCCGATCCGGCGGACCCTGTAGCGGGCGATCGTCAGATCGGGCGAGGCGCCGAACTGGCGGACCAGCGCGCCGTATTCGGGATAGCGCCGGTCGATGACCTGACGGCCTGCGCGGTAGAGCCCGTCCTTTTCGGCTCCGAAGCTGGCGGAGCGGGCGTGATAGATGATCGTGCGGTCGTCGATGACGTGGCGCCAGCCGCGCCGCAGCGCCCGCATGCACAGGTCGTTCTCTTCGCCGTAGCCGCGCGGAAAAGCGGTTTCGTCGAGGCCGCCGACGTCGTCCAGCATGGCTCGCCGGACGAAGAGGCAGAAGCCGTTGCCGGTCGGCGCCTCGCAATAGAGGCCGGCCGAGGACTGGGAAACGGCCCGCGCGTAGCGTTCCGCCGACAGCCAGGGCGGAGGGAGGTTGGCGCGGTTCTGCTCCGGTACGGAAAACGCGCCGGCATTGTTGGACAGCGGCGTTACCGTCCCGACATCGCCCTGGGCATAGGCCGCGATCCGCAAGTTCTCCAGCCAGCGCGGGGTGACGACGGTGTCGCTGTTGAGCAGGACGACGTCGTGTCCGGCGGCCAGCGAAAGACCCAGGTTGACCGTCCGGGTGAAGCCGAGATTTTGCGGGTTGCGCCGGATCTCGACTCCCGGATATCCCTTGATGGTGTCCAGGAGGTTGGCGATCCGGCCGTCAGTGCTGGCGTCGTCAATCAGGATCAGCGTGCAGGGCCAGGTCGTGTGGCTTATCAGCGAGTCGAGGCAGGCCTTGACTTCGTCGTAAGCGTTGAAGATCGGAACGACGACCGCGATCGGAGAGGAAGCCGCCGTCGCGGCTCGGACCGGTTCTCCGCCCGTCGGGCCGATCAGCGACAGCGGCTGGTTCGTGACGGCGATGGGACCTCCGCCGATGGGCTGGCCGGTCCTGGTGAAGACGGCGTCGAGGGTGAAGTCCGGCTTGCCGGTCGGTGAGACGGGAAGCGGCAGGCTCAAACCGGCGGCGCTGCCCTTAAGCCCTGCCTTTGCGAGGTCGTCGCGGCTTTCTCCGGTCCTGGTCCTGATCAATTCACGGCCATCGACCAGCACGGTGATCTCGACCGGCGAACCGGGGCGGAGCAGGTTGACGGCCCAGCCCTGGACGTGGCCCTTGGCGAACCGCTCCAGCTTGCCGAGCAGGCGGGGCTTGGTCGCCGCCGTGGTCGCATAGATCTCGGCGTTGCGCCACTTGAGGCGAAACCGGTGCTGGTTGCCGTCGAGCGTCGCCGCCAGGTCCAGGCGTCCGGCCGGACGGGCGACGGCGTCGAGCGAAACTTCGAAACCGTAGCGTCCGGCTTTCGGCTGGACCGCTTCCAGCTCGTCGCGCCTGTTGTCGCCGGTCACCGTGCAGACGAAGGTGTCGTCCACCCAGAACTCGACGGTGGCGGGCCGTTCCGGGGCGTTCGGGTCGAAGACCCAGCCGGCGACCTTGTACGGGCCGATCGTGTCGATGGCGCCCTTGATCATCGGCAGGGGTTCGATATGCAGGGCGGTTTGAGGAAGCGGCGTGCGTTCCGGACCGGCGGCGATCCTCAGGCGGGCGGCATCCTCGGGGGAAAGGGGCGTGTCGATCTCGACCAGGAAGCCGTAGGCGCCATCGCCGATGCCGGAATTCAGGAGGTCCATCCGGCTGCGGTCGGCCACGAACTTCGCCATATCAGCGGCGCCCAGCACGATACATCCGGACACGCGCTCCGCCGGTGCGCCGCACCGCCTTACCCAGCCGACGACGCTCGTCCGCCAGGGCGACCAGCGGACTATGTCCACGTAGCCCTCGTAGCCGTCATCCGATCCGGGAGCTGGATCTGTTTCGGACTGTCGGGCGGCATCTCCGGCCAGGGCTTGGCTTTGAGTCGGCATCTGTTCAACCCTTGATCAGGCTGTAGCGGAGCTTCCGGTGGAGAGCGAGCTTCGCGAACAGCGACCGATCTCCCGCATCTGCCGTTCCATTTCATGAAGCCGTGGCATGGCCGGAGTATTGGCTACATGCCCCGATGCGGGCCGTATGCGCTGCGCTGCTAGAACATGCCGGCGGATATCTTTACGCGGATCGCGACCAGGACGTCGTTCGCTTCAGGCGATCCGCACCTTTCACCGTTCCGGCGAACATCGGTGACATGACCGCTCGCGAAGGCCGCTTTGTAGCCGATGTCGAACTGCTCGGCGTGCTTTCCGTGGAGGCGGACTGCGATCCCCGACAGGTGCTGCCGGCGCCCCTTGGACCCGCAGAAGGACCCGCCCGCGGTCCAGGGAGATTCCTTGCCGCCGGCCGCATAAGCCTTGTATTCGACCGAGAGGTCGCTGCCGGCGTTGTCCAGCTTGAGAGCGAAGCCCTCGATCGCGAGGCGTGACTCCGGCTGGCCCAGCCACTCGCCATCGGCCATCCGGACATCGCCGCGCCGGGAAATATGCGCCATGGCATCGATCCGGGGCGACTTCCGGCTCTCGGCCGTATGAACCGCCACCACCCGGATATCGAGCCCCGCATCCGGGTATGTCGACGGCGAGTAGGTCGTGATGATGACCGGCGCGGAATCCGCAAGCACCTCGACCATCATGACGTCGCCGGGCCGCGTCAGCCAGGCGGAGACGCCGGGGTCGAGACCGAGCAGCCGGGCTTTGGGAGGCATTCCCGGCAGCGGCGGCGGAACGGCGAGCTGGATGCAGGGGGCCGGCATGCCTTGCAGCAGCAGGACGGGATGCCTGCACTGCCGAAGCGAAACGGCGTGCTGGCCTGCCGGCAGGGTAAGTACTTGAGCAGCCGAAACAACCCCGGTTGCGGCCGAACGCACGGCTGGAAGGTTGATTGCCATGGAACTTGTGCTGACCTTAGCTGCGTATTTTCCAACGAAAGTAATACATATTATGGATTAACACACAAGGGTAACCCATTACTTGCGACAAAAAGCGGACGGGCCGCGCATCCGGCGCGCCGTTTCGAGCAGGAAGTCGTTGATTTCACAAGCCTGCCAGCCCAGTGGGAAGACGGCGCCCAGGCCGGTCGCGGCAATCCGCTCGCCGATCGCTCCGATGTCGAACCCGAATGCCGGGAGTCCCGCCGCCCAGGCCTCGGTCAGTGCGTAGCACCAGGTTTCCGGCCAGACCGACAGGAAGAGGGCGACGTCCGAACGGCTCGCCCGGATCAGATCGGCAGCTTCGTGCGGGGCATATGGTCCCGTTATGGAAATCCGGCCGGCTGCCCGCAAGGCATCGTCGTCGAAGGTATGGCCGACCACGGAGAATTCCAGCGGCAGGTCCCGCTTCGCGGCATCCCGGACGCAGTCGCGGAGGATGCGGAAACCCTTGTGCTCGCCGATCGCCCCGACCAGCACGGCGCGAAGCGGTCGGGTACCGTCCCAGGCGCAGCCGTCGATGCCGGCCGGCGCGTCGTGGTCCCGATGGGGGCGGGTGGCGATCCGGGCGCCCTGGACATGGCGGCGTATCCGGGCGGCCGCATCGGCGCTGGGAGCCACGACTTCCCGCGCACCCCGGAACAGCCGTTGCGAGCGTTGCCGCAGATCGGTGACGGAGATCGCCTCCCCGGTCTCGCTGCCGTTCAGGGCGACGCACCGCTCGCACGCGGCGAGAGCCGGTTCGCCGCAATAGCTGCCGGTGTGGTCGATCATCGTGATCCTGGGGCAGAACCAGGCGTAGTCGTGCACGGTCACGTCGTATGGCAGGTCCAGCCGGTGGACTATGTCGAGGACCTCCGCCGGCAGGTTCAGCATGTGGTGCACCTCGATCCGGCTGAAGCCGAACCGCGTAAGGACGTCCAGCAGGACATCGGCTTCGGCCGGCAGGTCGAACACGAGATTGCAGAGATCCGGCAGCGGCGGAACGGCGAGCCGGACCAGCCGGCCGCCGCCGGGACTTTGCCCGCCTTCCGCAGGGCGCAGGATGACCGGAACCTGTCCGGTCCCCTCAAGCTCCCGGACCCGCTCGGCGACATGGCGTTCCGTACCGCCTTCCTGATCGGTCGTGATGAACAGGACGGCGCGACGGTAAACCGCGACGGCATGCTGGAGATCGAGGTTGCGGCGCAGCGGCCTCAGCGGATCGAACCGCACGAACCGGTCCACGGCATTCCGGTATCCAGGATACCGGCCGTCGAGGACGTTCATCCCGGCCGCAAGGAGAGATGTCTTCTCCGTGTCGAAGGAGATGCTGCCGTGATGGGCGACGAAGACGTCGCCGGCCACGACGTGTCGCCAGCCCAGCGTTTCGGCACGGCGGCAGAAGTCGTTCTCCTCCCCGTAGCCGCGCGGGAAGGCGGCTGCGTCCAGTGCGCCGGTTTCGGTTCCGCACTCCCGCCGGATGTAAAGGCAGAAGCCGACTCCGGTCGGTATCTCCACCGCCGTCCCGGCATTGACCTTGGCGCAGAGGCGGTCCAGGCGTTCGAGTTCGGCGGCCGGCGGCATCGGGTTGACGGCATTGGGGCGCGGATAGCTGCAAATGCTGCCGTTGTTCGACAGCGGCGTTACGGTGCCGATATCCGGGGCCGTATGGCAGGTCCGCCGCAACCGGTCCACCCAGTCGCCGTAAACGAGAGTGTCGGAATTGAGCAGCACGATGTCGCGGTCCGGCCAGACCTTCATGCCGGCGTTGACGCTGCTGGCGAAACCCTGGTTCACCCTATGGCGGATCAGCCGGATTTCACCCGAGCGGGCCAGCTCGTCCAGCCGGCGTCCAAGTTCGGGCAGCGGCGATGCATCGTCGACCGCGACGATGTCGAAGCGGGTCGCATTCCTGGATCGGGAAGCAAGCAGTGCGTCCAGACAAGCCGACGTTTCCTTCAGACCGCCGAAGACCGGCACCACGACGGCGACGCCCGGAGGCCTGGCGCTCCGATTCGGCAGAAGACCGGCGGCAGAAGGCAACACCGATCCGGAAAGGGCGCCGGGGCCGGGGAGGGCCTGTGACTGAAGCGTGAGCCGGGCGATCGTCTCGCGGCAGATAGCCAGGGCGGCGGGACCGGCGAGTGCTTGGGGAAGCGGTGGCGGTGTTCCGCCTTCTTCCACCTGACCGGCGGCGCGCAACCAGCCGGACAACTCCCTCATCACGGCGGAGCGGCGCAGATCGCCGGCGATCAGAACGGGGCTGCCGGCCAGCGCGGCATGCCCTTCGACGAACACCGCGATCTCGGCTGTTCCGTCTTCCAGGAAGGGCGGCAGGCAGACGGTGAATCCGTGATGGCCATCGCCGACACCTTGGGCCAGCAGGCCCTGGTCCAATTCGTCCGCCTGTACCGTGTGGTGCCATCGGGTGCCGGAGCGGAGGGTGACGGTCAGGCGGGACTGCGGCCTGTCGGTATCCACGGCCCAGCCCCTGATCCCCCGACCGTCGAACCAGACGGCGCCCAGGACGCAGCCCCTGTCCGGCTTGGGCTGGGAGCGGGCGCTGGCGATGAGCGGCGCCCCCTCCACGTCGGCATCGATGACGGCGGAACCGGGTGCCGCAAAGGGTGCCAGATCGATGAAGAAGGCATGTCCGCCGTCGCCGATCCCGGCGGAGGCAAGCCGCGGCTCCATCCGGTCCGCTCTTGCCGTCAACGCCATGCCCCCGAGCCGGACGGTAACCGGCAGGCGGTCCGCCGCCCGCCGCGGGTCCCAGGCCCAGCCCGCGATCCCGCTGCCATCCGCCCAGACGCACCCCATGGGTCCCTTGCCGGCGAGCAAGGCTGTCCTGGCCGCGAGAGCGAGCCCGATCGGCTGAAACGGCTCGAGCGCCAGGAGACGGATAGTCAGGTTCCGGGTTTCTTCCCGCCTGCCCGCGCGGTCCCAACTTGCGGCGGCATAGGCGAGATACTCGATCATGGCCGGTTCGATCCGGAAAGCCGCTTCGAGCTGCCCGGCCGCTTCGGCATGCCGCCCCTGCCGCGTAAGGACAGTGGCATGGAGCGCCTTGACCGCAGCCGCTCCCGGAGCATGGCGTATGGCGGTTTCGATCAGGTACTGGGCCTGCGGAAGGTCGCCCTGCGCCAGCGCTTCATGAAAACCCCGCTTGAGAGCGTCGAGGTGAGCTTGAGCGGACGATTGCCGTAAGGATGCATCCGTTGCAAAGGGCGAAGCTCGCATATCGCAATACTCCAACCGTCCTGATATCGTGGACATTGGGTCATGTAAAAATAAGTCTGTTGCCAAATTTATAAAATAAAATTTGGTCCTATTCTTATTTCTAAATTTTCAATTGGATCAGTGATGCTTGCAAAGAAAAATGCCTCCCGGTTCCGTCAGGACCAGGAGGCATCTGTCGGTTTGATTTACGGGTCAGGGGTTGCTGATATGAAACCAGCTTTCCTTGACGTCGGTATGGCCTTCCACCGTGATGGTCGTCCCGTCGCTCAAGGTAAAGATGGACGAACCGCCGGTGATATTCGCTCCCGAGACAAGCGCCGAAGCGCTGTTTCCCGCGGATGAAATGCCGATCTGGTCATAATCCGGGCGGAACCCCTGGATGGTATCGTTTCCATCATTGCCGATAAGCCAGTAGATGTTGGCTCCGGTGCCGTCGTTCACCATGACGTCGTTGCCGGCGCCGCCGAATACCAGATTGGCGCCGCCTCCGGCATGGAGAACGTCGTTACCCGTGCCGCCGAACAGAGTGTCGCTGCCGTCGTCGCCGTACAGCGTGTCGTTGTCGGTTCCCCCTTCCAGCCAGTCGTTGCCGGTGCCGCCCAGTACACTGTCGTTTCCGATACCACCGAACAGGGTGTCGTCGCCGACTCCGCCGTTGAGGGTGTCGCTGCCGTCGTTGCCTTCCAGCCAGTTGTTGGAGTCGTTGCCGGTAATGACGTTGTTCAGCGCATTACCTTGTCCAAGGAACGCCGTGCCGGTCAGCGTAAGGTTCTCGATGTTGTCGCCCAGCGCGTAGGATGACGAGGTGCTGATGGTATCGGTGCCGGCGGCTGCCTCCTCGCCGATCAGCGAGCTGAGACCGCTGACGACGTAGGTGTCGTCTCCCGTGCCGCCTAGGAGGGTGTCGTCGCCCGAACCGCCGACCAGGGTGTCGTTGCCGGCGTCGCCCTCCAGCCAATTGTTGCCGATGCCGCCGCTCAGGCTGTCGTCGCCGAGGCCGCCGAACAGGGTGTCGTTGCCGCCGGCACCGTCGATGGTGTCGTTGCCGCCTTCGCCCTGGAGCCAGTTGTCCTGGCCGTTGCCGGTAACGGTGTTGGCCTGACCGCTGCCCTGGCCGAAGAAGGCCGTGCCGGTCAGCGTCAGGTTCTCGACGTTGTCGCCGAGCGCGTAGGACACCGAGCTGCTGACCGAGTCGGTGCCGCCGCCCGCGTTCTCGACGATCAGCGAGCTGGCGCTGCTGACGACGTAGGCATCGTCGCCAGCACCGCCCAGGAGGGTGTCGTCGCCCGAACCGCCGACCAGGGTGTCGTTGCCGGCATCGCCCTCCAGCCAATTGTTGCCGCCGCCGCCGCTCAGGCTGTCGTCACCGAGGCCGCCGAACAGGGTGTCGTTGCCGCCGGCACCGTCGATGGTGTCGTTGCCGCCTTCGCCCTGGAGCCAGTTGTCCTGGCCGTTGCCGGTAACGGTGTTGGCCTGATCGCTGCCCTGGCCGAAGAAGGCCGTGCCGGTCAGCGTCAGGTTCTCGATATTGTCGCCTAGCGCATAGGACGCCGAGCTGCTGACCGAGTCGGTGCCGCCGCCCGCGTTCTCGACGATCAGCGAGCTGGAACTGCCGACGACGTAGGTATCGTCGCCGGCACCGCCCAGGAGGGTGTCGTCGCCCGAACCGCCGACCAGGGTGTCGGCGCCGTCGTCGCCCTCCAGCCAGTTGTTGCCGGCGCCGCCGGTCAGGCTGTCGTCGCCGAGACCGCCGAACAGGGTGTCGTTGCCGGCGGCGCCGTCGATGGTGTCGTTGCCGCCTTCTCCCTGGAGCCAGTTGTCCTGGCCGTTGCCGGTGACGGTGTTGGCCTGATCGCTGCCCCGGCCGAGGAAGGCCGTGCCTGTCAGCGTCAGGTTCTCGACGTTGTCGCCCAGTGCGTAGGACGCCGAGCTGCTGACCGTGTCGGTGCCGCCGCCTGCCTGCTCGACGATCAGCGAACTGGAACTGCTGACGGCGTAGGTATCGTCTCCCGTGCCGCCCAGGAGGGTGTCGTCGCCCGAACCGCCGACCAGGGTGTCATTGCCGGCGTCGCCCTCCAGCCAGTTGTTGCCGGCGCCACCGGTCAGGCTGTCGTCGCCGAGACCACCGAACAGGGTGTCGTTGCCAGCGGCGCCGTCGATGGTGTCGTTGCCGCCTTCGCCCTGGAGCCAGTTGTCCTGGCCGTTGCCGGTTATGGTGTTGTTCAGGTCGTTGCCCTGGCCGAGGAAGGCCGTGCCGGTCAGCGTCAGGTTCTCGATGTTGTCGCCGAGTGCATAGGACGCCGAACTGCTGACCGTGTCGCTGCCTGCGCCGGCATCTTCGCCTACCAGCGTATTGCTGCCGTCAACAAGGTAGGTGTCGTCGCCGGCACCGCCCAGGAGAGTATCGTCGCCCGTGCCGCCGCCCAGGGTATCGTTGCCGTCCGCGCCTTCCAACCAATCGTTGCCGGCGCCACTGGTCAGGCTGTCGTCGCCCAGACCACCGAGCAGGGTATCGTCGCCGAGACCGCCGATCAGAGAATCGTTGCCGTCTTCGCCTTCGAGCCAGTTGTCCTGATCGTTTCCGGTGATGACGTTGTTCAGGTCGTTGCCCTGGCCGAGGATCGCCGTTCCGGTCAGCGTCAGGTTCTCGACATTGGCGCCGAGATCGTGGTCGACCGAGCTGATTACCGTATCGGTGCCGCCCCCGGCGCTCTCCGTGATCGTCGTGCCCGCATCGTCCACTTCGTAGGTGTCGTCGCCGGCGCCGCCGATCAGCGTATCGTCCCCGCCGCCGCCGATCAGCGTGTCGTTGCCGTCCTCGCCTTCCAGCTGGTCGTCGCCCAGGCCACCCGACAGGGTATCGTCGCCCAGACCGCCGGCCAGCGTATCGTTGCCGCCGAATCCGAAGATCTGGTCGTTGCCGGCACCACCATGAAGGGAATTTGCGCTGCCGCTGCCTGCAAGCAGATTGTTGCCGTCGTTTCCGGATACCGCCAAGTCGCCCACGTCGCCGACCACGACCGCCTGATAGCCGTCCGGGAGCACCGTGGACGATTGTCCGCCGGCGGAGGTCAGCTCGACCACATTGAGGATGTCCGCAACTGCCGGCGCTACCGACTCACCGACCGACGCAGGCACCAGATTACTTGCCGAAAACCCCAGATCCGAGAATGCCTTGGTCAGAATATCGCGGTCGACGTCACTCAGCCCCGATCCGTCCACATATACGCCACCCGGTAACGTCGCCATGACTCAGCCTCAATTGCATAGATCAATAGGTTCGAGAAGAGGTACCACTATCGATCAGTACTTACAACTGTGAGATTGATACGCCCGCATGTCTGCCAGGATGCCGGGATGAAATATGACAGTAAAGATTGAAAATCTAGTCGAGGGCTACCTGACTTTACCTAACCGGATATGTGAACTGCGGACCAGGACCGATTCTTACGAAATTGTTCAGAATTTCAGCTTACAACCCGTTCCGGCTTACTGTCATAGCATCTCGTGGGTTTAATCCTCCCTCCCTTTGGACCGATGAATGTCACAATCGCCGCTTCCCCGGCCAGCAAGTCATTTCTCGTCCGGCTCGCCCGGGGACAAGACCAGGATCGTTCTTCATGTCGGCTGTGGCCGGCGCAATCCGCAGAAGCTTCATCCTGAATTCCGGGGTCCGGAGTGGCGGGAACTACGCCTCGATATCGATCCGGCCGCAAATCCCGACATCGTCGCCACAATGACCGCGATGGATGGCGTCGGATCGCTGTCGGTCAATGCGGTGTGGTCTTCGCACAGCCTCGAGCATCTGTATCCGCATGAAGTTCCCGTGGCATTGGGCGAGTTCCACCGCGTGCTCGGACCCGGCGGCTTCGTCCTGATCACCGTGCCCGATCTCGTCAGCATCGCCCGGTACATCGCCGAGGACCGGCTGGACGAACCGATCTACGTATCTCCGGCCGGACCCATAGCCGCCATGGATATCCTGTTCGGCTGCCGGGCGCTCCTGAAGCGAAACAGGACACATATGGCCCACCGTACGGGGTTTTCCCCCAAGACGCTCGAAAGCGCCCTGGCTTCCGCCGGATTCGGGGACATCACCGTCCGGACCGATACCCGCTTCAACCTGTGGGCCGTCGGACACAAGCGGGGGGTGGAAGGCTGATGCGCCTTCTCTTCATCCATCCGAATTTTCCGGGCCAGTACAAGCACCTCGTGGAGCATTTCGCCGGACGCCCCGACTACGAAGTCGTGGCCATCGGCGCTCAGGAAAAGGTCGAGCCGGCCGAATCGTCCCAGGGCATTCGGCTGATCCGATACCCCACCACCGCCGGTGCATCGCCGGCCACCCATCACTATATCCGCGGATTCGAAGCCGGCGTGAGGCGCGGGCAGCGTGTCGCGCGAGTGGCGATGGACCTCCGCCGCGAAGGGTTCGTTCCGGATGTCATCTGCGTGCATCCCGGATGGGGAGATGGCCTGTACCTGAAGGATGTGTTCCCCGACAGCAAGGTCCTTGGTTTCTTCGAATTCTTTTACCGGCCGTCCGGCAGCGACGTCGGATTCGATCCCGAGTTTCCCATCACCTTCGACGATATCTGCCGGGTCCGCACCAAGAACGGCGTCATCCTGCAAAGCCTGGAAAGTTTCGACTGGGGAGTAGCACCGACCGCGTGGCAGCACAGCCAGCATCCGGCACCCTATCGGAACCGCATCTCGACGATCTTCGACGGCATCGACACGGATTTCGTCCGCCCACGTGCCGGCGCGCGGATCCATCTGGATCACCGGGGGTTCGCCCTCGGCGATACCGACGAGGTGTTGACCTTCGTGAACCGGAACCTCGAGCCGTATCGGGGCTTTCACAGCTTCATGCGCGCTCTTCCCCTCATCCAGAAGCGGCGCCCGCGTCTCCATACCGTGATCGTCGGCGGCGATGGCGTAAGTTATGGCCGGGCGCCCCTGGACGGCTCGTCCTGGAGACAGGTCATGATGCGTGAGGTGGGGCAGGGGCTCGACATCTCCCGGGTCCACTTCTTTCCGAAGCTGCCATACCGGAGCCTGATATCGCTGTTCCAGGTATCGTCCGTGCACGTCTACCTGACCTACCCCTTCGTCCTGAGCTGGTCGATGGTGGAGGCGATGTCGGCCGGGTGCGCGGTCATCGGTTCCCGCACGGCGCCGGTCCAGGAAATCATCAGGGACGGAGAAAACGGGCTGCTGGTGGACTTCTTCTCGCCGCCGGGAATCGCCGATGCGGTCGACGAGATCCTGGACGAACCGAACCGGGCGCGGAAGCTCCGGGACCGGGCACGCAGGACCGTCGTCGAACGCTACGACCTCCGCACGGTCTGCCTGCCCCGCCACGTTTCGCTCATTCACGGCCTGCATGCCGGCATCCTGCCGGGCGCAGCCGCCCCGGCCTGATCCAGCCGTGAAGCGGGCAAGTGCGCCGGCAGCCGGAACGATGCCGAAGCACCACCCCGCCGGGTCCAGCGTTTCCGCAATGATGAAGGGGGCCGCCGGGGATGAAGGGGATCGCCGGAGTGCTGTTCTAGAAGGGGATCTACCTTCCTTGTTCCCTCATTCCGGATAGAAGTTGCTGATCACGTCATCGAGCTGAACGTCCCAGGACAGGTGCGAGCCTCCGGTCCGTTCGACCAGCACAGCCGATTCGGCGAACCCGGCACTGCTTTCTACGTCTTTCCACTGATCGAGATAATAGAAGGGTATCGGAACCATTTCGTAGGCGAGGACCTTGTCGACGATCCTGAAGCCGGTCTTCTCGTTGAACAGGGCCGACCAGGCATCTCCCGAGAACCTCCAGAAGTCCCATGGCATATCGTGCATGCCGAGCATCTGATGGGTCTGGATCAGCGCCAATGCCCCGGGCCGCATGACTTTGTTCATCTCGAGAGCGACTTTCCAAGGCATGAACAAGTGCTCGAAGACCTTGTTGGAATATATTACGTCGATGGAGCCGGAAGGAACATATTTGCTCAGGTTATGGGCATCGCCGACGATATCGACATTCTCACCGTCCATGATATCCAGGCCGATATATTTCTTGGCAGGAAAATATCCACGGTAGTTTCGGCCGGATCTGGCGCGCGATCCGATATCCAGTACCGTTTTGAACTCATCCGGCTCGATCATGGACATGAACTTGTTTATCAGGTGGTTGGCCGGGTTGCGCTTGAGGAAACGCTGTTCGGCTTCGCCGGAAGTCAGGAAGAAAGTGGAGCCGTCTTCGAAAACGGCCTTCATCGAGAAACCTGGAATGAATACTTCATCGAACAGATAATCGATTTCGAAACCGATATCCGGCGCAACCTGTGCCGAAGGATAATACATGTTGATCTTGGAAGCCTCGATGACATTTCCCATCATGTCGCGCAGGTACAGTTTCGCCAGGACTCGATCCGGGCAGTGTATCCAGCCTCTGACAACTATGTATCGATTAAGTTTCGTGTAAAAATCGATCGACCAATCTACGTCCATGTCGGTGAGGATGTTCGGTCCGTGTTTCACAGAATCATATCCCTGATTGAAAGGCTAAGATCGGTACGCCGGGATTTCGGCCGGAGACCGGCTGAGGAGCGCGGTGGCCTTACTGAGATGGCCAAGGCATCCGGGGCGTCAGGACTGAAGATAGTAGCGAGACAGCACCTGCCATACCATTACAGGTGAGGTCACCAATGGAAACGCCGTCACCACCAGCCATGACAGCCGGGCGAGGCCGGTGGTCCGGTCGCCGGAAATTGCGACGGCTGGCGGAAGAGTGGCCAATAACAGGGCGGGAACGAGGAAGTAACGGCCCTGAACGCCGTCCACCATGACATCGCCGGGCGCTGTCCAGGTCAGGTACTGAATGCCGAAGATGCCTGCCGCCGATCCTCCAAGTGCGATGATGGCGACGGCGATCCAGCTCCAACGGGAGTTTTGCGGGCACCTGCCGGCCTGCGACAGGCCGCCAAGCAATCCGGCGGCAAGGACGATCCAGGCGAGCTTGTGGAACCAGCGCGGGATCCCGACATCGAGCCAGCCGAGCTGGCCGACGAATTCGTTCAGGTAGCCAAAGCCTCTTCCCGAGAGGGTGGCGAATGCTACCGAGACGATCCTGTACGGATCGTCGAGCAGCAGGCGCACCTGAAGGACCGCATCGGGCATGACGTCCGAACGCTCCATGACGACTTGTGCCATGACGGCGGCAAGGCCAGCCCACGCCGCGGTCAGGCCGAAAATCGTCAGCGCGCTCAGCCGGCGCGCAGCCGGTGCCACACCGGGCAGGACCAGCGGCAGTAGGGCGAAAGCCGCGTAAGGCGGCCGCGCCGTCGCGATCAGCGCCAGCGCCAGCGTCAGGACGGCCACGGCATGCCGGAAGGGTGGAGCGCCGTTCTGGACCATGCGCACGGAAATCGCCGCTGCCAGGGCGGCAAGGCCGATCATCGGACCGTCCTGTGATACCGATGCCATAAGCGAAAGCCCCATCGGCAGAGCCAGCACGGCGAGCAGCAACGGCGCCGCCCTGCCGGCCAAGAGGGTGCCGGCCGTGCCAAGCGCCATGGAGCAGAGGCCGCTCAGCAGCCGGGACAGGTAAAGCGTATCGACGATCGACAGGCCGGCCGCCTTGCCGATCAGGATGCCGATCGCCGACGGCAGGTAGAAGAAAGGCGGGTAGACGGCGGTATTGGGGAAATGCTGTTCGACCAGTTCCCCGCTCCAATGAGCCATGCCCGCCTGGGCGAGCATGCCGCTGGTGAACTTGTTTTCCCGGTTGCTGAAAACCGGGGAGAACGGGCCATAGGCGGCCCGGATACCGATTTCCGTTGCGCCGCCGCTTCGAAACTCCGAATAACGATACCCGATCGGATGTCCGCGGCTGATCTGCTCCGCCCGTAGGAAATGAGCCGGTTCGTCCGGATTCTGGAATGGAGGCATGACCAGGGTCATGAGGCAGACTGTGAACCACAGGGCCGCCAGACCGGCTACCGTCAGCAGTCCGGGAAGCAAACCGTCCAAACCTTGCCGGCGGTGAAATCCATCGAACAGATCGGACTGCGATAGCGCATGAAGGAAAGATGCTTCGGCGGCCATGGGCTTCTTTTCTGAATCGAAGGCTGGGGCACGGCAAATCGTGGATGGAACGAAGTCCCGCCAGGAGCGCTTCTTTCCATGAGGGTCGTCACCAGCCGTGCTTGTACGCTTCACGTATTCAGGTGAAGCTCCGTCAGGTTCCGCCCCCGAAGGCATTAGATGCTGCGCTTACGAAGCGTCAGCTCGAGATGCTGAACGATCAAATCGGTATCATAGTCGCTGACGTTGTTTATGACGCGTTCCCAATAGATCAGGTATGGAACTTCAGCGGGATTTTGTTGAAGCAGGTCGCGCTTGATGAAGGGACACCGCATGTGATCGATCATGTAGTCCCAGAAGAAATGCGTTCCGTTCAATGGAATCCCGGCGTTGATCGCGTGAAAAAGCATGATCAGGTAATTCCGCTGAACCGGGTCGATCATGATTTCACGTCTCGATTCAGCCTGGAATGCCTTGGCAAGACTGATGCCGGTGGACCTATCAGCCTGATCGACTTCCAGAACCCGGTACCGCCTGATCGTATCGACGACCGCTTCGGCTGCCTGACGATAGGGGTAGGCGGCGCGGCAGCGCAGGCCGGCCCTTCTGAGCTGACGCGTGAACCCAACCTCGTAGATCTGGACTATCCAATCTTTTGTCTGGAGATACTTGAGTTCCGACCAGAACTTCTCGAACTGCGGATGGGCCAGGGCTTTTTTGTGGATCAGAAGAAAATAGCTTTGCAGATGAAAGGAGAAGGACCAGCTGTCGGTGATGCTCCAGATATCGGCGACATCGGCATCCATCGCTCCGATGACGCCGGAGAGTTCCTGAAGTGGACCGTATACGCTGTCATTTGCCAGGATGAGCGCATCGAGCTTCGCAATATCCGGTATCAAGGAAATACCTTCCTTGTAGGCGCCGAAATCATAGCCGACGTTGCGCCGCCGCACGACGATCGCACAAAGGGGGATCAAACGATCCACCGCGTCGGCAAGCAGTTTTGGAGAATTGCTGACGAAGATGATCCTGAAGCCGTTTTCCACCAGCTTGGTCAATTGAAACTCGACGAAGTCGTGCAGCACCCCTCTTCTGTCATAGTGAACAAAAACGACGACTTTTCCACCCTCGGCGGCGAGCGGTTTGTTGCCTTCCCACCGATCGACTATGTAACTGTTCCGTCTAACATAGCTGATTGCATAGTCGATCGATCCGAGCAGGGATTTCGCCCATGACGCCATCATGAGAATTGGCGATTTCAGCCAGCCGGGCGATAGCGACAGAATTTTTCTGGTTATCTTCATGATCACCTCAAGATCGCTTCGGCGTCCGCGACCGCACGTCGGCGCGTGTGGCAGTGGGTAGCCACGAGTGCGGGTGTGCGTTCAAACCAGGGCGATTGGTGTTCCCGCGGATTTTTGGGCGCATCGGTGTTCCGGCGAAGCGGAACTCTTGCCCAAGGCCGGCGAACGGCTCGCCGGCCGCCCGCTGCGGCGGGGAGCGTGCTTGCGCGGGGAAGGATTTTCATGAGGGTGTGCGACGAGCGGCTTCGGCCATCCTCCCGTTCCATCGGTATAGACCGGGAGTATCAGGTCCTTGGTACGCTTCGGCTGATCAGTATGCATCCGCTTCACTACAGGCGATGGTTTTATGCCAAAAGACCTAGCAACTTCATATGCTGGAGGAAAGGCATTTACATTCGGATGTATGATAATCGGCCGAACTAGTTAATTTTTCATAAGGATGTTGCCGCCATACGCCGGGACGGCGCTTCCGTCGGGAACCGGCCGGCTGATGGGAAAGATCGACTGCCCGAGATGCGCCAGGCAGTGCGGCCCGTCAGGCCGCCGCGTCCTCCAGCAGGGAAAGGATGTATTTGCCGTAGCCGCTCTTGCTCAAGCCTTCACCCAGCCGCTGAAGCTTGGGACCGTCGATGAAGCCCATGCGGAAGGCGACTTCCTCGACGCAGGCGATGCGCTGGCCCTGGCGCTTCTCGATAGTCCGGACGAACTCGCCAGCCTCCAGCAGGGATTCGTGGGTGCCCATGTCGAACCAGCAGAAGCCGCGCCCGAGCTGTTCGACCGAGAGCTGGCCGCGATCGAGATAAGCGGCGTTGACCGAGGTGATCTCCAGCTCGCCCCGGGCCGACGGCTTGACCGACGCTGCGATGTCGACGACTTGGTTATCGTAGAAATAGAGGCCCGTAACCGCCCAGTTCGAGCGTGGCTTGACGGGCTTTTCCTCGATATGCATGGCGCGGCCGGTCGCATCGAAATCGACGATGCCGTAGCGGTTCGGATCTCCGACGAGATAGGCGAACACCGTGGCGCCCGCCCTGCCGCTTTCCCCCGCAGCCTGAAGCTTTTGGGATAAGCCGTGGCCGTAATAGATATTGTCGCCCAGGATCAGGGCACAGCTGTCGCCGCCGATGAAGTCCCTGCCGATGATGAAGGCCTGCGCCAGTCCGTCGGGAGAAGGTTGGACCTGATAGGTCAGCTCGATGCCCCACTGGCTGCCGTCTCCCAGCAGTCCCCTGAACTGGGGCTGATCGTGCGGCGTGGTGATGATCAGGATTTCACGGATGCCCGCCAGCATCAGGGTGCTGAGCGGATAATAGATCATCGGCTTGTCGTAGACCGGCAGGAGCTGCTTGCTGACGACGTGGGTAACCGGATAGAGCCGGGTGCCGGAGCCGCCGGCCAGGATGATGCCTTTCATGTCACTGGCTCCACTAAGGTTTCACAAAGCCGCGCGACACAGGGTGCGAGACTGTCCTGCCAAGCCGGGGCGGCGATGCCGTAGACCGCGTGCAGGCGCCCGCAGTCCAGCACCGAATTCGCGGGGCGTGCGGCCGGCGTCGGATAGTCGGTGGTGGCGATCGGCCGCAGGAGCGGTGCCGGATGTCCATGGCGGGCGGCGAGCCTGAAGATCTCCTGGGCGAAACCGTACCATGTGGTCGGTCCCGTGCCGCTGAAATGGAAGGTTCCGTACAGGTCGCTGCCGGCGCCGGGTTCCACCATGCGCACGGCCATGGCGACCAGCGCGCCGGCGATGTCGGCGGCGGCGGTGGGGCAGCCGTGCTGGTCGGCAACGATGCCCAGCTCCGGCCGCTCCCGGCCCAGGCGGAGCATGGTCTTGACGAAGTTCTGGCCGTGCGGGCTGTAGACCCAGGCGGTTCTGACGATGGCATGGCGTGGTGCGGCGTCCCGCACCGCCTGATCGCCTTCCGCCTTGCTGGCGCCGTAGACGCTGACCGGGGCGATCGGATCGTCCTCGCGGTAGGCGTGGCCGACCGCACGCCCGTCGAACACATAGTCGGTGGACAGGTGGATCAGCGGTGCGCCGGCATGGGCACAGGCCTCGGCGACGTGGGACGCTCCGTCGCGGTTGACCGCGATGGCCGCTTCCGGCTCGCTCTCCGCCCGGTCCACGGCTGTATAGGCCGCGGCGTTGATCACGACGGCGGCGCCGCTTGCCGCGACGATCCTGTCCACGTCACGCCGGACGGCTATGTCGCCCTCGGCACGGCCGGCGGTGCGGACGGTCCAGCCTGCGGGCAGGATCGCTTCGCGCAGGCTCGTCGCTACCTGACCCTGGCTGCCGAACACCAGGATGGTCCGCGTGCTCGCCTGGCTCCCCTCGCTCACGATGCCACGGCCTCCAGCCGGCGGAGCGGCTGCGGTGCCGCCCCCAGGCCCAGACGCTGGCCGTCGTAGACGCCGGCGCGGAGCGGCTGCCACCAGGCCTGGTTGCCCAGGAACCACTCGATGGTCCGGCGCAGGCCTGTTTCGAACGTGACCTGAGGCTCCCAGCCCAACTCGCGCCTGATCTTGGAGGCGTCGATGGCGTAGCGCAGGTCGTGGCCCGGACGATCCGTCACATAGGCGATCAGTTCGCGGCGCGGCTTCGCCACCGGCAGCATCTCGTCCAGCGCGTCGCAGATGGCGTGGACGACTTGAAGATTGCTGCGCTCGGCGTTGCCACCGACATTGTACTTTTCGCCGACCTTGCCGGCGGTGACGATCCGCCACAGCGCCGAGGCGTGGTCCTCGACGAACAGCCAGTCGCGCACGTTCTCCCCATTGCCGTAGACCGGCAGCGGCTTGCCTTCCAGCGCGTTGATGATGATCAGCGGGATCAGCTTCTCGGGGAAATGGAACGGCCCGTAGTTGTTGGAGCAGTTGCTGACGACGACCGGCAGGCCATGGGTATGGTGCCATGCCCGGACCAGATGGTCGGCCGAGGCCTTGCTCGCCGAATAGGGCGAGTTGGGCGCATAGGCCGTCTCTTCCGTGAACAGGCCGGTGGAGCCCAGCGAGCCGTAGACCTCGTCGGTGGAAACGTGATGGAAGCGGAACGCCCCCTGGCGCCAGTCCGGCAGGGCGGACCAGTACTTGCGGGTGGCTTCCAGCAGGTGATAGGTGCCGACGACGTTGGTCTCGATGAAGACGCCGGCTCCCTCGATCGAGCGGTCGACATGGCTTTCCGCCGCCAGGTGCATCACGGCGTCCGGCTCATGCGTCGCGAAGACGCGGTCCAGTTCGGCCCGGTTGCAGATGTCGACATGTTCGAACACCGCCCGGTCGCCGTCCACGATGCCGCGGAGCGTATCGGGGTGGGCCGCGTAGGTCATCTTGTCCAGGCAGACGATCGATGCGCCGGTGTTGTTGAGCACGTACCGGCAAACCGCCGATCCGATGAAACCGGCGGCACCGGTGATGATGATCTTCATCGCTCGATATCCATTAATCGGGGCGGAAATCCGTGGGGCGTCCGGTGGCAGGAAGGGCAAGAGTGCCGCCCCGCGATCACCGCCGGAGAGTGAAGCAATCCGGCAGGTCAGCCAGGCAAGGGAGCGCAAGGTCTTTGGCCGACAGCACCGCGTCGGCCGGATCCACCGGCCAGTCGATGGCGATATCCTTGTCGATCCAGGAGAGACCGCGGTCGTGCGCCGGGGAATACGGGGCGGACACCTTGTAGAAGACCTCCGTGTCCGGCTCCAGGGTGCAGAAGCCGTGGGCGAAGCCGACCGGTACGAGGATCTGGTTGCCGTCCCGCGCACTGATCACCGCCGAGACATAGGTGCCGTAGGTCGGCTGGTCCCGGCGCAGGTCCACGGCGACATCCAGGATGCTGCCGCGCAGGACCCGGACCAGCTTGGCCTGGGCGACGGGCGGGATCTGAAAATGAAGGCCGCGTACCGTACCGCGCGTGGCGGACAGGGACTGGTTGTCCTGAACGAAGGTTTCTTCGATACCGGCTTCGGCAAGAGCCTGTTTATTATACGTTTCGGAGAAATACCCGCGCTCGTCTCCGAATTTCCTGGGGGTGATGATCTTTACGTCGGCTATGGCGAGTGCTTGGATCTGCATGGTCGTCTGTTCATGAGGGATATTGATCTGGACTTGCCGGATCTGGGGCGCAGCCGACACTCATCCGAAATGATTAGTCATAAAGTGTGAGGGATCCGTTAACTCAGCTTCGGGCAGCTTTGGGCCGCATGGTCGTCCGGTGCGGCGGTGTGGCTTGAGAAGCTCGACGCAATTCGGCTTAATGCTTTATAAACACGTCGCGCATATTACCAACGGAATATGGCGATGTGCCGCCCCATGGGTGGCTGTCGCCTATCTGAACATCGAATACAAAAACCTTAAAATATATAAATATGTGAATTTCAGGTAATAATTAAAGGCTATCCAGATGATCGAGCTAAAGAACTTGCCTGATGTGAAGGAGTTTCCTTCGAAAAGTGAGCGAGTTCATGAGAGCGATTTATTGGTCCCTATCTGTGTCGATCTGGATGGTACGTTGATTCGGACTGATCTGCTGTTCGAGTCGTTTCTTCAGTTGGTCAGGCAGCGGTTTTTCTATCTTTTCCTTATCCCTATCTGGTTGCTGAAGGGCAAGGCCCATCTGAAGGCCGAGATCGCGCGGCATGTGGTTCTGGACATGAATCGCATGCCGGTCAACGAACCGCTCGTCGATTATCTGCGGCAGCGCAGGGAGCATGGTCACCGGCTGTATCTTTTCACGGCGGCCGATGGAAGGCTGGCGCGGCAGATAGCCCAGCGCTTCGACTTCTTCGAAGCGGTTTACGCCAGCGACGGCATCACCAACCTGAGCGGCGCGCGTAAGCTCGCGTCGATCAGGAAGCATGTGGGCGGCGACTTCATCTATGCGGGCGATACCGAGGTCGACCTGCCGATCTGGCGGGAGGCCAGGGGGGCCATCGTGGCCGGCAGCCGGGAGCTGGCTGGCAAGGCCGCACGGCTGACCACGGTCGAGGCGTCGTTCCCGCGCGGCGGCCACTCGCCGCGAGTCTGGGCACGCGCCCTGCGGGTCCATCAGTGGTCCAAGAACCTGCTGGTGTTCGTACCCTTCTTCCTGGCCGGCCCGCTTGCCGACTTCGCCGAATTCCCCAACGTGCTGCTCGGCGCGCTGCTTCTTTCGATCCTGGCGTCCGGCACCTACGTCGTCAACGACCTGCTGGATATCCAGGCGGACCGCCAGCACCGGAGCAAGCGCCGCCGGCCCTTCGCATCGGGCAGGCTGCCGATCAAGTCCGGACTCGCCGCGATCCCGGCCTGCGGGCTCGCGGTCGCCCTGCTCGGCGCCCTGCTGCCCGCCTCGTTCCTCGCTGTCGCGGTCTGCTATCTCGGCGTCAGCCTGGCCTACTCCTTCGTCCTGAAGCGTATCGCCATCCTGGACGTCATCGTGCTCGGCGGGCTGTTCACGTCGCGGATCCTCGCGGGCTCCCTGCTGCTGGCCCAGCCGCCGTCATACTGGCTCCTGATCTTCTCCTTCGCCTTCTTCTTCAGCCTGGCGCTGGTCAAGCGGTACAGCGAGCTTCATGTCGTCGCCTGTGAAGCCGGCGGCGGAGGGAAAGCCCGCGGGTACCTGGTTTCCGACATGCCGATGACCCTGGTGCTCGGGATTTCCAGCAGCATCGCGGCGCTCGTCATCCTGGTGCTTTTCCTGGTCGACAGCCATTTCAGCCGGCTCGTGTATTCGAACCCGGTATGGCTGTGGCCCGTCTGCGTCGCGATCTTCTACTGGATCATGCGGGTGTGGCTGCTGACCACGCGCGGCGAGATGCACGACGACCCCATCGTCTTCGCCCTCAAGGACAGGACCTCGCTGGCCCTGGGCCTGCTGGTCGGGGCCTCCCTCGCGATGGCGTGGTGAGACCGTGGCCATGACGCGCAGCTATCTGTCCTGGGGCCGCTTCCACCGATTCGGCCACGAAGCGGTGCGGCCGTCCCGTGATCAGGACATGCCCGGCCTGCTCGGCGGAGCGCTGCCGCATCCGATGCTGGCGTACGGGATGGGCAGGTCGTACGGCGACTCCTGCCTGAACGACGGCGGTGCGCTGATCGACATGCGGGGGCTCGACCGGTTCCTGGACTTCGACCGGGATACCGGCGTGCTGACCTGCGAGGCCGGGGTCTCGCTCGCGACGATCCTGGGGGTGATCTCGCGGCGGGCCGAACCGGACGCCCTCTGGTTCCTCCCGGTATCGCCGGGCACCAAGTTCGTCACGGTCGGCGGCGCCATCGCCAACGACGTCCACGGCAAGAACCATCACGGCGCCGGCACCTTCGGAGAACACGTCCTGTCGTTCCGGCTGGCGCGGTCGGACGGTTCCGTCATGACCTGCGGTCCGGGCGAGAACGAGCCGCTGTTTCGGGCGACGATCGGCGGCCTGGGCCTGACCGGCGTCATCCTGGATGTCCGGCTTCAGTTGAGGCTGGTCTCCAGCCTGATCCTGGAAGTCGAGGACATCCGCGTCGACAGCCTGGACGAGTTCTACCGGCTGTCCGAGGATAGTCTGGCCGAGTGGGAATATACGGCGGCCTGGATCGACTGCCTGGCGTTCGGCACGGCGCTCGGGCGCGGCATCTACACCCGTGCGCGGCATGCGCCGGCAGGGACGGGACCGGTCCGGAGCAGGCCGGCCGGCGCCGATTCGGGCAAGACAGGTTCGGCCAAGGGCCGGCTGGGCGTGCCGGTCAGCGCGCCCGACGGCATGCTGAACAACACCTTCGTCAAGGCCTTCAACGCCGTCTACCATCGGAAACTCGCCGGTCGCAAGGTCGTGCGGAGGCTGGTGGATTTCGACCCCGTCTTCTATCCGCTCGACGCCATCAACGACTGGAACCGCCTCTACGGCAATGCCGGGTTCTTGCAGTACCAGTCCGCCGTGCCCGATCAAGACGCCTATCAGACGACCCGCGACCAACTCGGGCTGATCGCCGAAGCGGGGCAGGGATCGTTCCTCGCCGTCCTGAAGACCTTCGGCGAGCGCCGCAATCCGGGCCTGCTCAGCTTTCCGGTTGCCGGCACCACGCTGGCGCTGGACTTCCCCAACCGCGGAAATCCCACGCTGGACCTGCTGGAGCGGCTGGACGAGGTGACTGCCCGGGCTGGCGGACGGGTCTACCCGGCAAAGGACGGCCGCGTCAGCGCTGCCCGGTTCCAGGCGTCCTATCCGCAATGGCGGGATCTGGCGGCGCATGCCGATCCGGCATTCTCCTCCAGCTTCTGGCGCCGCGTTACCGGCGGCCACGCCGATCATCAAGACGAGTCCCCGACATGAAGAACGTCGCCATATTCGGCGCGACATCGGCCATCGCCGAACAGGTTGCGCGGCTCTTCGCCGCGGAGGGTTGCCGCCTATATCTGGTCGCGCGCCGCGCCGACCAACTGGAACGCGTGGCAGCCGACCTGCGCGTGCGCGGGGCCGCCGAAGTATTCACGTTCCTGCTCGACTTCGACGACACTGCCAACCATGCGTCCATGCTGGACGATTGTGCCCGGCGCCTGGGCGATATCGCCGTCGCCCTGGTCGCCTTCGGCACCCTTGGCGACCAGGAGCGCTGCAAGAGGGACGTTGCGGCGGCGCAGGCGGAACTTCGCACCAACTTCATGGCGCCGGCGCTGCTGCTGACCGGCCTTGCCCAGCGGATGGAAGACCGCAGGGGCGCCGTCATCGCCGCGATCGGTTCGGTCGCCGGCGACCGGGGACGCCAGAGCAACTACGTCTATGGCGCCGCCAAGGGCGGGCTGGACATCCTGCTGGAAGGGCTTCGCCACAGGCTGGCGCCCAGGGGTGTCGCGGTCGTCACCATCAAGCCCGGTTTCGTCGATACTCCCATGACCGCGTCGTTCCCGAAGGGGCCGCTGTGGGCCAAGCCGGACAAGGTCGCGGGCGACATCAGGCGAGCGATCGAAAAGCGTCGTCCGGTCACATACACACCGGGCTTCTGGCGTTTGATTATGCTCGTAATCAAGTCCGTGCCACGAGCCATTTTCTACAAAACAAAACTTTAACCATATCAACTGCACAATCTGCGCGATTTTTCCTGTCGGAATAGAAGTTTAAGTTTTACGAGGATCGGATGTCCACAACCCGTCTGGCACCTGACGACAAGATAGTCCTGTTCGGCGCCGCCGGCCTAGTCGGGCAGAACCTGGCGCTTCTGCTGCGTGAGGCGGGATACCGCAACATCGTCGGCATCGACAAGCATCCGGTCAATGCCGGTATCCTGCGGAAGCTGGGTACGGTCGACACCGTGATCGAGGCCGACATGGCCGCCCCCGGTCCATGGCAGGATGCCCTGGCCGGAGCGAAGGTCTGCGTGATGCTCCAGGCCCAGATCGGCGGCGAGATCCATGCCGAATACGTCGCCAACAACGTCACGTCCACGGAGAACGCCCTCGACGCGATCCAGCGCCATCAGGTTCCGTATTTCGTCCATATCAGCTCATCCGTCGTCAACTCGCTGGCCGAGGATTTCTATACCGAAACCAAGGAGGCTCAGGAAAAGCTGGTCGTCGAAAGCGGCCTTGCCCACTGCATCCTGCGCCCGACGCTGATGTTCGGCTGGTTCGACCGCAAGCACTTGGGCTGGCTGTCGCGTTTCATGAAGAAAATCCCGGTCTTCCCGATTCCCGGCTCGGGCCGCTACTTGCGCCAGCCGCTGTTCGTCGAGGACTTCGCCCGCATCATCATGCGCTGCATGGAGGTTCAGCCGGCCGGCGACATCTACAACATCAGCGGGCGCGAGCGGATCGATTACATCGACATCATCCGGATGATCAAGCAGGCGACCGGAGCGTCGGCGCCGATCGTCAACATTCCCTACGGCCTGTTCTGGCTCATGCTGAAGGCCTATTCGCTGGTCAACGGCAATCCCCCCTTCACGACCAAGCAACTCGCCGCATTGTCGATCCCGGAGGAGTTCGAGCTGATTCCCTGGTGGGACATCTTCGGCGTGCCTCCGACTCCCTTCGCACAGGCGGTCGAGCGGACGTTCAAGCATCCGAAATACTCGAGCATCGTCCTCGATTTTTAATCGTCCGGAGCGTCATTCATGGCAAACGTAGCCGTCATCGGCGCCGGGGCGATGGGCCTCGCCACGGCGTATTTCCTGCTGAAGGCCGGTCACGAGGTGACCGTCTTCGAAGCCGACGGGCAGCCGGGCGGCATGGCCGCCCATTTCGACTTCGACGGGCTGAGCATCGAGCGATTCTACCATTTCGTCTGCAAGGCGGATCAGCCGCTGTTCGACCTGATGGAGGAAGTGGGGCTGGGCGACGCCATGGTCTGGCGGCCGACCTCGATGGGCTATTTCTTTTCCGGCAAGCTGCATCCCTGGGGCGACCCGCTGTCGCTGCTGCGGTTCCCCCATGTCAGCCTGATCACCAAGCTCCGCTACGGGCTTCATGCCTTCATCTCGACCAAGCGGTCGGACTGGTCGAAGCTGGACCGCATCCCCGCCGATAAATGGATCAAGGGCTGGATCGGCGAGGAAGGCTATACCAAGCTCTGGCACAAGCTGTTCCACCTCAAGTTCTTCGAGCATACCGACAACATCTCGGCCGCCTGGATCTGGACCCGGATCAAGCGCGTCGGAACGTCGCGCCGCAGCATCTTCCAGGAGGAAATGGGCTATATCCGCGGCGGCTCGGAAACGCTGGTCCAGCGCCTGTTCGACGAGCTGAAGCGGATGGGCGGCGTGATGCATCTGGGCACGCCGGCGGAGCGGGTCGAGCTGGAAGGCGGCCGGGTTTCCGGCGTGACCAGCAAGCTGGGGTTCCAGCGCTTCGACCACGTCGTCTCGACGGTCCCGATTCCCTATGTCCCCGGCATGATCCCGGACCTGCCGCCCGACCTGATGGCCGGTTACCGTGCCCAGCAGAACATCGGCGTCGTCTGCGTCCTTCACAAGCTCGCCAAGGCGGTCACGCCGCACTTCTGGGTCAATATCAACGACGACCGGATCGAGATCCCCGGCATCATCGAGTTCTCGAACCTGCGCGACGTGGGGTCGGACCATGTCGTCTACATCCCCTACTACATGCCCCAGAGCCATCCGAAGTTCGAGCGCCCGGACCAGGATTTCGTGGACGAGTCGCTGTCGTACCTGAAGATGATCAACCCGGACCTGACCGATGCCGACGTCAAGGCGTCCAAGGTCGGCCGCCTGCGCTATGCCCAGCCGATGTGTCCCCCCGGATTTCTCGATGGGCTGCCGCCGGTCCGGACCGGGGTGGAGGGGCTTCAGGTGGCGGATACCTCCTACTACTACCCGGAGGACCGGGGCATCTCCGAAGGCATCCGCCTTGCCCGCATCATGGCCGAGGCGATCCCGGTGGAAATCGATCTTGGGCCGGTCCGCCGCGATGTCGGAACGCCTGCCCGTACCGCCGAGACGGCGCCGTGAGCGTCACGTCGGGCATCGTCGGGACCTTTCTCAACAGGCAGTTCCTGGCCTTCCTGCTGGTCGGCGGCTTCGCAGCCCTCGTGAACTGGCTGTCGAGGTTCTACCTGAACGACTTCATGTCGTTCAGCGCCGCCATCGTGCTCGCCTACCTGATCGGCATGGTCACGGCTTTCGTGCTGTCGCGACTAATCGTCTTCGAGAAGTCGGGACGCTCGGCGCAGTCCGATTTCCTGCGCTTTACCATCGTCAATGTCGTGGCGGTCATCCAGGTCTGGCTGATCAGCGTGGCGCTGGCCGGCTGGCTGATGCCATGGGCCGGCTTCACATGGCATGCCGAAGAAGTCGCCCACGCCATCGGCGTCGCGGTACCGGTCGTGACAAGTTACCTGGGGCACCGGGTATTTACGTTTGGCAAAAGCCAAGCCTGTATTATGGATTGAATCATGTACTCTAATACTAAAAAAAATGGTAAAATAAACATAATTTTTCTCAAAAATATTGATGGATTGTTGCGCGTGACAACTGTCGCATTTGCGATGTGTTTTGGAATATTTACATTTTTTCTATGCGTTTCATTTATTATATTTCAATATAGTTCTGTCCTGCATATGGATCAATGGGGATACTATGATTCCAATAGCATTTTGAAAAACATGTTTGGTCAGCATAATGAGCATAGGATCTTAATTCCAAGGATCTTTTTTTTTGATAGACCTACACTATTTCCAAGGTAAAAGCGCATTTCTAATTGTATCAATATTTTTATTTCAGATAATTCATATTTTCTTATTTTGGATAATACTTTCTATATCCGATAGGGTTCCTTGTCGGCAGCGCATTATTTTGACTTCAATGGTTTCAGTTTTACTGTTTTCATTAGTTCAGCATGAAAATTTTCTATGGGGTTTCCAAATTCAATTTGTGGGTGTTTTTGCTGTTGCGACCGCAGCCTTCGCCAGCATTGGTCGATTGGTACAGGTAAGTACCGATCAAAGTACACATAGTAAAATAAATGCCTTACTATGGTTTTTGTTAAGCCTAACGTGTCTTGTATTATCCATATCGATGATGTCAAACGGACTTTTAGTGGGTCCTTTATTAATGTTTTTAGCTTTCTGGTTACGTGTACGGCGTTTGCACCTCATAATAATTTTTGCTGTATTCCTAGCAAGTGCTGTACTTTATCTTCATGATTATCACTCACCTAGTGCACATGCCCAGCCGCTGGAGTCGCTAATGCACATCGACAGCGTCCTACTTTACGCGGCGACCTATCTGGGAGGTCCGTTCGGAGTGATCATAGCCAACACGCTTCAGTTCCTTCAGTTATTCGACGCCGAAGGTGGTTTGCTCGCCGCACAGATCATGGGAAGCTTCGGCCTGTTGATTTCAGTCGGGTTGGGCTTCCTTGTCATTGTCCAATGGCGCGGCGAGACCTGTCGGGCCGAGGCGATTCTGCTGACAATCATCTTCATGGTCGTCGGCACAGCAATAGTGACAGCCTTAGGCCGGCTAAATTTTACTTATACCCAGGCTCTTTCCTCCCGCTATACAACACCGGCTTTGATATTCTGGTCGGCGACGGGTCTTCTTGGCTACCTGATTGCAGCTCGTTTACCTTCCAGTATTGGACGAGCGCTGTCCATTGTTGGTGTTACCGTGTTATCGATCTTGTCGACTATTGTCGTGCTGCATCAGATGTTCGTAATTTGCGGACCTCCGGATATACGCTTGGTCCGAGATGAAGCAGGTATCGCCATCATCCTTGGGGTCAAGGATGATGAAGCCCTCAAGCACATATTTCCAAATCCTTCAATTCCTTGGCAGGCTCGCGATTTTCTGCGCCAGAAGCGCCTTTCCATGTTCTCTGAGCCCTTCGTTGAGTGGTATGGTTTGAACATCCGCGACAAGTTCCATTTAGCGCCTAAAAGCCGGTGCCAAGGCGTCATCGATAGTTTCGATGTTATAGTTTCTTCCGGATCGGGAACGCTACGAACCCACGGTCGTGTGAAGGGATGGGCTTGGGATAGGGAAAGCGCGTCTGTCGCGCAGATCATCGTCATCGCTGACGAAAGGGATGTCATTGTCGGTCTTGGGTTGTCTGGACACTGGCGGCCGGATGTATCCAAAACATTGCCGACGATAAAATCTGCGCGTGTTGGCTGGCAAGGTTATGTGAACGCGGTAGCAGGGAATTCCCTGACAGCCTACGCAGTGACCGATGATGGACAAACGATCTGCCAACTTGACCAAGAGCACGTTGCCCCTCAGCCAATGATTGACATCAATGAAGTGATTCAAATGAGCAAAATAGTGAGTAAAAATATACGTCTTAATGGCATGTGGCAATTGGATGGTGATGATCATATAAATGTCATCCGTCCTGACCCGAATGACAAGGTTTACGGGTCTTGGAATGGTAGTGACGCCAATGTCGGTAATCTTGTCCTCGACGGACTTTCAGTTCCAGTTAGCCGTCGGATCGTCATTCCCGTAGTTACAGGCCCTTCATCCTCCAGCTTATCTATTGCTGTACTCGACTCCTCGGGGCGCGAATTAATGCGAATCCAACCAGAGTCACCCATGAAATGGGCAGCACTGGTAATCAAAGTTCCACTAGACGCCGGCGCAACTATTGATCTGTCGGTTGATGACAATGGTCCAGGTTGGGGGCAATGGATGGCCATTGGAACACCGCGTGCAGTTCCGGATCTTTAGCATTACAGTTGCGAGTTCCTTTTGAAGTGTAATTTCTGGGCCATGGCCTGGTGACATCGGCGCCAGAGGGACCATGCGACAACGAAAGCTGGTTCAATGCGGCGCTGGATCAGACGCCAGGCAATACGACGGATCTCCTGGAGTGACCATCGCACCATGGATTTCGCTGATGGGTCAGTGGTCTTTTTTGGGGTGACGTGAGGGTATCCGCCTTGTGGCGGATCGCCATGAGCAGGGCGAAAGCAAGCATGACCAGCGAGACATGGCGATGCCAGCCGTGCCAGCTTCGGGTTTCGTTGTGGGCAAGGCCCAGTTCGGTTTTCGCGGTCTCGAAGGCGTCCTCGATCGGCCACCGCCGCCCCTCGACCCCGACCAGGACTTCCAGAGGCGTACCGACCGGACACCATGTTGAGAAGAAGGCCATCTTGCCGTCACTCAGACCTCGCCGGATCAGCAGGCCGCGTGTCCAGATCGTTTGAGCGGAGCGACACCCGAAGAAACCTTGCGCATCAATGTCGGCCAGTTCCAGATAACTCCGGTCGTAAAGCCTTGGCTCCTTTGTCCCGGCTCCGGGTTGTGCGTGGTGCTTGCGACACCGAGCACGTATCCCTTGCCGGCCCGGCGCAGCGTCATCTCCACTTCGCCGACTCCGTAGACGCTGTCCACCGCCACCCAGACGAAGGGTACGCCGGCGCCGATTGCCCGCTCGATCACTTCAACCGCTAGGCGCGGCTTGGTCGCGAACCGGACGTCCTTAGGTTAGGGACGTGGGCCGCCGCCAGGCGGCTCGGATCGTCGGCCCAGGCAGACGCCGGTCGATGAAAGCGTGGCCTTTGGTGGACACATAGGCGACAAAAACGCCGACCTGGCAGTTGGTAATCTTGCCCGCCGACCCGGTGTACTGCCGTCCAACGCCGCACGACGCCTTGCCCTGCTTGAGGAAGCCGGTTTCGTCGATGACCAGCACGCCGTCGCCTTCGGCCAGCGTCTCAAGCGTATAGTCGCGCACAACATCGCGCATCGCGTCGGCATCCCAGTGGCTGCGGCCCAGCACCGCCTGCTGGCGCCAAGGACCGACGTCGCCGCCGGCCTCTGCCCGCATCTCCAGCCCGCCCTGCGACGCTCCGGCCCAAGCAGCGTGTCAAGGAAAGCCACCGCAGAGGCCAGGACGCTCGGGTGATCGATCAACCAACCCAGCCGGGCCTGGGCTTTCCGCAGTTCGGCCGACAAAAGCTCCAGAAGATCTTCAATGGCGACACCGCTCATCGCATCTCTCCCGAAACATTGGTCAACAGGGAGTAGGCATTAACGCTGCAATTGTAATGCTACAGCGCATACTGAAATATGGTTACGGCGACATGCGCCAAAGTAAGTCCAGCAGCCGGCCAGAAGCCAAAGACGGACACAGTCACTATGGTGCCGGATATCAGTAGAAGCTGAGGCAGCATGCTGCCTTGGTGAATGACCGTGCTCCCCGGCAAAAACATCAACCACACCCACACCATCGACGATATCATAAAGAGTAGCGCAAGTGGTCTAGTCTTGCTCAATATCAGTCCAAGAGGGACTAGGTATGAAAATACACCAATTACGCCTAATCCTGATGCCATAAAGAAGAATTGGCTTACTCGCACCTCAGCAAGCATCTTTCGAGCAGCATCGATATCACCTGCGGCGACATGTTCCGATGCCAAAATTGTCTTATGGACAACATTATCGTAATCAAGAAAAAGCCAGCTAAAGTTCTGAAGACGACCATCTATCCACGCTAACATTGAAGTAGATGCTAACTGGTCTCTCGCTGCTTCTCCAATTGTTCGGCTATCGATTTCTATTACTCCGAGCAAATGCCATTTTGTCAACCGGTTGGCCGGTGGGTCGTAATAATTCTGATAAGCCATCCACGGCGCGTACATCAAAACAAATGCAACAAATCCAGCGAGAAGATAATTGGGTCTGCCGAACCTGTGAAGTGCTAGCGCAGTTAACGCCATTGCAGCGAGTGCAAAGGATGTTGCGCCGTGTCCAAGCAATGCAAACGCGGCAGAGAGACCAGCAGCAGCCCCCATCAACCAGTCCCCTCGCGTGCGATCATGCAAGGGTGTAAAGTAAAGTGCTGTAGTTATGCATAATATTCCACCAGATATTAATTTGGGCCAAACAAAGCTACCGTTAACTATGACAAAGGGGGTGAAGAATGTCGTAACCATTGCAAGTATAGCGTAGCGGGGCGATATTTCTAGGGCTCTGGTTAATACCCATACCCCGACTAGGCAGAACATCTGGAATGAGATCGAACTGAACTGATAATTCAGCATATCATAACCAATTGGTAGCCCTAATAATAAATACAGGCCTACTTGAAGAGGTGGCCGGTCACTGCTTAGCCATTCCCCGACCATTGGTATTCGAATCACGCCATCACGCAAATTCTCGACAAAGATAAACGGTAAGATATTGTCCGTGGGCAGTGAATGGGTCCATCGCAATCGGGCAGTTTCTATCGGCTGTGAAAGATCGGTACCTAAGTGAGTCCACAACGCCAGAACAATAGATGCTAATGCAAGTCCAATGACCGGAACCGCAGCCTCGTATCGAAACTCCTGTTTCCAAAGAGATCGTGTGAACAGTACGCTACCCACTGTCCAAAATAGGATTTTTAATAATAACGACAGAGGGTATAGGAGAAATGCTATCCAAAACTGAATCATGCCCAATAAGCAGATAATAATAATAGCAAAAGCAACTGATTTCACAGAATCACCAATGTGATGCCTGATTGTAGACGCAATGGAAAAAATAAAGCACGAAATAATTATGATTTGGAAGATCGATATGATGAGTGGCATGATCATGTTAAATACTTTCTAATACGAACTTATCATCACAACAACAGGTTAAGTTTTCCTATTATTTCCGCGAAAATTTATAGATCAAATTTTCTCGTAAAAAATCAAACGTATAGGCAAATTTTGATTTTCTTGCCCCGCACGATATTGTTCTGGTTCAAACAGATGATTTGCCCGTTCACATGTGGGTCTTTGTTGGGCTGTGGCCCAACAGCAACTCGCCATCGCTGGCGGGAACCATCCGTTTCAGCCATAACACTGATCGGCCTTGCCGACGGATGTTAGAGCAAAGCTGGCTAGGTTGCATTTTCGTATGATGCATTCCATTCATCAGCCTTTCAGCCAAGGTTTTTTAGCGCGGCTCGGAAATCCGAGAGCGAAATCTTCGCTGTCGAGTGTCAGGTTCGGACTGTAGTAGGGGTCGTTGTCCAGGACTTCGGACCAGCGCGTGCGCATGTACATCAGTTCGCGTGCAAAGCGTTCGGCCTTCTCAGGAGCCATGTCGGTCCCGCGTGATGCCGACTCCAAATGGTACAGCTCGGCGAAGGGAGTCCAAACGATATCGAATCCTGCCTCCCGAACCCTCAAGCACAGATCGACGTCATTGAACGCAACGGCGAGGTTCTTTTCGTTGAATCCGCCGACCTTGATAAAGCAGCTCCGCCTCATCACCAAGCATGCCGCCGTAACGGCCGAAAGATATTGAGGGATCTGGATACGGCAGCAGTAGCCGGGTTCCGTGCCTCCCAGATGCTTGTGCGAGTGTCCGGCGACTCCGCCCAGTCCAACGATGACGCCGCCGTGCTGGAGCGTGTCATCGGCATAGCGTAACTTGGCGCCGACTGCTCCGACATTCGGCCGGATTGCGTGTACCACCATCTCCCGCAGCCAGCCCGAACCAATCACCTCGATGTCGTTGTTGATAAAGCCGATGATGCTGCCGCGGGCCTGCTGCACACCGAAGTTGTTGATGGCCGAGAAGTTGAAAGGGCCGGTGAATTTCACTATTCGCACGCGCTCGTCACCTGCCAGTGACTTGAAATAATCGTGCGTCTTGGGCTCTACGCTTTCGTTGTCGAGAATTAGGACTTCGATCTTTGGGTAATCGGTCCGATTCAGGATACCGTCGACGCAACCCCGCAACAGATCGACCCGGTCACGGGTTGGGATCAGCAGTGACACCAGAGGCGCAGGGCTCGGCAATGGCCGGATGACGCGATTATAGCCCAGGAAGCCGCCCGTGACCTCGACCTCCTCACCAATGCTTTCGAAATAGTCGACAAGCGCGCGGCGGCTGGAATCGACAGCCTTGTCGAGAAAGTCGGTTGAGTAGGAGCCGGAGGACTCGAAAACCCGCCAGTGGTAAAGGATGAATGGAATGTGGCGGATGCGTTCGGGTGGGGTCCGGGCGATGACGCGCAGGGCAAGGTCATAATCCTGGCTGCCCTCATATCCTTCCCGGAATCCGCCAATTTCCCGTATCAGAGAAGTTCGGAAGACGCCCAAGTGGTTGACCATGTTCATGGAACAGAACATCTCAAAGTTCCAGTCCGACTTGAAATGCGGATCGTACCTCCAGCCTCGCTCATCAATCTTATCTTCGTCTGAATAGATCAAGTCTGCATCCATATGTGCATTCAATTCCGCCGCGATCATGTACAGAGCATGGACCGAAATAACATCGTCATGGTCCATTAGAGCAGTAAAGTCGCCGGTTGCGAGTTCGAGCGCAGAATTGCTTGCCGCCGAGATGTGCCCGTTGATTGGTCGGAACACGATCTTTATCCGCTTATCCCTCTCCTGATAGCGTGTCAGAATCGCCTTGATGTTTGATTTCGTCGATGCATCGTCAGCAATGCAAAGTTCCCAGTGAGGATAAATCTGGGCCAGTACCGAATCGATCGCCGCCTTGAGAAATTCCGGCTGGGTGTTGTAGGTCGGCATGATGATGGAGATCAGCGGTTTGTACTCAAGCTGCTCAACGTGGGTCTTGATCTTCTGGAGGTCGCTCTTGTTGAGACCTCCGGGTCCCTCCAGCCAATAGCTATAGCGGTCGTGTTTCCTGGAGTTGTTGTACGTGAACACCTCGTCCCACACCGCAGCGAGACCCCGGCGCCATACCCCGCCGAGAGTTTTAAAAGCTCCATGCGGAGATCTTTCCAGCAATTCCAACAGTATCTTGCTTCGGCTTGCCTTTGATATACGGAGATCGCTGATAGCAAAGCGGCCTTGGTGGGCCATTGGATCAAACCGCAATCTTAGTGAGTCGTCGGGAATTCGGACAATCTGACACGCTCGTCCGACCTCGGCCATATCGAGGGGTAGTTCGACTGCCTTTGTGAGGTTGGTGTCTGCACCGGCATAGATAACTGGATTGAGGGGCAAGTCCGCTTCGAGCACATCGAATGAAATTTTGGCCCAGCCGCATGGTGGGCCGCCGGATGCATGCTGAACGTTGAACTGAGGGTCGTCGCCGGTGCTGGTGAAGCTGCCGTCTGGATTCTGTATGAGATCGTGTATCGGCTCGATTCGGCATAACCCCTGCCTTACCGCCGACCGGTCCAATCGGCGTCGTGCGACTGCCCGGTGCCAAATCGTCCAGGCGGTCGTGATCTTGCGCATCGGCGCAGTCAATCTCCACGAGCTTGATGTCAGGAATTCCTGTAACATCGTGTCGCAGACGTGACTTTCCTCACGGATGCTATGCTCGATAGCGGCTACTTCGAGCTGGCGCTGAGAGGCTTGGCTGCTTAGGTCTGCTAAAATATGGTCCTTTTGTAACGTGATCTCAGCGAGAGCGGTTGCATGCGCCTTCAGCCTTTTCAGGTGCTGGTCCCGTGATGATACAACGGTTTCCAGCGATTTCAGGCGGTTCCTGAGGTTCCTGCGCTTAAATCTCCGAAAGAAGAATGCAGGAGCACGTACCACGGCCGCGGCTTTCCACCAGAACGAATCAGTAAAGCGGTGCTTTTCGGCATGCCGGTGCCTGATCTTCTCTCCTAGAAGGCGGCGAGCTTCAACCAAAGCTGAGTCGTACCGCACTAAATCAGCTTGAATCAGCGCCATTGACTGATCTCTCTTCAATAACTCCTTTTCAAGATCAGATATTCTGGTATTAAAATCTGCAATATGAACTTCCTGCTCAACTGCAAATTTTTCTATAGATTTAAATTTCTTAGATAGGCTCATAACTTCACTTACTAAATGAGTGTTGATATTAAATTGGGTGGCTTGAAGACGGAGGCACGCTAACCAGAAGAAATTAATTAAATACTAATATATGTTGCCCCATTAGGAGTGTCCGCAAGAAAGTCATGACTATGTTTCAACGATATGTAGTGAGTTGAATAAACCAGTATGAACTGTGATTGGGATTGGTGACCGCAAGGGTGGCGACGCTCAAGTCGGCGATGTCGGCGATGTCGGCGACGGTGACGTAACCGTCTGTCGGCGAACTGGCGAAGGGACCCTTGTGCTCGTCCCAGCATGCATCTGTTTCCCGACTGCAACATCGTCGCAATCGCTTGACGGGCAGTGAACGCAGCATTTCTTAGAGTGTCGATACATGTTTCATTGGCACACCCCCGGTCGGGAAGGTCTCTGTCGAACGACTCGGATTGGTGGAGCACTTCGGCGCGCTGGAGCGCCTGAATTACCTGAATGTGTTGATGGCCGGCGCAGTATGTCTCCTTTCATAGGGACACCCTGCCGACGCCGGCCATTCGGACTCGGCCGGCGTCAGCAGGTTCACTGGGCCGCAGCCCTGCATAAAGTGCCGAAACGAAAGCTGAACTTCCCTGCGATTGCCTTCGGCTCGATTCCACGCATGTCAGGCGGATACTGAACCGCCCCAGGATTCCTGGAGGCCGGTTTAGTTGAGTCACGCCGCT
>NZ_AVFK01000070.1 GCF_000936425.1 Skermanella aerolata KACC 11604 | reverse complement strand
CTCGCCGATCTTACCCGGCTATGGGAGGCGCTGCACGGGGGCAAGGTCATCGTCTTGCCGAAGTATATTTATAATAGGATCGATTATATTATTATTTTCTCCTATGAATACGACATTTTCGAGAAAATCGCATGCTGGTATTAGAGAATCGATCATGAAGGCTGGTGTTATTCAAACTTTATCTTTTGCTTTATCAGAGGGCAAGTTAGATGCCGTTGTATCTTGAGTCACGTTATCTTCCCTTATCAGACATCCCAGTGGAAGTTTCCGGCGCTATGATGACGCATTCGAAGTCGCGGTAGGTGCGGCATTATGCTCTCTATGGAGGAGAAAAAATATTATCATCGATTTTCAGTAAAAGGTTGGGTAGTTTCGCCGCGCATCGTTTTCTGTGCCAATTCCGCATTCCCTAACCACGGCGCCCAAATTGTACCACCGTGTTCCAATCAGGCTCTTTCCAGACCGTCAAGTGCTGTGTGCATTTAGAGAAGAGCGCATTGGGCATTTGGCGGAACTGAACCTCATGGGAAAGATCGCTGAACTCGATGTGCTGGTGATCCAAAGCCGGGTGCTATGCTCCCCGACAGCGATATACCAAGGAATTAACAGGCCATTAAGGGTTCCTCAGGACCCCGGTTGGTACGATCCGGAACGTGTTGTCGCAAGCGTTTGCAAACCGGCGGTTGGAGCTGATATGGTTGATGGATCTCCCGCAGCTTGTACTGCGCCTCCTAATAGCGTATTTCTTGCGCTCCTTCGTCAGGTCTATGACACTGGTCAGAGGGATCAAATTAGACGAATTCTAGGCGGTAGCGAGCGTGAGGTGTATATTCTCTCCTGGTGGGAGTGGGTGCTCGCTGACACGGGCGTTCCAAACTTGCCAGATAACCATGAGTCGCGTTTTGGGGAGAAATGGGTATGGCCGTAGAAAGCAGGACTGCGGAGTTGTTCACGCGGCTGTATGCGAAGGCAAAACCGTTTGAACCCACAGCGTATTTCGATCCGGAAATGGACCAGCTCCTATATCTTACGAGCAATGCGGCTTACCGGGCTGAACGGGTGGACGCTCGCCTGACCATTCTTTGGGATGCACACGAACTCCGAATCGTCGGCATAAAGCTTAAGGGGTTCAGAAGCTTGTTCGACGAGTTGAAAGCCGAAGGATTGGTTGAGGAAAGTCGCTTCCTCCCGCTCTGCAAGGCAATCAGCATGCTCATGGAACGGATGGTCGCCTCTGCGAATACGGCGAGTGACGATCTTCCCTACCGACAACGTGCCACATGGTACAAGAAAGCCGAGGAATTCGTCGGCGGCTATCGCTTTGACGAACGTCAGCTTATAGCGGCCTGAATCCGGTTTTTAACGGAACTTGCGGGCGAGGAGACATTCGGCGCGGCTCACGCCGCTATCGAACCTCCCCCCGGCTTTTCATCTCGCGCAACTCGCGCTCGACAAGATCGCGTTCCAGGACATAGCCGCCGAAGCGCTCGTACAGCGGTCTGAGCAGGTCATGCACCACGCCGGCCAGATCGTCCTCAATCCGTCCAACCGCCGCCTCTACTGCCAGATGAGCCTCTGGCAACCGGCTGCGGTGGACGCTGACGATCAGGCTGCGGTCCGCCGGCTTCGCCCAGGTGGCGAGATCGCGGCCCTCGATGCCGGTATAACGGGCACGTAAGCGGATTTTGACATCGTCCTTGGTTGCCATCGACCGGGCGACGCGGGCCGCGTGGGAAAGGCCTTCGCCAGCGCGCCAGATCGGCAGCGTTACGTCGAAGAACGTTCCAGGCTGAAGGACATCGGCGCCATCCTCCTGATAACCACGCTGCAAGTAGAACTGCCCCTCCGTCGAAGCGCGCCAATAGTCGCTATGGGCGGCATCGTCGAATACCCGGTCCGCCCTCGGATTGCCAAGCCAGCACTCGACGCCGTCCTCGACCGGAACAGGAGCCAATTCCGGCTTGGTCGGAACCCAGAAGGGCGGACAGCCGCTGTACCGCACCACCGATTTCTCAAGGATCTCGACCAGCCGCTTTGGCGAAAGCCGTGCGATCTGCCCGGTCACCTCATAGTCGAAGCTGTAATTACCATGCGGCTGACGCGCCGGGGCGTCTTCGGCAAGCGCTGCCACCAGCTCCGCCCAGCGCTGCCGGCAAGCGGCCACGAAGGCATCCTGGGGGGAGGTTCTGTTTTCGGCAACCAGTCCCACGACACCCAGTATGGCAAGCGCGCGGCTGAGCGAGATCGACGTATCGCCCTGATCGAAGGCGACGACCGTGGTCCTGCCGACGCCCGCAAGGGCGGCATGCTGCACCTGGGTCATCCCCTCTTCCTTGCGCCGGCGGATGGTTTCGGCAACAAGCGCCGGCCAGTCGAGCGGCTGGACTACTCTTCGAGGATTCTGCCGCATGCATCCTCCACGATCCCGGCGTATCGGTGAATGAAGCCGTCCGCCAGTTCCGCATCCGGAGGCACGATGGTCCCGCTCCGCCTGATACGATCCCCGATCTCCTTGAGGGCCACTTGGATCGCTCTGGCGGGAAGCCCGATGGCCTGACCTAAGGCTAGGACCAGCTTGCGGTCGATCCGGTCGGTTTGAACGTGATCGCCGCATAGCGACAGCGCAAATTCAGTCTTGTACCTGCCGCCATAGACCAGCGTATTCAGCAGATCGTAGGCTGGCGATAGCCGCTATCCATCAGGCGTTTCCAGAAGCGAGAAGTTTTTCAGGTGCGCATCCGCGTTCCCGATCAGCACGCAGAACACGACACGGCGGAAGAACTGATCGACGTCTATCTGTGGGCGCGCCGAGTGATCCCTGATCGCGAGGGCGATTTCCTCATAGCTTCCGGCGTACTTCCCGGTGAAATCGCGACCACGCGGGCGGCTGAGGATCTGGGCAAAATCCTCCAGCCGGAGCTTGGCCAGCCTTTCCGTGCGGTCGAAACGCTTCACGACGAGCGCCAGCCCGTCGATTCCGGCAACGACGGCAGTGTCAAACTCCGTGACCTGCTTCGTGCCCAGGACATCGCGCGCCAGACGCAGCGAAAGAAGCTCGTAGCGGACCAATGTGTCGTCCGACTGGCCGTTGTATTTTGCGATGTGCGTGGCGGGACCTTCGGCTTCCGCCGGGTGGTATTGGCCGTCGCGACGGATGGCGAAGAGCTTCTTTTGTACGCCCGGGACGGTACGGCTGCCCGCCACTGGCGCCATGGTTTCCGCATCGACGGAGCCCGATGGCACCGCAACCGGCTCTATCGCACGGACGCCGACGGCACCGATGCAGTCCTGCCCATAGCGCAGCAGCAGTCCGAAATCGTCCTCCTCTTCCACCCGTCCGGCGCGGGCCTGCTTTTCGCGAAGCCAGCCTTCGGGACCCAGGTGCTGGAAGAACGGGTGCAGACCGGTCGGCCATGCGTGTTCCCGCTCCCCCAGCGGGAGCGCACAGGCGATCGTCTCGACCGCGTCAGGGCTATAGACAAATCGCGTGCCGCCCTGTGGAGTCTCGTAGAGCGCTCCGACCGCTTGATCCTTAAAAAGAATGTCCACGCTTCGCTCGGCCACCAGTGTCTCATTGTCGAGACAGGTTGCGGCTCCATCCTGTCGAGCGGGGTAAAAAGTTCAATATAACGGATCTTCAGCCCATGAGGCATCATCAAGTCTGATATCGCGGACTATCTGAGAAATCATCACCCCACTACAATATCAAAGCCGGAAAGTGTCGGCCTGTCGTGCGGCTTTGAGCCGTGACAGAAGTGTTGGGCCACGGCCCAACCTACGAAGCAGGAGCCTGTAGGTTGGGCCGTGGCCCAACACCGGCGCGCCGACAAATCAAAATTTTCCGTTCTGTCAAAACCAGGCCACGCCGCAACAGATCAGCAGACCTCTTACTGGATCACGTCAGGCTTCGCGATCACCCAGTTCTTGTCCGCCGTCACCGGCAACCCAAGCTCCTTCTGGCTCGCCGCGAACTTCTCCTGCATCCCGGTGATCTGCTTCAGGTATTTCTCCCGCCGGTCGACCCAGACCCGCACGCCGCCGTTCTCCACATCGGTCCCGTGGAACAGCATCGGCCCGTCGCTGACCGGCGTGTCGCCCGCGACCAAGACAGGCTTCTTCCACTCGTCGATATAGGACAGGATCGCCGCCTGCTTGCCGGAATACCATGTCAGCGGTGCCCACAGGTACGGAGTCATCTCCATTCCCATGGTCGCCTGCCAGTCGTACTTCTTATCCGCGATCAGCTTGCGCGCCGTCGTAAGGGTTCCGGTGCCGCGGTCCTTCAGAAGCATCGATACGCCGATGACGTTCTCCGGCTTGATGTTGTAACCGTATTTTGGGTCCGACGCGACCATGCGGACCAGTTCTTCGCTGGCGGCCGAGATGACATAGACCTCGATGCCGTTCTTCATCAGCAGGTTGACCAGCTCCTTCTGCCCGGTATAGGGCTTCGGCGGGTTGATCTCGATCGTCTTGACGGTATCGCCGTCATAGTAGTCGCTCGGGATCGGCTTGCCATAAGCCATCAGTTCGTCGACGTAGCCCTTCAGCTCGCGCAGCGTGAAGCCGGAGAATACCTGGGCAACCCAAGGGTAGCAGACCTGATCGTCGATCTCGCACAGCCGGTAATAGTAGCTGTTCAGGCTTTCCTTGTGACCGCCGACATCCTTGTACGGGATCAGGTTCAGCGACGGGTCGAGCCGGTCGCGCGTCAGGACGCCCTTCATCTCCAGGAACGGCAGAAGCGACTCCTCGAGGTCGTAGCGGTACAGCGTGTTGTCCATGTCGAACACCGCGAAGGCGCCCTTGTTGGCATGGCGCGCGACGACGGCGTTCAGCGTTGAAGCCGCCTCCGGGCTCCAGTGCGCCAGCTCCTGCGCCGATGCCGCAGCCGAGGTCATCGCACCCGCCATGGCAAAGGCCGATCCGAGCATCAGGGCACCGGCCAGCAGGCCTTTGAAGGTTCTCACGGGTTCTCTCCTCCTTCTGATGAATGCCAGGGGCAAGCTCCCGCGCGGGACTACCCTGCGGAATCAACTCCGATTTTCCTAAAAGGATGCGGAACCGGTCTGCGCGATTGCGACCGCATCTGCCTGAATACGGCACGTCATCCGTTTATTTTCCTAACCTGATGGGGTAATATGTCTCTATCGATCGGGGTAAATAAAGAATAATGACCTATGATGACGTTCAGTGACGCTCCTGTGAAAATTGCCGGTCGTGACAGAAAATGATGACATTTGCGTACATCCGTAGCTTCGAGGGGGGTGTCTACATACCTGAGCGAGAGTGGAGACCGCTCTGTATATCTCCCTGCGACATCAAAGCTACTGCCCAGGACGCCTTGTAAAGGCTACCGAAAGCCCGCAGCGGAAGTCATGGCTGCCGCACCGGAACCGTCACTTCTACCCGGCAGTCTCCGGGCGCTGAAAAACATAACAGATCGAAGCTGGAACGACCCCGGACGCGGCCTCCCCTGACCGGCCTGGGACAAGCCGGCGGTGAATAACGAACAGGAGGCGTCATGTCCCAACTGATCTACGCCAGGGTTCGCGAGAACCCCAAGTACCAAGCCCTGGTGAAGCGGCGGGGCCGCCTCGCGGCGATCCTGTCGGCTATCGTGCTGGTGGCCTATTACAGCTTCATGATGGTGGTGGCTTTTGCTCCGGCCATGCTGGGCAAGCCGCTGAGCGAGGGCATGACGCTCAGCATCGGCATTCCGATCGGGGCCGCGATCATCGTCATTTCGTGGCTGCTGACCGGCGTCTACTCGTATTTCGCCAACGGTCCGTTCGAAGACCTCACCAACGACCTGATCCGGGAGACGGCGGAATGAACCGTCCGATGTTCAAATCAGCGGCCTCCGCCCTCGGCATCGCCCTGGCCGTTCTGGTCCTGACCCTGGGCGAAGCCGCCTTCGCGGCGCCGGCCGATCTGGGCGCCGTGGACAAGCAGGCGATCAACCCGACCGCCATCGTCATGTTCTTCGCCTTCGTGCTCGGCACGCTCGGCATCACCTATTGGGCGGCCAACCGCACCAAGTCGGCGGCCGATTTCTATACGGCGGGCGGCGGCATCACCGGGTTCCAGAACGGCTTGGCCATCGCCGGCGACTACATGTCGGCGGCTACCCTGCTCGGCCTGTCCAGCCTCGTCTTCGCCACCGGCTTCGACGGCTTCATCTACATCATCAGCTTCTTCGTCGGCTGGCCGATCATCCTGTTCCTGGTGGCGGAGCGGCTGCGCAACCTGGGCCGCTTCACCTTCGCGGACATCGCGTCCTACCGGCTCGACCAGACCAAGATCCGGACCTTCGCGGCGATCGGCTCGCTGACGGTCGTCTGCTTCTACCTGATCGTCCAGATGGTCGGCGCCGGCCAGCTCATCAAGCTGCTGTTCGGGCTCGACTATGCCGTGGCCGTGATCATCGTCGGCGTGCTGATGGTCGTCTACGTGACCTTCGGCGGCATGATCGCGACCACCTGGGTCCAGATCATCAAGGCGGTCCTGCTGCTGGGCGGCGGCACGGTGCTGGGCATCCTGGCGCTGGCCCATTTCGGCTTCGACCTGAACTTCATGGCGTTCGAGGCCGTGTCGTCCCACAAGGCCGGCGTCAAGATCATGGCGCCGGGCTCGCTGCTGTCCGATCCGGTTTCCGCCGTGTCGCTGTCGCTGGGCCTGCTGTTCGGCACCGCCGGGCTGCCGCACATCATGATGCGTTTCTTCACCGTGCCCAACGCGCGGGAAGCACGGAAGAGCGTGTTCGTCGCTTCCGGCTTCATCGGTTTCTTCTTCCTGGTCGTCGCCGTCCTCGGGCTGGCCGCGATCACCATCGTCGGCACCGATCCGCAGTTCTATGAAGGCGGCAAGCTCGGCGGCAAGATCATCGGCGGCGGCAACATGCCGGTAATGCATCTGGCCAAGGCGCTGGGCGGCGATCTCTTCCTCGGCTTCCTGTCCGCCGTGGCTTTCGCGACTATCCTGGCCGTCGTGTCCGGCCTGGCGCTGGCGGGAGCTTCCGCCATCTCCCACGACATCTACGCCCGCGTCATCCGCAAGGGCAAGGCGACCGAGAAGGAGGAGATGAGGGTCTCCAAACTCGCCTCGCTAGCACTGGGCGTCGTGGCGGTCGTGCTCGGCATCCTGTTCGAAAAGCAGAGTGCCGACCGTCTCAGTTAAGAGCCAATGACAGAAAAGGCGTTGTTTTTGAGTAGCTTATCAAAAATGTATTATCTTCTGCCGCTGGCGTACGATGCTCTAGGGTAACACAGGGGTTACAAAACTTAGAAGCAAGCGATACTTAAGACGGCGAGTACAGCGAGATCAAATTCGGTCAAAAAGTCGCTAGAAAAAGTACAGACCAAGAGCGGCAAATTATGCGATGATAGGTGGGTCTGTTTTACATAAACGCCGTGCTTCAGATGTACGGCAGGAACGATCCCAAAGCCATCCGCCCCAAGCACGCTCCGTTTGCTCACGTCCTTGGCACGTTGATACGGATGGAGGTCTGGAGCAGATGCCGATAGTTGGCGCTATGGAGTGGTGGGAAAAAATCTGACGACTATATCAAAAGCACAGTCTGGACCAATTTTTCTGGACGGCGAGTCACGACTATGTTGACATGCTGAAACGAGGTGGCGCTCATCAACCGCCCCTTCATCTCAGTCTAAGCGGGATCAGCGCTTAGGCCAGGATCGACAGTGAGAGACTACCGTCTCCCAATGTCCGAGTCGGAACCGCTGGTACGAGCGTACCGAGACAGGTTTCGGCCAAGTACAGGCTGCTCTCATAGCAACTTCTCCTGTGGATGCCGGGGTTAACCCCGGCGTTCCGGGGTGCCCTGTGCGCCCCGCCCGTATCAGGACACAAGGGCAGGCAGGAGAAGGCGGCGATGAGTGCCAGTAACGACGTCAACATGACTCGGGGCTCAGAGTCAACAGGTTAGTGCGGCAACTCTAGGCTAAGATTTAGTTTGTTCAACTCTGTACGCCAATATCAATCGGCGGCTTTGCTCTCGCTTGTCTCATCGCGGTTTCGCCACGGCAAGAAGGCTAGGATTTTCTCGCGATTTGCAACGATGCCGCCGCGACGTCTCTCGATTAAACCCATTTCTATTAATGCATTCACATCTCGAATTACGGTTTTAGGCGTTTTTAGATGATATTCAATGCTTAACTCTGGGGTCAGAATGGATATTTTATTAACGGGAACAACAGTACCCATTTCTGAAAGGCACAGCACCAGCTTTCGCCTTCGTACATCGGTTGGACTGTTTTTCTCCTCGAACTCCTTATGTATATAATTAATCCACGCGACACGCCATTGCTGTTCTCTGATGTACGCAATTTGCTCCCGAAGTCCTTCCGCTAATCCTGTTGCAGAATATTTAATGAAAGCAACAACCTGATCTTCGGACTCTACTGCACGGTCAAGTGCTTCATAATACTTGTTGCGAGTTCGATTGTAATAATTGCTCAACAGGTGTGTAGTAGGTTGCGCAAATCCCGCTGACATAAGGATGCAAAGTTCTATAAGCCTAGCGGTTCTGCCATTCCCATCTCCAAAAGGATGGATCCAAACAAAATAAAGGTGTGCATACACAGCTTTAATAACATTGAACGCAGCTTTAGCGTTGTCTGGGCAAGGAAAATTATTCAGAGTTTCACACATTTTTTCTAAAAGATAATCGCAATCTTGAGGAGGAGCGCATCTGTACCTTCCGACGACTACAGAGTGCTCTCGAATTTTCCCAGGAACTACATCTTCATCAACTTCAAGTTTTTCAAGAACCATAGAGTTCAAATATTTTAGTAGTTCAACCGTAATTAGTATCTTTCCATTTTCGTAAATCATCTTTGTAATTTCATTAGTAGCATGACAAATGTTTTTGATTTCTTGAGCTAGATACTCCTGCGAAGGGGGAAGTTTTAGTTTTCCCGATATAATTTGCCCAGCCTCCTCTTCAGACAACGTGTTGCCTTCGATGGCGGTAGTGGCTAAAGCACCTTTAGTAAGGTAGAGCTGGTGAATTTTTTCGGCGACATCAGGAGCGAGAGGGACGCCAGCAATATGATCGCACTTGGATCCGATTTCGCCCAAAGTCATCCAGAGTTCATAGCCAAACTTGCGCAGATCAAGTTCGAACGTTAGCCATGGATGTGTCTGCTCGTAAGTCCTAGGCATTGTCCCTCTTAACCCCTTATTAATGATAGCTTTTTTGCCTATAGCTCAAGCTATGATGTCCATTTAGCCGTCCACATGTTTGGCACAACTGACGAACAATGTCGATGCCTACCTTGATCTGACCATATCAATCGTAGGCCGTATGTGAATTCCAGCTACATCTCACGCGCTATGCGCCTTGATCGGCAAGTGACAAGGCATACCCACGCTGTCAGTAGCCGCAGAAGTTCACCGATTGGCCCATGCTGCCTGTGCACTTGGCTATGATAGTTGCTGCTCAAGGCCTGACCAGAGCAATAATCCCCAACCAGCGCTCGATCTACGAGCGCCCACATCTGCAATCACCACTATTAGAATTGGCTTTGGGAGCAACCGTACAGCGGCCTCATCATGGGCGCTAACAGAGTAGCAGCACTCCTGTCGGCCACCGGCTGACCACTGGACACTGGCGGCAGTCGAAATATTTCATGCTGCCGAGTCGTAGATGGCTCGCCTGCTCGATGCTGCCATGGCATGGGAACATAAAATCAGATGCGGCGACAGTAATCTCGGACACCCGCTGCATGATCACCGGGTGACGGGGCTCTTCCCTATGCAAACGATGGTCAACTAGAAAGCCGGCCTTGACTACGGCATCATGGCCTTGCGCTGCCTTTTTGCGGATGTCTTCACTGAACTGGGAGAGCATTGACTCGGCCCGCGCTTTATTCTCGCGTCCCACAGCGCTGATATGAGTGCTTTTTCGGATGCGATGTCCCGCTTCGGTACCCGTGGCGTACCAGTAGCCATTCCTCTTGACGGGCTTGCGCGGCATTGGGTGCGCTCCATTAATTGGTTGATATGCGCCTCCGTGAACCGCCGCTTGCTTCTGATCATCGAGCAGCAGTCAGGATGCTTGGCGAGGAGACGAAGCAGTGTCTTGACCGAAACCTTGAGTAAATCGGCCGCTTCCTGCTGTGTGTAGATGATCATCGCCTTCCTTTCTTCACGAGATTACTCATCGAATGGGTAAACATCTCTCAATGATGAGTAGAAAACTCCAACAAAGTGTCACAAGTGATTAGCGCACCTTTCAATAATAAAACACGCGTTATCAATAACCACAAGCATCTCTTCGACGTTTGTGTCCAGGAGAGTTAAGCCATATTGCGAAAGGTAAGTACGCGCCCTGGGATGAAGTGACGTATTACATGATCCTTCGGTTCGAAATTTTGATTACCTGTTGGCTTCAGGGGCGCCGGGCCCATCGATCCACAAGGGGATCGAGCAGGCCTGTCGGCCATCGGCCGACCACACAGCGGACCCTGAGCAATGATCCAGAGCCTTGCGGGGGTCGTTGTTTCGCATCAGCCGCAGCCAGATGCCGGCGGCATCCGGCCCAGCTTGGAACGCCATGGCGACCTGGCGCTCCGTCGTCTCCACCGATTGACGGCCGCTGCTCCAGCCCCACCAATAACCGCAGCCGCCCCCGAGAACGAGGCAGGCAGCGGCGACGCTTCCGGCGATCAAAGCCGTCTTTCTCTCCAGACGCAGACGGTGTTTCACCGCGGCGTTGCGCATCGACGCATCAGCCTGCCGCGCGATCCGCTTGACCAGGTCGGCCTCGGCTTCCTGGGTAAGACCGCGGGCGCCGACCTGAACAGCGTCCTTCGCCGCCGCCGCCGTGTCGAACAGCATCTCCAGCACGAGAAAGAGAGGCTTGTCGTCCCCGATGCCGGCCGCCCGGCATTTCTGGCGGAAGTCGTCCCGTGTCATCACGGCAGCCAATCTGCGACGCCGAGCTTCTGGCGCTTAGCCTCCAGATCCTCCAGCCAGCTCTCCGTCATGAACTGCTCGACCGGATCGAGCGGCTCATCGCCCAGGCCCGCAGCCGCGTCGTAGAAGTTCTGCCTGCCGCCCTTTACGAGATCCATGCAGGGCAGCTTGGTCATCAGCATCGGCTTGGCGCCGCCGACCAGCATCTTCTGAAAACCGGGGTGCTTCGTCGTCTGCTCGAAGGCTCCAACGACGGTCTTGCCCTCGCGGATGACGCCCTCGTTGAGCACTAGGATCGTCCGCTCCGGCCGGAAGTAGCCTGCATCATAGATGGACAGGCAGTGCCGTAGATCCTCGACCTCCGGACCGAGGACGTAGATCGCAACCGGCTCGATCCCGCGCCGTGCGCAGAATTCCACGAGCATCAGGTCGCGCCCGTACTCCAGCATGAAGCGGTCGCCGCCGCCGAAATCGACCACGGCCGACGTCTTCTCCTTCGTCATCCGGTTGAGCAGCTTGCTGAACGCCGCCTTGACGTCGGGCAGCTCCTCGGTCGGCGGAACCATCGCGTCGGGGAACAGGTCGGCCAGCGTCTTCGACCGGGCGTCGAAGTCGGCCACGATCGCGGACCGCCCCTGGTTCTGGGCACGCCATGCGATCTCACTTAAGAGCGTCGACTTGCCTCCGAAGCCACGGCCAAAGCCGACAGCCAGGACCGGCGACTTGGTAACGGACGTCACACAGGGAGCGTCCAAGGTGCTCGACTTTGCCATTTCAAATCCTTCCAGAACGTCGGTTCATTTCGGCCATTAGTGCGGTCATGGGATCGTCAGCGGGTGCGGTTGGGGGTTTGGAGGGCAGTGACTGCAATGAGGCCGCAGGACTGAAAACCTCGACAGCGGCCGGGGCCCTTGATGCCATTCGAGCCGCTATCTGCTGCCGGCGCTGCCTGACACGGAACCAGGTTCGGCGAACCGTTTCCGGTTTCAGGTCGCTGCCGTCGAGGTTACGGAACCCCAACTCGGCGAACACAGTGGTCAGGTGCGGCCAGTTCAGCCGCACGTCCTCAAACAGCGCGACCAAGTCGTCGTGATTGCCGGCCATCCATTGGTGAAGCGCCGGCCGCCGGTCACCGCCTTCCTCAATCGCCTGCCGCACACGCAGCAGGAAAGCCGGGTCTTTCCTCGTCATCTGAAATCCTTCTGCGGTGCCGTGACAGGTTGAGACACATCCGTGACTGCCACCGTCACCGAACTATATCGTATCTATGTTGACTACAACAACCCCATCGTGTCAAATCCGTCATCGGATCGTGATTGATCCGGCCCAAATCGTGACGGAAGCGTGCGCGTCAAAATTTGGGTCAGACCAAGGAACCCACCGTTCGGTGGTGTTCGATCAGGTGAGGGGACTTTCAATGCCGAGCGGAGATGCTGTCTTGGAGAAGCTGGTCAGGTTGGAGACCACCGTGGAAACCCTGGCGCGCGGGCTGATCCTGATGACCGAGACGTTGGCAACGCATTCCGAAATGCTGGGCCAGATCCTGGAGGCGTGTTCGGTTGAGGCGGAGGAAAGCCCCCTGACCGAGATCTTGGAAGAGATCGCCGGGGCCATCCAGCAGCAGACCGCCGCCCTCATCGGCATAGGTGAGAACCTCGACAATCTGGGCCCGGGTATCGAAGTGGCGGTCGTTCGCGGTGTCAGCCGGGCAGCCGGCCGGACCGACGCCGACGGCGTATTGCAGGAATAATCTCTTGCTGACTTACGGGACGATCGCGGCCGGGTCGCCGTCCAGCATGGCGCCGATGTCGCGCCACCTGCTGACCCAGACGATACCGCAAGAAGTCGCGGACCTCGCGCGCTACTACACCCAAGGCATGGAGGTCGGCCAGGACGAGGCGCTGCCGCGGCGCGACATGCACCCGATCGTCGCAGCAGGACTTGGTATCGATCCTGACAAGCCCGTGACGATAGATCAGATCAATGCCCTGCTGGCTGGCCGGCGGGCCGATGGCGAGAAGATCGAGGGGAAGCAGTATTCCAAGATCCGGACATTCACGGACGCCGCCGGACAGGTTCAGGAAAAAGTGCCGGTCGGCGCTGTGGACTTCTGCCTGACGCCAGACAAGAGCGTCAGCGTTGCCTGGGCGTTCGGCACGCCAGCGGAGCAGGCGGCGATATACCAGGCACACCGCGAAGCCGCCCAGGACACCATGCGTTACATCGAGGGCGAGATCGCCAAGGCCAGCAAGGGCAGAGGCGGCAAGGATGGCTTTGACCAGGGCTACATTGGCTGGGTTTCCTTCGACCACTACACGTCGCGGCCGACGCTGTGGATCGCGCGGGAAGAGAACGGGCAGCGCATCACCGAAAGCGTCCCGATCCAGGTTGCGGGAGATCCGGAATTGCACACGCACTTCACGGTGACGAACGCGGTCTTCTGCGAGAACGGCCGGGTCGGCGCGCTGGATCTCGACCGTTTGCAAGGTCTAATAAAGGAAGCCGGCGCGCTTTATCAGGCGCACGTGGCGCAGAACCTGCGGACCATGGGCGTTGAAGTCATCCTCGACCGGGATACCGGCGCTGCACGGCTGCCGTCCATCCCGGAGAACGTCCGCGACCACTTCAGCAAGCGGACCACGAATGGTGAGCAGGCGGCGCGTGAATACGCGAAGACCCAGGGATTGGACTGGGACGACCTGAGTGCCGAGAGGCGGGCCGGGCTCCTCAAGAGCGCCGTGCAGAGCGTTCCCAAGGGTATCGATGACGAGACACGCGCCAAGCTCAGCAAGGACGACATGGCGGATTTCAAGGCATGGCAGCAGCAGGCTGACAGCCTGAGTTGGAAGCATGAAACCATCGTCTCCCCCACCGGCCTGGTGCAGGAAATCAGCCGTGAGCAGCGCATCGACAGGGCCTATACCGAGGCGTTGCACTGGCTTGAAAAGGATCTGGACGCCCGCGCGGTAATCGGAGAACGGGACGCACGCACGGCGGCAGCCCGTGGCCTGATCGCCAGCGGGATCGAAAACGCCTGGGACCTCGACCGGATTGTCGCCGAGTTCCAGGCGCGTGGCGTGCGCCAGCAGGGCGAGATGACAACCCTGATCGTCGGGCAGGAACAGGACAAGCGTGGCCGATCGATCACCACCGGTTTGCACGAGGCGCAGGAGAAGGAGTTCATCTCCAAGGCTCGCATAGCGGCATCTGACCAGTCGAACGCTTTGCCGGTCGACCGGATCGCGGCAGCGGTCGAGCGATCGGGACTGGACTTCGCCGGCGACCACGGCAAGCAGCAACTTAAGGCAATCCATGATCTGGGCGAGGGCGGCAAGCTGGGTGTCATGATCGGTGCCGCCGGCGCCGGGAAGACGACGCTGCTCCAGCCGCTGGTGTCGGCGTGGCAGGAAGACGAGCGCCGGGTCTATGGCATCGCGTTGGCCTGGCGACAGGCTGACGATCTGATCGACGCCGGGATCAAGCGCGAGGACACCAAGGCCCTCAGCGTGTTCTTCCAGGGCGTCAAGAAAGGCGATGTCGTGCTCGACCACAAGGCCGTTGTCGTGGTCGACGAGTTGTCGCTGCTGGGCACCCGGCATGGCCTCGACCTTCTCAGGCTCCAGGACGAGCACAAGTTTCAGCTTGTGATGATCGGCGACGACAAGCAGTGCAGCAGCATTGAAGCCGGCCCAATCATCGACTTGGCGCGCAAGGCGCTGGGCGATGCCGCCGTGCCGGAGATCCTGACAACTGTCCGACAACAGACTGAGCGGGAGCGTGACATCGCCGGCGCGTTCCGAGATGGCCGGGCAACCGATGCCATTAACATGAAGCGCGAGGACGGCACGGTCGAGTTGGTGCCCGGCGGTTACCGGGAAACTGCGGAGCGGACGGCGGCACTGCTGATGGACCGGATCAAGGCGAACAGCCAGGACGCGAAGTTTACGATCACCGTCTCGGCGCCGACCAATGCCGACGCACACCGGGTCGGCCTCGCCATTCGGGAGCAGCGCCGGGAGATTGGCGCGATCGGGCGCGACCTCGTCGGCATCAAGGCAGCCGACCGGGACGGAAACGGCTATGACATGAAACTGGCCGTGGGAGATCGGGTGCGCCTGTTCCACAGCGTTGCGGCAGAAGGGCAGCGCGGCGGCAGCATTGGCCGCAATGGAACGGTCCTGACCGTGCTGTCGGCCGACAAGCTGGGCATGACGGTGCGCAACGCCAAGGGCACCGAGGGTTACGTGCCGTGGAAGTCGCTGACCCGTGACGGGCAGATCCGGCTGGCCTATGGCGAGGTGATGACGACGCACACGGCGCAGGGCTCGACCTCGACCGAGCACATCTATGCGATGCCGGCAGGGACTCGGATGGTCACCGGGTTTTCTGCTTACTCCAGCGGCACCCGGCATAAACAGCAGTCCTTCATGCTGATCAGCGAGGGCGCCGAGCGTGCCGAGGTGACTACGCGACGCGCGGTCAATGATCCCCGGCCGATCGGTAGCGCTGATCTATGGGCCAATGTCGGCCGCAATCTGGGACGCCAGCCGGATAAGGCCACTGCGCTCGATTTTCTCGAGAGCGCATCCAACCTCAAGCGTGGCGCTGTCCGATACCTACAGAGCGGGCTGCAACCGGCAGAGTTGCGGGGGCGGCGCGGCCTGGAGCCGACGACTGCGCACATCACATGTCGGCGCCGGCAGGATGCCCAGGGCGTAAGTCAGATTGCCCTGCGGCTGAAGTCGTTGTCCCACGACCTGGCCCCGGTGCTCGCACGATTGGAGACTATCGGGGTGAAGATCAGCGATACAGTCCGCCAGAGGATGGAACGGCCGACGCCGTCGGTGACCATCGAGCGAGTTTTAAGGTCCAACGAGAAAAGGGAGCAGGTGAAGCAGCAGCATTATCAGAAAATATCAATGAAACGATGACGTTACTCTGCCTTCTTATTGGCCCACGCATGCATTGCCGTCGCTAGAATGACGTTCTGCCTGTAGCCGAACTCCGCGGCCAGAGATCGGACTTCCTCGCGGAGATCTTCCCCAATCCTCACAGGTCGGCTGGGCGCTACCTTGATCGCCTTCCAGTCAACGGCATCTCCACGCCGCACTGCTGTGGCCAGGTCGTTGACAGCGCGGGATAGGGACTCCCGATAGGAGATCTGTTCGCGATCTGCTCTTGCTTTAAACGCGTCCCAATCTTCTGCGGTAATGCCCGACACCGAAGTCGTAACGTAGGGCGGGCCTTTCTTAGGCGGCATGAGTCCTCTGTTCAAATATGCCGCCTTGTTATTGCCGTAAATGCCTTGCCGCGCAACAAATGCATCCATCTCAGGCCCTAGCCTTCCGAAAAAAATGACGCCGACTCGGGGATGATATTGCTCGATCCGATGTCGATGGTATATACGTATCTAAGTTAGATACAACATCGTGCGTCAGGCAATCCAGTTTCCCGGTGACAAATGACATCGCTCCCGCTGGCCGTCGTTCTCCAACTAGCCGTTGCCAACGCACCCCAGGTGGCGCCGGAAACCGTCGCCGCCTTTGCCCAGGCGGAAAGCCGGCTCTACCCATTTGCGATCTTCGACAACACTGCCCGCAAAAGCTACGCGCCGGCATCGGCTGAGGAAGCCATCGTCATTGCCCGAAGCCTGCTGGATCGCGGCCACTCGATCGACGCCGGGCTGATGCAGATCAACAGCGCGAACTTCGGCCGCACCGCCCTGGACGCCGACACAGCCTTCGATCCCGCGCACTCGGTTCGTGCGGGCGCACAGATCCTGGTCGATGCCTACCAGTGGTGCCGCGAACGGCAGCCGACCGCCGAGCCACTCCGCTGCATGGCCAGCGTCTACAACACCGGCCGCCCGACCGCCGGCGAGCGCAACGGCTATGTCGGCAAGGTCTTCGCCGCCGCCGATCATCTGGTTCCAGCAATCCGGCAGTCGGTCCCGGAGAAGCCCGCCGCCACCGGTGAACCTGCCGCGCCCATCGTTCCGCACGCTTGCGGACCGCCGCCACCAGCCTGGGACGGCTGGGCCGTCTCCTCCTACCGCATGTGCGTAACCCGAGCGTCACTCACTCAACCGGAGCCGAAATCAAATGAAGACCACCGAACTGAATAACCGCCTCCACAACGCCATCGTCCTGACCATCGTCCTGGCGGCCTTCGCTGTCATGCTGATGCCCGACATGGCCTTTGCCCAGGGCCAGGGGCAGGCGCTGGTCGATTACTCCTATGAGGAGTACGGCCGCCCGCTGCTCAACATCGCGGTCATTGCTGTCGCGATGACGATGTTCTTCCTCCGCTTCAGCTTCCCCGTCATCGGCATGGTCGCCGCTGGCGGCATGACTTTCGCGAACTACAACGCGATCGTCGGTCTGTTCGGAGCCTGATGCGATGGACACCAGCACAGACCGCATGGCCCGCGAAGATACGCTTCATGTCGGCGCTGCCCGCCCGGCGCGGCTGTTCGGCCTGCCCTACCCGCTCGCCGTCTTCCTCGGGTTCGTTTTTTACATGATCCAAACGAACCTGACCGGCTGGTACGGCCTGACTTGGGCGGTTGCGGTCGTCGGTCCGTGCTGGGGTCTCGCCTACGTGATCGTGGCCCACGACCCCTACGGCGCCAGCGTCGTCGT
>NZ_AVFK01000081.1 GCF_000936425.1 Skermanella aerolata KACC 11604 | reverse complement strand
CTTCCAGCACTACAAGGACCTGGAAAAGGGCAAGTGGGTCAAGATCAAGGGCTGGGGCGACGCCGAAGAGGCCGCCAGGATCATCAAGGCTTCGATCGACAAGTATGAGAGCGAGCCCAGGTAAGGCGAGCCGGCGGCGGGATCGGATCGCTTCTCCCTGCAGCCCCAGTCGGCGGTTGGACCGGCCAATCCCTCCAGAACCGATGCGTGAGGTGAAGATCGGCCGAAAAAATGCAGGGCCTTAAGTGCGGCTGCCAACCAACATGCAGGCGTAAAAAGCTTAACGAAAAGACTTGTTGCCTACCGGTAACAAGAGAACGATACCCTTGCGGTATCGATCGATGAAAGTTGCCGCCTTTGCAGTGACGACCTGTTCCACCCACCTTTATCCGTCCAGGCTACCAGTCTCTCACGGTTTGTAGCGCTCGCCTCGGCAAGGCCACGTCCAGCAGGCGCTCGGCGAAGACGAACCACGCGTACTCGACGGCCGGTCATAGAAAGGCCGACCCGAGGATCGGCAGCTTTCCTGTATATTTTCGGTCAGGGATCAGACCCGTGGGCCAGTAGCCCGCCGGCTTGTGACCATGTGATAGATCGCCAGCACGATGACGGCTCCGATGATCGCGATGATGATGCTCATGATGTCGAGGCTTTCGACGCCGCGTCCGAAGATCGCTGCCGAGATGAAGCCGCCGACGACGGCTCCGACGATGCCGAGAATGATGGTAACGATGATGCCGCCGGGGTCACGGCCCGGCATGATGTATTTGGCGATGGCTCCGGCGATCAGCCCCAGCACAATCCAGGCAATAATACCCATGGTGGTTCCTCCTGTTGATTTTCCCCGCAGCTAACAATGGGTATCGGGCTTCGTTCAAAGCTCCTGCAGGGTGACGCGAAGATGTACCGCGAGGCAAAGCCACGGAGGCGGTACACGGCTGAAGTCATGACTGCGGCGGTTGCCCGCTGGATGAACCTGGCAAGGCGCTCAGCAGTGCCGCTTCCAGCACCCCTAGTTCGGAATCCGCAGGGCCTGACCGGGATAGATCAGGTCCGGGTTCTTGAGCATCGGCCGGTTGGCCTCGAAGATCCTCATGTAGGCGTTGGCGTCGCCATAGAATTCGCGGGCGATCTTTGACAGGGTGTCACCGCTTCGGACCGTGTAGAAGCGCGATTCCCCCTGGGCCTGCCGGCTTTCCGGGTTCTCGGCCGCCGCGGCGGAGGAGATCAGGATCGAGTCATCGACGTTTCTGACGCCCTTGACGTTGCCCATGGCCAGAACGACCTTCTCCTTCTCCTCCTGGCTGCCCGCCTCGCCGCGGATCGTGATCGTGTCGTCCTGGACGCCCACATCGTAGGCGTCGCCGTTGTAGCCGAGTTCGGTGATTTCCTTCTTCAGGGCGTCGGAAGTGACCTCGACATCCTTGCCTTCGTTGCGGGTAAAGAAGTCCCATAGTTTGCCCATCGTGCCCTCCTTGGGATTGTTACTGGATGTGCAACATCCGGGAGTCGGTTTCGGCCTGGCTTCCTATAGGGGGTACTCGATGTAATCGGCTGCTCCAGAAGCCCTGTCCTAATGGGTAAGCAAGGGAATACCGTGGGATATGCACAGACCTCACAGCCGCCGGCGTGTTGATTGAATACGAGAACCAATGCTGCTGCTGCCGATAATCTGCCTGCTTTCGCCACCAGGCCTATCGGGCTTTCCACGCATTCTTTCCAGCATGGGTTTGTCGCGACCTTCGGCTGAATATCGTGTTCAAGCGGACTGCGCGATAATCCATCGAACACCGTCCGGGATGAAGGCTTCACAGCGATCCGGCAGTGCGGGTATCATGAATTTGTTCCGCCGCGCAGTTGTCGCGCGCGAGCCCGGCTCCGAGTTCAACTGGATATTCGAAGCCAAACTCAGCTCGAGAACATCTGCGGCTGCCTGATCCTCTGATCGGAAGACGCTGTCGTTTATCCAGCAATGTGTCAGGACGCCGCAATGCCCATACCAGCCACATCATCCTCAGGTTCATCCCCTATTGCACGAAAGCCGATTGATCCAACCGTTTCTGGCGTGTTCTACGCTTTGGGTGCGTTCCTGATGTGGGGTGTCCTGCCCCTGCTGTTCCGCGCCCTGCAACCAGCCACGCCGCCCGAAATCCTGTCCCACCGGGTCGTCTGGTCGTTGCTGATGATGATCGCCATAGTTCTCGTGATGCGCAGTCCGCGTGCGGTTACGCGCGCCCTGTCGAGCAGGCGCCAGCTGGGCATCTACATCGTAACAACGGCTTTGATTACAACCAACTGGCTGATCTTCATCTGGGCCGTGAACAGCGGCCATATCGTGCAGACCAGCCTGGGCTACTACATCAACCCGGTGGTCAACGTGATTCTGGGAGTGGTGTTCCTGCGAGAACGGTTGAACCGCAACCAGTGGATCTCAATTTCTCTCGCGATTTTGGGCGTGACCAGCCTGGTGGTCAATCTTGGCACCCTGCCGTGGGTGTCACTGACCCTGGCTGTCACGTTCGGTTTCTACGCGCTGATCCGCAAGAAAGAAGGCATCGATCCCCTGATCGGCCTGCTGATCGAAACGGCTCTGCTCACACCGTTCGCGCTCAGTTATCTGCTGTGGATCGGTGTAGCGGGCACAGGTCTATTCACCCTGGCGGCACCCGGCATGGCAGCCCTCCTGCTCGTCGCTGGTGTCGTTACGGCAATACCTCTGATCTTCTTCAACTTCGCTGCCCAGCGGCTGAAGCTGTCCACGATCGGGCTGATGCAGTATCTGTCACCCACCATGCAGCTCGGCATCGGCGTGCTGGTGTTTGAAGAGGCCTTCACCGGCGTCCACGCACTCGCCTTCGGGCTGATCTGGACGGCTCTGGCGATCTACAGCGCGGACGCTTATCTGGTTCATCGCACAGCACGCACTTGAAGAACGAGAATTCCCGTTTTCATTTCCACCCGTCTGCTCCCCGGTTCAATCCCAGCCTGAGCGCATGATCATCTTCGAGGAATCCAGAATGAGTTTCACTCAAGCCAAGGCTGCTTCTTTTTCCATGAGTTTCGCTGCGGGCGCGAGGTTGACCACCTGACCTATGACGAACAAGGCTCGCCCGGTCCGGTTCAGCATGGCCGCGAGATCGCCGATTGTCGCCAGCGAGGCGATCAAGTGGGTCTGGTGGGGCAGAGTACCGTCGCAGATCACCGCCACGGGAGTCGATCCCGGCAATCCGGCCTCGGTCAGCCGGTCCGCGATTTCCGCTATGTTCGCCAATCCCATATAGACGGCCAGAGTGGTTTTGGGATCCGCCAGCCCCAGCCAGTCATGCTCCAACTCACCATTCTGGCAGTGGCCGGTGATGAACCGGACACCGGTGGCAAGGCCCCTGTGGGTCAGCGGGATCCCGAGCGCACTGGCGCAGGCCGAGGCGGCCGTGATGCCCGGCACGATCTCGCAGGCAATCCCGTGCCGGGCCAGGTAATCGGCTTCCTCGCCGCCGCGGCCGAAAATAAAAGGATCACCGCCCTTAAGGCGCACGACACGCCGGCCGGATCGCGCCAGGTCCACCAGCATCTCATTGATCTTATCCTGAGGAAACGGGTGGTGCCCCGGCATCTTGCCAACATCGATCAGCGTCGCATGATTCGGTATACCGTCAAGGACGGCTCGGGAAACCAGGCAATCATGGACGATGACTTCAGCGTCCCGGATCAATTTCCACGCCTTGACTGTGAGCAGGTCTGGATCTCCTGGACCGGCGCCGACCAGATGAATGCACGGCGATGCTGCTGTTCCAACTGCCATTCCTCATCTCCACCGCACGAGATATCCTTGAATGATCCTCACCGCGCTTTGGTCGGGTCGCCATACTGGATTGCCTGACCTGCGGGAGCGGCCTCGATCCCGAACCGCCCGGCCAGGGCCCGCAGCGCGTCGCGATCCTTCTGGATGGTGACCAGGCTGGTGATCGCGAAGGTGGCGAGGTGGCGGTCCGGCGTGTGTGAGGCCTCGGTCTGGTACAGGTCAACCAGGCGGTCGTGGAGGCGCAGCTGGGCCTCGACATAGCCCCTGCCAAATTCTTCACCGCTCTTGCCGGACAGAGCCTGGACGGCTTCCTGAGCCATGCCCTCGCGCGCATTCTCCGGGTTGCTGACAGCGCCCGCGGCGCCGAACGCATCGGTGCGTTCGGGCCGCAGCTGATCGGCTGGCGGCAGAGTGCGGGTATCGGTCAGGCCTTTCAGGTCGCCAGTTAGCTTGACGTGGGTCTCCGCGATCCGTCGGGCAAGCGAACGAAATTCATCGTCCGGGGCTTTCTCGGTCGCGAGGCGCCCCAGTTCGGCCTGACCCTGGCTGGCCAGCGTCGCTTCCTTGAGGAACAGGGCGTCCTCATGAGGAAGTGCCTGGCCCGGCTGCGTCGGAACCCGCGGGTCGGGATCGGGCCTGATATTGGCCTGCGACCAGGCAGGTGCTGTGAGCGCGGTCAGACCCAGCAGAGCTAAAGCGACGATCTTGTGCATGATAAACTCCTTCGGGCTCTCTCATCCCGTCAGCTGGCGGTAGATTGCGGGCAGCGCTGCGGGAAGACGGGCGACGTGCGGGAAGATGGCGTAGGATCCTGGTCCGAAGATGTAGGGCAAGTAGTCCCGGCCCTGGGCATCCACGGTGACGCCGAACAGCCGGAGACCGGCCCTCCGTGACTCCTGGACTGCGACGCGGGTGTCCTCGATGGCGTAGCGGCCCTCGTAGTGGTCGATGTCGTTGGGCTTGCCGTCGGTCAGGACCAGCAGCAGCCGGTGTTTTTGCGGCCGCTTCTCCAGCAGCGCCGTGGCGTGGCGGATAGCGGTTCCCATGCGGGTGTAGCTGCCGGGTTTCAGCGCCTGGATGCGGCGGACGACGCGTGGGCCGAAGCGCTCCTCGAAGTCCTTGACCATCCTGATATCGACGCGCTGCCGCCGGTGGGACGTGAAGGTCAGGATCGCGTGCTCGTCACCGCAGGCGGAGAGCCCGTGCGTCAGCGCCAGCAGAGCCTCCTTCTCGACATCGAGAACCCGGCGCTCCTCGACGTAAGAGTCTGTGGACAGGGAGACGTCCACCAGGACACAGACCGAGAGATCACGGGCAACGTTGCGCACGGCGGTGTAGACCCGCTCCGAGCCGATGCCGCCGGCGCGTCGGTCGGCGACCGAGCGGACCAGGGCAGAGAGATCGAGATCATCGCCGTCGGGCTGACCGGTCATAATCTGACGGCGAGGCCGCATCGCCTCGAATTGACGGCGCACCAGGCGGATACGGCGCAGCGCGTCCTCATCGGGACGCCAGTCATCGCCTTCCAGAGAGGCTGGCTCGGCGATCACCCGGCAGTGGTGGAGATGATGGCGGCGACGCTTCCAGTCCCACTCGGGATATGTCAGCTCAGCCCGTAGCGGCTCGACATCCGCCTCGCCGGCACTCAGCTCCAGGTCCAGCTTCAGCCGGGTAGCGACCTTGCGCTCGTGCTGACCGAGGGAGATCTCATCGAGGTCCTCCGCTGCCTTTTTTGCATCTTCCTCGTCGTCCTCCTCGGTCTTGCGGTTCAGGTTGACCATCTCCGCAAGGCCCAGGATTTTCTCGAAGCGGTTCAGCATCAACGGGTCGTCGCGCCGGGTCTGGTCGTTCTCCCGGCGAGATGCCTTGCGACGCTTGCCATCCCCCTCGGATCCGGCGCCGCCATCCTCGTCACCCTCGGCCGGCGCGGTCCCCGCCCGCGACTTGATTATCTCGCCCCACAACGGAACCGGCAGAAAGGGGTGATATCCCGCCTTCGCCCGGAACCGGTCGAGTGGGGTTGTTGTTTCTGCAACAGCCTTCAACATCTCGGGATCCGGACTGGCTTCACCACCGATCAACTTGATGACCATTGCTTCCACGGCCGCTTCCTGTCCGGAAAGCCTGCGATTGGGTCTGGCCTGAAGGAGTGCCTGGCAGAGCCGCTCGTACAGCGCGTTCAGCCCAGGCCACTCGGAGATCGCGCGTTGCGTCGTTTGAACGGCCGCACGCAGTCGCGCAAGGTCGGCTTGCAGCGGATCAGACGAAAAAACTTGTGCGGCCTCAGCATGGGCGAAGTAGGCAGCGAGCCACTCGAACAGTGCCGCGTTATTCGCGCGCTCGGGAAAGATGTCGATGTGGTCCGGGAGCTGGAGCGTGGAGCCGTCGTAGCGGGCGCGCTCCACCTTCTCTGTTCCAAGGCCGAGCTTCTGGATGAGACCAAGACGATGCCCTGAGGTCTCGGCAGCGCCCCCAGCGAGACGGACGGCACCGGGGCCGCCAAGCGCCCGAAACAGCACGCCCAACTGGGTGCGCATTTCGTCAAGGCGAACAGCGGCTTGCGGGTGGCGCGGATATGACGAGGTACTGCCCACCAGCCGGTGCCATATGCCGCCAACGAACTCCTCCGGTTCCCAGAACGACGCCATGTAGCACCCCCTCATCCCAGCGTGAGTTCGACAACCCTCAGCAGGGCTTTCTTGACTTCCACGTCGTCGGTCAGCGGCTCGATCATGGCGGCGAGGATGGCTTCCTCAGACTTCATGCCGGAGTGGATCAATGTCGCGCAGTAAACGAGCAGGCGGGTCGAGACGCCTTCCTCGAGATCCTGACCCTTGAGATCCCGCAGTGCATTGCCGAGGCGAACCAGGGGCGCCACCCGCTCCCGCGGCAGTCCGCTTTCCTGGGTGACGATCGCAGTTTCGATATCAGGAAGCGGGAAGCCGAACTCGATGGCGACGAACCGCTGGCGCGTCGATGGCTTCAGTGATTTCAGGATGTTCTGATAACCAGGATTGTAGGAGACGACCAGCATGAACTCTGGTGGGGCATCAAGGAGTTCGCCGGTGCGTTCCAGCGGCAGCAGGCGCCGATCGTCGGTCAGCGGGTGGAGCACGACGGTGACGTCCTTGCGTGCCTCGACGACCTCGTCGAGGTAGCAGATGGCGCCCTCGCGGACGGCTCGGGTCAGCGGCCCATCGACCCAGACTGTGTCGCCGCCCTTGAGCAGATAGCGGCCGGTCAGGTCGGCGGCGGTCAGGTCGTCGTGGCAGGAGACGGTGTGGATCGAACGACCGAGCCGGGCGGCCATATGGCTCACGAAGCGGGTCTTGCCGCACCCGGTCGGTCCCTTGAGCAGCAAAGGCAGCCGGTTGCGGTAGGCATGCTCGAACAGCGCCACCTCGTTGCCGGTCGGCGTGTAGAAGGGAACGGCGGCGGAAGCCGCCGTTCTTTCCATTGGGTTGTCCATGACTCCGGCCATTACTCGGCCGGCATAACAGAGGGGCGGGTTCGTCCCAACGCCTGCTCACGAACGGGACCGAACATGGCGTAGACGAACATCAACACCGAGATCACCACGAAGATGCCGGAACCGAGGCGCATCCAGTAGAACAGCGCCAACTGCTCCTGAACCTCCATGTAGGTCAGCCCCATGACGCGCTGGAGATGGATCTGCACCACCCCGGCAAAGGTCAGCGTGAAGGTCATGAACGCCATCGCCGAGGTCATGATCCAGAACGTCCACATGTTGAGCACCTGGTTGTAGGGTGCATAACCCCGCAGGTGCGGCATGGCGTAGCTGATGATCGACAGGTTCAGCATGACGTAGGCGCCGAAAAAGGCGAGATGGCCATGGGCGGCGGTCACCTGGGTCCCGTGGGAGTAGTAGTTAACGAAGGAAAACGTGTGCATGAAGCCCCAGACACCGGCGCCGAAGAAGGCCATCACCGGGGTGCCGAGTGTCCACAGGAAGGCGGCCGTGTTCGGGTGGTCGCGCCGACCTTTCCAGGCCATGGTGAAGGCGAATACCACCATGGCGAAGAAGGGAGCCACTTCCATGGCCGAGAAGATCGAGCCGACCCACTGCCAGTAACCCGGAGCGCCGATCCAGTAGTAGTGGTGACCGGTGCCGAGCAGGCCTGAGAACAGCGCCATTCCAACGATGGCGTAGAGCCACTTCTCCACCACCTCGCGATCGACGCCGGTCAGCTTGATGACCAGGAAGGCCAGAACCGAGGCCATGATGAGTTCCCAGACGCCCTCGACCCAGAGGTGGACGACATACCACCAGTACAGCTTGTCAACCGCAAGGTTCGACGGATTGTAGAAAGCGAACAGGAAAAACAGGGCGAGGCCCCACAGTCCCAGCAGCAGAACATTGGCAACCGCCGTCTTGCGGCCCTTCAGCACGGTGAGCGAAACGTTGTAAAGGAAGATCAAGGCGGCGATGACGATGCCGATCTTGACCCAAAGTGGTTGTTCGAGGAACTCGCGGCCCTCGTGGATACCGAGCGTGTAGCCGATCACGGCGCCCAGCGCGCCGATCATCAGGATTGCCAGCTGAACATAGGCCAGCATCGGGCTCTCGATGTCGCGCTCAGCTTCCTCCGGAATCAGGTAGTAGGCCGATCCGAAGAATCCCAGAAGAAGCCAGACGATCAGCGCGTTGGTGTGGATCATGCGCAGGATGTTGAAAGGCAGGATTTCTGCCAGGAAGTTTGGCACGGCGTAGACGGTTGCCGCCAGCGCCCCGACCAGCACCTGGACGACGAACAGCGCCATGGCGCAGACGAAGTACCAGTAGGCGATCCCTTGGGTCTCGTATTTCATTCGTTGGCTCCCCTCCGGCCAGCGTCGTTTTTTCCTGCAGGTTTGTGTTTCTTCGTCCCTCAACCCGCGTCGTTCGGCGGCCAGCCCTGTGTCTTGATGCGGCTGGTCCACTCCAGGAAGTCGGAAAGATCGTTCAGTTCCTGGTCGGTGAGGTTGAACTGCGGCATCTGGCGCCGTCCCTGGATGCCGCTGGGCTGGGACTGCATCCACGCAACAAGAGCCGCCCGTGCGCCCTCAGGATCCTCCCGGCCGCCGTAGCGGACCCAGACATTGCCGAGCTCGGGCGCGAAGTAGGCGCCTTCACCGAGAATCGAGTGACAGTTGATGCAGGAGTTCTTCTCCCAGACGTGCTTTCCACGCACGACCCCCTCGGTCAGCGTCGATTCATCGGTGCTGACCGTCCGCATGTAGTAGTGGCTGTGGATCGTCAGTGCCACGAAGGTGACGAAGAAGAATGCGGAGCCGCCGTAGAAGATGTTGCGGGCGGCTGATTTTGTGAACCGTTCGGCCATCACCTAACCTCAGTTGAACGCCATCGGGCACATAATTTTAAAATCTCAAACTACAGCTTTCCTGCAGACGGTCACTACCGAAAAAGAGGTAGCACTGGTTGTTTTCAGAATGTTGGCTTGATAATTATCAGCGAATACACGAAATTTTGATAAAAACTCAACTGATCATGATAATCCATTAATCTTCTTCTGCACACTGCATAAATTCAAATATTTGCTCTGGAGCAAAGTTTTGGGGAAAATATCTTGCCGTAAGGCACTCGACCCTGGCCGGGATGGAGGCTTGGGCCATTCTTGAGGTCGAGGTGCTTGGGATCTGCCGGTTCCTCTTGTCTGGCGTTATTCCACTGGTTTATGGTGTTCGTCACAACGAGATCGATAACTCCGGGATGAAGAATGATTAACTTCACCTACGATCCAGGATGCGACACTTTCACCGGTGTGACTGAGATCGGAACCTACATCGCCTCTCCGACGGGTCGCCGGGAAGTTCGACAGACTGACCATCCCGAAAAGAACACTGTCGTTTATGTCATGGCCTTTCAACCGGCCGGGGCCAGGCAATCGGGCCGACGTATTCTCGGCGAGGGCCGTGAGGCGGCGGTCACGGTACAGGCTCTTGAGCACTACATCAAAAACAGCCTGCTGGAGCCTTGTTCGGCAGATTGAGCAGGCTTGGCCGCACCTCGGCCTGGCTTGATCGCGATCAAGCCCTACGTTCTTTGCCTGATGGATGATAGGGCCTCGAACCCGTCACTGTTTCCGAGGTCCCGCCCGTGACCCATCCGACCACTACCACGCCCTCTCAGCGCCAGCCCTCAATTCTATTCGCCCTGGGTTTCCGGCCGTTCTACCTGCTCGCAGCTGGCCTCGCCGCCGCCTGGATCCCGCTGTGGGTCATGGCCTGGCACGGACACTTCACCATCCCCAGCGGCTTTAGTCCGGTCGGCTGGCATACCCACGAGATGCTGTTCGGCTTTACCTCGGCTGTCCTGGTGGGCTTCCTGTTGACCGCAATCCCCAACTGGACGGGTCGGCCGACGGCCACCGGCTTGCCGTTGGCCGGACTGGCGGCCCTTTGGCTGGCCGGTCGCGCAGTCATGCTGTCAGGTGCCGTCTTGCCCTGGCAGGTGGTTGCCGCGGTGGATGTCGCCTTCCTGCCGCTTGCCGCCGCATCCATGCTGCCGCCTCTGGTGGCGACCCGGAACCGGCGCAACATCGCTTTCCCGTTCGTGCTGATTGCCCTGGCACTGGCGAACCTCGCCCTGCACCTGGACGCGGCCGGCATTGCCCTGCTCGGGGCGGAAGCCACCCGCACGGTATTGGGGGCTATGATGGTGCTCCTGGTGGTTATGGGTGGGCGGGTAATTCCGTTTTTCACCAAAAACCGATTGCCTGCGGCCGGTGTCGGCGGCAGCAAAAGGCTGGATACCCTCGCTACGACTACAGTCGTCCTGGCTGCCGTGCTTTCCGTCGCATCGCCACTGACACCGGCGAGCGGTCTCGCCGCACTCGCCGCAGCGGTGTTGCTGGTAGTACGCTCGATACCGTGGAGACCCTTGGCAGCGCGCAGCGTCCCGATGCTCTGGGTGCTGCACGCCGGCCACGCCTGGATCGCGGCGGCGCTTTTCCTGCACGCGGCGTTGGATTTCGGACTCGACCTGCCGGCCAGCGCTCCCGACCATGCTTTTACCATCGGCGGCATCGGTGTCCTAACCCTGGGCATGATGGCCCGCACCGCCCGCGGCCATACTGGACGCCCAATCGAGGCGACCCGCATGATGATCGCCGCTTTCACCATCATCAACCTTGCGGCGATCGTCCGGGTTTTCGGTCCGATCGCCGTGCCGGAGTTCCAGGTTCCCGCAATCGGATTGTCCGGCTTGCTATGGGCATCAGCTTTCGTCCTCTACCTGGTTGAGTATGTTCCTATCCTGCTGGGTCCCCGTGTGGATGGGCGGGCGGGATGAGCAAAAGTTCAGGTGATTTTGGAACTTTCCTGCTTCACTGCGGAGAAATCCAATAATCTTGTACTGCCATGCGCGTAGTGAGATTTTGATCCCGTCAGACGGGCGCTGCCGCATCCAGCTATATCCCGGAGCAGAAGACTGCTCCGATCCGGTGCTGCACAAGGCCACTCCTGGTGCGCAGGATGTAAAGTGCATTCAATCCCTTGGCATCAGCAAAGGCGGCGCCATCGGCCTCGCCCATAACCATCAGCGCCGTGGCCCAGGCATCGGCCTCCATGCAGGTGTCGGCCAGCACCGTGACCGATGCCACGCGGTTGTTCAAGGGTCCGCCGGTGCGAGCGTCCATCGTGTGGGACAGGCGCATCTGCCCGGCATCGACCCAGTGACGATAGTCGCCCGAGGTCGCGACCGCCGCATCCTGAAGCGTCAGCACGGAAATCGGGGCGCGCATCTCGTAATCGGGCTTTTCGATTGCGACGGTCCAAAGCCTGCCATCGGCCCGGACACCTTTCGCGCGCAGCTCGCCGTCAAGGCCGACAAGGGCCGATGCGATCCCGAACCTCTCGATCACCGCCATCATCCGATCCACGCCATAGCCTTTGGCGATACCCGACAGGTCCAGTTGCAGGTTTCCGTGCTTGCGGGCGCGGTACCCTTCGGCGTCCAGTTCCAGCAGGTCATGGGCGGGAAGGCGGACTTGGCCCAGATGGGCACGGATCGCCCCGGCGTCCGCCGCCTGGGGGCCGAAGCCCCAGGCGTTGGTCAGGTCGCCCAGTCCGATGTCGAAGGCCCCATTCGAGGCACGGCCGATCTCCAGCCCCTTGCCCAGCACCCGCATCAGTGCTGGCGGCAGATCGACCCACAGGCCTGGGTGTGCCGCGTTCATCCGCATCAGGTCGCTGTCGGTCTTCCAGGTGGACATTTGGTAGTCGATCTCGTCCACCGCCCTCGCGAGGGCGGCGCGCAGCCCATCGGGATCGATCGAGGCCGGGGCATGGACCAGCGCCGACCAGCGTGTTCCCATCGTCGGCCCGTTCAGGGCGTAGCGGGTCGTCTCAATAGACATCTTCGGCATACCTTCCTTGCGCTTTCAGCGTCGTCGGGGTCAGGCTCAGCGGGGCCAGAACGTCTTCCAGCGCCGACCTGACGCCATCGGCCATGTTGCGCCCGCCGCAGACCATGATCTGTGCGCCCTGTGCGATCATCGCCCGCAGCGCCTCGGCGTCCCGCCGGATATAGTCCTGCACATAATCGCGGCCCGCGACTCGGGAAAAGGCGGTGGTCACGCGGGACAGGCGCTTGTCGCCCAGCCACTCGGCGAT
>NZ_AVFK01000114.1 GCF_000936425.1 Skermanella aerolata KACC 11604 | reverse complement strand
CCCGCCGAAGTAGAGGTGCATCGGCCGGCGGCGGCGATTGCCCCGGACGAATCCTACCAGAGGCCCGACCCCGGTGCCGGCGCCGATCAGGATCACCGGCGCGCGGCCACCCGTAGGGCGGAACTCGGGGTTGGGCTTGATGAAGGCCTCGATCCGGTCCCCAGGCCGCAGAGCGTGCAAATGGCCCGAGCACAGCCCGCCCGGATGCTTGCGCACGCAAATCTCCAACCACCCGTCACTCGTACCAGAGGCCAGCGAGTAATAGCGCGGCATGTCACTGCCCGGCGCCTGGATACCCACCAGATCGCCCGCGGCGAAGCGCGGGAAGGACCGACCCGTTAGCCGTGCCAGCAGGCCACGGTGCGGCGGGGCGAAACGGAAGATGCTGGTCGGCGCCTGAACCGCCTCGCCATAGTCGCTGCGCGCGAGCAGCGTCAGCGTGTGGCTGCGCGGGCGGACGGGCATATGGGTCAGCGTCAGCCCTTCGCCCAGAACCTCGGACAGCTCGGCGCCCCAGCGGGCGAACGCCTGCGCGGATTGACAGTCGATGGTGGCAAACGGCATCAGCGACGGCCAGCCCTTTCGCGCCAGCGCTCTCTCGACATCCTGCGCGAACCGGCAGAATTTCGGGAACTGCCGGTCGCCGAAGCCAAGGACCGCGACGGGGCGGGCGGGTGCTGTCCGCATCGCCTCAAGCCGCGCCATGAAGCGTTTGGCCGACGCGGGCGCCGTCCCATCACCATAGGTCGCGGCGAGGATCAGCATCCGGTCGGCGTGCGGATAAGCGGGTGCCAGGCTGTCCATCGCGCCGGTATGCACCTTGTGGCCGTTCGCGGTCAGGGCATCGTGCAGGGTGCGGGCGAAACCCCAGGTGCTGCCGCTCTCGCTGCCGACAAGGATTACGGTATCAGCCGACCGCGCGGATATGTTCGCCTTGATCCGGGGCCGAGTGCGGCGGCGCGATGCCCAGACCAGCACGCCGGTTACGGACATCACGGGCACGGCCAGCGCCGTCACCCCGAGGATCAGGCCGAGCCACCAAAGGCCTTGCCCGGTGTGCAGCATGTAGATCGTTTCATAGACCCGCCGCGCCGCGCCATGGTCGCGCCACACCAGCATCAGCCCGGTCGCCTGATCGACATAACCATCGCCGGTGGCGGTCTTGATGCGGTAGGCATCCGTCGGGTCATCCAGATAGGGGAAGGTCAGTTCACGCAAGTCGCCCAGGTCGATGTTCCGGAAAGCGTCGATCCAGTTCACCGGCATGGTCGGGCCGCCATTCACCTCCGCCGGCATGCCAGGGGCCTTGGCTGTGCCGCCGGGGATCACGTCGAACGTCGCCAGCGACATGTACATCCCGGTCAGCGCCGACAGCATCAGCCCCGCCACCGCCATCCGCCCGAAATCCACATGCAGGCGCTGGCGGCGCGAGCCGCGCGCACGGCCCAGGATTCGCGACCATCCCCCCATGCGCCGCGCGGTCATCTGAAGGCCCGACACCGCCAGCATCAGCATCGCCAGCGCCCCCAGCCCGGCGGCAATCCGTCCGGCATCGTCCAGAAAGAGCGACCGGTGCAAGTTGGTCACCCAGCGCTCAACGCCGGAGGGCACATAGTCCGCAACCGACTGACCGCTCGCCGGGTCCACGACCACCGAGGCGGGGAAGCCATTTTCGAAATACAGAACAGTGACCTTGCCCGAAGGCGCGCGCCGTATCTGCTCGACACCCGGATAGCGGTCCGCGATCCGTCCGGCCAGATCGGCTGCGCTGATCGTGCCCGCCGGTGCGGTGACAGCACCGCTGCGCTCCAGCGCGGGAAAGACCGACAGAACCGCACCACTCAGCGCCAGGACGCTGACCAGAAGTGCCGCCAGGAGGCCGGGAAACTTGTGAAGCTGACGCAGCACGACGCACCGCCTTTCGGAAATCGGGGATCACAGGCCATAGGTGAGGCTGCGGATATAGCGGCGGCCCGATACCGGCTGTCCGGCCCCGGCGCTCGTGAGCGGAACGACCACTTCGGACGGGCTGTCGCGCATATCCTCGACCGCGGCGTCGATGTGCAGCTTATAGCCCGCGTCGAACAGCGCGTCGGCCAGATCTACCGTGATCTTGAGCGTGCCCCCGGCGCCGACACTGGCCCCGGTGATGCCATTGATCTCGGCCGCATTTCCGCCGGTGGCGCGGTGCCAGTCGCGCAGATGCTCGTAGTATTTGGATTTGCCGCCCGCCATCCAGAGGCTGCCGGCATAGGCGCCCTTCGCATCGGTCACATAGAGCGCCAGATAGGCCCCGTCGCCACCGTAGTTGTTCAGCGTGGTGGTCAGTGTGACGGGTTTCGCCATGGCGATCTGCGGCATGGTCAGCGCGGTGGTCAGAGCGAGGGCGGCGAGCAGGGGTTTCATCGTTTGAGCCTCCGGTAACGTTTTCGATCGGGTCAAACTGACCGCGCCACCTGACAAGCCCCTGAACGTCGGAAGAAATCAGCTTCAGGTCGCTGTCAGGTTTCACCTGGCTTCAATGAAAAATGCCCCGCGCGAGGGGGCGGGGCGTAGCGCGAGGCGATGCGGCACGGAGGAAACGTCGGGTCGGATCGACCGACTTGCTTATCCGGACTCAGTTGGCGGCTGCGTGCCAGTCGGGATGATCGAAGTAGTCGCCGTAAGCGTGGAGTGTCCGCATCAACTTGATGGCGCCCTCGATACGGCCATTGTCCTTCCTCATCATTTCGGCACCATCGAGAATGTCGGCGATGACCAGGTGGAGCTGGGCATCGGCCTCCGGTGGCAAACGACAATTTCGGACGAGGCCATCGACCTGGCTCTCTACCCGGTCAGCCAAGGCAGCGTACTCGGCCGCCGAAAAGTTGCCCCCATGGATCTGACCCATAGAGGCGCGCAGGGTGGCGCGGATCTCGGTCATCCCCTCGCGCAGGGCGGCGTCGCTTGGCCACTTCTGACCATCGTTGAGGGTCAACTCGGCAATTGCAGCACCTGTGTCGGCGTGCCCTTGGTGGGAAGGCGAAACCGCCGCCAAGCTATCCCCAGTCGTGGCTGACATCAGGCTTGCCGCAAGCAGCGCGGACAGCAGAGGCTTTCGTACGTTCATGACTTGAACTCCTCTTGAAAAATCCGAACCAGCGGATCTCAGGCGCGGATCGTCACTCGATCACTGCGGAAGGCCGCGCGTCCTTGTTGAACAGGCGGTTGGCGGGCGTCGTCGTCTGCGGCGCGGAGGCCGGCGCCGTGGCGCGCGCTCCGGTCACATAGCGCGACGGGTCCGCGCCGGGGCGAAACTCGACCTCCAGCCTGACCAGTGCCAGCGTGCCCGGATCAAGCGTCGCCTCGACGTCATTGCCGTCGGCGTCCCGGCCCTTGACCTCGTAGCAGCCGTCATCGACCTTGACGCGCCGGACTTGCCATCCGAACCCCTCGGCCGTGGCCACTACCGCCTCACGCGGCTGCCACTCGGACATGGTGGTGCCGCAATCGTCTTCGTCGGCCAGCGCCATTCCCGCGCCAAGCGGGCTAAGCAGGACGGCAACGGCAAGAACTGTCTTTCTCATCTTTGGTATTCCCGTAATGGGATGGCGATGTCTTATCCCTGACACCCGATCCTGAAGGCCACCTGAAGTCTTTATTGAAATCCGCTTCAGGTGGCCGTCAGCTTCGCACGGCATTAAAGGGCGGCAAGATCATGAGGAGCCGGACAAATGCGTGTGCTGCTGGTGGAGGACGACACGATCCTGGGCGCCGCCGTGCGCGATCAGATCCGCGCCGACGGCCATTCGGTGGATTGGGTCACACGGCTGGACGCCGCTGACGATCATCTGGCAATCGCTTCCTACGATCTGATCCTGCTGGACCTGATGCTGCCCGACGGGCGGGGCGTTCCTTTCCTGCGCGGCTTGCGCGCCAGGGGCGATGTGTCGCCTGTCATCATCCTGACCGCGCTCGACCAGATCTCCGACCGGATCGAGGGGCTGAACGCGGGAGCCGATGATTACATGGTCAAGCCTTTCGATTTGTCGGAACTGTCGGCGAGGCTGAAAGCGGTGGCGCGCCGGTATTCCGGCAATCCGAACCCGCTGATCACGATCGGCGATCTCGCGATCGACCTTGCCGCGCGTCGGGTCACCCGCGCAGGCAAGCCGGTGGCGCTGACCGCCCGCGAATGGGTCCTTTTCGAAGCGTTCGTGCAGCGCCCAGGTCAGCTTATGTCGAAGGGGCAATTGGAAGAGCGGCTCTATGCCTTCGATGACGAGGTCGAAAGCAACACGACCGAGGTCCATATCAGCCGCTTGCGCAAGAAGCTGGGGCACGAGGTCATCGAGACCGTGCGGGGTATCGGCTATCGCCTCGGGGCTGGCGGATGACCGTGCCGCGCAGCCTCCAGGGGCGGCTGTCGCTGGCGCTGGCGCTTGGGCTGACGGTGCTGTGGACGGCGGCGGCGTTGGTGACGACCCTCATTCTGCACGCGGAACTGGATCAGGTCTTCGACAGCGCGCTTGAGGAAACGGGGCAGCGGATACTGCCGGTCGCCGTGCTGGAGATCCTCAACCGCGAAGAGGACGACACCATCACGCAGCGCGTGACGACGCTGCGCGCGCATGAGGAATACTTTACATATCTTATACGCGATGCCGCGGGCACGGTGCTGATGCGCTCGCATGCGGCGGACGAGGCCGCTTTCCCACCCTTTACCGGCACCGGCTTCACCTCGACGCCCGCGCATCGCATCTATCACGACGCGGCCCTGCAAGGCACGGTCACGATTTCGGTGGCCGAACCCCTGGCGCATCGGCGCGAGGTCGCGCGTGAAACGGTTTGGGCACTCGCCCTGCCGCTAGCCCTGCTGGTTCCGCTCAGCCTTCTGGGGGTCTGGGCGCTGGTGCGGAGCTCGATGCGACCGATCCGGGCGTTCCGGGATGCGATCGCGATGCGCGGCAGCGGCGATCTTGCTCCGGTGCCGGCGGGTGATCTCCCTACCGAAATCGAACCTGTCGCTGGCGCGGTGAATGCCCTTTTGGACCGGCTGCGCCGCGCGCTGGACGCCGAGCGCAGTTTCACCGCCAACGCCGCTCATGAACTGCGCACCCCCGTCGCGGCGGCGCTGGCACAAACCCAGCGCCTGATCGCCGAGACCGGCGAGGGGGCAGACCACGACCGCGCCCGGGACATTGAGGCAGCACTCAAGCGCCTTGCGCGCCTATCGGAAAAGCTGATGCAATTGGCCAGGGCTGAAGGCGGGCGACTGCGGGCCGAACGCGCGATGGATATTGCGCCCGTCCTTGGCATGGTTGTGGATGAGCTGCGCAAAGGAACCGGCGAGATGGGCCGGATTGAAGCCCGAATGCCCGAGGGGGAGATCCAGTCCGTCATGGATCCCGACGCCTTCGCTATCCTGGCCCGTAACCTGATCGAAAATGCCTTGTGCCACGGTGCATCCGATGAACCGGTGCGCGTCGTAATGATGCGGAACGGTGTGCTGCGCGTCACCAATGGCGGCCCGCCCGTGCCGCCTGAAACCCTCAACCGTCTTTTCCGCCGCTTTGAGCGGGGCCGGACCGCCGCCGACGGCTTCGGGTTGGGCCTCGCCATTGCCGACGCTATTGCCAGGGGGAGCGGGGCTAAGCTAGTGCTGCATTCCCCGGCATCCGGCCGTACCGACGGGTTCGAAGCGGTTCTGTCTCTCAATAGCGCCACGTGAGCTATGGCGGAATTTGGGTGACGAGGTTATCAGGCGGCGCTGTGTGATGTCGGCACGCTGACCTCGATGCCGTCGCGGAATTTGACGCCCCGAATGACTTTGGGCAACTGGTTTTCGCCCTGAAGCCGTCGCCAGGTTCTGGATGCTGCCGAGATGAGCTTGAAGACCATGAGCTTGGCGGTGTCCTGCGAGAGCGCGCCTTTGGTTCGGACCGTGCGGTGCCGGACCGTGGCGAACACGCTCTCGATCGGATTTGTCGTCCGCACGTGGTCCCAATGTTCGGCGGGGAAGTCATAGAAGGCCAGCAAGGCATCGCGGTCTTTGGTCAGGCATTCGACGGCTCCGGAATACTTGGCACCGTACTTCTTCTCGAAGACGTCGAGGGCACGCTCCGCGGCCTTGCGGTCGGGCGCCATCCAGATTTCCCGCAGGTCCTGCTTGACCGCAGGCTGGACGGATTTCGGTATTTTGTTGAGGGTGTTGCCGGTTTTGTGCACCATCCGAACGCAATTGGTACCGTTCGATTTA
>NZ_AVFK01000069.1 GCF_000936425.1 Skermanella aerolata KACC 11604 | reverse complement strand
AGGAGATTACGCCACCCGCCAATTTCCTACCAACCAAGCGACACGACCGGACAGGTTGGACTGTGCCACAAGGACGGCCAGCGCGCCTTACAAGTGCCTTACACTTTCCTTATCGGCTTCTTGATTCACCCGCATCTGGGGCATTGCGTCCGGCCTTGTGACGGTTGGGCCCACCCGATTGCCCCTACTGCCTGTCTACGAAACAGGCGGCGAACCGCTCGACTAGGCGGATAGTCAAGTCGGCGGGCCAGAGCAGCAGAGCACCCGCGTTCGAGGTGACTGCGCTCCTGTCGAACGCCCCCACCACAAGACGTCTGTTGACCGTTCCAAACGCGATCCGATCGGAGCTAAACTCCGTCGGAATCGGGAGAGCTTTTCTGCCGAGCGCTAAGTGTCCGATCGCAGAAGAAGTGTCGCCCGATCAGAGCCCCGATGGACCCGTATGCGCGGAGGGCAGCTTGCGCTATTGGTTTGAAGATTTTGCGCTCGACACGGACCGGTGCGAGCTGCGTCGCGGGACAGATCTCGTTCCCCTTACACCCCAAGTGTTCGACTTGCTGGTCTACGTGATCCGAAATCGCGAGATCGTGGTGAGCAGGGACGATCTCATCGCCGCGGTATGGGGTGGGCGTATCGTCTCCGATTCGGCACTAACGACCCGCATCAACGCCACCCGCAGCATCATCGGCGACAGCGGCGGGCAGCAACGCCTCATCAAGACCTTGCCTCGCAAGGGCATCCGCTTTGTCGGCGCCGTGCGCGAGGAGGGGAAGCCGATCGAGGTGGCTGAAATGGGCCAGGCCGCGCAACGGCCGGAGCCAAACCTCACCCTGCCGGACAGGCCTTCGATCGCGGTGCTGCCCTTCACAAACCTCAGCGGTGATGCGTTGCAGGACTACTTCACCGACGGTGTCGTCGAAGACATCATAACGGAGTTCTCGCGTTTTTCCGAGCTGTTCGTCATCGCGCGCAATTCGAGCTTCACCTACAAAGAACAGTCGACGGATGTTCGCGATGTGGGACGCGACCTCGGGGTGCGCTACGTGCTCAAGGGCAGCGTGCGCAAGGTTGCAAGCCGAGTGCGCATAACCGGGCAACTCATTGATGCCACAAGTGGAATTCACATCTGGGCAGACCGATTTGAGAGTGCACTTGACGACATCTTCGCTCTTCAGGACCAGATAACGGAGAGCGTGGTGGGGGCGATCGCGCCTAGGCTGGAGCAGGCGGAGATTGAACGGGCGAAGCGGAAGCCGACAGAAGTTCTTAACGCCTATGACTGCTTCTTGCGCGGCATGGCTGCGTGGCACCACTGGGGACGGTCAAGTCACGACAACGCGCTCAAGCTCTTTTACCATGCGATCGAACTCGATCCTGAGTTCGGAAGGCCGTATGCGCTGGCGGCCGCCTGCTATCTCATGCGCAAGGCGAACGGCTGGACTGTCGATCGACCTGCGGAGGTCGCCGAGACGGAGCGGCTCGCCAGGCTGGGTGCAGACCTGGGGGGCGCTGACGCGGTGGCACTGGCCTGGAGTGCGCACGCGCTTGGCCATGTCGTTGGCGATATCAAGACCGGCATCGCCCTCATCGACCACGCTTTACTGTTGAATGCAAACCTTGCCGTGGCGTGGCAGCGGAGCGGGTGGCTTCGGATCTATGCGGGAGATTGCGAGCGGGCAGTCGAACATATCAAACGCGCAATGCGCCTGAGCCCTTTGGACCCCTTGATACACCTGGCGCACAGTGCGATGGCATTCGGATATTTTCTTCTGGAAGACCTTGATGAGGCCTCGGCTTGGGCCGAACGGGCGCTACACTTGCGGTCGAATTGGCCTCCCGCTCTTCGAGTTTTGGCGATGAGCGCTGCCCTCGGGGGTCGGAACCAAGCCGCCCGGCAAGCCATGGCCCGTTTAAGACTGATTCAGCCGCAACTGCGCATTTCGAACCTCCATGAGCAAAACTTCTTGCGGCCAGAGCACATGGCCAAGTGTATGGAGGCCATGAGGAAAGCTGGCCTACCTGAGTAATACCGACGGCGCCTGACTATGGTGCAGAAATCAGGGAGCGGTCGGAGTTCGCCCTTTCCTCAACAGTTGTGGATTGGCGTCGGTTCTGTAAGCTTTCGGGCTTAGTTGCGCGGCAGATAGGTAATCGATACCATAAGGGCCTTTCCGGGCACCGTCAACTTGAGCGCTGGGGCTTGCGGAGGCGGGTGGCCGGCGGGTATGGGACGGGGATGACGACGCCCTCTGCTCCTTCCTACGCCGGCTACCGGTTCCCTGCTGAAGTGATCAGCTACGCGGTCTACCTCTACTTCCGCTTTCCGTTGAGCCTTCGGATGGTGGAGGAGATGCTGGCGGTGCGCGGGATCGCGGTCAGCCACGAGACGGTGCGCAAATAGGGCCTGAGCCCGAAGGGCAACGCCGAAGGCGTTTATTTTGGCCGCGAGATTGCCAACGGCATCCGCCGACGCCGGCCACAAGGCGGCGACAAATGGCACCTCGACGAGATGGTCGTGACGATCGCGGGCAAGAAGCACTATCTCTGGCGCGCGGTCGACCAGGATGGCTTACCGCCCGAAGGGCGTTGCCAAGGCCCGTTCTCGAGGCCCTGGTCCGGAGCCGACGCGACAAGAAAGCGGCTAAGCGGCTGCTGCGCAAGCTCCTGAAGAAGCAGGGCCGGGCCCCGCGTGTCATGGTGACAGACAAGCTGCGCTCATACGGCGCGGCGAAGAAGGAGATCATGCCCGGCGTCGAGCATAGTCAGCACAAAGGGCTCAACAACCGGGCGGAAAATTTTCCACTTTCCCCGCAACCAACTCACCGCCGCCGACTACCGCGCCGCCCGCGTCCAGGCCCTCGAGGACTGGGCCGAGATCGCCGGCGCCCGGCTGGCCGCATAATCACAGACCAAGGCTGCGTCCACGTCCGCAAGCTGCCCCACCGCGGTCAGACGCCGATCAAGTTGACGGTGCCCTATCGGCGGCGGTAGTCCCACGGCCGATCGAACTCCCCCGACCACATGCCGACACGCCGGGCCTGGGCGGATCGTTCGGCATCCCGGTATCTGCCACGGCTGTAGCGGCGGTAATCGAGGGCATTGCCCGACCTGACCATCTGCTCGCCAATGTCTCGGCCAGCGGCACGGCATGATGCAACGACGCGCTTGTAGCGGTCGCGGTCAACCTGTGTGCAAACCACCGTCCTGCTCCGAACCAGGTCCTGGAGCGCATCGCGGGCGATGTTTCCGCAAGCAGATCCGCCGCATTGTTGCTTCAGTTCAGGAGCATCGATGCCCCAGATCCGGACTTTTTGCCCTGCGAGGGTGAAGGTGTCGCCGTCATGAACGCGGCTGACCCGGCCTGACAGGTCGCTTGCAAAGGTAGGAGAGGCGGCACACAGCATAATGGCCAGTAGGGATGACGCGATAGAACGATGCTGTTGGCGAATTCGATGATTAAGCTTGCGGATACTCAAAGTTCGGTCAGCCATTTTAGTTTGGAGCGGGATTTCTCGTCGGGCATCGCTGTCCGGGCGGCGGTGGAATTTATCAACAGTATCATAGAACGGGTAGAAACATACGCCAAGCCGGGTAAGGCTTGTTGCCTCCCAGGCTTTTCGTAACATCCCTTTATACGGCTCTGCCTGTTAGCACGCCTTTTTCCATACAATTTTTTATACCTGGAGTTAAGTCTTGGCGCGGTCGAAGCCTTTCTGGGTCAGGCTGTATATTTTGTCCTGGCCCCTGTGTAGGCCACGGATGGTCATGTATGCGGTAAGCCAGTTACAGTACTTTTGCCGGAGATAAGGACCGTCACTCGGCCAAGTCTTGCTGCGGGTGGGAATGTTGTATTCCGTGTCCAAGTACCGATTGAGCTGATCGGTATGATATCAGCCCTGTTTCTCCATCTGGGTCAGCATCCAGGGAAGAGCCACATTCAGCATCTCTAGTCTGAACGGGACACCTCGCAGTTGTCTTTTCTTGATGGTAGCTATGGTCATATGATCCGGTTTGTGCCAATATGGGTAGAAGGCTGCTGATCGACATCCTTGGCTCGGAAGATCGGACCATTGCTCTGGTGCATGGAGGCAGACGAGCACGGATTTTTCCCTGGTTCGTTGATCATCAGGCGGCGCGGACGGAGTTCGGGCGTCCAAGGTCGAACATGCGGTTAAGAACGGTGACGGCGATCCTGGTTTCGACCTCCTGGGCCGTGCGGGTGTGCGAGCGCAAGGTGTCGCCGATGATGCGCTTGCATCAACTCATCGCACCCCTCCGCCCCGGCTCTCGCATTGTAGCCCGAGGTTTTTTGCCACCCCATCCGGCCCTGCTCGGCAATGGCCTCGATATGGCAGTCGCGCTGGGTTGGATCGGTTTCGGCCGATGGGCTGAGCACAGCCGTCGAGCGCGGCGGCACGACAACCGCTGCTTCCACGGAATGTCCGGCCACATCATCGTAAACCCGGTCCTGGTCGTAGGCGCCGTCGGCAACGACCGCCGCAAGCGGCACCTCGATCTGGTCAAGCAGCGGGCCGAGTTCGGCGGCATCATCGATTTCCTTGCCGGTCAGGGTCGAGGCGACGATCGTGCCGGTCCTCGTATCCACAGCAAGGTGCAGCTTCCTCCAGGCGCGACGGCGCTGGGTTCCATGCTTCTCGACCAGCCACCCGCCCGGCCCGCTGAGCTTCACGCCGGTACTGTCGACCAGCAGGTGCACCGGGCCGCTCGCTATACAGGCCTGCGGAGCCATCGTCAGTGTCCTGGATCGTCGGCTCAGGGTGCTATGGTCCGGCACCGGCAGATCCAACCCCATCAACTCGAGCAAGGAGTCGACCAACCCTTCTGCCTGCCGCAGCGGCTGGTGAAACACTGTCCTCAGGATCAGCGACGTCTCGATCGCGAGATCCGAATAGCGCGCCTGACCGCCCGGCGTCGTCCGCGGCGCTGCAACCGCCTCCTCGGTGAACCAGATCGTCAGCGAGCAGCGCTGGCGCAGGCCAGCTTCGTAGGCCTTCCAGTTCGTCACCTTGTAACGGCTCCTCGGGATCCGGTGGCGACGGTTGGCATTGTGTTTGTGCGGCATGGTCAGATGAGGCGATCAGGAAGGGGCAGGCTCCCTACCGAGTCCATCCCGCAGGGGCAACAACGACATCCGTGCACCAACGTATTTATTCGCAGCAAACACCTTCGGGTCAACAGCCTCCCACACCGTGCCATGCTCCCGTCAGCATCCGTTGCAAGCGGTTCCGACAGCGGCGAGCGAACCATGCCGAAATCTTGGCCGTCCTAACGCTCAGCGTCCATCTCGGCCAGCTTGCGCACGCGGCGGCGGAAATCCTCGTCGGTCGAAAACTCGGCCTGAAGGTAGGAAGCGACCAGATCCTTGGCGAGCCACGCGCCGACGATCTGCGCACCGATGCACATCACGTTGACGTCGTCGTGCTCGACCGACTGGTGCGCGGAGTGAACGTCGTGGCAGACCGCCGCGCGGATCCCCTTCACCTTGTTGGCGGCAATCGACGCACCGACGCCGGTGCCGCACACCATCAATCCCCGATCCGCCTTGCCATCGACAATCGACGAGGTCACCGCCCTGGCGATGTCAGGAAAGTCGACGGGATTGGGATCGTAGGAACCGGCGTCGTGGACGTCGTGGCCCAGCGACCTGATGTGCTCGATGATGGTCGCCTTGAGCGGAAAGCCGGCGTGGTCGGAACCGATGACGATGCGCATGCTGGAAATTCTCCGAGGTCTATTGGGCGATCAAACGGGGCAGCCACAGCGTGAAATCCTTCGCGAAGGTGAGGATCGCAAGTGTGGACAGAAGGGGGATGTAGAAGGGCAGTAACGCCCTGAGGAGCTGTCGTATCGAAACCTTGGCGATGTCGGACACGAGGAACAGCGACAGTCCCATCGGCGGCGTCAGCAGGCCGATCATCAGGTTGAAGATGGTGACGATGCCGAGTTGCACCGGGTTGACCCCGGCGAGCACGAGCGGCGGCGCGATGATCGGAACCAGCAGCAGGGTCGCCGTCGTCGAGTCGAGGAACATGCCGGCGATGAAGAAGACGAGGTTGGCGATGATGAGCAGGACCAGCGGGTCCTTGGAGAGCGTCAGCAGCGCGGCGGCGAAGGTCTGGGGCACCTGCTCCACCGCCAGGATCCAGCCGAACAGCGCGGCGGCGGCGACGATGATCAGGATCGCCGACGAGCTGCGGGCCGTGAGCAAGGCCGAGTTCCACAGGTGTTCGACGCTGAGCTCTCGATAGACGACGGCGCTGATGACGATGACATAGACCGCCGTCATCGCCGCGGCTTCCGTCGGCGTGAAGGCGCCGAAGGTCATGCCGGCGATCATGAGCGCAGGAGCGACGATGGCCGGCAGCGCGGGCAGGAAGTCGCGCAAGACCTGCCCCGGCGTCGGCCAGTGGTCGGCACGCGGATGGTTGTGGCGGATGGCGACGATGAGCACAGTCAGCATCAGCATGAGCGTGCAGACCAGCGCCGGCATGATGCCGGCTACCAGGAGCTGCACGATCGACACGCTTGTGACCGACCCGTACACGATCAGGGGAATCGACGGCGGAAAGATCGGTCCGAGCGTCGCCGACGCCGCGGTGACCGCGCCGGCGAAGGAAGGATCGAAGCCGCGCTTCTTCATGGCGTCGATTTCGATCCGTCCGAGGCCGCCGATGTCGGCAAGTGCTGCGCCCGACATCCCGGAGAAGATCAGGCTGCCGAAGACGTTGACCTGAGCCAGCCCGCCCGGGATGCGGCCGACCAGCGTAAAGGCGAAGCGGAAGATGCGGTCGGTTATCCCCGACAGGTTCATCAGGTTGCCGACAAAGATGAACAGCGGCACCGCGACGAGCGGGAAGGAGTCGAGGGCATAGGTGATGCGCTGGGCGAGGAGGCCGAGCGGCAGTCCCTCGATCAGCACATAGGCGATCGAGGGCAGCAGGATGGCGTAGACCACCGGGAAGCCCAGCATGAAGAGCGCCAGGAAGGCGATGACGACGGCGAAACCCATGGTTCTTCAGACCGCGATGTTGGTGTCGGCCTGCGGCGGCTTGCGCAGGTGGAGGAGATGGACGAGTGCTGCGCCGGCGAAGCCGAACAGAGTCGCCCCAAGGAAAATCCAGAACGGGATGCCAAGCGTCGGCGTCGCGTTGGTGAGGTTTCGGGAGATGTTCGTGGCGGTGACGTAGGCGATGAAGCCGGTGGCGGCGATCGCCAGGATCGAGATGGTGAGGTTCACGATGCGGCGGGGAAGCCTGGGCATCATCGCCTTGAACTCGCCCATAACGATGTTCTCGCCGTTCTGGACCACCAGCGGGTACGCACAGAAGATCAGGCAGATCAAAAGGAAGCGCGTGAACTCCTCGGCTCCGATGAACGGCAGCACGAAGACGCCGCGCATGATTACCTGCGCCGTCGGTACGAGAACGAGCCCGGCCATCACGACGACGACGAACGCCGTGAGAGCACGTTCGGCAATGTGCATGTCTGTCTCCTGTCAGCTGGAGCCTCGTCTCCCAGCGAGGGAGACGAAGGCCGCGCGGGATGGCCGAGCGAGGGATCTCGCCGGCCGTTGCGGCTACTTCACGGCCTGGATCTGCTCGATCAGGGGCGTGAAGTTCGGGAAGTCCCGCGCGATCTGGGTGCCGACCTTCTCGCGGAAGGCGGCTCTATCCAGCCCGTCCGCCTCGGTGATGATGGTCATGCCGCGGCCTTTCAGTTGCTCAACGAGCTTGGCTTCACCCTCCTGGGCCATCTTGAGCGATTTCCTCGCTTCGTCGTCGAGCACCTTGGTGATCGCCGTGCGCTGCTCCCCGGTCAGGTCCTGCCAGATCTCCTCGTTGACGAAAACGGCCAGGACGGCGCGCATGTGGCCGGTCATCGCGATGTGCGACTGCACCTCGTTGAGGTTGTTCGACGCGATCATCGTCAGCGGGTTCTCCTGGCCGACGACCACCCCGGTCATCAGGGCGGTCGGAAGCTCGGCCACCTCGACCGGGGTGGGGATCGCTCCGAAACCCTTCACCATCGATACCCAGAGCTCGAGCGGCACGGCGCGAAACGGCTTGCCGGCAAGGTCGGCCGGGCTCTTGACGGGGAAGTTGGATGAGATCTGGCGGTCGCCGCGGTAGATGCGGCCGATGATGCGCACACCCTGGGCGACCAGCTTCTCGTTGATCGCCTGGAGCGCCGGCGAGGTTGCCGGGTCGGTCGCCTTCAGCGCGTGTTCGCCATCCTGGTAGATGAAGGGGGCGTTGAACACCGCTACTTCCGGCACGAGGCGCGCGAGCGAGGCGAAGTCGTGATGGCCCATCTGAATGGACCCCATCCTGACCCCATCGACCATCTCGGCGACGCCGCCGAGCTGGCTTGCCGGATAAACGGTGACCGTGACACCACCGCTGGTCGCCGCGGCGATCCCCTTCGCGGCTTCGGCCGCGTAGATCGTCTGGATATCGCCCTCGGCGCCGACATGGGCGTAACGCAGCTCGGCTGAAACTGCCGCCCCGGTCATTGCAAGCGCGACGAACGCGCTGGTCATGGCGCCGAAGATCGTTCTGTGCAGCACGTGAATTTCCTCCCAAAATTTTTATGCTTGTTGATCAGGCTGGGTAGTCAGCTCTGCGGCCTCCGTGCGTAGGCCGAGATCAGGCTGCGCCGGCGGAACTCGTCGCCGATCGCGAAATGGTCGCGCAGCTTGCGATCGGCAGCGTCCGCGTCGCGGTCCACGATCGACAGGAACACCTCGCGATGAGCCTCGACGAGGTAATCGACGATCCCGGGCTCCGAAACCGTCACCGCGCGTCGCTGGACGTGGCTTCGGCGCAGCAGTTCGCCGATCGCGCCGTAGAGGGTGGTCAGCGCATCGCTGTGACCGGCCTCGACGATGGTTTGATGGAAAGCGAAGTCCGAAGCTCCCCCCTCGACGGGATCGTGCAGCGTGTCCATCAGGCGGGTCAGGCTGGAGCCGATGCGCTTCAGATCGGTTTCCGTCGCGCGCTGGCAGGCGAGCCGGATCGCCTGACACTCGATGGCTATTCGTGCCTGCATGACGTCATCGAGGATGTCGGGCTGCTGGGCGAGGCTGAAGGTGAAGAAATCAGACAGCACGCTGATGTCAGCCTGCCGGACGTAGGCGCCCTTGCCGTGGCGGATATCGAGGAAGCCGAGCATGGCCAGCGAGCGCAGCGCCTCGCGCAGCAGCGGCCGGGAGACGCCCAGCCTGAGCGAAAGCTCGCGCTCACCCAGCAGGCGTTCTCCGGGCTTCAGCGAACCGTCGAGCAGTGCGTTGCGGAAGAAGGCGAACACCTGCTCCGTACCCGAAAGATCCTCGCCTTTGGCAAGAATGGTGGACATCGGCAGCAGCTCCCCCCAACAGGCCATACAGTGGTCAGACCAGTAAATCGCGATCTGCTTCCGCTTGTCAAGCCAGCGATTGACACCGTCAACTTGATCGACCTCTGACCGCGGTGGGGCCGCCTGCAGGGATGGGCGCAGCCCTGGTTCGAGAATTCGGCGGCCGAACGGGCGCCGGAGATTTCGGCCCAAGCCTCGAAGGTCTGGGACCGAGCCGCGCGGTACTGGCTGGCGGTGACGTGGTCTCGGCGGGAGTGGATAAGGTTGACGATGGGATCGTGGATCGAGACGAAGCGCTGAACGTGGCGGACCGACTGGAACCGCTTCATCTGTCGTTCCCATCGGCGGGTTGGCTGGTGGGAGTTCTCGGCTCGGTTGTTGAGCCCCTTGTGTTGGCGATGCTCGACGCTGGGCATGATCTCCCTCTTCGCCGCGCCACATGAGCCCGGCTTGTCGGTCACCACAACACGCGGCGCCCGGCGCTGCTTCTTCAGCAACTGGCGTGAGCCAAGCGCTTGGCCGCCTTGGTGTTGCGCCGGCTCTGGATCAGGACGTCGAGAACGGGCCTTGGCAACGCCCTTCGGGCGGTAAGCCGTCCTGGTCGACGGCACGCCAGAGATCGTGCTTCCTGCCCGCTATCGTGACGACCATCTCGTCGAGGAGCCGCTTATCGCCGCCCTACGGGCGCCGTCGGCGGATCCCCGGCGATTGCGCAGCCAAAAAAAAACGGACTCGGCGTTGCCCTTCGGGCTCAGGCCCTATTTGCGCACCGTCTCGTGGCTGACCGCGATCCCGCGCACCGCCAGCATCTCCTCCACCATCCGAAGGCTCAACGGGAAGCGACAGTAGAGGTAAACCGCGCAACTGATCACTTCTGCGAGAAACCGATGGTCGGCATAGCTGGGCGCCGAAGAGGGCGATGTCATGCTGCCTCCATGCCGGCGAACCTCCTGATTGGCAACACCGACTCCCCCCTCAAGTTGACGGTGCCGTTTCAGATCCGTCCCGGACTATAGGGCCATCGTGACGTGACGCCGGACAGGCCAGACGAACCGGATGAGCGGGGACTGGCATCCGGGTTGCCTACCGGATCCTTGACGATCAGCACCGCTGCGGGCAAATCGGTCGCCCGATCCGTTCGTGCCGTTTTCACCTCCGGTCCGGCACATCCACCATTCCGGACGGAATGCTCTATCGGGTGTAGCGCCGTTGCAACCACACCCGCGAAATCGGCCGGAGATGCGGGCTGTCCGGCGCGTTTGCCTTGTCACGCAGTCGAACCAATGGCAATCGGAGAGAAGCTGCCGATGGAGGCAGCCTGTTTGAGGGAGGTTGACGATGAACCAGACGGAACTGATTGCCGCTGTTGCGGAGCGCGCCGGCCTGACCAAGGCCGATGCCGGCAAGGCGGTTGAGGCGGTGGTCGGCACGATCACCGATACGCTCAAGGCGGGCGACGAGATCCGCATCACCGGCTTCGGCACCTTCGGGATTTCCGAACGCGGTGAGCGACAGGGCCGCAACCCTCAGACCGGTGCGCCGATCACGATCTCAGCTTCCAAGGCCGCTAAGTTCACCGCCGGCAAAGGCGTCAAGGACGCGCTCAACGGCGGCTGAAGCCATAGGGCAGATGCTCCAGTCGCGGATCCGGGGGTGGAAGGGTTGATTCTCCTGGACGGCGCTAAGGGTGACCTCGGGCTGCCCGCCGGCGCCTTCGACCCTGAGCGCGCCGACGGGATCCGCGACCTGGCCGCCCAGGCCGCGATCTACGCCACCCAGGCCCACGGACCGGGAACGCTGCGCGCCTACCGCTCGGCCTGACGCCAGTACGACGCCTGGTGTACCCGCCTCGGCCTGCCGGCGCTGAGCGGCGATCCTCCCCTGGTCGGAATGTATCTCACATCCGCGGCCGAGCGGCTCGCCGTCGCGACGCTCCAGGTCCACCTCGCCGCGATCGTCACAGCCCACCGCCTGGTCGGGCTGTCGCTCGACCCCGTTCACCCGAGCATCGCCCTGTTGATGGACGGCATCCGCCGGCGCCGACGCCCCCGGCCATCGCGGCAGGCGACATCGATCACGCCGGCGATGCTGGCCCGCATGGTCCGCGCCCAGCCCGACACGCCGCTCGGCCTGCGCAACTGTGCCATCCTGCTCGCCGGATTCGGCGATGCCCTGCGGCGATCCGAGATCGTCGGGCTCGATGTTGGCGACCTCGAGTTTGTAGAGGGCCAGGGCGTCGTGCTGACGGTCCGGCGCTCCAAGACCGACCAGCACGGGGCCGGGCAGGCGGTCGCGGTCTCGCGCTCCGACAATCCCGACTTGTGCGCCCCCACCGTCCTGCGCCGCTGGCTCGAGCACCGCGATGCCCCGGCACTGCGACGATCCGCTGTTCGTCGGCCTGCGCGCCGGCGGCGTCATGACCGCCAACCGGCTGTCGGACAAGGCAGTGGTTCGCCTGGTCAGGGACACCGCCGAGGCGATCCGCGACGGCGATCCGGGGCTGATGGAAAGCACCTTCGGCAGCCTCGCTGTCGGGTGCCACCCGCAGCTACTCCGGCCACAGCCTGCGCGCCGGACTCGCCACCACGGCGGCCGTGGCGGAGGCCCAGCTCCATGACGTCATGTGCCAGATCCGCCACAAGTCGGTCGAGGTCGCCCGCCGCTACATGCGCTCATCCGACCTCTGGCGCAACAACGTCACCGAGAAGGTCCTGCGTCGGATCTGAATACGGGGAAGCGGTGCAACCGCCAAAGCAAAGTTGGGGTCGCAGGGAAACGAAGACACGCCTGTGAGCGGCTGTGTCCACCGAAGTCACTTCGGCCCGGCAGCTGATCGATTGGACGGTTCATGGTCCAGCAATCCTGATGTGATATAAAGACGCTGAATAGCCGCAGGGGCCGGCTTTGATTCTGTTCGAAATTATGCAGGGACTTCCATTTTGGACGCTGTTGACCATCTGACCGAAAACCAGGACCCGATCACTCCAACCCGGCCGCGGTCGGTCTACTTCGATGTCGTTGTCGAGGCGGGGCGGCCCGGCTTCGATGCCGGCAGCTTCTGCCAGGGTCTGCAGGAGGCACTTGTCCAGGATCCCGACCTGCTGGCGCTCGGCCGCAGGCAGGGCGGCTTCAATGACCATGCCCGGTTCGTCGGCGTCGGTGTCGAACAGGCTGTGGCGGCTACTTCCGCGGCGGCCTACCGGGTGCGCATTGACTTCAAGTCCGAAGGCAGGATCGACCACGACGTCGTCGACGCCATCATCGCCGACAACGTCAAAGCGGAGATGACGCTCTCCTGATCCGGCGACCTATGCCGGAATGTGGCGGACCGGGTGGTGAGTGGAGGAGCCGGTCGCCGTCGCGAACATCAATAGATCAGAGGAGCCGAAGGTCCGAGCCATTTCGAAGCACGGATGGGCACTGGGTTCCAGGAGTTGATGTTGGCCGACACTTCCAATCTCCCGACGCTCTCTGGAGAATTGGAGACGACCAACAGATCGATAACCTGAGCGCCATCAGCTGAGGCATCCATGGCTCCGCGGCTGCACGCCGGCTGTGGCTGAGCGATGTCAGGGAGACGGCGGAACCGGCACCGCTGGATCGCTGCCCGCCGCCGTGTCCTCCGTTGGCGGAGGTGCTGAGAGCAGGGCTTCCAGCTCTTTTCTGCTGATCGCAAGCATTACGCTGAAGACCTTGTACGCGATCTCGGAAGTGACGCCTCCAGCCTGCATTCCGGCTGCCAGCATATCAGCGCTGGGCTTTGTCCGGACTGCGACAATCTCGTTGTCCGACGCTCTAAGCAACGCATCCTCCATCAGTCATTGACAAGAGAGTAAAGAACTTCAAAAGACGGGTTTTCTGAACCGGGATGCTTGTTGTCGACTGTCTGACGGTACCAGACGTACCTGGCAGTGCCTATGTTATTCGGCTGGGGTTCTCCATATCTGCCGAACATGAAGGAACACTGATTCCGTTCATGGATCAGACCGCGACGAAAAACGGATCAAGCGGCGGTTTCGGCATGGAGACGGCGCCGATGCGCTGAACCAGGCTTAGGGTCCGGCTACGAATGCCGCCGCCCTGCGCCAGCGTGTTGCGTGGAGGGGGGAGAGGCGAAGGAGCCGCCATTCCCCACCGTTGATCATGCAATGCGGACTGAGTTCGGACGGTCGAGCATCTGGTTGAGGATCTGGGCGGCGATAGCGACCTCGGTGGCGCGAGCCTCGTCGCCATGGAAACGCAGCCCGTCACCGATCATCTGCTTCCAGCGTGCGAACTGGCCCTCGACGCAGGCCCTTTCGTTATAGCCACTGTCGCGCTGCCAGGCCATCCGCCCTTTCCCGGCAATCGCCTAGATGTGACGGTCGCGCTGGTTGGGTCAGTGTCGGCTGTGGCGCTGAGCACGGCATCAGCGTGGGGTGGAACGATCACCTTCGCGTCCGGATGCCGCTCGTCCAGAGCGGTGTAAACGCCGGTTCTGTCATAGCCGCCGTCGCCCATGAAGATCTCGACGGGCTCGGCGACACGGTCGAGCAGGAGTTCGACCTGGGAGGCGTCATCGACGTCACGCTCGGTCAGGATGGAGGCGTCGATCCGGCCGGTCACCGCGTCAAAACCGATATGCAGTTTGCGCCAGGAGCGCCGCCTGCTGGTGCCGTGTTTCTCGATCAGCCATTCGCCCGGCCCGCTCAGCTTCAGTCCCGAACTGTCGACCATGAGATGAAGCGCTCCACCGGTGGCGTCGGGCTGCGTCGGCAACTCCAGGCTTCAGGCTCGCCGGCTGAGGGTCGAGAATTAGCTGCGCTGGCCCTGACGGGCTCCGGCACCGGCAGGTCGAGGCCGAGCAGATGGAGGATCGAGCCGATCAACCCCTCGGTCTGGCGCAGCGCGAGGTGGAACACAGCGCGCAACGTCAGAGCTGTCGTAATCGCGCGATCGGAGTAGTGGGGCTGACCACCCGGCGTCGCGCGCGGCGCGGCTTTCCAGGCGGAAATCGCCTCATCGGTGAACCATACGGTCAGACTGCCTCGCTGCCGCAGCGCCTCGTTATACGCTGCCCAGTTCGTCACGCGTCGCTTCGGCGGCGGAATATGATGGCGGCGGGCTGCATTGGCTTTATGCGGCATGAAGGCGAGATCCGGAGCATCGAAACAGGCCCTCCCTTACGCGATCCCGCATATCCCTGCAACACGCCACCTTCGTGCTCGAACACCATCCGCACTGCGCGTTCGCGGACTTCAGCGGCGTATTTGGGAGATGCCTGTTTCGTCATGATGACCCCAGTCTCTCAAGAAACGGGGCCTCCGGTAAACCCGGGGCGGTTCAGGCAGCCAGCAAGGACGAGCAGCTTCGAACCTTTGCCACAGCTCAGCTTCCAGCTCTCAAGCAGCACTTGGAGCAAGCAAAGAAGATCGCTGCCCCTCTGGTCAGGAAATAGACTGTTATCCTGTATCGTCGGAATACCAGGTAATGTAGGCGTCCAGCAACCGCCAGGAGCACCCGTCCAGCAAGCTGGATCGGGTGCTCATTCGCTGCCGGTCAAATCGCAGGGCAGTGCTGGCTTATGGATCCAGCCGAAGTGGCGCTTGGGGTGCAGGGGAGCATAGCAAAGTGTAGGAGGTGATGGAGAGGATGTCTGCTGCAGATAGGATGGTGCCTCCCGGACGCAGCCTTTTGGAAAAATATGTTGAGATGAACGCAGCTTCTGGTTGTTGTAAACAGTATTGGCTTCCACATTTTGCCATGCTTCCGTCTAAGCGCAGATCTCACAAATAATCGAGCCGGAGTAACAATCAGTGAGTTTGAAGGAGTATGCCCTGCTTGATGCGACGGACCTCGCCCGGCTGGTAAGGCACCGGGAGATTACGGCATCGGAGCTTGTCGAAGCGGCCATAGCCCATCTGGAGCGCGCAGAGCCTCGGCTGAGTGGCATGGCGGAATGGGCGCTCGATCTCGCACGGGCAGAAGCCGCTGGCCCACCGCGGCAAGGACCCTTCGCTGGGGTGCCGTTCCTGCTCAAGGACAACATGCATGTCGCAGCCGGCATTCCCTATCATAATGGCAGCCGCATCTGGCGCGGGCGCATCGCGTCGGGAGACAGCGAACTGGTGCGGCGTTTCAGGGCTGCTGGGCTCATCCTGCTCGGCAGCACAAAGGTTCCAGAACTATCGCTGACCCCGGTAACGGAACCCCGAGACTTCGGCAGGGTGCATAATCCCTGGGCTCTGCATCACACGGCGGGAGGCTCATCCGGTGGATCAGCCGCTCACGTGGCGGCGCGCAGCGTGCCCATGGCGCATGCCACTGACGGAGGCGGGTCCATCCGCATTCCGGCCTCGTGTTGCGGCTTGTTCGGCCTCAAGCCGACCCGGGGACGCACACCCAATGGGCCGTTTATGGGAGAAGCCTGGCATGGCCTTGCGGTGGGTCACGCTGTCACGCGCAGCGTTCGCGACAGTGCTGCACTGCTGGACGCCATAGCCGGAGCGGACACAGGCGCTCCGTACGGTCTGGCACCGCCTGCACTGTCCTTTACCGAGGCTGCTGCGAGGCCCCCCGGGCGGCTACGGATCGCCTTCAGCGCCGTCGCACCGACTGGCGCCGCCGTCCATACGGAATGCCGGATCGCGGTGGAGCTTGCTGCGAAACTCTGTGAGGATCTTGGGCACGATGTCGAGGCGGCGGCACCGCCTCTGCCTGCGCGCTATTTCTCCTGGTTCATGACCGTGTTCCTGGCGGCCGTTGCCCAGGAATTCGCCATTGCTGAAGAGGCCACGGGCGTCAGGGCTCGGCGCACCGAAGTCGAGGATACTACGTGGCTGTGCCGTCAGCTCGGCCGTGCCCTTTCGGCCGAGACGCTATCCATCGCTCTGGAAAAACTGCACCGCGCCAGTCGGCCCATTGGCGTCTTTTTTGACCGCTTCGACGTGCTGTTGACGCCGACCCTGGCCCTTCCACCAGTCACACACGGCGCTCTTCGTCCAGTGGGGGTCGAAGCGGCACTGCAGAGCCTCATGGCGCGCTTCGGTATCGGTGGCCTGCTGCGATACGGTCCGCTGCTGGACCACGCGGCCGAGCGAACCTTCGCCTTCATGCCTTTCACACCGATCTGGAACGTTACAGGTCAGCCTGCAGCCAACTTGCCTTTGCACCGGACGCCGGACGGCTTGCCGGTAGGTGTACAGGCGGTCGGACGTTTTGGTGAAGAAACGACCTTGCTATCGTTTGCCGCCCAGCTGGAGCAGGCGCACCCTTGGACAGGCCAGATACCGCCCGGCTGCACATGAAGAGTGGCTATAGCACCTCGAGAAGAGTCGATGTGGAAAGAGCCATCCTGGCAGGTGACCTTACCCGAGTGCAGTGCCTCCCATAACGCCTGAATAATGCTGACAAGCACCATCATCGGACATCAATTACGGGCTTAACTTTCAAAAGAAGTGCCCTTAGGAGAAGTCAGCGTAGGCAACTCGACGTCCGGTGGGATGACCAGGCGGCGGGGCAGGGGCTGGCGGTGTCGACCGGCATCCTCGGCGACCTCCACCTCGCTGAAGGCGGTGGATTGTAACAGCGAAACCACCGTCCAACGGGGTGCTTGAAGATGGTTCTCAAGTCCGTCAGCATTGTCGGGCTCCGGGCAGCTTGGCGCTTTCCCGCACAATGAGGGTTATCCTATGACAACAGCACCCATTTTCCTGGCTTCAGCAGTCATCATCACGTGCCTTGTTGCTTCATCCGCTCTGGCCCAGGACGTGGATGTGCAAGCAATCGTCGACGGTCAGTTCGCGCTTGGTGGAAATCACCCGATGGTCCGCGCAAGCGGGGCCAAGGGAACCTGCGTCAAGGGTAGCTTCACACCCTCCGCGGAAGCTGCGGGGTTGTCAAAGGCGCCTCATCTCGCCAGAACCGTGCCCGTCACGGCCCGCTTCTCGATGGGTGGCAGCAACCCGACCATCTCCGACAAAACAAAGGCCGTGACGCGCGGTTTCTCCATGCGGCTGGAGGATACTGAGGGCGATCTCGTATTCGTCTTCATTTCGGCCCCGGTCTTTGGCGCGAAGTCGCCGGAGCAATTGCTGAATGGCATCCAACTGCGGCTGCCCGGCCCGGATGGAAAGGCCGATACCGACAAGATCAAGGCCTTCGCGGAGGCCAATCCCGAGACGACACGGCAGAGTGCCTGGCTAAACGCCCGTCCGGTGCCCGCGAGCTTTGCGGGTGTCGACTACTGGGGGGTGCATGCCTACACACTGACCAATGCGGCTGGTGAAGTCAGGGTAGCAAAACTGAAGTTCATTGCGGCCGCCGGCCAGCTCGGGCTTACCGAGGAGGAACTGAAGTCCAAGGAGACCAGCTTCTACGCTGACGAGCTGATGGGGCGGCTGGCCAAGGCACCGGCTTCATTCGATCTGGTGGCGATTCTCGGCGAACCAGGCGATCCAGTTAACGACGTCACTGCGATGTGGCCCGAGGAAAGCCGCAAGCAGGTCAAACTCGGCACGCTCGCAATCGTGTCCATGGCGCCTGACGCGACCTGTGACGCCAATACCTTCGACCCGGTCGTGAACCTGCCGGACGGCATCACTGGCCCGGCGAATGACCCGATGTTCGAAATCCGCTCGCCGGCTTATGCGATCTCGCTAAGCCGCCGGGCAAATTAGAGCCAGACGTGGGAGAGGATCGCCAAGATCACCAACGACTGGCTCCCCAAACCGCGCATCCTTCAACCTTGACCGCAGGAACGCTTTGCCGTCAGACACCCGAGGTGGAAGCCGTATGCGGGAAAGCGTGCGCCGTGAAAAACAGCGGGTCGAGTCCCTGCCGCAGGCAGGAAAAGCTGGGAGCGATGCTTGTGTGTGAATCGGCGTCGGCTCAGACCCTTTATCGGCATCTGAGTGACACTTCGTCGGGCATGCGAAGTCATGGCGAAACGACGACTTGCGGCGAATGACCCCTTGCCGATCCAGGGTCATTCGTCTGAGCCGAACCACAATCCGGGAGCAGGCTAGAGCGGCGTGACCTCGGCACCAGCCGGTTCAACATTTTGCAAACAGTTCCTGGAACAACTGCTCCGAGCGAGCCAGGCCGTCCGGGGTGAAAACCACCGACTTGGCCCTGCCGACCGGATCGTGGATCAGCCCCTTGGTATGCAGCCGGTCGATCGCGTCCCAGTCGAAAGACTTCCACGCGTGCGCACCGTCGTGAATCCCCAACCACAAAAGCGCCAGTACAGCATCGTCGATCCGGTCGGTGTCGATGTCCATGATCGCCTCACAGTCCAACAGGACTGCAATCATGCGATACGTCCCGCCCTCTTCTCAATGGTTCTGTCAGCATTCGGGGAAAGTTGCGTAGCAGACAGACGCCTGAGTACCAGAAGCTGTATCAGGCGGCGGAGATCAGGTCCTGCAGCGCGGCGA
>NZ_AVFK01000068.1 GCF_000936425.1 Skermanella aerolata KACC 11604 | reverse complement strand
AGGAGATTACGCCACCCGCCAATTTCCTACCAACCAAGCGACACGACCGCCACGTGAGCAACGAATCAGGTGTCCCCGAGGGTCATCAACGCAGAACCGCCAATCAGGGCCTCGACGATGTGCCCGGCGGTTTACCGAATTTGCCGTTGCTGAGATCCCTAGTAAAATCGACAACCCATTCCCATCCTGGTCCCAGGCGATAAACCTCAACCGCCTGGGTGACAAGGTTCCTTATGCCGACCTGACCGGTACAGTTCTCTACCTCGGCTTGCGCCTGGTCGAGTTCTTCCTCCTGAAGTTCGAAATCCTCTTCACCCCAGCCGTTCTCGCGCAGCACCGCATTGAACTGGGCGAGTTCATCATCGGTGATCAGGTGGAATGAGGTCATGCTATTGGTCCTCTCTGCAGGCCTGCCGCAGTATGCTCCATTCGATCGAGCGTGTCGCCCGAAGCTTCATGCGCTGCAACTATTCCAGGAGGCTTGTCTGAGATCGTGGGACTTTGGTGCAGAAATGAGGGAGTGGTCGGATTTCGGCCTTTCGCGCCGAGGTCAGGCGATCCGGCGGGAGACTGGCATGCCAAAGCCGGTCATGATGTTCAACACCTTGCAGGCGACCTTGGCCTCGGTCTTCTGTGTGGGCAGAGTCCGGGCATGAAGACCGCGGCCGATCACTTTCTTATACCGGAACATCGCCACCTCCGCCGACGAGCGTTTTCCGTAGTTGACCGCGCGCTGCCATCCCAGCCGACCGCGCTCCCCGATCATCTCGATGTGTCGGTCGCGCTGGGTCGGGGCGGTTTCAGCCGTGTCGCTCGGCACCGCGGTTGATCGGGGCGGAATGATCACCGCGGCGTCGGGCGTGTGGCCGGCGACGGAGCGGTAGATTGGCTCTCCATCATATGCGCCATCAGCAAACACTGCCGAAATCGGACAGTCGATCTGCTCGAGCAGCAGGCCGACTAGGGATGCATCGCCGTCGTCCGTCGTGGTCAGTTCCGAGGCGAGGATCTCTCCGCTGTCCGGATCGACCGCCAGGTGGAGCTTGCGCCAGCTCCGGCGCGGCTTGCCACCGTGCTTCTCCTGCAGCCACTCGCCCGACCCGAATACCTTCAAGCCAGTGCTGTCGATCACCACGTGGACCGGGCCGCTCGCCTTCTTCAGGGCCGTCGCGACACTCAGGTCGGCGCTGCGGCGCGAGAAGGTCGTATGATCCGGCACCGGCAGGGCCAGGCCGAGCAGGTCCATGATCGACCCCAGCATGCCTTCGGTCTGACGCCACGGCCGACCAAACGCCAGCCTCAGCATCAGTCCCGCTTCGATCGCAACGTCCGAATAGTCCCGCGGCCGGCCCCGCCGGCCGGTTGTTGCCGGTGCCCACGCGGCGATCGCCTCTGGTGTCACCCAGACCGTCAGGCTGCCACGCTGGCGCAATGCCGCGTCGTACTCCGCCCAGTTCTCGATTCTGTATCGGGCCTTCGGGATTTTGTGACGGCGCGGTTCATTCGCCTTGTACGGCATCAGGGTCCTCGAGTTCAGCGGGCGGCCTCTATACCCAACCGTCTGCCGCAGTGACAGCCTCCCATGGCTATTTTTGCACCAAGGTCGCGCCAAGTACTCCGGCGCCGTGGAATGCCTGACCAAGGACCGCGAGGCCCTGCTGGCCTTCTACGATTTCCCCGCCGAGCATTGGGATCATGTCCGGACAACAAACCCGATCGAGAGCGTCTTTGCCACGGTCCGTCACCGGACGGTGCGCACCAAGGGCGCGCTTTCCCAGGACACCGCCAAGCTCATGGTCTTCAAGCTGATCTCGCCAGCATCCAGAACCTGGCGGCGACTTCAGGGCGAAAACCAGTTGCCCAAAGTCATCCAGGGCGCCAAATTCCGCGACGGCATCGAGGTCAGCGTGCCGACATCACAGAACGCCGCCTGAAGACCTCGTCACCCAAATTCCGCTATAGCTCCCGGCCCGCGTCATCGCAGCCGTATGGGAGAGTATGTTCTTCTGCATTTCCTCCAACATCTTTGCACACAGAAGAATGAACAACCCAGAGTCCGAAGCCGATTGACACTCCAAGAGGATAATTTTGCAATCGCCGCATCAAACGACATACAACAATGTTGCTATTTTTCGCGTCACTTAGACCAGTTCGTTCAAGGATAAGTCTCCTGATGTTGTCATATCGCACCGACGTTATCCGCGGTTTGTTCGAGCAGGCAGAGCATGTCTGTATGCCAGATAGTGCTTTGCGATCTGCTGCCGCCTCTTCTCTCCGGGATTGGTGGTGGCGGGAAGGTGCCGATGACCTTCCCCGCAAGGAACGTTTTGACGTACTCGATCACTTCAATGCTGCTCCCGACCTGTTCCTGGTTGAAGTACTGTCGCACGGAGAGTTCCGCACCCGTCTGATCGGCGAAAACGCGAAGGCACATGTAGAGACTGGGCGGTTAGGCGCAATCCTGCGATGGAACGATCCGCAGAGTCACCGCCAGGTGCTATGGCGATATTATCAGCGCGTCATCGCTGAGCGTCGTCCGATGACATGCACGGGCGATGTGCATTATGCCGCGACAAAGTCCAGGCTTTACGAAGGTCTGGATTGCCCACTGAGTGCCGACGGCATCCACGTCACTCACATCATCGGTCTTTTAACGGTGTTCTAAGCATAGGCGACCGCCACCCGTCACTGACGGCCTCGGCCAAGGCACGCAGGCGTTAGCAGAAGGAAAGACCAAACTCGCATGTTCCAGTGCTCAGTCTGCATCTTTATAGCATTTTATTTTCATGTGTTGTACTATATTATTGTTTTTGAGAGTGTGTTGCAAGTCCTCCTCATACTTGGCCGTGGTGCCTTCGGGCTTTCCACGGCCTTTGTTGTGTCGGAAACTTTCTCCCATTCAGAAAGAATAAGTTCTTGGCGAAACGTTTGTTTAGCTCAGAGTCTGTTTGTAGACGTCAGTCGCTGATTTGCTGGGAGGCGAGGCGCGCCAGCCGGCGGGACAGGATAGGGCATTGTCACAGGAACGGTGGCGCTCCGCCAGCGATGACGATAATTTGCCTGGATGCAGCCGATCTCGTATGCCCGCCATCAGTTCCCACCCGCCATCATCCAGCATGCCGTGTGGCTTTATCTCCGGTTCACGCTGAGTTACCGGGACGTTGAAGAGTTGCTGGCCGAGCGGGGGCTGGATGTCTCGTACGAAACGATCCGGCGCTGGGTCGGCAAGTTCGGCCCGGCGATCGCTCAGAACCTCCGGCAGCTTCGGGCAAAGCCCAGTTCACGCTGGCATCTCGATGAAATGGTAGTGCGGGTCAATGGACGGCAGATGTACCTGTGGCGGGCAGTCGATGATGAGGGCGAGGTGCTGGAGGTCCTGATCCAGCGCCGGCGGAACAAGGCCGCAGCTTCGAAACTCATCCGCAAGCTGCTGAAGAAGCACGGCTTCGCCCCCACCCGGGTGACGACCGACAAGCTGCGCTCCTACGGGGCTGCGTTCAAGGAGATCGGCCTGAGCGCCGACCATGAACAGGGGGTTTACCAGAACAATCGGGCCGAGGTTTCCCATCAGCCCCTCCGCCGGCGAGAGCTCAAGATGCAGCGCTTCAAATCGCCGGGATCTGCCCAGCGCTTCGTCTCAATGCATGCTGCCACCTACAACATCTTCAACCTCCAGCGGCATCTGATTTCCCGCCGAACCCTGCGCACCTTCCGGACGCAGGCCAGGGCCGATTGGAATGCTGCGACCGCTGCTGCCTGACGACGCTCCGTGATTCAGGGTCTTTGCGCGCCGGCCAAGTTCCCGTGACTGTGAGCTCAGGCGCAATGGGAGGCGCTGCACGGGGGCAAGGTCACCCGCCACCTCCGCCGAGACCACGTCACCGCCAGCCAGTACCGTGCCTCCCGTTCCCAGACCTTCAAGGACTGGGCCGAGATCGCCGGCGCCCGTTTGGTCGCCTAATCACCGACCAGGGCTGCGCCCACGGCCGCAAACTGCCCTACCACGCTCAGACGCCTGTCAAGTTGACGGTGCCCAAGAGCTGGATGCAAGGGGAACACCGGGCTGGCGCGGTCCCGCAGGAACATTGTCGGCAGGCCCTTGGCTCAGGCGTCGTATTCGCTTTCCCTGCCGCGATCTCCCGACAAGGAACTCTAACAAGGAGAAGGGGACATTCGCCTGATCGTCCAGCGAATGTCCCCCGGACCTAATTACGCCAGTAAAGCGGTTCGAAGAACCACGGCAGCCCGCATGAGTGGGTCGCCGATCGGCGACTGTTTAGCGGCGTGATGCCGCCGAAGCAGATACGAAGGGATCCACGGCACCGGCTCGACCACCGAACCAGCCGCCGACCGCACCGAGCAGAAGAGCCACTACGGCCGCCAGGGCGCCGGTTGCAATGCTGCTGGCGGCGGTGTCCGCTGCTTCGGTCGCCTTCTGTTTGGCCTGGGACACGGCCTGTTCATACTGCTGCTGGTATTGCTGGACCTGAGCCCGGGCTTCCTCGACCGGAATGGCCTGCGCTTTGGCGATCGCCTGGGATGCGCGCTCGCGGGCGTCCTGAGCCTGTGCCGGGTCGCCGGTCAACGAGGCCCGCACGGCAGATACGGCGGCATCGCGCAGTGCCTCCGGATCGTTTCCTCCGGTCGAGGAGCGCACCGTCTGTTCGATCCGGGAGAACGGGTCGGGGACGCTGGCCAGCGAGGGAGCTGCACTCTGCGCTGCGGTTCCCGCAGCGTTGCCGATGCCTCCGACCACCCCGGAAACCGTGTTGTAGATGCCGCCCAGGACGCCGCCGACCGCCGACGTGAGGAGCCAGAAGATCATCAGAGTGGTCAGCGCCCAGGTGACCAGGCCGTGCCAACTGGCGGTCGAGTCCTTCGGCTTTCCCGAAAGACGGCCTGCGCTGTAGCCGCCGACGAAAGCGGCGACGATGCCGGATACCGTCCACCAAATGGCGGCGCCGATCGAGAATGTCGAAGCGGCCGGGTTGTCGGCTGCGGCCACGTCCAGGGTAGACGCTCCAATTCCGATGCCGATCATGTTCAAGATGAGATGGGTGACCAGCGAGACAATCGCGCCGGCGATCACGGCACCCCAGGAGATTTTGTTCAGGAGGACAGTCGTGAGATCGTCCGATCGATATTCCTCGGATACCCCTGACGTTCTATACAGGCTATCTTTAACCGAAGTGTTCGAAGTTGCCATTTTCTGGGCTCCAGATGAAGGATACCCGGAAAACTAAGATTCACTTGAATCGTTCCACTTACCTCATCGGTTTTGCTTAAATATTATTATGATATGTAATATTATTTTTCGTTTCTCTATATAAAGTAGATTATTATTATTTTACTGGCAGAAAGTTTCCTGTAAACGGTAATCCTTGCTGAACATGGATAGCCATACTGCCCAGCATCAGTGCGGCGTAGTGTTTCCTGTGGATGCGACAGGGAGCGTCAGGAGATTGGGGGGGCACCGTCAACTTGGCGGCTTGGTATTGCCGGTTCGGTGGTCGGCGGGTATGAGGGGCGCGTGACGCCAATGCCCCGCACCCTCAGCTATGCCGGCTGACGGTTCCCCGCCGAAGTGATCAGCTACGCGGTTTACCTCTACTTTCGCTTTCCGTTGAGCCTTCGGATGGTGGAGGAGATGCTGGCGGTGCACGGGATCGAGGTCAGCCATGAAACCGTGCGCAAATGGGGCCTGAGCCCGAAGGGCAACGCCGAAGGCGTTTATTTTGGTCGCGAGATCGCCAACGGGATCCGCCGGCACCGGCCATGGGGCGGCGACAAGTGGCACCTCGACGAAATGGTCGTGACGATCGCTGGCAGGAAGCACTACCTGTGGCGAGCGGTCGACCAGGACGGCTTACCGCCCGAAGGGCGTTGCCAAGGCCCGTGCTCGAGGCCCTGGTCCAGAGCCGGCGCGACAGGAAGGCAGCCAAGCGCCTGCTGCGCAAGCTGCTGAAGATGTAAATCGGCGCGCTGTCAGACCCCTTATCGGCTTCGAACACCAAACCCGCTCATAGTGCGGGAAACCACTGTAAGAGCTAGTAGTTTACTCGTTTCGCTGGGGTCTGTTTTGGGTTCTGTTTGAGCGTCTGACAGCAAGCCGATTTACATTACAGGGCGGAGAACTCGCACCAGCCGACCTACCAGCAGGAACGGCGCATGAAACGCTTCAAGTCACCCCGGCAAGCCCAACAGTTCCTGTCCGCCCGTGGCCCCATTCACCAGCACAGCCATCCCCGCCGGCATCTCATGAGTGGCGCCGAGTACCGTGCCCAGCGCACCCGCGCGTTCGAAGTCTGGAAGCAGGAGACGTGCGTCCGAAGGGCCGCATGAAAGGTCGACTTACCGTCCTTCAACGTCTTCGCACGTCCAATCCAAGTTAATGTGACAATGCCGCCGGCGGTCAGGATCATACGTGCAACGCTCTGCCTGGCCCCTGAAACAACTGAAACAAATAAACGGTAATACCGCAGTCTAGTTGAAATATTCCGCCGGTACAGTCCCCCGCAAGCCAATGGTCCGGGGACCCTTCCCATCGGACACGGCAACGAGAAGAAAAGGACCCGAACATGCCGCGTTCTGAACTCACCGCCAACGCCCTGGCCCTGATCGTCGGGGCGTGTCTCGCTCTCCCGTCACCGGCTAAGGCCGAACAATCGGCCAGCCAAACTCCCGGTTCATCACCTGCCCAAGCGGTCTCCGATGACGGCAGCGCCAAGCCCACCGAGACCCAGAAGCGCAACGACCGGATGGAAGCTGCTGAAGCCATGCAGGTCAGGGAAACCGACCGGCTGATGCGATGGCTCAACGAGTCGGCCCTCTGGACCGGGACTGACGAGCGGACCAGGGCACGATCGATCCGGTTTCGCTGAGATATTCTGGGTTCCGCTCCGGTTCCGGGGGAGAGCCACATTCCGGGCCTTGGCGCCTGAGGTGAAGGCCTGTCACGAATTTTCATCACCACCCATCGCCTTTCGCTTCAGCGCGCAGGTCTCGCAACGGTGATACAATCGCGCTGGGCTCACGGACTACCAATACCAACCGTCGCGAGGGAACGGTTATGGCGGAAAAGGTGCATGTCCTGGTTGTCGACGATGAGGACGGGGTCAGGGACCTACTCGAGGAATATCTGAGCGGCCAGGACTACGATGTAAGTACGGCCGAGAGCACTCAAGCCGCCCGCGCGGTCCTTGATGCCGCGAAGGACGTCAATCCGGTCGAACTTGTCGTACTCGATCTGAAAATGCCCGGCGAAAACGGACTGGTCCTGGCTCGCGAACTCCGCGACCGCGGCGATATCGCGGTCATCATGCTCACAGCGTCGGGAGAAACCATCGACCGGATCGTCGGGCTTGAAGTCGGCGCCGACGATTACCTCACCAAACCTTTCGACCCAAGGGAATTGCTGGCCCGGATCAGGAGCGTGCTCCGGCGGTCGAGGGCCGTAACCTCGGCCGTGCCGCCGGCCGGGGGTGTTGCCGACGGCCGCGGCGCGTCAAGCTCGCGGACCCGGATCAGCTTCGGACGGTGCCTGATCGACCTGGAAGCGCGCCGGCTGTTCGAGCCGGACGGCACCGAAGTTCCGATCACCGCGATGCAGTTCAGCCTTATGGAGGTGTTCCTCAGCAATCCCAACCGCGTGCTGTCGCGCGACAGGCTGCTCGAACTCGCGCATAAGCGCGGTGATGAGCCGTTTGACCGCAGCATCGACATCCGGGTTGCGCGCCTGCGCCGCAAGATCGAGGAGAACCCGGAAAGACCACAGACGATCAAGACGGTGCATGGCATGGGCTACGTCTTTGTCCCGAAGACCGGCTGAAGGCGTTCGATTTCGATGAAATTCATCCCTGCCGTCTGAAACAGCCCCGAAAGGATCCGCAATGACCGCGGAACGGGCTTCTCCGTCGATCCTCCGCTACTGCCGCCAAATCCACTCCGTTCTTGTCGGACGCCTGTGGAACGGCGTGTCGGCGAGGAAGGCCCTTGAGGAAAGTGAACGCCGCTTCCGGGCCATCGTCGAGGACCAGACGGAGATGATCTGCCGGACCGACCGGGATCTCCGTGTCACGTTCTGCAATCGAGCCCATGCGCGGTTCTGCGGGCTCGAGTCCGATCAACTGCTGGGGAGCCGTTTCCTCGATCCGTTTCCATCCGGTTTGCGGCGGTCGCTTGAGGCGAACCTGCGGAACCTGACGCCGGAAGATCCGATCTTCCGGTGCGAGCACGATCGGGTGGCGCACGGCGGTGAAGCCGAATGGTTCGGCTGGACCAACCGGGCGCTGTTCGATGCGGCAGGATCCCTGCTCGGCTACCAGTCGGTCGGCCGAGACATCACAAACCGGAAGCGGGCCGACCGGGCGTTGCGGGAAAGCGAGATGCGGTTCCGGGCCATCGTCGATGACCAGATGGAGTTCATCTCCCGATGCTCGCCCGATTACCGCTTCACCTTCATCAACGAGGCCTATGTCCGGCAATTGGGTCGCAGCCGCGCCCGGATCATTGGTTCCAGCGTGCTGGACCTGATGACGTCCGAACAGGGCGCGCAGTTCATCGGCCAGCTCGCGCGGCTGACGCCGGACAACCCTACCGTTACCTACGAGATGTCCACGATCGCCCCGGACGGCCGGCTTGTCTGGGAGGAGTGGACGGACCGCGCGCTGTTCGATGAGGCCGGATGCCTGATCGAGTACCAGTCGGTCGGGCGCGACATCACCCGGACCAAGGCGTTCGAAGCGACGCTGACGGCCAGTGCCGAGGAGCTCGCCCAGATCGCCGACTGCATGCCCATAGCCATGGCGATCACGCGCGCCGACCGCCTGGAGGTGTTGTTTTCCAACAGTCAGGCGAAGGAAACCTTCGGTCTGTATCCGGGTTGCCCACCGGATCGGCTCGCGGCGACCTATGTCGATCCTGGGGATCGCGAAAGGCTCGTGAAGCGCGTCGCCAGGGAAGGTCGTGTCGAGGGGGTCGAGCTTTCTCTCCGCCGTGCCGACGGATCGGTCATCAGGGCGATCATGTCGGCGCGCGAGATCCAGTTCCGGGGATCGCCGGCCCTTGTCGCCGCCTGCACGGACATCACTTCCCGGCTGGAGACGGAGCATGCTTTGCGGACCAGCGAGGCACGCCTCCAGGCATTCATGCAGCATGCCCCGGCCGGCATGTACCTGAAGGACATGGAGGGGCGGTACGTCGTCGCCAATCCGGAAATGGAAAGGGTCCAGAACCGGCCGGTGTCGGAGATCATCGGGCGCACCCCGGAGGATGTTTTTGCGCCTCGAGACGCGGCGGTGATCCGGGGCTTCGACCGTCAGGTTCTCAGAACCGGCACCTCGGTCGTCAACGAGGAATACGTCCCCTACTTTCCCCACTATGTCTGGCGATTGGTCATCCGGTTTCCGATCCGCGACGAAGAGGGCAAATTCACCCACATCGCAGGCTTCGTTTTCGACATCAGCGACCGGAAAAAGGCTGAGGCCGAAGCCGACCGGCAACGTGCGGCGATGTACCAGCGGGAGAAGCTGGCGGCGCTCGGTTCGCTCCTGGCCGGTGTCGCGCACGAACTGAACAATCCGCTTTCGGTCGTGCTCGGGCGGGCCATCATGCTCGAGGAGCAGTGTGAAGATTCAGGCATCAGGAACTCGCTGACCCGGCTGCGGTCGGCCGCCGAGCGCTGCGCCCGGATTGTCAGGAGCTTCCTCGCCCTCGCCCGGCAGAAATCCCGTGAAGTCAAGCCGGTGGATGTCCGCGCGGTCCTCGACGGCAGCGTCGAGATCCTGGCCAACGGCTTGCGGAGCGCTGGCATCGAGGTCGCGCGCGCCGATGCGTCTGACTTGCCGCCGGTGATGGCGGACGAGGACGAGTTGCATCAGGTGTTCATGAACCTCATCGTCAACGCCCAGCAAGCAATCGAGATGGCGGCACCTCCGGGCGCCGCCGGGCATCCGGACGGAACTTCACACCCTGCGCCGGACACGACGCCGGCGGGAAGGCTATGGCTTGCAACGTCGGTCCAGCGCGACGGGGCCGTGCGGATCGAGGTCGCGGACAACGGGCCTGGGGTGCCGGAGACCTTGCGGACTCAGATATTCGATCCGTTCTTCACGACGAAGCCGATCGGTTCGGGTACCGGCCTCGGACTGTCGGTCTGCCACGGCATCATATCGTCCCATGGCGGTACCATCACGGTCGCGGAACGCGCCGGCGGCGGAGCGCTGTTCTCCGTGACGCTTCCCGCCTGCTCGTCGGTGGCCGAGACGCCCGCCGTGCGGCAGCCGGAGCCGTGGGGCGGCTGCGGATCGGTTCTGGTGGTCGATGACGAGCCGGAGGTCGTCATGATGCTGAAGGAAATTCTCGCGGTGGATGGCTATGAGGTGATGACTTCGGGGGACGGCGCGGAGGCTCTAAGGATTTTGGGCGAACGTCATTTCGATGTCATCCTGTGCGACATCCGCATGCCCCGGCTCGATGGCCCTGGCCTTCTGACGGCGCTTCAGGAGAGGAGTCCCGAACTGGCGCGGAAGCTGCTCCTGATGACCGGCGACGTCCTTCGTGCGGCGGCAGCGCATCCCTCGGACATTGGCGCCCGGCTCCTGGAAAAGCCGCTCGACCCTGCCGAGGTTCGGCGCAGGGTAGGGAACCTGATCGACGAGAACCGCTGAGTTGAGTTCAGGGCGTCGCGGATACGGCGTCTCAAAGCTCGTTCATCAACATGACCGAGGCCGCCAGCGCCGACGCGAGCATCGTGATCGTCGCGGCCAGCCTTTCCCCGGCCGACCAGCGGTCCCAGTCGCCCTTGAAGCCTAACCGATAAGGTGTTTTCAACTGTTTCACGGAAAAGTTGCCTTCGCTTATCGCCTGTACGGAAATGTGCGCTCGGCGCGATCAGGCGGTCTGGCCGCAGCTCCGGCAGATGTGTTCGATGTGCCGATGGTCGGTGCCGCAGCATCCGCCGAGGACGTTGATCCACGGGAAGCGGGCGCGGAGATCCCGGTATTGGCAGCCCAGTTCGGCGGGGTCCCCGTCATCCAGGTCCATCGCCTCGTCCAGCTCGGCGTGACTGCGCCGAGAGGCATTGGCCCGGATGCCGCGCAGCCGCGTCATCCAGGCACCGTCATCGAGGGCCTGTTCGAAATGCGCCGGATGGGCGCAGTTGATCATGTAGTACGCCGGCCCGACATCCGTGGCGTGATCGACGAAGTGAATGGCATCGCGCAGCGCCTCGCCCGTCGACAGCCTGCCATCGGTTTCCAGCGTGAAAGAGATCGCCACCGGAAGGCCGGCCTCCCGAGCCGCGCGCGTCACGCCGATCGCCTCGTTCGTGTTGTTCAGGGTGTAGGCCGTGACCAGATCGACGCCCGCCGTCGCGAAGATGCCGATCTGCCGGGCATGGTAAACCATGGCCTCGCGCGGGCTCATCAACGCCTTCGGATCGTAGCCGTCCCCGCGTGGCCCGACGCAGCCGCTGATCACCATCGGCGACGCTGCGGTCTCGTAAGCGGCGCGGAGATCGAAGAGCATGTTGATCGCCCTGGCATTGGCGACGTCGAGTTCGCGCGGCGAGTAACCCAGCTTCTCGGCCCAGTCCGGATTGGCCCGCCACGTGGCGCTGTCCAGAATAAAGCCGGTGCCGCTCTCTTTGGCGATCGTCGCATGACGAGCGTAGTAGTGGTGCAGGAGATCGAGGCCCCGCTGATCCTTCAGCAGATCGAACGCTGCGAAACAGGGCAGGGCGATCTTTTCGTGGAAGATCAAGGTCGTCTCCATGCCGCTGTCCGTGAGAAATATGCCGCCGTCCAATTGGGGCAGATGTTTTCGATACTTGGTCATGGCCGGACCTCCGTGTTCCACCTCTCGCCTCGCAGCGGCTGGCAAGGCCATCAGCTTGAGGCTCAGTGGTAAAGCAGCGGTGTTTCCGGGATATGTCCTCCGATCGATTTGTTGTTTCAGTTGTTTCAAATCCTCCTGCTTACGCAGGCGATCGACTTTGATGAGATGGACGTCCCCCCGTTTCCGGCGCGGTAGGGCCACATAACGGACAGGACGTTTTTCATCAGGGAGATTGTGCGATGTCTGCGGCGGGCACCGTCAACTTGACGGCTTGGTGTTGCCGGTTTGATGGTCGGCGGGTATGAAGGGCACATGACATCGGCCTCCTCGACGCCCAGCTATGCCGGCTATCGGTTCCCCGTCGCGGTAATCAGCTATGCAGTTTACCTCTACTTTCGGTTTCCGCTGAGATTGCGGATGGTGGAAGAAATGCTGGCGGTGCGTGGGATCGATGTCAGTCATGAAACTGTGCGCAAATAGGACCTGAGCCCGAAGGGCAACGCCGAAGGCGTTTATCTTGGCCGCGAGATCGCCAACGGGATCCGCCAACGCCGGCCACAGGGCGGCGACAAGTGGCACCTCGACGAGATGGTCGTGACGATCGCGGGCAAGAAGCACTACCTGTGGCGCGCGGTCGATCAGGACAGCTTACCGCCCGAAGGGCGTTGCCAAGGCCCGTGCTCGAGGCCCTGGTCCAGAGCCGGCGCGACAAGAAGGCGGCCAAGCGGCTGCTGGGCAAGCTCCTGAAGAAGCAAGGCCGGGCTCCTCGCGTCATGGTGACCGACAAGCTGCGTTCCTACGGCGCGGCGAAGAAGGAGATCATGCCCGGTGTCGAGCATCGCCAGCACAAGGGGCTCAACAACCGGGCTGAAAACTCACACCAGCCAACAAGGCGACGAGAATGGCAGATGAAGCGGTTCAAGTTGGCCCGCCACGTTCAGCGCTTCGTCTCGATCCACGATCCCATCGCCAACCTCTTCTACCTGCGCCGAGGCCACGTCACCGCCAGCCAGTACCGCGCCGCCCGTTCCCAGGCCTTCGAGGACTGGGCCGAGATCGCCGGCGCCCGTTGGCCGTCTAATCACGAACCAGGGCTGCGCCCTCGCCCGCAAGATACCCCACTGCGATCAAACGCCTGCCAAGTTGACGGTGCCTGAGGCGGAGTTCCGGCTGGGCAGACTTTTCGGCGGCCATCAGCATCAGCCCGGCGCGCATGCAGTCGCCTATAACGAAACCGGGGTCTTCTTCAAGCGCTTGGTCGATCACGGCGAGCGGATCGGCGAACAGGCCGCTCAGCAGATCCGTGGCGTGTTCGAAGCGGTCGAGCGAACGGCGGTTCGACGTGGAGACGGGCTCGCCGTGCAAATCGTTCAGGCCCATGGCGCGAGAACTCCGGAAAAAGGGTCTTTTCTATGAGATCAGGTTACCCACCCGTTGTCAGCGCTCCTTGATGGCAAGCATGAATGGATCGAAAAAACGATCAACGCCTTGATTGGTATCTGCTGAGCGCGCAGACGGACAGTATCCTCGAAGCGGGCCTGTCTCTGATCGCTGACTGCGGGGGAGCATGGCAGCGTGATGGGGTGAACAGCCTCCGCATCTGGCAGGGAAGTGCCACGTGGCGGATAGGTCACCCTATCCGCCACTCCCCCGTTCCGGGGGGTCCGTGGAAATCCACCGGCGAATAGCTTTCCCATACAGGCCAAAGACTTATCGTCCACCGAACGCTCGACGCGTCCGGCGCCATGCGTCACAGTCGAGCTCCGGCGCGTGGGTAGATGCGTAGGTAGGTGCTGTGACTGAATCAATAATCTACTGATAACACTGAACATTTCATAGACCTTGGGCGGACACCCTATCAATCGGAGCGCGTCACCCGGCATAGCCGCCGCCGTCGAGATACCGCTGTTCCTCATCGGTCATGGCGCGCCCGAGTATCGGATTGCGGTGTGGAAAGCGACCGAACCGCCCGATGATGTCGCGGTGCCTTCGGGCGTGCGAAAGGTCCGGTTCTCCCAAGTGTCGGACAAGATCGACGGAGCGCTCCTGATCGCGCCAGTCTTCGGAATGAGCGAACGGTAGATAGAAGAAGACCCGCAGATCCTTCTCCACCCGCTGGTCGTGCCCCGCAGCCACGGCCATCTCCGCCTCAGCGCGCGCCAGATGGTCGGTCGCGTACATGCGCGGCGTGCCCCGGAAAGCGTTTCGTGGAAACTGGTCCAGCAGCACGAGCAGTGCCAGCGCTCCACAAGGGGAATGCCGCCAGCTGGTCAGTTCGTCTCTCGCTGCCTTCTCGTGCCACGACAGGAACCGGGCGTGGAAGAGACAGTCGAACTCGGCGTCCTTGGCGAACCAGAGGTCAGGTCCCGCCTCCTGCCAGAACTCCACGACGCGGGCCACTTCTGCCTGTGCGTCGTCTGCCGTGGTGGAGCTTTCGCAACCAACGGAAAGATCAGGGAACATCGTCGTCTCCGTCCAGAATAGCTATGGAATTGGATGAGATCAGCGGACGAGCGTTACGGCGGCTAGCTTACAGGCTGTTCATCAACATGATTGAGGCAGACAATACCGACGCGAATACCGTGACTGTCACTGCCAGCCTTTCCTCGAGCGACCAGCGGTCCCAGTCACCTTTGAAGCTTTTCAGTTCGCGCCAAAGCGCAGTGTCGTCCAGCATGCCAGATCCTCCGGCTGGTTGTTCGCCGGCTCGTGAGTTTGCCGCACGGTGCGAACTTAGCGACGTCAAACCTCGCGGCGGTATGCGCCTTCGGAGATAACCTCCAGGTCGAGGCGGCTCAGGCCCATGTCTCTCAAATTGTGGTCCGTCATGAGGCGGAGCGCCGCCACATCGGCCCGGTTGCGGCGCCAATCAGCGATGCGGCGCAGCAGCCTGGACAGAGGCGGGGAGAGAGTGCGTTTTGGACCGGTTTCGGGTGCTGAGGACAGTGTATCCGGGAGGTCCTGGGATATGAGATCAATTAAGTAGCTCACGGCAAATCCTTTCCGATTTATCGGCCGACCTTGCTGGCGAGGCATGTGGGTATTTTCGTCGATAATGCTTTGCGCTGGTGATCGGGCGGTTCGTCGACCCGCTGCGGGCACAGATGCAGGACGCTCATAGCCTCCAGAAAGGCTTCTCACATTCCTTGAAAGCATCGATCCGGCTGACGCCGAAATCGCTCAGCATCTGATCCGAAAGGCTCAGAAGTTGCCGACGCTGACGGAATTGTTCCGACCAGACGTACAGGGTGTCGTGAATCGCTAGGCTGGTGTTTGACATCCAACGTGCCGCACTGATCAAAACGCTTGAAAGTGCTCTGTACGATCCCTGACGGCTGTCGATATACACTTCCATGACGATCATCCTCCATATTCGTGGATTATTCGGTTCCCAACACCGCGCCGGGGCAAGCACTCGATCGCACCCGACTAGCCGCGGAGAGGAAGATGACTCACACTGCTTTTCCGCTGGCCTTTGTTCGAGAAGCACTCTAGCCATGAGGTGTTTCAACCTGACGTCTCTCGGAGGCCCGTGGTGTTTCAGTTGTTTCCCATAGGAGCTTCGTTCAGCCATCGCCTGTACAGAAAGCTGCCCGGCTTGCTCAGGCGGCCTTGCCCGCAGTTCCGGCAGTTGAGCCTAATGTGCCGGCGATTGGTGCCGCAGCATTCGCCGAGAATGTTGATCTGCGGGAAGCACTGGCGGAGATCCCGGTATCGCCGGCCGAGTTCGACGGGATCCCCGTTGTTCAGGGGCTTGTTCGATATGCGTCTGGTGGGCGCAGTTGATCATGTCGGAAGGCCGATCGGTTGTGCGTGGTGTGATTGACGAAGTGAACGGCTTCGCGCAGCGCCTCTCCCGTCGGTAGTCTGCCATGGGTTTCCGGCGTGAACGAGATCACCACTGGCAGGTCGGCCTTTCGCGTCGTTTGTTTAAATCCATCCAATTTGTCGCGTGCGGCCTGAAGGTGAGCCGGGAGGAGCTGCGCAAGCTGTGCTACCAACGGCGTTGAAAAGTGACTCGCCGGTAAGCGTGTTGCATGAAGGAGGAAGAGGCCAGGGAACCCCCAACCCCATTGCTGATCAGGCGACGCGGACGGAGTTCGGGCGGTCGAGCATTTGGTTGAGGGCCTGGGCCGCGATGGCGACCTCGGTGGCGCGGGACTGATCGCTGTGGGAACGCAGCTCGTCACCGATGACCTGCTTCCAGCGGGCGAACTGGCCCTCGACGCGGGCTCTTTCGTTATAGCCGCTGTCGCGCTGCCAGACCATTCGTCCTTTCCCGGCGATCGCCTGGATATGGCGGTCGCGCTGGGAGGGGCCGGTCTCTGCGGTGGCGCTGAGCACGGCATCGGCACGCGGTGGGACAACGATCACCGCAGCGGAATGGCGCTCGTCCAAAGCGGTGTACACCCCGGTTCTGTCGTAGCCGCCGTCACCTCCGAGAACCTCGACCGGCTCGGCGATCTGGTCGAGCAGGGGCTCGACCTGCGAGGCGTCATCGACGTCGCGGTCGGTCAGGATGGAAGCGACGATCCGGCCGGTCACCACGTCGAAGCCGATATGCAGCTTGCGCCAGGAACGCCGCCTGCTGGTGCCGTGTTTCTCGACCAGCCATTCGCCCGGCCCGCTCAGCTTCAGAATCTGTTCGTAGACGGAGCGTGCCAGCCGATGCGGATCGGGATGCTACTTTGAGGAGAATAAGGTCTGACGTGCGGGAGGGCGGCAGGGTATGTCTGCGGCCATCGCCAACAGCCACCGGATCCGCAGCATATGGGCACCGCCTGCAACCCCGCCAGGACTTCTCCGGCCTCGTGGGACGCTTTCTCCGACGTCGATGCCTTCGTCGACGCGGTGCTGGTTGAGCTTGCGGCCATGGCGGCGGACGGTAGCCGGTCGACCCGCACCGGGCCGAAGCCGCCATTGACCGGAGCAGCGCTGCGCAGAGTGATCATGGCGATCTGGTGTGTCTGCTTCTGCGGCATGCAGTGGCGCGCCATCGGCCTGCTGTGCGACATCCCGTTCGGCACGCTGTACTCACTGTTCGCCCGCTGGACCCGGCTCGGGTTGTGGCGCCGGCAGCTCGACTGCCTGATCCCGGCCTGACGGCAGGTTTGCGGCGACAAACCAAGATCCAGCGCTGTCATTGTCGATAGCAGATCCTGTCATTCGGCACCGACCTGCTTCGGGCGCGGCTTCGATGGCGGCAAAAAGATCAAGGGCATCAAAATCCATCTCGCCGTGGATAAGTACGGCTTCCCGCTGGCGATCACCGTCTCACCGGCCAACAGGCATGACAGCAGGGGCATCGTCCCGGTGCTGCACCAGCTTGCCGGCCGCGGCTTCAAGGGAACCGCCCTGGGTGATCTCAGCTATCGCGGCCAGCGACTGTCCAAGGCCGGCGAGGCGCTCGGCATCGCCATCCAACCCAGCGCCGGCGGCCATGGCGGAACCTTTATTCCGGAGGGAATTCGGTGGGTCGTTGAACGCTCACTGGCGTGGATCAGCCGCTACCGCCGGTTGAATACCATCTTCGAGCGGACAGAGGCTCACCTCGTCGCTTTCATCGAGATCGCCTTCATCTCCATCCTGTCCCGCCGCCTGATGCGCCTTGCGACCCAGGAAATCAGCGACTGACGTCTACAAACAGACACTGACTGGCATCCTAAACAGCGCACTCGACTGCGCCTTCGACCAATACGACGCGATCATGAGGCCCGCCACGACGGGTGAGGCCCCGCTTGGCCTCACCTCGACCGGTGATCCGGTTTTCTTCACCATCTGGACCTATCGCGGTGTTCCCGCCATCACCCTGCCTCTGCTCGAAGGCGAGAACAGGCTGCCGATGGGGATGCAGCTGGTGGACCGATGCGGCAACGACGCCTGGCTACTGCGGGCCGCGAAGTGGCTGATGCGACGTTTCGGCATGAACGTTTCGGAATGACACAGAGGCTAACGATATGAAAATCCAAACCATGAAGGCGATGGACAGCATACTTGCGCTCTTAGGGCTGACAGGCTTCGCCGGCTTTCTCGCCATCATCGGGTTCTACGTGCAAGAACCGGTATTGGTGTTGATTTTCGCCATCGGCACGGTGATGGCGGCATTCGACTTCGCCTGTGACGTCTTCTCGAAGTGTTGAAAGGGGAGAGCATCAGAAACCGTGGGAGGCTGAACAGTCTGCACCAGTGAAGGCGGGTAAGTCTGCTGGCCATATCACCTGGATTCTTGGAACATTCAGTAAGCAGCCGGCCTAGCCGTCTGAGCATCTTCCACGGTTTCTGATGCTCTCTTGTCGAGCTGCAGGATCACCTCATCCCGGATTACGGTATCATCATCGCTGACGATGCGCAGCTGAAGCTCAACGCGCGGGGTTGACGGCATGCTGGATTGTCCACGAATTCAGTCTGGTAGAAAGGCCGGTCAGCCTACCTGCCTCTGCCGGCATAGACTACCCAATGCCCCACGGTTTCTGGTGCTCTCGTCCGCCCAGGCAACCGCGGCATCCATGCACCAGCGCAGCCTGGTGGCGAATTCGGCAAGATACCCCGATTTTGACAGAATCGTCGAATTCAATACAGCTTCTGATCGTGCCTTGCGATGTAGGCTTGGACCTCCGCAATCGTCTCGGGGGGCTTGGCATGAGCGACAATCGCTTCGGCGAGAGATGGAACTTTCGACCGGTCTGGCCAGCCCTCGGCATCCCAAATTTTTGATCTGGTCATGCACTTTGAGCAGTGCATGAAGGCTTCTTCGACAGCGACTAGCAAGACGAAGCTTGGGGACTTGCCAGCGACTGCAAGTCGCGCCTGCAGGGCGGTGTCGCGAATAACTCGGCCTTTGCCGGCGACACGAAGCGTGTCGCCATGACCTGGTACCATGAAGATCAGGGCGACATCTGCACATTCGGTCACGTTTGCGAACGTATCGAAACGGTGGTTGCCGGGTCGATCGGGGATCGCCAGCGTCTTCTCGTCGAGAACCGCGACAAAGCCTGGCGGATCGCCCTTCGGAGAAACATCGAGGCGCCCGTCGGGGCCTCGGGATGCGACTAGCAGGAACGGGCTCGCCGCGATGAACCTGCTGCATATGTCGTCAACATGGTCAATGATCTTGTTGCTGGCCCTCTGGCTTGGCTGGCCGCTCAGTTCTTGCAGGCGCTGCCGGGTCGTGATGACTTCCTCGAAGTGCAGTTCCATAGGAGATCCTTCTCGCTCGATCTCAATCCGGCTTGATGTTGGCTGCCCGTATCACCCTGGCCCACCGGTCGGTCTGTTCGGCGATGAGCTTTTCGAAGTCGGAGGGCGAGCCCGCAAGTGGCGTGCCGCCGAGGTCGGCAAGGCGCGCCTTGATCTTGGGCTCGGCCAGGGCTGCATTGATCTCGCCATTGAGCTTTTCGACGATCTCAACCGGTGTCTTTCGAGGTGCTCCAATGCCGACCCATCCACTTGACTCGTAACCTGGTACGACCTCGCCGACCGTCGGGATCTCCGGCAGCACCTCCGAGCGAGTCGCTGTCGTCACCGCCAGCGCACGAAGACTGCCGGCTTTGACGTGCTCGATCGACGAAAGCATGGGGTCGAACGCGAGGTGCAACTCTCCACGAAGCAGATCGGTCAGCATGGGGGCCGAGCCGCGATAAGGCACGTGCACAATGTTGACGCCAGCCATCATCTTGAATAGCTCGCCGGCCATGTGCTGCGGGCTGCCATTGCCCGCAGACCCCATGTTGAGCTTGCCCGGATTAGCTTTGGCGTAGGTGATGAACTCAGTGACGGTCCTGACCGGAACCGATGGGTTCACCTCCATGACGAGGGGATTGCGCATGATACCCGCGACAGGCGCGATATCGCGGATGAAGTCGTAGTTGAGCTTGTTGTAGAGCGTTGCGCCGATTGCATTGAACGATCCGGCCAGTAGGAGCGTATAGCCGTCTGGCGGAGAGGTTGCGACCGCCTCAGTTCCAATGGTGCCGCCTGCGCCAGGTCGGTTTTCGATGACAAACGGTTGACCGAGCCGCTCCGACAGCCACTGACCTATCAGGCGCGCGCTGATGTCCGCCGCACCGTCCGGCGCCTGTGGGACAACCCAGCGCACCGGCCGCGCGGGGTAGGTTTCCGCCCAGGCGATGCGCGACATGGCCGGGAGCACGGCAGCGCCCGCGACAAGTTGCAGGAATCGGCGGCGAGAGACTTTCATGGCGATGCTCCCTGCGATTGGTTGGACAGGTGGTCGTGTCTGAAGGTTGGTAGGAATTTGCTGATGGCGCATTCTCCTG
>NZ_AVFK01000067.1 GCF_000936425.1 Skermanella aerolata KACC 11604 | reverse complement strand
AGAGCTGGCCATGGCGGCATGACCCCCAATCGCTCGGCAGTCCCGGTTCAGTCCCATGAAGTAAAGACACAGGACCCAGACCCGAAGCGGTTGATGATGTCCAGCCAGGATGGTGCCGGTCAAGTCATCGAACCGCGCCCCGCAGTCCTTACACCGATAACGTTGTCGGTGCCGCTGGGTCTCATCATGACCATGGCGGATCACGGCGGTACTGGAACAGGCCGTGCAGCAAGCGCCTTCAGGCCATCGACAGTGCCGGATCAGCTCATAGCATTTGGCATCATCGATCAAAGTGGCCAGATTGATCATCTGCGGTGAAGCCATGCGCGGTACCGGCTGATGGACGATACCCACCATCCAAGCAATTGAAAGCCTTCAGGGAAAGACATTATCCGCTACTGGACATGAATCCGATCGTCGCACCCGTCTCCTCCATCAGCACCCCGAAACCCAGGATGAGCCAATCCGTTTTCCGGATGCCGGTGTAGAGGATGCCGAGGACCTCGCCCGAGTCGCTGAGGATCGGGTCGTAGGCGGTGTAGTAGCTTATTCCAAGAATATCGGCTGTACCACGGAACGGTGTCTTCGCGCCGAGCACCGCATCCCTGACCGGCCCCGCTGCCAGCCTGGTTCCCACCGCGCGTGATCCGTCCGGTTTCAGCACATTGGTGGCGATGCGGGTATCTCCCTGGAACACCGTCGCCGTGCCGCCGACCAGATCCCTGATCCGGTCCACGAGGGCGGCGTTGTCGTTCAGCTCCACGCTTCCGGCGAAGAGCCGGCCGTCGGATACCGAAAAGGTGCTGCCCGCCGACGTCAGGACCTGCCAGGCCACGCGCATGTTCGTCGTCTGACGCTCCACCGCCCGAGCTTCGGCATCGGCGCGCAGCAGTGCTGCGGCGACCATGACGATGGCACCGGCCATCAGGACCAGGCTCACGAGCGACAGGGTGACAAGGCTGGTCGACAGCCGGATGTTCTTGAACAGGTTCCGCATGGAGTGAGTTCTCCGCAAAGGCGAGACAAAGGGCGCGGCCTCACACCGCGGACGACCAGCTCGGCTTACACTGTTGAGATTAATTTACCGTTGATTGCAGGTGATCAGTGTCCGGTCCCGACGTCCCGTTCCGGATGACCAGCCGGCGGCCAGGCCGGGTAAGCTCCGGAGGCGCCGCTCTCAAGCCTTCCGTCCGTCACCGCGGAGGACGCGCCTCACCTCCGCCTCGGCGCGGCCGGGCGAGTGGAAGGTCCGCCCCTCCAGAACCGCCGTTTCCGGATTGGACGCGAAGAACCGGAAAACACCGCGGCTGTCGCGCAGCAGAAGACCCGCCGCAGCCCCGTCGATCTCCAGAATGCACCGGTCCAACCCCTGGATAGAGTTGTCATTATTCTCAACCATGGTCGGGTTCCTCCCGCTCCTCCATCGCGTGCTCCATCTGAAACGGCTCAGGCTCCGCCCGGGCACACAGGAGCATGTCGCCAATCAACCTCAAGCCGCACCGGGACCACCCCCGGCTCTCCGCATCCAAGGCCATTTCGCCGGTGGGCCGGGCGGACAAAGATCGGGCAATGATCGGACCCGCCGTCGCCGCCGGCCGGCAGGTTGAAGCGGGTCGTATCGTATTCGGACCACCGCTGCCGGGTGTCTCCGGCACCTCCCCGACTGCCGGCGCCGGCTGTTTGCGGATGGGCAGCACTTATTTAGCAGAAAAGTAAACATTCTCCTGCCAGATGGTCGGCGACCCTTCTCTCCGCTTCCCCCTTGCTCAGTCAGGGATCTTCCATGCCCACCGAAACGCGCCAGCTGGTGTTCACCGACGATGAGGTCACGGCCGCCCTGGCGGCGCACAACCGAATGAGCCAGAGCCGGCTGTTCGTCGGCCGCATCGTCTCGTGCCGCGTGCGACCCGGTGACGATCCGGCGGTGGACCTGACGCTGCGCCACGAGACGACCGGCGGCACCTATCAGCTGGCGTTCGGCGCCGATGTCGTCGGGCCGGCGCTGATCCGCTACTGCCTGGAGATCAACATTCCCCTGCCCAGGCGCGGGCGCAAGGGCTTCCTGACCGTTCAGGGCCGTATCGCGATGACGGTCACGCTGGAGCCGCACGCCGATCCCGTTTGCTGAAGCCGCCGCATGCAAGAAAATGCCGGACGCCGGGATGGATCCGATCGTTTCCGCACGGGACCGCATTTATTAACCAGCCGGTAACGAAGATCTCTCACATTTGAGTCGATTCATGTTGAGAGGGAGCGGGGAGTGGGGGTCTCTACGCGGCCAAGCGCGCCGGACGCAACCGTGTGGTGGCGGACGGGGAAGACCGCAGCGCTGAACCGGACACCTGACGCCGATCAATCCGGCATCGGCATTCACAACACCCGACCAATCCGGCATCGGCCGCTCCCTTTTCCAAAAAGAGCAGCTGATCCAGCCGCACCTCCACATCCATGGGAGCAAATTCACCATGCCGTCCCTCCAGCGCCTGTCGATCGCCCACCGCCTGTACCTGCTGATCGCCGTCGCCCTGCTCGGCGTCATCGGCTTCGCCGTCGCCGAGCTGGCGCAGATCCGCTCGGAACTGACCCGCACCAGCCAGGCTAGGCTGCGCAGCCTGGGCGAAACCGCCCTGGCCGTGGCCGCCCACTATCACGCGCTCAGCAGCGCGGGAACCCTGACCGGGGCCGAGGCGAAAGCCGCCGCCGCCGCCGCCATCGGCGCGATGCGCTACAGCGGCTCCGAGTACTTCTGGATCAACGACATGGCGCCGGCCATGGTGATGCACCCGACCAAACCGGAGCTCAACGGCAGGGATCTGTCGGACCTGAAGGATCCGACCGGCAAGCGGCTGTTCGTCGAGTTCGTCGACACCGTGCGGCGCCAGGGCAGCGGCATCGTCGAGTACCAGTGGCCCAGGCCGGGCAGCGACGCGCCGGTCGGCAAGACCTCGTTCGTCACCCGCTTCGCCCCCTGGGACTGGGTCGTCGGCACCGGTGTCTACACCGACGACCTCGACGCCCAGTTCCGCAGTGATGCCGTCCGGACGCTGTCGATCGCGGTTGTCGTCGTGGCGCTGATCGCAGCACTCGCCCTGCTGATCGGCCGTGGCATCCGGCCCCTGGGCGCCATGACGGGGGCCATGCGCCGGCTGGCCGGGGGTGACACCGATATCACGATCCCAGCCCAGGGTCAGCGGGACGAGATCGGCGCCATGGCCGCCGCCGTCGCGGTGTTCCGGGACAACGCGCTGTCGCGCGCCCGGCTCGAGGCCGATCAGGCCGCCCAGCAGGCGGCGCGGGAACGGCGCACCGCCGCCATCGAGCACCTGATCGGGACCTTCGAGCGCACAGTCGGCGGCGTGCTCGGCGGCGTCGCCTCGGCCGCCGTGGAACTCGGCGGCACCGCCGAGGGCATGGCGGCGCTGGCCGAACAGACCAACCGGCAGGCGGCGCTGTCGGCTGCGGCGGCGGGACAGACCTCGGCCAACGTCCAGACCGTGGCGGCGGCGACCGAGGAGATGGCGGCCTCGAGCCAGGAGATCGGCCGTCAGGTCGGCCGCTCCACCGGCATTGCCGGGCAGGCGGCGCTGGAGGCGCGGGAGGCGACCGCATCGGTGCGCGGCCTGGCGGACGCCACCGGTCGGATCGGCGAGGTGGTCGGGCTGATCCAGTCGATCGCCAGCCAGACCAACCTGCTGGCGCTGAATGCCACGATCGAGGCGGCCAGGGCCGGCGAGGCCGGCAAGGGCTTCGCGGTCGTAGCCTCCGAGGTCAAGGCGCTGGCCAACCAGACCAGCCGGGCGACCGAGGAGATCGCCGCCCAGATCGCCGCGGTGCAGGGCGCCACCACCACCACGGTGGGCGCCATCGAGGGGATCGGCGGCACGATCGGGACGATCAACGAGATCTCCTCGGCGATCGCCGCCGCGGTCGAGGAGCAGAACGCCACCACCGGCGAGATCGCCCGCAGCGTCGCCCAGGCGGCGCAGGGCACCGGCGAGATCAGTGCCGGCGTTCGGGAAGTCAATCAGGCCGCGACCCGCACCGGCGAGGCGGCGACCTGGGTGGTGGGCGCCTCGCGGGCGCTGTCCGGCCAGGCCGAGGCGCTGCGGCACGAGGTCGAGACCTTTCTCGCCGGCATCCGGAGCGCCTGATCATGAGCGATGCCGAAGTTGTCGACCTGAGGCTGGCTCGGCTGCGGCGCCAACACGATGCCGCCGCCCAGCAGATCAGCGAAGCTCTCGGTGTTCTGCGGCAGGACGTCGCCGCTCTGCAGGGCGAAGCCGGGGCGGTCGCCACCGGCCTGACACGAATGGCCGGGTCAATGGAAGACCTCGCCGCCGAGACCGCCGACACGCTGCGGTTCTGCCACGCCTGCCAGCAGGCCTGGCATGAGACCGACCTGGACGCCCTGGTCCGTATCCGCGACCGCCTGATGCTCAAGCTGGTGCTGAAGAAAGACGCAACGCCGGTATCCGACTGAACAAGCGAAGCGGTACGCGCAGGACGAGCGCGCCTGGCTTCAGCAGGGGGCCGCGCCCATCCGCCAGCTCAGCTGCCGTTGAGAGCCTCCCTGACTGCCTTGGCGGCGGTGAACTTCGCTCCCCGCGATGCCGCAATCGTGATCGTCTCACCGGTTTGCGGGTTGCGTCCCCGCCGCTCGCCGCGCTCGGAAACGCCGAACGTGCCGAAACCGGCGATGCGCACGTCGTCGCCCCGCTTCAGGGCCTCGGTCACCACGCCGATCAGGGCAGCCAGCGCCTTGCCGGCCGTGGCCCGGCTGAGATCCGTCTGCTCGGCCAGCGCATCAATCAGTTCCGCTTGGTTCATGGTTTTGCCCTGCTGTTATGACTGCCCATCCGGCAGAGGGCATTCTCCTTGCCAGCACCCGGACGGCCGTGCAAGCAAAACACCTGTCCGAAGCACTGCCGCAGTGCTCGGATCCAGTCGCTGCCCGACAGCAAAACTAACAATGATCCGACACTGGCCAGAGACACTGGATGACCTGGCCGGCCCCACGTTTGTCGTCGCGGACTGGCAGCAGGGCGCGGCTGAACGGTCTCAGCTTTCCTTTGACAGGGAAATGGTAGACATCCAGCAGCGGCTGACGGGAGGTTTGTACCGACCGGAGAACCTCCAGGAGCTGCACCCTGTCCGAGTAAGCCAGTTGGGACACCTTGTGGCCGGTCCACTCGACGCCGGTCAGGTTGACCACGACCTGACCGTCCAGGCGGACGAGGAAATCGACCCCGTGATCGATCTCCTCGAAGATGGTCAGGTAGCCCAGCCACGGCTTCAGCGCGAAAACGTTGAGGTCGCTGCGCCGGGGGATCTCTCCGGGCGCGCATCGCAGCCGCCAGAGCTCGACCAGGGACTGGATCCGGGGATGAGCCTCCTCATTCATGCACCTTACCTCCTGAAACGCGGCTCGTTCCAGCACGTCGTGTGACCAAGGCACCGCGCGAAACCGGGTCCTGGGAGTAACGGCGACCGGATCCGCCGCCGTGGCGCGGTCTCGGCAACTGGAGCTTTGTCAAATCCAGAGCCACGACAGCTTCATCGAGACTGCCTGGGCCGGACACCGCTTTGGGAAGTCAGCCGGATAGCTTTCCCGGAGTTCTTCTCAAAATCCATCCCATGACCTAGCCGTCGAACCGTCGACAAATGTCGTTCTATTTCTAAGCAAGCATCATGACACAGGTTGGTGGACAGAAAAGATAGCTACCACAGGTACTGTGCGAGTAGAAATTATCTTTTGACTGTCGTCATAACCCTATTTATCATATTGTAGCTTTAAATATAGTTTCTCACATGCTAAAACTAAATTAAAAACTAATATATGTTTACTGATGCCTTAACAAAGAATCATCAAAATCTGAATATTATCATCTAAAGTGCTGTCGGGTATCTGGGAGTGCTTCAATATGGATACGGCGGCTGCTAACATTGTCGCAGCCGAACCGCGTTGGCGGCCGGCCCAACGAACACGACCCAGCCTGATGGTTCCGCCCGTAGCTTTGCGGGGCGGAACCTTTTTCGACAGCGGCGGCCTCATCGCAGAACCCCAAGGGAGCATGGCAGAGTGTGGGAGATAATCAGGCTGCCATGGCGAGAGCCGGGACTTGATTGTCGTTGACGGCCATGCCCGGATACCACTGGGCGAACAGGTCAGGCAGCGTACCGTCGAGGGTTTTGGTTCGGGTTTGCAGGAGCCGATGGGCGCCAACCTTCGACCATTGCATCTGCTGCTTTTTGGCGAAGCGCCGACTGATCACGAGGTTGACGGTAGATTCCACGAACGCGGTGGAGATCCGCTCGCCGTTGTACCAGCGTCGGCTGTAGTTGACGATCGCCACGGCGTTGTTGGCGATGTAGGTGGCCAATCCGGCGGTCGCCTTGATCAGTCGCTTGCGTCCGGGATAGCCGCTGTTCAGGGCGGCGACATCCGCAGCCAGGGCTTGCGCCCGAGTCAGGGCCTCATCGCCGTCGCCATGCCACAGCCGCCACTTGATCCGCTCGAGCCGGTGCCGCAGCGCCAGCGCTTCGACGGGATTGTGGTGTGCCAAGCCCTTGACGTACTGATCCAGTCCCGTCAGGCGCATGGCGATGTGAAATCAGTCAATAATATGCAGCGCACCAGGAGAGAATTCGCCCACCAACCCAGCTACGCTGTCGCCGCCGTCGGTCAGCATCGTGACCGTTTGGGTCACCGGCAGACCCTGGGATCGCAGAACATCACGGAATTGCCGCCCGGGCTGCTCATCCTGGCTCCGAACAAGGCCGAAGTAGCGGTCATCGCGATCCGCAGCGATGGATTTGCCGACCACGACCTCGAAGTTATGTTTCCTGTCGTGCCAGTTCCGGACATAGCCGCCGTCGACGCCGACGATCACCGCTGCCTGCGGGAGCGGCTGGCCTTTGCCCGCGTCAGGCCCATCCGGCTGCTCGTCGCCGAGATCGGCTTCATGGCGGGCGGCAACCTTGTGCAGGTGACGCCGGATGGTCGAGGCGTCAGCGGTGCTGCCGATCGGCAGAACATCCTTCAGCAAATTCGCGGTCATGCCGTAGGACACCAGCGAGGCCCAGCGGGTCTCCAGGTAAAGCAGTTCCGGAGCTATGCGCGCGGTCAGCAGCAGGGTCAACGGGCTGAAGGTTCTGGCCGCTCCGGGCTGGCAGCGGCAGCGGTGATAGCGCGGACTGGACAGCGCGATGGTGCCGAAGGCGGTACGAAACCGGGTCCGGCCCGGCCCTGTGGATCGGCGTCCAAGCTTAAGCCATGACCATAATACATCTACTGCGTTGATTTACCTTGCAAGTTCGCTTCATGAGGTGGCCTGTTACCGGCGCCGATGGAGGGCCACCTTGAGAACTCTTCTTCTTGAAAAATCAGCAGTTTGAGCTGCCCCAGCTCATAGCCTACCCTTCGGCGCCGATCCACACTCTGGGAATCTCGTTGACGTGATACATCAGCTTGTAACAACTCAACAGCACGGTTCCGACCGTCGGCAGATGTTTCGGATAGAAAAGCAAGTCCCTCATTTCTTCTCTCCCAAGATGGGGAATGTACGCAGCTTGGTTTCTCAACCATGAACGGAAACTTAGTAGCTACTCAATAGCTATCAGAAAGCTGCCTAGTAGCATTGGAGTTGCTCCATAGGCACGGACCCGTCACTGGCCTTGTACGGTATGAAGAGGAGATGCAAAGGGCGGGAACACGCCGTTCCCTGCCCGGGTCAGTACATTAATTGCGGTAGATTCTGGTCCCACATGCGGGCGGCGATACCCTGCTACTCGGCGCCAAAGGCGTTGGCGTAGATCGCAGTCACCTCAAGGATGGCATGGCCCATCCACTTCGAGAGCATGTTGAGCCGCACGCGCGAGGTGATGGCGTGGACACCGTAGCCGTGGCGCAGTCCCTTGGACGAACGGTGAAGACCGTCCGGAATTCCGGCATTCACTGTCACGGCCTTGACGTGCCTCCACGCGGTGTTGCTTACCCAAGACCAGAGCAGATGGTCGGATTGTCCTCCGCCGCGTTTCTGAGCCTCCCGAATGCCATGGACCATGTCGAGGGTGCCGAGGAGGGTGGGCGGCACCGGCACGGCCCGGTAGATACGCGGCTACGCTTCTTGAGGCTGTCGAACATCATGGCCCTGCCGGACAGATCTACACTCTCCGACGTGAGTGCCAGGGCCTCGCTGATCCGGCAGCCCGTGTCGTGCGGAACCGTGCATAGTGTCCGCACCGGCCGATCGGCCATAGCCGCCGCTGCGATGAAGGCGCGGCGTTCGTCGGCGGTCAGGTAGAGGCGCCTGCCCTATGTGTCATAGAGATTCATGGTGCGGAACAGATTGTATCAGTTCTGTTCCAAAAGCCAGCCAGGGCGAACTGGCACGTTCGGCTAAGTGCTTGATTTGCCGTATCCCCGCTCCAGCCTCGGGCCGTGGCTGTGGAACAGAATTGCCAATTCTGTTCCAAGAAGAGGCTATGCGTCATTTTCGAAAATTCTGTACCCAATGACGAGCAGCACTGTTGCTCTCCCACGACTGTCATTGAACCGTCCGGGAACGAGTCACGCGATGTTGTCCTACCGCACCGACGTTGTCAGCGGCCTGTTCGAACAGGCGGAACATGTCTGCCTGCCCGATAGCCCCTTGCGATCCGCCACCGCCAGCCGCCTGCGGGATTGGTGGTGGCGAGAGGCTGAGCGCGGTCTTCCGCGCAAACAGCGCTTCGACGTACTCGAACATTTTGACGCCGCTCCCGATCTGTTCTTGGTCGAAGTGCTCCCTGATGACGAGTTCCGCACCCGCCTGATCGGCGAGCACGCGAAGGCCCATGTGGAAGCCGGGCGTCTGGGTGCGGTCCTCCGGTGGAACGATCCCCAAGCCTTCCGCCAAGTGCTATGGCGGTATTATAACCGTGTCGTCACCGAGCGCTGCCCCATGATGTGCGTGGGCGATGTGCATTATGCCGCGACGAAATCCCGTCTCTACGAAGGGTTGGACTGTCCGCTAAGTACTGACGGCACCCACGTCACCCATATACTCGGTGTTTTGACGGTGTTCTAAGGATGATGAATCCGATTGAAGTCGGCCATGGATTCCGACGCGAAGTCGGCCACTGTTCCGGGCTCTTAGCCATTCCCGGTGCACAAGCATAGCGGGCAGCAGAATGGAAGCACATATAAGGAACATCGTTCCTGTTCAGAAGCTTGCCCTTGATCACCCTTCCACAGTCCCTCCTGCCGGCTGGCCTGTTCGTTGACGACGTGACGGTCGATGATGACCGGGTCACGCTCGTTGCCCGCGCCGCCGAGCCATCCACCACATGCCCATCCTGCGGCTTCCCGTCGGCAGGGGTTCACAGCAGTTATCAACGCCGGATCGTCGACCTTGCCTGGCAGGGCCGGACGGTCGAACTGCGTGTCCGTGTGCGTCGGCTGCGCTGCCGGAACGGCGCCTGCACGCGCCGGGTCTTCGCCGAGCAACTGCCGCAGATCGCCGCTGCCCGGGCCCGCTGTACTGGTCGTCTGCAAGAGATCCGGTATCAAATCGCCCTCGCCCTTGGCGGTCGACCCGGAGCCCGATTGGCCCGGCAGCTTGGGCTGCCGGTCAGTGCCAATACCCTGCTGCGCCTGCTTCGGTCGATCGCGGTGCCGGCATACCAGCCGCCGCGCGTGGTTGGGATCGATGATTGGGCTTGGCGGCGCGGCACCCGCTACGGCACCATTGTCTGCGATCTGGAGCGCAACCGCGTCATCGACCTGCTGCCCGACCGCAAAGCCGATACCGTCGCCGACTGGCTGCGCCGGACCCCCGGGATCGAGATGGTTGCCCGCGACCGGGCCGGCGCCTTTGCCGATGGCATCCGACGCGGCGCTCCCGAGGCGATCCAGGTGGCCGATCGCTGGCATCTGCTGCGCAACCTTGGCGACGCCTTGCAAACGGTTGCCGAACGGCATCGCAAGGCCGTGCGCGAGGCCGCCCTACAAGTCGCCGAGAGTGCTCATGCCGACACGGTGGCTGAAACGGATCCGCCCGCCGGTGTCGAGGAATGCCGGCGGGCGGACCGGCGCGAGCGGCGACAGGAAATGTACGACGAACTGGTTCGCTTGCGCGGGCTCGGCCTGACTGCCGACCAGATCGCTCCCATTATCGGCTTGAGCAGGCCTGCGATCTTTCGATGGCTGAAGACCGGCGGTCCGCCCCAGCACCGCAAGCCACGGCCGGGACTGTCGAAACCGTGTCTTGCGGTGCTGGAAGAGCGCTGGGCGGAGGGTTGCCGGAATGCGGGCCGCCTTCGGCGTGATCTGCGCGAGCGCGGCTTCAAGGCGAGTGAGCGGACAGTCCGGCGGTGGGCGCAAGCCCAACGCCGGGGAGGGCCGGCGGAACCGGTCGCGAAGGTCGCCGCGGCGTGGCCCGCACCGTCCAAACGTCAGTGTGCCCGGCTGCTGACGGCCAGAGATGAGGATCTGGACCCAAAGGAGCGGGCCTTCGTGGCTCATGTTGCGGTGGCCGCACCGGGCTTGGCCGAGGCGGCCGAATTGGCGAAGCGGCTCGACACCATGCTTAAAGACGGCGTGCCCGAAGAGCTGGACGTTTGGCTCACCACAGCGCGCGACACTGAACTGGCCTCCTTTGCCCAGGGGCTGGAACGTGATTACGCCGCCGTGCGGGCGGCCCTGGTTGAGCCATGGAGCACGAGCCCGGTGGAAGGACAGATCAACAAGCTGAAGGTATTGAAGCGACAGATGTACGGACGGGCCAAGCACGATCTGCTACGAAACCGTCTTCTGGCAGCGTAAAAATTCCCGCTATGCTTGTGCACCGGGAGTGGCGAAGAGCCCTGTTCCGGAATGAAGCCGGCCATCATTCCGAGATGAAGTCGGCCACTTCGGCGACGGTAATCAACCTTCCGGAGGAGGCCGGGCAAGACCGCTGACAGGTCAGTATTCAACCTGCATCTACTCTCACCAGTTGTGAACCTGGGGGTGGTCGATGCCAGCGAAGAAGAGGCTGACGATGCGACAATTGAGAGCTTTGCTGCGCCTGAAGCACGGCGGCGCCCGACTGAGCGACCGCACGCTCGCGTGCCGGATCGGCGTTGCCCGCAGCACGATCCAGGATTACCTGGCGCGGGTCGAGGCTGCCGGACTGTCCTGGCCACTGCCCGACGACGTAACCGACGAAGTACTGGAGCAGCTGCTGTTTCCCCGGTCGGGCTGCCGGCCAGGCTTCCGGCGCCGGGTCGAGCCGGACTGGGCGATGGTTGCGCGCGAACTGAAGCGGCCCAGCGTGACGCTGATGACGCTGTGGGAGGAATATCGCGAGGGCGAGCCCGGTGGATACGGCTACAGCCGGTTCTGCGACCTGTTCCGCGAGTTCGAGCGCCGATTGTCGCCGACCATGCGCCAGCACCATGTCGCGGGCGACAAGGTCTTCGTGGACTTCTCGGGCAAGCGGCTGGAGGTGATCGACCCGGCCTCGGGAACCGTACGGCCGGCGGAGATCTTCGTCGGCGTGCTGGGGGCGTCGAGCTACACCTATGCCGAGGCAACCTGGACCCAGACGCTGCCGGATTGGATTGGCGCCCACACCCGCATGTTCGGTTTCTTCGGCGGGGTGCCGCGGCTGGTCATTCCGGAATATGTGTCCGGGCACATATTCCGGATTACGTGCCCCTCGACGATATGTGGCCGGACGTCGTTTTGCCGGGAGACATGGCCGGGTGGTGCCGGCACCCGGCCACATAATAGTCAGAGCGTGGCGAGCCATTCGAGCAAGGTTTTGTCGTCCCGCCATATTGGACTTCGGGGGAATCCCGCCGAAGCGCCCGTTGGCGGCGTGCAGGCCTGCAGGGCCGCCTCCTTCATGCGGATGTTGATCTCGGCGTAGCGGTTGGTGGTATCGAGGCTGACGTGGCCAAGCCAGCCGCGGATGACATTGACCTCGACCCCGGCCTCGAGCAGATGGACCGCCGTGGTATGGCGAAGCACGTGCGGCGAGATCCCCCGCGGTCGATCGCCGCCCGGACCGGTGCCCAGGGCGGCCGTGTGCCGTCGGACCAGCTTGTAAATCCCGAACCGGGTGAGCGGGCCGCCCTGCCGGGAGGCGAAGACCGGGTGATCCGGTGTCACGCCGCCTGGTCGTCGTTCCAGCATCTCGCGGAGCAGCCGGGCGGTCGCGGGCCAGAGCGGGCAGGTCCGCCACTTGTCGCCCTTGCCGTGCAGGGTGACGCGCGGCTGCGGTGCGAGCACGAGGTTGCCGACCGTCAGGTCCGCCGCCTCCTGCACGCGGGCGCCCGTGTTGTACAGGAACAGCAGGAGGGTACGGTCGCGCAGTGCCGTCTCGCCGCCCTGGGGCAGGCCGGCGAAGAGCGCGTCGACCTCGTCGCGCTCGAGGAACCGCGTGCCCGGCGGGGGCACCCGCTTTCTCGGGACCGCCGCCACGCGCTCCGCCTCGGCCAGCATCTCCGGTACCTGCCCCGCAAGGTAGTTGAAGAACGTGTGCAGCCCGGCCAGGCGCTGGTTGCGGGTCCGGATGTGGTTGCCGCGTTCCGCCTCGAGGTGGCTGAGGAATTCCCGGACCCGCTCAGCCGTGAGATCCTTGAGCTCGAGGCGGGTGATGGGCCTATGGTGTCGGGCGGCCAGGAAGGCGAGGAACAACCGAAGCGCGTCGCGATAGCTCCTGACCGAGGCTGGGCTCAGCCCCTTCTCCGCCGTCAGGTGGCGCTCGAAGAAGGCGTAGACGACCGAACCAAGGGTAGTCATGGCGCACCTCCCGTCGACAGCGGCGCGGCCAGGCGTTCGAAGCGTTCCCCGGCGGCTTGCAGCAGATCGGCCGTGATGGTCAGGTAGACGGCGGTGGATGCCGGATCGACATGTCCCAGGAAGGTCGACAGATGAAGAAGCCGCACGGCAGGGTCTGCCCCTTCCCGATACCAGCGCAGCAGGGTTCCGACCGCGAAGCTGTGGCGTAGGTCGTGCACGCGGGGCAACCCGCCGCCGGCCGGCAGGACCAGCCCAAGCCGGGGAACCAGGGCGTGGAAGGTCTGGCTGATGGTGCCCGGGTGGAGCCCTCGGCCCTGGGTGAAGGAGAAGACCGGGGCCTCCGGGGTCAGGGCTCCCGAGCGACGCTCGCGGAGGTCGATGTAGGCACCCAGCCGAGCCGCCATGTGCGGACCGAACGGGACATAGCGGGACTTGGCGAACTTGGTCTGGCGGATGACGAGCAACCGGCGGCCCAGGTCGACGTCCGCCCGGGTCAGCCGGGCGACCTCGCCGACACGCAGGCCGAGCCCGTAGAGGAGCGCGAAGATGGTCGCGTAGGTCGGGCCGCGCAGGGGGGCCTTGTTCTGGTCCGGCAGCGCGGCCGCGACCTCGATGAGTCGGCAGGCATGCGGCAGGTCGAACAGGTATGGCAGGCGTTGTGCCGTCTCGCGCCGTGGCCGGAGCCGCACCGGTGAGGTCGTTATTATCTCCTGGTCCACCATCCAGTCGAACAGGCGGCGCGCCACTCCGAGAAGATGATTATAGCTGCGCGGCCGGTGCCGGGGCCGTCCCGCCAGGAAGGCGTTGAGCACGGAAGGCGTCACGCCGGCAAGATCGGTGACGCTCTGCTCGACAAGGTAGCGGTCGAGCAGCCGAAGAGCCCGCTCCTCGGTGTCGAAGCGGCGGTTCAGGGCACGCTTGTGCGCGACGAAGCGCCGGATCGGCTCGGCCAGCGGACTGACCAGGTTGATGTTTACGGGTCTCATGGCAGCGCCTCCCCGTCGCCCAGGGCGACGTTCCGCAGCGTCTCAATGGCTACCTTGGCGTAAACCTCGGTTGAGGAGGCGGAGCGGTGACCGACGTAGTCGCCGATCGTCTTGAGCGGGAAGCCGGCATCGACGAGCCGCTGCACGCAGGTATGGCGCAGCGTGTGCGAGCCGGCCCGGTGCACCGGAATGCCGGCCTTGTGCAGGTAGTGGCTGGCCAGGCTTGATACTGCGGCGTAGGTCAACGGCCGGTGCGGGGCAAGGTGCCGGAAGAACAGGTGCCGGTCGGCGGTCTGCGGGCGCCCCTGCCTCAGGTAGTCGACAATCGCTTCGCCCACGATCGGCGACAGCGGATAGAGCGCCACGTGGTCGGCTTTGCGTTCGCGCACGTGCAGCCGCTCACGCTTCCAGTCGAGGTCATCGAGGGTCAGGCCGGCGACCTCGCGGGCGCGCAGCCCGTATGTGATGAGCAGCAGCAGGATGGCGTAGTCTCGCCGGCCGACCGGCGCGCGGCGATCGACCGTCTCGAGCATCCGCCGGACCTCGTCCCAGGTGATCGATCGGGGCAGTTCGGCCAGGCGGTAGACTTGCGGTGGCTCGACGCCGTGGGCGAGGTCACGGTCAACGGCCCTCTCCCTGTGCAGGTAGCGCAGGAACACGCGCAGCGCGCTGCACAGCCCGATCATCGCGGTCCGCCCGAAGCGACCGGCGCTCTTGGTGACGAAGGCGCTGAGCAGGAGCGGCGTGAGGTCCTTGAGATCGTGGCAGCCGACGCGCCCAAGATAGCCCTCGAAGCCACGCAGGAAATGGCCGTAGTGCCGGATCGACGCGTCGCGCAGGCCGCGTTCCTCCCGCAGGTAGGTGAAGAAGCCGGCGGCCTGCCGGCGGAACGGATCCGGCGCATGCGGCCGACGGTTCGTCGCGGCGTGATCCGGCAGGGCGACCGTGAGCATCTGCTCGACGGCATTGCGAACGTCGAGCCCGACCTTCCGGCGGGTTGCCGGATCGGCCTGGTTGCCGCGGGCCTGCACCCAGTCGGCGACGAAGGCGTCGACATGTGCCGGCAACTCGTCCCACCGCGTCGCTCCCCGACCCGCCGCGAATGTGCCGAACCGGACCAGGATCGGCACCCGCCGAAACACGTTGCGCGTTGAATAACGATGCTCAGTGAGCCAGCCGACGTACCGCTCGATCGGCTCGCCGATCCAGGATGCCCGAATGCGGTCGACCGTATCCGGGCGAATAAAGTACCGCTCCAGCATGACAACCTCCATTCCATGTTGAACGGGTGAAGGTTGCGCTCATGTGTAGCGGCAAAATTATGTTCCTTTCCGTCGGCGGAGAATCGGCGCGGCGCAGCATGATCATTGGGCTCGGCCACATATCGCCGAGGGGCACGTAATCCGGAATATGTGTCCGGTGTTCATCGGGCGAACTTCTTTGATCCGGAACTGAACCGGAGCTATGGCCGGATGTCGGAGCATTACGGAACCGGCATTCTGCCGGCACGGCCGCTGAAGCCGAAGGACAAAGCCAAGGTCGAAGCCGGGAGCATGGCAGAGTGTGGGAGTGCGCCGGGAGACTGGCAAGGAGTAGGTGGTGAGAGTCCACTACGATGAAGGAATAGCGATCCACATCGGCCCCGAGCCGTGCGTCGGTCCCCGTGAGGGTACCGGCGAAGCGTCGGCAGGGGATCGTGCAGGCCAGCCATTGAGCCGCGAAAGTTTGTCACCCCGGACGCCGACGCGTTTCCCACCGCGGAAGGCAACACGGACGGAGGCGTTAGCGCGAGCCCCCGGACGGTCCGGCGAGGTCCAGGACCCTGGCATGTACGGACGCTCCTTGACCGGGAACCGGGATATCTCACGGCCGACCGGCGGCAGGCAACTGCCGAACCGGCCCGCATCGGGAAGGCGAGGAGCCGTAGCCGATGATGAACGGCCGTGAGAGGTCAGACTCCGCCATAGTAGCTGTGAAGCCGACGAACAAAGCCGGGCATCCGGCCGCGGAGTTGGGGGAGCCAAGGGCGGGGACCAAGGGAAACATGGGACAGCAAAGCACGCGCCGGGCGCAGAACCGGGAAAGCGTGTCCCAGGCGCTGGACCGTGTACGGACAGCCGCAAGGCACAGGAAGAAGGAACGGTTCACCACGCTCTTCCACCACCTCAGCGTCGATCTGTTCCGGGAAGCGTTCCTCACGCTCAAGCGTGATGCCGCCCCCGGCGTGGACGGGCTGACGTGGCAGGACTACGAGGCAGACCTTGAGCGAGACCTCACGGATCTGCACGATCGGGTCCACCGGGGAGCGTACCGGGCCTTGCCGTCCCGGCGACAGTACATTCCGAAGCCGGACGGACGGCAGCGGCCGCTCGCGATCGCGGCCCTGGAGGACAAGATCGTCCAGAAGGCCACGGTCGCGGTGCTGAACGCGATCTATGAGGAGGATTTCCTCGGGTTCTCGTACGGGTTCCGGCCCAGGCGCAGCCAGCACGATGCGCTGGACGCGCTGATGGTCGGGATCTCCAGCACCAAGGTGAACTATATTCTGGATTGCGATCTCCGGACGTTCTTCGACTCGGTCAGCCAAGAGTGGCTGGTCCGTTTCCTGAACCACCGGATCGGCGATCCGCGCATCACGCACCTGATCCAGAAATGGCTGAAGGCGGGGGTTCTGGAAGAGGGTGTCGTAACGGTCAGTGAAACAGGGACTGGACAAGGGTCGGTAATCTCACCGTTACTTGCCAATATCTATCTTCACTACGCGTTCGACCTCTGGGCCAAACGCTGGAGACAGAGGGAGGCCACCGGCGACATGATCATCGTGCGGTACGCAGATGATATCGTCGTCGGTTTCCAGCACGAGACCGACGCCTGTCGGTTCCTCGACATGATGCGCGACAGGCTTGAGGAGTTCTCGTTGACGCTCCACCCGGAGAAGACCCGGCTGATCGAGTTCGGCCGCTATGCGGCGAGCAACCGCAGGCGGCGCGGCCTAGGCAAGCCGGAGACCTTCACTTTCCTGGGTTTCACCCTCATCTGCGGCACCTCACGACGGGGCTACTTCCTGATCCACCGGAAATCCCGCCGGGACCGCAGGATGGCCAAACTCAAGGAGATCAAGGAGGAACTGCGGCGGCGACTGCACCAGTCGATCCCTGACAAGGGCGATGGCTGAAGCAGGTCATCGCCGGCTATTTCGCTTATCACGCGGTGCCGACCAACATCCAGGCACTCATGGCTTTCCGGTTCCATGTCATCAGCCTATGGGGCCGTGCGCTCCGGCGCCGAAGCCAAAAGGACGGAACGACGTGGAAACGGATCCTGAAAATAGCCGACGACTACCTCCCCAAGCCCAGGATCCTTCACCCCTGGCCAAATCAGCGTTTTGCCGTCAAACACCCAAGGTAGGAGCCGAGTGCCCGAATTGGGCACGCTCGGATCTGTGCGGGGGGACACCAGCAATGGTGTTCCCTACCGCGATGATGATCAGGCTGCCCTGGCGAGAACCGGGACTTGATTGTCGTTGACGGCCATGCCTGGATACCACCGGGTGAACAGATCGCGCAGTGTGCCGTCGAGAGAGAAGCTATGGGGCGAGCAACGAGGTCTGAGGCACCATCGTTTCGTTGACACTAATGGAGGAGCCCCATGGCCAAGCCTGACGACCTGTCCAAACCCGCCGTCGCTCTCGATTATGATAGCACGTTGGTGTGTGTTATCGAGATGAGCGGCACATCCTGGCTGGTGGCGGCAACGGTGCCGGGAGTGGACCGGCGTCCGCTGCAGAAGCTGCCGATCAACCCGGCGCGCCTGCTGGAGCAGGTCGAGCGCTGGCGCAAGGAGGCGGCGCGGGCCGGTCGGACCATCACGCGCACGGTGGTGGCGTATGAATCCGGACGCGATGGGTTCTGGCTGGCCCGGCTGCTCCAAGGACACGAGATTGAGGTTTATGTCATTCATGCCAGCAGCGTCGCCGTGTCGCGCGAGCAGCGTCGGGCCAAGACCGACCGACTTGACACCGAGATGCTGATGCGCGCACTGCTCGGCTGGTTGCGTGGCGAGCCGGAGCACTGCCGGATGGTGGCGGTCCCGACGGTCGCCCAGGAGGATGCCAGGCGACCGGGACGCGAGCGCGACGGTCTGGTTGCCGAGCGGACCCGAGTGACCAACACGATCAAGGCGGAACTGGCGCTGCGGGGCATCCAGGGCTTCAAGCCGGGCCTGAAGAAGGCGACGGAGCATCTGGAAGCCCTGCGCACGGTTGAAGGTGAGCCGCTGCCGCCCAACACACTGGCCAAGCTGCGCCGCCTGCTGGAGCGGCGCCGCTTGATCGGCGAACAGATCGCAGCCATCGAGAAGGACACCGCCCAAGCGGTCGAGCGCGATCCGACCGGGCCGAACGCCCTGATCCTGCTGCTGGCCCAGATCAAGGGCATCGGTCTGGAGACGGCGCAGATGCTGGTGTACGAGGTGCTGTCGCGGAACCTGCGCGACCGGCGTGCGGTGGCCCGCTACGCCGGCCTGACCGGCACGCCGGATGAGAGCGGCTCAAAGCGGCGTGACAAAGGGATCAGCAAGGCGGGCAACCCGCGGGTGCGCTGCGGCATGATCCAGCTGGCCTGGCGCTTTCTGATGTTCCAGCCGGACGCAGCGTTGGCCCGGTGGTACAAGGAGCGGACCGCCGGCGCCAGGGGCGGCGTCCGCAAGACCCTGATCGTAGCGCTGGCGCGCAAGCTGCTGATCGGGTTGTGGAGCTATGCCGCCGGCGGCGTGCTCCCGGAGGGCATCGTGCTCAAGGCCGCCTGAGCTGACCGTTTCGTCCCCGAGCCGGGGACACCTGAGCACGGCTGACCGGCATGCCCGGTGGGCCGGCGTGACCGAGGTGGGTGGTGTACCGTGCACCAAATCATGGGCGCCAAGCCGATCGAGAGAATGGTCCCATCCTCCCGGGAGCCTCGCATCCGATGCGCATAAAGCATCATGGTTGCCCGGCCTCCGCCGGACCGCATACAAGTTTGTCGGATCGCCTGGTTCGCCGCCGATCCACCAGACGCGAGTGCTCCGCTTTGGAACAGCCGACCGCTACCCGCAGCCCGGTCCGCTCCGGCGCTCCCCCGCCCAACCCTCCGAGGGTGACACCGGCGGGGGCGAACCTCAAGGACGCTGCGCGCCGCCTGCGGCGGTGGCCTGACGGCCATCCTTGACCTCCGCCCCTGCCGGTGTCTGGCCAGCATCATGGTCGGGACGGAGGGATGGTTCCGCTGATCAAACATAGGGATAGACCCACTGAAGACTTGAATGAGGAAATGCTTGACACTAAAAAGCCCCATACAAGTTTTGGTCCGGGTCTGCAGGAGCCGGTGGGTGCCGAGCTTCGACCACTGCATCTGCTGCTTCTTGGCGAAACGCCGGCTGATCACGCGGTTCACTGTCGATTCCACGAAGGCGGTCGAGATCCGCTCGCCCTTGCGCCAGCGTTTGCTGTAGTTGACGATCGCTGCGGCGTTGTTGGCGATGTAGGTGGCCAATCCGGCGGTCGCCTTGATCAGCCGCTTCAGCCCGGGATAAGCGGTGTTCAGGGCGGCGACATCCGCCGCCAGCCCCTGTGCCCGGATTACTGCTTCATCGCTGTCGCCATGCCAGAGCCGCCACTGGATCCGCTCCAGCCGGTGCTGCAGCGCCAACGCCTCAACGGGATTATGGTGCGCCAGGCCCCTGGCGTATTGCTCGAGCCCGGTCAGCCTCATGGCGATGTGGAACCAATCGAGCATCGTTACGGCGCTGGGTGAGAGTTCCCCCACCAGTGCGCGGACGCTGTCGCCGCCGTCGGTCAGCATCGTGACCGTTTGGCTCACCGGAAGGCCCTGAGAGCGTAGAACATTGCGGAACCGCCGCTCGGGTTGTTCATCCTGGCTCCGGACGAAGCCAAAGCAGCGATCATTGCAATTCGCAGCCATGGATTTGCCGACTACGATCTCGAAGTTACGTTTCTTATCGTACCAGTTCCGGACGTAGCCGCCATCGATGCCGACGACGACCGCTGCCTGCGGGAGCGGCTGATCCTTGCCCGCGTCAAGGCCACGCAGCTGTCCGTCGCGGAGATCGGCGTCGTGACGGGCGGCGACCTTGTGCAAGTGGCGGCGGACGGTCGAGGCGTCAGCAGTGCTGTCGATCGGCAGAACGTCCTTCAGCAAATCCGCTGTCATGCCGTAGGAAACCAGCGAGGCCCAGCAGGTTTCCAAGTAAAGCAGTTCTGGGGCCATGCGCTCGGTCAAGAGCAGGTTCAACGGGCTGAAGGTTCTGGCCGCTCCGGGCTGGCAGCGGCAGCGGTGAAAGCGCGGACTGGACAGCGCGATGGTGCCGAAGGCGGTACGGAACCGGGTCTGGCCCGGCCCCTTGCTCAGCAGCCGGCTGCCGCAGAGATCACAGCTCCGATGCCGCGCCAGAAAACTTGCCGCCTGGGCGGTGACCACGCCTCCCTGGATGCCGACCAGCGCCGCCTTGGCTTCGTCGAACGACAGGCCGATCACCTCCAGCCGGTCGTCGCCCTTGTCGAGATGCAGGATCTCGCCCTCGCTGATCACGCTGTTGTCATCGGCCACGATCCGGAGCTGGATCTCAATACGCATGCTCGTCCCAAAGGCTGCCACTGTCGAAGCGACTACCTATCCGCCGGTGGCGGCCCAAACCATCCCCGACCTCCCACGCTTTGCCATGGTCCCGTGGCGGTCGAGGCCGAATCTCTGCTGTGCGACATCGAGGCAGCTGCACCCCTGGGGCTGATCGCCAACGAACTAATCGCCGGATGCTTTCACCAGGTCAGCGGCAGCGCCGTGGCCGAGCAGTGCCTGATCAAGGTCCTGCTCAGGCACCATCAGGATGCCGGCGTCGATGAACTTGCCGTCAGCATCACCGCAGCTGGGGAAAACTGCCAACCAACTACCGACCTGCTCCATCCGAGCGACATCGTCAACGTGCTGACCGAGCAGATTAGTGGCGAGTTAGCTCTCGACCGAACCGGAAGCCCGACAATCAGGCTGACCGTGCCAGACGGCTGTTTTACAATCAGGCTCGACGGTTCGCCAACGTAATCCAATCAATCGGTTCAGAAGCTGTTCGCAGATGGACTGTGCTGGCCGACGTTGAGCGGGGTAGT
>NZ_AVFK01000085.1 GCF_000936425.1 Skermanella aerolata KACC 11604 | reverse complement strand
TGGAAACCCGCTGTCAACGCTTGATCCAGTGCAACTACGCTACGCTTACCACCAATGAGGATCGCTGCCGCGCAATCCTGGAGGCGATGGTGTGGCCGTCCGGCCCGGTCTGTCCCGACTGCGGCAGCTTGGCATTCCTACACCCTGGCCGACCGTACGATGGGCAAAAAGGCTCGATCTGGCTTGGCCTCAGTGCGCCGAACGCGGCTGCCGCTTCCAGTTCACCGCGACCACCCGGACACCGCTCCACTCGACCAAATTGCCAATCGGAAAGTGGCTGATGGCGATGTGGATGATCCTCCAGTCGGATAAAGGCATTTCATCATAGCACCTGGCCGAGGCGATATGCTCGTCGCAGCCGACGGCATGGCGGCTCGGTCATGCCGTACGGGTGCTGACCGCCTCGATTCATCGCCTGAGCGGCACCGTCGAGATCGACGTCATGATGTTCGGCGGCGCACCGCGCAGAGACCCGTCGAATCCCGACGCGCGCAAGGGCAAGCAGGGCCATACGACCAAGACCCCCGTAGTGGTGATCATCGAGCGCCCGAACAGCCGGGACCCGGTCGAGAACGAGCCCGAGCCCAAGGCGATGGCCATGCTGATCCCGAACCAGACGGCGGCGGCGCTGTCGGCGGCGCTCGACGGAATGACCGAAAGGGATGCCCACGTGATGTCCGACAGCGCCGCCAGCATCGCCGTCGCGGCCTCCGGGCATATCGCCCACGACACCGTCAACCACGGCGCCACCGAATTCGTCCGGGGCATAGTGCATGCCAACTCCGCTGAAGGCTATAATGACAGGGTCCGCAGGACCGTGGTCGGTGTCTTCCATCACATCAATTGCGCCCATACCGCGCGCTACCTTGACGAAATCTCCTGGCGGTGGCGGCAACGTATTCACGTCGGCAGGTCTCCGCGCCAAACCAGAAAAGGACGCATCGTGCTGCGCAACATCTGGGAACGCGTCCCGCCGGTCGAACATATGGGCAAGCTCCTGCGAGGAGCGTTGGGACGCGAAATGCGGCGAACGAAAAACGGCAGCGTCGATATTCTCGTCATCCAACCTGTGTTTGGAATATAAAGGCGGAAATTCTAGCTTCCTCATATTTCCTGAAGGCCGCCGAAGTTGGTTATCCCAAAGCGATCCTGCGTCTGGCGCACACTCTTCTGGCTCAAGGACCGACTAGGAAACCCAAACGGGCAATAAGCTTCTTCCTCGAAGCGGCTGACCGTGGCATGCCGGTCGGTGATCTGCTGACTGTCAAAACCGCTCAGGCGGAACCGGAAGTCAGGGATTTGATTGATGACGCCACCTACGCGAAGCTGCTGTCCTTTGCGGGTGACGATGGTGAAGGAGAAGCGGATTATCTGCTCGGGACATATCTGCTGGACAACATCGAACGATTAGGCCGCAGTAATCGTGAAACGAACATCCGGAAAATACTCTCGCTGCCAAATAGGGCAATCAGACACGGATCGATGCTGGAACATGTTGGCCTAGCAAAATTTTACTCGGAGATTTCCGAGGATCCAGGCGCTGGAAGTGAAGCGGCATTTCATGCCGCTGTCGCAATGGCTGTCGTTCCCGAGGACCAGAGATTCAAAGACGGTATGGACGCTTTCCTGATGCGGGAAATCCTGACAGCCTATCAACGATCTGGAAACGGCAGCCCCGGCATCGCGGATAGGATCAGCAGGACAATCAGCCGCGGCGGCCTGGAACAGCTGCCGTAATATAGTGGACATCGCGACTTCGACAGGGACGGACCCTGCAAGGTCGGTTGGCCCAGCTCCGTCCACTTTTCTGAACAAGCCTTGGAAAAAAATAGACTGAAATTCAGCAGCTCAACAGCATCTATTCCGTGACAGCCGCAATCCAGAAGCCACAAAAAGCCAACAGTTAATTCCTTATTTTGGATAAAATTGACCGTCACTACCCCCTACAGTGCGTATCCTTTTCGCTCTGGAAGTTTGTTGTTCTCCATGTCATTTCTTAAACGTTTTATTGCATAAGGATGGCCTCGTGGCTAACAAAACATTCCCAAGACACCTTCTTCTGACAACATTCCTATCAACCAGCATTATTTTTGTCGGCTTGCCAGCCAAACCGGTTTTAGCCTGGGGACTCAAAACTCATGCTTGGATTGCTCAGGAAGTCATCAACGATGTCACAAGCGACGGCGCTGTGACGCTGAATGGACAGGCGTACCCGATTCCACAGGATGTTGCCGTCGCGATCACATCCCACCCGGAGCGTTACAGGATTGGCAGCTTGGGACCTGATGTGTTTCCCGATCCTGTTGTCGGACAAACCACAACCCACCCTGGTCTGGCAGGCGGCTGGCAAACCGACGATTGGCTCAGGAATATACTGGGAGCGGCTGATGACCCCGAGGAAAGGGCCTTCGCCTATGGCTTTGCCGCGCATGCTGCCGGCGATGTCTTCGCCCATACTTACGTGAATGCCTACGCAGGGGACATCTTTGAGCTTACCGACGGCGAGGTTGAGGTGGAGCGGCGGCACTTCGTCCTTGAAAAATACATTGAATCCCTTACTCCCGATATGCGGGACGTCGCCGGAAATCCGATACCATGGTCTTCAGGATTTGCTACGGCAACAAGTTTCTCACGCGACACGCTGATCCTGAACCCATCGGTTGCCGGTCAATACAGGAAGGTCAGTACCGCGCAGCATCTTGCTGCCATGTTCGACGTCAGGACCGCTGTGGAGGATGCTGACAAGCTGACTCAAGACGCTATCGGGCGGATTACCGGATTCGGAGCCGACTATTTCAAGAAACAGCTCGAACTTCAGATCGATCTTGCAACTGGTAAAACGGCTCTTGATGCGGCGGATCTCGCACTCAAAGGACATGAGGAACTTCTTGAAATCCGCCGTGCGGCCTACGACGAAGCGCTGAGAGCGCTCAACGGCGCAAGAGATATAATCAGGAATTACCCTGAGCTGGTAAGCCCGCATAAAGCGCTACTGGCTATTCAAGTAAAGGCGCTATCCGACGCGACAGACGCCTTGACCAAGGCAACCGCCGATGCCGCCAGGTTAGGCGGCGGCATCCAGAACGAAATTAACAAATTCAACAATAGATTAGGCAATCTTGTATGTGACACATTTTTAGGTTTCCTGGATGAATGCAATGACTTGGTCAATAGTATCACAGAGGCGCAAAACAGGTTGAACGTGCTGAACAATGCCGTGGTTGTTGCCGATGCGGCTGTCAAAGAGGCCGAAAAAGCGCGCGACACAACGCAGAATGTGATAAATGAGATCGATAAAGCTCATGACGCGGCGATCCGCGGGATTGCAGACGGCGTTTACCAAGCCGCTGAAGCTGCCGCAAAGGCGGAACTCGATCTTCAGGAGGCAGTGGTAAAGGAAGCGCGTAAAGGAGTTGGCGAAGCGCAGAAAGTCGTCGAACGCATCCAAGCAGAGCTCGACGGCGTAGGAGCGATCGTCGATGAAATCAAACGCGCAGTCGATAAGTATAATCTGATCACGCTGTTCCTGCGAAACTGGAATTCTGACATCAACGTGGCCTCCGAGCAGTATATCAAGTCGAGCCATTCAGCCGGGATGGCGATGCTGCTGAACGCTGGCAATCCCATTGATGAATACTGGACCTGGTACAAATGTTATGGCCAGGTTTTCCTCGCCCACCCCAAGGAACTGGGTCAGGCTGGGTGCTTGGTACGCGAAGGGATTGACAAAGTCCGGGAAGAGTACGACCGGGCGATCGATTCATTACCCGAAATTCTTCGGTGGGCTATTGCACCCTCACGAGAGGCCCAGAAGCTGGTTATGAAGCGCCTTGAGCCGGAACTCAAGAAGGCTGAATTCGCCTTGCTCGCGTTCCTGACAGATAAAACAACGGCGGACTTCCTGTTACTTCTGTCGTCCCCGGAGAATGCAACTCGCAGCAAGCTGGTCGAGGTATTCTCCAATGATACTTCCGGCAAAAACCTGCTGGAGTTTGACGATGCGGCGGATCTCGTTGAGAAGGATATGACGATCAGCGGCGGTAAACTGGATCCGGACCGATTCGCCCCTTTGCGCCACTCGGTAACTTTGGCCAAATTGAGCCTTCTCGCCCCTGACCAACTAAATCGACTTGCTGAAAATCTTTCAGGCGTGAAAGGATCTCCTGTTTACGGCGCTGCAATCTACCCGAACAATCCCGGCAACTTCACGCTGTTGTACAATATGGTGCGCAGCATCGACGGCAATCATCAATGGCAGGCTTACGGACTTCCCTGGCCACGGAAAGCCGGAGTGGAAGCGGCCAAGCCAGGCAAATTGAATTATGGCTATGATTACAATCTGGACCAGTCGAAGGGTCTGCGTTTCTGGGTCGATCCGTTCCTGCGCGAACGCGTCTTCCAGGTGTTGTTTCCAGATGGAGTTATTGGCGCTCTCGGGGACCGTCGCGAGTTGCAGTGGCCTCAATACCGATTTCCTGCTTGTCCGCAGAATCCGTTCCCCGCAACGCAGAATATCGACGGAAGCATAAGATCGAGCGATCCTACCTGCGCAGTCGTCGCCGATGCCGCGAGACCGGCACTTAGACTCGAATTCACAAATCGGAATTCGTACCAAGATCGTTACTTCCAGTGCGATCGCACACAGGCGACAGCCGGCGAGTCTCCATACTGGACGGTTGTCGGATCGTTCACGACGAAGGATGGAGCAAGCCGCCATGCCGAGGCGAACAACACGCGCTTCCCCGACCACTTGATTGAAGTGTGGGAGCCACAAAACTCGAACCGGTACTGGACCACTATGGTCGCGGCATGCACGTCGAAAGCAAGAGCAGAGGAAGCCCGTGACCTGGCGATACGGCGCTCCATTGCGACCGACGCCTTCATCTGGTCGCCGCGTCTGCCGTGGAAACCTCAGGAGACATCGGCGGACACCCTTGCAAGCAACCGCTGATCGGCCAGCCAGATTATTTCATCACGCATTGTTTGCTCGAGAAAACAGATTACCATCATGGATTAAGCGAACAAATGTGAGCCATACGGTTTCAGACATGATCGTTCAGGTAGCAATTGTGGTAGGCGCGAAATACAAATTGGCACCGTGCCGATTGGCACCTCAATCTTTTGATCGACCTATTGTCCGTCATAGTCCTGTGAAGACCTATTCACACGTCATCTGACGGGTGCCAAACTCATCGAACAGAAGAACGATCGCGCCGCATAGTTAATCCCTTCACAATCAATCAAGATACCCGAGACAGAAAAAACCGCCTTTATATCCCAAACGCAGCAAAATAGTGGTAGTGTGCCGTTTTAGCGCTTTTTGCGGGAGGCGGTTATGGCGGTCGATCTGAAGGCCCTGTTCGAGAGCGTGCGCACGGTTTCTGAGGCGGCGGTCGCCTTCGCCGATGAAGATCGTTGCCGCGCCATCCTGGAGGCGATGGTGTGGCCGTCCGGCCCGGTCTGCCCGGACTGCGGCAGCCTGCACTCCTACACCCTGGCTGACCGTGCGATCGGCGGGACGGTGCGGGCTGGTTTGCGTCAGTGCGCCGAACGCGACTGCCGCTTCCAGTTCACCGCGACCACCCGGACGCCGCTCCACTCGACCAAACTGCCCATCGGCAAGTGGCTGATGGCGATGTGGATGATCCTGCACTCGGACAAGGGCATTTCGTCGCCTCGCCTCGCTGAGGCCATCGGCGTGTCGCAGCCGACCGCTTGGCGGCTCGGCCATGCCATCCGGGTACTGACCGCCTCGGTCCAGCGCCTGAGCGGCACCGTCGAGTTCGACGTCATGATGGTCGGCGGTGCGCCGCGCAAGGATCCGTCGAACCCTGAAGCGCGCAAGGGCAAGCAGGGCCATACCACCAAGACACCAGTAGCAGTGGCCGTCGAACGCCCGAACAGCCGGGACCCGATGGACAACGAGCCGGAGCCTAAAGCGATGGCCATACCGATCCCGGATCAGACGGCGGCGGCGTTGTCGGCGGCGCTCGACGGGATGACCAACAAGGATGCCCACGTGATGTCCGACAGCGCCGCCGGTATCGCCGTCGCGGCCTCAGGGCACATCGCCCATGATACCGTCAACCACGGCGCCACTGAATTCGTCCGCGGCACAGTGCATGCCAACTCCGCCGAAGGGTATAATGACCGCGTCCGCCGGACCGTGGTCGGCGTCTTCCATCACATCAGTTCCGTCCATGCGCCGCGCTATCTCGACGAAGTCTCCTGGCGCTGGCGGCAGCGCATCCATGCCGGCAAGTCGCCGCGCAAAACCAGAAAAGGACGCGTCGTGCTGCGCGATATATGGGAACGCGTGCCGCCGATCGAGCAAATGGGCAAGCTCCTGCGCGGAGCGCTGGGACGCGAAATGCGGCGAACAAAGAACGGCAGCGTCGATGTTCTCGTCATCCAGCCTGTGTTTGGGATATAAAGGCGGGTTTTACTCCGCTTCGGCCCTTCACTTGACCATGGCCTCTGGCCTACCGGCCTGGTCCTCGGCGGAATCGGCGTTGGGCTGTAGCCGAATAGCTCGACGATCTCAGCTTCCGCGCAGCCCCGCTTCCGCATCCGGCTCGCCATCGCCCGGTCCTCGATCTTCTCCTCGCCGGGATCGCGCGCTGCATCGATCCGATCGATGTCGTGCAGCAGATCCTCAGCGATATCGATGTATCCTGGCGTGCTTTTGCGGATCATGCCAGCGCTCCAGTCCGCTCGTTCCGATAGATCGCCCCGATGTCGAGATTAAGGCCGATGCTGTCGAGCCTCATTGGTCCCGTCACGAAATCCGGATGATCGGCCGGGCCGCCCACCATCGCTCGGCGCGTTTTGGTCCGCCAGACCATCGCGAGGGGCAGGTCCGCGTGAAGGACGACGATTTCCTTCAGTGAGCCGGTCCGCAACAGGCGGCGCCCGATCGCCAACCCGTCCTCTTCGGGTTCTCCGCTCATGATCTCGATCGCCAGGACTGGCCTGGGATGGGCCGGGTGATACCAATCGGGATCGGTTGTGACCGCGAGATCGACGACGAGGCAGCTGTCCTCGCCATACGGGCTGGCGTGCACGGAGAGTCCAAGGCGAAGCGGTTCGCCGGTTCTCAGCAGGTGGCGACTGAGCAGCCCGCCAATCCGTGCGATCATCCGCGACCGGTAGGCGCTGAGTGGCCGTAGCGGGACCAAGTGCCCGCCCTGCAGCTCGAGGCCTTCCGGCGGGTCCGCCAGGAACTCCCGCAGTCTATCCGGTCCCGGAACGTGGCGGCGCCTGTAATCGATCATGGTATTGCCGCGCTTCGACACCCGCAGTTCCTGGTTCACCGCCTCACCTCCATGGTTTCGCGCGTGCGATCTTCGAGCATGAGTCTGAAGTCTGTCCCGGAGATTGTCCAGTGCCCTCGCGTCGGCAGGGTCGGCAGGAATGAGCCCAGAGCGATCTTGGCCGCCAACTACCCCGCTTTACTTTTCGCGACGGTAAAGCTGGGTAATTGCTGATGCAGCTTTTCCAGAACGGGTCCGCAGAAAAGCTTCCGCCGGGCGAACGCAAGGGGCGTCAAATCGACCATGAAGGGGCGGGCATTCCGACCGCCCTGGAAGTGCGGCCGGTCCAGAAAGAACGCCGGCTGCTCGCACCAGTCCGGGCCGGGCCGGCCCGACAGATGGGCCAGATGCTCCGCCATGCCCCCGAGATGCGCCATCAGGACGGGGTTGCGGATGGGTTCCGGCGCGGCGTCATAGACACGCGACGACACGGACGGATCGCCCGAACGCCAGTCGGCGACGCCGATGAGGTGGTCGATGAATTCCTTCATGGCCGCCGGGTAATCGCCGGTTCGCGCCGCCATGAGCGACACCTCCAGCAAGGAGGTGGGGGAGGGTGCGAAGCGGAGGGTGAGATAATTAGCGGAAGCTGCCTTTGTTTCCATGCCCGACATCGTAAGCGTAACCCAACAAAACTCAAGCGGAAGGAGCTGGATAAGAGATGCATAGCCCCTTGGGAGCTTTATGGCTTCGGCTGGGTGCAGGTGGTCGGATTGGTCTAATTTCATTTGACGGCGGTAGCCGCAACTTCAGACAGCGATGCTTGATCACGCCTATACATCTGTGATACAGCTTAATCAGGATTGTGCAAGCCGTGAGGACGCGCGATGACGAGCATGCTCAACGAAACATATCTGAGCGGCTTCGCCAACCCGGCAAAAAACCGAATTCAGGTCATGCGCGTTGAGCAGATAAATGGTCTAGTCAAGGAACTCGGCTTGGACGGCGCCAAGGCCGCACACGTCACCGACCTGTTGCCCAAAGCCTCCGCCTGGATCGCCAATGGGCAAACCGACAGTCTGTCTCAGCGGATGTCACAATCGCGATCCGAGGGCTCCGTGGCGAGAGAAATCAAGTTAGGATCGGGTGAGGCTGGATCGAGCTGAATGCTCATTCAGCAGAAGGAAGGTCATGATGGACTTTTTAGCAGGACATCCGTGGGAATTCCTGCTGTTGTTCTTTGTTTTGTGCGCCGCCATCATCGGTGTCGAAGTCCGTTTTAATAGGGAAAATTGGAAACAACGATCGTCGGAATTGATCGTCAATTTTTTTGGCGTTTTTGTTGCAATTGTTTTTGCTTTAGCTCAGGGCAAATACGATCGGGATGAGGAGGGCAGAGATAAGGTCATGGCGCTACTCAGAGCCACTGAGCTCGAGTTATATACCAGCAAGAGCGAGAACGACATACCTATTGTGGGCATGGAAGAATTAGAAAAATCAACGCGAGGCCTTAATCCAGAAGTCGTGGCTGCAACAAAAAGTCTAATAAAAAGATACAACAATGCATCCAAAAAGGTTGATGCCTCTAATCGTCTGCTATATTTACCCATATTCAACGAGCTTGTCAAAGAGCCCGAGGTCATATCCAGATTTCCCCCACAAATCTCGCTCTTGCTATCTCTCGATTATCAAAAGTTGCAGTTGATGCAAGCGATGATGAACGATCAGGAGCGAACAGACAGACTCATAAATTCTTATGGCGCTCCGGAAAACATTGAAAAAAACCTCGATGCTTTTGAGGAGGCTATCAGGCCGGTAATGAAAACGGCCCTCATACAACAATTATCCACCACGAAGTACGCTTTGTGCGCCCTGAGGACCAGCATCGAAGTGAGAGAGGAATTCACCGAGGAGCGCGATGATGCTGATTTGTGGGTGGCTCGGCTGAAAAAATCTTGCGGCAATGGTGACGGACTTGTTCTGATTAAACCAGGGAGGCCTTACGTTGAGGGTCTTGTGGATTATCTCAAGCATGGCCCGGCATAAAGCGATCAACCCGAACCGCTTTTGTACATCACGCAGTAGCCCTGACGCAGCATTCTAGAAAATCCTTGGGTCAGGCTCGCGGCAGGGCTGGGCTAGCGGTAATCAATTCGGCCGGAGTGGAGTAGATCGTATGTCAAGCACTGGTAAATCAGGAGGCTCAAGAAAGGCTCGCAACCTTTTATCGGAAAATCCGGCTAAATCCTCCTGGAATGGGCTTTAGGATGCCGGCCAGCCGATCCAGAGCTCCCTCAGCCGAGCGCCAGGCGTCGTAGATGCTCTGGTCGTAGACCTTGCGGTACTCGTGCTGCGGCAGGCCATGGAAATTGTACACCTCGTTGTCCTGGATCATGAGCGGAAGGAAAGCCCGCGCTGCCGTGGTGTCTGTTTCTTCCGTGAAGAACGCTCTGCGGTAGGTCCTGAGTTTCTTGTTAAGGTCGTGCATCGCGTGCCGGGCCTCCTCCAGGAGGTCGGCAAATTCTTCCCCCAGCAGGGTGTGCTCTCGCCACTCGGATGTCAGCCACGCGGACGGAATCTCGATCGCTTCCAGGTAAGCCATTGAAAACTCGGTGAGATCCAACGTTTTGACGTGGGGCTCGTCGAACATTTCGAGGCGGATCGAGGCCCCGAACTTATCCAGGCTCTTCCGGTAGTCGGCGAGTACACCAAACTGCATGCGGCGGTATCCCGATACGGCGGCCTTATGTCTCGCTGTCTCGAGCTTGGTCTGCCGCCTGACGGAAGCCATAGCCGCCACGTAGGCGATGACTGCGGCAACGATCGTCATGCTGGCCGCCAGTAGGGCCGCTTTGTATCCCAGGTTCATTGCCTCGCGGGAAGCTTCCGCCGCCATCTCGGCCGCCCTGATCGTGGCACCGGCACCGATTTCGGCAGCGCGGATCGCGGCTTCGTCGCTCCGGTACGAATCCCATGCGTCAAGATCGAATATCGGTTGCTGGTCAATTAGCCGCATATTGCTCCGCCCACGTTCCGTCAAACGAGTATTACGGCCATGAGTAGTCTAGGCGCATGCGGCGACTGTCAACATCAGGTTGCCAACGTGAGGTGATATGGGGGTAGGGTGGAGCCGTGCTTGCGCCTCTGTCAGAGTATTTCCGGCCCGAAGTTACAGTCTTGGATGAGTTGCATAATTTAAGTTATGGAAATAACGAGAAGAATATAGCGATGGAGGTTCCCGGACGCGGATCATTCGTCAGCGTGTGACGGAAGCGACGATTTGCTCCTAATCGATGATGGCCAGTTTCCACACGTATCTTCACTACGACAGCGCGACAGGTATCGCGGCCATCCCACCGGCGATGACTGGGTCCACTCTGGTCGCCCCGTCGGAGCCGAGCCTCCGCTTGAACCTGGCCCTTTCGCCGCTCCGAGTCATGAACTAACGCTCGCAGAAAACGCTAACTTATTGATTTTCCTACGATGTAACGGTGTAACGCACCTAACCAGGGATTCAAAATATAGAAAAAGAAAAAGATTTGATACGTCTCAGGATCCGATCACGGTCAACGATTCTTTTTTCTAAATCCTTCACGAGTCAAAATACGAGAAGAGCGTTACATACCTATACCTATCCTAATAAAATCTATATCTATCATAGGGTTAGTGATGTAACGCCGGGCCTAACAGACCCCTAACTCCCGGGAACGGCGTTAGGTTTAAACCCAAATCCCGCTCCGAACCCACTCCCCATCCTTGCGGGGGCGATAGTGTATGTCCGTCTTTTTCGAAACATGGCGCCGCCGGACATCTGTATCCCGCCGATTCGAGCCAGATAGTCGGAGCGTGGCTGCAGACTGAGGGAGGACTGCGATGTTTCTTTCCGAGACAGCCGACATCGACCCGCCAGGGATCGTCCGGCGCGGACGGTTCAACTTCGGCTTTTCATTTATTCAGCGCACGTGGGAAGAGCGCGAGGCGCCGTTCGCGATTGAACTCCACCGGCGGGCCGATCTGCGCGGTGCTGACGCATACGACGGCGACGGGGAGATCCAGTCATTCCAGGTTTTCGACGACCGGGGATGCTTTCTTGGGCTTAAATGCATTCGCAACCAAGCTCACTTTCTCTTTACGGCGATCACCAATACCCGAGACATCCCGAAGATTCGGACCAGGCTAATACCTGACGGAGCGAGCCTACGAGCCCGCGCCGGGAGAAGACGGCGTCCTGATCTTTCAACGCGTCGAGGACGGTCATCGGGCCGCGATCGATCTCAGCCGGTCCTGGCCGTACATGATCTTGGATAGGAAGTAGCCCTTGACGCAGTTCAGGCCGCGATTGACCTCCGCCTTGATGTCGCCGTGGGTAGCGACGACACGGTTATCCTTGGTCGCGTCCATCACGCCGCAACCA
>NZ_AVFK01000096.1 GCF_000936425.1 Skermanella aerolata KACC 11604 | reverse complement strand
GTGCCGCAGAACCGGCACGGCGCCTTGGACCATTTGAGCTTGGCGTCCTGGCCGGCGACCAGGGACTGCTGGGCTGCGGCCGGAAGGCTGATCTGCGCCGCGGCCGCGGCCGTGATGGCCGCCTTGGCCTTGATGTAGTCCCGACGTGTCAGTTTCACGACTGCCCCTCCCCTATTTCAATAACTGCGTCGCCCTTATCCACCTAGTGATAGACGAGGTTAACCGACATGACGCCGTTCAGCAGGTTGATCTCGCTGATACGGGCGACGATTTCTCCTTCATCGGCGGTTTCCAGCACGACCACCATTTTCCCCTCCGCCGCGGCATGGATCTCCAGCCCCGGCATGGCCAGGACAGAGGCCGCGACAGCCGGCATGGTGTCGGGCATGGCCTGTACGATCAGACTGGAGATATGGACTTCATCAGGCAGCATCGGATGTCTCCAAAGCTTCATCGGGGATCACTGTCACGGCTCCCGCCGGACAGGGGGAAACACACGCGCCGCACCCTATACAGGTATCTGTCTTGACGTGCGGCTGGGATGGCCGGCCACGCGTCGCCGTGAATATGATTGCCTCGGTTAGACAGGCGTCACGGCAACTCTGGCAAACGATGCCCATCCTGGCGAAGCAGGCGGCGATGCGCGCCACCTGGGACTAGGGAGCGCCCTGCGTCAGGTCGAACACGGAAGCCGGGCAAGTTCCGGCGCAATCGCCGCAGAAGGTACATTCACCGGTCTGGAAGCTTACTTCCGGATAACCCCCGTCACCGGCGACGATGATGCCTTCCGGGCATGCGGCCGCGCAGGCTCCGCAGCGCGTGCAGGCTTCCAGCACTCGGTCATTGCGAGCGTACGGTGGCCGGAGCGGCGCAGGTGCCGGTCGCAGCCGCCCTCTGAGCAGGCTACGACGGGCAGGATCGATCCTGTTTTCCAGCATGGTTTCAGACCGGCGGCGGGCCGGGAGGTCCTGCGATGGTCTGGTACATCCACACGATGAAGCCATAGCCTCCCACGACCGCTATGGCGACAAAGGGCCAGATGACGAAGGCGAGAACCAGGAACATGATTATTTCCCGCCGTCTGGCCGCGGAATCAACAGGAGGGGCATCAGTCGGATGATCGATGGAGTTTTCATGAATCATTACCGCTCTTCCCCGGGCTGTCTTTAGGATGGTTTCTGCCTGGTTTCCAGGCACCATAGCGCGTCAGATCCCGAATGGAACAGAAAAAATTAATTCCGACAATCATGTGCGCAGCAAAAACCTCCGGTTAGGATAAGACAACAATTTTCAGCTTTTTTTATTTTTCGAGTCGCCATTTTTTATGGTCCTTAGGGGTTCAATTGCCAGGTATTCGCTCTGAAAGAGAAATAGTTTCCGCTTTAACCAGCTAAAAACTGGAAAACGTTGCGCTAGAGCAAACTTTGGCCGATTTCATCTTGACTCGAGATGCACAGACGGACCGCAAAATCGAGGACGTGGCTTGAGATCCTCAAGTTCCGGGAAGGCTATAGCGCACCCATGTGCTCGTGATCGACCTCGATCCCCGTGAGCACCTATTGGGCATGCGCCGTCTTAATGACCCTGATCAAACGAAAAGAATTTCCTTCGGCTTGATTGCGGTCAAAGAACAGCATGCGCAATGCTGCATAATCTGGATCAAATTCCCTGGAGTTGATGATGAGCGCCCCGACACATCCGCTTGACCCCGACATGCTGCTAGCCGACGCAATCGCTGGAAACGCCGATGCAGTTGAAAGGCTGTCCACCCTCAATCAGGCGCTGGCCGGGCTGCTCGATCCAGCCCACAGACACGCCATGACCGGACAAATTCGGCTGGGCGAGGCGGCGCGGGTCGCCGGCGTATCATTCGAAACGTTGTGCAGGGTGCTGCGGGAAGAAGCGCCAGCATCTGAGAGCACAAGCGATCCTGAGCCTGATCGTCCTTCTCCGAGGGAAGGAAAGACAGCCGGCGACTGGTTCGAGCAGGCTGAGCGCCTGTCCGCCCCTCACCTGGACGTGCGGCCTCTCCTGGCATCGGGGCAAGATCCGTTCTCCCAGGTGATGTCCATGTCAGCCCAGGTGCAGCCGGGCGGTTTCATGGTGGTCGATGCGCCGTTCGACCCGGCACCGTTGCGCCGGGTGCTTGCCAAAAAGGGATTCACCTCGCTGGGCCGCCAGTTCGGTCCGTCCCACTGGCGCATCTGCTGGCGGCGCGAGATGATACTGCAGGTCGAAGCGGAGACCGACGAGCCCATGCCGCGCCACGGACCCGAGCCGTGGAATGACGCCGATGGCATCCATCTGGACGTTCGAGGCCTGCAGCCGCCGGAGCCGCTGACTCGGGTGCTCGACCTGATCGACCAGGGCGAAACTGACAACCTTGTGCTCCATCACGACCGCGAACCGGTCTTCCTTTATCCTATGCTGGCTGAGCGGGGCTGGTCGTGTTTGTCGGTCGAGCACTTGCAGGGTGAAGTCCGGATCAGGCTGGTACGGGAACCCTCGTGATATCTCCTGGAGCCCGGCTGCTGCCGGCCTCAATCCCGTTCCGCTTCCTGGCGGCCGCCCTGCTGTTCCACCTGCTGGGATGGACGGCAATGGCGGCCAGTGCGCCGATCCTGGCCTCCGCGGGGGGCGGGCTTGGCCTGCCGGTCGCGGGGTTGCACCTGATGACGCTGGGCGTTCTGACCGTCACGGCCGTGGGCGTCGGCTTCCAGCTGCTGCCGGTGGCGATCCAGGCCGACCTGCCCGCCGTGTGGCCGTGCCGGCTGATCAGCTGGCTGCTGCTGCCCGGCGTCGCGGTGCTGGGCTGGGGCATGATGATGGCGGATCTCTGGCTGCTCGGGCTCGGCGGAAGTGCTGTCGCTTTGGCCCTGCTGGTGTTCGTGGTGGTGGTCGGGCTGGCTCTACTCCTCACCAACCGAACCAAACCGCAGGTCCGGCTGGTCGTTCGCCACCTCTGGGCGTCATTAGCCTGCCTGGTGATACTGGCGGTTCTGGGTCTCGCCCTGCTCGGCGACTTCACGCACGGCTACCTGGACGACCACCGGACCGTGGCAGTGATCCATCTGGCGGTCGCGTGCTATGGTTTTCTGGGACTATTGGCCGCCGGCTTCGTACAGGTGCTGGTGCCGATGTTCGCCCTGGTGGCGCCGCAACCAGAAGGCCAGGCCAATGTCGTGCTTGTCCTCGCGGTTGCGGCACTCGTCATGGCTTCCACCGGTGCCTTCGCGGGGGCAGCTTCCGTCGGTCTCGTTGCGGCATGCCTTCATGTTCATGACATGGCAGGATTGATGCGCCAACGGAAGCGCCGCGATCTCGGCACCTCATTCCTGCTGATCCGGCTGTCCTGGATCATGCTGCCGCTCAGCCTGGTGATGGGGCTGCTCCTGTCTCTCGATTTACTGCCTGCCTGGGGACCCGGCGTGTTCGTGCTGACACTGGTGGGCGGCTGGCTACTGAGCCTCGTGCTCGGCATGCTCCAGCGGATATTGCCTTTCCTGGCTGCGATCCACGCGGCAAAAGCCGGACGGCGCATTCCCAAGGTGTTAGAACTTGGCAACAGTCGGATCCTGCAGACCCAATCAGCCTGCCACGTCGCAGCCCTGGCAATGGCCGGAGCCGGAATGGCATTCGACCTGGAGGCGTTGATCCGCGCCGGTGCTCTGGCCGGAGCAGCGGGCGCCGCAGCCTTCATTGTCTACGCACTCGCCATTTCTCTTCGTATCAGGGCTCTTCCCCCAGCCCGCACCGCTGCATCGAAGGAAAAAACCTCCCCCTGACCTCCAGCGGTTGATCGTGTCGATGCTGACGCGCAAGGTCATGGCATGGCACCTATGCAATTCCTCACCTTATTAGTTGCTGCAACAACTGAATTCATCATTATATGTTGCAGTGCACAATGATCGTCTTGCTACGGCCAGGGCATGCTTGCTCGTCGGCCCGTAGTAGCGTCTCGCCCTGTAAGGCAACAGGGAAAGGCACTGGTAGTCTGCCATGCCTGCCGGTGAGATAGGCCTTCCCACCAGGTGCAGCTTGGACCGTTCCGAGGCCGGAAATTATCAGTCTTCCCTGGTCCGGAAATGAAAATTCCCGAAAACCTTAGAAGCTTGGATGCGTTGTCATGTTAAGTCAGCAGGATATGGAAGATTTTATGGAAGTCGATGCCGCTCTGGCCGAGCCGCAAAAGGGTAACGCCAAGCCCAGAAAGGTGAATGGAGCGGCTGAAACCGGCACAGACACCGGTGATACGCAGCATGAGGTTCGTGACAGGACCTAAAGGAAAATGCGGAGCCTGTTTGCGATCAGCACTCGATATTTAGAGCGCTGGGTCAAGGCAGGCGTGCGTACGCAAACCCGACACCCATCCTGCCGCCCTGCCCCGCTGTCGGCACCGCTAGCATCCACTATATGAAGAGAGCCGATAATCCGAGGCGCCGTAGTCATCGAGGAATTCATTAATGGCGGCCTTGATGCCCGCCCCTTAAACCTTCATAGACTTACGTGCGACAAATGGTGCAATGCAAAATGAATCTGCCTCGAAGGGTTGATATGCTGCGCTGCACACAAACATAGAGACTATGACAACGGCGAGGCGATCCGCCTTGCTCAACATAAAACTGGAGGAATAACTCATGGCCGATGATCGGACCAGGAACCAGACCAACCGCGTGACTGAAGCTGCTGTCGAAGCCACTAAGACCGGAGCTCGTGCCAGCGCTGATGTCGCCCGCAAGGGTGCCGAGACGACCAGGCGTGCTGTCGAAGCCAACGTCGAGGAAGCTACCCGCGCCAACATCGACGCCGCTGACAAGGGTGCCAAGACGGCCCAGCGTGCCGTCGAAGCCAGTGTCGAACAGGCTGACCAGACAGCTCGCAAGGGCATTGAAGCGGCGCAGCGTACGATCGACGCCGGCGCCGATCGGGCCCGGCACGTTGCTGAAGCCAGCGTCCAGGAGATTCAGCGCGGACTGGATCGCTCCTCACGCCAGATCAGCACGGTTGCTGACCAGGCAGCTCGCGCGGCACGCGAAGGCACCCAGCGTACCAGCGAGAACCTTGGCGTCGCCATGCAGGTCGTCACCACGGCGGCTTCGGGTTACCAGTCGGTCGTGACCGAGCTGGTGGAGCAGAGTCAGCAAGCGTTCAAGCGCAATGTCGATACCTTTAACCAGGCTCTTCGCGTGCGCAACGCCACTGACCTGCTGAACATCCAGACTCGTTATCTCCACGACAGCCTGGGCGCCGTGCTGAATACCAGTGCCCGGATCTCGGAGATTTCGGCCGAGACCGCCGCCGAAGCGGCCGGCAAGCTGCAGCAGCGCCAGAGCGCCTGACGCCTGAGCCTTCAGGCTCCTGCAACCGATTGACAAGCCGCCGGATGGTGAAAGCCATCCGGCGGCTTGTCCGTTTATACCGACTGCCTATCCGCGTGTAGCTGGAACTGAAAAGCGTCAGAGGTGAGCTGGGATAGACGACGGGCAGACATCATTCCCGGCCTTTTTCGAGACGGAGCAGTCGCGAGAATTCCGTCGAACGAGGTGATATCACCCGCTGGCACCCTTTCCCGTCAATGGGCCAGCAGAACAGGACAGTTGATCGGGTGATTGAGCATGTACCGCGTCGCTCCGCCCAGGATGATCTCGCGGAGGCGGCTGCGACCATAGCCACCCATCACCAATAGTCCGGCCTTCATTTCCGTGGCGGTTGTCGCAAGCGCCTCGCCAACCGACCTGCCGTCCTGCTTAACGGTCAGCACTGACGCTTTGACGCCGTGCCACGCGAGATGCCTGGCAAGATGCTCTGAACGTGGATGCGGACGTCCAGAAAATGCCGCCAGCGAGGTATCTTCCCTGTCGCCTTCCACGATCACGATGGTGACCATGCCCGCCCGCGTGATGAAGTCCTGGGCGCTTGCCACGGCCCGGGCCGCCGCCAGGCTGCCATCCCAGCCGATCACAACGGAACTATTTATCTCAGACATACCGCCTGCCCTGAGGAGTACGGGGCGGCCGGACTCGAACAGGGCGATCTCCAGGATCTCAAGGTCCGCGAACTTGTCAGTTGGGCGGGATAGCAGCGTCAGGTCAGCCGTGCGGGCTTCCTCACCGATAAGGCGCGCCACCGGACCGGTAATCTTCCGCCACTCAGCCGTCACACGGTCCGAGCCCATGGGTTTGGTCGTGACAGGGATCGAAGCGGCGGTTGTGGCCTGATCGAATGTATTCCTGGCCGCTATGGAAATCTTGTCGGCCTCGCGTTGCGCCTGGCTGATTATGGTGTCGAGCATTTCGGGAGAAAGTCGATTATCGTAGAAATGCATCTCCCGCGTAGCCTCCCATCCCACGTGCAGGACATCGACATGTGCGGAAAATGGGCTCGCGAGCTTGAAGGCGTCCTCCAGAAGGTTCGCCTCCAGACCGTTCGACGGAACAAGAATATGCCTGATCATCGTGCCCTCCCTGGTGCTGCCGCGTTGGAAAAGGCAGCTGCGGCCGAGTATCCGAACCGAATCAAATTCATGTCAAGCCGCCAGCGTCTTTCCCGGAAACTCAGCAAGGGTTCCGAGGCCTCGGCGTCAGGGCCAGGACAGTGACGCCTTCCGCCCACCGCCCGGCATCTCCTGCTCTCTGGATGAGATAACCTGGGAATGCGTCCTCCTGGTGGATAAGCTCTCCGCTCTCAGGCCGCGAGCAGCTCGTCAGCCGGTCCGAAGAACTCATAGTGGATACTGCCCAGCGGAACGCCAGTTCTCGCCAATCCCCCGACCATGGCACGCAGGAAGGGGCGCGGACCGCACAGATAGTAAGCTGCTTCCTCGGTAGGCGTGTTGCGGGCGAGCCAGTCGGCCGTGATCAAGCCCGGCTCATCGTAGTGGAGACCCAGCTGATCCCCCTGAACAGGCGTGTTGTAGAAGGTGCTCACCGTGATGTTGCTGGCCTGTGAGGCTAATTCCCGGGCGTGCTCGCCCATGGCATGCACGCGACCATTCTCGGCGCCATGTATGTACCAGACCGGTCGTCCGCTGCCCGACCGTGCGATGGTTTCCAGTATGCTCATCATCGGTGTGAGTCCGACGCCGCCACTGAGCAGCACGACCGGACCATCGTCCTTCTCATCAAGGAAGAACTCGCCGGCCGGCGGCGCCACCTTGAGCGCCGTGCCGGGGGCGGCATGATCGTGCAGCCAGTTTGAGGCGAGGCCAGGAGGCACACCCGGCCTCGCCTCGCGCTTGACGCTGATGCGATAGGAGCGACCGTCGGGAGTGGAGGAGATCGAGTAGTTGCGCTTGAGGTGCCCTGCACCCGGCACATCCAGCGCAAAGGTGAGATACTGGCCAGGGCGGTGGTGCATGACCGCGTGGCCGTCGGTCGGTACCAGGATGAAGGAGCGGATGACCTCGCTCTCCTGTTTGGTGGCTTCCACAGTGAAATCGCGCCAGCCGTTCCAGCCTCCCTGGGCGGCGGCGAGCCGGGCGTAGATGTTGGACTCGCGCGCCATCAGCAGGTCGGCCAGGAACCAGTACGCCTCGCCCCAGGCTTCCAGCACCTCATCCGTGGCAGCGTCGCCCAGCACGTCATTGATGGCGCCGAGCAACGCCTCGGCCACGAAGTGATAGTGCTCCGGCAGGATGTTCAATGCTACGTGCTTCTGGGTGATCCGTTCCACCCTGGAGGCCAGCACGCCGAGATTGTCGATATTGCGGCCATAGGCGATCACTGCCGCCGTCAAGGCCTTCGACTGGGAGCCCGTCTCGCCGTGATGGGACTGGTTGAACAGGTCGCGGATTTCCGGATTGGTGAACAGGATCTGGTACATGCGGTCGGTGACCGCGGTGCCACCCTTCTCCAGCGCGGGAATGGTGGCCTTGACGATATCGATGGTCCTGTCGCTGAGAGCATCGGCCATGGGGCACCTCCTCTTTGTGTCGGGCTATCCGCCCTGTTCCGGCTTGGGAATGGCTCTACACGAGTTTCGGGGTGTACTGAGGCCAGCAAAGATTTGACAGTCCAACAGAGACTTCTGTCAAAATCCGCTTACCTCGGCTCTTCGTCGTATGTTCCGGTCAGATCATGGTAGATCAGGGCAATGCGAACAGCTTTGTCGCCGGCGTTGATTTCCATGATCGCTTCTTCGAAGTCTGGAGGGCCTAGAAACCCTCGAACATTATTGCTGAACCCATAGGGTTCGGTAGGCACGCCCAGAGCATTCTTATCAAGCTTGCCGTTCCCGTTCTCGTCATGAAACAGGATAATGGTGTACTGTCCAGGATCGAGATTGGTGAGGACCACTGCACTTTTCATCGCGGCGTTGGCCCTCAGAGCCACTGCGGCAAACCGGCTAGGATCGTTGAGGAACCCGTCCTTGTCGGACAACTCGATGGCGCGCGTAAAGCTTTCAAAACTGTCATAAAGTCCAATCAGGAGTGTACCCTGAGGCGAGCGGATGCCTTCGACCGTAATTCTAAGTTCGCTTGCGTTTACTGCGGGAGCGAACAGGGTCAGCAAAAAAGTCAGCACTGCTCTCATCAGACACTTCTCCGCTTTGGCTCCGGCACGCGTGACCGGACATCACTGATCAGGATAGAAGCGATTCAACAGGCTGCTGCGGGATCTATCCCGTTCTGACCCATTTCAGGCCGATCAAGGAGCGCATCTCCGACTACGTGTTCGACATCGAAGGCAGGTATGTCGTCCATGTCGAGTATCAGGACACGAAGGCAGCCGACATGGGCTTCCGTATGGTGATCTACAGGGTGTTCCTGCGAGAACATTTCGGTCCGGGCATCCCGATCAAGCAGTTTGTTGTCTACACCGGCAATGAGCCTGAAATAGGCTGGGACATCCATTTTCCGGACAATATGATACCCGGACCCTAGCCCGCGATCGCCATGCGGCGCCTCGATCCCGCCCCCTTCCTTGCATCGGACAACATCGACGACAACGTGCTGGCTATCCTGTGTCGGGATGGCACCAATCCTGCTATCATCCAGGAAGTCGAGCGTCGAATAGAGGCCATGGATGAAACAGGTAAGTCGCAAGCGTATCTGAAGATCATCTTGTGTGGCGCGGTAAGGAAAGTGGAGATTTTAGCCATGCTGAAGAACGCCGAGATCGACCTGAGCAAATACGAGGACTACCCATTTGTCCAGACACTGAGGTGGATCCCATTGGTGAGGCAACTGGGGTGGCGGGTTAAGCGAGAATCCCGCGGGATCATTGCGCCGTGTCGATGCCGGGCATCGGTGTCGGCGCGAACCGTAGGGTAACCGCTATGTTTTCA
>NZ_AVFK01000066.1 GCF_000936425.1 Skermanella aerolata KACC 11604 | reverse complement strand
TACATTCACTCAACCATGAGACGTGCACACAAAAGAACGAAGAACCCAACAAACACTGTCCATACAACTCAATCTTCCGGCCGCGCCCCCGTCAGCATCCCTTCAGCCAGCTCAGCACGGCGTCGCCGATCATCCGCTTATGCTTTTCCAGGTATCCCGGCTCGGAGAAATCCTGCTGGAATATCGCTCCGAAGGTGTAACGGTTGGAAACGCGGAAGAAGCAGAACGAACTGATCAGCATGTGCAGATCGACCGGATCCGCATCCAGGCGAAAGACCCCCTGCTCCCGGCCCCGCCTGACGATGTCGCCGATGATCTTGATTATTGCGACGTTCAGGTTCTGGATCGACTGCGATGCCGACAGGTACTCGGCTCGGTGAATGTTCTCGATGCTGACGAGGCGGGAGAAGTCGGGGTTTTCCTCGTGGTAGGTGATCGTGAAGTCGATCAGCTTGCGGATCGCGGCTTCCGGTTCCAAGTCCTCCAGATGCATGTCGGCTTCGACCCGCCGGATGTCGCCATAGGCTTTCTCCAGGACGGCGACGTACAGGCCCTCCTTGCTGCCGAAGTAATAGTATATCGCGCGCTTGGTCGTCCGGGTGCGGGCGGCGATGGCGTCCACCCGCGCGCCGGTCAGGCCGTGATCCGCGAATTCCTTCGTCGCTATCGCAAGAATATCCTGCTTGGTACGCTCAGGATCGTTCCGGCGAGTCGGCGCCGGGGACTTTTCCTTGAGCATGGTGTCTTCAGTCAGCATCGTTTCCACTTCCCGCATTCCACCAGAATCGATGCCTCTGAAGCGCATCGGTGCGATCCTTGAACGAACCAGTTAGTGTACCTCATGCAGGCCGATGAAGTGTGCATGATGTCACAGGGCGGAAAACGCCCGCGGAGAACTGCCGTCACGACCGTGCCGTCAGGGATCGAAGAAGACCGTTTCGGCGTCGCCCTGAAGATTGATGTCGAAGCGGTAGACCGGACCGCCCGCCGTCTCTTGCCTTGCGGCGATCAATGTGCCGCGCCGGCCGGCATCGACAAGTCCCAGTACGGCGTCGGACTCGTTGGCGGCTGATTCGTCGCTGAAATAGATGCGCGTATAGGCATGGTTCGGCATGCCGCGGGCGAATACGGTGACGTTCAGGTGCGGCGCCTGCGGCCTTGCATCCGATCCCGTGACACTGCCGGGTTTCACAGTCTCGATCCGGAAAGTCCCGGTCTCATCAGTGCCGGTCCGGCCGAAGCCGTGGAAGTCGGCTTCCCTGCCGTCCGCCGGATGGGCGTAGCGGCCCTGGGCGTCCGCCTGCCAGATCTCGATCATGCTGTCGATCACGGGCTTGCCTGCCCCGTCGATCACTCGCCCGGTCACGATGATCCGCTCACCGGGGACCGTTTCGTTGACGATGCGGCCGTCGGCGATACCGGGCCGGCCATAGGGTTGCGGCGTCAGGCCATAGGCGAAATAGGGACCAACCGTCTGCGAGGGAGTCTGCTTGGGCATGGCGATCAATCCTCGTCCACGGGGGTCGCGCGCGGGCCGCGCAGCACGATGTCGAACTCGTAGCCAAGCGCCTGCATCGGCTCGGTCACGTCGAGCGAGAAGCGGGAGATCAAGCGGCTGCGGGAAACCTCGGGGATGCCCTGGTAGATCGGGTCGTATTCCAGCAGCGGATCGCCGGGGAAATACATCTGCGTCACCAGACGGGTGACGAAGCTCGGTCCGAACAGCGAGAAATGGATGTGGTTGGGCCGCCATGCATTGTGATGGTTGCCCCAGGGATAAGCGCCCGGCTTGATCGTGATGAAGCGGTAGCGGCCTTCGGCATCGGTCACGGTCCTGCCGCCGCCGAAGAAGTTGGGATCGAGCGGCGCGTTGTGCTGGTCCCAGCGATGGACGTAGCGGCCGGCGGCATTGGCCTGCCACAACTCGACAAGGGTATGCGGAACCGGGCGGCCGGCTTCGTCCAGCACCCTGCCGGTGACGATGATGCGTTCACCCAGCGGGTCGCCGTTCTGGACACCGTTCTTGGTCAGGTCGTGGTCGAGCGGGCCGACCTTGTCATGACCGAAGACCGGGCCGGTCAGTTCCGACAGGCTGTGCGGGATCGGGATCAACGGCTTCTTCGGGCCGCGCAGCAGGGTCGATTTGTAGTCGGGCACAATATAGGGCGGATGGCTGTCCCAGTCGCGCCTGGTGTATTCGGTGTTCGGCTTCATGCATTCCTCCCCCGTTTTTCACTTTTCCATCTGGTCGAAGACTTCCTGAGCGATCTGGAAGCCATGGTTGGCTGCCGGAACGCCGCAATAGACGCCGGCCTGAAGCAGCACTTCCTTGATGTCGTCTCGCGTCAGGCCGTTGTTGAAGGCCGCGCGCACATGCATCGCGAACTCTTCCCAATGACCCAGCGCCACCATCATGCACAGGGTCATGCAGCTTCGGGTGTGCCGCTCCAGCCCCGGCCGGGTCCAGATCTCGCCCCAGGCGTAGCGGGTGATGAGGTCCTGGAACTCCTCGTTGAACGGGGTCCGCCTAGTCAGCGAACGGTCGACATGAGCGTCGCCCAGGACGGCGCGGCGGACCTTCATGCCCGCGTCGTAACGATCACGTTCATCCATTGGATATCTCTCCCATGGTGAGGAAGCCGACGAGATTACGGGTGAACAGGTCGGCCTGCTCGATATTGGACAGGTGTGCGGCGTCCAGATCGACCAGCGCGGCACCTGCGATCTCGCCGGCGATCAATTGGGCGTGGGCCGGCGGCGTCGCGCCATCATGGGTGCCAGAGATCACCAGCGTCGGGGCCGAGATCGCAGCGATTTGCGCCCGCTGGTCCATGTCGCGGACGGCGGCGCAGCAGGCGACGTAACCCTGTGGCGCAATTCCGCGCAGCATCGACGCTATGCGGTCGACCGCCGCCGGATCGGCCTTCTGGAAGCGGGGAGTGAACCAGCGCTCGATCACGCCCGGAACGATCGCCGCCATGCCGTCGCGCTTGACGGTTTCGATCCGGGCGTTCCAGACCTCGGGCGCGCCGATATAGGCGGAGGTATTGGCGAGAACCAGCCGCTCGACGCGGTCCGGTTCATGGATGCCGAGCCACATGCCGACCATGCCGCCCTTCGACAAACCGCAGAAGCGCACCGTCTCGATGTTCAGCGCGTCGAGCAGGTCGACGGCGTCGCGACCGAGCCGCGCGATCTCATAAGGACCTTCCGGAGCGTCGGAGCGGCCATGCCCCCGGCTGTCGTAGCGCAGCACGCGATAATGGCTGGCAAGATCCGGGATCTGGGGGTCCCACATCTCGAGCGTGGTCCCGAGCGAGTTGGACAGGAGCAGGACGGGACGTCCTTCCTCCCCGTCGAACTGGTAGAATATCCGGGTGCCATCCCCGGTGGTGATGTGGCGCATGGGTTGCTTTCTCCCTCGTTCTTCAGCAGGTTGCCGGCGCTTATGGTCAGCCGGTCACGCGATCCACGAAAGCGGCAGCCTGCCCGACATAGCCCAGCGGGTCGAACAGCCGGTCCAGTTCATCGGCGCCGAGTTCCGCCGTGATGGCCTTGTCCTCGCCCAGGACGTCGCGGAGATGCCGTCCTTCGGACACCGCCGTCTTCGTCGCGTGTTCGACCAGTTCATGGGCGTGGAGGCGGCCGAGCTTGGCGCCCAGCGCCATCATGACCCGTTCCGCCATGATCAGGCCGTGGGTCACCTCCAGGTTGGCGCGCATCCTGGCGGTATCGACTTCCAGGTCCGGCACCATGTCGGCGACCTGACGGAGTGCGCCCATCGTCAGCATCGTCAGTTCCGGCAGCGCCACCCACTCGGCGTGCCAGTTGCCAAGTCCCCGCTCGTGCTCCTGCGGCATCGCGGCGAACAGGGTCGCGACCAGACCGGGGGCGCGGGTGGCAGCCGCCATGACCGATGCCGCCGTGACGGGGTTGCGCTTGTGCGGCATGGTCGAGGAACCGCCCTTCCCCGCCCCCGCCGGCTCGAACACTTCGCCGACATCGGTCTGCATCAGCAGCGACACATCGCGGGCGATCTTGCCCAGCGTGCCGGCCAGCAGGGCGAGCCATGCGCCGAACTCCACCACGCGGTCGCGGTGGGCGTGCCACGGGGTATTCGGCAGCGTCAGCCCCAGGTCGTCGGCTAGAGCCGAAGCGACTGTCAGCCCCTGTTCACCCAGCGCCGCCAGCGTGCCAGCGGCCCCGCCGAACTGGAGGGTCAGCAGCCTGGGCTTCAGTTCGCAAAGCCGCTCCCGGTGGCGATTCACCGCGTCCAGCCAGCCCGCGACCTTGAGGCCGAAGGTGACGGGGAGAGCGTGCTGCATCCAGGTCCGGCCTACCATCGGCGTCAGCCGGTGCGCGGAGGCAAGGCCGGCGAGGCCGGCCGCGAGCCGGTCAAGGTCGCCCTCGATCACCTCCAGTGCCGCCCTGATTTGCAGCACGAGGCCGGTGTCCATGGCGTCCTGGCTGGTGGCGCCCCAGTGGACGAAGCGGGCGGCATCCTTGTCCGTTTCCGCTACCAGGGCAGTCAGGCGCTTGACCATCGGGATGGCGGGGTTGCCGGCTTTCGCCGTGGCTTCCGCAAGTTCGCCGATGTCGAACAAGTCGGCCCGGCACCGCCCCTCGATCGTCCTGACCGCTGCCGCAGGGATCACTCCGGTCTTCGCTTCGGCGCGGGCGAGCGCCGCTTCGAAGTCGAGCATCCCCTGTAACCGCGCGTTATCGTCGAACAGGCGCGCCGCCTCGTGGGAGGCGAAGAGCGGGGTGAACAACTGGCTGTTCATGGGGTCAGGCCGTGCGGATCGCCAGGGCCTCGCGGGCTTCCGCCACCGTCGCGGGCCGCGCGTCGTACTTGGCGCACAGGTCGGCGGCGATCTTCACCAGCTCGGCATTGCCGGACGCCAGCCGGTCCTTGGTGACGCGGATGTTGTCTTCCAGCCCGGTGCGCACACCGTCGGCGCCACGCTCCAGGACCCAGCGCATCACTTCGCTCTGGAACCGGCCGATGCCGGCAGCCGTCCAGGTCGCAGCCGGAATGACGCGCTTCAGTTCGGCCAGCAGGATGTCCAGCAGGTGTTCGTCGGCGGGCATGGCGTTCTTGACGCCCATGACGAACTGCACGTGGGGCCGGCTGTGCATCAAGCCTTCGTCGATCAGACGTTTGGCGGCGTGGATGTGCGACAGGTCGAAGATCTCGATCTCCGGCCGGATGTCGTTCTCCTTCATCTTGCTCGCCAAGTCCCAGACGAGGGCGGGCGCGTTCTCGTAGACGATGGTCGGAAAGTTTACCGAGCCGGTCGAGAGCGAGGCCATCTCAGGCTTCAGGTAGAGGGAGCTGCCGCGCGCCGCCTGATCACGTCCGCGTCCTCCGGTCGAGAACTGGACGATCATGCCGGGGCAATGCTTGTTGATGCCTTCCTGGACCTGAGCGAACAGCTTGGGGTCGGAGGACGAGGACTCGTCCGGGTTGCGGACGTGGATGTGAACGAGGGACGCGCCGGCCTCGAAAGCCTCGTGCGTGGACTCGATCTGCTCCGCCGGGGTCACCGGCAATGCGGGATTGTCTTTCTTGCGCGGTACCGAACCTGTGATGGCAACGGCGATGACGACGGGTCTGGCCATGTCTCTCCCTTTCGTTTTTTTGGACGTCGGTTCTGGTTGGCGTAAGTCTTGGTTCAGGACAGAAAATCTTCGATCTGCGTCTGCTCGCGCAGGCGCGTCTGCATTGCCATGCGGACGGCGGCGTTGACCGCGCCGAACTGCTGGTAACCGCCTCGGCGCTGGACGATCTCAAAGAAGAAGCGCTCTTCGAAGGTCTCGGTGTAGGCGTGGCTGAATTCGCCTTGGTCGTCCCGGTCGAACAGCAAGCCGAAACGCTGGAGATCGCTCAAAACATCGTCGTCCAGACCGAGCCGGGCGGCAAGGTCGTCGTAGTAGTTGGCCGGCACCGGCAGCATCGGCGCGTCCGCCTTGGTCAGCGACGTTAAGGTCTTCTCGATCGTGTCGGTGGCGAAGGCGATGTGATGGACGCCGGCTCCGGCTGTCGCGGAAACGAACCGGCCGGTCGCGGTCTTGCGGCTTTCGGAGAAGTTCAGCGGCAGGCGGACGCTCCGGTCGGGGCTGACGATGGCGCGGCTCTGGATCAGGCCGTAGGGGTCTGGAAGCTCCCATAGCTGCTCCAGCACGAAGCCGAAGACTCCCCGATAAAACAGGATGAAGCTGTCCATGCGGCCGAACGGCAGCGCCTGCGCCACGTGGTCGATGCAGGTCAGGCCGCTTTCTTCCGTTTCGGGAAACAGCGTGAAGTCGTCTTCCCAGATGCTGTGGCCGGACTGGTCGGGCTGGACCAGATAGACCAGCGTGCCGTCGGGCGCCCGGACCGACTGAATACGGCGTTCGCCCTCCCCGATCCGTTCGCGCCATGTCCCGTAGAGCAAGGCTTCGGCCCGGTCCACCGCCTTGTCGGCATCGTCCACCCGCAGCGCCATGGCGCAGACCGAAGGGCCGTGCATCTGGAAATGTTCGGACGCGGCGCTGTCCGGTTCGCTGTTGAGGACCAGATTGACGCGTCCCTGACGGTACAGTTCGACCGATTTGGAGCGGTGCCGCCCGGCATGCCGGAAGCCCAAGCTGCCGAGGAAAGCCGCCAGATCCTCCTTCGCCTGCTCGTCCACCGCGAATTCGAGAAACTCGAAGCCGTCGAAGGCCGGCGGCTCCGGCAGGCCCTTGCCGTAGCCGGCCTTCGCTTCCGACAGGATCAGCGAGCGCAGGCCGTCGCGTGCGGTCTGGCGCGCCGGGGCCGTCCGGAAATCGTCGTTGAAAATCTCCAGCGACAGCGGTCCCCGGTATCCGCTCGCCAGGACGGCGCGCAGGAAGTCGTCGACCGGCAACTCGCCTTGTCCAGGGAAATTGCGGAAATGACGGCTCCAGGACAGCACGTCCATCTTCATCAGCGGCGCGTCGGCCAACTGGACGAAGAAGATCCGGTCGCCGGGCACGTCGGCGATACCTGCGGGATCGTCGTTGATCGACAGCGTGTGGAAGCTGTCCACGATCAGGCCAAGGGCCGGATGGTCAGCCTTCTGGACGATGTCCCAGGCGTGTTTCCAGGTGTTGACGTGCCTGCCCCAGGCCAGCGCCTCGTACCCGACGCGCAGGCCGCGCCGCGATGCCCGTTCCGCCATTTCCGCCAGATCGGCCGCCGCCCTGATATCGTCGTCGATGGCGCTGGGCTGAACGTTGCTGCACACAAGGACCAGATCGGTGCCGAGCGCCTGCATGATGTCGAACTTGCGCTCGGCACGATCGAGGTTGCGTACGCGGATATTCTCGGGCATAGCCTCGAAATCGCGGAAGGGTTGGAAGATGGTGATCGCCAGACCCAGCCCTTCGGCGATCCGCCTGATGTCGGCCGGCGACCCGTCATAGGTCAGCAGGTCGTTTTCAAAGATTTCCACCCCATCGAACCCGACGGCGGCTGCCGCCTCCAACTTCTCCGGCAAGGTGCCGCTGAGGGATACGGTGGCGATCGACTTGGCGAAGGAGAAATGCTGTTCGGTCATAGTCGTCAAATCCACTTGCGTCGCTGGTCTGGAAGGGGTCCGGGGACGGGTTTCCAACGCTCATCACGGGCGAGCGGTCGGAATGACTGTGTTTTCCAATCTATAGAAGATCGGAAGCCGCTGTTTTGACTGCATGGAAAATGACGCTGCGTCGGCCTCGTGTTCGCCCGAACACGCGTGACGGTTCTTCGACCATCGTTTCCTCCTCCGCGATCAGGGCTTCCAGCACCTCTCTATGGAGACTGCCGCCTACCCGATTTTTATGAACGTACCAGTTCGTACATTTCTGCTTGACACGAACGTACCAGTCCGTTCATTTTGTCGCAAGAAAAAAAACAGGCGGTTTGGGAGGACCATCTAGCCGCGACGGCCAACAGTCAGCCGGGACAATTCTCCGGCGTGCCGTAGCGCTAAGCCCATGCTGCTCAGCCTGGAGCACTTCAATGGCACACACCATATTCGTCCTCAACGGACCCAATCTGAACCTGCTCGGCAAGCGCCAGCCGGAGATCTACGGAGGCGAAACCCTTGCCGACGTGGAAGCCGAATGCCGCCGGGTTGGAAACGAGTTCGGCTTCACCATCGAATTCCGGCAGACCAACGCCGAGTTCCAGTTGATCGACTGGATCCACGAGGCGCGCGAAACCGCCGATGCCATCGTGATCAATCCCGCCGGCTGGTCCCATACGTCGGTCGCCGTGATGGACGCTCTGGCCGCCTGCACCTGCCCCATCCTGGAAGTTCATATCTCAAACATCCATCGGCGCGAGGAGTTCCGGCATCACTCCTACGTCTCCAGCGTCGCGGCCGGGGTGATCTGCGGCTTCGGGACCCACGGCTATCCGCTAGCCCTTCAGCACCTCGCCAAGCGGTTGGGAGCGTGAACGTCATGACAGATACGTCGAGCCAACCGGCCTTCCTGGCCGGTCTGATCGGGTCCGGCATACAGGCGTCCCGCACGCCGTCGATGCATGAACGCGAAGGTGCCGAGCAGGGCGTCCGCTACGTCTACAGGATCATCGACATCGACAAGCTGGGACTTGGCGTCGAGGCCCTGCCCGAGTTGCTGACCGCCGCGCAGCGGATGGGCTTCAACGGCCTCAACATCACCTATCCCTGCAAGCAGGCGATCATTCCCCTGCTGGACGAGCTGTCCGACGATGCCAGCCAATTGGGCGCCGTCAATACCGTCGTCTTCAAGGACGGCCGAAGCTATGGCCACAACACCGACTGGTGGGGTTTCGCCGAGGGCTTCAAGCGAGGATTGCCTGACGTCAAGCGCGACCGGGCCGTGCAGTTGGGCGCAGGCGGAGCCGGCGCCGCCGTCGCCCATGCGGCGCTAAACCTTGGCGTCGGCCAGCTTGCGATCTTCGACATGGACAGCGCCCGGGCCGCCGGGTTGGCCGCCGACTTGTCGGCGCGTTTCGGCGAGGGCCGGGCCGTTGCCGGGACCGACCTTGCAAGTTCGGTCGCCGAGGCCGACGGGCTGATCCACTGCACGCCGACCGGCATGGCCAAGCTTCCCGGCATGCCCCTGCCGGCGGAGATGCTGCATCCAGCGCTTTGGGTAGCCGAAATCGTCTATTTCCCGCTGGAGACCGAGCTTCTAAGAGTCGCCCGCGGCCTTGGCTGCCGGACGCTGGACGGCGGTGGGATGGCGGTGTTCCAGGCGGTCGGAGCGTTTCAGCTTATTACCGGCATCGAGCCGGATGCGGAACGCATGCGCAGACACTTCCTATCAATGTAGACTGGGCTGTATAGGCTGGTATTCACGCCCTATAGAGGGCCGTGCAGACGCCGGCCAGCCGGCAAGTTCCGAATTCGGAGGGAGGGGACAATGAACAAAATAGTCGACGGCTATTTCACGTTGCTGAAGATCATCATCACACTTTGTTTGGCGACGATGGTGGTTCTGGTCTTCGGCAACGTCGTGTTGCGGTACGGCTTCAACATGGGCATCACCGCGTCGGAGGAGATCTCCCGCCTGCTGTTCGTCTGGCTGACGTTCCTGGGCGCCATCGTGGCCCTGCGGGAACATGGCCATCTCGGCGTCGACATGCTGGTGCGCCGCCTGCCCAGCGTCGGCAAGAAGATCTGCCTGGTCGTCAGCCACCTGCTGATGATCTACGTGTCCTGGCTGATGCTCGACGGCAGCTGGTCGCAGACACTTATCAACATCGACGTCGCCGCTCCGGCGACCGGGTTCTCGATGGGCCTGTTCTACGGTGTCGGCGTCGTCTTCGGCGTCTCGGCCCTGGCGATCCTCGCCTACAACCTCTATCTCGTCGCCACCGGAAAGGCCACCGACGCCGATCTGGTCATGGTCCGCGATTCCGAAGAACTCGAAGAGCTTGAAGAGATGATCGAACATCACGGTCAGCCTCAGCCACTCACCGCGACCGCAGCCAAGAAGTAAGGGACACCGGAAATGGTGATTACGATTTTCCTGGGCTCCCTGCTGGGGTCCATGGCGCTCGGCATGCCGATCGCCTTCGCGCTGCTGATCTGCGGCGTGGCGCTGATGTACAACATGGATCTGTTCGACGCCCAGATCGTGGCGCAGAACGTGATCAACGGCGCCGACAGCTTCCCGCTGATGGCAGTGCCCTTCTTCATGCTGGCCGGCGAGATCATGAACGTCGGCGGCCTGTCCAAGCGCATCGTCAAGCTTGCGATGACCCTGGTCGGTCACGTCCGAGGCGGGCTTGGCTACGTCGCCATTCTGGCGGCCGTCATCCTGGCCAGCCTGTCCGGATCGGCGGTCGCCGACGCGGCGGCGCTGTCCGCCTTGCTGGTTCCGATGATGGTGCAAGCAGGCCACGACAAGGCGCGCTCCGGCGGTCTGGTGGCATCGGCGGGCATCATCGCGCCGGTCATTCCGCCCAGCATCGGCATGATCATGTTCGGCGTCGCCGGCGGCGTCTCGATCACCCAGCTCTTCCTGGCCGGCATCGTGCCCGGCATCATGCTCGGCCTGGCGCTGGTCGTCGCCTGGGCATTGGTCGTCCGCAAGGAAAAGCTCGTTACGCCGCCCCGCGCATCGAAGCAGGACATGGTCCGGGCCTTGGGCGAGAGCTTCTGGGCGCTTCTGCTGCCGATGATCATCATCTTCGGCCTGAAATTCGGCATCTTCACCCCGACCGAAGCCGCCGTCGTGGCCGCCGTCTACTCGCTGTTCGTCGCGACGGTGATCTATCGCGAACTGAAGCTGAGCGATCTCTACGACGTCTTCCTGACCGCCGCGAAAACCACTTCGGTCGTCATGTTCCTGGTGGCCGCCGCGATGGTTTCCGCCTGGATGATCACCGTCGCCGATCTGCCGAGCCTGGTCACCGACCTCCTCGAACCCCTCATGGACAGCCCGACGCTGCTGCTCCTGGCGATCATGGTGCTGGTCGTCATCGTCGGCACCGCGATGGACATGACCCCAACCATCCTGATCCTGACGCCGGTGCTGATGCCGGTGATCAGGGAAGCGGGTATCGACCCGGTCTATTTCGGCGTGCTGTTCATCATGAACAACGCGATCGGCCTGATCACGCCGCCAGTCGGAACCGTGCTTAACGTCGTGGCCGGCGTGGCGAAGATCAGCATGGAAGATGTCGTCAAAGGGGTCTGGCCCTTCATGCTGGCCCAGTTGTTCGTGCTGTTCCTGCTCGTGATGTTCCCGTCGCTCGTCACCGTCCCGGCAGCCTTCTTCTCCGGCCGCTAAGCAGCAACCCCAAAGAAAACAACGTTCCCATAGGAGGAAGACAGACCATGTCGAACCGCTTCTCCAGGCTCGCCGCAACCCTGGCCCTTCCGGGCCTGCTGATCCTGGCACAGCCCGCCGCGGCCGAGATCAACAGCCACACCCTGAAGTTCGCGGCGCAGAACCAGAAGGGCCATCCCCAGGTGCAGGGCATGGAGAAGTTCGCCGAATTGGTGAAGGAGAAGAGCGGCGGCAAGATCACCATCAAGCTCTTCCCCGGTGGAACGCTGGGCGGAGACGTCCAGACGCTCTCCGCCCTACAGGGCGGCACGGTCGAGATGTCGGTGATGAACGCCGGCCTGATGAGCGGTGTGTCCAAGGACTTCTCCCTGGTCGACCTTCCCTTCATGTTCCAGACACCGCAGCAGGCGGATGCCGTCATGGATGGTCCGTTCGGCACCAAGCTGGCGGAATCCCTCCCCGCCAAGGGTGTCATCGGTCTAGGATATTGGGAACTGGGTTTCCGCAACCTGACCAACAACCGACATCCGGTGGCCAAGGCCGACGACATCGCGGGGCTGAAGATCCGCGTTCTCCAGTCGCCGGTCTTCATCGACCTGTTCACGGCGCTCGGCGCCAACCCGGTGCCGATGCCCTATCCGGAGCTTTACACCGCGCTGGAGACCGGCACGGTCGACGGTCAGGAAAACCCGTACAGCAACGTCGTTTCCGCCAAGATGTTCGAGGTGCAGAAGTACCTGACGGTTACCAATCACATCTACAATCCGCAGATCGTGATCATGTCCAAGAAGGCTTGGGACAAGCTGAACGAGGACGAGCGGAAGGTCATCCAGGACGCGGCGGCTGAAGCACGCGATTTCCAGCGCAAGGTGTCACGCAGCCAGAGCGACGAGGCGCTGGCCGAGTTGAAGAAGGCTGGCATGCAGGTGACCGAACTGCCGGCCGAGGAGATCGCCAAGCTGCGCGAGAAGGCCAAGCCGGTGATCGAAAAGCACTCGGCGGCAGCGAATGCTGACATGGTTAAAATGCTGAACGACGAACTTACAAAGGCTGGCAGCGGAAAAATTTAGTTAGACTGCCACGCTTAAAGACTGGGAGCCCGGCTATCGCTGGGCTCCTCTAAAAAATTTAGCGCGGAGATTGCTCTCCGCGCTTTTTTTATTGAACCAAACGGCTCCGAAAGCATTCTTGCAGTGCGGTCACCATGCCGCATACGCCTTCTTGGGCGTTTCCTCCCTAGACTTCAGGCCGCCTGAAAAGGCGGCCTTCTTTTTGCACATTTTTCTGGAAAATGACATTAAACTGATGGGCGTATCCGTTGGATCACCACCCTCAGAACTGCACCCCCCTGGTCAGCGCGCCGTCCACCACGAGATTGGTCCCCGTTATGAAGCTGGCGGCCGGGCTGGCGAGGAAGACGGTTGCGTTGGCCATCTCCTGCGGCGTGCCCATGCGTCCGGTCGGGTTGAGCGCAAGCGCCGTAGCGTAAAGTTCGGGATTGCCGTCCTTGATCTGGTTCCAGACGCCGCCTTCGAAATAGGTGTTTCCCGGTGAGACGGAGTTGGCGCGGATGCCCTTGCCAGCAAGCTGAAACGCGAGGCCCTGAGTATAATGGATCAGCGCCGCCTTGAAGGCTCCGTAAGGACCGGCTGCGAAGTCGATTTCCCGGCCCGACACGCTGGAAATCGTCACGATGGACGGTGCCTTGCTCTTTTCCAGATGCGGCATGCAGGCGTTGACCAGATGGACCGTCCCCATCATGTCGATGTCGAAGCCGCGTTTCCAGCTCTCGTCGTCGGTGCCGATGGCGAGGGCGCTGACGTTGGAGACGGCGATATCGATGCCGCCGAACTCTGCCGCGGCATCCGCCACCCAGGCCGCCAGCGCCGGTCCGTCGGCGACATCCACAGCGCCGCCCGTGGCGTTGACCCCTTTGGACTTCAACGCGGCGACCGTCTGCTCGACGTCGTCCTTATTTCGTGCGCAGATCGCCACGTCGGCCCCTTCGGCGGCCAGCGTTTCCGCGATGGCGCGGCCGATGCCCTTGGTCCCGCCGGTGACGACGGCTCGCAGGCCCTTCAATCCGAGATCCATTCGACGCCTCCCCTATGAAGTGGCTGGTCCCGACGGAGAACGGTGTCGCTCACCGCCGGGAACCGTTGAGACTTAGCGGAAGTACTTCTTGGCGACCGACGCGCCAACCGTATATTTCGGATCGACCATGTTGCCGAGCCTTACCTTGGCGCATTGCGTGATCAGCATATACGCCTCGAGTTCGTCCATGTCCCACTCGGCCGCCGACCAGCGGACCAGCTCGCGGTAGGCGATGCGGGCGGCGTCCTCCAGCGGACGGGCGCTGCCGATCGTCATGAACATGTCTTCCGTCTCGAGCTGCGGCCACGCGATCTTGTGGTCCTTAATCAGGTCGATCTGGAGCGTGGTGGTGGAGGGGATTTCCAGGGCCACGCCGCACAGCTCGCCGTCACCCTGGATGGCGTGGCAATCGCCGACATACAGCAACGCGCCGTCCCGCTGGACCGGCAGGTAGATCACGGCGCCGGGCGCCACGTCGGGCAGGTCCATGTTTCCGCCGTAGTAGTCGGGCTGAAGCGAGGTGATCGCTTCGATCTCCGGCGAGACACCGATGGTGCCGATGAAGGGTTCGTAGGGGAGAGTGATGCGGTCGCTCCAGTAGACGCCGTTCTCGTCCACATTGACCTTCTTGACCTTCTCCGGCAGCGGCTTGTTGAGCAGCGCCGTGGACTTGGTGCCGACCAGCCCGCCGAACTCGCTGATAAGACAGGTGGTGCCGACCGGCTGCGGTCCGCGCGGCTTGACCGAGTGGATGTAGACGGCAAGGCAATCGCCCTTCTTAGCGCCCTTGACGTAGATCGGTCCGGTCTGCGGGTTCAGGAAGGGGACGTTCAGCAGTTCGGACGGGATGTCGGTCTCCGACTTGATCTTGCCCTCGAAAGCGTCGTGGGTTTCCGCTTCGACCACGGCGCCGGGCTCGACCTCGATCACCGGATCGGCATAGGGGCCATAGACGTAGTGGAACTTGCCTTGCTGCTCGATCGTAATCTTCTGGCGCGACGTTTCCTTGCCACCGGCGACGCCCCGCTTGGCCATGATGGATGTTTCCAGCCAGGACATTCTTTATTCCTCCGCAGGTTTGTACTCAGTATCGAAAGTCATACCGCGAGGTAACGGCGCACCGTCTCGCGGTCGTTCAGTTGTTCCGGCGCCACTTCCGTGACGATCCGGCCCTTGTCCATGACGTAGCAGTGCCGGGCCATGGCCCGGATCATCTCCAGGTTCTGCTCGACGAACACGATGGTGATGCCCATCGAGCGGTTGAGTTCGACCACGATCCGCGCGATCTCCTGGACGATGCTGGGCTGGATACCTTCCGACGGCTCGTCCAGCAGGATCAGCGACGGGCTGCCGACCAGAACCCTGCCGATGGCAAGCTGCTGCTGCTGGCCGCCCGACATCGTGCCGGCCCGCTGCTTCCGCCGTTCCCGCAGGATCGGGAAGAAGTCGTAGACGCGGTCGTAGTCGGCGGGCTTCTTGGCACCATGGATCATCTCGCCGACCTTCAGGTTCTCCTCCACCGTCATGCGGGGGAAGACCTCCCGGCCCTGCGGCACGTAGCCGATGCCGAGATGGGCGCGCTGATGCGGTTTCAGGCCGCTGATGTCGCGGCCTTCGAACGTCACCGCCCCGTCCATGGCGGGCAGAAGCCCGATCAGCGTCTTCATCAGGGTCGACTTGCCGACGCCGTTCCGCCCGATCACCGCCGCGATGGTGCCCTGCTCCACGGTCAACTCGACCCCTTGCAGGACAGGCTTGCCGCCATAACCGGAGCGCAATCCGGACATGGCCAGAAGGGAGCCGCTGGTGCGCGCGTCAGTCATCATGATCGACGTGTCCAAAGTAGATCTCGGCGACGGCGTCGTTGGCGGTGATCTCCGCCACCGTGCCCTGGGCGAAGATCTGGCCGAAGTGGAGCACCGTCACCCGCTGGGCGATCTGGCGGACGAAGGCCATGTCGTGCTCGACCGCCAGCACGGTGACGCCGTCGGCGTTCAGCGCGCGGACCATCTCGCCGGTCTCGTAGGTCTCGTCCGGCGACATCCCGGCGGTCGGCTCGTCCAGCAGCAGCAGGCGCGGTTTCAGGCTGATCGCCATGCCGATCTCCAGCCATTGCTTCTGACCATGGCTGAGGCTGGCCGCCTGCATGTCGGCCGAGGCGGTCAGCCGCAAGAATTCCAGCAGGCGAGCGATCTCCTCGTCCAGCGATGCGCCTTCCAGGTGGTGCTGAAGGGCGATGGTCAGGTTCTGACGGACGCTGAGTGCGGCGAAGATGCCGGGCACCTGGAACTTGACGCTGATGCCCTTGCGGATACGTTGGAACGGCTTGAGGTGCGTGATGTCCTCGCCTGCATACAGGATGCGCCCGCTGGATGGCGAATGCTCCCCCAGGAACAGGCGGAACAGCGTGCTCTTGCCGGCGCCGTTCGGGCCGATCAAGCAGTGGACCTCCCCTTCGTCCAGTTCGAAGTTCACATTGTTGGTGACGCGAAGCCCGCCAAATCGTTTGTTCAGGTCGATGGTTTGAAGGAGTGCGGTCATCGGGCTCCCCTCAGGCGCCGGGACAGGCCGGCGATGCCGGGGATCAGCCCTTGGGGGGCGAACAGCACGACGACTACCAGCAGCGCTCCCATCACGACGAGCGCGTACTGGCTGCCGTAGATGGTCAGGGTCTGGAAGACGCTGAGGACGGCGAAGGTGCCGACCAGCGTCGCGGTCAGGTCGCTGCGTCCTCCGACCGCGACCCAGACCACAGGCAGGGCCGCCGCCGTCAGGCCCATGCTGGACGGCGTGATGTACTGCCCCCAGGAGGTGTAGAGGACGCCGCTTAGACCCGCAAGGGAACTGCCGATGATGAAGGCGATGAGCTGGTACTTGCGGACGTCGTAGCCCAGCATCTCGGCACGTTCCGGGTTCTCGCGGATCGCCACCAGGACATTGCCGAACCGCGAGTTCACGAGAATTCGCAGGCCCAGATAGACCACGACCAGCAGCGCCAAGATGACGTAGTAGAGCTGCACGTCGGGGAACAGCACGATATCGCCGCCAAACCACGGGATGGTCAGCGGCGGCATGCCGGTCATGCCGTTGAAGCCGTTCAGCCGGGCGTCGCCGATGCGCCATTCCGGCCCGGCTGTCTGCGCCATGAACCGCTCGAACACCAAAGTCACCGACAGTGTGACGATGCCGAGGAAGACGCCGCTGATCCTGCCGAAGAACAGGAAGTAGCCCAGCACCGCCGCGAACACGGCCGATATCGCCACCGCGATCACGACGGCCAGGATCGTGAAGCCGTAGTCGCTGCCGTAGTTGAGCGTCAGGATGCCGTAGGCGTAGCCCGCCAGCCCGAAGAACGCCGTCTGGCCGAACGACAGCGCGCCGCCATAGCCCCAGATCAGGCTGAGGCCCAGCGCCATGAAGATCCAGTTGAAGAAATAGACGGTGTTGCCGACGGTCCAGCCATCCGTGAAGCTCGGATAAGCCGCCGCCGCCAGCACCACTATGACGAAGCCGGTCCAGAACGCAGGCCCCCTGCCTATCGTCTGCGGCCCGTTGAGAAGCTTGTTCGCCTTTGCCAGCATCAGCCGCGCTCCCTCAACAGCCAGCCGGAGATCCCGTTGGGCAGGACGCGGATCACGATGATGACGGCGATCAGCATGCTGATCTGACCAGCCAACTGGCCCTGCCACGAGGTCATCGCCGCCTTGATGACGCCGAGCACGGCAGCGGCGGGCGCCGTGCCGAGGAACACGTCGGCGCCTCCGACGACGACAGTGACGAAAGCTTCCATGATGAAGGTGGCGCCCATCGACGGCACCATGGTCATGGTCGGAGCATAAAGCCCGCCGGTCAAGCCGGCGAGCGCCGAACCGAGGCCGAAGGTCAGGCAGTAGATCAGGCGCGTGTTGACGCCCAGCGCCTCCGCCATATGCGGAACCTGGATCGTGGCGCGGGCATGGACGCCGAACCGCGTCTTATTGAAGATAAGGTACAGCAGGACCAGCACGACCACGGCGGCTGCCATCAGCACCAGCCGGTACTGCGAGTACGAATAGTCGCCGAAGGTGAAGCTGGACAGCGGCGTGCCCACGCCGCGCATGGTCGATCCCAGCAGGATCAGCACGCCCTGGGTCGCGATCAGGCTGATGCCCCAGGTGGCGACGATGGTATCCAGCGGCCGGTTATACAGATGCCGCACCACCAGAAGTTCAAGCAGGATGCCGACCAGACCGGCGGCAAGGGTGCCGCAAGCGATGCCGAGCGGCAGCGGCAGGCCAGCCCGGACGGCGAAGACGGTGACATAGGCGCCGCACATGATGAACTCGCCATGGGCGAGGTTGATGACGCCCATCATGCCGAAGATGATCGCCAGCCCGCACGCCGCCAGGACAAGGAACGCGAAGGCGTCCCCCGCCTGATAGAGGAATGCGAAAAGCGCGCTTAGTATTTCCATCAGTCAACGATCCCCGGAACTCGAATACGGAAGGTTCCTCTCCCCATGGAGGACGGGGAGAGGAAGAGGATCGGTCTCAGCCTTTCGGCGGCGGGTTGCTGGGGGTGTATTGGGCGCTCGGGTCCGACTTGGTCAGGTCGCAGCCAGCATCGCCCAGCCAGTACGGCTTGATGTCGTTCCATACCTTGGGGAAGGTGATGGAGTGATCGGCGCCGACCTGGGCCAGATAGATCGTGTGGGAAGCGTGCTGGCTCTTGGGATCGATGCAGACCTTGCCCTCGGGCGCATCGACGCAGACATCGCCCTTGGCGATGACGCCACGGATCTTCTCCCGGTCGGTCGAACCGGCCCGCTCGACCATCTGCTTGTACAAGTAGATCGCGTGGTAGGAGTTCTCGGCTTCCTGGTTGATGTAGGGCTCGTTGGGGTACTTGGCGCGCCACTTGCTGATGAAAGCCTTGCTCTCCGGCGTGTCGACCTCTTCGATGTAGTTGGTCGTGACATGCATGTTGGCGAGGCTGGGCGGGGTGAAGCGCTTGTGCTCGTAGCCTTGCCCGACATTGACCGAGCTGCCCATCGGGACCTTGAGGTTGGCGGCGGCCGCCTGCTCGTAATACGAGGCCTGAGCCGTGCCGACCAGCAGGGTCATCAGGATGTCCGGCTTGACCCTCTGGATGTTCTGGATGGTTTGGGAGAACTGGGAAACGCCGAGCGGGATGAACTCCTCGCCGACCATCTCGCCGCCGTTCTCCTTGACGATCTGGCGGACCCACTCGGCCGAGATCTGGCCGAAATTGTAGTCGGCGGCGATCGTGTAGACCTTCTTGCCGTACTTCTCCATCATCCAGGGGATCAGGGTGGAGAATTGCTGTTCCGGCACTGCGCCGGTGACGATCATGTTGGCGTCGCAGACGCCGCCTTCGTACTGGTTGTTGTAGAAGGCAAGGCCGTTGAACTGATTGACGATCGGCCGGTAGGCCTCACGGGACGCGCTGGAGAACCCGGCGAAGACGACGTCCACCTTGTCGCGCTGGAGCACGCGGCGCATCATTTCCTGATAGCGGGTATTGTCGGACTGGGTGTCGTAGACGACCAGCTCGATCTTGCGCCCGGCGATGCCGCCGGCCTTGTTGATCTCTTCGGTGGCCAACTCGATGCCGTGGACCTTCGGCAGGGTGGCGGCGGCGAACTCACCGGACTGGTCTTCCAGGACGCCGATTTTAACCGGGCTCTGCGCCAGCGCGGTGGATGCCAAAGCCAGGGTGGCGATGGAGAACGCGCCCAGAAAACTCCTATTGATCGGAGAAGACATGTCAACCTCACCTGCTGTTATGTTTTGAGTTGTTGAGCCTCAACCCCTTTCGGCATTCACTCCCGCGATACCCTCTTCGAGGGCTTTTCTTACGATCTCTTCCGAGAACGCCTCGACGCTGAGCTGTTGCTTCATGCTCTCGCGCCTGAGTATCTGGAACGCTTCGTCGTCGTTGACGCCGCGTTGGTTCATGACCTGCAACACCGCCTTGATGACGAACCTGCGGCTGCGCTTGCGCCCTTCGGCGGCGGCGAGGCGGTCGTCGATGTGGCGGCGGCGGTTCCATTCGTTGAGGCCGATATAAAGGGCGGCGTAGACGCTGGCGCCCTGCACCGGCTTCCGCAGATGCGCCGTGACGCCAAGCTGAAGCAGGGCCTTCAACTGGCTGGGCGCCTCGACCCCGACGATGCCGATGATTGGCAGCGGCGGCGTCTGTCCCAGCCGCGCCCAGGTACAGCCGTCGGGAATGCCCTGGTCCAGATCGAGCAGCAACACGTCGAAGCCGGCCAGCAGATCCGGCGACAATTGGTCGGGCGTGGTGATCGAGACGACGGCGCCCAGCTTCTTCAGGGTCCCGGCGACGGCATCGGCGGCGCCGGCATCGACCAGCGCCAGCAGCGCCCGCACGCCGCGGAAGTTCTGAACCAGCCGGGCCGCCGTCATGACACCGCCTTCAGGTTCCGGCCCGGACGCGCCGTTTCATCGTAGCGAGACGAGTTCCAGACCAGATAGGGATCGGGGCGGACCGGCTGGGCCGCCTCCATGATGATGTCGAACTGGGCGTTCCGGTTGGATCGCCCGATGCGCGGCGTCAGGTAAGCGTGGAGGGTATCCTCGTCCATCCAGACCTCTCCCTGCGGCGCTTGGAGGCGCAGTCGCGTCACGGCGTATTTGACCTGTCCGATATCGTCGGTGCCGGCATGGGCCAGCGCTCGGGCCAGCAGGCCCATCGCGACATAGGAGGCCTCGGCATCCGCCGACATGGCCGGACCATCGGGGAAGCGCCGGCGGTAGGCCGAGACGAAAGCGCGGTTTGCGGCGGACGAAATGGAGGAAAAGTAGACGCTGGAGCTGAGATGCCCGTCCACCGCGTCACCGCCGATCGCTTCAAGTTCCGGCTCCGACAGGGAGCAGCTTGCGACCGGTATTTCCCGCGCCTGATCGATGCCCCGCTCGGCCGCCATGGCGCGAAAATCTCGGAGGAACTGATAGGCCGACTGCCCGATCAACGTATTGAAGACGAAGCTGGGGCGGGCTTCCAGGATCTGTTCGATCGCGCGCCGAAAATCGGTTTCTCCGACCGCGAAGTAGCGTTCAGCCGCTATGGAACCGCCCTGCCCCACGACGGCCTGCCGAAGTATCCGGTTGTTTTCCCATGCCCAGATATAATTGGAGCCGATGCACCATGCATTCCTGCCGCAATGCTTCAGCAGATGATCGAGCAGCGGGACGATGTGCTGGTTGGGCGCCGCACCGGTATAGACGACGTTGTCGCCGCTCTCGAAGCCTTCGTAGTGCGACGGATACCAGAGCAGCGCGTCATGCTTCTCGAAAAGCGGGATGACTTCCTTCCGGCTGGACGACGTATAGCACCCGACGACATGGCGGATGTTTTGCCGGGCCAGCAGATCAGTAGCGCAAGCATGGTATCCGGCGAGTTCCCCGCCCGGATCGACCACCACGGGGACCAGTTCTACCGGAAAATCGGGGTCGCCGTTAACTTCTTCCAGCGCCAGCAAGGCACCGTTCAGCATCGACCGGGCGACCACATTGTAGGGTCCGGTCTTGCCATCTATCAGTTCAGGTGCGCGCTCCAGAGCTGAGGAAGCGGGA
>NZ_AVFK01000065.1 GCF_000936425.1 Skermanella aerolata KACC 11604 | reverse complement strand
CCCCAGTCTCTCAAGAAATGGGGCCTCCGGTAAACCCGGCGCGGTTCACCACCCTCCTGAGTGCCGGGCTGGTAGTCTACTTCTTTGTCGAACCCGTAGGCACCCTCACCCTCAACACTCATGTCGCTGTCTCACTCGGCTTCTATGTCGGGATCGGCGGGCTGATCGCCGGACTGACCGGGGCGCTGCGACGGGCTATGGAGCGGGCACGGGCGGCCGAACGGGCGAAGGACTTGCTGCTTCACGAGGTCAATCACCGCATCAGGAACGACCTCCAGATCCTCACCTCGCTGGTGTCGCTGCAGCGCCACAAGACCAGCAGTTCGGAAGCCCGGCAGGCGCTGGGAGTGGCGATGGAGCGCATCACCGTCCTGGCTCGGGTTTATGATCGGCTGTCCCACCACGACAGCACCGCGGTTGTTAACACTCACGACTTTCTGTCCAGCCTGGTCGACGATCTGCGGACTGCGCTGGTGGGTGAGCGGCCAATCACGATCACAGAACAGCTGGATCGGGTTACGCTGACGCTTGAGTGTGCCCTGCCCCTTGGGCTGATCATCAACGAGCTGCTGACCAACGCGCTGAAATACGCCTTTCCCGGGGCCCAGTCGGGGCAGATCGAGATCAGCTTTGTTCAGCGGGCCGACACATTCGTCCTGCGGGTTCGGGATAACGGCGTCGGCCTGAGTGAGGTCCAGCCGCCCGGGCGCGGTCTTGGGCAACAGCTGGTGCACCGGCTCGCGACTCAGCTCAGCGGCACGGTTCTGATAATGGGCGATGCCGGCGTATGCGTAGAAATGCGCTTTCCAGTCCCGAGCTGCCTAGCACCGTCGGTGCCGCTCCTTCAGCATTCGGCCGCGTCGGGTACGCTCAGCTAGTCGGCACGGGGGTGCAGGCTGGCGGGCCCGCCCTGTGGAAATTACTCACCTCTCCAGCGTCCCGAACCCCAGGAAGAGCCTGAATCAGCAGAATGCAGCACTGCCGGTACCTGCACGTATGCCTCTCGACGCACTCCGGCGGGCAATGCGCCTTTCGGCTTAATTAAAAGCCAGGTCAGATCTGTCAGGCGGACAGGGCATTTGCGCCGACGCTGATCATCTTCCGCTGAAGGGTTGAGGCAACTGCTTTCAGGACGGTGTCCTCTACAACTGGCTTGATCAGAATATCAGCGGCAAGCTCACGCCCTTCCACACCCGCCCTCTGGTAGTCGGCGGTCAGGAAAATAACTGACACACCCAGGGGAGCCAGCTCGGCCGCGACGGAAATGCCGTCGATGCTTCCACCCAGGTCGATGTCAATCAGCGCCAGGGTCGGCAGATATCGGTACGCCAGCTCCAAAGCCTTCTCGGCCTTGTACGCCGGACCGAGCACAGTGTAGCCTTCATCGGTGAGCAGCCCGGCCCAGCCTAGGGCGATAAAGGGATCGTCCTCGCAGATCAGAATACGGGCAACAGCAGAGGGCTTGCTGCTGGGGCTGGGTAGAGCGGCGGGCGACATGAAGCGCAACCTTCAAAACGGGTCATGAACAATATAGCCGTTGTCGTTAACAGGAAGTTACGACCTGAGTTACAAAAAATTGATAAAGTCTATGCCTTAGGTCTGATGCACGTTTCAGTGGCAGCTATCGCCACGGAGAACCTGGCGCGGTGAGTGATGTCAGCGGTGAGCGCAATTGTCGAGCAAAAAGGGCTTCACCCCCAGCCATCCACCTTGAGAGCAGCAAAAACAGCGGGCAGATGGCGCATTTCACTGGCGAATACCGGCGCTGTGCCGAAATCCTGACCGCGCCGACGATGTCACGGACCTAGTCTCCTAGGACTCGACGGGCGATATGGAGAGCCAAGCGCTTGATGTCCTGCTCAACCAGCGCACCGCCAAATTGGCCGACTACCATCCCAAGTTCGAGGATTTAAATCCCGATCACCGAGAACGAAACCAATTCCTGCGTGTCCTGGCTGCCGATGCCCGCGAGCTGGCGAGCGCCCCCAGGACCGCACCCCATGACGGGTATCGTCGACAGCTTACGAAAAACAGGTCCCCTCGCCGGGGTGGCAGTTCCCGGGTGATTTGAAGGAGATCACCCGGGAACATGCCGACAGGGTATTGGACTTGTGGGCATCAAGACAATTAGCAGCCCGGCTTCGCCATGCTCGGGATGGAAAGCCCCACTCCTCACCTAGCCCGACACCCTGCGCGTGGCTCCAGGCGGGCTGCGAATTATCTTGACGTTCGAATGTACCGAAACGGTCGGCCGCTCGATGGCGGCCTCGCCTGTCGAGCGCCTTGGCATATGATTGACCTCCATCAACCATCGCAATCCAACTTAATCTTTTCGAATTTGAAGATTTTTGCCCGCGGTTCAGCGGTCAGTGCTTCCTCCCACTCACTAACCTTTTTGACATTAAGAAGACAGGTCTCCAGGCATCAAGAAGACGGTTCTTCAGACAGGCGGCGGGTCGAAGATGCCGACAAGAAGTTTCCGGGCGGTACGATGACTATCGAGGTCGTCGGGAACAATTATCTCCTAAATGTTATTTGAAAACCCGCGCAGTCCATAATAACCGCTTGCCATGGGAAAATCTGGCGAAAAGATCGCCTATGGCCCGGATGAATCGACGGTCGCGCTAAAGGTTGGAGCATCACCCGCCAATCCCTCACCGCTGGCGCGTTTTTTGACCGTGCCATCAGGCAAGAACTCAATACCGCACGCTTCCAGAACCTTAACCATTCGGATAACAGTTTCATAAGCCGCTTTGGCGAAAGCCTCTGGATTATTTTCCATGCGTTGCAGCGACCGACGAGAGATGCCGACCTTTTCGCAAAAGTCTTCTCCGGAGATACGAACAAGATTTCTAGCATCTCTGATTTGTTCGTTGTTAATTATTTGAACTGGCAATTTGTAGCTACCTCGCAGACTTTTGCGTCTTAAATACGGACTTGTATTTCTAGACGTATATGTCTAGTATCAGGTCATCAGCTTCGTTTAGCAAGCAGCCTGAGACCAGGAGGGCGAAATGCCGACCATCTCCGCCGCTGTTCCCACATCCCTATTCGTTTCTGTCGCAGACCCCGCGATCAGCATGCTGATCGGCGAGAATGCATACGTCTCGATTCGCTACCGGCGTTTGGGGGTCCTGATCGAACTGGTCAGCGAACTGAGTGCCCACGTTGGCGGCCGAAGGTGGCAGGAGGAACTGGACCAGCAGCACACGACCGACAGGGACAAAGCGTTGGGCATCGTGTGCGATCTGAAATACGAGGCCGCGAAAACACTGAAGATCCGTGACGAACCGGGCTACGGGTCGGACCCTTGCGACTTCCAGACCACACTGGAGCGTGCCTTCTATCGCGAGCAGACTCACGCTATCGCCTCTGAGTGACACCCCCGCCGTGCCGTCGGGTGTCGCAACCACCCGCCGGTTCCGCCTTACAAACGGAGTTCTCGCCGTGATCAACATTGAGAACACTCCCTATTACTTTGCTTGGCCAGTGCTGTTCAGCGCTCTGCCCCAGCACCACCGCGATGGACCCCGACGAGCCGGCCGAACGCGACGGCGCCTCCCGAAGCCCCGCCGCGGCTCTAGCACCACCATCTTGGCCGCAACCATCGCCTCAGTGATCTCCGCTAGGTCTGCTATGGAACTCTCCGTCATCTTCCTGAAGCTGGGCGGCCTGATCATGGACCATCAACGTTCCGCCGTGCCCGTCAGGGCCGTCGATAAGAGCGTCGACCTAAGCGTCTGGGAGAAGGCCGGGATGCTCACATGCCGCGGCCTGAAGACCTCGCTCAATGAGCCACCGGTCACCGTCGCCGAGTTCGCCGCCAGGTTCGAGGCTCTAATCAAGGCGACCACGCACGACGATAATCTTTACATCCCATGCACCCTCGTGGCGGACGTCCGCATAGGGGTCTTCGACGACATTCGCGCGCTGATCAGGGAGGACGAGCGATGACCCGGCGCGTTGAACTGATCGAGGCTGGCGTGACCGCCGGCCGCACTACCTACCGTGTTCTGGCGGGGGGCGAGCGTGTCGGCACGGCCACCGAGCTGACCACCAACCAGGACACCCCCTGGCGCCTGACCCTTCCCGGCCACTGCGCTAACCTGCGTCGCAGCTCGCGCGAAACCGTCCTCGCGACCGTCACGTGGCTGCTGGACCCGTCATCCCGGCGGACCGTCGTCTATGTTCCGGCGAACCCCGGCAGCCGCTGGGACGAGGTCGCCGCCGAACTGCGCGCCGCCGGTTTCGAGGTCATGCCGACGCCGATGCCGGAAAGCAGCCACGTCATCCAAGCCCCCGTCATCCTGTGCACCCGGGAGGTCTGAGCCATGGTCCCCACTCGACAGCCTATGTCCGGACCGGCCATCTCCGATCCCGACGAGCATCACGGACGGCAAACCCGGACGTGCCTAGGATGCGGCAGGGCCTTTGCTTCCGCTCATATCGGCCACCGCATCTGCCGGCGGTGCAAGAAGCTCGACGCCTGGAAGTCCGGCACCGGCGATTGCGACAGCCACGACGGGTTCCAAGGGAGGACGACGCCATGCCGTACCGCCTGACTTCCGCCCAGCGCCTGCTGCTGGCCGACTGCGTCCGGACAGGCCTCGTGGGCTGGCTCATCACCTGCCCGGTGGCGGGCCAGCAATGCCGTATCCTCCAAGCCCGGGCGACCAGTCTGCTGGGCTTCGGCTTCGCGCGCTTCACGACGATGGCGGCCAACCACTTCGGGTCCGACTATGGGGTTCCAAGCCCAAAACCGCGAAATTTTTGGAATCTATGCAGATCAACTATTTAGCCCAGTTTGACATTGGCCAGCAGGGCCTCAAGGTCGATCGCGTGCCCATTGCCACGAAACGTGTAGTGCCCAAGCAGGTGGATGTGCTGCCAAGCCACAGGTGAGATCTTCCGCAGCAGCGCAAGCGCCCTTCGATTGTCGCCCCCTTGATACCGCTCCAGCAGCGTCGAGAGCAAAACCGAGTTGTAGGCGATGATGATGTTGGCGATCAGCCGGCCGCACTGGTTGCTGATCGCGACGGCGAGATCAGTGCGCCCGAGCAGCTGTTTGCCGCCGCTGACCTGGGTGAGCGCCGAGCGCAGTTGATGGTATGCCTCGATGCGGTTCTGGGAGCGATGGATGTCGCGCTGAAGCTGAGGGTCGCGCAGGTAGTTGAGCGTGTAGAGGCTGCGGATCAGCTTGTCGAATTCGAAGATCGCCTTGCGGGTCTGGTTGTGCTGGGACAGGGCGCACAGTTTGCGGACCAGGGTGGCCTGGCTCATCTCCTTGAGACCCAGCGTCGCGACGATCCGGTCGATGTTGGCTTTCTCGGCGGTGATCAGCTGGCGGTCGATCTGGCCGGCCGGCTGAAGCAGACACTCCTGGTAGTCCCCGATGGCATTGCCGCAGTACAGGTGCTTGAGCTGCGCCTGCCGATGGGTCAGGCGCGGCGCCAGCTTCAGCCCGAACCAGTGCAGATGGCGAAGTTCGCGCGGTTGATGCTGTGCATGTCGCCGGTGATGGCCGTCGGGGCGATATCCGAGGTGTTGTGATAGCAGATGTCGAAGACGTGGTAGCTTTCGTGCTCGTGGGCGCCGATCAGTTCCGTCTCCAGCGGCACGTGGTTGGCCAGCAGCGTGTAGGCGACCACGCCCTTGCCGGTGCCGAAGTACTTGCGCGAGTGCCGCGCCTTGATCGTTGGGTCGGCCGAGCGGAATTTCTGGCCGTCGACACTGCCGTACAAGACCTCCGGATCGAACGAGTAGAGGGGGAAGATGCCGAGGCTGGCGATGAAGTTGCTGACCCGGTCGTTGGCGGCCTTCAGGGTCGAGAGGCGCAGATGCTGCTGATGGGTCGCCTCCAGGACGTGGTACGGGATGTCGCTGGTTTCGGCCATGCCCAGGTTGCCATGGTTCATGGCCTGGGCGAGGATCACGGCCATCAGGCTGTCGTCGTCGGCGATCTTCTTGGCGTAGCGGGGCTGCAGCGGGCTCAGTGCCAACAGGAAGTGGCAGCGCTCGTTGACGAAGCGGAAAACGTCGGCGATTCCCCGCGCCGGCAGCCTGGCATAGAAGCCGGCCTGTAGCGCTTCCTCCTGATCGATCCTGGGCTTGCGCCACAACAGGGTCTTGCGTTCGGGATCGTACTCGAGGTGTCTGAGCTTGCCCAACCGCAGGTCGCGGTCGAACGTCAGCCATAGCCGATGCAACTCGGCGCACAGGGCATCGAGCGTCGCGTCGAGGGGTTGGCGCAGCCACGGAATGTCGAGGTCCCGGAGGGCCTCGGCCGTTCTGTCCAGCGTGACCAGCTCATCACTGAAGCGGCGATGCTGGAGGCTGTCGTCCAGGTGGAGTTCGCCGGCGGCGAGACGCTTGCGGAGCTGTCGATAGATCCAGAATTCATAGCGGTCCCCCCGCAGGCCGGTCGGGTTGCCGTCAGCATCGGCGTCGAGCAGATGTGGGCGCAGCCGCTCGGGTATGGTGTCCCCGGGGATTTCGTCGAAGGGCCGCTGGGAAAGGCGCTGCTGACGGGAGAAGACGCCCTTCATCCAGGACAGGGCCGCGAGCCAGGGATTACCGGTCGTCGAGGCCGAAACGTCGAGCGCCATGGCGAGCGGACGCAGATGTTTCTTGTACCGTGCCGCCGTGCGATCGACCGCCTGCCAGCGGAGTTCCAGCTGACTGACCGGCTTTTCGCACAGGCGCCTGCCGGCGGTGAGCAGCGCCTCCTTCGGCAGGATCGCGAAGGCCTGGTGGCGGACAGCGCCGAACGGCGTGGCGTCGTCGACCGCCTCATCGACGTAGAGCAGAAGCACACGGCCGACCTGGGGCGCCTCCTGCTGCCGGCTGGCCTGGGTTCCGGCGAAAGCCGTTTCCGACTCCTCCTTGGTTTCCAGTTCGAGCTGATTCATATGGTAGCCGAAGGCCTCGACCAGATTGTCGGTGAGCTGGCGATAGCGCTGCCAGGCATAGCACAGCAGGTACAGATGGGTCTGCCCAGGCTTCAGTCGGCGCAGATCGTAGATCGTATAGTAGTGGGCGAGGCTGGCGTAATAAGCGATGTTCTGTTGTGAAATATCGAGCTTTGGCAACAGTGCCTTTGCGGAATGATACAGGGGCGTCAGGGTGGCACGCTTTTGCCGTTCCATCACCATCATGCGGTAACCGAAGTGCTTGGCGTCCTGCTTGAGCGCCGCCAGCTCGGAAAGGGTTTCCTCGCGCACGAGGAGACCTTGCAAAGCGGCGAGTGCCACCTTGTCCAGGGCACCTTCGACGAGGTGTTCCAGGCGTCGGCGTTCCGCCATGAGAACCTCGCCGATGATCGCCTGCAGCGTGGTATAGCCCGGGCGCACGATGCGCCGGGCGGTCAGGAGAGCCAGCAGTTCCGTCAGGATGAAGGTCGCGGTCACATCCCGCCTCGCCAGGACGCCGGCCTTCCCGGCGACCTCGGCCCGGTCCGTCTCGGCCCAGAGACGATAGCCGAATAGTCCGGCGATCTGGTCGCGTTGCGCATAGTGCTCGTTGGCGCGTATCTGTTGCGGTACCAGCGAGGTTCCCGGGAAGTAGCGCTCGATCAGAAAAGCGATGTCCGCGGGCGGAACGTCCTGCCAGGAGAAGCGGAAGAAGGCCCGCTTGGCCTTGAAGTAGCCGATCTGCAGCAGGCACCAGACCCGCTCTGCCTGCCCCTTGCGCCGGTCGGCCAAGGCGCGCTCGGCCTCGGTCAGGGCGAAGAACTCGGCGCGCTGAAAGTCATCGAAGTCGGGCAGGCCATAAAGCGCCAGCTTTTCGGCCTCGGAGAGGACGGTCAGCCGTTTGCTGCGGTCGGCGCGCATCGGTCGGTCAGGCACGCGATCGTCCCGTCAAGTGAACACGGCCGAAACTTTCCCTATAACGTATCTTCTCGGGAAAGTAACCTGTTCCGAACTCAGGTGGCACTTGGCTCTGACAGCGTCGGCGACCGACCTGCCACTGATCATTTTTGGGAAAGTCCGCTCACCATGCGACCGCCGCCCAAACAACCCAATGCCGAGCGCCGCAGCCGCGAGCACCTGACCCCGGCCGAGATCGACAGGCTGGTCGCCGCGGCCCGACAGCTCGGGCGCCATGGCCACCGGGACGCCACGATGATTTTGATCGCCTACCGGCATGGACTGCGCGTTTCGGAACTGGTCGGCCTGCGACGCGACCAAGTGGATCTGCGTCAGGGGCTTCTGCATGTCCGACGGCGCAAGAACGGGCTGCCGAGTACCCATCCTCTGCGCGGTCCGGAAATCCGGGCTCTGCGCAAGCTGTTCCGCGACGACCTGGAGACACCTTACGTCTTCGTCTCCGAGCGCAAGGCACCGATGACCGAGGCCACCTTCCGTAAGCTGGTCGCCCGCGCCGGCGAGGTGGCCCGGTTGGGCATGCCGATCCACCCGCATATGCTGCGACATTCCACCGGCTTCAAGTTGGCCAACGACGGCCAGGATACCCGGGCCATCCAGCATTACCTGGGGCACAGGAACATCCAGCACACCGTCCTCTACACCCACTTGGCAGCGGAACGCTTCAACGACTTCTGGGACGACTGACTGGCAAAAAGGACCATGCCGGATAGCGTAGCCCCTTGAATCTAAAGGCTTTCAAAAATTTCGCGGTTTTGGGCTTGGAACCCCACTATCGGCCCCGCCGCCCCGGCTCGACCGACCCATTCCCGCTGTCGATCGCCGAGGCGGCGGCCCTGGCCAACGACGTCGAGCTGGAGATGGCGGGCGACCACCAGCTCTACGCCGCCGCCCTGATCGCGGCTCACAGCCCCTACGCCCAGCCCGAGATCAGGGGCCGGGACTGGCATACCTACGTGACCCTGCTTGGCGAGATCGGGATCGATCCCTGGGCCGGTGGTCCTGCCTGGAACCGTGAGGTTCGCGACCGCTTGAGGCCGTTTCGGCACGCCGTCGCGGCATCCCATGCCATCGCGGCGGAGTGACCCCTATGGAGAACAACCTTCCCCTGCTGAACGTCGGCGGCAAGACCAGGATGGGCTGCTATGCGGCGTTCCCCGGCACTGGCCCGCAGGGCGCCCGATGCTCCGGCTGTGCCCACCAGTCCCCCGACGGGTCTCGTTTCGTCTGTACCAAGTACCGGGCGTTGACCGGCCGCAAGGGCAGCCCGATCGATCCCGGCTCGCCGGCCTGCCGCTACTTCGCCGCCCGACCGGCGTTCAACGCCCGGCGATGAATCCCTGGCCGCACCCTCGCTCGGACGGCGCGGCGATTTCCACTCCGCATGGAGGTCATCACCATGCCGACCACCAACATCGACACCCCAACCCCCGCCGATGGCGCCGACGCGGGCGCATCCCCTTCCGCCGTCCGGCGCTTCGGGCGGGTGCCGGTCCGCTGGCTCGAGGACCCGGGCGTCGGGGTCGAGGAACTGGCGGTGCTGACGGCGCTGGCCGTGCATGCCGACCGCGACGGCGTGTGCGTGGTCCGGCAGCGCACGCTCGCCGGCCTGCTCCAGCACTCGCGCGAGTGGGTGTGCCGGGTGCTCGCCCGGCTGTGCCAGCCAGGCGGCTTGGTCGAGAAGGAACACCGTGCCGACCGCGACGGCTGGAATCTGGCCTGCCGCTACCGCCTGCGCGATCTCGCCGGCCCCTCGGACACTCCAACCGACCTTTCCGGTGACCCGACGCCCGGCTCCCGCACTAGCGGCAGGGACGGCAGCCCGCTGGAGGATGCCGGAAACCCAGCAGGCGATTCGGCACCTGCCGGGCCGGCCATGCCTGCGCCGGTGGAACCCGCTGTGCCCGTATCGGAGGCTGTGATCACTCCGGCAACAGCCGGTGTGACGGGCGGCGCACATCAGGAACAGACTCCCTTGAACAAGGATTCCTCCAGCGGCGCCACCTTGCGGTGCGCGGGCTGTCACTGCCGGGAGCGGTCGATGGGCGGCGATGACCGGAACGGCGGTGACGATCGGAACCGACTGGTGCCGGCCGACTGGCGGCCGGACGCCGGCGACGTCGCCTGGCTGGCAGCGCACCGGCCCGACCTGGACGCCGGGCACATGACCGCTGTGTTCGTCTGCGGAGCACGGGCACGGGGCCTGCGCTATGCCGACCCCTCGGCGGCCTGGCGCCGCTGGGCGCTGGCCGAACGCGCGTCCAGCCGCCGGCCAACTGCCACCTGTGAACCGCCCAAGGACTTCCGCAACGCGCCCCGGCCGATGCCCTCGGCCCGGAGCGCCCACCACGCCGCCCAGGAGGCGCGCAACGCGGCGATCGGCCGTGAGGTGCTGGCCAGCATGATGGCGCGCCGCGGCATGGACACTGGGGCGGAGGGCTGACGCCATGGGCGACGTGATCTCCTTCGACCCCGCCACGGTACCGGCCGACGACGCCGGCCTCCTGGTCGCCAGCCCCCTGGTCCTGGAGGACGTGGACGCGTTCGCTGCCCGGACCGCGCGGGAGCCGTTCTGGCTCGACGCCACCGAGCTTCCGGCCCCGTTCCGGGCGGCGCTGGCGGCTGCCCTGGCGGAGGCGCGCCGCGACCTGGAGCCGTGCCACCCTGCCGAGATCGTCGACGCCCTGGCGGTTTTGGCCGACCGCCACCGGCTCGATCTGCCGGACCGGCGCGCCCTCGAGATGGACGCCGAGGTCATGGCGGCATGGCCGCGCGACCTTTGGCTGCGGGCGTACCGGACGGTCTGGGAGCGCTGGTCGTGGCGCCGGATGCCAACCGTCGGCGACTTCCGCGGTCCCCTCGGCGACGCCATCGAGCGCCGGCGCCGGCGCCACGACCTGCTGGCGACGCTGGAAGCACGGCTGCGCGCCCGGAGCAGGCCAGAAACAGTGCCGGACTGCATGGCAGCGCTGGAGCGGACCGGGCCCGGCGTGCGCCAGGGCTGGTTCAATGCCGCCCTGCGGCGCGATCCTGCCCTGACCCCGGCGGACCGGGCCGACCTTGCCCGCTGGGTGACGGTCGTCGCCCCGCGCATCGCCGCCGTCGGATTGTTCGGGCCGGCCGACGAATGAGCGCGCTGGATACCCATCTCCCCTGCGCCTCCCCTGCCTCCGAGTGACCGGCTCAGGTCTCCCGTTGGGCCGCGTCGCGCAAGCGTGCTGTGAAGTCGTCGGGATCGGATGTTCCCGCCCGCGGGGGTCACCTCCGATGATGGCGGCTATGGCAGCCAGGACGCTGGAGAACCCAACCCGGACGTCCGGTACCTGGAGGGGCAGCCCGTCAACCTGCCTATCGTGGGACGGGTCGAGAACGCGTGCTCTTCCTCTCCTCACAAACCCGCTGCTTCAGCGGGCGGTTGTTGACACATCAAGCTCGCTCGATCGGCTGAAACAGCAAATCGATGTCCTCTGATGTCAGCATCGCTCCTGTTTCGGCTTCGGGATCGAACAGACCGTCGGCCAGGGCCTGCTTGCGCGCCTGCAGGGTAAGAATGGCTTCCTCCACCGTGCCGGCGGTCACGAGCTTGAAGACGAAGACTGCCTTGTCCTGACCGATTCGGTGAGCCCGGTCCATCGCCTGGCGTTCTACCGCAGGATTCCACCAGGGATCGTACAGGATCACCGTGTCGGCCGCGGTTAAGTTCAGGCCGGTGCCTCCCGCTTTCAGGCTTATCAGAAACACCGGAACTTCGCCGGCCTGGAAGCGATCCACCGGTGTCCTGCGGTCCCGTGTCTGCCCGGTGAGCTTGACATAGTCGATTCCGGCCCGGCGCAACGACTCCTCGATCAGGCCGAGCATGCTGGTGAACTGTGAGAACAGCAGCACCCGCCGGCCTTCCGCTACCAGTTCCGGCAGTATCTCCATCAACCGTTCCAGCTTGGCGGAACTCCTGACCTTGGCCGCACCCGCCACCTTGAGCAGCCGAGGATCGCAGCAGACCTGCCGCAACTTGAGCAGCGCGTCCAGAATCATGATGTGGCTGCGGGCCAGGCCCTTGGAAGCAATCTCCGCCCGCACCTTTGCATCCATCGCCACCCGGATGCTCTCGTAAAGGTCGCGCTGCGGATCGTCCAGATCGATCGTCTCGACGATTTCGGTCTTCTCCGGCAACTCGGCCGCCACCTCCGCCTTGGTCCGGCGCAGCAGGAACGGACGTACCCGCCGGGCCAGCAGCCGGCGCCGGTCCTCGTCACCCTGCTTCTCGATCGGGGTGCGGAACATCCGCTTGAACTGGCGCTGATCTCCCAGCAGGCCAGGGCTCAGGAAGTGGAACAGCGACCACAGTTCCTCAAGGTTATTTTCCATCGGCGTGCCGGTCAGGCATACCCGGTGGCGCGCCCGCAGCTGCAGCGCCGCCAGTGTCGCCTGTGCCTTGGGGTTCTTGATCGCCTGCGCCTCATCAAGCAACACGATGTGCCACTCCTGGGACAGCAGCGCATCCTTGTCGCGCGACAACAGCGGGTAGGTCGTCAGCACCAGGTCGTGCTGGCATATCCGGGTGAACTCCGCCTTGCGCCCCGCACCATGAAGCGTCAGCACCGACAGGCCTGGGGCGAACCGTGCCGCCTCCCTCCGCCAGTTTGCCATCAGACTGGTTGGCGCCACCACCAGGCACGGCCGGTCCAGCCGTCCGGCCTCCTTTTCAGCAAGAACATGCGCCAGAGCCTGCACCGTCTTGCCCAATCCCATATCGTCGGCCAGGATCCCGCCGAGCTCGACCTCGCGCAGGAACTGCAGCCAGTTCAGGCCCTGCTGCTGATAAGGGCGCAGCTCGGCCTTCAAGCCATTCGGCGGCGGAACCGGAGCGATTTCGCCGATCCCGCGCAGCTTCCGGCCGATCTCGAGCAGGCGCGAGCCGCCAAGCCAGCGAAGCCTGGTGGCGGCCGAGGCCGCTTCCAGCTCCGCCAGTTCAGCCAGGCGCACCGCTGACAGGCGGATCTTGCCCTCCTCGTCAAGGCCGCCGACGCGATAAAGATCGTACAGAGCCGTCAGCAGCGGGCGGACGCGATCAACCGGCAGAGGCAGCACGCGGCCATCCGCCAGCGGCGCGAACAGGGTCTGTCCGGCCTCGCCCAGGTCGTCGAGCAGGCTGAGATCACCGTCCTCGGGCAGGGCCCGCAGAAGCGGCAGCAGAACCGACACCAGATCGATCCGCTCGCCCGCCACGGTGATACCCAGCGACAGGCCAAACCAGTCGATGCCGGATCCACCCTCCGCGATCTCGGCGATCCAGTCTTCCTCCGGTTCAGCCAGGCGCAGCGGGAAATCATCGTCAATGACGACGCGCCAGCCTTCAGCCCGGAGGAGCGGAGCTTCATGGTGGAGGAAGCTTAGTATCGGTCCCAGCGGCCCGGCCAGCCAGTGGAGATCCTCGGTCTCCGGAACCAGCACCAGATCGCCCGGCTCGCTCACGGACATACCGTCGATGGTGATGCTGTCCACCGGGCGGAAACCGCAGGCACCAAGACGCTCGACTGCCGCTGTCTCATCGTCACGCCGGCGCGGGATGACCACCAGCTGTCCGTCCTCCACCGCCGTCAGTTCATCGCGTCGATCATCGGGATCGACAAGGGTCCCGTCGTAGTCAAATCCCAGCCGCGCCACCGGTGCACCGACAGACCAGGGCTCGTCGCCATAGAGATCCCCGGCCACGACGTCATCCGGGTCATACAGGGACGAGGCATAATCGATATCTTCGTCCAGCCGCCGAAAGCCTATGTGAAGGCAGGGCACGGGCTCGACGTCCATGACCACGGTTTCGCCGAAAGCGATCGGCTGCAAGGCCGGTCGGTCCGGCAGGCGGCGAGCCAGCTCACGGCGCACCCAGTCGGCTTGGCCCGGAGGCACCGGCGGCGCGCTGACCAGGACCGCCGCCAGACGCGGCGAGAGATCGGTTTCGATTGGCCCGCAGGCACCGGTCAGGGTGTCCAGGTACCAGGGAGGAGCCAGCGGCAGCGTGACATCCGCCCCTTCGTTCAGCGCGAATGTCAGGCGCTGCGTGCCGTCACTGTCGGTGACCCAGGTTGGCTGGCCGGACCGAGGGGGCCCTGGAACCAGGGCCAGACCATCGGTCCGCTGCCAGCGTCCTCTCCCGGTGCGCAGGATGCGCTCCAGCAGGGCTTGCCCGGTGTCGCCTGCAAGCGGGTATGTGCTGTCCGGGAAATACGAACCGTACTGCGCCCATAGGGAGCGCAGAATGAACAGGTCGCTCTGCTGCAGGTAGGCAGGTTGAAAGCCGGTATTCACCACGCTGCCGGCGGTCAGGGTCGCGGCTTTGGAACTCAGGCCGCCGTTCCTGAGCAGCTGGACGGACATGGCCTCGACCGTCAAGCAGGTGCCGTACTTCTCCACTGGCTCAACAGTCAGCACATACAGCACCCGGCGCCGCACCGTGTCTGGATAAGCATCCTGCTCCGGGGTTGCAGCTGCCTGATCCAGCGTGGTCAGCCACGCTGCAAGAGGAGCCTCGGGGTTCTCACGCTTGGCGGGTGACGCCTGGTACTGCGCCAAGGATGCCAGCAGCAGGGCAATAGTGTGCTTGCAGTTGTAGCCGACCGGACAGGAGCAGGATCCAGCCAACAGGGTGCCGGTTCCGTATCGCGAGCGCCCAGACCCGCCTTGTGGGTGGATGTGAACGGTTACCGTGTACGGTCGCCGAAGGGTTCCCTGAACCTGGCCTCTGAGGACCGTACCGTTCGCCCCGAGTTCAACAGCAAGGACCAGACCATCGCGAAAGTAGGCTTGTCCCTTCGCGATTTCGCCGGCCGAAAAGATGCGCTGAACATCGGCGAGCGTGTAGAGCAGCTTCCCTGTTGTGCGGGACGTGTCGAGTGTCAAATAATCAGTCCTCATTGATGCGTCCGAGGTAGTCGCTTCACTGGGCTCATCTCCTTTCTACATTGGAGATGGCTTGGACGAATCCGCCAACTGGAAACCTGGGCCCGTCGTGAATCCAAATAGTTACGATCGCGCCATCCTGCACCATGGATATGCTGGGTCTGCAACGGTCATAAGCTGCGGCCAGCTTGAAAACCATGATCCTCCGCTTAGGACAGACCCATGCGCGCACTTCTAGTCTGCAGCCCCTCCGCCGGCAATGATGGACCATCTCAGGATGAGCTGCTGGCGATATTCTGCCGGGAAGGTATCGATCCAACCTGCTGCGTGATCTCGGAAGAAAGCCTTACAGATGCGCTTCGGGAACCTGCCGATGTTGATTGTTGCGGTTGGCGGTGACGGTACCCTGACATCCGCTCTGACCCAGATGCCGGGCCGCGGCATACCGGTTGTCGTCCTGCCGCAGGGCACCGCCAACAACATCGCTCGCTCGGGATCCATGCGCCGCCGCATCAGATCATCGCGGGGCTGCGGGAAGCTCACCCACTGGCGGTCGACATCGGCACGGCAACCGGAGCCTGGGGAACGCACCGCTTTGTTGAAGGCGTCGGCCTGGGCCTTCTGGTGCAGGCCATGGCTGAGATCGATGCCGCCGGCATCGCCGGTGAGGAACAGCTGCAGTCGTGCCGGCGTGAGTTCGCCACCTCGTCCTCGTGCAGGAGGAATTTTGGTGCGGGTGGTGTCCACCCACCGGATGTGAGGTGATGCGGCCGATCAGGTCGCATGATGAAACAACGGCTCGTGGCTTGGACCTGGAAAACACACAGTCGGTTCGCAGCGCGCAGTCAGGAGGCGCGGAGAACCATGAACTCGGCCGAGATGACCTCGACCGGCAACGGTCTGCAGCACTCTCATTCCGAGAACGATGATGGCTGACTGGACCGGCACCCTCAAGCCTGGCCCTGCGGGCCACCGCCGCTCAGCGACGGCTGCGGGCTTGACCGCGCCGGTCCAGTCACCCCCCGTTCCACCATCGGAATGAAAGATGCAAAGGTGCTGTCCCTTCCAAATCAATCAACTGCGCGAGAAAGCCTGTTCATCCAGGGGGCCGAGATGAGAGAACGCAGGGATCGTCGCGCCCCCTCGACTAAAGGAGGAACAGCGATAAGAAGCTCACTCAGCACTTGACCGAAACACCATCATGTGAGGCTCTCAGGACCACTGGGCGTCGGCCAAGTTCCCGTGACAATGCTACGTACTCGCATATCGATTTTTATAAGGACCAATAAACCCTGACCTAGAACGCAAGTTAATAAAATTTCATGAAAGAAATTTAATATCAATAGTTCTGTTAAGTCTCTCGCTGAGTATTACCTCTCCGAATCTTGGAATTTCCTCCCCGGCGCTTCGTCAGAAAGAAAAGCGCATGATGGAAGGTCCTGGTCTCACTTCATCAGCGCTGTGTCGTGCACCGTTTTTCGGTGCATCCATTTACGGCTGTGGAGGGATCTAAATGCTCTTGAGAAACGTCGGCAATGAAAAACAACAGGAACGCGCCAGGCTTAACCGCATGGAGATCATCGACGCGAAGCTCAGCCGCCGCGATTTGATCAGGTACGGGCTGCTAGCGGCTGGCGGAATGCTGGTTGCCAAGAGCGGGTTGAGCATCCGGGCCTCGGGCGCCGCTACGCTCGTCAGCCCGAGAACCACGCCATGGGCCGAGCCCCTTCCGATCCCGCAGCCTTTGCAGCCAAACACCAGTTTTGACCTGTCGAAGCTCAGTGCCGGCCTCAACGGTGACTCGAGCGAGGCTCCCCGAGCCTCCCACCAGCTATGGGACTACTACAAGCCGCGGAAGTTCTATGAAATCGAGGAGAAGCAGCGCACCTGGTCGTTCCACAAGGACCTCCCGACGCAGCCGATCTGGAATTTCCAGGGCGATTCCGACGACAGCGCCCACTACGCCGAGCCCACTTTGCATGCGCGGTACGGCGAACCGATCGTCGTTCGCAACAAGAACAACCTTCCTGCTAATCACAAGGGCTACGGCATCCCTGACACCTCGACGCACTTACATAACGCCCACAACGCTTCGGAGAGCGACGGCAATCCTTCCGACTACTACGGCAGCGGATATTACAAGGATTTCCACTATTGCAACAAGCTGGCCAACGACGACCCCAACGAGGCGCTGGGTTTCCTATGGTTCCATGACCATCGCCTTGACTACACTGCGCAGAACGTCTATCGGGGTCTGGTCGGAACCTACATCCTGTACGATGAACTGGATTGCAACGACGAGACGAACGTCAACGGCTTTCGGCTGCCGAGCGGCGAGTATGATGTGCCGCTGGTGTTCGGCGACAAGGTTTTCAACAGTAATGGAATCGCCTACTACGACTTGTTCGCCCTCGACGGCATCATCGGCGACAAGCAGACAGTAAACGGCAAGATTCAGCCCTTTTTCGACGTCAAGAAGCGCCGGTACCGGCTGCGCCTCCTGAACACGGGCCCATCGCGTTTCCTCAGCTTCAAGTTCAGTAACAACATGCCATTCTGGCAGATCTCGAACGACGGCAACCTATTGCCCAAGCCGATCAAGCGCACCAGCATCAACCTGACGGTCGCCGAGCGGGTCGATATCATCGTGGACTTCAACTCAGCCACTGGGTCCGACGTCTTTCTGATGAACGTGCTGGAGCACATTGACGGAACTGGGCCGACTGGCAAGATCCTGAACCCGGGTACTCCACTCCTAAAGTTCAATCTCGGCCCGACCGCCGCCGATGGAAGCATCAATCCCGACCAGATCGACAAGCTCCGCGGTCTACCGGTCATGGACACGGTGATCAACAAGACGCGTACCTGGATCTTCAATCGGCAGAACGGCGCTTGGTCGGTCAACGGTCAGCTCTTCAACCGCAACATCGTGAACGCCAAGTGCAAGCTGGGAACCGCCGAAATCTGGAATTTCGAGAACGGCGGGGGCGGCTGGTCCCACCCGATCCACATGCACTACGAGGAGTTCCGCATTCTGTCGCGCAACGGCGTTGCCGTCAAACCGGGTGATGTCGAGTATGCCAGGAAGGACGTGATCTGGCTGCACCCCGGAGAGAAGGTCAAGGTCTACGTCAAGTTCCGCGACTTCACCGGCAAGTATCCGCTTCACTGCCACAACGTCGTTCACGAGGACCACGCCATGATGGCCCGCTACGACATCGTAGACGGTCCGGCGTCCTGATTTCAGAGCGCCGCCGGGAGTTCGGCATGCAGCTTGTCACGATGGATATGGAGGTTTGCCATGACTATGCGCAGAAGGAATTTCCTGTGGGGCTCCGCCGCCGTGCTCGGCGGCGGAGCCCTGGGGCTGGGAGGAGCACAGGTGCTGTCCTCGGTGGGGTCACTGGCCGCCGAGAGCGGGGATCCTGACGGCGTTTTTCCGAACATCGTCCTGACTTCCCACGAAAGCAGGAATTATCGCTTCTACGATGACCTGATCAGGGGCAAGAAGGTCATCTTCAACTTCTTCTACAGCGGATGCGGGGATATCTGCCCGCTCTCCACCCAGAGGCTGGTCGAAGTTCAGGAGATGCTTCACGGCCGTGTCGGCCGGGACTTGCACATGTACTCGGTAACCCTGCAGCCGGAACTGGACACGCCGGCCGTCATGCGGGGCTACATGGAAACCTACGGGGTTCAGCCGGGCTGGCTCTTCCTCCACGCCTCGCGCGAGGACATCGAACTGCTGCGCCGCAAAATGGGGTTCGTCGATCCGGATCCCGAACTGGATGCCGATCTTGAAAGTCATATCGGCGTCGTCAAGTTCGGCAATGATGAGATCGGCCGCTGGGGGGCATGCCCATCCTTCGCCGATCCGGAGGAAATCCTCGCCTCCATTCTGACGATTGATCCATCACCCGCAGCCAGATCTTGAAAGCCGCAGCGTGGATCCGACTCTGACCCAGCAGGAACCTGGCGGGGCGTCTCTCCAGGTTCTTTTTGAAAATGGCGATTAGTGTCTGCCGCTCGTTTAACGTGCCACGCCGCTCCCGACGGAGCAGGCGTCTTCCCTGTCTCTCTTTTATTCATTTCCGCAGGGAACCGTGCGGATCCATGATCCGGTGGTGGGCCGATTTGGCCGCCCAAGGTGGTGTCGCACTCTCTCCAGGGAGCGCTGGCCCGCCAGGTGAGGAATATTCCTCGTGGAGGCACCGGCGGCTTTGCGACCTCCGAAATGACGGTGCTTGCCTTTGTGAAAACTCAAAATTTCCGCGCGGGCAAGCATGCAACTTCGGCTACAGAGAGAAAATCAGGTTTTCGTTTTTCAAACAAGCTTATGGGCGCTGACATATTTTTCATGAGAGCCAGTCGTGCGCGTAGCAGTCGACCCTGTAACTCAGCCTGGGAGATGCTGAGTTTTTCAGCTGCGTCCCGATAGCTCAAGCCTTCGGCGCACACCAATATCAAGACTGCCCGTTCCTCATCCGGCAAGGCGCTGACTGCTTGACGAGCCTTAACCAGGTTAGATGGGTTATTTACAATTTTCACCAGCTTCTCTCGTGAACAGCCCTAGCTTTTCGCACCTGAACCGATATGGCTTGGGATGCAAAGGCGGCAATGTAACGTTTAAAAAATTATTAGTATCATATGAAACATGTTGGCGCCGGTTTTCAAGGCCTTGGCGACGGGAGAAGGCAATCCATCCTGTATCGGACCGTCCATCATAACGGACAGCAATCGACTAAGCCTGTTCGGCAGTTAGACGGCAGGAAAAGACAACCAGCCAACGTATCATTTTAAAAGGGTACTGAAATAAAACCCTTTGCAAACTTGGCAAGACCAAAATAAAATTTTTATTGCCTTTTGAATCAGGGTTAATCGCGGAATAAACGTACTCATTGATCGTCATCGCCTTATGGTTAATCAGGAGATGACCAATGCTACGACGCGAACTTTTGAAGTATGGCGCCGGCTTGGCCGGCGTTGCCGGACTGCAGATCCTTTCTGGTCCTCTGCTCGCCCAGACAAGCTCACCCGCGGTCCCGATATCACTCCGTATACAGGACGTGGACGTCGAGCTGATCGACGGGTCCTCCGTCTTCATGTGGGCTTTTTCTCAAGGTGCCGGCAGGCCCAGCGTTCCCGGCCCCGTACTCCGCATCAAGCAGGGGCAGTCGGTTACCCTGAGTGTGGAGAACCTGTCGTCCTCCTCCCACTCGGTTCAGATCCTCGGCCTGCCAGGAGCAAGCTTCGGACCGATCGAGCCCGGGAAGACCGGCAGCGTCACCTTCACCGCCGGTCTTCCCGGAACATACTTTTATGTCGATCCCGACCGCGCGCCGCTGAACAGACTTCTTGGCCTCCACGGGGCGCTTGTCGTTGAACCGGCGGCCCAGCCGGCTGGCGGGCCGATCACCCCTTACGCCGCGAGCCAGACAACATCGGGTGTGCGCGCCCTGTTCTCGGCACTGCGTATTTCGGTGAAAATGAACAGTCTGACCGGAGGAATCTGAACAGGGTATACGGTTCAATCTGAACGGTCTGTTCGGCAGCCTGAACACCCTGCGGGCGCTGCTGAACGCAGCCTGAGGCTCGCTTTCGCCTTCAACATATGTACTGTAACTGGTCTTTCATCTGGCGGTCAATTCTTTTTATGTAGCCATGTATTTCAAGTCATCATCCTGTCCCTGTTTCATATTCCAAGTCCATGAACAATGATAGGTGCGAGCATTTCTCTTCCTTGTCTTTGATGGTGGAACGTCTGTCCGGGGGGTGGGGGTCGGTCAAGTGCGAAGCCGCCGCAGGCGGTGGCGCCCTGGCGCCACACTTGACGGAGCCCCGCCCCCCGGACACCATCGATGCCCAAAGGCAAGGTGCCGTCTACGTCGCGGTGGCCGTGTCCGTTTCGCTGCTCACCGTGGTCCGCCGACGCATCGACTCGCCGCGCAGCTCGATACGATGGGCGTTGTGAACGATGCGGTCCAGCAGGGCGTCGGCGTAAGTGGCATCCCCGATCTGGTCGAACCAGCCGGACACCGGGATTTGGGAGACCAGAATCGTCGCTGCCCGATCATGGCGGTCGTCGATCACCTCCATCAGGTCACGTCGCTGATCGGCCGTCAGGCGCGTCATCATCCACTCGTCGATGATCAGCAGCCTTGTGCGCGCCAGCTTGGTGAAGGCCGATCGGTGGCGGCCTGCCACCCGGGCGATCGCCAGGTCGTCCAGCAGCCGCGGCAGGCGCCGGTACAGCACCGGGAAGCCGTCGCGCGCCGCCTGATGCCCAAGAGCGCAGGCGATGAAGGTCTTGCCCACCCCGGTCGGGCCGGTCAGCAGAACCGATTGTGAGGTCCGGATCCATTGGCCGCTCGCCAGCGTCGCCACCAGCGTTCGGTCCAGGCCGCGCGGCGTGCGCAGATCCAGGTCCTCCAGGCACGCCGTCTGGCGCAGAGTGGCGGCCTTCAGCCGCTGGCGCAGCGCCGCGTTGTAGGCGGCCGTGTGCTGGACATCCACCAGAAGCGCCAGGCGCTCCTCGAAGCCAAGGGCCTCGATCCCCGGCTGCCGGCTCTGGGCGAGTAGGCCGTCGGCCATGGCCA
>NZ_AVFK01000005.1 GCF_000936425.1 Skermanella aerolata KACC 11604 | reverse complement strand
ATAGACGCGCCTGCTTGTCGGCTGCCGCTTCGCTTTAGACCGACCTACGCAGCGCAAATATTCTCATAGGTCAATTTCCTCGGTCCTCGGTTTTACTCAATTATTTGAAGTCGTTTCGCGCGCCTCGTCGCCGGCGGCAGGGCGTCGATTCGCAAGGGCGAAGCCTTTCTCGATGTTGGTGATCATCCGCCCTGAAATCGCCGCGGCGAAGCGGCCGACATCGCCGGTCTGCTGCATTTCCTCAAGAATGGCGCGCACCCGGCCGATGCCGAAGGTCCAGCAGATCATCATCATGTCGTTGAAGGTCGGGCGCGCCAGGACAGCCGCTATCGCGGCGTCGTCGGGGACCTTGTCCCTGGGGACGCTCCACGTCCTGTTGAACTCCAGCTTGAGCGCGGTTATTCCGCCCATGCCCTCCAATCCTCGGATAAGGGCAGGATGGTGCGGATAAGCCTGAAGGTCAATCGCAGCGCATTGCCGCACGGAAAAGCGGGGCCGTTGCCGGCCCCGCTTCCGTGACGTTCGCAGAAGTCCCGGCTTACCGCACTTCGACGTTGGCGACCGCATCCGGCGCGCCGTTGAACTTCACGACCACGCTCGACGGGCAGCCGCCGGTGGCGTTGGGCTTGGCGGTGTAGCGGAAGGCGCCGGCCTTTGGGTCGACGGTATCCTGTGGGACCGCGAAGTTCGTGGCATATGCCCTGCCGCCGTTGAACGCGGTGCTGGGCGGATAGACGCCGATGGTGGCGCCCTGTACCCAGGGATAGACGCCGCCCCGGATTTCCCACTCGACCTGTGTCGTCGAGCGGACCCGGCACTGGGCGCGCAGGATGCTGACCGTCGGGTTCGGGTCCTCGACGTCGGAGACACTGTCGATGCTGAAGGCGTAGAAGGCGTCCTTCCCATCCACGTCCTTACCAAAGTAGCCTTCGAGTGCTGCGTCGGCATAGACCTGGACCTTGGCCGGGTCGATAGCGAAGCCCAACTCGTTCTTCATCGGCAGGCCGGGCAGGCGCGGGTCGAAGGGGATGCCGGGAGGATATGACGGCTTCGCGCTGGAAGGGGCCAGCAGGTAGACCTTGACACCTTCCACCCGGAAATCGCCCGGCGAGTTGGCGGTCACTGCACCCAGGATGACGTTCTCGGCGGGCTCCATGAAGACGTCGGTCGCCGTTACCCCGCCGTCGCCCGATATGCCGACGACGATCGCCGTGCCGCCGACGAACCCATAGGTACCGGGACGGCCCGCGAAGGGTGTCGTGCTTACAACGTCCGCTACGGAAGTCAACCTGGCCGTCGGCGTGTGAACCCCGTCGCTGCCGCCGCCTGTGATGAGGCCGTTGGGAATGGTGACTACGATCCCGTTGACCTTCAGCTTGACGTCAGAACCATCCTCCTCGATCGACTGGATCGGCCCTTCGAATTCGACTGGTGTCTGCGGCCTTGTCTGGGCCTGTGCTGGCAGAGAGACCGCGGCCATAGCGGTGGAGAGCAGTGCGGAAGTGTATAGAACTGAGCGCATGACATGCATTGTGGAAGTCCCCCCTAAAGGACCCAGGCATCGACTGATAACGGAAACTGTCGTGTGAACTTAGAAGAGGACGCAGGCCTTCCGGCCCAGACGGTCGTCCTTGCTGTAGAGGTTGTAGCGGGGATTGTACGACTTCGGATCGTCCGCCTTTTCCGGGTAGCGGACGGCATCGTCATGGAAGATCATGCCCGCAAGCTGCTTCAACTTGTCATCCGACTTCAGGCGCATCTTGTCGGCCTTGGAGACGTGCCGCTGATCCGGACGCGGCCGCTTTCCGGCGGATGTATAGACGTAGCAGCTCTTCATCTGGTCGTCGTTCGCGACCCCGCCGCCCTTATCGTCCTTACCCTTGTCATCTTTACCCTTGTCGTCCTTGCCTTTGCCGGACACGTTCTTATCGTCGGCCTTCTTCGCGACGCTGTCTTCAACAGCTTTTTTAGTATTCTTCAACTGTTGTAGAGCTGCGGCGCGCGAGGCGTCTTCCTTGGCACTGGCGCTTGTCGGGGTAACGAGTCCCAGTGCAAGCATCAGTGCCAATGGCGCCATCAATTTACGCATGCCACTCTCCCTGTACTATCGACGAAACTTCGTCTTGGTACTTGGATGACGGATCGGTATTTGTAAAAAGTCCAAGAGCTAAGGTGTTACTTCCACTATACTTATGGTCGTGTTCGTTTCAACGTGCCGGTATATGGACCGGTTCGGCTGTTAGTCCTAGCAATCCGACCCTCCGATAGGCCGATATAGGCTAGGCACGGTGTCAACTTGATGTTACGTTCGTGATTGATGAACATCATGACACCCACTGCCGCGCGGCGTTCCACCCATCTCCGGTCTTCACCGGACGCGCCGCACGCCGTCGTCATCGGCAGCGGGTTCGGCGGGCTGGCTGCCGCCGTCCGGCTGGGGGCGCGGGGCTACCGCGTCACCGTGCTGGAGAAGCTGGATGCTCCCGGCGGACGGGCCTACGTCTATCGGCAGGACGGCTTCACCTTCGACGCCGGGCCGACCATCGTCACCGCCCCCTTCCTGCTGGAAGAGCTTTGGCAGCTCTGCGGCCGCAGCCTGTCAGACGACGTTGATCTGCGCCCCGTCTCGCCCTACTACCGCATCCGTTTCGACGACGGCGAAGTCTTCGAATATTCCGGCGACCCCGACGCCATGCGGGCGGAAGTCGCCAGATTTGCTCCCGGCGACGTCGCGGGCTACGAAAGCTTCCTGAAAGCCAGCGAGGCGCGGTTCCGGATCGGTTTCGAAAAGCTTGGGCACGTTCCGTTCGACAACTGGACCGACATGGCGCGGGTGCTGCCCGATCTGGTGCGGCTGGCCGGCCATCGCTCCGTCTACGACCTCGTCTGCCGCCATGTCCGCGACGCCCGGCTGCGGGTCGTGCTGAGCTTCCATCCGCTGCTGGTTGGCGGCAACCCCTTCGCCACCACATCGATCTACAGCCTGATCGCCTTCCTGGAAAGGCGCTGGGGCGTTCATTTCGCGATGGGTGGCACGGGGTCGTTGGTCCGGGGCCTCGTTGGCTTGATCGAAGGGCAGGGCAACACGCTCCGCTGCAACGCGGAGATCGCCCGCATCCTCGTTACCGACGGACGTGCTACCGGCGTCCGGCTGGCGTCGGGCGAGGAGATCGCGGCGGATGTCGTCGTCTCCAACGCCGACAGCGCCTGGACCTACCGGCATCTTGTGGCCCCGGAAGACCGGCGGCGCTGGACCGACAAGCGGATCGAGAAGGCCCGCTATTCGATGAGCCTGTTCGTCTGGTATTTCGGCACCCGCCGCCAATACCCCGACGTGGCGCATCACACGATCCTGCTCGGCCCCCGCTACCGCGAGCTGCTGCACGACATCTTCGAGCGCAAGGTGCTGGCATCGGACTTCAGCCTCTACCTCCACCGCCCGACCGCGACCGATCCGTCGCTGGCGCCCGCCGGATGCGACTCCTTCTACGTGCTGTCCTGCGTGCCGCATCTGGACAGCGGCACCGACTGGTCCGTCATGGCGGAGGAATACCGCAGCCGGATCGAACGCCGCCTGTCCGAAACCCTGCTGCCCGGCCTTGGCCAGGAGATCGTCACGTCGCGCATGCTGACGCCCCAGGACTTCCAGGACCGGCTGTCGTCGTTCAAGGGAGCCGCGTTCGGCCTGGAGCCGATCCTGACGCAGAGCGCGTGGTTCCGTCCCCACAACAGGAGCGAAGAGGTGGACCGGCTTTATCTGGTCGGCGCCGGCACCCATCCGGGAGCCGGGCTGCCGGGCGTTCTTTCCTCCGCACGGGTATTGGACATGGTGGTGCCGGATGCAGCAGAAATCCGGCGCCGCTGAACTCGCCGCTGACATCGCCGCGTGCCGGCGGGTGCTGCGGCGCGAGTCGCGCACCTTCCACGCGGCCTCCCTGCTTCTCCCGACACGGGTGCGCGGTCCCGCCTCGGCGCTCTACGCCTTCTGCCGGCTGGCCGACGACGCCGTGGACTGCCCAGGGGACCGCTCCGCCGCCGAGCGCCTCGACCGCCTGCGCCTCCGCCTGGAACGGATCTACGCCGGCCGTCCGCTGCCGTCGCCGGTCGACCGGGCGCTCACCGATGCGGTCGAGCGTTTCGGCATCCCGAGACGCATCCTGGAAGCCCTGTTCGAGGGCTTCGAGTGGGACATCGAGGGCCGCCGGCCCGCCGATCTCGGCGAACTCCAGGCCTATGCCGCACGCGTCGCCGGCACGGTCGGCGCCATGATGGCGGTGCTGATGGGGCAGCGCTCGCCCGACGTGGTGGCGCGGGCCTGCGACCTCGGCGTCGCGATGCAGCTCTCCAACATCGCCCGCGACGTCGGCGAGGACGCCCGCATGGGCAGGCTCTACCTGCCGCTCGACTGGCTGCAAGAGGCCGGCATCGACCCCGACGCCTGGCTTGCCTCCCCGTGCTTCACCGAGGCTCTCGGCAGCGTCGTGCTGCGCCTGCTGAGCGCCGCCGACACCCTCTACCGCCGCGCCGACGACGGCATCGCCCGGCTTCCCGCCGACTGCCGGCCCGGCATCTCCGCCGCGCGCCATCTCTACGCCGGGATCGGGCACGAAGTCGCTTTCCGGGGCGGAAATTCGATAGCGTCGCGCGCCGTCGTGCCGCGATCAAGGAAGGCCCGCCTGCTCGGCCGGTCGCTGGTCGCTGCAGCGGCCGGACGCTGCTCCGGCACCGCTCACCCACCGCTGGAAGCGACACGCTTCCTGGTCGAAGCGGTGGCGGCGTCGGTCGCGGCGGAAGAAACCCCGGCGCAGTCTCCCGATCAGGTCATCTGGCTGATCACGCTGTTCGAACGCCTGGAACGCGGCCAGCGCGCCGCCCTTCAGCGCCATGGCTGACGGGTGGTTCGCCGCGATCGAACTCCTCCTCGTCTTCGGCGGCGTCGCGGCCTGGATCGCCTGGGAGCTTAGATCGCTGAAGCGCTGCGAGAAGCCGAACGAGAAACGAAGCAAAGACAAGGACTTGCAGTCTTAAAGGAAAATTCCGGAACTATTTCATCCCGATTCGGTTGGGAGCGGTCACGACATAGAAATCGCACGCTCCCCGTATCAGGAAGGAACAGGTTATGGATGCTTCTGGAAGCGGTTCAATGGTTTGGCTGCTGGCTGGACTTACGCTCTTGATTGTGCTGGTAGCCGTTATTTATCAAGCAGTTCGCACCAAGCGCAAACAGCAGCAACTCGGCGAGACCGGCCCCGGAGCGAACGTCCGCATGCCGCCGGAAAACCGGAGACCCTGAACCGGCGGATAAGCCCGCGCTTCAGGTGAGCGCCGGTTGGCGGCAATCTTCCACTCGGACACCCTATGTCAGGCATTGGCATAGGGGGTTCTCGTGGCAACCAGCGTAAACCTGACGCCCGAACCCGAGAGCTTTGCTCGCAGTTGCGTCGAAAACGGACGCTATGACAGCGTCAACGAAGTCGTCCGCTCAGGACTTCGCCTTTTGCAGGAAACCGAGGAACGCCGCGCCAGTTTCAGAACCATGCTCGATGAAACCCGTGCCGAAGCCGACCGCGACGGAAGCTATGATATCGAGTCGGTTGCCCGAGAAATGAACGACATCATCGCGGCGTCCGGATAACGTCGCCCCCACGCCCAGCCCCACAAGCCCGACGCGCTCCGCTCCCAGCGCTACGCTGGACTCCCAAAGATATTACGGCAACCGCCCCAGCATACTAACCGCCGCCGCCACCACCCTCTTTCTTTTTTCCTTTTTTGCTCCTCTTCCTCCGGGAGAGGAAGGGACCCGCCGCGAAGCGGTGGGAAGGTGAGGGAGCACGCCAGCCAGCCACCCCCACGCACCCAAAACCCATTGCCACGCCACCCGCTCAAGCCGCCAGCGTCTCCTCGACCACCTTCGGGTTCCTCTGGATCAAAGTAAGATACGCCCGGCTGGCCGCATCCGGTTCCCGAACGCCTCTTTCCCATTTCCGAAGCGTATCGACCGGCACAGCGAAGCGTGCGGCGAACTCCGCCTGCGTTAGGGAAAGGCCTTCACGGATGGACCTGACGTCAACGCGCCCCGGCACATTGACGGTAGTGGTGCGTGTTCCGGTTCTTGCTCTTCCACGAACAAATCGCTCTGACCCCTTTAATTCCTCTGAACCCTTTAATTCCTCACTCCGCTGGGAGGATCTGGCCAGATTTGATCTGGCATCCGTGGAGCATGTCGCTGATCCTGGTGGAGAGCCGCCACCGGATGAAGCCGGCGCGTAGCGCCGAGGCCTTCCCTGTTGCGACGACGCTGCTCAGGCTGCCGCTGTTCTTCCGGGGCGCGTTGCCGATGGACAACTGCCAAGCGGCGGAGTTGTCGGAGATGACGCGGGTGGTTTCCATGCGGCGGCGGATGGTTCGGCGTATTCTATCGGCGAGGACGCGCCCGGACGGGTCGATCTGCCAGCCGTGGGTGGCCGGAGTGCCGCTGATGCCGATTCCGGCGTCGTTCTGGAACGGGCCGGTGGAGCGGGTGCTGTTTTCCGTGGCCGCTCCCGTGAGGGTTGGCGCGGTGAAGGCGGCGGAGTGAGCGGATTTCGCAGGCGGGCGCGGAGGCGGTGCGGGGGAAGAGCATAAGGAAGGAGAGGGTGTTGGGCTACGGCCCAACCCCGTGCCGCCTGATGAAAGAAATCTGATGCGGGCGTCTCAGGTCAGGGCCGACAGCCCCTTGCGATCGACAAGATCGAGCAGTTTTGCCGCCGGACCGCTGGGCTTCTTAAGCCCCTGCTCCCACTGCTGCACGGTGGTCTTGCCGACACCCAGGAAGGCGGCGAATACGGCTTGGCTCACCTGATTGCGGGCGCGGATCTGCTGGACGTCCTCTGCGGAAAGTGTCCGCTTGGGCGGGAGGCAAAGCGCGTCGAATTTCCACATGGTTACAGTGTCCAAGTGACCCGCGTCGTGAAGTCGTTTTGCCGACTTGTGGACGTTGCTCAGGATTCTGCTCATGCGCAAACGATCTCCACGATCAAGTTTTCACTCACTTGGCGAGTAAGAACAGCATCCGAGAACTTCATATATTGGTCTCCAATCATCTGTAGTCCCAGCTTCTCTTTTTTGGTGATGTTGTCTTTCTCGTTCTTGCAAAATCCATGGAGAAAGACCCAACGGTTCCCCTGCCTATGAGCGGCGATAGTCCTATACCCTCCCCGCTTGCCGCGACCGGGTGCGGCAACCCTTTTCTTGATCAGGAAGCCGCCCAATCTGGCGTCCACAAGACCGTTCTCTATCTCCGCAGCGGCGGCACACAAGACGCCATCGGTAACACCTTCATCTCGCGCCCAGTCATGAAAACCGAGATCCTTCAAGACCCTGATCGCCACAATTCGTACCACTCCGTGATATAGTTTTCAAGCCCGCCCACAGTTGGGCAAAGAGCACAGGAGTGTGTTCGTTGTACACGCGAGAAGCTAGGGGTGAGCGTTCGGGCCGATATGCCGCATAAGGGTTCGACCGGGGTAATGGCTTCGACCGATTAGAAGCCGTTCATGGCACGCGCGGCATCCTGAACGGCGGGAGCGCCTGCACCCAGCCGGCGCTGAAGCGGTCGAACAATAGGCTTTCTTGCATCGCCGTGACCGGCTGGCCCGCGATCCGCGTGTTCAGCACCGAGCGGGCGTAGAACAGCGCGTCCACCAGCGTTCCGGCCACGGTGGCCGGGTGTCAGGCGTCCGCCCGCGTCTGCCGCCCGATCCGCCACCAGCGCGTCGCCGGAAGTGTGGCGACCGGCAGCGGGTCGAAGCGCTCGACCGCGCCCGACCGGTCCACCTCCAGCGCCAGAGCCAGCGGCAGGACACACAAACTATAATGCAATTTCGCTTCTGTGCACGCCGAACTGATCCCGGCGTTGCAACTTTATCGAAGGTATCTTGGCCGCCAAGGCAGGTGTAAGTGCCCAGTAGTGACCCTTCAAAACGGACTCTAAACCTGCAAAGTCCAAGTGAGTAGGAGTGTTGAAAAAAAAGATGATTTATTTACGCGGGTGAACTATTCAGGATAATCTTCGGCACCCTCCGGCGTCGCCTTGTTGAAGAGAATAAATACCAAGGGGTTGCCAGGCTCGGACATTGCATCGCTGCGCTGACCCGTTATCTCTCCGGCCACGTTGCTTGTATACTCCGCAACCACTTCGCCGAAGCTATTGCGCTGAATGGCCACCTTCTGTCCGGCTTCGACCTTGTCGTTGAGCTTGACCAGATGCTCGACGACCCCGCCCGCGGTTGCCAGGATCGGGAACGCACTGTTGCCAACAAAGACATTCAAGTCTTTGCCGGTACGTCCCATTGGCTCGGCAAGGATGCCATGATGCTTAAGGACGTTCATCGTGCCTTCCACGAATAAGGAAACCATCTTGAGGTCGAGGACGCGCGCAGCTCCGATCTCCGGAGTAAAGGACGGAATACCCACGTCCATGAACGCGTTATGCAGAACACCGGGATAAACATGATTGTCAAAGATCTGGCCGACCGGGTAAAGCTCTACCATTGCCTTGACCTCGGGCACATCCATGCCGGCGATATTGAATGCCGTAACATCGAATCCAGTTGTCCCGGTATGAAAGTCGATTGCAACGTCGGCGTTCGGCCGGAGGAGTCGGTTGAACAGGAGCCCGGCGTGTCGGCTGGGCGCGGTAGCACCGTTCTCATTCCCGGGCCACTCCCGATTCATATCGATCAGGTCCATGCCCCTGCCCGAATTGGGCCATCTGCGCTGCATGCTTTCCATCGCTGGGCGGGACACGTCCGTAACCGCCATCACCGTGCCCGACATCTTCGTCGGTTCGAGCTGATTCATCACGGTCTGGACCGTATGCACAGAACTCATTTCGTCGCCATGCACACCACTGACCAGGACGACACGCTTGCCCGGTTTTGCTCCCTTTGCGACCGTCACGGACACATACCAGCGCTGACCGGTAGGCATCTCGACACCCTGGAAATACAAGAGGTGCTTCTGCCCGGGTTCCAGGTCGTTAACGTTGAGCGCGCTGACGACTTTCTTCCCGTCGATCACGTCGCCGGTGTAGCCCGTTGCCTGGAGCATCGCCGAAACCGTGCTCTCAGACGAGGGCGTCGTGCCCTGAGCGTTGGCCGTCCTCGCCTCGGTGGCAAGGGCGGCCGAGGCAATGGCTGAGATCATGAAGGCCCGTCGATCAACGCCGTTACCTGGGGCATCGGACACGGTGATGTTCCTTCTAGGATGCCGAGCTGGCAAAGTCGAAACTTACATGCACGCACCCATCCTATCACGATCACGAGTTTGGCAGGTTTATTAACTGCTCCGATACCAGTGACTTGTCAGGTGAAATGGCGGACGGAAAGGGGGATTAATGGGGAAGTATAGGCAGTGGCTTCGACCGATGCAAAGCCGCTTACGGTACACGCGGCATCCTGAACGGTAGCAGCGCCTGCACCCAGCCGGCGCTGAAGCGGTCGAGCGACAGGCTCTCGTGCATTGCCGTGACCGGCTGGCCCGCGATCCGCGTGTTCAGCACCGAGCGGGCGTAGAACGGCGCGTCCACCAGCGTTTCGGCCACGGTGACCGGGTGCCCGGCGTCCGCCCGCGTCTGGCGACCGATCCGCCACCAGCGGGTTGCCGGAAGCGTCGCGACCGGCAGCGGGTCGAACCGTTCGACAGCACCCGACCGGTCCACCTCCAGCGCCAGCGCCAGCGGCGGGCCGCCGCGCCGCTCGACGTTGTAGAGGATGCTGGCGCCCCTGTCGGTGTTGCCCCGGCACCAGTCCCAGGTCGTGAAGGCGTCTTCCAGCGCTTCGTCGCCGTCGTTGGTGTCGAAGTATCCGGCTCCGTTCCAGTTCAGGTCCGGGCTGCTCAACGCCACCTCCACCCGGCAGCGCGGCGATATCGGCCACCAGCGATGCCGCCCCTTCATGTCCAGGTTGAACGGTCCTGCCGTCACCGCTTCCGGAATAACGCGCACCGTGCCCCGGATCTTCGACGGCACCGGCATGCAGGTCTCGCTGATGTCGATCTCCAGCGCCGTCCCGTCCCATCTCAGCGAACTGGCGCCGATCTCCAGATGCGTCGCATCGCGTTTAAGAGAACGCCGAGGCCGCTCGGTCATGCTCCAGCGGTTGCCGCCCGGTCCCGTCAGGACGACGTTCAGCGCGCAGTGGTTCTGCGGGTCGGCATGGCCGCGCCGCCTCGCCCAGGCGTAGTAGGGTGAAAACACGCTGCCGATGAAGGCGATAACGGTCAGCCCCTGCTTGCCGTCGTCGCTCAGCGCGTCGATGTACCACCACGCATAGCCGTTGCGGACAACCGGCTCGTCGAACCTGACTCCCGTTGGGCGAACTCTTGCAGCAGCAGCCCCGCCGCCATCCGGCCCGATAAGGCCGCCATCGGCACGCCCGGTCCCGGATGCGTGCTGCCCCCCGCCAGATAGAGGCCGGGTATCCGGCTCCGCGCGGTCGGTCGGCTGAACGAAGCTTTCCAGCCGTGCCCCACCGGGCCGTAGAGCGCTCCGCCCGTGGCCGGAAACAGCCGGTTCCAATCCGTCGGAGTCGTGACCACCGTCCGATCCGGAGATCGCTTCAGCCGAAGCCCGCAGCGCGCCAGGATGCCGAAGGTGTGGGTCGCGCATTGCTCGATCTCCTTGTCGGTGAAGGTGTGGGTGTCGCCGATCGCCGGCGCGTTGATCAGGCACATCAGCCGCTCCGGCCCGTCTGGAACCGTGCCCGTGTCGGCGTCGCGGTCCTGGGCGCAGACATAGACGGTCGGCCGCCCCGGCAGACGCCGGTGGCCGAAGATGTCGTCGAACTCCGCCTTGTAATCGTCGGAGAAGAAGACGGTATGGCGCAACAGTGGAAAGTCCTCGACCTCCGCCACCATGTTCCAGGTCACGGCAGACAGCGACCGCTGGGACGGCGGGGTAGGGGGTGTCGCACGGGTCATTCGTGCCCCGAACAATCCCGACGCCAAGGCGGCGGTATCGGCATTAACCAAGACGGCATCCGCCGCGATCCGCTCACCGTCGGCCAGTTCCACGCCATCGACCCTACCGTGGCCGGTGGTGATCGACTGCACGGCGACGCCGTAGCGGAAGGTACCGCCCGAGTCGCGAGCCAGTCCCGCCAGCGCTTCCGCCAGCCGCGCCATGCCGCCTTCGACCAGCCAGACGCCCTCCTGCTCGACATGCGCCACCAGCATCAGCGTGGCGGGAGCCTGAAACGGCGAAGCCCCGCAATAGGTCGCGTAGCGGCCGAAAAGCTGGCGCAGGCGCGGATCGTGGAAGTAATCGCCAAGGGCACCCCACAGCGTGTCGAACGGCCTGATCCGCCACAGATTGCCAAGCCCGCGCAGGCCGGCTCCCTCGACCAGCCCCTTGATGCTCGGCTGCGGACTGCGGACATAGGAGGTTTCCAGCGTGTTCCAGGTCCGCCGCGCCTCCGCGCAGAAACTGCGGAAGCCTTTCGCCTCCGCTGCCCCGGCCATCCTGCCGATGGCGTCGGCAGAGCGGTCGATATCGGCGAACAGGTCCAGCCGCGACCCGTCGGTCCAGGCATGCCGGGCCAGAACGTCGGCCCGGCGCAGGGTGACGTGGTCGGCAAGCGTGGTCCCGGCCTCGGCGAAGATCTCCTCGAAGATATAGGGCAGGGTGAAGACCGTAGGTCCGGCGTCCATCCGGGTACCGCCGACCTCGACCTCCCGCATCTTGCCGCCGGGGCCACCGGCCTTCTCGACCACCGTTACCTTCATCCCATGGACAGCCAGCCGCAAGGCGGCGGTCAAGCCGGCGATGCCGGCGCCCACGATGACAACCCGTTTTTCCGTCACGCTTTCCGTCTCACAGGTTGACCCAAGAATGTCGTTGATCCTGACGAATAGTAGTGTCAATGTTAATGGACAGTCAATCACGGTAAGCTTGGTTTACAACAAGCTGGGTCTTCATCAAAGCGGGGAGGCTGCCCATGGATGGGGTCAATAAGATCGAACAAGCCCTGGACGAGGCGCTGAGCCGGGCGGAGGCTTCCGGCGCTCCCCCCAGGCTGGCATCGGCCCTTCGCTACGCAGTCTTTCCCGGCGGCGCCCGCATCCGGCCGCGCCTGTGCCTTGCGGTGGCATATGCCTGCGGGATCGAAGACGCGGCACCCGCCACGGCGGCGGCGTCCGCCATCGAGCTGCTGCATTGCGCTTCGCTGGTCCACGACGACCTTCCTTGTTTCGACGACGCGGCGACGCGACGTGGCAAGCCTTCCGTTCATCGGGCGTTTGGCGAACCGCTGGCTGTATTGGCCGGCGACGCCCTGATCGTCCTGGCGTTCGAGACGCTGGCGCGGGAAACCGCCTGTCCGCCGCTCCGCTTGGCCGGTCTGGTGCTCAGCGTCGGCCGCGCCGTCGGAATGCCGCTCGGCATCGTCGCGGGGCAGGCCTGGGAATGCGAGCCGCAGGCCGACCTCCGCGCCTACCACCGGGCGAAGACCGGAGCGCTGTTCGCGGCGGCGACCGTCTGCGGCGCCGTGGCCGCCGGTCACGAAGCCGATCCCTGGCGCGACCTCGGCGAGCGGCTGGGCGAGGCCTTCCAGGTCGCCGACGATCTGCGCGACGCCGCCGGCAACGCCGAAGACCTCGGCAAGCCGGTCGGACGCGACGCGGCCCTGGACCGCATGAGTGCCGCCCGCGAGCTTGGCATCGACGGCGCGCTGATGCGGCTGGACGATCTGGTGGACGAGGCGGTCGCCTCGATCCCGCGCTGCCCCGGCGCTTCCGAACTCCGCACCCTGATCCGCATAGAGGCGCAACGGTTCCTGCCGAAGGAACTGGTGAGGGTCGCAGCATGAAGCCCGCCGGTCACACCCCCGATCACCATGCCGACCACCACGGCATCCCCCATCGTCGGCTGTCGCAGGTCTGCATGCCGCGCGTCGGCATGGCCCAGATCGGCTTCGGACTGCCGCGCCTAGGCGACTGGGTCGAACGGGGCCGCGCCGCCCGCGACCATCTGCTGGCAAGCCCGCGCTTCCGCCGCTGGGCGGCGGCGTTCCCGCTGACGCGGCCGATCGCCCGCAGGCGCAGCCGCGAGCTTTTCGACCTCTGCGCCGGCTTCGTCTACTCCCAGGTGCTGCTGGCCTGCGTCCGGTTGAAGCTGTTCGACATCGTCGCCGACGGCCCGCGCACCTCGGCTGAACTCGCCCGCCGCCTGGCCCTGCCGGCGGAATCGACCGAGCGCCTGCTGCGCGCCGCCCTGTCGCTGCGCCTGCTGGAGAAGCGCGGCGACGACCGCTTCGGGCTCGGGCCTCTGGGAGCGGCGCTGGTGGACAACCCGGCCGTGGCTTCCATGGTCGAGCATCACACGATGCTCTATGCCGACATGCGCGATCCGGTGGCGCTGCTGCGCGGCGGCATGCGGACGGAGCTGTCGCAGTACTGGCCCTACTCGGCGACGGACAGGCCGGCGGCGCTGGGCAACGAGCAGACCGCCGCCTATACCGCGTTGATGGCCGCGTCCCAGCCGATGGTCGCGGAAGAAGTGCTCGCGGTCTATCCGCTGAACCGGCACCACCGGCTGCTCGATGTCGGCGGCGGCGACGGTACTTTCCTGACCCATGCCGCAGCCAGCGCGCCCAATCTTCAGGTCGTCCTGTACGACCTTCCCGCGGTGGCCAAGGCTGCGACCGAGCGTTTCCGGGCCGCCGGCCTGGAGCCGCGTGCCCGCGCGGTCGGCGGCGACTTCTTCGCCAACCCGCTGCCGATCGGGGCGGATGTCGTCTCGCTGGTCCGAGTCGTCCACGATCATGACGACGATGCCGCCCTGGCGATCCTCCGTGCCGCTCGTCAGGCGCTGGACTCTGAAGGAACGCTGCTGATCGCCGAACCGATGTCCGGAGCCGCCGGTGCGGAACCGGTCGGCGACGCCTACTTCGCCTTCTATCTCCTCGCCATGGGCCACGGCCGCGCCCGCACTCCCGCCGAGCTGACACGCCTGCTCAACACGGCCGGGTTCTCCCGCGTGCGCCAAGTCCCGACCGCGATGCCGCTGATGACCGGCCTGCTCGTTGCACAGCCCTGACAGATACTTGTAAGTATTGCTTGACGTAGTTGACAGTCAATATAAACTGACAACCAACAAGAAGCCGGCATTCGGTCGGATAATACAGGGGAGCGGGACGACATGGACACGCTTGCCGTTGTGTTCGAAGAGCCGGAACGGCTTTCCCTGCGCAGGCTCGATCTCACTCCGCCGGAAGCCGCCGACGTCACCGTCGATATCCTGTGGAGCGGCATCAGCACTGGGACGGAACGGCTTCTCTGGCTGGGCCGGATGCCAGCCTTCCCCGGTATGGGCTACCCGCTGGTTCCCGGCTACGAATCGGTTGGGCGGATCACCTCCGCCGGCAAGGACTCCGGACGGCGCGAAGGCGAGCTGGTCTTCGTCCCCGGCGCCCGCTGTTTCGGCGATGTCCGGGGCCTGTTCGGCGGCGCGGCTTCCCGCCTCGTGGTTGCCGGCGACCGGGTCGTTCCGGTCGATGAGAACCTCGGCGAGCAGGCCGTCCTGCTGGCGCTGGCCGCGACCGCCTACCACACGATGGCCGGCCAGGCAAAACCGGACCTGATCGTCGGCCACGGCGTGTTGGGGCGTTTGATGGCAAGGATCGCCCTGGTTAACGACGACGGACCGGTCACCGTCTGGGAGACCAACCCCGTCCGCTCCGACGCGGGATCGCTTTACCAAGTGATCCACCCCGACGCCGATACCCGTCACGACTACGGCGCCATCTATGACGTCAGCGGCGATTCCGGCCTGCTTAACGCCCTCATCAAGCGCATCCGCCGGGGCGGCGAGGTGGTTCTTGCCGGCTTCTACAGCGCCCCGCTGAGCTTCGACTTTTCCCCGGCCTTCATCCGGGAAGCCCGCATCCGCGTCGCCGCCGAGTGGACCCAGAGCGACCTCGCCGCCGTCAAGAAACTGGTCGAGACCGGCAAGCTTTCGCTCGACGGACTGATCACGCACCGAACCGAGGCCATGGACGCCGCCGACGCATACCGCACGGCATTCGGCGACCCCGCCTGCCTGAAGATGATCCTGGATTGGAGACGCTGTTCATGAGCCAGCAAGACCTGATGGAGCGCCTGCGGGCCGAAGCCGCGATCGAGCCGGACCCGGTGACATCAGCGCCTCCCACCAAGGAAACGCAGATCATCGCGATCTACGGCAAGGGCGGCATCGGCAAGAGCTTCACTCTCGCCAACCTCTCCTACATGTTCGCCCAGCAAGGCAAGAAGATCCTGCTGATCGGCTGCGACCCCAAGAGCGACACGACCTCGCTCCTGTTCGGGGGCAGGGCTTGCCCGACCATCCTGGAGACCTCCACCCGCAAGAAGCTGTCGGGCGAACCGGTCGCCATCGGCGATGTCTGCTTCAAGCGTGACGGCGTCTACGCGATGGAATTGGGCGGGCCGGAAGTGGGACGCGGCTGCGGCGGGCGCGGCATCATCCACGGCTTCGAACTGCTGGAGAAGCTGGGCTTCCACGACTGGGGCTTCGACTACGTCCTGCTCGACTTCCTGGGCGACGTGGTGTGCGGCGGCTTCGGCCTGCCGATTGCCCGCGACATGTGCCAGAAGGTGATCGTCGTCGGGTCCAACGACCTCCAGTCGCTCTACGTCGCCAACAACGTCTGCTCGGCGGTCGAGTATTTCCGCAAGATGGGCGGCAATGTCGGCGTCGCCGGCATGGTCGTCAACAAGGATGACGGCACGGGCGAGGCCGCCGCCTTCGCCGCCGCCGCCGGCATCCCCGTCCTCGCCTCTATCCCCGCCGACGAGGATATCCGCCGCAAGAGCGGCAATTACGAGATCGTCGGACGTCCCGGCGACCGCTGGGGTCCCCTGTTCGAGGAACTGGCGCGCAACGTCGCCTGGGCGCCGCCGGAATGGCCGAGGCCTCTGTCCCACGACGCGCTGCTCGGCCTGTTCAAGGGCGATGCGGTCGGGCGGAACGTGGTGCTCGAGCCGGCCACGGTGGAAGACATGTGCGGCATCGCCGCCGTGTCCAAGCCTTCGCTCGAAGTCATCTACGACACCGTCTGAACGGGCGAGGGAGCCAGCGCATGAACGCGATCAGCCCTGAACCGACCTGCAACGGCGACAAGGCGGACCTCCGCGCGGCGGCATCCGCCGCCGGCCTGAACGAGACGATAGAGCGCTACGCCGCCGATTACCCGGTGGGGCCGCACGACCAGCCGCAGAGCATGTGCCCGGCGTTCGGCTCGCTCCGGGTCGGTCTGCGGATGCGGCGCACCGCGACCGTCCTGTCCGGCTCCGCGTGCTGCGTCTACGGCCTGACCTTCACGTCCCATTTCTACGGGGCGAAGCGGACCGTCGGCTACGTGCCGTTCAACTCGGAATCGCTGGTCACCGGCAAGCTGTTCGAGGACATCCGCGAGGCCGTCTTCAAGCTGGCCGATCCTGCGCTCTACGACGCCGTCGTCATCATCAACCTGTGCGTCCCGACGGCATCCGGCGTGCCGCTCCGCCTGCTGCCGAAGGAGATCGACGGCGTCCGGATCATCGGCATCGACGTTCCCGGCTTCGGCGTCCCGACCCACGCGGAAGCCAAGGACGTCCTTGCCGGAGCCATGCTGGCCTATGCCCGGCGCGAAGCCGAGCAAGGCCCCGTCCAGGCCCCCCGCGCCGGACGCGGCGAACGCCCCGGCGTCGCCTTGATCGGCGAGATGTTCCCGGCCGATCCCGTCGGCATCGGCATGATGCTGGAGCCGCTGGGGCTGTCGGCCGGCCCTGTCGTTCCGACGCGGGAGTGGCGCGAGCTGTACGCCGCCCTCGACTGCCCGGTGGCCGCCGCCATCCACCCCTTCTACACGGCGTCGTTCCGCGAGTTCGAGGCTGCCGGCCGGACCATCGTCGGCTCCGCACCGGTCGGCTACGACGGCACCGCCGCCTGGCTGAAAGCCATCGGCGACGCCTTCAACGTTCCGACCCCAACCATCGACGCCGCACTAAACCGCATACTTCCCCCCATCAAGGGCGCGCTGGCCGCCAAGCCGGTCAAGGGCCGGATCACGCTGTCGGGCTACGAAGGCTCCGAACTGCTGGTCGCCCGCCTGCTGGTCGAGAGCGGCGCCGATGTCCGGTATGTCGGCACCGCCTGCCCCCGCACCCGCTGGTCCGATGCCGACCGCGAGTGGCTGGAAGCCGCCGGAGTCATGGTCCAGTACCGCGCCTCGCTGGAACACGATCTGGCGGCCCTGAAGGAGTTCCGCCCCGACCTTGCCATCGGGACCACGCCGATCGTCCAGCGCGCCAAGGAGATGGCGATCCCGTCGCTCTACTTCACCAACCTGATCTCCGCGCGGCCCCTGATGGGCGTCGCCGGCGCCGGCTCCCTGGCGCAGGTGGTCAACGCCGCCTTGTCCAACACCGCGCGCTTCGAAGAGATGCGCACCTTCTTCGGGGAGCCTGCGGCATGCTAGTCCTCGACCACGACCGGGCGGGCGGTTATTGGGGCGCCGTCTACGCCTTCACGGCGATCAAGGGGTTGCAGGTCATCATCGACGGCCCCGTCGGCTGCGAAAACCTGCCGGTCACGGCGGTCCTCCACTACACCGACGCACTGCCGCCGCACGAGCTTCCCATCGTCGTCACCGGCCTGGGCGAGGAAGAACTGGGCCGCCACGGCACCGAAGGCGCCATGAAGCGCGCCCACGGCACCCTTGATCCTAAAAAGCCCAGCGTCGTCGTGACAGGCTCCATCGCCGAGATGATCGGCGGCGGAGTCACCCCCGAAGGCACCGGCATCCAGCGCTTCCTGCCCCGCACCATCGACGAGGACCAGTGGCAGAGCGCCGACCGCGCGCTGAACTGGCTGTGGACCGAGTTCCGGGGCAAGCGCAAAGCGGCACCGAAGCCCAGGCCGGACGGCGCCAAACCTCGCGTCAACATCATCGGCCCGATCTACGGCACCTTCAACATGTGGTCCGACCTGGCGGAGATCCGCCGGCTGGTCGAGGGCATCGGGGCGGAGATCAACCTGACCTTCCCGATGGGCAGCCACCTGAACGACGTGCCGCGTCTGGCCGATGCCGACGCCAATGTCTGCCTGTACCGGGAGTTCGGCCGACTGCTCTGCGAGTCCCTGGAGAAGCCCTACCTCCAGGCTCCGATCGGCCTGCACTCGACCACCAAGTTCCTCCGCACGCTGGGCGAGATCCTCGGCCTCGATCCCGAACCGTTCATCGAGCGGGAGAAGCTGAGCACGATCAAGCCGGTCTGGGACCTGTGGCGCTCCGTCACCCAGGACTTCTTCGGCACGGCCAGCTTCGCCATCGTCGCGAACGAGACCTACACGCGCGGCGTCCGCCACTTCCTGGAAGAGGAAATGGGTCTTCCCTGCACCTTCGCGGTATCGCGCTGCGCCGGGGCCAAGACCGACAACGCGGAGGTCCGCAACCTCGTCCACACGAAGACGCCGCTGATCCTCTTCGGCAGCTACAACGAGCGCATGTATCTGGCGGAAGCCGGATCGCGCCCCGGCCCGAAGGCGGTCTACATCCCGGCCTCCTTCCCCGGAGCGATCATCCGCCGCCATACCGGCACGCCGTTCATGGGCTACGCGGGTGCGACCTACGTCATCCAGGAAGTCTGCAACGCGCTGTTCGACGCGCTCTTCAACATCCTGCCGCTCGGCACCGACCTCGACAAGGTCGATGCGACGCCGTCCCGTCTCCACGCCGAACTGCCGTGGGACGAGGAAGCGCGGGCGGCCCTCGACGAGCTGGTGGAAGCCGAGCCCGTCCTGGTCCGAATCTCGGCCGCCAAACGCCTGCGCGACGAGGCCGAACGTTCGGCCCGGCAGGCCGGCGCATCCCGAGTAACCGTCGACCACGTTGGCGGCGGAGCCGCCGACCACATCGGCGGTGCCCCATCCGCCGGAGCGGGACATCGTCCCGCCCCGGCGCCAGAAGCGCGAACTTCGCGCGTCCATGGCGAGACGGTCCTTCATTAGCCATGACCGTCCAGCCACTCACTAGGAGGTCTGTAGATGTCTGACACCACGAGCAGTGGTGGGCGCCTGCCTTCCGACCGGGGAACCCCCGACGTGTCGCTGTCAGGGCTCACCGAACCGGAAGCGAGGGAGTTCCACAAAATCTTCATGCAGAGCTTCGCCATCTTCGTCGGCGTCGCTTTCCTGGCCCACATCCTCGTCTGGTTGTGGCGTCCGTGGCTGCCGGGACCGCAGGGCTATTCGTCCCTGATGGACGGCACCCTGCATGATGGCGTGACCGTCGCGTTCGAATCAATCAAGAGCTTCATCGCATAAGGAGGCCGCCATGTGGCGCGTATGGTTGCTGTTCGATCCGCGCAGGACGCTGATCGCTCTCTTCACTTTCCTGTTCGCACTGGCCTTGCTGATCCACTTCATCCTGCTCAGCACTGACCGGTTCAACTGGCTGGACGGACCGCACACGGCCCGTACCGCCACCTCACAGATGGCGCCACTTCCCGCGGGCAAATGACGACCCGATGGGTTGAACGGGCAGACGGGTGAGACCGGGGATTCCCCCGGCCTCTCCCGCCTCGGGCGGGGCCAACAAATACGGGGAAACCGGCCATGGCCATGCTGAATTTCGAGAGAAAGTACCGCGTCCGCGGCGGGACGCTTATCGGGGGGGATCTTTTCGACTTCTGGGTCGGGCCGTTCTATGTCGGCTTCTTCGGCGTCCTGACGATCTTCTTTTCATTCCTGGGCACCGGACTGATCCTCTACGCCGCCTCGCTGGGGCCGACCTGGAACGTCTGGCAGATCAACATCGCACCTCCCGATCTCAAATACGGCCTGGGCGCCGCTCCCTTGAGGGAAGGCGGCCTCTGGCAGATCATAACGATCTGCGCGCTCGGCGCCTTCGTGTCCTGGGCCTTCCGGCAGGCCGAGATCGCCCGCAAGCTCGGCATGGGCCTTCACGTACCGGTCGCCTTCGGCGTCGCGATCTTCGCCTATTTCTCGCTGGTCGTGATCCGGCCGGTGCTGCTGGGCGCCTGGGGACACGGCTTCCCCTATGGCATCCTCAGCCATTTGGACTGGGTGTCGAACGTCGGCTACCAGTACCTGCACTTCCATTACAATCCGGCACACATGCTGGCCGTGAGCTTCTTCTTCACGACCACCTTCGCGCTCTCCCTTCACGGTTCGCTGGTGCTGGCCGCCGCCAACCCGCCGGCCTACGAAAAAGTGGTGAAGACGGCTGAGCACGAGAACACCTTCTTCCGCGACACCATCGGCTGGTCGATCGGCACGCTCGGCATCCACCGGCTGGGCCTGTTCCTGGCGCTGAACGCCGGGTTCTGGAGTGCGGTGTGCATCATCATCAGCGGCCCCTTCTGGACCCGAGGCTGGCCGGAATGGTGGAACTGGTGGCTCGACCTTCCGATCTGGCGCTGAGGAGGCGGTAATGGTGGAATATCAGAACATCTTTACGCAAGTCCAGGTGCGCGGCCCGGCCTATGCCGGCGTGCCCCTGACCCGCGGACCCTGGGTCCGGTCGTGGAAGCCCCGCTTCGTCCACCTGCTCGGCCGGATCGGCGACGCGCAGTTGGGGCCGGTCTACCTGGGCTGGTCCGGCTTCGCCTCGATCCTCTGCGGCCTGATCGCCTTCGAGATCATCGGGCTCAACATGTGGGCGTCGGTCAACTGGGACCCGGTCCAGTTCATCCGGCAACTGCCCTGGCTGGCGCTGGAGCCGCCGGCTCCCGTCTACGGCCTCAGTATCCCGCCGCTCGCGGAGGGCGGCTGGTGGATCATGACGGGTTTCTTCCTGACCACCTCGATCATGCTGTGGTGGCTGCGGACGTACCGAAGGGCACGGGCGCTCGGCATCGGCACCCACGTCTCCTGGGCCTTCGCCGCCGCGATCTGGCTGTACCTTGTCCTGGGGCTCATCCGGCCCGTGCTGATGGGAAGCTGGGCCGAGGCGGTGCCCTTTGGGATCTTCCCCCACCTGGACTGGACGGCGGCCTTCTCCATCCGCTACGGCAACCTGTTCTACAACCCGTTTCACATGCTCTCCATCGTCTTCCTCTACGGATCGACGCTGCTGTTCGCGATGCACGGAGCCACCGTGCTGGCGATCAGCCGGTTCGGCGGCGAGCGGGAGGTCGAGCAGATCGTCGACCGGGGAACGGCGTTCGAGCGCGGCGCCTTGTTCTGGCGCTGGACGATGGGCTTCAACGCCACGGCTGAATCGATCCACCGCTGGGCGTGGTGGTTCGCGGTGCTCTGCCCCCTGACCGGCGGCATCGGCATCCTGCTGACCGGAACCGTGGTGGACAACTGGTTCCTCTGGGGCGTCAAGCACGGGCTGGCTCCGGAATACCCGCACCTCTTCCCGGTCGTGACCGACCCGGCCCTCCTGCAAGGGAGGCCATGATGAAGATGACCCGTGAGGAGGCCCTTCGCAGCCTGATCCTGCGCATCGCCGGGGTGTTCGCGGTGGTGTTCGGCGCAGGATTGCTGTTCACCTTCGAATATCCGCCCGTCGTCAGCGTACAAACCGGCTACCGGGGCGTGGCGCTGGAACAGAACTTCCACCCGGCGCGGCTGGAGACCCTGGCTGCCGCCAACCAGGTTCCGGCGCCGCAGGACCCAGCGGACCCCGACGCCGCCCCGGCGTCGGAGGTCTACCAGAACGTCCAGGTGCTGGGCGACCTGAACGAGAACGAGTTCATCCGCGTCATGACGGCGATGACGGAATGGGTCTCGCCCGAGCAGGGCTGCACCTATTGTCACGCCGAGGGCGAGGAGTTGTCGTCCGACTCGCTCTACACCAAGGTCGTCGCCCGCCGGATGCTCCAGATGACGCGAGACATCAACGTCAACTGGCAGCCCCACGTGGCCCAGACCGGCGTTACCTGCTACACCTGCCATCGCGGCAAGCCGGTCCCGTCGCAAGTCTGGTTCAACGAACCGGGCCAGCCGCACGCGAGGGGTGTCCTCGGCGATCCGGCCGGCCAGAACCAGCCGGCGATGCTGGCGGGGTTGGCGTCGCTCCCCTTCGACCCGCTGACCCCGTTCCTGACGGGCGGCGGCAAGGACGCCGGCATCCGGGTGTCCTCCGACACGGCCCTGCCGTCGGGCAACCGCAGCTCGATCAAGCAGACCGAGTGGACCTACAGCCTGATGATCCACATGTCGGAATCGCTGGGCGTCAACTGCACCTACTGCCACAACAGCCGCTCCTTCCGCGACTGGGGCCAGAGCAGCCCGACGCGGACGACCGCCTGGCACGGCATCCAGATGACACGCGGCCTCAACGCCGACTACCTGGAACCGCTGCAAGGCGTCTTCCCGGCCAACCGCCTCGGCCCGCTCGGCGACGTGCCGAAAGTCGCCTGCTCGACCTGCCACGAAGGCGTCTACAAGCCGCTCTACGGCGTCAGCATGCTGAAAGACTACCCCGAGCTGGCGAAAGCCGGCGGCATCACCGGCGTCCCGGTGCAACCGGCGTCGCCGGTAGCGCCCGAGCCGGGACCGGCGCAAACGCCGGGATCGGCACAGCCGCCATCGTCGGGCCAGCCGGCGCAGTAACAGACGGCTGGGGAGTATATCGTGAGGGCCGGAGTCTCGGACTCCGGCCCTTGGCATTTCGGGTCATGCCAAGGCCAACAAAGAATAACCGGCAAGTTCCGGCAAAGATGTCGGACTGAAGAGTCCCACCCCACAAAAGCACGCTCACGTAGGTCGGGCCTCTTCAGCCCGACATCTAACGCTCCTGACCGGCAAATGTTTAATGACGCTGCTATCAGACCAGAAGCCGAAGAGTTTGACCTGCACTCCAGAAGTGTTGGGCCACGGCCCAACCTACGAAGCAGGAGCCCGTAGGTTGGGCCGTAGCCCAACAAACACTGTCCCCACAGGTCGATATCTCCGGCCCCCGGTATCAGTTGCTTACCGAACCCAGGTCCGTCTGAGCAAAGTCATCGCCCTTGAACACAAGAACAGCGCCCCGGACCTTTGCCAGCGCATAGGAAAAGCAGTCGCCGTAGTTCAAGCCGGCCGGACGCCGGCCCTTGCCATACCGTCGATCCCGCCATCCCCGCTCTTCCCCGTTACCTCAACCTTGATGAATCCTGCTTCCCGCAGGAGACGTTGTGCCAGTCGCTCGAAAATGTTGGGAGATAATGCCTTCAAGGTGTTGAGAAGTTGGTCTTTCCAGTACGGGTCCGCTATGTTGCTGACTTCGTCCTCGATTGGCTCCGCTGCAATATCGCCGTTCGGACCGTCTGGCTTTTGAGATTTACGGCTTTCCACATTCATTTTTCGAACTCGTGAAGGAACCAGTGCGATGCTGGTCTCTGTGCAAGCCTCGCCATCCGGCGTGAGCGTCCAGACGCCGCGCGCGCTGTTGTCCAGGAGGCCGACTTTCTTCATGTAGCTCTTGGCCCATGCAAGATTGTAGCTGACTTTTGTCTGGCGGCCATCAGAGTGCGAGACGGCCTGCACTTCCTGTGGCAGCTTTAACAATTCAGTAAGCTTCGCAAGCAATTCCTCATTCGTCGCCGATCCGTCGAGAGACTTGAGAGCTAGAACCGCAGGCCACATCAGCTTGTCGAAAGTCGGAACGGCTATCATAATTTCTCCGTGTTCAGGCCACGGGTTCTATTAGATGATGAACTATCGCGGTAGATCGCCCGTCAAACATCGCGTGCGAAAAAGAGTTCATAGTGATTAGTTCTCGCCCTACAAATCCCGCAGCAGCTCCGGCAACTCCCGCGCGCCGTGCAGACCACGGAGAATCAACGGCGGTTCTCGACCAGCATCGTAAACGATGACATATGGAAATCCGCTCACCACCAGAAACCGTATCGATTGCGGTGCAAGCTCGGCTCTCACAGCGCCGATCCGGCGGTGATTTCCGATCCGGGTTGCGTCGGCAACGACGGCGTCTCGTAGCGCAACCGCAGCGGATGGATTCTCCTTTGCGATCCAACCTGCCGCCGCAAGCAGATCACGCCGGGCCTGTGGCGCCAGCGTCGCCGCCGACGTCAACGCGACGCCGCTATGATATTGTCCATTTCCTGGGAGACGGCCTCGATATCATGGGTTCCCTCCCGGTCAGCCTCGGCACGGGCTTCATCGAGCATGGCGCCGAACCGCGCGCGGCGCTCCTCGTTCTCCTGTAGGAGTCGCAGTCCCGCCCGGACGACTTCACTGACATTGTTGTAGCGTCCGCTCTCGACGCAACTCCGGGCGAATGTCTCAAGTTCGGCAGTCAGACTGACGTTGGTTGCCACTTGGGACTCCTATGTCAGACTTTGACATAGAGTATCGGGACGGACCATAACAGGCAACTGCCGTTTGCCGGTTTTCGATTTGGAAAAACAAATCAAGGACCTGATCGCGGCCAACGCCGCCGAGTACCAGCGCGGCATGAACAACGCCTTCCGAGAAGGAATGGGCGGGCTTGCAATGTCAGCGACGAGGGGCCCGATCGGGGCATTCCCATACAGCACTGAACAGCCCTGATTCTGCAAATATGAACCGGCTGCCAATATGCAGCTAAGCAGAAGCCGCTTCTGCCTCCACCAGACGCCGCGCCCGGCGGTTGGCGGTTTCGTGCCAGCGTTTGTCTTTGGTGACCGTCTCCAGCGCTTCCGCCGCAAGCTTGTCCAGGTCGGCAAGGCGTTCGACTTCGTCCAGGCGGATCGGCCTTTGCGGCGCCTTGTCCACGCGAAGGTACCGTGTGCCAAGGATACGCGATGCTTGAAGGGTGGAGGCGTGTTCCTGTGCGGCGAGCGTCAGTTCAACGATGCGGTGGCGCATGATCCAGGGGATGCGGCCGCCGAACCATACGGGTTTACCTTCGACCGCCTTTCCAGCGGTACCGATGCTGAGCACGTGCACTTTTTCCGGGATGGCGCCCAGCCGCGCCATGGCTTCGCTTACCGCGATCAGGTCCGGAGCATTGGCTGCCAGTCCGCCATCGACATATACCCGGTCACCGATCCGGTGAGGCGGAAAAAGGGTAGGGGCTGCGGATGTCGCCAGGGCCGCGTCCATCAGGGTCACGTCATCGGCATCCTTCTCCGCCAGTCCAAGGGAGCGGAACAGGTGAGAACTGCCGTTGGTGTGGTCCACGGCGGTCACGAGAACGGGCACCGGCAACTCGCTCAATCTCCTGTCCGCATGATCGCCCAGGATTGCCCGGATCGCCTTTCGCAGGGGCGGTTTAGGATACAATGCGGTAAAAAGACCGAAGCGATGAAACCGTTTCTTGAATATCGACGGCGCGTTGTCCGCTATCGCCGCGTGGATCGCTGCCGCTGGTATTCCGGCGGCAAGACCGATGGCGATGATTCCGCCGATAGAGGTGCCGCCGATCAGATCGAAGCGCTCCGCTGCGGGAGCGTTCGCCGCTTCCTCGAACGCAGTCAGTATCCTGGCCGTGAACAGGCCCCGCACCCCGCCGCCGCTCAGGGACAGGCATGACATCATCGCCAGCCCGGCATGCACGGGATTTGTCGTGTCCTGGAGACGATAAGTCATGCGTCGGCTTCGTCGTAGCCAGGATCGAGTATCTCAAGCCGCGTTCGTGCCTTCAGGACGTCATGATACGCTCGAGCGTGGGTAACCAAGATGAAGCGGCGCTGAAGGGCCTGTGCTGAAATCATCTGTACCGATCTATCCAAGGGATAGCTTTGCCCGTCTTCATCCACGTCGTTCAGGTCGAGCGGCAGGACATCGGACGCCCAGACTTGGGCATCCTGCACCGTGAAGTCGAAGGTGCGAAGCTCGAATTCAGTCTTCGCCACGACAAGGCGCCGCCGCCAGCCGGTACGCTGTGCCGCCGGCAACGCATCGATCGTATATTCAGCTAATCCAACCGCCACACTGCTGGCGAACACGTTCCTTGGCGGAATGGTCGCCGCCCATTTCTGCATCACGTTCTGGCCGCCGCCGACTAAATCTAGGAATGGCTGTACGTCCAGCAGATACATCGTGCCTCAAAGTTTGAATTTCGGCAGCCGTCCGCCCCGTTGCGGTTCGAACTTCAGCCGGGTCGCCGCTGGCAAGTCGGGCCGCTCGGCAAACACATCCGCCAGCGTGGGTTCCGGAATTGCCGAGCTGATGACCTCTCCCAGCATGTCGTATCGCATGGTAACCAAGGTATCCTCACGGATTTCAGACTTGCGACCTCTGGTCGTCAAGCGGATTCGACCTTGAGCGAGCGTTCCTGGCAGATTTCTTGCCTGACGTACATTGACAATCTCGACCGCGACGGAGGGGTCGACACTATGCCGCATCAGCGCGGCCTCGACGGCTTTGGCAACCACTTCGCTGCGTTTTCCGATGGCACTAGCACGTGACATGAAACCCAATTCAACGAGCCGCTTCCGCGCTGATTGTCCGCCTGCTGCCATGATTTTCTGTCCGGCGACGACAACTGTCTCCGTGTCTGAAAATTGGCGGCGTTTGAGTTGATGGGCATGGGTTTTCGCCTTGGCCGTCCCGGCGAACAAACTGCCAAGGCCCTTCTTTTGCCGCTCCGACACAAGCTTGTATCGCGATGTCGAAACCAACGTGTTCCTGACCGTGAACTTCCGCTCCATGGCCATCGCCGGACCTTGCATAATGTGTACACGCACGACAGACTATGTGCTCACACGGCAGCCGCGTCAATCTGACAAACCCAAAAACTGATCATCCGGCCGGATCGAACTTGTAAGTCCGGCTTACAAGTTGCCCCTTGGTGAATTCGCCTTCCGTGTATCATGGCACCCATTCCACAACTCGCTCTCGAAAAAATAGGAATAATATGCTATGGCTCTCCCGTCCCAAAAACCGTCCTTCAGGACCAGCCGACGCCGATAGCCGGGGAGTGACCTATGATCACGACCGCATCCTATTATGGCATCCCGGATCAGGCCTCGGCCCTGATCAGCGTCGCCCGCAATGTCGGCGGTCCCATCGGCGTCTCCATCGCCCAGAACGTCCTGGCCTACCGCGAGCAGTTCCACCAGAACCGGCTGGTCGAGCACGTGGTCCCGTCGATCCCCGGCTATCAGGAAACCCTGCGCATCGTCACCGACTAATTCGCGTCGGCCGGCGGCGGCGTCGCGGACGCGCAAGGACGCGCGATCGCCTATATCGGCCAGCAGGTCGCGACCCAGTCGGCCTACTGGGCCTATATCGACGTGTTCTTCACGCTGATGCTGATCTCGGCATCGGCGGTGCCGCTGGCGCTGATCCTGCGGAAGGTAAAGCTGTGAGGGGTGTGGATGGGAACGGCCTTGAGACCGTTCCATAGATGAGGCAAGGCTGAAATTTCACAGAAATCAGAAATAAATAGCGCAAAAGGGTGAGGCTAAATAATTATGATTCTAGTTGTGTTCCATGACTAACATAATAAATTTCCGTTGAAGGCGCAGATTTTTCTTCATCAGCTTCGGTAAAATCAAAAGTCATTGATATACTTTATTGCTGATAGAAAATTTAAATTAGCTGTTTTCAATAATAATCCTATGATTTTGCAGCGCAGCATATTATGTTGCATAAGCGAGATGGGGCGATCGACCGCCCACTCCTCAAATCCACACCACCAAGGAATTTTCATATGACGACCTCCATCATTGGCCTATTCGAAAACGGCGACATCGCAAGCAAGGTCCTGGGCGAACTGACCAAGGCCGGCCTCAAGAAGGATGCCGTAGAGATCCTTCAGGACGTTGCCGTCGCGAAGATTTCCGGCCGGCTGGTCGAGGCCGGCTACGACAAGGAAAAGGCCGAGACATACGGCAAGGCGATGCAGAAGGGCGGCGCCCTGGTCGTGGCGGAAGTCGCCGACGACAAGGCCGACGAAGGCCTGACCACCATGCGCACCTTCAAGGCGATGACCCCGGAAGCACTGCTCGAGAAGCTGGGCAACCGGACGGTCGAAGAAGGCCAGACCGCCCAGGTGATCGAGGAGGAGCTGGAAGTCGGCGTCTCCCGGACCACCGGCGGCAAGCGCCTGAAGACCGAAGTGACCGAGCGGGAAGTTCAGGAGACGGTGACCCTCCACGAGGAGAACGTCGAAGTCGAGCACACGAAGATCGACCGCGTCCTGAACCCCGATGAGGCCGCCAAGGCGTTCCAGGAAACCACGATCGAGATGACCGAAGTCTCGGAAAAGCCCCTCGTCACCAAGCAGGCTCATCTGGTCGAGGAAGTCGCCCTGAGCAAGGAAGCGGGCGAGCGCGAGGTTACCGTCAGCGGCACCGTCCGCCGTCAGGACGTCACCGTCGAGGAAATCGACCGCAAGCCGGCCACGACCAAGAAGTCCTAAGGTCTGAGCGCGGAAGCAGGCGCTACGGTCCGCCGGACCGCGGCGCCTGCTTTCCGTGCGCTACCTCAAGCCGTGCATATCCAGCGAATTTTCATACCGAGGAATAGTCCATGTCTGCTATCATGAATAAGACCGACACCAAGAAGACAGTCCGCGACGCCAGCGCCGAAGCACCTCAGCCGAGTGCCGCGCCCGCGCGGAAGGTCGTGGACGCCGCGAACCGGGACATCGCCCGCAACAATGCCGAAGCGGCGGAACAGAACCTTCAGAAGGCCGCCGACGACATGCGCGGCACGATCGAGCGCACGACGGAGATTGCCGGCGATGCAGCCGTCACGACCCGCCGGATGGCAGGGCAGGTGGCCGAGCAGGCTGCGGAAAAGGCCGGCGAGATGTCGGCGATGCAGAGCAGGGCTTCGAAGGAACTGGCCGGCCGTACCCAGCAGAACCTCGGCGTCATGATGAAGACGGGAGTCAAGCTGGCCGAGGGCTACCAGTCGATCATGCGCGAGTGGGCCGACTACACCCGGAACGCCATGCAGTGCAATATCGACGGCATGAAGAGCATCATGCGCGCCCGGACTCCGCAGGACCTGAAGGCCGCGCAGACCGAGTTGCTGAATGCCGAAGTGCGGGTCCTGCTCACCAGCGGCGTCAAGATTTCCGAAGCGACGCTTCGTGTCGCCAGGGAAGCCGCCGACAGCGTCGGCGAGCACGCCCGGCAGCAGAGCGAGAAGAACTCCTGAGGAGTTCTTCCAGCGAACGGCCCGGCTGAGCAGCCGGGCTGGGCGGGGACTTACTTCTTGTCACCGCTCGTCCAGACCGTCCGGTTGTCGCCGTTCTGCTCGGGCGTCTCGATCTTGACGTCGTGGCCCAGGTTGCCGACCCGGATGCCATCCTGCAGCGCACTATGGCAGGCCTCTCCCCGGTTGGCGAACTCACCGTTGGCTTTGCCGCTGGAACTGACCGTCCAGTAGCCTTGGTACTTCTTCACTAAGTATTTGATATGGGCTATGGCGCTCATGTTTAAGTTCTTTCAAGTTCAGGATCAAAGAAAAGCTATCTTCAATAGTATAATCCTGATCTTGTATTAATGACAGCGTAATATTTTATTTGTAGTGTCCTAGAAAAGATAATTATCTTTTCTTTGCCGAAAACGATTTGGGGCTGACTTCGCACCGATAGGGCAAGGGCGGGGGAGCGGGCAAGCCGGCAAGAAACCGTGGTCTCGCACACATCGCCTCTCGAAATAATAGGAATATTATGCTACAGTCTCCTGTCCCGAAGGATTGTCCTTCGGGACAGATCTGGGCAGCGACCTATGATGACCTTCGATGCCGTCCCCTCAAAATGATGACATTTGCGTACTTTCAAATACGCGAAGGGGTGTCGTCATCAAACTTCCCGCCATCCGATAGCCTGCCGCAGGAAGCTGTAGCCCAGCGCCGTGAAGCCCGCGCGCTCGGTGTTGTCCTTGCCGTAGCCGTGCCCTCCGGCGGCAGGCTCGTAGAAATAAGCCTCGTATCCCATCGACTGGAGCTTGGCCGCCATCTTGCGGGCATGGCCGGGATGGACGCGGTCGTCTCGGCGGGTGGTGGCGATCAGGATAGGGGGATAGTCCTGACTAGGGACGGCGGTATGGTATGCCGACATCGGCCCCAGGAACGCCCAGTCCTTCGGATCGTCAGGGTCGCCGTATTCGGCCATCCAGCTCGCCCCGGCGAGCAGCTTGGTGTAGCGGCGCATGTCGATCAGCGGGATCGTGCAGAACAGCGCACCGAAGCGCTCCGGGTAGCGCGTCAGCATGTTGGAGATCAGGATGCCGCCGTTGGAGCCACCCTCCGCCGCGATCCGCTCCGCCCTGGTGACGCCCCGGCGGACGAGGTCCGCCGCCACCGCCGCGAAATCGTCGTGCGACAGGCGCTTGCCCTCGCGGCGGCCGGCTTCGTGCCAGGCTGTGCCGAACTCTCCACCGCCCCGGATATTGGCGACGACGCTGGTACCGCCGCGCTCCAGCCAGAGCTTGCCGATGGCCGAGTTGTAGGACGGCAGTTGCGAGATGCCGAACCCGCCATACGCATAGAGATGTACCGGCGCATCGCCCGTAACATCCGCCGGCCCGACCTGGGTATAGGGGATGCGGGCGCCATCCACCGACACCGCTTCATGCCGCGTAATCACCAGTCCGCTCGGGTCGAAACCCGCCGGGCCACGCTTCAGCGGTTCAGGGCTGCCGCCGGCGCGGATCAGGAAAAGCGTCTGCGGCGTCAGCGGGTCCTGGGCGTTGGCGAGCATGTCGCCATTGGACTCCGACTCCTCGACGTCCAGCGGCCAGACGCTGGCGACGCCAAGGTCGGGCAGCCCCGTGATGCGGGACATCGACCAATCCCCGGCAGTGCCCGGATCGCTGGCCGGCGGGGTCCAGACCTCGAACACCGGCCGCAGATCGTCCAGGATCGACACGGTGATCCGTCCGTCGCGCATGAAGAAGCCTTGCAGCGCGCGGCGCTCCGCCGGTTCGAACAGGATGGTGAAGTCCCGCCCGCCCGCCAGGAAATCGTCAAGCCGGATCACAGCTACGCTGTCGGGAGCTACCGTCGTGTCCCCGACCGTCCAGGGGAAACGGGGTTTCGCCGCCAGCCATTTGCGGCTGGCGTCCACCTCGATATCGGTCGGCACGTCGATTTGGGTCTTCGGGCCGGTGCGGTCGCCAATCCAGTAGCGGACGTCGAAGAAGGCGATCCGCTCGGTGAACCAGATGGTCTCCGTCCCGGCTTCCCGGTCGACATGCGCCCCGGCGCCCATCGACTCCTCGGGGATCTCGTAGATGACGGGGGCTGTCAGCGGGTCGGCGCCGCGCTTCCACAGGCGGACCGTCTTGGCATAGCCGGACCGGGTCGCCATGCCGGGGCCGTAGGCGGACTGGAGCAGCAGCGTATCGCGGTCGAGCCAAGTGGCGCCGCCCTTGGCTTCCGGCAGGGTGAAGCCGTCGGCCACGAAACTGCGGGTGGTCAGGTCGAATTCCCGAAGCACCGTGGCGTCGCCGCCGCCGCGCGACAGGCTCAGCATGGCGCGGTCATGGGTCGCGGGCAAGGTCGCGGGACCTGCCCAGATCCAGTCTTCGCCCTCGGCTTCCGAGAGCGCGTCCAGGTCGAGCAGAAGGTCCCATTCCGGCGCTTCGGTGCGATAGCTCTCCAGCGTCGTGGTCCGCCACAAACCGCGCGGGTGCTCGGCGTCCTTCCAGAAGTTGAACAGCTTGTCGCCGCGCCGGGCGACGAACGGAATGTTGGCGGGCTGGTCGTAGATCGCCGCCAGATCGGCCCGGTCCTTGAGGAAGGCGGGACCGCCGAAGCGCTCCAGCGTCTTCGCGGTCTGCGTATCGGCCCAGGACGTGGCCTGCGGCCCGTCCACCTCCTCAAGCCAGATCCAGGGATCGTCGTCGGGGGCTTCCAGAGTGGGGCGCGGATCGGCGAGGGTCATGGCGGACTTTCCGGGTGCGTGTCTTGAGTGGCAGCGAAGCATCGACCAAAACGGTTGATGCCCGCAACCACTCAATGCACAAACAAGTACCTCGGTCAGAAGCGCCGCTTGTAGCGCACCGCCGTAGCAAACGCCGGTGCCGCGCCCTCGACATGGCCGGGAGAGGTCTGGACCAGCGCTCCCGTGCTGAGTTCCTCCTTGTCGCTCAGCAGGATGCGGTATGCCAGTTCCACGTCGATCTCCCGCCCGCTCGGCGTCAGGCTGGCGGACCCGCTTTCGCGCAGGATCGTACCGTCGGCGGTCGTTCCGGTCGGAGCGTCGATGTCGGCGCGCCCGGCGCTGACCCGAAGCGGCTGCGACAGGCTGATCGATATCCGGTCCTGGGCGGAGACGACGTCGTTCCGGGCGAAGCCGACCGTCCAGGCGTCGCTGCGCACCCCGGACAGCCGGCGGATCAACCCGTTGCCGAGCTGGGTATCCGCCGTCGTGCCGTACTGCCAGCTTCCGAACAGCTCGACGAGCTTGAGGTCGAATGCTGCGAAGACTCCGCCGAACCGGGTCGTAACCGGGGCGTCGAAGGCGAAGGCGGAACCGCCGCTGCTGTCCAGCGCCGACCCGCGCTCCGTCAACTGGCCGAACTGGATGCCGACGCGGCCGCCGTCCCAGCTCTTGCGGACTTCGCCCATCACGACCTCGCGGTCGCCATAGTCGCTCCACGACCGGCTGTCGCCGTATTTAAGGTAGTCTTCCTCCCGCCGGGACGCGAAGCCCGTGGCTACCGAAACGCCGTCGCCAAGGTCGGTGCGGATCGAGACGTTGCGTCCGGAATCGGCAAGGTCGAGGAAGGCCGAGCGGGCGGGATCGCCGGAGATCGTGTCGAGCACTACCGGGCTGTCGGCGTCTACGCCGAACCGGGCGGCCATCGGGCGACCCGCCGCAACGCCGATATCGGTGCTCGTCCCCAGCTTCGAGCTGAACGAGAAGCTTCGGCCGGAGCCCTGCCGGGTCGGCTCGACAGTGCGGCGGTCGGTGGTGCGGTCGGAGAAGCTGGCCTGTCCCGTCGTGCCGAATGGTGTCGCGACAGTGTCGTAACTCCTGTCACCCCCCAGCCAGTTGACCAGATCGTGCTGCGGCTGCGGCCGGGCGACGCGGGACGTCAGGTCTACGCTGTAGGCCCGCTGGTAGTCGTCCAGCATGATGCTGTTCCGCAAGGCGCCGCTGGTGGCGAGCGCATCGCCGAACGCGGCGCCCAGCCGGAGCGACGATGTGCCGAGCGGCACGGATGCGCCGCCGACCGTCGTTCCGGTCGGGATGCTGGCTGTCCCGACCGGAGCCATCGCCGCCGCGACGTTGAGCAGGCCCCGGCCATAGACCGGGTCGGTTCCAGGTGCTCCCAGGTCGGTCGCGGTACGCAGGATCAGATCTACGATCTGGGCACCGGTCAGGTTCGGGAAGGCCTGCTTGAGCAGGGCGGCCGCACCCGAGACATGCGGGGTCGCCATCGACGTGCCGGTCACCGTCACGTCATTGCCGGCATTGTTCACCGCCCGGATCGCCTCTCCCGGCGCCACGACATAGAAGTTGGCGGAGCTTCCGGCCTTGTTGGAAAAGCTGGAGATCTGGTTGGCGGAGTTGACCGATCCGACCGCGATGCCGTGGCCGGTCGCATCAGTGCTGGTGACCCACATCGCGATCAGGTTGGTGACGGTGTCCTTGCCGTTGTTGCCGGCGGACGCCACCAGGATCACGTCGCGAGATGCGGCCTCGCTCAGCGCTGCCGCGAGGTTGAGCGGCATCACCCCTTCGCCGCCCAGCGAATAGTTGATGATGCCGGCGCCGTTGGTCACCGCATAGGTCGTCGCCCTGGCGATGTCCTCCGTGAAGTACTCTCCCGACGACTTGCCGGCGGTAGCGGTATAGGCGTCGGTCCGGATCGCCATGATGCGGGCGTTATAGGCGACACCGTGAGTCTGCGCGCCGTTCTTCCGCGCGGCGATGACGGAGGAAACGGCGGTGCCATGGCCGTCCAGATCGGTCACCGCCTGACCGGCGCGTTCCGTGACGATGTCGGTCGAAGCGGGGTGGATGGCGCCCGCGAACTCCGCCAAGGTCATGTTGATGCCGCTGTCGACGAGGGCGACGGTCTGTCCGGTCCCGTCGATCCCTTTGGCATAGGCGGAACTGGCGTTGATCTGCTTCAGCCCGGCGTTCAGACGGTACTCCGCGGTATCGAAAGCGGCAGTGGGATCGGCGGGAGCCGCAGATGCGGGAGGAGCGTTCGAAGTCGTGGGAGATGGGCCGCCACCTCCGCCACCGCATCCGGCGAGCAAAAGTATAGTTGCGGTCGCAACTCCTGTGCGAGGGCTGATCACTGCACTCTCCCCAGATTAGGTTTCTTAGAGCGGTCTGGGGAGCGACTGTATTATTTTAAAACAAGATGCGTATTTTACCTTCAGAGGGAAAATGCCTGGGATTTCGAGGAAGAGTTTTCCTTACTGCATTTGTTGATGCAGAGCTTTGGTCTTAGACGGGTGGGTTTCACCGGCCTTATAGAATACTCATTACTGGAAGGTATGAAGATTGCGCGGGAGAAAACCTGCGCGTCGGCTGTAGAACGTTGTTGGGCCACGGCCCAACCTACGAAACTCCGTAGGTTGGGCCGTGGCCCAACAATACTTCTCCTTTTCTCACGCCGCGCGCTTCAGGCCTATCTCCGCCCAGATCTCCGTAAGGGCGTTCACAAGATGATCGATGTCGGCATCGGTATGAAGGGGGGAGGGGGTGATGCGAAGGCGCTCGGTCCGTCGTGCCACCGTCGGGTAGTTGATCGGCTGAACGTAGATGCCGTAATGGTCGAGCAGACGGTCGCTGATCTCCTTGCACAGCACGGGATCACGGACCATCACCGGCACGATATGGCTGGGGTTTTCCAGCACGGGAATGCCGGCAGCCTCCAGCCGGCGGCGGACGACGGCGACGCGGTCCTGGTGGCGCAGGCGCTCGGCCGTGCTGGCCTTCAGGTGGCGGATGCTCGCCAGTGCTCCGGCCGTGACGGCGGGCGGCAGCGACGTCGTGAAGATGAAGCCGGACGCGAAGCTTCGGACGAAGTCGCAGAGGTCGGTGGACGCCGCGATATAGCCGCCGACCACGCCGAACGCCTTGCCGAGCGTCCCTTCGATCACCGTCAGCCGGTCCATCAGGCCCTCGCGCTCGGCGATGCCTCCGCCGCGCGGACCGTAGAGGCCGACCGCATGGACCTCGTCCAGATAGGTCATCGCGCCATGGGCTTCGGCCACGTCGCAGATTTCCGCGATAGGGGAAATGTCGCCGTCCATCGAGTAGACGGATTCGAACGCGACCAGCTTGGGCAGCCGGGGGTCGAGGGCCGACAGCTTGCGGTCGAGGTCTTCCGGATCGTTGTGGGCGAAGATGTGGCGCTCGGCCCGGCTGTGGCGGATGCCCTCGATCATCGAGGCATGGTTGCCGGCGTCGGACAGCACGACGCAGTTGGGGATCTTCGACGCCAGCGTACCCAGCGCCGCCCAGTTGGAGACATAGCCCGACGTGAACAGCAGCGCCGCTTCCTTACCGTGCAGGTCGGCCAGTTCCTGTTCCAGCAGCACGTGATAGTGCGTCGTGCCGGAGATGTTGCGGGTGCCGCCGGCCCCGGCGCCGCAGCGGTCGATCGCCTCGTGCATCGCTTCCATCACAGCGGGATGCTGACCCATGCCAAGATAGTCGTTGGAGCACCAGATCGTCACGGTGCCGGAACGTTCGCCGTCGACATAGTGTCCGGCGCGCGGGAAACTGCCGGCCTGCCGTTCCAGTTCCGCGAAGATGCGGTAGCGTCCTTCGTTGCGGAGGCTGTCGAGCTGGTCGCGGAAGAAAGTATTGAAGTCCATCATCGCCTCCGTTGGGTGGAAATCGCTTGCCTGAGCGGCAGTGTGGTCATGCCGCTGTCGGCGCGGCGGTTTAGGTACCAGTTCCACAGGGCGGCCGCGGGCAGGGGCAGCACCAGCAGCCAGTGCTCCAGCAGGGCCAGGGTCACCAGGGTCGCCAGGAAGGTGAAGCCCGCCGTCTCGAACCCGCTGTTGCCGCCGGCTCCCGCCGCCTGCACCAGTAGGATCGCGGCAATCGTTGACAGCGTGACGGAGACCGGGAACAGGCAGTTCATCGGGCGCTTGCGGAAGAAGCTTTCCAGGTATTTCAGGTGGTCGGGCAGGAACTCGCTGCCCAGATTGGGAACGCCCAGGAAGACGTTCAGCTTGGCGCTGATGCGCATGGCCCAAAGCACCATGAAGGTCCAGGTGCCGATCTGGTTGGGTGCGTCCCAGGTCAGGGCGACGATCAAGGCGGCCGATGCCGCTATCGCCAGCTCATGATAGGCGATCGCCTCGATCGCGTGGCGCAGACGCTGCAATCCGGCGCTTCCCGGAGGGGCGGCTTCGCGCCTTGGGCCGGTGATGAAGGCCATCAGGAAGCTGATCTCGTTCCAGCCCCAGATTATCAGGCCGCAGGTAAAGGCGGTGAAGGCTCCCGAAACGGTGGTGTCCTGCGCGCTGACCGCCAGACCGTAGAGGCCGAGGACGGCCAGGACGGTCGCCCCTGTCAGGCTCCAGCGGAAGGTGCGCCGGGGCAGCCCGTCCAGCCAGACGATCAGCCCGGTGCTGAACCACCAGAGGAACAGTGTGTAGAGCACCGGGATGATGTGGTCGGACACGGGCGGCATCCTCCGCTTCTACCAGGCCGGGGACAGCCGAACCCGGTTCGGCAGCTCGTTGGAGATCACCGGCAGCATGTAGAGACGCAGGAACGTGGCGGCTCCCGCCACGCCCAAGGCGGCGCCCTTCAGCTTGCCCATAACCCCGCCCTGCTTGCGGGCGGCGGCGCGGCCGTCGGAAATCTCCATCAGCCGGTTCAGGCCGGCACGGAACTTCGGGTTGTCTATGTCGAGCATCAGCGGGAAGACCTGACGCGAGATATCCGACGTGATGCGGAAGACCGTGTAGTCGTAGTCGGTCGGATCGACGCCCAGCGCCTTGTGGAACTCCGGCCGCATGTGGTCGCGGACGAACATGGTGGCGTAGACCGCCAGCAGGAAGAAGCGTATCCACAGCTTGTTGCCGCCGCTCAGCAGGCCCGGATTGGCGCGCATCAGCAGGGCGAAGGCCTCGCCATGGCGGAACTCGTCGTTGCACCACTTCTCGAAGAACTTGAAGATGGGGTGGAAGCGGCGGTCGGGGTGGCGCTCCAACTGGCGGAAGATCGTGATGTAACGGGCGTAACCGATCTTCTCCGACAGGTATGTCGCGTAGAAGATGAACTTGGGCTTGAAGTAGGTGTACTTCTTGACCTTGGTCAGGAAGCTCATGTCGACGCCGATGCCGAAGTCCTTGAGCGTGTCGTTGATGAAGCCGGCATGGCGCGCTTCGTCGCGGCTCATGAAGCTGAACAGCTCGCGGATATCCGGGTTCTTCACCCGCTTCTTGGTCTCGGCGTAGAGGACGCAGCCGGAGAACTCGGCAGTCAGCGAACTGATCAGGAAATCGACGAACTCCTTGCGGAGGCCTTCCGGCAGGTCGTCGAGCATGTTGGTGAATTCGTCCGTGCGGGTGAAGTGCTTCTTGTTGTCGTCGCGGCGCAGTTCCTCCATGACGATGTCCCACTCGGCCCGGACGGAGCTGATGTCCAGCTTGTCCAGCGCGTCATAGTCGGTGGTGTAGAAGCGCGGGCTCAGGATCGTGTCTTCCTGGGCGATCTGCGTGCTTTCGGTGGAGATCCTGGGGCGGCCGGCCGATATGGCCGGGGTGCTCTCGATAGCGGTCATGATGGCCTCCCAGCGGAGAATCCGACTTCGTACAGTTCGGTGAGTTCGAGATATCCGGCCAATTGGGCGCGCAGGCGTTCCAAGGGGCCGGCGTGGACGACGATCGCCGTCCGGTGGAAGAAGTGCTGGGTGCCGAAGGGCAGGGAAGTCGGCGCGTCCTCGATGATGACTTCGTCGCCGGGGCCGACTTCCACCCCTTCCAGATCGACCCAGGCGTGCACGCTGTCGGGCGTGATCTCGATATCAACGGTGCAGGGCACGGTCACCGTGCCGCCACCGTTCCAGCCGCCATTCCAGTTGAGCGCCATGGTCAATTTCTCCCAGCAGTCAGGAGTTGCGCGAAGGCTTCGCCGTTGGTCGGCCCGAAGGCGTCCAACTCGATCACCCGGCCGGTCTCGGGGTCTTCCAGCGAGATGCGGCCGTCGGCCCAGCGGGTCAGCATGAAGGGCGGCTCGATCCCGATGCCCCGGCGTTTCCGCTCCCGCGCCAGACCACGCAGCGTGCCCCGGATGAAGCCGTTGGTGCCCGGCTCGACCGAGGCCGCGACCTTGCCGGTACGGGCATCGGTCACCTGGATCGAGCCGTTCCGCATGTCCTCGAAGCGGAGCGACCGGGTTTCGACCGCAGCCGTTTCCGGCATCTGGACGGTGCCGAGACCGCTGATCCTCGAGACGGCGGCTGTCGTGACGGTAAAGGCCACCAGCAGCGCCGCTCCGATCAAGGCACCCTTCGGGAACACGGGCTTCCGGATAGCGGGGTGGAGGTGGTGGGCAGTCATGTCCGGACCTCCGTCAATCCGGCGGCGCCGGCGGTCTCACGGCGCTTCGCCGGCTGGCGGATGGGCGTCGTCACGGCGTTGGCGCCGTTGGCCGCCGTCAGGGCAGGAGCCAGGATCGCCGCGACCTCGGCGGCATTGGGTATGGCGCGAAGGGTCGGCTCGGGTTTCAGCATCCGCCACGGCCGCACATGGGGCCACAGCAGCATCCAGGCGATCCGGTTGCCGGGCGTCAGGGCCAGCGGGATATCGCCGCTGCCGTCGCTGCGGACCTTCAGCGCCGCATTGCCGATCAGGCGGAACGGGATGTTCAGGGCCATCGGGAAGGCGATGCCGATCCGCAGCACGACCCGCTTGCTGGTTATCGTATAGACCGACGCCCGCGCCGACGCCCAGGCCAGCACCAGCAGGATCGCCAGGGCACACACGGCAAGCGCCAGCAGGGGTAGGGCCGACATGCCGGCGTTCAGGTATGTCGCCCCATCGCTCAGCGAGGTCGCGATGCGCCACGCGATCATCAGGCCGAAATAGATCGCGATCTTATCGAAGTGGAAGGCGCTGCGGGCCAGCGGCCACCAGGCCGGACTGCCTTGCCAGAGCAGGGTTTCGCCTGTGGGCAGCGGGGCGGGGAGTCCGCGTACCGGTTCGGTCTCGTACTCCGTCATCTGGTCGGAGGTCGTCATATCAGGGGCTCCTGCCGCTGAGGCGTCGCGTAGAGATGGCCGCTGGCGAAGTAGGCTGTGATCTTGTCTTCTTCCAGCCGGGTGACCTGATCGGGGCTCTTGATCGCGGGCACGTCGGCGAACTGGGCCGCGGTGATCGAGACCACCTTGACCTTGCGGTTCCAGCTATCGATCCGGACGAACTGCATCGGCAGCAGCACGGTCTTGCCGCCGACGGTCTCGACCTCGAGGTAGCGGACGGCGGGTTCGGAGCGGTCGACCCAAACCTCCCGGACGTCGCCGGCGACGTAGCCGTCGAGCGCCACCACTTCCATCCCGACGGGGTTCGGATCGCGGTGGGCGATGAAGAAGTCATGGGCGACGCGCAGCGGCACGATCCGGTGCTCGTCTTCCGCCGTCAGTTCCGGATCGTCGCTGCGCTGTGCCCAGGCCGCCGGACCGACGCCGTCGATCATGGGATTGCCGGTCGGGACCAGCGGCGCTCCAGGCCAAAGGCCGGACGGGACAGCCGCGATCTCCCGGTCGTCGGGATTGCCTGGCGGCGCCTGATACTTGCTGCCGTCGCGGAGCGTGAAGGTCTTGGGCGATGGGATCGGCGGGAAGCCCTGCACCTTCACATGGTCGGAACGGTCCGACAGCAGCGGATAGCCTTCGCGCTTGTCTTCCTGATGCAGGTAGTAGATCAGGCCGGCGAAGAAGATCCAGAAGGCATACAGAACGAGCTGGGCCACGTCGATGTAGCTTGTGATGGCTCCGGTTTCCATCGCGACCTCCGCGTTTTGGTTGCGTCAGCCGGGGAATTCGGCAAGGCCGAACCCGGTTGGCTGCGGTTGACGGGTTACTGCGGCCGTGGTGCGGACCAGGGGTCCGATCGCGGCCAGCGTGGCGAAAAGCAGGATGATTTCCAGGTAGTAGACGGCGCCGTAGCCGACCGAGGGATCGGCCAGCACCGGCCCCAGCACGCCCTGCGCGCCGAGGCTGGAAACGACGTCGCGGATGGCTCCCCCCATCGCTATGGCGGTTCCGGCCGCCGTCGCCTGTACGGCTCCCCAGGCGCCGAGCGCCAGGCCGCTTTCGCCGTCGCGAGCCAGCGCCATCGCGGCAGTCAGCGTGCCGACGACGAACAGGCCGCTGCCGAACCCGATCAGGACGGTGCCGATCCGGCACAGCATCGGCGATTCCATGGGAGCGGAAAAGATCACGGCGGAGAAGGCGAACAGGCCGGCCATGACGCCAAGGGCGGCCAGCCGGTAGGGATCGGCGCCCCGGCCCAGCTGGCGGGCGGCAAGGGCGAAGCCACCCAGCGTTCCAGCTGCCAACAGGGCCGTCAGCGCCGTGGTTTCGCCGACGGTCAGGTTCAGGATCTGGCCGCCATAGGGTTCCAGCAGGATGTCCTGCATGCTGAAGGCCGCCGTCCCCAATCCGACCGCGACCAGTACCCGGCCGGCGCGTCCGGAACTGCGGAATGCCGCCCAGGATTGGCTGAAGGACGGGCGCGGCAGGTCGGGCCGAGTGGCTGCGGGGTTGCGGGGTTCCTGCTTCCACAGCGCGATCACGTTGAGCACCACGGTCGCGACGGCGCATCCCTGGACCAGCTGGATCAGGCGCAACTGCGTGAAGTCCGCCAGCAATGCTCCGAACAGCAGGGCGCTGAAGACCATCCCGGCCAGCAGCATGACGTAGAGCAAGGCGACGACGCGCGGCCGGGCTTCCGCCGGGGCAAGGTCGGTGGCGAGCGCCAGACCGGCGGTCTGGGTCGTATGCAGGCCGGCGCCGACCAGCAGGAAGGCGAGGGCGGCGCCGGCATGGCCGACCCAAACAGGGCCGGTGGTGTCGCCGGACAGGATGATCAGCGCGAACGGCATGATCGCGAAGCCGCCGAACTGAAGCAGCGTGCCGAACCAGATATAGGGCACCCGCTTCCAGCCCAGGACCGAACGGTGCGTGTCCGACCGGAATCCCACCAAGGCGCGCAGCGGCGCGAAGACCAGGGGGAGTGAGACCATGCAGGCTACCAGCCATGTCGGCACGCCCAGTTCCACCACCATGACACGGTTGAGCGTGCCGTTCAGCAGCACGATCGCCATGCCGATGGAGACCTGGAACAGCGCCAGCCTGAGCAGCCGGCCGAGCGGCAGCTCAGGCGTCGCCGCATCCGCGAAGGGCAGGAAGCGCGGTGTCAGGTATGTCCAGACGCGGGCGACCTTAACCATGAGGCACCAGCTCCAGCGCCTGGGAGGTGTAGAAGCCGCAGGCGATCCGTTCGGACCGCGACGCCTTCCATCCGTCAAGCCCGGTCAGCAGATGACGGAGCGAGGCTTCGCGGACCGGCTCGATCGCGGGGGCGCGGTTGCCGCGCGGGAACAGCTTGCCGACCGCGTGCATGACCATCAGCGCTTTGGTGCTTGGCGCGAAGGTGAAGACGACGGACGATCCCGTGCGGTCGGTCAAAAGCTCCAAGGCGCGGACCATGTCGGCGGCCTTGTAATGGATCAGGCTGTCCATCGAGACGATGTGGTCGAACCGGCCAAGGGCCGGGTCCAGCATGTCGCCGACGCGGAAGTCCACCTTGAGGTTGCCGGGCAAGCGGTCGCGCGCCAGTCCGACCAGCGTCGGCGACAGGTCGATCGCGGTGACTTCCGCACCGCGCTTCGCCGCTTCCAGCGCCAGCATGCCGGTGCCGCAGCCGGCGTCCAGCAGGCGCATGCCCCGCATGTCGTCCGGCAGCCAGCTCAGCAGGGTGCCGCGCATCCGGTCGCGGCCCTCGCGGACGGTGGCCCGGATGCGGCTGACCGGAGCGTCGCTGGTCAGGCGCGACCAGGCATCGGCGGCGGTGCGGTCGAAATAGGTTTCAAGCTGACCGCGGCGCTCGATGTATGAAACGGTTTCCATCAGTCGAACCCCAGCAGGTCGAAGATATCGCGGTCCTTCATGGGCTTGGGAGCCAGTGGGTCGGTCCCGGCCCAAAGCGTGGCGGCCAGCCGGAGGTATTCGTTCTGAACCGCTTCCAGTTCGGGGGAAGGCTCCATCTCGAACAGGGTCGCCTTCTTCAGGCGGCTGCGGCGGATCGCGTCCAGGTCGGGGAAGCGTGCCAGGGTGTTCAGGCCGACGACATTGTTGAAGCGGTCGATCTGGTCGGTGCCAGCGCTTCGGTTGGCGATGACACCGCCCAACCTGACATTGTAGTTCTTGGCCTTGGCATGGATGGCGGCGACGATGCGGTTCATCGCGAAGATGCTGTCGAAGTCGTTGGCGGTGACGATCAGCGCACGTTCGGCATGCTGCAACGGCGCCGCGAAGCCGCCGCAGACGACATCGCCCAGCACGTCGAAGATCACGACGTCGGTATCGTCGAGCAGGTGATGCTCCTTGAGCAGCTTGACCGTCTGGCCGACGACGTAGCCGCCGCAGCCGGTCCCGGCGGGCGGGCCGCCGGCCTCGACGCACATCACGCCGTTGTAGCCTTCGAACACGAAGTCCTCGGTCCGCAACTCTTCGGAGTGGAAGTTGACCGTCTCCAGGATGTCGATCACGGTCGGGACCAGCCGCTTGGTCAGCGTGAAGGTGCTGTCGTGCTTGGGGTCGCAGCCGATCTGGAGCACCCGCTTGCCCAGCTTGGAAAAGGCGACGGACAGGTTGGACGATGTCGTGCTCTTGCCGATGCCGCCCTTGCCGTAGACGGCGAAGACCTTGGCGGTGCCGAGACTAACCGTCGGGTCCATTTGGACCTGGACGCTGCCTTCGCCGTCACCGTTGCCGATCCTTCCCGGAACCGGACGCCTCGTCAGGATTGTGGTCATGCCGCTGCCTTCTAGTGCTGGGAACTGAAATGCGCCTTGGCGTGATAGAGCGTCTCGATCGTGATGCGCGCGATGCCCTGTTCGCGGGCGAAGCGTTCGGTATTGCGGCGGGCCTTTCCCCGGACGAAGAACGGGATCTTGCGAAGCTCCCGCTCGGCATCGGGCGCCCAGTCGGTGTCGTCCGAGTCGGCAACTTCTGCGACTGTTTCCGGAACGACAGGGCTGACGCTGACGGGGTGGCCGAGATGCGAGGGCGCCGCTTCGCCGTGGAACTCGAAGTCGTCGCGGAACATCGCGAGCAGGTGTTCCTCCAAGCCCATCATCAGCGGATGGACCCAGGCGTCGAAGATCACGTTAGCGCCCTCGAACCCCATCTGCGGCGAGTAGCGCGCCGGGAAGTCCTGGACATGGACCGGGGCGGAGATGACAGCGCAGGGAATGCCCAGGCGCTTGGCGATGTGGCGTTCCATCTGAGTGCCGAGCACCAGATCAGGCTGGAGCTCCGACACCCTGGATTCGACCTCCAGGTAGTCGTCGGTAATCAGCGCCTCGATGCCGTAATGGGTGGCGGCGTCCCGGACTTCCCGCGCCATCTCGCGGCTGTAGGTGCCGAGGCCGACCACCTTGAAACCCAGTTCGGCATGTGCGATCCGGGCCGCCGCGATGGCGTGGCTGGCGTCGCCGAAGATGAAGACGCGCTTGCCGGTAAGATAAGTGCTGTCTACCGAGTGCGAGTACCAGGGCAGGCGCGACGAACCGGCGACCAGTTCCGCCGGGACCTCGATCCCGGCGACATCAGCCACTTCCGCGATGAAGTCGCGGGTTGCGCCGACTCCGATCGGGACGGTCTTGACGGTCGGCTGCCGGAAGGTCTTTTGCAGCCATTGGGCGGCGGTGTTGGCGATTTCCGGATACAGGACGATGTTGAAATCGGCTTCGCCCAAGCGGGCCAGATCGGCGGGGCAGGCCCCCATCGGGGCGACGACGCCGATATCGATGCCGATCCGGTCGAGCAGCCCGGTGATCTCGGTGATGTCGTCGCGGTGGCGGAAGCCGAGTGCGGTCGGGCCGAGCAGGTTGCAGCGCGGTCGGCTGCCGGTATGCCGGGGGCAGGCTGGATCGGCCAGGGCACGGACCAGCCGGTAGAAGGTCTCGGCGGCGCCCCAGTTCTCCTTCTTCTGGTAGGCCGGGAGTTCCAGCGGGATCACCGGCACTGGCAGGTTGAGCGCCTGGGCCAGCCCGCCGGGATCGTCCTGGATCAGCTCGGCGGTGCAGGACGCACCGACCAGGATCGCTTGGGGTTGGAAGCGCTCATAGGCTTCCGCCACGGCAGTCTTGAACAGCTCGGCGGTATCGCCGCCGAGGTCGCGGGCCTGGAAGGTGGTGTAGGTCACCGGCGGGCGCTTGGGCCGGCGCTCGATCATGGTGAACAGCAAATCGGCGTAGGTATCGCCCTGCGGAGCGTGCAGCACGTAATGCACGCCTTCCATCGCTGTTGCGATCCGCATGGCTCCCACATGGGGCGGGGCTTCGTAGGTCCAGAGCGTCAGTTGCATGGCGTCAGGCTACCAGTGAAAGGCTGCGGCGGAGCGGCCGGGCGAACAGACCAGCCAGGTCGGAGGCCTGCTCGTAGCCATGAATAGGGGTGAACAGCAGCTCGATCGACCACTTGGTCGTCAGGCCTTCCGCCTCCAGCGGGTTGGCGAGGCCGAGGCCGCAGACCGTGATGTCGGGCTGGGCGGCGCGGCAGCGGTCGAGTTGGCGTTCCACGTGCTGGCCTTCGCTCAACTGCGTGCCGGGAGGCAGCAGCGCCAGTTCCTCCGCCAGATGGGCGCGGTGGAGATAGGGCGTGCCGACTTCGATCAGCTGCATCGAAAGCTCGGTCGCCAGGAAACGGGCGATCGGGATTTCGAGCTGGCTGTCGGGGAAAAAGAAAACGCGCTTGCCCGCAAGGTCGGAGCGGAATCGGGCAAGCGCGGCCCGCGATCTTTCGCGGCAGGGGGAGACGACTCTTTCAAAACGCTCGGGTTCGACGTTCCAGGCACTAGCCGCAGCCTTGAGCCATGCGGTGGTGCCTTCGGCGCCGAGCGGGAAGGGGGCGGACAGTCTGATAGCGCCGCGCTGTTCAAGCAACCGGGCGGTTTCCGCCAGGAAGGGTTGCGCCAGCAGGAAGGAGGTGCCGGGGCCGATGCCGGGAAGGTCGGCGGCGCGGCGCGGTGGCAGGAAATGGACGGGGCCGATGCCCAGATCGTCGAAGATCCGCTTGAACTGGTCCTCGACTACATCGGCGAGCGCTCCGACCACCAGCAGCGACCGGTCTTCCGAAGCGGGAAGTTCCGAGACGAGCGAGGCGAGGCAGGCGTCTTCGCCCTGGGTGAAGGTCGTCTCGATCCCGCTGCCGGAGTAGCTGAGTATGCGGACGCGCGGGCTGTGGTCGCGGGACAGGCGGAGTGCGGCGCGCGACAGGTCCAGCTTGATCACTTCCGACGGGCAGGAGCCGACCAGGAACAGCAGGCGGATATCGGGACGGCGTTCCAGCAGCCTGGTAACCGCTTTATCCAGCTCCTCGTTCATGTCGGCCATCCCGGCCAGATCGCGTTCCTCGATGATGGCGGTGGCGAAGCGCGGCTCGGCGAAGATCATGACGCCGGCGGCCGACTGGATCAGGTGGGCGCAGGTGCGGGAACCGACCACCAGAAAGAAGGCGTCCTGGATCTTTCGGTGGAGCCAGATGATGCCGGTCAGGCCGCAGAAGACTTCGCGCTGGCCGCGTTCCTGAAGGACCGGAGGGTTCGGAAGCGCGGTCATCGTGCCGGCTCCAGCGCGTCGGTCGGAGCGCCGGCATGAGCGCCGCCATCGCCGCGCCGGGCGGCGCGCAGCTTCAGGATGAACTGGGTGGCGTTGATGACGTAGGTGGCATAGGCGGCGAGCGCCAGGATCATCTGCCCCTGCGCTCCCAGGGCGTCGAAGGCTACCGCCGCCAGATATGCGGTATGCAGCGCCAGCACCAGCATGCTGAAGACGTCTTCCCAGTAGAAGGCGGGGGCGAACAGGTAGCGGTCGAAGACCACCTTTTCCCAGATGCAGCCGGTAATCATGATCGCGTAGAGGGTCAGCGTCTTGACCACGACGGAGGCGGTGGCGATGCCGAGTCCTTCGCCGGTCGCCAGATACCGGAGCACAAGGCACAGGCTGGCAAGGAAAACGACGAACTGGATGGGAGCCAGGATGCCTTGGACAAGTGTCCAAGGCGACGCGTCGCGGCGTTTCCGTTCTTCCGGTGTGTAGAGTGGCGGGTTCCGACCCTGTTTCATTCACGTCCTCCCTGGGATGCGGTGAGCTACCGACTGTCGCGGTTCGAAGCCCGCCGGCACTCCGGTCCTCTTTTTCGATCCCTTGTTGACGAGAACGCTAAACCGTTGACGCAGAGCCGTCAATAACTTTGGACGTCAATTTTAATTGACAGTTTTCGAGGGCTGAGGCTTGCTAGCGGCAGCTAAGGGCAAACTGCAAAATCGATCGGGGAGGCATGTCCATGTGACCTATTCGGAGCATAGTAAACCTCCCCTGATTTGTGGTTGAGGCTTATTAAGCATGAGGGTAGGCTCATCCCATCCTCAGGGAGCAAAAAATGAATGACTCGCTTGAACGGGTCGTTTCAGGGAGGGCCTGGGAAGAGGTCGAATGTGCGCCGGTAACGGAGAGCACAGTTATCGATCCTCGGGTCATCACGAGGCGCGGCCATCCCGGCCAGCTATTGGCCGGTTTGATTGACACAGTCGAGGCGGAGATCGTTCCCCGCCTTATTCTTGCCCGTCGTTCATCTCCGGGGATATATCCGGGACTTGGCGAACTGCCTCCGGGTGCCCTGGCCGAAGTCCCGCTTATCCTCGGGGAAGGTGCAAGCTATGTTCAGCAACCCGACGATGTGCTGGAGCTTGCGGATCTGCTGGTGAACGACCGGTTCCAGATAGCGGCTTCCTTCGTGGACGGGCTGCGGACGAGCGGCGTGCCGCTCGAGTCCCTCTACCTGGACTTGCTTGCTCCGACAGCACGCCATCTCGGCGATCTCTGGACGAACGATACTCTTCACTTCGCCGATGTCACGATTGGATTGTGTCATCTGCAACAAGTTCTGCACGACTTCAGTCCAGCGTTCCTGAACGAGGCGTCAACCCGCGACGACGGCCGCCGTGCCCTGCTGATGAGCGTGCCAGGGGGGCAACATACCTTCGGCGTGTCGATGGTGGCTGAATTCTTCCGCCGTGCGCGCTGGGATGTCGTCACCGGCGCCCCCGTCTCCCGCGATGAACTGATCCGAACCGTGCGCAGCCAGTGGTTTGCCGTGGTCGGCCTGTCAGTCAGTTGTGACGTACAACTGGACACACTGGTTGCGACCATCCGCCTGATTCGCCGCGCGTCGCGCAACCAGTCCGTCGGCATCCTGGTCGGGGGACCCGTCTTCGTCGAACATCCTGAAATGGTAACGCTTGTCGGAGCCGATGCGACGGCGGTCGACGGCCGGCAAGCTCCGGTACAGGCTGAAAATCTTCTTGCGCTGATCTCGAAACAAAGCTGAAACTGTCAAGGCCTTTAGACGTTGAACGGGTGGAGTCCACCCGGTTTTTTTTGTGCTCAGAGAAAAGGCGGCATTGAAGTGGCAAGTGTCAATCTCGATATACGTCAAGTCGGCTTGACAAAATTTTGCAGGATGTTCTAATGGTGAGACCTAAGGCGTCAGCCGAACTCGCCGGACCTCTTGGCAGCAAGACCGGCCTCAGACCTGCGGGCGCCGACTTCCATCCTTCGGGCTCGAAGGTCTCCCCTCCCGTGAAGCATTTCAAAGCTCCAAAGGAGTCGTTTGAGAACCTTGACGCCGAGGCCGTAGCGGCCTTGGTAGCGTCCGCCGGAGATATTGCCATCGTCATGGATGACAAGGGCATCATCCGCGACCTGACCTTCGGTAACGACGACCTGCCGCGCGAATGGACCGATCAATGGATCGGCCGTCCGTGGATGGAAACGGTGACGGTCGAAAGCCGGATCAAGATCGACAGCATGCTGAGTGAGGCTCGCGCCGGCATTCCGCCTCGCTGGCGGCACGTCAATCACCCCTTGCCCCGCAGCGCCGACATCCCGATCCAATACTCGGTCGTCCAGATCGGCGCCGAAGGCAGGATGGTGGCGGTCGGGCGCGACCTGCGGCCGTCCGCCGCCCTTCAGCAACGGCTGGTCGAAGCGCAGCAGTCGATGGAGCGCGACTACGCCCGCCTGCGTCATGTCGAGATGCGCTATCGCCTGCTGTTCCAGATGACGCCGGAGGCGATCCTGATCGCCGACGCCGCAACCCACAAGGTCCTGGAATCGAACCCCGCGGCGGATGCGCTGCTGGGATTCGGCGTGGCGGCCGGCGGCGCCGTGGGACGGGCCCTGTCAGACACGCTGGATGCCGCCGACGCTCCGGCGGTACAGTTGCTGCTGGCCGGCGTACGGGCGACGGGACGCGAGGACGAAGGACGCGTCCGCTCCACGCTGGGACGTGATCTCCGGATCACGGCATCGCTGTTCCGTCAGGACAATGCCTCGCTGTTCCTGGTGCGTCTGATGCCGCTGAGCGCCGAGCAGGCCGGTCAGCCGGAAACACAGCCGAGCCAGTTCCAGATCGTCGAGAACATGCCCGATGGTTTCGTCATCACCGATGCCGAGGGACGTGTGCTCGCCGCCAATTCGGCTTTCCTGGACCTTGCCCAACTGGCGGCGGAGGATCAGGCCCGGGGCCAATCGCTGGAGCGCTGGCTGGGACGGCCGGGAGTCGACCTGGGCGTGCTCCTTGCCAACCTGCGGCAGCATGGCTCTGTCAGGCTATATGCCGCGACGTTGCGCGGCGAGTACGGCGCCATGGCGGAAATCGAGGTGTCGGCGGCGTCCGTGCCAGGCGGCGACGGTCCCGGCTTCGGCTTCTCGATCCGTGACGTCGGCCGCCGGCTGACCGCCGACTCCCGCAAGAAGGAATTACCACGCGCCGTCGAGCAGCTGACGGAGCTGGTCGGGCGAGTGCCGCTGAAGGATCTCGTGCGGGAGACCACGGACGTGATCGAGCGGCTGTGCATCGAGGCGGCTCTGGAAATCACCAGCGATAACCGGGCTTCCGCCGCGGAGATCCTGGGATTGAGCCGGCAGAGCCTGTACGTCAAGCTCCGGCGCTATGGCCTGGGCGATCTGGAGAGCGGCGAAGAGTAACATCGGTCGGGACGCCGGAACGGGACGGTCCGGCCTGGACGTTCAGAGTGGTCAATGGACGATCCGCGGGTCGTCCAGGCTGACGCCGTCCTCCTGCTGCTGCTTGCATCCGCCGCCGGCTTGATCTGCGGCGGCGTTCAGCATGGCCTCGGCGGTCTGGCGAACCTGTTCCGACCGCGCCTTTTCGCGCGGGGAGCGGTTGCCCTTCTGGAAGAAGCCCGCGGCCTGGTGGGTCAGGGCCAGGGTTTCGACGACTTCTTCCATCGTCTGTTCCAGCGCGTCCGCGCTCAGGTTGTCGGATGCGGCATCGTCGCAGCTCGGCTGGGTCTTGTCATTCTCGCTCATCGGTCACGACCACATGGTTTTGCCTCTGTTGACAAAACCAACAGCGACTCTGCGCCTGACGTTCCGCATAAACCGATATCATAGGTTTCGGGGTCAACGTCTCGAAAGAGGAATAACCTTAGTGACGGACCGGCTGCCGACGCCCTGCTGGATCACCAGCGCCGGATAGTCCGGGATCTGATCGGCCGTCAGGGTAAGTCCGACCCCCTTCTGGGAAACAATAACCAGATCGTTGCCGGTCTGGGTCAGGCTTGCGTCGTTGTAGGCGCCGGTCTGGCTGGCGATCGCCAGGTTCCCCTTGCCAAGCTGGGCGATGGCGGTCCCGTTGGTGCCGCCGCTCTGCTCGATCAGCGTCGCGTTGGCCTGACCGGCCTGGAACGCATGGGCGGCCGTTCGACCGCCTGCGGCCGGCTCGCTCCGCCTCTCGCCCGCTATGCCGGCCCGAAGGACGGAAGCCTCACCGGACAGCGCCGCTCCTTCCTGACTTCCGATGCCGGCCAGGAGGATGTCGCCCTCTCCCGCGGTGGCGGGAGAGGAGAGGGACAGCAGAGTGGCGACGGCGGAGAGTATCAGGGAGGTGCGCATGATGAGGCTTCTCGTGCTCTGGTGCTGGGAGGAGAGGGGCGGCCGGACCGCTTACTTCTGCGTCTGGTAGGCGTAGTTGCCGACGCCGGCCTGGACGACGGCGCCGGTGTTGACCAAACCCGACTGGGTCTGGGTGGAGCGGTTGGCGGCGCCGATCTGGATCGACAGGGCTTCCTGTCCGAAGCCGGTCTGCGTCTGATAGGAGCCGTCATCGGAACCGACCTGAAGCACTGTGGCCGTATGGCCGATACCGGACTGCTCCTGGGTCGCCCCGTGCCAGTCGCCGACCTGAAGGACGCCCGCGAACGAGCCGACGCTGTATTCGGGAGCATCGGACCGGACGGTGCCGCGTCCGTCGGCATTGGTGTAGGGAGTGGTCGTTTCCCCGATGGTGCCCTGGGTCTGGAGGACGTAGTTGTCCTTGCCGACCTGGACCGAAGCGGCGAGGTTGTAGGCGCCGATCTGGGTCTGCGTCGCCATGTTGCGCGCGCCGTCCTGGACGGCGACCGCAGCCGACGAGACGCTGGCGATATCGAAGGTGGAGCGGGTCTTGACCGGACTGGACCGGTCGGCCGGCCTGAAGGTGTCGACGGCGACGCCTTCGGCGCCCTGGGTCTGCTTGACCGTGTTCAGCCTGCCGGTCTGGAGCGACAGCGCCACGTTGCCCGCGGAGCCGGCCAGCTGGTGCTGTGTCGCCCGGTTCCTGTTCCCGGCCTGGATCGCGACGGCGGTGTCGTCGAAGCCTTCCTGGGTCTGGTTGACCTTGTCGTGGTTGCCGACTTGAAGAACGTAGGCGTCGTTCTCGCCGGCAAGGGCGGCTGTCGAGGCCAGGAGAACGAGAGCGGTGGAAGCGAGGAAATGAATGCGCATGGTGGCTGCCTCGGCTTGATTGATTGCACTCGGGCTTTACCGGCCCGATCGGAGAAACCAGTGACTTGCTTGAAAAGTAAAAGATGCTGCGACCGAAATCCGACGGCTTACAGGCAAGACTGAGTGGAGCCCGAATCAGCAATCAAGATTTGCTTGGGTCTTTTTCTCTTTGAATGATAGTTTACTAAGGTCGAGGTGTGTGGCTGGTGTTGAATGCTTTCCGGTATCGTGTTCGCTGAAGTAACGATACCGATTGTGGTAGAGGGTGAATAGGCGTGCAGCGGAGATACCGAATTTAAATAAAATTTTAACGAAAGTTTAAACGTATTTGTGAATGGATCGCCGGCTGGTCAGCGGAGAGGTGAATCCCGAAGCCGAACTGGGCTACAATCAGGTTAAGGAAGTATTATCCAAAAGAAGGATGGGGAGAGCCATAGAGGGCGGGGCAGCAAACCTGCCGCGATGTCCTGGCGTCGATCCGCTTTGTCTCGGTCGTTGCTTGTGAACGAAACGCAAAAAGCCCGGCGGAATATTCCGCCGGGTTAGTTTGGCTAAAGTTCGGGTCGATGCTATTCGACCCGCAAGGGCCATGCCCTTGGCTCGATCCCCCGCCGGGGATCTTGCGGGGGTCGGTGAGGCCGTTATCCGGCCGACACCGTATTGGGTGTATTGATCGAGGTTCAGGCGGGGAGTACGGCGGCGTCAGCGCTGGGTCTGAACAGCCGTGTTGCTCCGGCCGACCTGGACGATCGTCGCGGCGTTGAACGCTCCGCCCTGGGTCTGCGTCGCCGAGTTGCCGCGTCCGACCTGGATGGTGGTCGCATCGTTCCGGAAACCGGCCTGCTGGACGGTCGCGGTGTTGTCCTTGCCCGCCTGCGCCACCGCGGCGCTGTTCTTCGTCCCGCTTTGGCGGAGATAGGCATCGTTGCCGAGACCGGCCTGAAGGATCGTCGCTTCGTGATCGGCTCCGGACTGGCTGGCATCGGCCTTGTTGCCCGTGCCGACCTGAACGACGGCGACGTCGTGGCCGTAGCCGACCTGAGCGATCATCACGTCGTTGTAGGTGCCGGCCTGGAAGATATTGGCGTCGTCCATCAGCCCGGCTTGGACCACCGTCACGTCGTTGGCCCAGCCGAGTTGGACGGCGGAGGCTTCGAGCCCCCCGCCGACCTGATCGATGAAGGCGTCGTTGCTCCCGCCGACCTGGGCTATGACGGCGTCGTTCCACGTACCGCCCTGGTGGATGGCGGCGGTGTTGCCGTAGCCGGCCTGCATCAGGTCGGCGTCGTTATGGTAGGCGATCTGGATGATTTCGGAATCGTTGTAGGCGCCGAACTGAAGGGTGGCGGCGGTATTCGAATATCCGTCCTGAAATTGGATCGAGCTGTTGGCAATGCCCATCTGAACGATTTCGGCATCGTTGAATGTACCGGCCATTACCGGAGCCGAAAGGCAAATCACGGCCGCCGACGCCAGGAGAACCTGCTTGATGTTCGGTGGGGTCATGGTGGAAGCAATGTCCTCGGCGGTAAATGGGGAAAACAGATCCAAGCCGGCGAAATAGACGGCCGGGAGGAGAGGCGGAGGGCCGAAGCCCCCCGCCCGCCGCACCGCTTAGCGCTGGATCTGGTGGGCCGAGTTGCCCACGCCGACCTGCATGGCCACGGCGTTGTCGCCACGGGCATACTGGTCCTGGTGCACGTGGTTGAACGCACCGGCCTGAACGGCGACGGCGTTGTTGGCGACGCCCGTCTGGTGCTGGAGAACGGAGTTGGCGAAGCCAACCTGGAGAGCGGAGGCCGTGTTGTACGCGCCCGACTGGGTCTGCTCGGAGGAGTTGCCGATACCCACCTGAAGGACGGAGGCCTCGTGGCCGTAGATGCCCGACTGATCCTGCTTGGCCACGTTGAAACCGCCGACCTGCATCGCCACGGCGTCATGACCGAGGCCGTACTGGTTCTGCTCGGCCGAATTCTTGACGCCGGCCTGAATTGCCAGCGCGTCGTTGAAGCCGCCCGCCTGCTTCTGCTTGACGGAGTTGCCGATACCCATCTGGACCGCGGTGGCTTCGTTGTAGGCGCTGTACCAACCTTCCTGGGTCTGCTCGACCTTATTGTCGATGCCGACCTGGAGCGACATGGCGGAGTTCCGCACGCCTTCCTGGGTCTGGCTCAGCTCGTTGCCGAGGCCGAACTGGGCGCCGGCGACGACGCCTTCGTAGCCGGACTGGGTCTGGAGCGAGTCGTTGCCGCCGCCGACCTGAAGGATATAGGCGTCGTTGCTGCCGGCCAGGGCGGCGCCAGTGGACAGGGTGACGAAAGCAACGGAAGCGAGAAGAAGATTACGCATGACTTTAGCCTCTATTTTGGGAAGAACAGGGCGAAATTGCCCGGTGGAAGCCGATTATCGGTCCAAACGAATGGTCTTGCGGTGGGAGGCGGGGGTGATGAAAAACCCCCGCCGACCGGCCTGAATGATTTTCCGCGCGCTTATTTCTGGGTCTGGCTGGCCGTGTTCTTCACGCCAGCCTGGATCGCCAGGGCGTTGTCGTTGTGGCTGGTCGCTTCCTGCTTCTGGGTAGCGGTGTTCTGGAAGCCGGCCTGGATGGCGGTGACGGTGCCGTAGTCGCCCATCTGATGCTGCGTCACGGAGTTGCCGGCACCGATCTGGAAAGCTGTGGCTTCGTTGAAAGAGCCCTGCTGCCGCTGTACCGACTCGTTATCGATGCCGACCTGAACGGCCAGGGCATCGTTATCACTTTTCCGCTGGATCTGGGTGGCGGTGTTGCCGATGCCTGCCTGGAGGATCGTGGCTTCCTGATACTTGCCGGTCTGGGTCTGGGTGGCCTCGTTCTGCGCTCCGAACTGGACGGCGAGGGCGTTGCTCTCAAGGCTGATGGCGGTGTCGGCGCCCTGGGTCTGGGTTACGGTGTTGCCGAAGCCGAGCTGTACGGAAACCGCTTCGTTGCCGGTGGTGACCTTGTTGACGGGAGCGTCGCCCTGCGTCTGTGTCGTTTCGTTGCCGCCGCCGACCTGAAGAATGAAGGCGTCGTTGTTGTCGGCCAAGGCGGCCGAGGTCAGGGCGAAGAAAGCGGCGGAAGCGAGAAGAATATTGCGCATGACTTTGAAGTTCCAATCGATTGTTTGAATTTTGGGCGCAATTGCCCCTTGGCCTTTGTGTGCAAAGAACCTAACGAATTCATTTTTTCGAGAAGGGACCGGGGGGCCGAAACCGCCCTCCCGGCGTCTTCGAGGTCTTACGGCAGGGGCTGGCTTGCCGGGGCTTCGGCCGATTGCGGGGCCGGTGCCTGATGTTCCACGGGAGCGGACATCGGGACGGCGCCCGGCGCGATGATCCGGCCGCCCGGATTGGGCGTCTGCCCCGGCACGATATATGTCGGACCCGGTGTCGGCGCAGGGACGCCGGGTGTCAGCGGTGGAGCCAGCTTTTCCTCGCCGTTGGCATCGGGAGAGGGAGACCGGGCTGGCGGCGGGCTGACCTGGAGGTCGCCGGGCGAAGTCTTGACGGTCTGGACGTTGTAGATGCCGTCGCGCTCGGCCCAGTACTTGTTGATGAGGCCTTGCGTCTGTGCGGGGTCCTTGAGCCGCCAGAAGTTGTCGATCAGGCCTTCGACGACCAGGGTATAGACGGCCTTCTCGACCGCCGACTTGACCGCCAGGGTAACCGGCTCGTTCGTGGTGATGCCGGTCTCGACTTCCAGCAGCTTCTTGAAATCGACGAAGCGGAAGGCGCCGCCCTGGAGGGCCGCTGAATATATCGTCTTTGAAACGTTGACCGATTTCAGCACTTCGCCGGACTGGACCGATACGGCGCGGAGGAAGACCGTTACGGTATCGCGGCGGTAGTCGGCATTCGCGCCGACGCCGAGGAACCGGGCGCCGAAGCCGCCGGTGATCGTGTTGCTGTCGTAGCCGATGATGCCGCCTTCCAGCATGATGCCGGCATAGGTCATCGGCGGCAATGCCGGCAGGTCCTTCCCGCCGTATTCCTCGCGGGTGACCCGGATGATCTGGCGTTCCTGAAGAAGGGAAGGCAGGGACGCCCGCTCGACCGGCGTGAACCACTTCCTATTGCCGGCGCGTTCCAGGGCGTTGATCAGAATGGATGTGCCGCCCTGGGTGACCGCCCGGCTGTATTCGGAGAAGTTTTCGTTGGGCTTGTTCTGCCCGGTCAGATCCTCGAACTTGTAGACGGCGACCGCGACTTTGCGGAACGGTTCCGGCAGGGCCTGGAGTTCATCCAGGTTGATGGTCTTGATCTCGGCTTCCGCCGGCTGGGAAAAGGCCAGTTCCGGGCGGCTGTTGGGTTGGGCGCAGGCGGCCAGAGCCACGCTGCTCACCACGGTGAGCAGTAGATTGCGGAAAATACGCATGATTGAAAACTCTCTTCACAGGAAATGGCCGAGAATCCGGCACTGATGTCAGCGGATCGTGAAGCTTCCGTCGGAGTTCGGCGTAATGGAAAGGCCGAGACCGCTTCGCGTGGCGGTGCCGCTGCTTGTCCCCGTGGTAGTATCGGTGGTCGTATTAACGGCGCCGGAGCTCGTGCCGTTTCCGATGCCGTCGGTCAGGACGCCGCTTCCGGCGGTTCCCGTGGTGCCGGCAGTCGTAGCGCCGGCGGTGCCGAAATCGATGTTGTTGAGGACTTCCTCGATATCGACGGCGTCGGGGTCCTTGTAGCGGTCGTTGGCATTGGCGATGCCAAGCAAATGTGCGGAGTTGAAAGGATCGCCGCCGAACGAAGGATTGATCGGCCGGTAAGTGAGTTGACCGGCTGCGGCGGTTCCGTTCAAGCAGACCAATAAAATGGTGCCTGCGATAAGGGAATTTGATACTTTAGCCATCTGTCATTTCCTCGCTCAGCCCGCGTCCGGCTGGCTATTGTTTTATTTGTTCGGCTTTTCGGATCGCTTTGTTTCGCGTCCTGCCGTGTTCTGAGATTGAAAATACCGATATGGGTAGAAACAGCCAAGCCGTGGAAGAGAGGTATGGGATTTTTATAAAGTTTTAACGAAAGTTTACTCGTGCGCTTTCAGAACCGCTTGGATTGGGTATCCGTTCACGTCAGGCGGACGGGATGCGAATCGTGCCGACGGGGGAGGTGCCGGATACTTCCAAAGAGAAGCCGCCCTATATCGTGCCGTCGAGCCGGTTTCACTTTTAACTAAAATTATTAAGATTTGATGAAGCAGGCGCCGAAACAGAAATAATTTTTCCCGGTGCTTACTGAAAAAGCAGCAAAACCCGCATTGACCTTTGGGATATTTACTTTCGAGTTGACTCCAAATAGCTTCAGCTTTGTAGCGTGATCTTTTCGGAAACGCTGGAAGCCATGACAAGCAAGGGGCTGCATCATGACGATGCTGACTTCGGGAGTGCTCCGGTGAGATCCGGGTATCGTCCATCGCTCAGACTGAAGCTGATCGTGGCCTTCGCCATTCTCTCGTCCATTGTCGTCATCGGAATCAGCATGCTGGTCGGCGCGATCGCCTCGCGCCAGGTCGAGCGCAGCAGCAGCGCCATGCTGACCGAAGTCGCGCATCAGATGCGCGACAAGCTGGATACCGGCATGTTCGAGCGGTTCCGCGACATCGGCGTCGCGGCGTCGCTGACGAAACATCTGCTTGGTCCCGGCAGCGCCGATGGCTGGCGCTCGCTGGTGAACAGGCTTCAGGCGACATATCCGCTCTATGCCTGGATCGGCTTCACCGATGTGCAGGGGACGGTCGTTGCATCGACCGGAGGGTTGCTGGAGGGCAGGGATGTCGGCGCCCGGCCGTGGTTCCAGGAAGGCTTGCGCGGAATCCATGCCGGCGACGTCCATGAAGCGCTGCTGCTCGCGAAACTGCTGGCCGAACCGTCGGAGGAGCCGCCGCGCTTCGTTGACGTGGCGGCGCCGGTCGTCGATGCCGGCGGCAACACCATCGGCGTGCTTGGCGCCCATCTGAACTGGCAGTGGGCGGAGGAGGTCGAGCGCTCCGTCCTGGTGGATGCCGCCCGCCATGAAGCGGCGGAAGTGCTTGTGGTCACCCGCGAAGGGCAGGTGATCCTGGGGCCGACGGGACTTCGGCATACCGCGCTGGACCTTGCCAGCCTCCGGGCGGCGCGGGCCGATGGCGGCGGGTCGATGGTCGAGCGCTGGCCCGACGGCAGGGACTACGTCGTCGGCTATGCCCGGAGCTTGGGCCACCGGGAATATTCCGGTCTGGGCTGGACCATCCTGGCGCGGCAACCGCTGGAAGTCGCCCTGGCGCCGGTTTCGACTCTGCGGCAAAGCATCCTGATGGTCGGGCTGGCGACGCTGCTGGCGTCGCTGGGCCTCGCCTGGTTCATGGCGTCGCGGCTGGCATCGCCGCTGGCGCGGCTCCGGCGGGCAGCGGATCGCCTTATGGAAGTGTCCGGCCCCGTGTCGATCCCGCTGGCCGACGACTATGCCGAGGTGAAGTCGCTCAGCCAGTCGCTTGACCTGCTGGTCCGACGGTTGCGGGATCGCGAAGAGCAGGTGCGGATGACGGTGGAAGCCGGACAGGTCGGGACGTGGGACTGGGACATGGAGAGCGGCGCCATGACCTGTTCCGACCGGTGCCGGGAGATCCTGGACATCGACGGCGCCATCGGACTTGCGGCTATCCTGGACCGCGTCCACGTGGACGACCGCGAGTATTTCGGCAGGTCGATGGACACCATATCCATCCTGGGCGAGATGCGGATGGAGATCCGCACGGTGGACCGGGCTGGCGAAACCCGCTGGATCGACATCCGGGGGCGTGTGGCCGAGAACCGGACGCGGTCCGCGCGTTTCCTCGGCACGATGATCGACATCACCGACCGCATCCGCCTGATGCAGGAATTGGGCGACTCCCTGCACGAGAAGGATATCCTGCTGACCGAAGTGCATCACAGGGTCAAGAACAACCTTCAGGCCATCTGCGGCCTATTGCAGGTGGAATCGAACCGGCTGCGCCACAATCCCGAAGCTCGTGAGCGCATGCATCTGATCGGTCAGCGGATCGCCGTGCTGGGGTCGATCCACCAGCATCTCTATACGGCGGACAACGTCGCGGAGGTCAGGATAGTCGACCATTTCCGCCGGCTGTGCGAAACGCTGTGGGGCAGCTACCTGGACCGGCCGGTCAAGCTGACGGTGGACGCCGAGCCACTGTGCTGCGACCTGGATACCGCACTGCCGCTGGGCCTGATCGCCCACGAGCTGGTGATCAACAGCCTCAAGCACGGCTGCGCCGACGGCGGGCAGGGATGCGTGCGGATCGGCCTGCATCACAGGCCGGAGATCGGCCGCGTCGTGCTGACGGTATCGGACGACGGTCCCGGTCCGGCGGAGGACGCGGCGGCCGGCGCGGGGCTGGGGCTGATCCTGCTGAGGGCGCTGGCGGACCAGATCGACGCCACGGTCGAGGTCTGCACCTTGGCCGGGTACCGGACGACGGTGTCGGTCGAGGAGCACCGCTTCTCCGGTTTCGGCGCCGGCGCGCCGTCCAGGCGGGCTTGGGAGGTGGCGGCAACCTGACGCGGGTTATCCGGGCCGATCCCGGAACGGAGGGGCGGCGGATGGGTTCATGACCTGATCCGATCCCGGACGCTCAACGGATGGCTGTTCGCCCATGGACGCTACGAAATACGACCGGCTGCTGAACCTGTGGCTGCGGCTCAAGACCAGCCTGTGGTTCATACCGGTGCTGATGACGCTGGGGGCGGGAGTCATCGCCGTCTTGGCCTTGCGGATCGACAGCGATCTTTTGCCAGACGGCGAGCGGGTCTGGTGGCTTTACAGCGGCAATCCGGGGAGCGCCAGCGACCTGCTGGCGACCCTGCTGTCCTCCATCATCACGATGGCGACGCTGGCGATCTCAATCACTATGGTCGTGCTGACGCTGGCGGCCAGCCAGCTTGGTCCGCGCCTGATCCGAAGCTTCATCGGCAACCAGCGGACGCAGGCGTCGCTGGGCTTCTTCATCATGACGATTGTCTACCTGCTGCTGGTCTATCGCCGGATAGACGATCAGCTTTCGGCGGAAAACGTGCCGCACGTGGCGATCACGCTGGGCAGCGTGTTGTCGCTGGTCTGCGTCTTTCTGCTGCTGTTCTATGTGCATCACCTCGCCAGCTCGATCGTATCGGACACGGTGATCAACCGCGTCGGCGGCGAGATGGACGACCTGATCGAGCGGCTTCTGCCCGAAGCGGGCACCGTCGCCCCCAGCGACGCCCGGCCGGAAACCGACGTCCCGGAGGAGACCGGCGGTAAGGCGCTGGGACTGCCGAAGGGCGGCTACGTCCAGACGATCGGGTATGCGGCGCTGGTCAATCTGGCCCAGGACCATGACGTGACCCTGACCCTTCGCTTTCGCGCAGGCTCGCACTTGCTGGCCAGCGGGCGCCATGTGCTGGTCTTGCCGCAGGAGCGGGCGAGCGACGAACTGGCCGGCAAGATCGCCGACGCCATCGTGCTGGGATCCGAGAGCACGCCGACCCAGGACCTCGAGTTCTCGCTGCGCCAGATGGTCGAGGTGGGGCTTCGCGCGCTGTCTCCCGGCATCAACGACCCCTATACCGCCGTCGCCGTGATCGACCGGCTGGCGACCTCGATCGCGCTGGTGATGGGCCGCGACATGGAGCCGGCCTTCCACCGGGACGAGCAGGGCGTGGCGAGGCTCGTGACCCGGCCTGTCACGTTCACCGGGCTGGTCGACCGGGCCTACAACGAGTTGCGTCAGGCGGCGTCGACCTCTCCCGCCGTCCTGATCCACATGCTCGATTCGCTGACTGAGTTGGCCTGCCATTGCCGGACCGCGCAGCAGCGGGACGCCTTGGCCCGGCATGCCGGGATGATCGCATCCGCCGGTCACCGGTCCGCCGAGGAAGAGTCGGACGCGATGGCGATTTCCATCCGATACGACACGGTAGCCAGGAGCCTTGCGGCCCTGGATGTATCCTGAGCGGGCTTGTGAGCGATGAACCCGGTATGATCCGGAGCGGAGCTTCATCGGGGAAAGCCCTGAGGGAAAGGTAGTTCATGGCGCGCTTGAGACATCATCGGGAAAACCATCTGCTCGAACGCATCGGATGGCTGCGGGCGGCAGTGCTGGGAGCGAATGACGGCATCGTCTCGACCGCCAGCCTGATCGTCGGCGTCGCGGCGTCGAATGCCGAGCCGAGGGAGATCCTGGTCGTCGGCGCCGCCGGGCTGGTGGCGGGCGCCATGTCGATGGCGGCGGGGGAGTATGTCTCCGTCAGTTCGCAGTCCGATACCGAGCAGGCCGACCTTGCCAAGGAAGCGAAGGAACTGCACGAGTATCCCGATGCCGAGCGGGAGGAACTGGCGCAGATCTATGTTGGGCGTGGGCTGACGCTGGATCTGGCGCGGCAGGTCGCCGTGCAGTTGATGGATCACGACAAGCTGGGCGCGCATGCGCGGGACGAGCTTGGGATATCGGAGATCACGACGGCGCGTCCGGTCCAGGCGGCGATGGCCTCGGCGGCATCCTTCGCGGTCGGGGCGGCCTTGCCGCTGGTGACGGTGCTGTTGGCTCCGGCCGGGATGCTGATTCCGGCGGTGTCGGTCCTGTCGCTGGCGCTGCTGTCGCTGCTGGGTGCGGTCGGCGCACGGGCGGGTGGGGCGGACCCGGTCAAGGGCGCGGCGCGCGTGGGGTTCTGGGGTGCGGCGGCGATGGCGCTGACCGCCGGCATCGGGGCGGTGTTCGGGACCGTCGTGTAGTGGTGGAGCCGGGGCGGGGCGGGCGAGGGAGCGTCGGGGCCAAGCAAAAAGGGCGGGGTTGCCCCCGCCCTTTCTGGGAATATTCTGTTGCTAGGCCATTCCAGCCCCGCCTAGTTTCACCACGGCCACCGTTAGGCAGCTACGCGGAGATCCTGAGCATTGTGGTTGTCATTTGCGACATTCACAAGTTGTCGGACGAGCTTCACCCCGGAAGGGGATCAGCGGGCGTACCTCACCCAGCATCTAAACGACCCTTATTCACCCACGTCGATCCTAATTCGCCCCCATAGGACAAGCCCTGAACTCCAAAGGAGGTTTGGCCTGATGGTCCGAAGACCATGCCCCGCTCATCACGAGGTCTTTTGGTGGAGGCGGGGGGCATTGCAGCCCCCGTCCGCCAGGTCTTATATGATCGCAGTCTCGAACGGCCCGAAGGCCGCTCTGCAACGCTGAGCATTAGATAGGCGAAATCGGTCGGGACTTCAAGCCCCCCGGCGGGGGCTCGATGGGTCTATCATGCCGGGGTATTCGGGACCGGTGCGGTGACCAGGGCCAGAAGCTCCCGCTCGATCGCATCCTTGCGGGCGAACGCGGCTTGGCGCTGATGCTGGAGGGCGGTGACCCCTGTGCGGCGATACCACGCGACCTGCTCCCGCCGCTTCGTCATCCAGGCCGCAACGCGGGCGCTGTGGTTGGCCCGCGTGCCGGCCTCGCCATGGGGGGATGCCAGCCTGAGAAGGAAATTGCTCACGTACAGAGGGTGGCGAGAGCAATACAAAAGATGCTTTTACGAGGCGCGGCTATTCCGCTGCCTCTCGACGTAATCCTCGGAAGTCATGCCGCCGGTAAAATCACGGTCGATGATATCATCGACCTGTGGCAGTTCAGACCGGGAGCGAAGGAAGCGAACTTCGTTGGCCTCGACTTGAGATAGCCTGCCCAAGATTTTGAAGTAAAGCATTCCGGTTACCTGAACGCGCCGATTGTGAAAAACTTCCGCGATCTGGTGACGTTCGACTTCCATAAGCGCCTTCCCGGAGACGATGCATTTTATGATGTCGCCGGTCACCCGATGCCGGACATACAGCAGCTTCCGGCCAAAACCATCCCGCTCGACACCTTGGAAATATCCTTCGACGGAGCCGAATTCCCGGTACGGCTTGGAAACCGGCTTGAGGACGCGATCCGTGTTCGCCGCTGCCCCTCGCGCAATTACCGGCGTTATCAAGATCGGCAGCAATCCTTCGCCGAAATCGACCTCCGTCAGGTTGAGGCCGTTCGTAACGCGATCGAAGATCCCAAGGGCCTTGGTCAGCACCTTGTCCGTGAAATACTCAGGCCGCTCGGCTGTGGTTTGCAGGAGTTGGAAGCCCTTCGCGGTGCAATCCATCACCAACTCGGCCCGCCGGTCGATGTTCACCGCATAGTTCCTCGGAAATGCCTGACACTCCAGCGCAAGCGGACTGTTCCGGCTGGCATCGACGATCCGCCAATCAATGGCAAGCGCCCCGTCCTCGGCCACCGCTTCCTCGACGCCATGGAGGATTTCCAGGTAATCGCGAACCTGATCAAGCAGGTCTTCCACGGACGGCGCATCGGTGCCAGCGCCGCTCCCGCTTATCCTGATCTTGAACATCCTACCCATGGCACCCTCACCGGAAACTCACATCAGGCGATAGCCATGTGCGAGTTGCTATGCATCATTTTTTTGCTATCAGAACCATTCAGTGCCGCGATGATGCATCCACCATGGAGAATCTTACGCTGGTTATAGCGGAAGTCAAATTTCGCAGGGTAGCGTTATCGATGCTTCTTGACGCAGCAGCGGAGGCATCTACGTGCCACTCTGAAACTCGACATGAGCCTCTGAATTGACTGTTCCGCAAATGCCTCTGAGGGCTATTTGCTTCAACCGGCGATGATTGCATGTCCACCGGAGGTTGACCTGTTTCTTTTTGCATACCTTTCTCTTTGATGTGCTATAATGACGCCAAACGGTGAGAAAACTACAAGTCCGGAAAAGAGAAGATGGAAACTATAAGTGAAATTAAGGATGCTTCGAAGCCATACGTTATAAATTTTAATGGTTTTCTAGCATGCCTAATGTATTCGGAAGCGCATACAGACTTTCGTTCAGCAATATTAAATAATTGGAACTCACTGCATGAGTTTTCAGGAAAATATGTGTTACTTTTGACCGCTGATGTTCCTAAAGTAAAAGAAAGAAAACCCCGAAGAAGATCAATGATCAAAGGCAACTCAATAGGATACTTAACAACATTTGCAGGGTTCTCTCCTCATCAGACTGATAGTTTTAATTCGGAGGCGCGTGAATATTTTGGAGTGCGAAGGGCAGATATGCCGTGCATAGTGTTCTTTGATGATCTCGATGAGCCATCAACACTCTCCTATTCTTTTCGCAATTCTAACGATCTCATTGGTGATTTCTTCAACATTTTTGACGATTGTGAGTCTGCTTGGTCGCTCCCAGCGGCAGCAGATCTTAAAAATTTACCAGATTACCGACGGAGAAAGATGATAGAACTTGAAAGTCTTTTAAATAGAAGAAGATTTCTGCGTTTGGCTTCTAGGCTGACAAAAAATCCAAGTTTTTCGGGAATTCTTAAAATTTTTGGCTGAAAAATTAATAAAAATAGAGGATATCATGAAAAGATTGGGGTGGTACCTATTAAAGCCTGATGGAGTTGTTGATATCGGAATCCATAATACTTCCTTAAATCAAGAGTCTTTCGATGAATTTACCCGAGTTGTGGGCATTACTGCTGAACTAAGGCCCATAGTTGTGGATTACCTATCGTTAGTCGAGGAATTTAATGAATTAAGCCGTGCTGAGATGGATATAAGTAGATCCATCCAGAATGTACCAAATCCAGTTGTTTGGGTTGGTGCTAAGATGACGTTCGCCTATGTAAAGGCACAGCGTGCAATCTCAAACTTCCTTTCTGCGGCAAGTGCTTTCCGTGACAGAACGCTGACACGCTTGTCTGAAGCTTATGGTAAGAACTCAAGGGAATTTTGCGTTTTTAATTCGGCTATCAAAGATGCTTATGATAGTTCATTCGCTTACCGTGCTCTCTACAACCTTCGAAACTATTCACAGCATCATGATAGTCCTTTATCGTTGCTGCCAGTAAATGGATCACGTGATAATTTTGATGGTTTAATGAAAATTAGTGTTAAAATAATGTTGCAATGGAATGACATGTTGAAAAGTAGCAGAATTCAGAAAAAGTTTTTACTGGAAATCAAAGAGAGGTCTGAGCCGAAAATTGAGTTGATTGGGTTAGCCCACGACTATATGTTACAACACTCTAATTTAATGCATAAAATCATTTCTTTGCATATAAATAGATTAGATGAAATGCATGAATATGCTCAAGTCATTATGAGTGTTGGCTGTATACCAAAGGGCGCAACTCCGGTGATTTGGGAAGATACGGGTAGAGACGCGTCAGATGAAAAAAGCAAAAATAAAATGTTTCACCATTTTTCTTTTGACGAACTTTTTTATGTAATATCTCTATATGAATGTATAGGTGAAGGTAATTTTGCTCCTGAAGTGTCGTTAAAAATATAAAAATAACAATCATAACATGCGAAGAATTTAAAGTATAAATCATTGAGGTTAGCTATGGCTCATAAATTTCGATCTGCCTTTATGACCCCTTCCGCAAATCATAATATTATTTCAGTATATACTCGAGCATTATTATAAAAATACTTTAACCTTTTTACCTGCCTATTGATCAATGATTTGTCTGAACGACTTCATTTTCCTTGATTAGGAGTGACGCGCCGCGCGTTTTTGCCAACGGCTAGGAGAAACAGCACCGTATTTAAAGCCTGCGGGATTTCGGATTTCGTTGCATTGGCGCTACGCTATGTATGCGACTTCCGACTGTTCCTAGGCCACCGGCACGATTTTGATACCAGCGGAATGGATGAAAAATTCTAGGCTCTATCCTCTGGCTTCTCCCTTGTGCATCTGGATCAACATGGAGGCTTTAAGGAGGATTGCGGCGGATATCATCGTTGGGGTCCGTTCTACTATTGCTTCGACGAATAACGGGTCGTCAGGTTCTTTCAGCAGGATGGCGGTGATCGCCGATGTATCAATTACCATCAGTTCGGAAATCCATGCTCATCGTAGCTTAGAATGTCGTTGATGCTTCGGGTGTCCAGATCGGGTAGGGCGCTGCAGCATGCGCCTATCGCAAGCAGTTCATCGGCGAGCCTTCGACCGGCTTCGTCGCGTCGAATTCGTTGAAACCTCTCTTCGGCGGCATTTCGAACCGCCGTGGTGCCTACTTCGCCCGTGATGGCAGCCGGTTCATGGACGACCTGTTCGGTGTTGGGGTCCTTGATGTTCAGCGGCATCGCTCGGGCTCCTAGGCAGAAATTTAGGCCTGGGAAGATAAGGGACATCGTTGGATTTTACTAAAGCCTTGTAGCTGCGGCACATTGGCTCATGCGCATCCTCTCCGCCTCAGAGGACCTCGTCACCGACTGGCTCGCCTTCCGTCCACAGCCGGTCGATCTCTGGAGCAGGAGCGGTCGGATCGCACTTGGCGATAAGCTCATCCAGCGTGTAGCGCCGACGCTTAACCGACTCGGCGGCACCGCCGTCACCCGTCTCCGTATCCACCGGCATCTGATTCTCCCCGCTCATCACGGCGCATGCCCGTCCAGCAGCCCCGGCGACAACTCCATCAGCCTCGGCCCGTCGGTCCACAGCAGCACGCAGCGGATCGGCTTCTCCCGGTAAATCGCCGACAGCGCGGCGCGATACGCCGCCATCTGGCGCAGGTAGACCGGCGAGACGTCGGCTTCGACCAGCGGCGGGGGGCGGTTGGTTTTGTAGTCTACGATCCAGACGGCTTCGTTGGTCACCAGCAGGCGGTCGATCTGGCCGGATAGAGCGCGGCTGGAGACGACGCCGACTACGGGGACCTCGGCTCGGCTGCCGGGGCCGAACAGGGGGGCGAAGGTGGGGTCGCGCAGCACGGCGAGGGTCTCGTTGGTGATGAGTTCCTGGCCCTCCTGCGTCAGGTTGTGGGCGGAACGGCCGAGGAAGCGGCGGCAGGCGGCCTCCTGCAAGGCGGGGTCAAGGTCGGGCAGGGTCTGGAGCAGGCGGTGGATCAAGGTGCCGCGCAGGAAGCGGGCGCCGTTGTCGGTGCCCATGGGGGAACGGACGGCGGGTTCCGGCTCTTCCGGGCGGGACGGGGTCAGGGGGCGCGACGGGGTCGGCTCTTCCGGGGCGCCAGCTCTGGCCCACTGCGGCAGGGATGACGGGGCGGTCTCGCGGTCGGCATCGAGGTTGTCGTCCTTGGCCGGCATGGACTGCGCACCGCGCAGGCGCCAGCCCTCGCCGGACCAGCCGTCCTGGGGCGACAATGCTGTGAAGTCGTAGTTGCAGGGCTCGCCGATCTCGCGCAACGCCTGTTCGGCAAGGCGGTACCAGCAGGCGTCGTTGGGCTCCTTCTTGCCCTGCCAGCCGCAGATGTAAAGCCGGTCCTCGGCTCGGGTCAGGGCGACGTAGAGCAGGCGGCGGTATTCCTGGTCGCGCCGCTGGTCGGCGATCCGGCGGGCGCTGTTGCAGGTGCCGTCCTCCTGGGCGCGGCGGGGGGCGAACAGGGGGACGCCGTCGGTTTCCTCGGGCCACAGGAGGCGCGGGCTCTGGGTCGGCACGCCCATGCTGTCGGGCAGGAAGACGATGGGGGCTTGCAGGCCCTTCGACCCGTGGACCGTCATGATGCGGACGCGGTCGCTGCCCTGTTCAAGCTCGCGCTTGATCTCCGCCTCGCTGGCCTCCAGCCAGTGCAGGAAGCTCTGGAGCGAGGGCGCATGGCTGCGCTCGAACGCCAGACAGGCCGACAGGAACTCGTCCAGCGGGTCCTGCGCGTCGGGACCCAGGCGTTTCAGGATCGCGCGCCTTCCGCTGACCTCGTCGGTGGGGCAGGGGGCGTTCAGGACGCGGGCGAACAGCTCGAACGGGCGGATGAAGTCCGTCTCGTTCAGCAGCCGGCGCAGATAATCGTGGACGGGGCGAAGCTCCGTGCCGGTCTCGGCATGGGTCCGCAGGGCTTTCCACAGCGTGCCCTTGCGCGGATGGGCGAGGTCGAAAAGCTGTTCTTCCGTCAGGCCGATCAGCGGGCTCTTCAGGATGGTCGCCAGCGTCAGGTCGTCTTCCGGCAGAAGCAGGAAATTGGCGAGCGCCATCAGGTCCATGATGCTGAGCTGCTGAGTCAGCACCATGCGGTCCACGCCGGCCACCGGGACGGCGCGCTCCTTCAGGGCACGCACCAGTTCCTCGACGAAGCCGGTGCGGCGGCGCACCAGCACCATGACGTCGCCGGGGCGGATCGCGCGGCCTCGGGCCGGCAGTTCCTCGCCGCGCTCCAGCCAGTCGCGGATCGTGTCGGCGATCACGGCGGCGAGCCTTGCCGGCGGGCTGTCGGTGCGCTGGCGCGTCAGCGGCGGCTCCCACGGGGCCGGGGCTTCGCGTTCCTGCGGGGTGACGGGGGGCCAGAGTTCCACGAGGCCGGCATGGCCCCGGCGGAACGCGACGTGGCGGATCGTCGTGGAGGACTCGAACGCGACGCCGTCGCGGGCCGTCTGGAGCGCGAAGACGGCGTCCACCGCGTCGAGCACGGCGGCGGTCGAGCGGAAGGAGATTTCCAGGTCGATCTTGTGCCAGCGGCCTTCCGCCGTCTCCACTCGGGACTGGAAATGGCCGCGCATGCGGGCGAACTCGGCCGGGTCGGCCCGCTGGAAGCTGTAGATCGACTGCTTCTCATCGCCGACGGCGAACAGCGTGCGGATGCGGTCGGAGCCGGCGGCATTGGCGAAGAACTCCTCGGCCAGTGCCGCGACCACCTGCCACTGCTCCGGGTTGGTGTCCTGCGCCTCGTCGATCAGGATATGGTCCAGGCCGCCGTCCAGCTTGAACAGCACCCAGGGGGCGACGCCGTCCTTGGTCAGCAGGTGCTGGGCCGCCAGGATCAAATCGTCATAGTCCAGCCGCGAGCGGTCGGCCTTGAGCTGGGTGTAGGTCTCGATCAGCGCTTCGGCCAGGATCAGCAGGGCGGAGGTCGAGTTGGCGACTCCGGCCGACTTGACCCGGTCGATGATCTGGCACAGGCGCTCGGCCTCGGCCATCAGGCATTGGAGCGCTGCGGGGTTGGATGTCGCGGGCTTCTTGGTCAGCAGGGTCTTGCGGGGAGTTCCCTCGGTGGTCAGGAAGTGCTTGACGAAATCGTGGAAGCGCTCGATCCGGGACTCGGCGGCGTCCAGCCATGCCTGGATTCCGGTGCCGCGTTCCTGGTCGGTGTTGCTGCCCAATGAGAGGGCGCGGCAGGCGTCGCGCAGGCCGGGGACGTCGAAGGCGCCGTCGTGGCACGCCTGGGTGAGGATTTCGGTCTCGTCGGCGCCGGGCGGCACCTTCAGCAGGTCGAAGACGGCGTCGATGGTGGCGGACAGGCTACCGTGGCGCTCGATGATGCGGCGGATGCGGCCGCGCTCCATCGCGATCGACTTCAGGATATCAGCGAAGTCGTCCTGCTGGATGTCGCGGGTCAGGCGGGTGACTGCCTTGCCGAGTTCGCTGCCGGCCTCGAAGCGCGAGCGGGCCAGGACGGTGTCGCGGGCTGCGGCCAACAGCTCGTCGGCGGTGCGCTCGTCCATCACGTCGAACTGCGGGGCAAGGTCGGCTTCCAGCGGGAAGCGGCGCAGCAGCGACTGGCAGAAGGCGTGGATGGTCTGGATCTTCATGCCGCCGGGGCAATCCACCACTTGGGCGAACAGCCGGCGGGCGCGGGTGCGCATGTCGGCGTCGGGGCGGGCGCCGGTCAGGTCGGTCAGCCGGTCTTCCAGGCGGTCGTCGCGCAGCGTCGCCCATTGCGCCAGCGTGTTGTTGATGCGGATCGACATTTCCGCCGCCGCCGCCTTGGTGAAGGTCAGGCAGAGGATGCGCGACGGCTGGGTGCCAGCCAGCATCAGGCGCAGCACGCGGTCGGTCAGCACCTTGGTCTTGCCGGTGCCGGCGGAGGCGCCGACCCAGACGGAGCATTCCGGATCGCTGGCGCTGCGCTGCTTGACGTTGGGGTCGATCGCTCGGGTGGGCAGTTCGATGACGCTCATGGGGTGTCGCTCGATTTAAGGGCGCTCGATGCAGGGGCGCTCATTCCACAGGCTCCCCGCCGCCGGCGGACCATTCCTGGACGCGGGCGAGGTGGCCGTAGTCGGTGTAGCGCGGCGCCCAGTCGGGGCGGGGGCGCGAGCGGTAGGGCGTAGCGGGGTCGTCGAAGGTGCGGATCAGGTCGATCAGGCCGGAGCGGGCCTGTTCCGCCAGCACGGTCAGGTCGCCCTTGACGGGGATCTCGGAGCCGGCGGGATCGCCGCCGCTCAGCTTCCAGAACGCCATGGCGCCGACGGGGGAGGCATCGACCGACTCGAAGCCGCCGGTGGCCGCCATGACGGCCTCCAGCGGGAGCTGCGGGGCGAAGCCCAGCGCTACTTCGGTGCTCGATGGCGGCGTGCCGGTCTTGTAGTCGATGATCGCGAGGCCGCCGTCCGGCAGCTTGTCGATCCGGTCGGCCTTGGCGCGGAGCGTGAAGGGACCGGCGGGGCCTTCCAGCACCAGCCTGCCTTTCACTTCGGTCGCAAGCGGGCGGATGGTGCGGCGGCGCTCTGTTTCGAACTGGACGAACCACGCGGCGACACGCTCGAACCGGGGCCACCAGAAGGCCCAGACTTCCGGCTGCGACAGCAGCTTGCCGAAGGCGTCCTGACCGAAGTGGGTTAGCTTTTCCAGCGCATCGGCGGGGAGGGCGTTGGGGTAAGCCTTGACGAAGGTGTCGAGCGCCTGATGGATGAACTGGCCGCGCTCCGCCGCTCCGGGATCGGCCGCGATGGGTTCCAGCGCGTCCAGCCTCAGCACGCGGCGGGCGTAGATCGCATAGGGGTCGCGCATCCACGTTTCGATCTCGGTCACCGACAGGGTGCGCGGGCGGGCGGCGAGCGGAGGACGCGGTTCGGGCGCCTGGACGGGGCGGACTTCGTCCGGGCGGTCGAGCTGTTCGACCCAGGACAGCCACTGCTCCGCCTCGGCGTCGATCAGACCGTGGAGGTTGAGGCCGCGCAGGACGGTGTCCAGGCGCAGCAGCCAGCGGGACGGGACGGTGGGCGTGCCGTCCACCCGCTCGGCCCGTGTCAGGACGACGCTGGTGCCGCCTGCCGCCTGGACGAAGTCGTGGGCCGCGACGCCGACCTGACGTTCCGGCACCGGCAGGCCGAAGGCCTTCCGCATCGGGCGGGACAGCCACGGGTCCGCCGCTGCGTCCGGCGGCCAAGTGCCCTCGTTGAGGCCGCCCAAGATCATGACGTCGGCATGCTGAAGGCGAGCTTCCAGCAGACCCAGGATGCTGAGGCGCGGGTGGCGGCCGTAGCGCGGACGGACCACGGTCGAGGCCATCAGGGCTTCGAGGAAGGCGGGGTACTGGGAGGCGGAGATCGGCGGGAAGTCTCCCGCTGCCTGCATCATCTCGTTGACGAATGTCGCGGCGGCTTCGCCGTCCTCGTGCCGCCACAGCCGCTCTGGGCCGCTGATGTCGTCGGTTGCGGCGAGCGACTCGGCAAACGCGATGTGCAGTCGCAGCCAGTCGGCAGGCTGGAGCGCGTTGGGGCCGGACATCGCGTCGAAGAAATCGGCCGCACGGTTTTGCAGCTTCTCAACGAACTGGATCAGCTTGACGCGGCCTTCCTCGCCGAAGTCGAAGCGGCGTTCGTCGGCTTCTTTCAGGGCGGTGAGCAGGCCGCGGAAACCGGGGGCGGGGCGGGGACCGCGCAGGACAGCGCGTTCCAGATGGCGGGCGCGGTTGCGGAACTTGATCAGCTCCAGCCGGCCGCCCGCCAGGGGGTGCTTGAGCAGGGCCAGCAGGCGGAGCGGATCGGCGTTCTCGACGGCGCATTCGGCTGTCAGGCGCAGATAGGCGCCGACGGCGGTATCCGCCAGCGGGCGTCCGCCGGAGTCGTCAACGGCGATGTCCCAGCGCTCAAGGGCCGTGGCGACGCGGCGGGCGAGATTGCGGTCCGGCGTGATCAGGGCCGCGGTGCGGCCGGGGATTTCCAGCGCCTGCCGCATCATCAGGGCGATGACGGCGGCTTCTTCCTGGGAGGTCGGGCAGTCGATCCGGGTGATGCCGCCAAGTGCCGATTCATCGAACGAGTCGAGCGCCCGCCATGCCTCCGTCGTGGCGGCGGGGCGCATGGCCTCCGCGATCAGGCTGGTGCGGGCGGGGTTGGCGGGTTCCAGAGGGCAGTCCCACGGCTGGACTTCGGCGCGGGGGAGTTTCAGCTTGGTCAGCAGGCTGGCGAGGCCATGCTGCGGGTGGCCGTCGTCGATGGAAGCCGCCGTCCAGCTCTCGTCGTCCATCTCCTGGTCCAGGCCGGGCAGGACGATGCAGCCCTGGGGCAGGTTGGCGATCACTTCGAGCAGGTCGGCGGTCGCGGGGATCGTGCCGGTCGATCCGGCGGCGATGACGGGACCGGCGGGAGGATTGGCTCGCCACGCGTCGGCCTGCGCCTTCAACACCAGATTGCGCCGCTGGGCGGCGTCGATGGCGCCTTCCAGGTCGAGGATGGTCGGCCAGATCTCCGTCAGGATCTTCAGGAATTCAAGCGTGATCTGCCAGTGCTGGGCGTATTCCTCGGGGACGAGGTTGGTCAGGCCGTCGAAGGGCACACCCTCGGTATGAACCTGATCGAGCAGACGGGCCAGTTCGGCGGCCAGACGGGCGGCCTGATCGGCGGTGATGCCCTTGCCGTCCTTGGCCAGGATGGCGCGGCCCAGCAGCAGTTGCCGGCGCAGGCTGGAGAGTGCGGGGGGCAGGTCGAGCGCGCCGGCAAGGCCGGGAATTTCTTCCAGCGACAGGCTCAGCTCGTCGGCGTCGATGTCGCCGAGCGGGCTCATGCGCGGCAGCAGTTGCGGCGCTCCGCCCGACAGCCGGAGGAAGGCTTCGCGGAGCGTGCGGCAGGCGCGGCGGGTCGGCAGCAGGATGCTGTACTGAGCGAGGGTCAGGGGGCCGCCTTCGGCCTCCGCCCGTGCCAGGATGCCGGTCGCGAGCGCGTCCACGAAGGGCACGCCGGCTGGGATGGTGAAGACTTTTGCGGTAGGGTGGGCCATATGGCCGTCGATCCCCGAGCTTGTGAATACCAGCAGGTTCGACGACCACCTATACTACAGCTCGGGGTCGGGATGCAAATTCTTCCCATATATTGTATTTAGCGGGCCTGATCGTTAACGGAACGGTTACGACTCGGCGTGGTGCGGCCGGACTTCCAGATGCTCTTCGACCTGACCGATGCTGGCAGGGGTCCCGACGTGGAACCATAGGCCATCGTGACGCATGCCGTAGAGGCGTTCGCTCTCCAGCAGCCGGTCCCAGATCAGGTTGGTCGAGAACGCGCCGTCGGGCGTGTCGGCGAACAGCTCGGGTTTCAGGATCTGAACGCCGGCGAAGACGAAGGGAGCGATCTCTCCGCTGCGGCGGCGGGTGACCTTGCCGATCGGGTCCATGTGGAAATCGCCCTTTCCGTCATAGCCATAGGCGCTGACGGCGGGGTGGAGCAGCAGCAGCGCGTCCATCGCCTTCGGGTTCCAGGCCAGAAGCAGCCGCTCGATCGCGGTGGTCGGGCCATCCATCCACAGGATGTCGGCGTTGACCGACAGGAATGGGTCGGTTCCCAGGAGCGGCAGCGCGTGCTTGATGCCGCCGCCGGTTTCCAGCAAATCGGCTTCGGGCGACAGCACGACATGGGGAGCCGTGCGGTCCTTCAGGTGGGCCGCGATCATCTCACCCTTGTAGTGGGTGTTGACCACGGCGGTCCCGATCCCAGCCGCCGCGACCCGGTCGAGCGCGTGGTCGAGCAGGGGCTTGCCGGCGACGGAGATCAGCGGCTTCGGCATTTCGAGCGTCAAGGGGCGCATGCGCAGGCCTAGCCCGGCGGCCAGCACCATCGCGTGAGTCAGGGTCGTCATCAATCACTTGCTTTCAAATGGAACAGAGGGGCGCGGGCCTGGGGAGGCAGGGTCCGGTCGAACCAGTCGCGCACTGGCGTCAGTGCCGGTTCGGCCAATTTCGCTTCCAGCAGGCGCCAGACGCGGGGAAGATGTTGCAGGTATTCCGACCGGCCATGGGACAGGTGCAGGCGGGCGAAGACCGCGACGATGCGGGTGTGCCGGACGGCGCCCAGCACAGCGTAGGACCGGAAGAACGCGTCGCGGTCGAGGTCCGGGAAGCCTTTCAGGTAGTGGTCGAGCATCGCGGTGGCAAGCGGTGTCGGAACGTCGCGGCGGGCGTCTTCCAGCAGGGATACCAGATCGTAGCTGATGGGACCGAGGCCGGCGTTCTGGAAATCGAGCAGGCCGCAGGCGGCCGGGCCGGCGCGGTCGGGCAACCGCATCAGGTTGTCGACGTGATAGTCCCGGTGCAGCAGGGACGTGCCGATTTGGACCGCGTCGGGGACCGTCGCGCGCCAAGCCTGCTCAAGCTCGGTCCGCTCGGCGGCGGTGGCGGCGCGGCCCAGCGCTGCGGGGACGTAGACGTCGGCCAGCAGCATGACCTGTTCGATGAACAGGTCGGCGTCGTAGCGGGGCAGGTTGATCGTGGAGGCTTGGTCCGGGCGGAAATCCCGGTGGATCACGGCCAAGGCATCGACCGCAAGCCGGTAAAGTTCGGCGGGGTCGGTCGCCTGTGCGATCAGGCGGGTGAAGGTGCCGTCGCCGAAGTCTTCCAGCAGCAGCAGGCCGTCGTCGGGCTGCGCCGCCTTGATCTCGGGAGCTGACAGGCCGAGGCGGTGGAGGATATCGGCGATCGCGATGAAGGGGACAACGTCTTCAGCGGGGTTGGGCGAGTCCATCAGGATCGCGCGCTCGTTCCCGCGCGCCAGACGCAGGTAGCGGCGGGCGGAGGCATCCCCGACGAGAGGATCGCGGAGGGCTGTTCCCCAGCCGTGGGTGCTGAGAAAGTTGGAAATGATTTCGGGGCGATCAGTCACTTCGGCGGGTTCTCCAGCGGGGCGAGCCGGGCGGCCCAGCCGCCGTGACCGGTCAGGGCGGCACGGCGGGACTCAGGTGTGGGGCCGAAGGAGATCGCGATGTCCAGCCGGTCGGTCGGCAGCAGGCTGCCGAGGCGGTCCGGCCACTCGACCAAGGCGATGCCGTCGGCGCGTACGTCGTCCCAGCCAAGCTCGATCACTTCGTCGGGACCGGAGAGGCGGTAGAGGTCGAAGTGCCAGATCGCGCCTTTGGGCGTCTCGTAGGTCTGGACCAGCGTGAAGGTCGGGCTGGGCACTTCGTCGTCGGGATCGCCGTGCGACTGGATCAGCGCGCGGGCGAAGGCCGTCTTGCCGGCGCCGAGATCGCCGCGCAACGCCACCATATCGCCGGGGCGCAGGAGTGCGCCGACACGGGTTGCAAGAGCTGCCGTGGCCGCTTCGTCGTCCAGGTCGATGATCAGGCCGTGCTGGCGTGGAGCCGTCATTGGCATATGCTCAGTGCCGTCCGCAGAGGGAGATGATGCCGGGGGTTTGATCCCGGCTGGAAATCCGGTACATGAAGGGAAATCAATGCCACACCCTTCCTAGCTTTTCCGGAGTCACCATGTCGAGCCCCGAGCAGCATACCGATGTCGCCATTATCGGTGCCGGTCCAGTTGGTCTGTTCGCCATCTTCGAATGCGGCATGCTGCGTATGAAATGCCACGTTATCGATGCCCTCGACGTGATTGGCGGGCAATGCGCCGCGCTCTATCCGGAAAAACCCATTTACGACATTCCTGGTTACCCGTCCATTGACGCGGCCGATCTGATCGAGCGGCTGAACGAGCAGACGGCTCCTTTCTCGCCGGTTTATCACCTTGGGCAGCAGGTCGTCAGCCTGAGCCGGGCGGAAGGCGACCGCTGGCTGGTCGAGACCTCCGCGGGGACGCGGATCAACGCCAAGGCCGTCATCGTCGCGGCGGGCGTCGGCGCCTTCGGGCCGAACCGGCCGCCGCTGGACGGGCTGGAGCAGTACGAAGGCAAGTCGGTCCATTATCTGGTGCGTCGCCGGCTGGACTATGCCGGCAAGCGGGTGGTGATCGCGGGCGGCGGCGACAGCGCCGTCGACTGGGCGAACAGCCTTGCCGAGGTCGCGGCCAAGATCATGGTCGTCCACCGGCGCGCCAAGTTCCGTGCCGCACCGGAAAGCGTCGCACGGCTTGAGCAACTGACCAAGGAAGGCAAGGTCGAGATGGTCGTGCCATACCAGCTCGCCGGACTGGAAGGGACGGATGGCACGTTGACCGGCGTCCGGGTGGCGACGCTGGACGGCGACGAGAAGGTGCTGGATGCCGACGTGCTGCTGCCGTTCTTCGGCCTCGCCATGAACCTGGGGCCGATCGCCGACTGGGGGCTGAACCTGGAGCGCCACCACATCAAGATCGAGCAATCGACCTGCGCCACCAGTCTTCCCGGCATCTTCGCCATCGGCGACATCGCGACGTATCCCGGCAAGCTGAAGCTGATCCTGTCCGGCTTCGCGGAGGCCGCTGCGGCGGCCTATTCGGCCTTCCCGCTGGTCCATCCCGGCGAGGTGCTGCACTTCGAGTATTCCACCACCAAGGGCGTGCCGGGCGCCGCCGAGTAGCGGTCTGGTAGCGGGGTCCAGGAAACCCTTGCGCGTCTGGGCTGTTCTCCAAGGTAACCAACGGAGGACAGCATGAAGCAGCCGCATACCGAACAGAGCGTCGAGCACACCGACGACCAACAGAACACCGGCAACCACCACAAGCCCGGCGCCAAGGATGCCGGCGGTCCGGACAAGTTCGGCGGCACCCGCAAGGGCGCCGAGAATGTGGAGCCGGAAGCCGGCAAGAAGTAGTATGGTTATGGTGCGGCCCTAGCGGCCGCATCGCCAGCACTGCCGGTTGGAAGAGGAAGGTGTTAGCGCATGATCACCGACTCCGACATCCTGGCAGCCGTGCGGGAGGCGCTTCCGGGGGTGCGCAGGGTATACCTGTTCGGAAGCCGCGCCATCGGCGAAGAATGGCCCGACAGCGATCTGGACTTAGCCGTCGTGCTCGATGGTCCCGCCGATTCCGTCAGTCTGTGGATGGCAGGCGAGGATATCGCCAGCCGGCTCGACGTCGATGTCGATCTGATCGATCTGCTGAAGGCGGATACCGTCCTGAAGCATCAGATCGTCACAAACGGAAAATTGCTGTTCACGAACGACCCAGTCGAAGCCGAGCGGTACGAAATCTTCATTCTAAATGATATGATGGAATTGAATGAAGCTCGCAGGCCCTTGATCGCAGATATCATGCGCGAGGGGCGGCTTAATGGCCGATGATCTGCTTGCTGAAAAAGCAGTCGTTATCCAGCGTTGCTTGGAACGCATCCGTGAGAAGTACGATAACGATCCTGCCGCCTTCCTGGTGGATCAGGACCGTCAGGACATCGCCGTGTTGAACATCCTGCGGGCGTGCCAAGCCTGCATCGACATGGGACAGATTCTGATACGCCGCCGTCACCTCGGTCTTCCCAAAAGCAGCCGCGATGTGTTCAGGCTTCTTCAGCAGGCTGGGATAATCGAGCCGGATCTGGGTGCGAACCTCTAGCGCATGGCGGGCTTTCGCAACATCGTGGTGCATGATTATCAGGCCATGGAAGTCTCCATTCTCGTTCAGATCATCGAAGAGCACCTGAACGATTTTTCGAACTTCAGCCGAGCCGTGCTGAGCCGGAGAGAGCCCGGTTCCGATATCGACTCCTGAAGGCGAGGTTGGATCGCCTACTGGAACGCCGCCTCCGCAAAGCTCCGCAGCTTTCTGGAATGCAGTTTTTCCAGTCCGTTGCGGCGCAGCAGTTCCATTGCCAACACGCCGATCTTGAGGTGCTGGTCGACCTGCCGGCGGTAGAAGTTGTTCGCCATGCCGGGAAGCTTCAACTCGCCGTGCAGCGGCTTGTCGGAGACGCACAGCAGCGTTCCGTAGGGCACGCGAAAGCGGAAGCCGTTGGCGGCTATCGTGGCGCTTTCCATGTCCAGAGCTATGGCGCGGCTCTGGCTGAAGCGCTGGACCATCTCGGTATGGTCGCGGAGCTCCCAGTTGCGGTTGTCAATGGTGGCGACGGTACCGGTCCGCATCACCCGCTTCAACTCGTAGCCGCTCAGGCCGGTGACCTGTCCGACGGCGCCCTCCAGGGCTACCTGGACTTCTGCCAGCGGCGGGACGGGGACCCAGATCGGCAGGTCGGCGTCCAGCACGTGGTCTTCCCGGACATAGCCATGGGCCAGCACGTAATCGCCCAGGCGCTGGGTGTTACGGAGGCCGGCGCAGTGGCCGAGCATGATCCAGGCGTGGGGGCGCAGGACGGCGATGTGGTCGGTGATCGTCTTGGCGTTGCTGGGACCGACGCCGATGTTGACCATCGTGATGCCGGAGCCGTCCGCCCGCTTCAGGTGGTAGGCCGGCATCTGCGGCAGGCGCCCCAGCCGGGTGCCCGTGGCGTCAGCGCCGCCCAGGTTCTGGTTCGGGATGGTGAAGTCGCCGGGTTCGACGAAGGCGGTGTATTGCTTGCGGTATTCCTGCGTGTCCGGATCGTCTGATGGCGACATGATCTCCATGCCGAGCCGGATGAACTCGTCAATGTAGAACTGGTAGTTGGTGAACAGGACGAAGTTCTGGAAATGGTCCGGCGATGTCGCGGTGTAGTGCTTCAGCCGATGGAGCGAATAGTCCACGCGCGGGCCGGTGAACAGCGCCAGCGGCGTCGGCTCGTCCGGAGCCGGCTGATGGGTCCCGTTGACGATGCTGTCGTCCATCTGCGACAGGTCGGGCAGGTCGAAGACGTCGCGCATCACCGACAGCCGCTCGGGCGTCAGGTCGCTTTCGACATGCAGTCCCTCGGGGAAGGCGAAATGGATCGGGATCGGCTGCCGGCTGACGCCCACTTCCAGGACGACGTTATGGTTGCGCCGCAACTGTTCGAACTGTTCCAGGAAATAGTACGAGAACAGGTCAGGGCGGGTCACCGTCGTCGCATAGGTACCGGGTCCCGCCACGAAGCCGTATGCCAGCCGCGTATCCACCCGCGTCCCGATCTCGGTATGGACGCGGACGAAGGGATAGCAGGCGTGGACGCGCTGCTGAAGGTCTTCGCCGGCGGAGAAGCGCTTGAAGCAGTCGCGGAGATAGGCGGTGTTGGCGTCGTAGATCTCGCGCACGCGCTCCAGCGCCGCCGCCGGGTCGGTGAAATGTTCGGCAGCGAAGGGAAGGCCGATATGGCTGGTCGAGTTCGGCATGGTCTCCTAGGCTCTCCCTCTAGCTTTCAAGGCCCATCAGCGAGCGGGCAAACGATCCGGCCTCGAAGGGCCGCATGTCTTCCAGGCTTTCGCCGACGCCGATCAGGTGGACCGGCAAGCCGTACTTCTCCGCCAGCGCCACCAGCACGCCGCCCCGGGCGGAGCCGTCCAGCTTGGTCACGATCAGGCCGGTGACGTTGACCATCTCGCCAAACACTTCGACCTGACTGTGGGCATTCTGCCCGGTCGTGGCGTCCAGCACCAGAAGCACCGACTGCGGCGTCTCCGGGTCCATTTTCTTGATAACGCGGATGATCTTCTGAAGTTCGGCCATCAGGTTGGCCTTGTTCTGAAGCCGTCCCGCCGTGTCGATCAGCAGGATATCCGCCTTCTCGCGCTTGGCGCGCTCCAGCGCGTCGAAGGCGAGGCCGGCGGCATCGGCCCCCGTCTCCTTCGAGACGACGGGGCAGCCGGAACGCTCACCCCAGACCTGAAGCTGCTGGACGGCCGCCGCGCGGAAGGTGTCGCCCGCCGCGATGATGACCGACTTGCCTTCGGTGCGGAACTGCTTGGCCATCTTGCCGATGGTCGTGGTCTTGCCGGCGCCGTTGACGCCGACCACCAGGATGACGTGCGGCTTGGCGTCCGGATCGATCACCAGCGGTTCGGCCACGGGTTCCAGGATCTGGGCGATGCTGGCGGCTAGGGTCCGGCGAACCTCGTCGGGGGAAACCTCCTTACCGAAACGGGTGCGGGCGAGTTCGGCGGTCACCTTGGCCGCCGTGACGGGGCCGAGGTCTGCCGTGATCAGCAGTTCCTCGAGCTCTTCCAGCGCTTCGTCGTCCAGCTTGCGCTTGGTGAAGATGCCGGAAATGCCGTCGGTCAGCTTGGACGTCGATTTGGTCAGCCCTTCGCGCAGACGCGAGAGCCAGCCCTTCTTCACCGGCTGCTCCGGCTCGGGTTCCGCCAGGGCCAATACAGGTTCGGGCTCGGGCTCCGGTTCCGGTTCAAGCTCGGGTTCCGGCTCCGGCTCGATGACCGGTTCCGCTTCCTGCCGTTCCGCTTCGGTCTCGATCTCCGGAGTATCCTGCCTGACTTCTTCCTGCTCGGGCTTAGTCGGCTCCTGCTTATTGCGGCGCCAGAATTTCAGCATGCGATACTCCGGTCGATCCGGCCGATCAGGTGTTCCGCATCGACGCCGACGATTTCAGCCCGTACGACCGAACCCGGTTCGACGGGCTGGTCCAGGCGCACTTCGGCGAATTGCTCGGTTCGGCCGAGGGTTTCCTTTTCCGCCAAGACGGCGGCATGTGTTCCGATACGTCCGCTCAGGAAGCGGCTGACGGCTTGGGAACCTGCCTCGCGCAGGCGTGCCGCCCGTTCCTTGCGGACCAGTCCATTGACCTGCGGCATCTTGGCCGCAGGGGTGCCGGGGCGGGGGGAGTAGGGGAATATGTGCAGCCACGTCAGGCCGCATTCGTCCACCGCCCTCAGCGTGTTCTCGAACATCTCGTCTGTTTCGGTCGGGAAGCCGGCGATCAGGTCGGCGCCGAACACCATGTCGGGCCGCAGGTCGCGGGCACGCCGGCAGAACTCGATCGCGTCGTCCCGGAGATGCCGGCGCTTCATGCGCTTCAGCACCATGTCGTCGCCCGCCTGGAGACTGACATGGAGGTGCGGCATCAGGCGCGGTTCCTCGGCGATCAGGCGCCACAAATCGTCGTCGATCTCGACCGGGTCGAGCGAGGACAGCCGCAGCCGCTTCAGATCCGGCACCTGGGCCAGCAGCCGGCGGATCATCTGCCCCAGCGTCGGCTTGCCGGGCAGGTCTGGACCGTAGGAGGTGATATCGACGCCGGTCAGCACGATCTCGTTATAGCCGGACTGGACCAGCAGGCGGACCTGCCGGACGATTTCGCCGATCGCGACCGAGCGTGAGTTACCCCGGCCATAGGGGATGATGCAGAAGGTGCAGCGGTGGTCGCAGCCGTTCTGGACCTGGACGAAGGCGCGGGCACGGCCTTCCAGCCCGCCGATCAGGTGGCTGGCCGTCTCCCTGACCGACATGATGTCGTTGACAAGGACGCGTTCGGTCGAACTGTCCAGGCCGAAGCTTTCGGGCTTCAGCTTCTCCTCGTTGCCGAGGACCTGATCGACTTCCGGCATGGCGGCGAACTTGGCCGGGTCGATCTGGGCGGCGCAGCCGGTCACGATGATGCGAGCGGCGGGATTCTCGCGGCGCGCCTTGCGGATCGCCTGACGGGCCTGCCGCTCGGCTTCCGACGTGACAGCGCAGGTATTGACGATGATGGCGTCGGTCAAGCCGGCGGCGGCGGCGTTCTCCCGCATCACTTCGGATTCGTAGGTGTTCAGCCGGCAGCCGAAGGTGATGAACTCGGTGGTCATGCGGTCACCAACGCCGCCCCGACCGATGTCTGGCCCAGGAGGTCCGGTTGCAGGACGCCGCTGAAGCTGAGCGCCACCGGCCCCGTCATCAGGACATGCCCGTTCTCCTGCCACTCGATGGTCAGGCTGCCACCGTCCAGCACCACTTCCGCCCGCCGGTCGGTCAGCCCGCGCCGGACCGCCGCGACCTGTACGGCACAGGAGCCGGAGCCGCAGGCGCGGGTGATGCCGGCGCCGCGTTCCCAGACGCGCATGCGGATCTCCGTGCGGGAAAGCACCTGGACGAACTCGATATTGGCGCGCTGGGGGAAGGCCGGATGATGTTCCAGGACAGGACCGACCCGTTCCAGCGGAACGGCGTCCACGTCGTCGACGAAGAAGACGATATGCGGGTTGCCCATGCTGACCGCCACCGGCCCGGACCAGGGGCCTTCCGACACGTCGAGGCGAAGCGTGTCGGCAGGACCGGCCAGCGGAATGTCGCGCCAGTCCAGCCGCGCCGGACCCATGTCCACCGTTATCAGCCCGTTGGCTTCCGCCGTGGCGGGCAGAAGCCCGGAGATTGTCTCGATCACCGCTTCAGCGATGCCGGACTGTTCCATCAGAAGGTGTGCTACGCAGCGGGTGGCATTGCCGCAGGCCCCGGACTCGCTGCCGTCCGGGTTCAGGATCTGCATGAAGGCGGTAGCGCCTTGTGTCCTGGGCGGCTGGATCACGATGAACTGGTCGAAGCCGACGCCCGTGCGCCGGTCCGCGATGGCACGGACCTGCGCTTCGGTCAGGGACAGGGTTCGGCTGCGGGCATCGATGACGACGAAGTCGTTGCCGAGCCCGTGCATCTTCAGAAACGGGATGGTCATGATGCGCGGTTATATGGCGATTCCCCCTCTCAAGTCCATGGCTGCCGTCCACGGACCTGGGAAGGGCTGCCAGGACTTATCGGGGTATCAACTCGCGCGCACCCGCCCCATGAAGACGCCGACCTCGCGGTTGAGGCTCTCCGACTGCTTCGAAAGCTGACCGGCTTCCGCCAATACCTGCTGGGCGGTTCGCGCGGCTTCGTGGGCTGCTTCAGAGACGCCCGTGATGTTGTTGGAAACCTCCTGGGTGCCGCGCGCCGCTTCCTCGACGTTGCGGGCGATCTCGCTGGTCGCGGCCCGCTGCTGCTCGACTGCGGAAGCGATGGCGGCGGAGCTGTCGCTGACGGCCGAGATGGTCGCCGTGATGTCCTGGATCGCCGTCACCGCCTGACCCGTCGCCGCCTGGACCGACGATATCTGGCTGGCGATCTCCTCCGTCGCCTTGGCGGTCTGGTTGGCGAGGTTCTTGACCTCCGACGCCACGATGGCGAAGCCCTTGCCGGCTTCGCCCGCGCGTGCCGCCTCGATCGTGGCGTTCAGCGCCAGAAGGTTGGTCTGGCTGGCGATGTCGTTGATCAGGCTGACCACCTGACCGATTTTTTCGGCGGCGTCGGACAAGCCGGCGACGATCTGGTTGGTGCGTTCCGCCTTGACGACGGCTTCCCGCGACGTATCGGAGGCCTGACTGACCTGACGGCCGATCTCCGTGATCGAGGCCGAGAGTTCCTCGGCCGCGGAGGCGACGGTCTGGACGTTGCCGGACGCCGCTTCCGCAGCGCTGGCCGCCGCCGTGGATTGGCGAGTCGCCTGCTCCGCTACGGCGGACATACTGCTGGCGGTCGCCGTCATCTCCGTGGCGGCGGAGGCGACATGCTCCACGACGGCCTCGACATGGGCTTCGAAATCGTCCGCCAGAACCATGATCTGCTTTTTCCGCAGCGCCTCGCCCTCCGCCTTCATCCTCTCCTGCTCTTCGCGCAGGCGTGTCACGGCGATGCCGTTCTCCTTGAAGAACTCGACAGCCTTGGCGATCTGGCCGATCTCGTTCGTGTTGGCGGTATAAGGCACGACGGCTGTGTAGTCCTGCTTCGCCAGCCGTCCCATGACGTCGCGCAGCTGGCCGATCGGACCCCTGATGCCGTGGGTGATCGCCCAGGCGATGGCTAGGCCCAGGACGATCATGACGGTAAGAGCCGACGTCACCAGTGTCTTGGCCTGTGCGCCCGTTTCCGTCGCTTCCGCCGCGAAGCTGTCGGCGCGGCGCTTGACGCCGGCGACCAGGGCATCCATCCGCTCCGCGATCAGCTTGACCTGGACCGCACCCTTGGTCCTGGTGATCGTCGCCCCGGTTTCCCGGTCGCCGGCCTTCATGGCGGCAATCACTTCGGCCCGGATCGGCTGCCAGTCGCGGATGGCCTTGAGGGTATCGTCGAACTCCTTCCTGTCGCCCAGAAAGCGCTCCTGGGCGTACGTCATGGCGGCGAACACCTGCTTTTCCGATGTGTCGACCGCCTGCGCCGCAGCGTCGATCCCGGCGGCATCCTGAGCGAGAGCCACGTCCTTCATGGAACGGTGCATGGCGATGATGCCGGCGTTGGCTTCCAGCACGGAAGTCGCCACGGCGAGGGAGTGTTCGTGGAGATCCGCCGTCAGCCCGCTGACCGTTTCCAGCTTGTTCAGCGAGATCAGGCCGAGCAGGCAGGAGAGCGCCAGGATCGCTCCGAAGCCCGTCAGAAGGCGAGTCAGCAGAGTGGTGTTCGTCAGTTTCATCATTGTCACCCGCCGCAGCAACCGCACCGAAACCAGAATGGGTCCGGCCATGGGAGCCCGTTAGCGCCGAGTGTGAGATCAGATCGGCTTGCCGATCCTTGATCTGGCTCAACCAGTGATGAATCGGGTCTTCATGGTTAGCTATCGACGGGAAATGTCGCGCAGGATGAGGTCGTTATAGAAAGACACCAGTTCGTAGCACAGGGTCACCGACGGTCCGGCCTTGTCGTAGAAGGCATTGGCCATATCGGCGCCGCAGTTTCTGAACCGTATCGTAAGGTCGCTGGGCAGCTTGAAACTGCTCCCGATATCGCGCGCGATCGCGTTTATCAGCCCTGATTCATGCAGCAGTGACGAGACATAGCCATAGGCAGGATCCGGCGCCTCGAACTCCAGGGAGATCCGGCTGTCGCCAGCGGAGCGCGACTCGACGGGGTTCATGTGGGGCGCCAGCAGCCGCGTCCATCCCGCACGGGCCTGGGCATAATCGGCCGGACAGGTCGTCCGCCGATCCGCTGGCAGGCTGACGCTTGCCGCGAGATCGGAAAAGCCGGCGGGGTCGCTGCCGTACATAAGGCACACGACGGAATAGAACCGCTGCATGTCGAGCGCATGCTCGCCCCACCATGCAGGCTCGGTATTGCCGGCTTCGCGCTGCCAGATATTGCCGAGATACCAGCCGTCGGCGGCGGCGATGATCAGCTCGTCCATCATCGGATCGGCTTGCTCGGGGATCATCATGATGCTGGCGAGATTGTCGGCCGCGTCTTCCTCGTGCCCCAGGACCGGCAATCCCAATTGGTCGATCAGCGCATGGCCCAGCTCGTGGTACAGGATGAAGACGGTATTGCCGAGGACGAAGAGATCGGCTTCCTCCCGCTGCTCCTGCGTCAACTGACCGGCGCGGCCGGGTAGGGAAAGGCAAACCATAACGGCGGTGACCAACGCTACCAGACAGCCAAAGCCGCCCCGCACCCGCACCATCTCCGGACCTCCCCTGTCGGGGCAAGACGCCCCATACTCCGCGCGAAAGTATTACGGGGAGTTCCGGTTTTACTCAAGCCCTCTCCGAGGACGCGCGATATTACCATTCGCTGTTGTCGTCAAGGGTGTGGCGGCTTCAGCGCAGTGACAGGATCGCCAGCATGACCACGCCCAGGGCGATGCGGTACCAGCCGAACGGCGTGAAGCCGTAACGCCCGACGAAGGCGACGAGGCTGCGCACCACCAGCAGACCGGCCACGAAGGCGGCGACGAACCCGATAGCGATGACCAGGGAGCCGTCGGAGGTCAGGGTGCTGTAGTTCTTGTAGGTATCGTAGACGACCGCGCCCAGCATCGTCGGGATCGCCAGGAAGAATGAGAACTCCGCCGCCGTGCGCCGCTCCACGCCCATCAGCAGGGCGCCCAGGATCGTGGCGCCGGAGCGCGAAACGCCCGGTATCATCGCCAGCGTCTGGACGAAGCCGATGCCGAGCGCCAGCCGCGGCGAGAAGTCTTCCACGGCGAAATGGCGGGGATCGGGCAGATTGCGCTCGATCCACAGGATCGCGATGCCGCCGACGATAAGTGCCACGGAGACGACATGGGGATTGAACAGCACGCTCTTGATGAAGCCATGCGCGAACACGCCGATCACGGCGGCGGGCAGGAAGGCAAGCAGGATCGCCAGCACGAACCGGCGCGATTCCCGGCTGCTGGGAAGCGTGACGGCAATGTGGAGCAGCCGCTGGAAGTAGACGACGCAGACGGCAAGGATCGCGCCCAGCTGGATCACCACTTCGAACAGCCGGCCCGGCGGTCCCTGGAACCCGATCAGGTCGCCCAGCAGGATCAGGTGCCCGGTCGAAGAGACGGGGATGAATTCGGTCAAGCCTTCGACCACGCCCATCACCAGGGCGCTGATTAGAGTGCTTTCATCCATGTTCAAAAATACTCGTGTCAGGCTGCCGGGATGCGGTTACCGCCGAAGTAGGGACGGAACGTCATGCACGGCGAAAGACCAGCTTCTTCGAAGCGGTGAAATTGAAGAAAAGGCCGGCGAGCGAGCCGGCCGCCACCGCCAATGCCGGATGCGCCGTGAAGGGGTCGCCGGACGCGATCAGTGCCGCATAGACCGCGTAGTTGACGGCGCCCCCGAAGGCGTTGACGGCTACGAAGCGCGCCCATTGATGGTGGATCTTGCCGGCATGATTGCCGCTGAAGGTAAACGCCCGGTTAAGCGCCCAGGTAGTCGATGCGGCCGCCAGATACGAGACGACGCGCGACGCGTACAGGCCCAGGCCGCTGATGTCGAGGCACAGGTACAGCACGGCGATGTCGACGCCAAGTCCGATTACCCCGACCATGCCGAACTTGATCAGTTCAGCCGAAAACACGCGGCGGATCATAGTGCGGTTCCAGCCCCAGCTCCGGTACCGCCACCGGTTCCCGTGTCGACGCTGCGCGGACGGTTGCCAGGAGCGGGGACCCGCAGATACTGCATCCGCTTGATCTCCCGGCGGCCGCGCGTCACCGTTTCCAGGATCAGGCCGCAGGTCAGGCTGAGGAAGGCCAGCAGCATCAGCCCGGTGGACAGCACCGCCGTCGGCAGACGGGGCACCAGGCCGGTTTGGAGGAAGGTGACCAGAACCGGCCAGGCCAGCACCAGAGCTATGAAGGCCATCACGCCCGACATGATGCTGAAGAACTGGAGCGGACGCTCCTCCTTCACGAGCACCAGGATCAGCTTCAGGATGCGGAAACCGTCGTAATAGGTCCTGAGCTTGCTGGCGGAGCCGGGTGGGCGGTCCTTGTAGGGCGTCTCGACGTCTGACATCGGCATCCGCAGTTCCAGCGCGTGGACGGTCAACTCCGTCTCGATCTCGAACCCGCCGCTCAGGGCCGGGAAGCTCTTAACGAACCGGCGCGAGAAGACGCGGTAACCGGACAGCATGTCGGCGACCCGGTTGCCGAAGATCTTCGCCACGATCCCGGTCAGCATCATGTTGCCGAACCGGTGGCCGGGACGATAGGCCTCGACGATTTCCGTCACCCGCGCGCCATTGACCATGTCGAGCTGTTCGGACACCAGCTTGGAGATCAGCAGCGGCGCGCTGGGAGCATGGTAGGTGTCATCGCCGTCGACCAGGACATAGACGTCCGCCTCGATGTCCGCGAACATCCGGCGGACCACGTTGCCCTTACCCTGGAGCGGTTCGGTCCGGACCGTGGCGCCGGCTTCGCGCGCCAGTTCGACCGTACGGTCCTTGGAGTTGTTGTCATAGACATAGATGCTGGCGCCGGGCAGCGTGGCGCGGAAGTCGCGCACCACCGACGCGATCGACGCCTCCTCGTTGTAGCACGGGATCAGGACGGCGATCTCAAGGCCTGACAGGTCGGCCGGCAGGGTGTCCGGAACATCGTTTGCGGCAATTCCGGCGCCGACCCGGTTCGTGTCCGGGACAAGGTCTTGGCGTGCGTCGGAGAATTGGTCTATCAAAAGTCACCTGATTTCGAAGTAAATCACTGAGGATCCGCCAGATTACGACGGACCGCGCAGAAGCTGTGCGGCTCACCGAGATTGTTATGGAGGGTCTGGCAGCTATCCCAGTCCAAGGTCAATCCATAGAACGCGGCGGCATCGGCCGCGATATCTGTATCGGGGACCGTGGCGATCATAAAGTAATCCCCGCGATGTTCCATCACCCTACGCCGAAGCACTTCCGAATACCCGTTGTCGGTCGAATCCGGCTGGACGAAATTGCTTTGCAACCTCACGAAGGGGATCTGAGGTGGAAAAGCCGGTATCAGGTGCCCGACCGGCTGATATCCCCCGATCAGCACCATCGTATGGTCCGGGTCCGGAATTGCTGGCATGTCGAACTCGACCACATGAGCCGTCCAGTCCGACCGTCCCCACGTTCCCCAGACGGTAGTCGCCTGAAGGGCGGCCAGGATCAGCGCGGCAGTGCCCCAACGGACTTTTCGGGAGAGCGGCAGCAGTCCGAGGGCAAGCACGATGCCGAGCGGGGCCAGCATCTCGATCGGGACGGCATAGCGGTAGATGCAGAACATCCAGGCCCAAGCGGCATAGGACAGCGCGACGACGGTCAGCAGCCAGCGGGTAGGCCCAGGGGCGGCGGAAGCCGCGTTCCGGCTACCGAAGCCGATCAGGCTCGCCAGGGCGGCTACCGGCAGGATCACGTAGAGCGTCACGATCCGGAAATCGCGGAACACGATCTCGCCGACGATCTCGGGATCGAGGCTGAACCGGAACGGCAGCGCCAGCCGGTCCAGCATCGTCTTGGGATGGTAGTGCAGGTCCTTATAGTCGCTGATGGCGCCCAGCGGCGACTTGAAGATGTGGTTGTAGTAGGGGTGGATGGGATTGCCGTGGGTTTCCCACAGAAACCACATCCAGTGCCCGGACAGCAGGGCGAAAGCGGCGACGATGCCGAAGCCGCAGGCGAGGATCAGCAGGAACCGTTGTTTCACTGTTACGGGAACGACGGCGAAGGCGAAGCAGACGCCGATGCAGTAGATCACCGAAGGCTGCTTCAGCCCCATCGCGGTTCCGGCCAGCAGGCCGGCCAGGAATGCCGTTCCGAGAGCGGACGAGGCAGGCCCATCCACGATCCGGTCCCAGCGACTGACCACCAGCAGCATGGCGCCGAAGACGCCCAGGCTGATCGTGTTGTCGTGAAAGGTCGTGCCGATCTGCGAGAGATTGCCGCCGCCCGCGACCCCGACCAATGCTATTGCCGCCGCTGCCCAAACCTTCGCCAGCGGGCGGTCGATCCGCAGGACGGCATGGGCCAACGCGAACAGCAGAACGAAGTTGAGCGACTGGACGAAGGCCAGGATGCTGTAGGCGACCGGGGCCGGCACGGCATTGCCGAGCAGGAAGAACGGGATATCCAGCGTCGGGTTGTAGAAGCTGGGCGTCTGGGCCGGGACGACATCGAAGAAGAATCGATCGTTCAGGAAACTGTACGGATTGTACCAGTGGTAGTTCCGCAGGTCCCAATTGGCGTCCTGTCCCATCGCCAGATTGAGCAGGATCAGCCCGAGCGGAACCGCGATCGCCAGCGCCAGCGCGGTGAGCCTGACGGACGGGGTGGCTTGGCGGGCAGTCCGCCGGATCGGGATCGAGGGGGTCACGGCAACGGCATCGGCAAGCTGAGCCCGGTCGGGCGGTGAGCGTTGTTATCGCCCGACCACGGCTTAATCAAGGCGGCGCCCATCTGTTCCGGTCAGCCCCGGCCGATCGCCCGCCAGCCGATGTCGCGGCGGCAGAAACCTTCGGGCCAGTGGATGCGGTCCACCGCTTCATAGGCCAGCGACTGGGCGTCGCGTACCGTCGGCGCTATGGCGGTGACGCCGAGCACCCGGCCGCCGTCGGCCAGTACATGTCCGTCGGCCGACAGCACCGTGCCGGCATGGAAGATCGAGACGTCCGGCAAGACGCCGGCTTCGTCCAGGCCCTGGATCTCCGTCCCCTTGCGGTAGTCGCCGGGATAGCCCCGGGCGGCCATGACGACGCACAGCGCCGAGTCGTCGTACCAGCGGAGCTGAAGGTTCTTCAGGACGCCGTCGCGCGATGCCACCAGCGCCGGCAGCACGTCGGACATCAGCCGCTTCATCAGCACCTGAGTTTCCGGATCGCCGAAACGGGTGTTGTATTCCAGCAGCTTGGGCGCCGGGCCTTCCGGCGTATCGACGATCATCAGCCCGGCGAACAGCACGCCCCTGAAAGGCCGTCCTTCCGCCGCCATGCCCCGCACGGTCGGCTCGATCATCTCGCGCATGACGCGGGCTTCCAGCGCCGGGGTCATCACGGGCGCCGGGGAATAGGCTCCCATGCCGCCGGTGTTGGGGCCGGTGTCGCCGTCGAAAGCGGCCTTGTGATCCTGGGCGGAGACCAGCGGCAGGGCGGTGGTGCCGTCCACCAGGGCGAAGAAGCTGACTTCCTCCCCGTCCAGGAATTCCTCGATCACCAGCTCGGTCCCCGCCGAGCCGAACCGGGCATCGACCATGGCCTCGTCGATGGCGGCCAGCGCCTCCTCCACCGTGCGGGCTATGGTGACGCCCTTGCCGGCGGCCAGCCCATCGACCTTGACCACGATCGGAGCGCCGCGCTCCCGTACGAAATCGCGGGCGGAGGCAGCGTCGGTGAAGCGGCCATAGGCAGCCGTCGGAATCCCATACTTCGCGCAGAGGTCCTTCATGAAGCCCTTGGACCCTTCAAGGGCCGCGGCGGCCGCCGTGGGGCCGAAAGTTTTGATGCCGGCCGCTTCGAGCCGGTCCACCAGACCCAGCACCAGCGGCTGTTCGGGACCGACCACGACGAAGTCGATGGCGTTGGACGTAGCGAATCGCACGATACCGTCGAGATCGTCGGCCTTGATGGGCACGCACTCGGCCTCCCGGCCGATCCCGGCATTGCCGGGTGCGCAGTAGAGCTTGTCGCAAAGAGGCGACGCGGCGATTGCCCAACATAGTGCGTGCTCGCGTCCGCCCGAGCCGACCACCAGAACCTTCATGAGACCCTAATCCCTTACGGACTTGTTGCCATGGCGCAGGCTTGTATCATGCCGACGCCATGACACAAGACCAACCCTTAATGGACCGGGACCCCCGGTCGGACCGTCCCGGAAGCAATCTTGCCGAACTCAGCGTGACGGAATTGTCGCGGGCGCTGAAGCGTACGGTCGAGAGCGCCTTCGGCTATGTGCGCGTACGCGGCGAGATATCGCAGCCTAAGCTCCATAGCTCCGGCCATCTTTACCTGCGCCTAAAGGACGAGACGTCGGTCATCGAATCGGTCTGCTGGCGCGGTTCCGTGTCGAAACTGTCGATCCGGGCCGAGGACGGGATGGAGGTCATCTGCACCGGCCGCTTGACCACGTTCCCCGGGCGCTCGCAGTACCAGCTCGTGATCGAGTCGATGGAACTGGCGGGCGAAGGCGCGCTGCTCAAGCTGCTGGAGGAGCGGAAGCGCCGTCTGGCCGCCGAGGGGCTTTTCGACCCGTCGCGCAAGCGGCCGCTGCCCTTCCTGCCTGCCGTCATCGGCGTCGTCACGTCGCCGACCGGGGCGGTGATCCGCGATATCCTGCACCGGCTGGCCGACCGCTTTCCGCGTCACGTGCTGCTGTGGCCGGTCGCCGTACAGGGCGAAAGCGCCGCTGCCCAGGTGGTCGCCGCGATCAGGGGGTTCAACGCTCTCAAGCCCGGCGGGCCAGTGCCCCGGCCCGACCTGATCATCGTCGCGCGCGGCGGCGGCTCGCTGGAAGACCTGATGGCGTTCAACGAGGAAGCCGTCGTCCGCGCCGCCGCCGCCAGCGAGATCCCGCTGATCTCCGCCGTCGGCCACGAAACCGATACCACCCTGATCGACTTCGCGTCCGACCGCCGGGCGCCGACCCCGACCGCCGCCGCCGAAATGGCGGTGCCCGTGCGGGCCGACCTGATAGCGCAGGTATTCGACTGCCAGCGCCGGCTTGCCGGTTCCGCCGGCCGGATGATCCAAGAGCGGCGCAACCATGTGGACGGCTTGGCGCGGGGCTTGGGCGATCCGCACAGCCTGCTCGAAGGCTGTGTCCAGCGGCTGGACGACCGCGCCGAACGGCTGGGCATGGCGATGGCCGGCGCGCTGGACCGGCGGCGGACGCGAGTAGCCGAACTGGCGGCCAAGCTGCGCCACCCGCGCGAGGTGCTCACATCCGCCCAGGGACGGCTGCAATCGGAGGCGCGCGCGCTGGGTGCCGGTCTCAGGCAGGTCGTCGCTGCGGAGGAGGGCCGCCTTGCCCGAGTCGGCTCGCGCCTGACGCTGATGCCGATCCGGATACGAGTCAGCGAGGGCGAGCGCCGGCTGACCGAGCTTGGGGAGAGGATGGACGCCGGCTACGTCCGGCTGCTGACCGAGCGGACCAGCCGCCTGCGCTCGGGTGCGGCATTGCTGGAGAGCTATTCCTATCGCGGCATCCTGGAACGCGGCTTCGCCCTGGTTACCGATCAGGACGAGCAGCGGATCACGTCGGCCGCGGATGCCAAGGCCGGCACGCCGGTCACAGTGGAGTTCCACGACGGCAAGGTCGATGCCGTCGTCGGCCATGGCGGCGTGGCGCGGAAGGCGGAAGCGGGGGGAACAGGCAAGTCGCGCAAGGCCGGCCCGAAGGCAGGGCAGGGGGTTCTTTTCTAATCCGGCCAGCGCCGGTGCAGCCACAGCCACTGCTCCGGCCTCGCCCGTATCCACTTTTCCACCTGTAAATTGACTTCGGCCATCATCTGACGGATTTCCAGGTCGCGGTTACCGAGTTGCGGCAACTCGGCGGGCGGCATGACCGTCAGGCGGAAGTGGGCACCGTCCAGACGCTCGGCGAAGGCGGGGATGACCGCGCATTTGTAGCGATAGGCAAGTTGGCCGATCGCGGGCGCGGTCATGGCGTCGCGCCCGAAGAACGGCACCGGGATGCCATCGTTCATCTTCTGGTCGATCAGCATGCAGACGGTCCCGTTCTCGCGCAGGGCGGCCACGACTTCCCGTGCGCCTTCGCGCCCCTTCGGAACCAGACGGCTGCCGATGACCGAGCGGGCGCGGTCGATCAGCCAGCTTACCGCTGGGTTGTTGGGCCGCCGATAGACCGCCGTGACCGGCAGACCGTTGCGGGAAGCGCCCAGCAGCGCGACTTCCCAATTGCCGGTATGGGCGGAATAGAACAGCGCCGGCTTCTTGGAGGCGGCGATTTCCTGGGCGATTTCCGCGCCGACCACCTCCGTCCGTTTCCAGATCTCGTCCAGGTGCGGATATTCCGCCATGACACGGCCCAGATTGTCCCACATGCCGATCAGGATCTCTTCCCGGCGCGTTTCCGAGAGTTCCGGCATGGCGCGATCCAGGTTGCGCCGGGCCTTGCGCGACGTGCGCAGGCGCGGACCGATTGTCCGGCCGATCCAGCCGCCAAAGGCGGATGCGGTATCCAGCGGGAGCACCATGAAGATGCCGTAGATCAGATAAATGAAGGCCGCTTCCAGCGGATATCCCACGTAACGGCGGCGGCGTCGGGCGAACTCGGTCTTTGTAGACATTCTTGTCGGCGGTTTGCACTTATCGGTGATCGGCTTTATCCGATATTGGGCGGGTCTGACCCTATGAAAAGGGTGAGCAGACCCGATAGTGGCCCGGACAACAGTCAGCCGTCACGATCGGGTACCAATCCTGACCGGATTAATCCGGCCAGCGGCGGTGCAGCCACAGCCACTGCTCCGGCCGGGCTCGGACCCGGTCTTCTACCATCTGGTTGATGCGGATCATCAATGCCCGCACGTCGGCATTCCGGTCGCCCGAATCGATCAACTCCAGCGGAGGGGACACGGTCAGGCGGAAATGCGCGCCTTCGAGACGCTCGACGAAGACCGGCACGACCGCGCAGTCGTATTTGAAGGCGAGTTGGGCCAAGGCTGGAGCGGTCATGGCGTCGCGCCCGAAAAACGGTACGGGAATGCCATCGTTCATCTTCTGATCGATCATTATGCAGACGGCCCCCTTGTTCCGCAGTGTCGCCACGACTTCACGCGCCCCATCGCGGCCCTTGGGAACCATCCGGCTGCCGATCACCGAGCGCGCCTTGCTGATAAGCCAGCTTATGGCCGGATTGTTGGGCCTGCGATAGACCGCCGTAACGTGCAGGCCGTGCCGGGCGGCGCCCAGCAGACCGACTTCCCAATTGCCGGTATGGGCAGAAAAGAACAGCGTCGGCTTTTGCCGGAAGGCGGCGATTTCGTCGACGATCTTGCCGCCGATCATGTCGGTCCGGGCCCAGATCTGATCCAGGTGCGGGTATTCCGCCATGACGCGGCCCAGATTGTCCCACATGCCGGTTATGATCTCATCCCTGCGCTCCTCGGACAGTTCCGGCATGGCGCGATCCAGGTTGCGCCGGGCTTTGCGCGACGCGCGCAGGCGCGGGCCGATGGTCCGGCCGATCCATCCGCCGAAGGCGGAAGCCGTATCCAGCGGGAGGACTATGAAGATGCCATAGATCAGGTACAGGAATGCCGCTTCCAGCGGATACCCCACGTAGCGGCGGCGTCGCCGCGCGGATTGGCTTCTACTGGCCATGTGGTTTATCGGGCATTGGGTAGGCTGGACGTCATGTAAGGGGTAAGCAGATGGCGGATCGCCGCCGGATCGTCCCAGGTGACCGAGACCGGCAGCACGTGGACCATCGCACGGGCGGCTTCCGTCAGGCGGACTGCATCCTTGGCGGTCGTCACGGGAACGGCGCCCAGGCTGTCGGCGTATTCCACGAGGCGCATGATCTCGTCAGGGTCATAGGGGTGATGATCCGCGAACGCAAGCCGGCCGACCAGTTCGGCCCCCAGTTCCTCCAGCGTCGCGAAGAACTTGCCCGGACGTCCGATCCCCGCGAAAGCGACGATCCTGCGGCCCCGCAGCGCGTCCGCGACGTTCCGGGCGGGGGTAAGGCGTGCCGACAGCACGGGCAGCCGTCCGGCGACCAGCGCCTTGATGCCGGCATCGTCCCTGCCCAGCACCACCACGGCATCCGCGCGGGCCATCCCGGCGTCCACCGGTTCCCTCAGTGGGCCGGCGGGAATGACGTGCCCGTTGCCGAAGCCGGCGCCGCCGTCGACCACCAGGATCGACAGGTCCTTCGCCAGACGCGGGTTCTGGAAGCCGTCGTCCATGACCACCGTCTCGGCTCCGGCTGCGGTGGCGGCCTTCGCTCCCGCGATCCGGTCGCGGGCGACCCAGGTCGGACGCGACGCGGCGAGCAGCAGCGCCTCGTCGCCGACATCGGCCGAATCGTGCTTGGTCCTGTCCACCAGGAGGGGACCCCGTTCGCGGCCACCGTAGCCGCGTGTCAGGAAATGGACGCGGCGGGCTTTGAGCACCTCGGCCACCGCCAGCGCCACGGGTGTCTTGCCGGCGCCGCCGGCGACCAGATTGCCGACGCAGATCACCGGTATTCCCGGATGCACCGGCTTTGCCGTCGCCAGCCGGGCGCGTCCGAGCGCCGCGAACAGCGAGCCGGCGGGGCTGAGCAGCCGCGCGGCATTCCCCGGCGGAGCGTACCAGAAAGCGGGTGCCTTCATGGGGATGTCGCTATTCCGGCATCGGCCAGGGTCGGCGCTAAAGCGTCGAGTACCGCATCGACCACGCGCCGGTTGCGCTCCGCCACCTCGCGGGCGGCGGTCCCCAGCCGCGACCGCTCCGCGCCGTCGGTCAGGAGGCGTCCGACGGCTTGCTTCAAGCCGGTGCCGTCCGCAATGCGCAGCGCGGCCGAGCCAGCTTCCAGCTGGGCCGCCACCTCCGAGAAGTTGGTCATATGGGGGCCGTAGATCACGGCGCAGCCGAACTGCGCCGGCTCGACCGGGTTGTGGCCGCCGATCGGGGTCAGCGATCCACCGACGCAGACGACCGGAGCCAGCCGGAAAAACAGTCCCAACTCGCCCATCGTGTCGGCGACATAGGCTTCGTGATCCATGCCGGGCACTTGGTGAGCCGAGCGCAACGCGGCTTTCAGTCCGCGACCGCCGAGCATGTCCATGACCTCGCCGCCGCGTTCCGGGTGGCGAGGGACGATGACGGTCAGCAGGCCGGGCAGGACGGAGCGGAGTTCGGCATGGACATCGGCGGCGATGGCTTCCTCACCCGGATGGCTGCTGGCAAGCAGCCAGACCGGCCGGTTGCCGAAGGCTTCGCGCATCTCGGCCAGCGCCCGGTCATCGGCGGGCAGGGGTTCCGCCGAGAACTTCAGGTTGCCGAGGCAGCGGACGTCGGTAGCCCCCAGGCGGCGCAAGCGCTCCGCTTCCGTCTCCGTCTGGGTCAGGCAGAGACTGAAGACCTTCAGCAGCGGACCGATGAAGCCCGGTACCCGCGACCATTTGCGGAACGATCCGGCGGACATCCGGGCATTGACCAGCGCGGATGGGATCTTTCGCCGTCCGATCTCGTGCAGCAGGTTCGGCCAGATCTCGGACTCGATCCACAGCGCCATGTCGGGCTGCCAATGGTCCAGGAACCGGCGCACCCAGGGCATCCGGTCCACCGGCACGTAATGGTGCAATGCTCGCGGCGGCAGGCGCTTCGCCATCAGCTCGGCCGACGTCACCGTTCCCGTCGTGATCAGCACGGACAGGTCTGGATAACGGTCGATCAGGCGGTTGATCAGGATCAGGACGGAGAGCGATTCGCCGACACTGGCGGCATGGAACCAGACCAGCCGTCCGGACGGACGTGGGCATGACGCCAGCCCAAGACGTTCCAGGCGGCGTACCGGGTCTTCCTTGCCTGCGGCACGGCGGCGGGCCAGATACAACCGTATCGCAGGCCCGCCGATTTCCGTCAGCCCGCGATAGATCGTCTGAAGCATTTAGAACGGTGACCAGTCCCGGCGTGAAAAAAGCCGCGCACCTTACCACGATAGTCGAAGAGGGCTAAGGCTTTTCGCGCTTCGGCCGGAGACAAAGCCCGGACAAGCGCCGGCTTTCCTCAGACCGCCCGGAGATAGCCGGCGGTTTGGCTTAAAGGCCTGAGGTTGCTGAGGAACTGCTCGGCCGAAGCGCGCCAGGAATATGTCAGCGCATGCTCGCGGCAGCGCTCCGGCGGGATCTTCAGGGCCGATGCGATCGCTTTGCCCAGGTCCTCATCCATGCATCCCACTGGATCAGCGCCTTCCGGCACCTCCAGCACGTCGAGCGGACCGGGGACCGGATACGCCGCGACCGGGACTCCCGATGCCAGCGCTTCCAGCAGCACCAGACCGAAGGTGTCTGTTCTGGACGGAAAGACGAAGACGTCGGCGGCGGCATAGCTGGCCGCCAGGTCTTCGCCGTGCCGGGCGCCCTCGAACTTCACGTCCCCGTAGCGCCGGCGGTATTCCTCCATCTGCGGGCCGTCGCCGACGACGACCTTGGTGCCGGGGATATCCAGCTTGAGGAACGCTTCCAGGTTCTTCTCCACGGCGACGCGGCCGACATAGAGGGAAACCGGCCTAGGATAGTCGAGGAACGACTTGTCGCGTGGACGGAACAGACCGGTATCGACTCCGCGCGACCAACGGCGGATGTTGCGGAACCCCTTGGCGGTCAACGCATCCTCGATCGACTTCGTCGCGACCATGACGGCGAAGGCCGGCGCGTGGAAGCGGCGGACCAGGGCGTAGCTGAGCGCCAACGGAATCGGCGCGCGGTCGCGGACATATTCCGGAAAGCGGGTGTGATAGGCTGTAGTGAACGGGATGTCGTGCTTCAGGCACCATGATCGAGCGGCGAATCCCAAGGGTCCTTCGGTCGCGATGTGGATGGCGCCGGGATCGGCCGCTTCGATCAGATCCGCCATCTTGCGACCGGCGCCGACCGCCAGCCGGATTTCCGGATAAGTCGGCATGGCGACGGTACGGAAGCGGTCGGGACCGATGATCTCGACGGAGTGGCCGAGTTGGACAAGCTCATCCCGGACGGTGGCGAGGGTCCTGACGACGCCGTTGACCTGCGGGTACCAGGCGTCCGATACGATCAGGATCTTCACGCTGCGGCTCTGACTGGCAGCGATCGACGTGAAGCCGCCCAGTCGACGATCTGCAACTCGCCGCTCGCCAGTTCGACCAGCGCCGTGCAGGATTCGACCCAATCGCCGTCGTTGCAATAGAGGACCCCTTCCATCGGACGTATTTCAGCGCTGTGAATATGTCCGCAGATGACTCCATCGACCTCGCGACGGCGAGCCTCGTCGGCCAGCGCCTTCTCGTAATCTCCGATGTACTCGACGGCATTCTTGACGCGGTGCTTCAGATAGGCCGACAGGGACCAGTATGTGAAGCCCAGCTTTCGGCGCACATGGTTGAACCATGTATTGACCATTAGCAATCCGGTGTAAGCCTTGTCACCCAGATGGGCGGCCCATTTGGCGTATTGGACGACCACATCGAACTGGTCGCCATGGATCACCAGGAAGCGGCGGCCGTCGGCGGTGGTATGGATGGCGTCTTCCAGGATCGTAATGCCGCCGAACAGCATCCCGATGAAGTCGCGGAAGCTTTCGTCGTGGTTGCCGGGGATGTAGAAGATTTTGGTGCCTTTACGCGACCGGCGGAGCAGCTTCTGGACCACGTCGTTGTGGGACTGCGGCCAGTACCAGCTCCGCTTCAGACGCCAGCCGTCGACGATGTCGCCTACCAAATAGAGATAGTCGGACTCATGGCACCGCAGGAAGTCCAGCAGCAGGTCCGCCTGACACCCGCGCGTTCCCAGATGAACATCGGAGATCCAGATGCTGCGGACATGCCGCACGCCGTCCATGGTCTGCATACGCCAGCTCCTGAGGGGATTTCGGAACTGGCGCGGGTATACAGTTGAAAATCGGAAGATGGCAACGATTGTGGTGCCGTATATTTAAATGTTCTTATTGGTGTAAGATTAAGTACTCAATGACGACGTTTTTTCTTCACTAATCTCTTGGCAATGGCAGACTGCCGCCCGCCGTTCACGTCAGATGTTCCGCTTCCAGGTAGTCTTCCGCCTGCATCTCCATCAGCCGGCTGACGGTCCGCTGGAACTCGAAGGCATGCAGGCCCTCGTTGTAGATGGCATCCGGAGGGCACTGGGCGGAGATGATGGTCTTCACCTTGTGTTCGTACAGGGAGTCGATCAGCGTCATGAAGCGCTTGGCCTCGTTGCGCTGGGCTTCCGTCAATTTCGGCACGCGGTCGATGATGACGGTGTGGAAGTGGGTCGCGATCGCCAAATAGTCGCCGGCGCCCAAGGGACGGGCGCAGAGTTCATGGAAGGAGAACCACGCGACACCCCTGGCTGCCTTCGGGATATCGACCTTCCGGCCCTGGGCGGTCAGGCTGCAATGGGTGCTGGGGCTGCCTTCGGTCAAGGTGTCGAACAGGTCGCGCAGCGCCCGTTCCGTCGCCGGGCCATGGGGGTAGTAATAGACCTGCGAGCCTTTCAGTCGGTCCCTGCGGTAGTCGGTCGGGCCGGAAAGCTCGACGATGTCGACCCGCTCCTTCAGCAGCCGGATGAAAGGCAGGAACAGGTCGCGCTGGAGGCCGTCCTTGTAGAGGTCGTCGGGCGGCCAGTTGGAAGTCGCGACCACCACGACGCCGAGGTCGAACAGCGCTGTGAACAGCCGGCCCAGGATCATCGCGTCCGCGATGTCGGTGACGTGGAACTCGTCGAAGCAGAGCAGCCACGCCTCGTCGGCGATGGCGCGGGCGAGGTCGGGAATGGACTCGTCGCCGGTCTTCTTCCCGCTATCGGCTTCCTTGGCGGCTTCCTTAGCGGCTTGCCGATGCTGGTGCAGCCGCTCGTGGACTTCGATCATGAAGGCGTGGAAGTGGACGCGGCGCCGGTGCTCGACCGGGGCCGTCTCGTAGAACAGGTCCATCAGCATGGACTTGCCGCGACCGACATCGCCGTAGATGTAAAGCCCCTGCGGAGCAGGGTCCGGCCGACGGGTGAGGCCGAAGCGCGCGCGCCAGCCGACCCTGCCCATGGTGGGCCTGTACTCCCGCAGGGCCTGGAACAGCGACTGCAACCGCTCGGCCGCGTATTCCTGCGCGGCGTCGGCTTTCAGGGTGCCGGTGCCCCGGCGGGAACGGTAGAGCGCTAAAGGTCCGTTTGGCATGGCGGAGCGGGGACACACGACAAGGGATGCGGGAACGACCCGCATTCCTTAGCGGAAACACCCGGCCAGCGAAAGCGGTGAGACGACGCGGCTCCCCTGCGGCTTCGTCAACGGTGCAGGGGTGTGCGGTCCAGGCTCTTGCGGTTCAGGAATTGGCCAGAGTGTTGGCCAGTTCCCGCCACTTCTTGGCGCCATCCGCCTCCAGCACGTAGTTGTCGTCGGCCACGGCGCCGGGGAAAGCCTTCTGGACCTTCTCCTCTTCCAGGTTGGCCAGCGGCGTCCCTTCGATCGCGGCGCAGCCGGATTCCTGCCACGTGTCCAGCGGCAAGGAGGCCACGAAGCGCTTGGTGTCCATCATCTGCGCGTGAGTCTCGCCCGGCAGGCCGTAGGTGAAGGTGCCGTGGACGGTCATGCCCAGGCGCTTGATCTCGTGGACCGCCCTGGTCGCGTATTCCAGGTCCAGGTGCTTGTTGACGATGTTGTCCACGACCCACTGGTTGCCGGATTCGAAGCCCAGCTTGACGCCGTAGCAGCCGGAATCGCGCATGATCTTCCAGCTTTCCATGCGGGACGTGTCGGCGCGGCACATGGCAGACCACGGCAGGCCGATCTTCTTCATCACTTCCGACATCTTCAGCACGTGGCTGTTGCCGATGTTGAAGGTGTCGTCGTCGAAATAGATCGAGCTGTAGCCGTACTTGCCGGTCAGCTCGGACAGGAAGGCTTCCATGTATTCGGGCGTGTAGTGGCGCACCGACCGCTTGCCCGTGCCGTCCGGATCGTTGCCGGTCATGGTCGCCGGCCAGACGCAGAAGATGCACTTGAAGGGGCAGCCCCGGCTCGACCAGACCTGGGCGTGGGGAGCGGACTGGCCGCGCGGGTTGTCGTCCCAGTAGCGGTGCGCGATGACCTCGTCGTAATAGGGGAAGGGCGCGCCGTTCATTTCCTCCAGGGTCAGGAGGTCGTGCTCGATGATGCCTTCCTCGCCCTCCAGGACCCGCACGGAACCCTTCTCGTACTCGCCCTTGATGACCGCGTGGACCGGGAAGTTCTCCATGATCTCCTTGGCCTTGGAGGAGATCGGGCCGGTCACGACGATGCGGGCCTCCGGCACCACCTTCTTGATCGCGAAGATGATCTGGCCGTCATGCTCCCAGCTCGGCGAGGCCGATTCGATGAAGATGTAGCGGTAGTTCGCTTCGCGTAGATGGTTGAAGTAGGTCGCATAGCTCTCGCGCAGCGCCAGGCTGTCGCGCATCACCACCTCGGCGCCGGTCGCCCGCGCGGCGTAGGTGGTGGCATATCCCATGAAGAACGGATAGGGCAGGTAGCCGCCGAAGATGAAGTTGTCCGGCGTCGAATGGGTATGGATCGTGTGCGGCCAGCGCGACCCCGCACGGATGCCGGCCAGGCACATGTCATGCGAAGCCCCATTGTCGTTGATCGTGAATTGTTCGAGCCACCAGGGCGGATTGCTGAACAGAACTTTCATGGGGCTTCTCCTCCTGCGGCAAGTCGTCGCTCTGCCGGACCGCCGAAGCGTAGTTCGCAACCGATAAGGAACCGTTAATCCTGTTGACGCGGAAAGGGGGCGTTCAGCGCAGGATCGGCTGAAGCTCGTCGGCATGGGCTTCCAGCCAGCCGAAGATGTCGTCCACGATCTTTTCCACGCCATGCGATGGCCGCCATCCCGTCGCCGCCGTCACCTCGGCGTTGTCGGTCACGTACCAAGGGATATCGGCGGCCCGCGTCTCCGGGTCGCTGCCAAGGGTGGCGACGCGCTGGCAGCGCCGCACGCACAGTTCCGTCAGTTCCGCCAGCGAGACGCTGACGCCGGCGCCGCCGCCGACGTTGTAGGTCCGGCCGGCATGCCGGCCAATGTCGCGGACCTGGATGCGGACGAGGTCGTAGAGGTCGGCGACGTGAAGGACGTCTCGCACCTGAGCGCCGGTGCCGCCGAAACCCATGTAGGAGAGGTCGCCGCCGAACAGATGGCGGGCCGCCCACAGCACCATGAAGCCCTGATCGACCTTGCCCATCTGCCACGGCCCGGTCAGCACGCCGCAACGGTTGACGACGGCGCGCAAGCCGTACATCGCGCCGTATTCCTCGATCATCAGTTCCGACGCTAGCTTCGTGGCGCCATAGATCGAGCGGCTGCCGGCCATGGGAAATCCCGTTCCGATCCCGTCGGCGGACCAGCCGGGACCCGCCGCCGCCTCGTCCAGCGCCAGGCGAGAGCCGGCGGCGTTCAGGGGCAGGGCACGCAATCCTGCGATCGGATAGACGCGGCTGGTGGACAGGAAGACCAGCGCCGCGTTGCAACGGCGCACGGCTTCCAGGCAGTTGATGGTGCCGGTCAGGTTGGTGTTGATCACATAGGCCGGCGATGCGCCGTAGCCGGCATGTACCGAAGGTTCGGCCGAACACTCGATCATCAGGTCGAAATCGCCGGCCTCGGCGATGTCCTCGGCGTTGCGGACATCGCCATGGCGGAACTCGACCCCGGCTTCGCGCAGCCTCGGCAGTGCGAGTTCGCTGCCCCGCCGGCGCAGATTGTCGAATGCCACGACAGCCGCGTCCGGATTGTCGCGCTTGAATAAGGACGCGAGGTTCGACCCGACAAACCCCGCCCCGCCAGTCACCAGAATCCGCATCGCGCCACCAGAGGTAATCCCAATAGTTTAGAAAGGCGCAAGTCGAGGCGGTGGTCAAGCTGGAAATCGCATGTCGGGTCCGGTCGCCAGCATGCTGGAGTAAGCTTTCTTTAACCAAATCGTGCCGAAGTATTCCGCCGGATGTCATAACTCCAATTGGATAGCTGATCGTGCAGGATGTAAGTTTCTCGCAAGCGCAGATCAAAGGTATCCGCCGGGCGGACGTCATCTTCGTGGCGGCCGATGGCTTTACCTTGGCGCCGAGCAGGATCCGCGCCTACACCTTCGCCAAAGCCTGCCGCGAGCGCGGCCTCAATGCCGAAGTCCTGTCCTTCTTCGACCATCTGGGAGCACCGGGACAAGGGTCGGCGGCCTACAGGATGGACGAGCAGACGAAGCTCCGCATCGCCGCTATGGGCGCCGACATCCTCAAGGTCAATCCGACCGCGATCTTCTACATGCAGAAGGTTTCGTATCATAGCCTGTCCGTAGCGATCGCGGCCGGCGCGAACGGTAATCCGGTCGTGCTGGACTACGACGACTTCGATTTCCAGTCGCACTTCCTGCCGCGCATCTCGCGGTTCTTTCCCGGCGTCGGCCCTTTCCCGGCCACGGCCGATATGGCGAAGAACTCCGAGCTGTGCATCTGTTCGAGCCACCGGCTTATCGAGATCATGAAGCAGTTCAACGAGAACTGCGAGCTGATCCCGACCGGCACCGACCTGTCGGTGTTCGACGCATCGCTGAGGGAGCAGGCCCGGCCGGAGCTGCGGCCCGGCGATCCGGTGGAGCTGATCTGGTTGGGCGATCTGTGGGGACCCCAGATCGTATCCGACGTGATGATGGCTGTAGATGCCTTCGCGGCGCTGCCGTCGTCGATCCGCGATCTCGCGCGCCTGACGATCATCGGGTTCGGCGACGCTTGGGGAGAGTTCAAGCATGTCATCGGCACCAAGTATGCCCATGTCAGCAATCTCGTGCTTCGTGAGCGGATCGACCCGGCCGACGCGCCCGCCTTGCTCGCCGGCTGCGACATCGGCCTGCTCCCGCTGTCCGACAGCCCGTTCAACCACTGCAAGAGTCCGACCAAGATGTTCGAATACATGGCCATGAAGGTGGCCGTGCTCGGGACTCCGGTCGGCGAGGTCGAGCATATCATCCGCGACGGCGAGAGCGGCATGCTGGCCCAGGATATCGCCGGCTACATGCGGCGGATGGGGACGCTGATCCTCGACGCCGGACTGCGCCGGTCGATCACGGAGCGTGCCTACGAGGAGGTGGTGAAGAGCTACCATCTCGGCCCCATGGGAGACAGGCTGGTCGAACTGCTGACGCAGGTGCGCGATGGCCCGCGCCGCCAGGGCCTGGAGCAGTTGATGGCCGAGGGTTAACCAAAACTTTGCGAAAGCGGGATTGTAATCGTCCCCGTCCCGTCAAGCTGCTCAAGGAATCGCGGTCATGTCGATTGTCATCGTAACCGGGTCCGCCGGCCTGATCGGTGCGGAAGCCGTGCGCTTCTTCACCGGTAAAGGCATGGACGTCGTCGGCATCGACAACGACATGCGGCAATATTTCTTCGGCGAGGGCGCCAGTACCAGATGGGCTTGCGAGCGTCTGTGCCGCGACTTCCCGTCGTATCGGCATGAATCCGTGGATATCCGGGACGCCGCCGCGATCGACGCCATCTTCCAACGCTACGGCAAGGACATCGCGGCGGTGATCCACACGGCGGCGCAGCCGTCCCACGACTGGGCCGCGCGCGAACCGGTGACCGATTTCACCACCAACGCCAACGGTACCCTCAACCTGCTGGAAGCGACGCGCCGCTTCGCCGAAGGGGCCGTATTCATCTTCACCAGCACCAACAAGGTCTATGGCGACACCCCCAACGCCCTGCCGCTGGTCGAGCTGGAAACCCGCTGGGAGCTGTCGCCCGACCATCCTTGGGCAACCCACGGCATCCCCGAAGCCATGAGCATCGACCAGACCCTGCACAGCCTGTTCGGCGCCTCCAAGGTCGCGGCCGACGTGCTGGTGCAGGAATACGGTCGCTACTTCGGCATGAAGACAGCCGTCTTCCGGGGCGGCTGCCTGACCGGTCCGGGCCATTCCGGGGCCGAGCTTCACGGCTTCCTGTCGTACCTGATGAAGTGCGCGGTCAGCGGCAACCGCTACACGGTGTTCGGCTACAAGGGCAAGCAGGTCCGCGACAACATCCATTCCCACGACTTGGTGTCGGCGTTCTGGGAGGTTTTCCAGGCGCCGCGCTCGAGTGCCGTCTACAACATGGGCGGCGGCCGGTTCTCCAACTGCTCCATGCTGGAAGCGATCCGGATCTGCGAGGAACTGGCCGGCCGGCCGATGAACATCGCCTATCAGGACGGCAACCGGGTCGGCGATCATATCTGGTGGATCAGCGACATCCGGGCCTTCCAGCGCGACTACCCGGACTGGCGCCAGCAATACGACCTGCGCCGGATCATGGAAGACATCCATGAAGGCTGCCGCGAGCGCGAGCCGGCACTCTAGGAACGAGCCGCCGGCAGGGGCGGGAGCGGGCTATCCGGCAATGCGCTGGAAAGCCATCAGGTTGTGCTTGGCGTTCAGGAAGCGGAACCATTTCGGCAGTTCGGTGATCAGGCGGGTAGGACCTTGCCAATCCGGCACGTCGTCGAACACGATGTAGCCGCCGGGCGCCACGAAGGGCGACCAGAACTCGAAATCGCGGCGAACCGCCTCGTAGTTATGGTCGGCGTCGATGAACAGCAGGCCGATCTGCCGGTCCCCCGGCCATCCTCGGGCGGCTTCGACGGTAGGCGAGCGCACCGGTTCGACCTGATCGGCCAAGCCGGCGCTCATGATGTTGCCCCAGAACTCGTTGAACAAGTCGTCCGGCCCGTACTCCGCAAGCAGGCTCTGGTGTTCCGGCTCGTGCGGGGTGCCTTGCCAGGTGTCGACCGCATGGACCTGACCTTCGCCGCGATCCAACATGCCTGCCGCCAGCCAGATCGTCGACCGGCCGCGCCACGAGCCGAGTTCGACCACGGTCGGTACCGGGGCGATGAAGCGGGCGAACTGGTAGAGCAGGGCGCCGGCATGTTCGTTGATGAAACCGTGGACCGATTGGGCTGCCTGCGCCACTTCGCGCAGCCGTCCGTTCAGAGCCTCTTGATAGTCGGCTTCCATCAGGGCGATCCTCTTTGCTGTTCGCCCATCCGGTGTAGCCTCCGGATTCACCAGAATTCGTTAAACTGCGACAGCTTCCGGCTTATTTGGCGACCTGACCGGTCTGAAGCCGATTGAGGTTGTCGGAAGCGGCGCGGGCATTGGCCGTGTCGGGATCGACTTTGGTCACCATCTGCCAATCGGCCCGCGCTCCGTCCTGATTGCCGCCCGCCGCCCGCAGGTTGCCACGCAGCAGCAGCGCTTCTGGGTTGGAAGGCTCCAGCGCCAGCGCGCGCTGGACATCCTCCATCGCCTTGTCCTGCTTGCCCAGCGACCGGTAGGCGCCGGCGCGGTAGACATACGATTCGGCATTGTTCGGCGCGATCGCGATGGCCCGGTTCAAGTCTTCCACCGCATCCTGGTAGCGCTGGGCTTCCGCCCGCGCGAAGGCGCGGTCGATTAGCAGTTCGGGGTCTTGGGGAGTGCGTTCCAGCGCCGCTCCGTAGGCACGCTCGGCCCGGTCGGAATTGCCGGCGCGCAGCCATGCCCAGCCGGCGCGGGCGAACAGGCTGGCCGCTCCCTCCGCCGTGTTGGAGCCCAGCGTCGGGACGAGGTCTTCCAGCCGCGTCGCGGCGGCCTGGAACTGACCCTGGTGGAACAGCGCCATAGCCTGACACAGCCGGGCCATGTCGCCGCCGCCACGGTCCTCCCAGGTCAGGGCGCTGTCGAACGCGGCGTCCGGCGCCCGCTCGGCGAGCTTGAGGCAGGCGGTCGCCTCCCTGGCATGGTTGACCGCTTCCCGGTCGGCGGGGGCCGCCGCCTGGGGTTGGGGATTGGCCGGGTGCTTGCGGTCGGCGGCTCCGGCGGTTCCGGCCGCGAGCAGCGAGAGGGCAAGGGCCGCCGGAATGAAGCGGGCGAAAGCCCGGGGGACATTGTTTCTGGTCATGGTGGCTCCTAAATTCGGCCCTGGAGTTCCCGAGCGCAAGGCCAACATCATGCAGCCATCATCCGTGCCCCGTCTGTTCTGCTTCGGGCTCGGCTTCAGTCCCCTGGCCTTCGTCGATCTGGTCGATCCCGAAGGCTGGCGCATCGCCGGAACCACGCGCGGCGCCGAGAAGGCCGCGGCGTTGCGGGCCAAGGGGATCGAGACTTTCCTGTTCGACCGCGGGCGTCCGCTCGACGATGCCACCGCGGCGCTGGCGGGAACGACCCATCTGTTGACGGCGGTACCTCCCGATGCGGAAGGCGACCCCGTGCTGGACCATCACGGCGGGGACATCGCGGCGCTGATGCCCGGTCTCCGGTGGGTCGGCTATCTCTCGACCACCGGAGTCTACGGCGATCACGACGGCGCCTGGGTCGATGAGACGACGCCACTCCAGCCCACCGGGCGGCGGCAGAAGCAGCGGGCGGCAGCCGAGGATGCCTGGCTGACCCTGTGGCGCGAGCACGGCGTTCCCGTCCACCTGTTCCGCCTTGCCGGTATCTACGGTCCCGGCCGGAGCGCCTTCGACGCGGTGCGCTCCGGCACGGCGCGCCGAATCGACAAGCCGGGACAGGTCTTCAGCCGCATCCATGTGGAGGACATCGCCGCTGTCCTGCGAGCGTCGGTCGAGAAGCCCGACCCGGGTGCGGCCTATAACCTGTGCGACGACAATCCGGTAGCCGGCCACGAGGTAACGGCCTTCGCCTGCGAGTTGCTGGGCGTAGAGCCTCCTCCCCTTGTCCCGTTCGAACAGGCCGAGCTGTCGCCGATGGCGGCCAGCTTCTATGCCGACAACAAGAAAGTCCGGAACGACCGTATCAAATCGGATCTGGGGGTAACGTTGAAGTACCCGGACTACCGCCAGGCGCTGCGAGATATTCTTAAGCAGGAAGGCGGGCAATGATCCGTTACCAGCCGATCCGTGTAGTCCTATATGCATTAGGGTACTAACAATACGGACTATTTGTCGCTATTTTTATCCTTAGGGAGCAATCCCCTTGGATGAAAGGACTGCGACAATGGTGACGTCTGAACTCCTGGGAAAGATCAGGACCGGCCTATACGATTTCCTGGCGGAATCTCCTGAGGAGCGGCCGGCGCTCATCTCTCCGCCGTCCCAGGCGATCAGGCGATCGCCTGCCGCTCCGCCCGCTCCTGAGCCGTCGCCTTTGCTTGGGGCCGAACTGGCGCGGCTGTTCGCCCGCAACCCGAACGCGGCGGCAGGCCGCATCCATCTGATCGGGCTTGAACCGATCCGGGAACGGCTCGGCGAGCGCTGGCCGAAGCTCCGCGACAGCATCCACCAGCTGGCTTCCAAGGTGATCGGTCAGCATCTGGGGCCTGACGACGTCTTCTGCCGGTACGGTACGCTGGACTACCTGATCGCCTTCTCGGCGCTGACTCCGGAAGCCGCCCGTATCAAGTCGGTCGCCATCGCGCAGGCGCTCTATGGTCATTTCCTGGGCAGCGACGATTTGGAAGGTATTACGATCAAAACGGCGGTCGGTCAGATCGATGGGGCTATCGTGTTCGACCAGCAGCCCCTCCACGGCATCCTGAACGCGCTTGCCGACCTATCGCCGGTTCCCGTCGACGATAAACTCTGTCTCCGCCCTCGCAGCGACCCGACAACCCTTCTGGAATGGCAGTACCGGCCGGTGCTCGACCGTCAGCACGGCGTGCTTTCAACGTGGTGCTGCGTACCCTTCATCCGGCCTCCAGTAGGGTTGGTCAAGGAAGGGTACCGCGTGCTGGGGCGCGATGCCGACGCCGACCGGATCGCGGAACTGGACCGGATTACGCTGGATCACGCCCTACGGGATCTGGACGACCTGATCGCCAACCGGTTCAGCGTCTTCGTGAACGTGCCGCTTCACTTCGAAAATCTCTGCACGCGCCGGACGAGGGCCGGCGTTCTCGGATTGCTTCAGCAGACCGACGAAATGCTGAGGCGCTTCCTGGTCTTCACGATCCAGGGCGCTCCGGGCGATATCCCGCGCGGACGGCTGCTCGAACTCGCCAGCATGCTGCGCCCTTTCTGCCGGTCCGTGCTTCTGGCCGCCGATCCCCATGACCACTCGGTCGCCTATGCGAAGGAATGCGGCATCCATGGCGTGACATTCGACCTCGGCGGTCAGTTCGACGCCGCCGGACACCTGCCGCCCGCGCTGGAGAAGATCTGCCGCAACGTGGAGCATTCCGGTGTCAGGCTCGCCATGATCGGCATCCGGACCGATGCGCAAGCCCAATTGGCCGCCGATCTCGGCGCCACATATCTGGGAGGACCCCGGATCGGCCCTCCCGGAGAAGCGCCAGCCAATATGGTGCGCTATGGCTGGAACGACCTGATGGCCGGGCGGTGTCCGCTGTAGACCGGGATACCCGCACCAGTACCGGAGACATAATCCCAAATATGCGGCGGCACGCCGCATGGCGTTAGACCGAACGGTAAAATGAAAATTGTCACAATTGTACGTTAAGATGCTCCGAGTCTTACGGAGGAAAAACCAATGAATGAAGTGGCGCAGCCCGTGTTCCTGATCGTCGGTGCAACCGGAGAACATGGCGCGGTCGATCATACCATCGTGGAAATGCCGAGCCGGAGTGCCGGCGATATCGTCGGGCAGGCCTTGTCGGCCCGGCTCATGAACGGCGGCGCCGTCGGCAAGGCTTACTTCCAGGTCGTATCGCCTTCGGCGTGATCGCATCCGTGCGCGTTCATATGCCCTCTCTTGAAGAGCGTGCGATTTCGCCCTAAGCTTGAAATCGTTGCGCTATGAGGGTGGACAATGGCCAGCGCCGCTCAGGTTGTCGCCCTTCTCGGTGGCGAGAAGGTTGTCGGAAGGCCGGTGACGTGCGATCTCGATATCGCCCGCCTGATCCGGGACGGGTTGCCGGTGGACGTCGTGGACAGGTTGGTCGGCGACAAGACGGTCACGCCCAATGAGGTGAGCCGCATCATCATGGCTCCCAAGGCGCTCTCAGAGCGGCGACGCAGGGGCGGTCTGACGCCTGAGCAGTCAGAAAAGGTCGTCCGTGTCGCCCGCGTCTTCGCGGAAGCGCTGGAAACATTCGGTTCACGCGACAAGGCGCTGACCTGGATGCGGCGCGGCTGTGCCGTCCTGGGCGGCAAAGCCCCGATCGACCTGCTGGATACGGACGAGGGCGCCGGGCTGGTGGAAAGCCTGCTCGGCCGTATCGCCCATGGACTGGCTGCCTGATGCGCGTCTGGAGACTGACGCGGCTGCCCTATGCCGACCTGTCCGGAGCGGGAGCCGAGTTGCTCGGCGGCCGCTGGACGTCACCCCGCGTTCCCGTCGTCTATGCCGCCGTCGATGCCGCCTTGGCAGCGCTGGAGATCCGGGCGAACCTCGACCTGGATTTCTCCCTGCTGCCCGACGACTACGTCCTGCTTGGGATCGACACGAACTATCTGGGCTACGAGGACGCACCTCCCTTGACCGAGGGCGAGCAGTGCCGCGCCTATGGCGACCGCTGGCTGAGCGAGGGACGTTCGGCCCTGCTGCGCGTTCCCTCCGTCGTCATGCCGGAGAGCCACAACATCCTCATCAATCCTCGGCACCACGACGCCCGCCACGCCCGCATCGCCTGCCAGCGCCCCTGGCGGTATGCGGCCTGAAGATCGACCGATGAGTGCCGGCAAAGATGTCGGGCTGAAGAGGCCCGACCTACAAGGATTTGCTGGCAAAAGCACGCTGACGTAGGTCGGGCCTCTTCAGCCCGACATCCAACGTTTTGGACCGGTCAATCATCAGCGCCGGTGGTAGCATACCGAGGGTCGAAGACATTGACCTGTGTGGACAGCGTTTGTTGGGCCACGGCCCAACCTACAGGCTCCTGCTTCGTAGGTTGGGCCGTGGCCCAACACTTGCCGACCGCCGGTCAAACTCTTCGGCTCCTGGTATCAGTTGTCGTTCATCTTCAGGGCGGCGATGAAGGCGCTCTGCGGGATTTCGACCTGGCCGAACTGCCGCATGCGCTTCTTGCCTTCCTTCTGCTTGTCCAGCAGCTTCCGCTTGCGGCTGATGTCGCCGCCGTAGCACTTGGCAAGCACGTCCTTGCGCATGGCGCTGATGGTCTCGCGCGCGATGACGCGGCTGCCGATGGCGGCCTGCACGGCGATCTTGAACATCTGGCGCGGGATCAGCTCCTTCAGCCGCTCGCACAGGGCTCGCCCGCGCTTCTCGGCCGCCGCCCGGTGGACGATGGTGCTGAGCGCATCGACCGGCTCGGCATTGACCATGATCGACAGCTTGACCAGATCGCCTTCGCGGTACTCGTCCCACTGGTAGTCGAAGCTGGCATAGCCGCGGCTGATGCTCTTCAGGCGGTCGTAGAAGTCGAACACCACTTCGTTCAGCGGCAGGCGGTAGACCATCATGGCGCGGCTGCCGGCATAGGTCAGCTCGATCTGTTCGCCGCGCCGGTCGGTGCAGAGCTGAAGCACGCTGCCGAGGTATTCGTCCGGCAGCATGATCGTCGCCTTGATCCAGGGCTCCTCGATCTTCACGATGCGGACGGGATCGGGCATGTCGGCCGGGTTGTGCAGGTCGATGACCGAGCCGTCGTTCATGTGGATCTTGTAGACCACCGACGGCGCCGTGGTGATCAGGTCGAGGTCGAACTCCCGCTCCAGCCGCTCCTGGATGATCTCCAGGTGAAGCAGGCCCAGGAACCCGCAGCGGAAGCCGAAGCCGAGCGCCGCAGACGTCTCCGCCTCGAAATGGAAGCTGGCGTCGTTGAGGGCCAGCTTCCCCAGGCTGTCGCGCAGATGCTCGAAGGCGGCGGCGTCGGTCGGAAACAGGCCGCAGAACACCACCGGCACGGACGGCTTGAAGCCGGGCAGAAGCTTGTCGGCCGGACGCCGGTCGTCGGTGATGGTGTCGCCGACCTTGGTCTCGGTGATGTCCTTGATGCCGGCGGTGATGAAGCCCATCTCGCCGGGGTTCAGCACGCCGGTCAGCAGGGCCTTGGGCGTGAAGACGCCAACGCGGTCGATCTCGCGGGCGGCGCCGCTGACCATCATCCGCATCTTCATGCCGACCTTGAGCTGGCCGTCGACCACGCGCACCAGGATGACGACACCCAGGTAGGGATCGTACCAGCTATCGACCAGCAGCGCCTTGGTGGTGGCGTTGGGATCGCCCTTGGGTGCGGGCAGCCTTTGCACGATGGCTTCCAGCACGTCCTCGATGCCGAGGCCCGTCTTGGCCGAGATCATGACGGCATCCTGGGCATCCAGGCCGATCACGTCCTCGATCTGCTGCTTGACGCGCTCGGGTTCCGCTGCCGGCAAATCGATCTTGTTGAGGACCGGGATGATTTCGTGGTTGTTGTCGAGCGCCTGATAGACGTTGGCGAGCGTCTGCGCCTCGACGCCCTGGCTGGCGTCCACCACCAGGATCGAGCCCTCGCATGCCGCCAGCGACCGGCTGACCTCGTAGGCGAAATCGACGTGGCCGGGAGTGTCCATCAGGTTGAGCTGATACTGCTCGCCGTCCTTGGCGGTGTAGAGCAGCCGGACAGTCTGCGCCTTGATGGTGATACCGCGCTCCCGCTCGATATCCATGCTGTCGAGCACCTGCTCGCGCATCTCGCGCGCGTTCAGCCCCCCGCAGAGCTGGATCATGCGGTCGGCCAGTGTGGACTTGCCGTGATCGATGTGCGCGATGATGGCGAAGTTACGGATATTCTTGAGCTCGGACATGCCTGACGCCACTAACCTGAAAATTAGCCCGCACCATAGGGCCGCTGCGGGTTGGGCGCAACGGAGTCATGGAAATCGGGACCAACGCACGCCATACACTTGGCAAGCCATGCGATTGATAATGAAAATTGCCGGGGAACCTCATGCAGTCGATCAAGCTAAACGAAGCGATCATGTATTGTTTCGGAACGCCGCTGTTCAAGGCGCGAATCCGGGATCACGCTCCGATGAACGCGGAACTGGCTAAGTTCCTCCAGAAGGAACGCTCGCTCGATCCCGAGAAGCACATGTCGGCGGTGGGTGGCTGGCAGGGCAGCAAGGAGCTGTTCCAGCAGGACCACCTTGCTCTCAACCGTCTCAAGGGACATGTCACCAAGGCCGTGATCGCCGTCACCTCCACATATTTCGGCCAGCCGCTCGACCCCGCCAAATGCACGGTGACCGGCGAGATGTGGGGCAACATCATCCCCAATGGCGGCTATACCAAGCTGCACAACCATTCGAAGTCCCACTGGAGCGGCGTCTACTATATCGACGTGTCCAAGATGGACGAGAACCGGTCACCGGAAAACGGCTGCATCGAGTTCGTCGATCCCCGCAGCTTCCCGACCGCCTTCCACCATCCCAAGTTCTCGATGCTGCCGGGCATGACCGTCAAACCCGAAGACGGCTTGATGGTCTTGTTTCCGGGCTGGCTAAACCACTACGTCCATCCCTATTACGGGCCGGCCGAGCGCATCTCGATCGCCTTCAACATGATGATCCGGGTGGACGAATAGACACGAGCCCCGATGCGGCTGCGAGAATGACCGGCCGATGCCCGGTCATTCCGCCTGGGCCGGCACGTTGCGGTTGGGAACCGTCGCCGGCACTACGGCCGGCTGCGGCGCGGGGCGCCGGCGCGACATCTTGACCAGAACGACGATCGCGATCAGGAAGGCCGCGAGCATCAGCAGCCCGAACCCGGTCGCCAGATCGCCCAGCAGGTGCTGAAGCGCCATGCCGGCCAGATAGCCCGCGCCGGCGAAGCAGACAGCCCAGACACCGGCCGCGATGAAGTTGAGCATCGCGAAACGCGACCATGCCAGCCCGCTCATTCCCATCGCGAAGGAACTGAAGTTCCGCACGCCATAGATGAAGCGGAAGCTGAGAATAAAACCAGTGCTATACTTCTTCAGCAGGTTCAGCGCATGATCGACACCGGGTTTCCAGCGGGGAAAGCGGAGTAGAAGTCTGGCCCCGTACCGGCGTCCGATCAGGAAGTAAAGCTGGTCGCCAAGGAAACTACCAAGCCAAGCAAAAGCGATCAACGTAGGTAGATCCAGAATGCCTTCGCGTGCAGCTACTCCTGAGAAGATTACGAATGTCTCGCCTTCCAGAAAGGTCCACATGAACACAATGGCATAATAATAGTTACCGTAATCCTTGATGGTCTCGAGAATATCCACCGCGCGCTCCTGAGACAGGCCACTTTCTTATCCGTTGGCCGCAGTCTATCCGGAATCGTAGCGATTGCATACCGCTATGGTGACATTTCCGGGCCATCGTCCGACCGCCTTCGTCATGCCGCCTGCCGGGTCAAGTCCTGCGTCCCGGGGTGATTGATGGATTTACGGCCCGCGGCGAACTCCGCTACCTTGCCGTCGGATCCCTTGATGTGCCCCTGCCACCAGTTGCCCAGCAGACCGATTACGTCGATACCTCGGATGGGTGCTCCCGTGTGGTAATCCTCGGCAAGTGTGTCCAGGCGCTCGATGAACATCCTGTGTTGCTCACGGTGCTCGGCGGCGTCGGGATAGCCGATGCGGGTCATGAACTCCTCCTCGTCGGAGAAGTGACGGAAGGCGTAGGCGCGCAGTTCGGCGAAGGCCTCCTTCAGAACGTCCGGGTCGTCGATGGTCTTGACCATGACGTAGACCCGGTTGGCCAGTTCCATCAGGCGCTTGTGCTCGTTGTCGATGGCGGGGATCCCGAACTCCAGATCCTTGCCCCATGTCACCAGCGGGCGCGCTCCCTCCTCGTCCTCGAAGCGCACCTGCCGCAGGAAGGCATCGACCTTCTGTTTCAGCGTTTCCGCCTGTTCGCCCAGGGTCATGGCGGTGTGGTCCAGGTCCCGGGTGGCCGAAGTCGCCTCGATGGCGGCCTGCTCGACCTTGCCGATGGCGCTGGAGACGCTTGCGGTGCCAGATGCTCCCTGCTCGGCATTGCGGGCTATCTCGCGGGTGGCCGCATGCTGCTGCTCGACGGCGGCGGAGATGGCGGTGGCGACTCCGCTCATGTCCTGGTTCACCTGCACGATCGACGAGATCGCTTCCACCGACAGATGGGTGCTGTCCCGGATCTCGGCGATCTGCCGGGTGATCTCGTCCGTGGCGCGTGCGGTCTGGTTGGCCAGCGCCTTGACCTCGTTCGCGACGATGGCGAACCCCTTGCCGGCGTCTCCCGCCCGTGCGGCCTCGATCGTGGCGTTGAGAGCCAGCAGGTTGGTCTGGCTGGCGATGTCGGCGATGAGCTGGACGACGACGCCGATGCCGGCGACCTTCTCCTCCAGGACGCGCATGGCCTCGGTCGTCACGCCCGTTTCGCGCACCGCCCGCGACGCCATGGTCGATGCATGGGATGCCTGGCGGGCGATCTCCTGGATGGAGATGCTGAGCTGTTCCGCCGCGGCCGCGACGGTCTGGACATTGTTCATCGCCTCTTCGGATGCCGCGGCGACGGTCGTCACCTGTTCCCTGGTCTGGGCGGCGTTGGTCGACATGCGGCGGGAATTGCCGCGCATCGCATGGTCGGCGGCGGCCAGCCCGTCGAGCACGCTGACGACGGTCAGCTCGAACTCCTGGATGAAGGCATCCATCTGCTTCTGCTTGGCTTCCTTCGCCTCGGCGGCCTTGGTCTGGGCTTCCGTCAGGTCGCGGGCACGGATCAGGCCTTTCTTGAAAACCTCGACCGTCTGGGCCATCGCACCGATCTCGTCCTTCCGAGCGACCGAGGGAATCGCAACGTCGATCGAGCCCTCGGACAGGCGGGTCATGACGCGGCGCAACTCGGCAAGGGGCCGCACGATGGATCGGGTGACCAGCAGCGCCGCACCGAGAACGAAGGTCAGGACGATCCCGAAGATCGTCACCTGCTCGATTGCCTTACGTTTGAACACGGCATCGACATCGTCGACGTAGATCCCCGTGCCGATCACCCAATTCCACTCCGGTATCAGGGTCACGTAGGAAATCTTGGGAGACGCCGCCGCTGCTCCGGGCTTGACCCAGTTGTAGTGCACGAAGCCGCCGCCCTGGGCGCGGGCTATGTCACAGAACGCCGCGAACATGGCCATGCCGTCCGCGTCGCGCAGATCGAGCACGCTCTTGCCGACCCGGTCCGTCATTCTGGGGTGCTGTAGCAGCGTGCCGTCCAGACCGTTGACCCAGAAATAGTTGCTGCCGTCATAGCGGAGTATCGAAATAGCGTCCAGGGCGCCCTGTTTGGCCGCATCTTCCGTCATGTCGCCGGCCGCCGCCTTGGCGGCGAAAGCCGTGGCGATGCTGGCAGCGGCGTCGACAAGGTCCTTGGTCTTCAGTTCCCGGTCGAGGAGAAGTTCCGACCGCAGGCTGGCCAGAGCGATTACGCCGATGATGAGCATTCCGGCCAGTGCCAGTGAAACCATGGCAAAGAGTCGGCCACGCAACTTCAGACTAATCGACATCAACGCCTCATACCGCAACCATAGGAACATATTTTCCGATAGGTAGAGGATTGTTGCGCGCAGTTTGTTAAAATATTACATTGTTTCGTGTAAAATTTATCATCTTATGTGCGATATATTGACGCGGGCTGTCCATCATTTTATGAAAAATAAATAATTTAGCTAAAATTTTATAATTCGCGTCCGGTGACGCTGGATGTCTGGTCCGTTGCGAGGTTGAAATCGAGGACGAAACCGGCCAGACCGGGCGGAGAAGCGCTCCGCCCGGTCTGGCCGGTCTAACAGGCTACGTTCGTCAGGTGCGCTGTGCGATTCCCGGCGGGATCACGCGCCAGATGGCGCAGGGGTTCATCTGCGGATCCAGATGGACCTGCTGGAACTTGCCGTACCAGAAGAAGCGGCCTCCGGTCAGCAGGTCCTCCACCTCGACATGGGCGCTGTCCGGCAGGCCCAGTTCCCAGAGCGGGACCTCGATCGTGCCGCCATGCGCGCCGTTGGGATCGAGATTGACGGCGATCAGGATGAAGTTGTCCTTCGCCTTGGTCATCTTGCCGTAATACAGGATGTTGTCGTCATGGGCGCCGTAGAAGCGCAGGTTGTCGTACTCGTGCAGAGCGGGGTTCTCGCGCCGGATCTTGTTGAGCCGGGTGATATAGTTCCTGATGTTGCCCGGCCGGTCCCAGTCCCACGCCTTGATCTCGTACTTCTCGGAGTTCAGGTACTCCTCGCGTCCCGGTATCGGGGTGCCCTCGCACAGTTCGTAGCCGCTGTAGAGGCCATAGACGCTGGACAAGGTGGCGGCCAGAACAGCCCGCATCTTGAACACGCCCGGCTGTCCGGACTGGAGGATCGGCGGGTTGATATCCGGCGTGTTGGCGAAGAAGTTCGCCCGCATGTACTCCTTGGGCTCCAGCATGGTCAACTCGACCAGATAGTCGGTGATCTCCTGCTTGAAGTTCCGCCACGTGAAGTACGAATAGCTCTGGGTGAAGCCGACCTTCGCCAGACGCTTCATCATCTTGGGCTTGGTAAAGGCTTCGGCTAGGAACAGGGCGTCGGGGTAGCGGTCCTGGACCTCGCGGATCATCCATTCCCAGAAGGGCAGGGGTTTGGTGTGCGGGTTGTCGACCCGGAAGATCCGGACGCCCTTCTCGCACCAGAACAGCACGATATCGCGCAGCTTGTACCAGATGTCGGGCAGGGCGCCGCGATAGAAGTGGACGTTGACGATGTCCTGGTACTTCTTCGGCGGGTTCTCGGCGTATTTGATCGTGCCGTCGGGCCGCCAGTCGAACCATTCCGGATGCTCCTTGATCCAGGGATGGTCCTGGGAGCACTGGATGGCGAAGTCGATCGCGATCTCCAGCCCGTGGTCGCGGGCCGCACTGACCATCCGGGCGAAGTCCTCGAAGGTGCCGAGCTGGGAATGCAGCGCGTCGTGGCCGCCCTCGGGCGAGCCGATCGCATAGGGGCTGCCGACGTCGTCTTCCTTGGCGTCCAGAGTGTTGTTCTTGCCCTTGCGGAACGACTTGCCGATCGGATGGATCGGGGTGAAGTACAGCACGTCGAAGCCCATGTCGCGGACATAGGGCAGTTTGGCGATCACGTCGTCGAAGGTGCCGTGCCGGTTGACGTCGTCGCTCATCGAACGCGGGAAGACTTCGTACCATGCGGCGTAGCGGGCCGCCGTCCGGTCCACGAAGCACTCCAGCACCGTCTTGTAGTGTGACAGGTTGGTCCGTTCGCCCGAGCGGCGCATGGCGATGTGCAGATCGTTCGACAGCAGCAACCGGGTCGCCAAGTCCTCGTCGGCGCTGTCGCGCGACAGCCGCTCCAGCGTCGTTTCCATCACCTCGCGGTCGGCGCCCGCTGCCTGCTTGGCCGAGCGCTCGACCAGTTCGCGGCCCTCGATCAGCTCCAGCGACAGCTTCTGGCCGGCGTCCTGCTTCTTGATGAAGTCGCTGCGCCACGTCTCGAACAGGTCGCGCCACGCTATGATCGTGTAGAAATACCGGCCGTTCTGCGTCAGCGGGATGTTGCCGACCCAGCGGTCGTTGTCGAAGAAGGCCAGCGGCTCCTCGCGCCACTTGTCGTCGCCCTGGACGCGGTAGCGCAGGCAGGCGTTGATCTTTTCGTGACCGTCGGTGAAGACGTCGGCCCAGACCTCCAGCACGTCGCCGACCTCGCGCTTGATCGCGAAGCGGCCGCCGTCCAGTTCCGGATAGACGCCCTCGATGGCGATCCGATCCTTGGCCAGGGTTTCCAGCAATTGCCGGGATTCCTGCTGCCGTTCGGCGCTGTCGGCGCCGCGCGATACCTTGGCGTTGGCTTCCGGATTGCCGCGGAAGACGCGCAACTCGAGCGGGGCCAGCACGATCGGCTCGCCGGGCCGGAAAAGCTGGGGCGAGCATTGCGGCGTCACGTCGCGGAAGCCGTCGAACAACCCGCCGGTCTCGGCCAGCAGCGGTCCGGGATCGATCGAGTGGGCGCGGTTCTCGTCCGGATTGATCAGGACGATGGCGCAATCCTGGACATCGCCGGTTCCCTGCCGGCACAGCCCGACCACGGGGCTGTGCGGCGCCGTGATCCGGAACTGCGGTCCCTCGACGTTGAACGCGGGCGTGGCGGCCCGCATCGAATTGACGTCGGCGACGAACTGGCTGATGTCGACCTTCGGCTCTTCCCAGTCCTCCGGAGTCGATTTGACCACGTCCATCTTGCGGGTGAAGCCGTATTCGTAGCCGATCGGCATCATCACGCCGGCGGAGAAGCAGGCGGAGAACAGGTAGCGCATCTTCAGGATGGCGGCCAGCCGTTCGCGGTCCTGACTGCCGACATCGGCGGCCAGCCGCTCGGTGTCATGGCTCTCGGGGAAGGCCACTGACGGCGCTATGTGGCGGAACTGATTGTACTGGTCCAGCAGCCAGGGCTCCTGGAAATCCCACCACTTGGCGCTGTTGAACAGGTAGTCGAAACCGGCGTCGCCCAGGGCATCGACCTGCTCGACCGTGCAGCCCAGCGTTTCCGCGTAGAATTCGACCTCGCCGTCGATGTCGTGCGCGGCGTCGATCAGGTCGCGCCAGACGGGAGCGGGCACCTGATATGCGGCGTCGCAGCGGAAGCCCTTGACGCCAAGGCCGACATAGTGCTGCACGTAGCGCCGCCAGTAATCGACCAGACCGGCGCGTGAATCGGGGTTCTCGTAGTCGAGTTCCGCCAGATCGCCCCAGATCGTCACTTTGCTGGGATCGACCGGATCGACCGCGCGGGGGCTGTAGAGGGTGCCGTCGGCCTCGCGCCGGAACCACTCCGGATGCTGTTCGGCCAGCACGGAGTCCTTGGCGGTGTGGTTGACCACCAGATCCAGCATGACGCGCATGCCGTGCTCTTCCGCCCGGCCGCAGAAGCCCCGGATCAGGTCGTCCGGGCTTTCGGAAGCGCCGCCCTGGAAGCGGTCGTGCAGCCGGTACGGGTCCTTGACCGCGTAGAGGCTGCCGGAGAAGCCCGGATAATGGATGGGGTTGAGGAAGACCCAATCGAACTGCATGCCGGCAATACGCGCCAGATGCCCGGACCAATCCTGGACCGATCCGACCAGCAGCGGAAAGAGGTTGTAGATGCGTGGTCCGAGAGTCACTAGCCCATCCTCGTGTCGTTGACTTCCAGGCGCCGATTGATTTTTACGGCGAAGCGCGGTTCGATTGACCGGCTTTCCAGCCGCACGGCCGCAGTCGTGCGCCCAACCGGCCCGATCCAACGTTTAACCAGCGCCACCAAGCTAAGGTTCCACACGCGAGAGGCGACCCCGATGTCCCGTACCGAGATCAAGCCCGACAAATCCAAGATCCGCCTGCGCAAGCTGGACCAGGGCGCGGAGCGGTTCACCGACAAGTCGGACTACGAGAAGCGGCTGAAGTCGCTCCAGGAAGAGATGCTGCATATCCAGCAGACCTATTGGCACGAGAAGCGCCGTGCGATCGTGGTGTTCGAAGGCTGGGATGCCGCCGGCAAGGGCGGCGCCATCCGCCGCATCACGGAGCAACTGGACCCGCGCGGCTTCCACGTCTGGCCGATCAGTTCGCCGACCGCCGCCGAGCAGGGCAAGCACTATCTGTGGCGTTTCTGGCAGCGGCTGCCGGAGCCGGGCACCTTCTCGATCTTCGACCGCTCATGGTATGGCAGGGTGCTGGTGGAGCGGATCGAAGGCTTTGCCAAGCCGAAGGAGTGGAAGCGCGCCTATGACGAGATCAACGAGTTCGAGCGCCTGCTGATCGACGACGGCGCCCGCATCGTCAAGCTGTTCTTCCACATTACCGAGGAAGAACAGCTCGCCCGCTTCCGCGAGCGCCTGACCAACCCCTACAAGCGCTGGAAGCTGACGGAGGAGGATCTGCGCAACCGCTCCCGCTGGGTCGATTACATGGATGCCGCCGAGGATATGTTCGACAAGACCTCGACGGTGGCGGTGCCGTGGCATCCTATCGCCGCCGACAGCAAATGGCACGCCCGCGTCGAGTCCCTGAAGATCATCACGGCGGCACTGAGGGACGGCGTCAACATCGCCCCGCCACCGGTCGATCCGAAGGTGATCGAAACGGCGGCCGAACTGCTCGGCATCCATGTCAGCGGGCATGACGAGGAGGTGATGAAGGGGTAGGAGGAACGGCGGGGCCTTGCCTTAGTGTCAGCAATGCCCCGTTTCGGCGGGGTGTTGTACTTTTCACGACCAGCCAATAAAGAAAATCCAAATACAACATCATAAGTTATTGAAAAATTTTTGAAAATATTGTGCTCGGTTGCTGATACGCATGAATAAGTATTTTAATCCTCACTAAATTCCGAAATATAAGTAGAATTTATGCTTGAAATCCGGTCAGCAAAATCAAACTCGGCCTCTCGAAAGCAAATCAAAGGAGGTCATCATGCGATCATCATCTCTGCTGTGCACCGCATCTGTCCTTACACTCCTTGCCGGTCCTGTCTTCGCGCAGACGACGCAAGGCACTGAACCCGTCAATCCCACGACGGACGCGCCGGCGATGGCCGTGGAGGCTCCCTCCGGCAGCCCTGCCATGGGAACGGCGCCCGATACGTCGGCCGAGGCCGCGCGCGATCAGCCGGCCGACACCACCAATCCCGGTATGGCCACATCCGGCACCGCCACTCCGGATGCCGGAGCCATGGCTACGGACTCGGCCGCGATCAGCGTCGACGACATGATGGGCAAGACCGTGCGCGGCAGCGACGGCGAGTCCCTGGGCTCGGTCGAGGACATCATCATCGATCCCCAGTCGGGCGAAGCGCGCCAGCTCGTGCTCTCCAGCGGCGGCTTCCTTGGGATAGGCGCGAAGCAGATCGCCGTCGATCTGGCAAGCGCCAACCTGTCCAGCCAGGACGATGCGCTGGTGTTGCCCAACATGACCCAGGCCGATGTGGAGGCCATGCCCGTGTTCGAGATGGAGGAAGGAACGGTCTCCTTCAACTCGCGACCGGACGCGACGACCGGCACCACCACCCAATAAACCAGGCCCCTGGTAATCCAGGCTGAAGCCACACAGCCAGATCGAAGTCACCCCGGGCCGGCATTTCACGTCCTGTGCGGAACATCCGCGCCGGCCGTGATGCCGGTCCGGGTTTTTCATGACCTGCCGGCAGTTGGCAGATCGCTCGCCTTACACATCGACCTGCTATTTCCGGAACGCGATGTCCTTCTTCCTCCTTTATTCCTTCTTGTCGTCAATCGCCTTGATCTGGCTCGGTTGGCGCCTGCTGTCTCTGCGTGCGCGCCGGAAGAACCGTTTCGTGCTGGGATCTTGGCCTGTCGAGACAGTCAGTCTCGGTTCATTCGATCCTGTCCTCGGCGCGACCGAGTTCGGTCCCGGCCTTGACGGCGAAATCCGCTTCATAAGCCAGGGCGACGCGCCGGCGGTCGGCGGAACGTCGGACCTGGAAAGTTGGATCCTGTCGGTTCTGGCGAAAGACCGAAAGACGATCTTCGAATTCGGGACCTGTACCGGCAAGACGACCTATCATCTTGCCCGGAACAGTTCAGCCGAGGCACGGGTGATAACCCTGACCCTGCCGCCCGATGGCCATCAAGCTTATCAGAGCGACGGCAAGGACGACCGCGAGCATACCGGCATCGCCCTCCGGGAATCGCGGTTCAGCAGGTTTCTCTACACGGGAACCATTGCCGAGCCGAAGATCGAACAGCTATATGGCGACAGCAAATCGCTTGACGTCGCACCTTGGGCCAAGTCGTGCGACCTCGTCTTCATCGATGGTTCCCACGCCTATTCCTACGTGGTCAGCGACACGGAGAAGGCGCTTGCGATGCTGAAGCCCGGCGGGATAGTCCTCTGGCATGATTACCGGCCCAAGGTTTCCGGAGTTTTCCGTTACCTCAACGAGTTGTCGAAGCAGCTTCCGCTGACTCACCTCGCCCGGACATCGCTGGTCGCCTATCGCAAACCGGTGGAGGCTCCATAGCCGGACGCCAGTCGCATTAGTGTCCCCGGTCCACCGTCTGGGTCGCCATCGGGCGGTCCATCAGCGGCTGGATGATGTGGGCCAGCGATTTCAGCAACTGGGCGGGCAGGGCGCTGGTGAACTTGTAGCGGGCGGCCTCCGGGCCGGCGACGTGGGCGGTGATGGTGCCGAAGAAGCGGTCGCCGATGAAGAAGACGAAGGTGGCGGTCCGGGCCATCACGCGGTCGGCGTAGCGGTGGTCGCCCGTGCCTGTCTTGCCGCCCATCACCAGGGGAACGCCGTCCGGCCCCATGAAGGCGCCGCGCACCCGGCGGGCGGTGCCGTTCTCGACGACATCCTGAAGAGCACGGCGGACCGTTGCGGTGATCTCCGGCGCCAGGACGCGCTCGCCCGGCTTCTGCTCGAAGCCCAGGACCGCTTCATAGGGCGTGCCGGTCGCGAAGTGCATGCGCTCGACCCGCAGCGTCGGCAGCCGGATGCCGTCGGAAACGATGATGCCCATCAGGTCGGCGAGTGCGCCGGGACGGTCGGCCGAGCTGCCGATCGCCGTCGCATAGGACGGCGTCAGGCTGTCGAACGGATACCCCAGCCGCGCCCAGGACTTGTGGATGCGCTGGAATGCCTCCGCCTCCATCAAAATTCGGATGCGGGTATCCTGCGCCTGCTTGCGGCTGGTCTTGAACAGCCACGCGTAGGTTTCCTGCCGCTCGTCCGCGCTGGCCGCAAGGACTTCGCTGCGCTTGGCTTCAGGATGGCCCTGGAGATATTCGACCAGCCAGAGCTGAAGCGGATGGACGCCGGTGATGTAGCCGCGGTCAGCCAGGTTCCACTTGTCCTTGGCATACTTGTCGAACAGCCGCTCCAGGATCTGGGCGCTCAGCTCCGCCTTGGGCAGCCGGTCGCTCATGAACCGCGTGAACTCGGCGAGGCTGGCCTTGGGCTTGACCGAGAGGAAGGCGGTGGCCAGCCGGTGCGGCGCCGGGCGGACGCGGGTCGCCAGCAGGGCCAGGGCCTCGTCCGGGGTCTTCTCGCGGTAATCGGTGTAGAAGCGGTTCAGGAAGTGGCTGCCTTCCTTGTCGGCGAACTGCTCCAGATAGGCCTGCCGGGCAGGGTTGGTGGGATCGGTCAGCAGGGTGCCGCCGGCGTCCTCGGCCCCTTCGGCCACGTAATACTGCGCGATGTCGCGCATCATGCGGATGAAGGGCAGGTTGATCGAGCTGCGCAACGCCTCCGTGACGGTCGGGATCGAGCCGTTGTCCTTGTCGTCGAAGTTGACGAAGGTGTGGACGCCGCCGCCGGTGAAGAAACGCTCGCCGGGATTGGCGGAATAGCGACGGTCCATCGCGGCGTTCAGCAAGGCGGTCAGCCCCCGGTCGGCCGCATCCGACAGGTATGTGGAAACCCAGCGCGTCAGGTTGTCGGTCGCATCCGCCGCCACCGAGCGAAGCTGCGGGCGGGGCAGGTGGGCGTAGCGCCCGTGCAGTTCGGCGATGATTTCCAGATATGTTATCAGAGTGCGCAGCTTGGCGGTCGAACCCAGGTCCAGTTTGGCGCCTTCGTTGATGTCCAGCGGCCGATCCAGGTTGTCGGCCTGGATACGGACATAGTTGGCGTTCATCCCGCGCTCGTACAGCATGACGCTGTAGATCACCTTGTGCAGGTCGTTCTTGCCGGCGTCGAGCAGGCGGAAGCCCGCCATGCCCAGGCTCTCGATGAAGCTCGGCTCATTCAGCTTGGACAGCACGTCGACCATGTTGGACTGCGTCGGGCCGTCCAGGCTGGTTTCCGCCGTCAGGTCGTAGCGGTCGAGCTGGTAGAGGCTCGGCACGTTCAGCATGCCGAGCAGACGGGCGCGGATCGCGTTGGCGGCCTTCTGTTCCACGAACGAAATGGTCGGCGGCAGCGGCGCATCGTTCCGGAAGCGCAACTTGAGGCTGAGGCCGGCGTCGCGTAGTTCGGGCGTGATCGTCCCCTGCGACGCCAGCAGGCGCAGGTGGCTGTCGGCAAGGTCGTTCAGCGAGCTGCGGTCGGCGATCAGGTAGTGGGTCGGCCGGCGCTGCGCCAGCAGCAGGCTCAGCACCTGCTTATAGATCTCCGCCTGCTTAAGTCGTTGCTCCTGGGTTGTAGCGGGCTGCTTTAGGATCTCGTTGGCATCCTTGAAGTCGGTGCCGTACCAGGCCCACAGCCCGTCGCCCAGCCCGTTGACTTCGCCGAAGCCCAGACGCGCCGTCAGCGGCGTCGAGTTCAGGTAGTCCACGACGATGCGGCGACGGGCATATGTCGTGTCCTTGCCGTCCAGATAGGCGCGGACGCTGGCCGAGATCATCTGGCGCAGCTTTTCCGTGGCGCCGGAGGTCTGGCCGTCCGGCGAATGGCGGTATTTCTCGATCTGGGTCGCCAGCGTGCTGCCGCCCGGTATCCGCATGCCGGGGTTGAGCCACTGGGCCGGCAATCCCAGGATCGCATAGGCGAAGCGGTCCCACTCGACTGCCGGGTTCCGCATCGGGAAAGTCGGGTCCAGCAACTCGCGGTTCTCGATGAACAGCAGGGTGTTGACGACCATCGGCGGGACGGCATCGAAGTCGTCGTAGACCCGCTCCGGATAGCGCGCGGCGTAGAGGATGGAGCCGTTGCGGTCCTTCAGCGTCAGGCCGGCGCGGGTCTTCTCGCGGAACACGGCGAAACCGCCGTACTCGACGAAGCCCGCCAGTTCCGGAGACGTACGGGCCTGCTGCTCGATCCTGTAGCCGCTGCCGGTCAGCGATTTGACGGCCTTGGGGATCTCGGTATAGCCGAGCCGCTCGTTGTACGGCCCCTGGGTCGGGTACTTGACCAGTTCGCTGAGGCCGGGCTCGACCTGATAGGTCAGCTTCTCGCCGTACTTCGTCAGGAAGCCGGCTTGCAACCAGGAGGTTTGCATTTCCTGATGGCCGACCCAGGCGGTACCCGCTGCTGCCGCAATCAGAACTCCACCGATCAGCCAACGGTCCCAGCCGAAGCGACGCATCAAGCCATGCCTTCCGGAATAAGGATGCCGATCCGAAACGATAGTTGGACCGGCTTCCGGCAAGGCTAGGCTGGCGTGGTTAACAAAGAGTTTGCACCGCTGGTTGCGCTTCCGAAAACATCCGGTGTTCCAATTATGCGACACCTCATGGATTGCTCGGAAGTTGATCGGCCGGAGCAGGCTCGACCCCCAAGGACGAAGGCGGAAAGCTTTTGATCGGGATGACATGGCTACCGTGAATCGCTGGACCGCTCTTCCGCGGCACTCCTGCACGGTACAGCCGGAGAGTGCAGTTTTATGTGAATGCGTTCATACCCCCGTCTGCGGTTTTGAGGCATGATGCATCTCAGTTGCCCGAGCAGGGCAGCACGCGGGAGCGATCTTGGATCGACCGGGACTGTGACCCGGTTTCCTCGTCAAAGAGGTTCCCGGATTGTACAAGGCTCCACCACCGCATCGATCTGCCCTGGCCGGCGGTGGTGGAGCCTTGTCGATCTTCCGGATCGCCTACGTACTCAACTCTCCAAGCGCCCGCTCCAGAGCGGCGATGAAGGCGCGGACCTTGGGAGCCACCAGCCGGGGGCTCGGGTACACCGCCCAGATCGAGATTTCCTGCGGCGCCAGGGCGTCCAGTTCGACCGGTACCAGCGTCCCCGACTTCAGTTCCTCCACGACATCCCAGCGCGACAGCAGCGCCAGCCCAAGGCCGCCAAGGCAGGCTTCCCGGATGGCTTCGATGCTGTTGCTGGCGAAGCGGCCGGAAATCCGGACCTCCCGTGCATCGTTTCCGCCGCCGAACGGCCACGTGGCCGTGCCGCTGAGGACTAGGCATTCACACCTGGTCAGGTCTTCCGCCGTCTTCGGGGTGCCGGCACGAGCCAGATAGGCCGGAGCAGCGCAGAGAACGCGCGGATTGGACGACAGCCGGCGCGCGATCAAGGTGCTGTCGCGCAGCCGGCCGATCCTGATCGCGACGTCGATGCCGGCGGCGGCGATATCGACCACGCTGTCGGTCAGTTCAAGATCGATCCGAAGCTCCGGGTTCACCGCCAGAAGGTCCGGGATTATCGGCGCCACGACCTTGCGTCCGAACGCCGCCGGAGCGGTCACCCGCAGCAGACCGCCCACCCCCGGTCCCACCGGAGCAAGGCTGGCCCTGGCCGCCGCTTCCGCTTCCAGCATCGCCTGGGCATGGGGAAGGAAGGTTTCGCCTTCGGGAGTAAGGGACACGGACCGGGTTGTTCTGTGCATCAGCCTGACGCCAAGCCGTTCCTCCAGGGCCGCCAGCCGGCGGCTGGCGATCGTCGGCGTCAGGTTCAGGCGGCGGGCGGCGGCGGACAGGCTGCCGGCCGCGACGGCCTGTACCAGGACGGCAAGTTCCTCGGTTTCCATGTCGCTTCACCCTTCGGCCGCTGTATCAGCGTCCCCGATTATATCGCTTTTCGACAAGGCGGCTTGTCAGGAACCGGGACTAACGGAGATTTCCGCACAAGTCCATATGGACGCCATCACGATTTCGAAGATCGAACTTCCCCCGAAGGTAAAGAACGTCATGTCCGCCGAATTCCTTTTCACGCCGGTCCGCGTCGGCGCCGTCGAACTGTCCCACCGTGTCGTCATGCCGCCGCTCACCCGGATGCGCTCGCGTCAGCCGGGCGACGTGCCGCAGGCGCTGAATGCCGAATATTACGGCCAGCGCGCCACCAAGGGCGGTCTGATCATCGCCGAGGCGACCGACATTTCCGAGCAGGCGCGGGGGTATCCCGGCGCTCCCGGCATCTATTCGGCCGAACAAGTCCAGGGCTGGCGCCTGGTCACCGACGCGGTGCATGCCAAGGGCGGCGTGATCTTCCTTCAGGTCTGGCATACCGGCCGCATCTCCCACTCGTCCATGCAGCCGGGCGGCGCCGTGCCGGTGGCGCCGTCCTCGGTACCGGCTCCGGGGATGCATATGGACGTCAAGGGCCAGCCGGCCGAGTTCGAGGCGCCGCGCCCCTTGGCCGAGAGCGAGATCACCGGCATCGTAGACGATTTCCGCCGTGCCGCCGTCAATGCGCGGGAAGCCGGTTTCGACGGGATCGAGATCCATTCGGCAAACGGCTACCTGATCGACCAGTTCCTCCAGACCGGCACCAACCGCCGCGAGGACCGCTATGGCGGCTCGATCGAGAATCGCGCGCGCTTCCTGCTGGAGGTGATCGACGCCGTCACGGCCGCCTGGAGCGCCGATCGGGTCGGCGTACGCCTGTCACCCTGGGGGCACTTCAACGGCATGAGCGACAAGGACCCCGGCCCGCTGTTCGACTACGTCACGGCGGAACTCGGCAAGCGGGGACTGGCGTACCTGCATCTGGTCGAGCCGCGCGCCGACCAGAACAGCGATACCAACGCCCTCGACCCCAACGCGCCGGACGCGTCGAGCCGCTTCCGCAAGAGCTTCGGCGGGACCGTGATCGCGGCGGGCGGCTTCACCCGCGAAACCGCGGCAAGGGCCGTCGCCGGGGGTACCGCCGACCTGATCGCGTTCGGCCGCCTGTTCGTCGCCAATCCCGATCTGGTCGAGCGCCTGCGCCGCAACGCCTCCCTCAACCGCTACGACCGCCCGACCTTCTACGGCGGCGACGCGCGCGGCTATGTCGATTATCCGACGCTGGAAAACGCCTGACCTATCAAGGGTAAGCAACAAGGGGTGTTTCCACCGGTTCTTACCAGTCAAACGATTGGCAAGGATCACCATGACCGGCAGCACCCCTCCCTCCTGGTTTCACCCCCTGGTCGGAGCCGACCCCAAGACGCTGCGCTGGGCCTTGTCGTCCCACGGTCCGATCTCCCCACGGCGCCGGACGGCGATATGGGCCACCCGGCTGGGGGCGGCATACCGCCGGCCCTTCATGGCGATCGAGAAGGCCAGGGTCTCTCGCCGGCTGGCGAAGTCCCCACCGATGCCGGCCCCGGTCTTTATTGTCGGACACTGGCGCAGCGGCACCACCCATCTCTACAACGTCCTCAGCCGCTCGCCCGCCTTCGGCTGGGTGCCGCCCTTCGCGGCAGGTTTGCCGTGGGACTTCATGGGCGTCGTCGGGCCCATCCGCACCGTTCTGGAAAGCCACCTGCCTAGCGACCGGATGATCGACAATATCCCGGTGACCCCGGACAGCCCGCAGGAAGACGAACTGCCGCTGGCCCTGATGTCCACCGTGTCCTACTACCACGGCCTGTTCTTCCCCAGCCGGTTCGAGCATCACTTCAACCGGGGGATCTTCTTCGAAGGCTGCACGCCGGAGGAGATCGCGGACTGGCGGGATACCTTCTCCTATTTCCTCCGCAAGGTGGCGCTGGTCCAGCCCGGCCTTCCGCTGCTGCTGAAGAACCCGGTCCATTCCGTCCGCATCCCCATGCTGCGCCGGATGTGGCCCGATGCCCGCTTCATCCACATTCACCGCAACCCCTATGTCGTCTATCCTTCGACCCGCAGGACCTTCGGCACGCTGCTGGACAGCTTCGCGCTTCAGGATCATGGCCACGTCGATCTCGACCGCTTCGTGCTGGACCTGTATCCGCGCCTGATGAACCGGCTGATGGAGGATACCCGGGACTTGCCCCCGTCCCACTACGCCGAGATCCGGTTCGAGGATTTCGAGCGTGAACCCATGGCGGAACTGGAGCGGGTCCACCGGGATCTCGATCTGCCCGGCTGGCCGGAGGCCGAGCCGCGCTTTCGGGCATACCTGGACAGCATCCAGGGCTACCAGAAGAACAGCCATCGCTACCCGCCCGAAGACGTCGCCCGCGTCGGGCGGCACTGGGAGCCCCTGATCCGGCGTTGGGGCTATGCGCCGCCAGCCTGATTCCCTGCCCGAACGATGAAGAGCGCTTTCGCCGGGCCGAGGGTTTAAGCTGGTTGTCCCTTGTCGCTGCCCAACTTTCCCTGCCCGAACGGAAGCCATGACAGATCCGCTGCTCCGACTGCATACCGAAACCGTCCGGCCGGAATGGATCGACTACAACGGACACATGAACGTCGCCTACTACGTGCTGGCGTTCGACCATGCGACCGACAGGCTGCTCGATCATGCCGGTCTCGGCATTGCGTATGTGAGAGAAACGAACCGCTCGGTCTTCGTGCTGGAGATGCACGTGACCTACGAGCGGGAGGTCGGGGAGGGCGACCCGCTCGCCTTCACCACCCGCATCCTCGATATCGATGCCAAGCGGGTCCACCTGATCCATGCCATGCATCACGCTGGCGAAGGCTGGCTGGCCGCGACCAACGAGCTTGTCCTGATGCATATCGACCTGGAAGCGCGCCGGTCCTGTCCCCTGCCGGAGTCGGCGCTGAAGACTCTGACGGAAATCCACCACTTCCAGGCGGCTCTCCCGATGCCGCCCCAGACGGGCAGGGTGATCGGTCTCAAGCGGCGCTCATCCGCCTGAGTTGAGCCAAATCGCCGTTTTGTTTTGGTATCCTTCGCCGTGTGACCTATCTAGGACATCATGAAGCGTGCCCATTCCGCCGCGTTCGCGGCAATCCTCCTCGCCCTTTCCGCTGAAACCGCCCTTGCAGCCTGCACCGAGTTTCCGGAGCCGGGTGTGAACTGGCGGCGCTGCTACCATGACGGCCGCGACCTGACAGGCGTCAATCTGGAAGGCGCCATGCTGAGGGACGCGACTTTTCAGCGATCCGCCATGAAGGGAGCCAACCTGTCCCAGGTGGACGGTTATCGCGCCAAGTTCGTCAGCGCGACCATGACCGGCGTGAAGTTCGATCAGGCGCGCCTGATCGAAGCCGATCTGACCCGTGTCGATCTGACCGGTGCTTCCCTGGTCGAGACCGATCTGCGCAACGCCAAGCTGGTCAACGCGATCCTGCGCGACACCAACCTGACGAGCGCCAGGATCGATGGCACGGACTTCCGGAACGCCGATCTCAGCGGCGCCACATGGATAGACGGCAGCCGCAAATGCGCGGAGCAGTCGATCGGGCAATGCAATTGACCGAAGACGCTTCGGGCAAAGCTTCTTCGTATCCTTGCAATTTAGTAGTATTTGACCCATAGACTGCCTCATCGACGGTAGTCTTTTGGTGGTGTGCTCGATGGACGAGGTAAGTGGCTGGGCGGATCGGGCCATGAAGCGGATGGCGGATGAGTCTCTGCTTCCCAACCCGCATAATTTCGCCATCTGGTACGGCTACTACAGCGGCGAGGTCCCGGATCTGATCCGCGCCATCGATCTCGACATCGCGGCATCCAAGCCCTTCACGCCGGCCCGGATGGAAGAGCTGTACGGCAAGTTCTTCAGCTTCGACCGGGAGCAGAAGGCCGTGCTCCAGGCCGGCATGCGTATCCAGGACGCGCTGGGGCAGCTGCTGGAACTGCTTCGCTCGTCGGGTGCCGGCACGGATCGCTACGGCAAGGCGCTTCAGCAGTTCGGAGACAGGCTCGAACTGCCGGGGCTGGAGCAACTTCGGTCGCTGGTCGATGCCATCGCTTCGGAAACCAAGCTGGTGGCCCAGCAGAACCAGCGGCTTCAGGATCAGCTTCATCTGTCCGGCGCGCAGATGGAGGAGTTGAAACGCAACCTGGACAGCGTCCGGCAGGAAGCGATCACCGATTCTCTTACCGGCCTGTTCAACCGCCGCAAGTTCGATGACTCGCTACAGGATGCCGCGATGCGTTCGGTCCAGACCGGATCGCCGCTATGCCTGCTGATGACCGACATCGACCACTTCAAGAAGTTCAACGACAACTACGGCCATACGATCGGCGACCATGTGCTGGCGCTGGTGGCGCGTACCGTGAAGGAATGCATCCGGTCGTCCGACACGGCGGTCCGCTACGGCGGGGAAGAGTTCGCGGTCCTCCTGCCGGGCGTCCGCATCTCCGACGCGGTGCGCGTGGCGGAACAGATCCGTACCGCCGTCGCGTCTAAGCGGGTGGTCAACCGGTCGAAGAACATTACGCTCGGCACCATCACCCTGTCGGTGGGCGTCGCCCGCTACGTTCCGGGCGAACCGGTGGGGGAACTGATCAGGCGCGCCGATGCCGGGCTCTACGCCGCCAAGCGCACCGGCCGCAATCGCGTGGTGGCGGAAGACTCCGGCGGTAGTTCCACCTGATATCGGAGCACGGAGGCACCGTCCCGCTCAGGACGGCTTGCGGTTCCTCGATGCGCCGCGATTGTTGATGGCGCCCAGCAGGCCGGTCGGCGCCGGGTTGACCGGACGGGGGGCGCGGAGCTTCGGCAGCTTCAGCTCGCCGGTCGCTTCCATCGCGGCATCGGTCGCATCGTCGGCGATCTGGCGGCGGATCTCCGGTTCCAGGGTCGCGAAGGCTCGCGAGGCGAAATCCATGCCGATCTGGGAGCGGGTCTGCTGGACCTGCCGCAGGGCTTTGGAAACCAGCGTACATTCCAGCGAAGTCACCCCGCTGAAGCGATCCAGAACGTCGGCGAGAATCCCGATGGCTTGAATCGTTTGGTCGTCATCCAGGCGCAAGGACGGCATGTGCGGCTCCGGTCAGGCTTTCGATCATTGTTCTATCACGCGTCGCGGTGTCCGGTCGAGAGCGACGCACCCCTTTTGATAACAAAGTGACGATCTCCGCCACCGTCACCACCTTGATAAGCGTCCTGTCTGAACAAGCCTTTAATCTCCCCTCGCCGGCGGAGTATAGTCCTGCCCATGTCCGATCCGTTCCATTATGACGACCCGCTGAACGATGCCGTGCCCGCTCCCGCCCCTTCGGCGATGCCGGCCGCGCAGCGTTATCCCTACCTGTCCGGCCTGAACGAGGTTCAGCGCGAGGCGGTCGAAACGCTCGACGGTCCCGTGCTGGTGCTGGCGGGGGCCGGTACCGGCAAGACCCGCGTGCTGACGACCAGGCTCGCCCACCTTCTTATGACACGGCGGGCATCGCCGTTCCAGATGCTGGCGGTCACCTTCACCAACAAGGCGGCGCGCGAGATGCGCGACCGGGTAGGCGCGCTGATCGGCGCTCCGACCGAGGGCTGGTGGATGGGGACCTTCCACGCGCTGGCAGCCCGCATCCTGCGCCGGCATGCCGAGTTGGTCGGATTGAAGAGCAACTTCACGATCCTCGACAGCGACGACCAGATCCGGCTGATCAAGCAATTGCTGAAGGCCGAGGGCATCGACGACAAGAAGTGGCCGGCACGCGCCGTCCTGAGCGTCATAGAGCGCTGGAAGGACCGCGCACTGACGCCGGACAAGCTGAAGCGGGAAGACGGCGGCGACATGGCCGGCGGCAAGGTCGTCCAGCTCTACCGCGCCTATCAGGAGCGGCTTGCCAGCCTGAACGCCTGCGACTTCGGCGACCTGCTGCTGCATAACATCACCCTTTTCCAAAGCAATCCCGATGTATTGGCCGAGTATCAGCAGCGCTTCCGCTATCTGCTGGTGGACGAATACCAGGACACAAACGTCGCCCAATACCTGTGGCTGAGGCTTCTGGCGCAAAAGCACAAGAACATCTGCTGCGTCGGGGACGATGACCAGTCAATCTACGGTTGGCGCGGGGCGGAAGTAGGGAATATATTACGTTTCGAAACGGATTTTCCTGGCGCCAAGATCATTCGTCTTGAGCAGAACTATCGCTCGACCGGGCATATCCTGGCGGCCGCCGCGGGAGTCATCTCCAACAACCAGGGGCGGCTGGGCAAGACGCTGTGGACCCAGGCGGTCCAGGGCGAGCCGGTCAAGGTTCGCGCGCTGTGGGACGGCGAGGAGGAGGCCCGCTGGATCGGCGAGGAGATCGAGGCGCTTCAACGCGCCAAGGTCTCGCTGAGCCAGATCGCGGTGCTGGTCCGCGCCGGTTTCCAGACCCGCGAGTTCGAGGAACGGTTCATCACGCTGGGCATGCCGTACAGGGTGATCGGCGGACCGCGCTTCTACGAGCGTCAGGAAATCCGCGACGCGATGGCTTACCTGCGGATACTGGTCCAGCCGGACGACGATTTGGCGTTCGAGCGGATCATCAATACCCCTAAGCGCGGCGTCGGACCCGCGACCATCCAGCAGCTCTACCAGCTTGCCCGTGCGCGCCGCATCCCGCTGACCGAGGCGACGTGGCTGCTCGTCGACACCGACGAACTGAAGCCCAAGATGCGGGTCACCCTGCGCAACCTGATGACCGATTTCGACCGCTGGCGGATGCTGCTGGCGACCCGGCCGCATACCGAGGTCGTCCAGACGGTGCTCGACGAATCCGGCTATACCGACATGTGGAAGGCGGACAAGACGCCGGAAGCGCCGGGACGGCTGGAGAACCTGAAGGAACTGATCGTCGCCCTGGGCGAGTTTGAGAACCTCGCCGGCTTCCTGGAGCATGTCAGCCTCGTCATGGACAATGCCGAAGCGAGCGGCAGCGAGATGGTCAGCGTCATGACCCTGCACGGCGCCAAGGGGCTGGAGTTCGACTACGTCTTCCTGCCCGGCTGGGAAGACGGATTGTTCCCGAGCCAGCGGTCGATGGACGATACCGGCATAGCCGGCCTGGAGGAGGAACGGCGGCTGGCCTATGTCGGCCTGACCCGCGCCCGCCTTCGCGCCCATGTCAGTCACGCGGCGAACCGCAGGATGCATGGATCGTGGGTCACCGCGATCCCGTCGCGCTTCGTCTCCGAGCTTCCCGAAGAGCATATCGACGCGGAAGCGGCGGTCGGCCTGTCGTCGGCGCCGCAGCAAGGTTTCGGCGGCTTCGGCGGGGGAGGCGGTTTCGGCGGAGGTTTCGGTGGCGGCTTCGGCGGAGGCGGGTTCAAGCCCCGGCCGCAGCGTCAGGCGCCGGGCCCGGTGATCGAGGGCAGCGCCTTCGAAGTGGCGCCGCGCCGGCGTCCGGACAAGGCGTTCACGCGCGGCGCCCGCGTCTTCCACCAGAAGTTCGGCTACGGGACGGTCCGCGCTTCGGACGGCGACAAGCTTGAGATCGAGTTCGAGCAGTCGGGCATCAAGAAGGTGCTGGACAGCTTCGTGGTGCCGGCGGATCAGGCGGGATGACGGCGCCCGCATCACGACTTTGTCTTTGCCTGGAATGGAAAGATTCTGAAGAACCATGTATGCGGTAGTGTCTCGTTAACGCTTCTGAAAATAATCCCACTATTCAATAGTCTTCGCAGCGAATGTCATGCCGGACGGTCTGGTGGGTAGGATGCATGGTCAAGAATCGTCGGTTCAGTTATGAGACTCTGGTCTGTCATGAAGGCCGCTGGTTGATCCACTGCATCGTCCCGGAAGAGGAGGATGCGATAGCGATCGGCCGTCGGTTGCTGTCCGAGCCGGGAAACGAAGAAATCAGGGTGGTGCGCAACCGCACCATGCTGACCGGCTTCACGACGCGGACGGAGATCCTTCACGAGGTCCGTGCGCCCGTCAAAGAAAAGGCGATGGTGGTCAAGGGCCGGGTCGAGCGGTCGGTGGTCTGCGAGGAGCCGGCGGACCTCTATACGCTCGAGAGCCGCATGATCATGGGCCGGCTCTTCCGCCTGTTCCTCGACAAGTATCAAGTCACCGCGACCGAGTTGCTGCACAACTGGACATATCTGCGGAAGCTGTCCGAGTCCGGCAACATGATGAGCACGGCGGCCAGCCAAGTCGCGATGGCCCAGGCGAACGAATTCAACATGCCGGCCAAGGACCGCATCCGCCACATCGAGGGCCTGATTCACAAGGGCATGACGAGGGCCAGGGACTTCTATGCCGAGCGCCGCCGGCTGCCGCGTTTCGACAAGGCCAATCTCGACCATGTCAGCAGCCGCATCCATGCCCGTGTCGGACCCGACGACTATGCCTTCACGATGCTCTGCCTGCTGGGCCAGTACCTGATGGGCTACGGATCGGTCGGCGGCAAGATGGAGATGCTGCTGCATATGATCACGGAGGACATGGACCCCGAACTGGTATCCCTTTTCGAAGGCGTGATCGCCGATGCGCTGGTAACTCCCGAGATGGTCAAGGACCTGCTGGGCTCCCACGCCAACCTGGCGGAATCGCTCTGCGCGCTGGCCGATTTCCTCCATGGCCGCAGCGATCCGGCGCGGCTCAACCCCAACTTGGCCAAGGTCGGGGACCTGATCCAGCGCGGTGCGGGCGAGGGCTGCCGGACCGTGCTGGTGGAACGCCTGCTGTTCGAACTGAAGCGCGACCACCCGCTCGACCGCAAATGCCCCGAAGCGGACGGCGCGCTGCTCGACAGCGTCGTCGAACATCTGCGCGGCCCCGACGGCAAGCTCCTGGGGGGCAGCGTTGCGGAGGCCGCCATCGCCAGCCGCATGGTGCGCCATCGGCAAGCCTTCCTCCGCGACCTGGGAATGGTCGAGGCGGCGGATCAGTTGCCGGGTAAGTGGAAACCCGCGAGCGTCTGACCAACCTAACCCGCGGCCCGACCTAACCCGCGGCACCCTCCAGCATGGTGCGGATCTTCGTCAGCAAGGTCTTCACCGCAAAGGGCTTGCTGATCAGTTGGGTGCGGGGGCCGAGCGGCTCGTCGCCGAGCGCCGCGTTGTGGGCATATCCGGTCAGGAACAGCACGCTGAGGTCGGGCCGCAAGGCGCGTGCGGCTTCCGCGAGTTGCCGGCCGTTCATGCCGGGTAGTCCGACATCGGTCGCCAGCAGGTCGACCTTCATGTCGGATTCCAGTATCAGCATGGCACCCTGGGCGTCGTGCGCTTCGATCACCCGGTAGCCCTTGTCCTCCAGCGTCTGCACCATCAGCATACGGACAAGACCCTCGTCCTCTACCACCAGGATGGTTTCGCCCTCGTTGGCGGCGGCCGGCTCCGGCAGCGCGGGCCCGGCATCCGCCGTCTCCGGGGTGCCGTGGTGGCGGGGAAGGTACAGCTTGACGGTCGTGCCATGCCCTTCTTCCGAATAGATCGCGACATGGCCGCCGGACTGGCGGGCGAAACCATAGAGCTGGCTGAGGCCCAAGCCGGTTCCCTGGCCGATCGGCTTGGTCGTGTAGAACGGTTCGAACGCCCGGCTCAGGACGTCGTGCGGCATGCCGGAACCGGTATCCGTGACCGACAGCAGCACGTATTGCCCCGGTTGAAGTCCCAGCTGCCCGCTGACATAGGCATCATCCAGATGGCTGTTGGCCGTCTCGATGGTCAGCTTGCCGCCCGACGGCATGGCGTCGCGGGCGTTGATCGCAAGGTTGAGCAGGCCGTTCTCGACCTGGTTGGCGTCCGCCCAGGTGCGCCAGAGACCGCCGGCCAGGACGGCTTCGACCTGGATCGCCTCGCCGACCGAGCGCTGGAGCAACTCCTGCATGCCGCCGACGAGCGCGTTGAGGTTCAGGCTGGTCGGGGCCAGCGGCTGGCGCCGGGCGAAGGCCAGCAGGCGCTGCGTCAGGGTCGCCGCCCGGTCGCCTGCCTGCATCGCGAACCTGATGTGGCGCACAAGGTCCTCCTGACCGGCGAGCTTGTCGCCCAGGATGTCCAGGTTGCCGAGGATCGCCTGAAGAAGGTTGTTGAAGTCATGGGCGACGCCGCCGGTGAGCTGACCCACCGCTTCCATCTTCTGCGCTTGCCTCAGGGCTTCCTGGGCCTGCTCGCGTTCCGCCACCGCCGACCGGACGCGTTCCTCCAGAGCGGCGTTCAGCAACCGCAGCTCATCCTCCGCCGCCTTCTGGCCGTCGATATCGACGGTGGCGCCGAACCAGCCGGTCACCTTGCCGGCCGGCGGGTTCTCCGGCGACGAACCGTTCCGCTGGTAAAGCGGGTTGGCCCGGGCCACGAACCACCGGTAGCCGCCGTCGCGTCCGCGCAATCGCAGTTCGACGTCGTAGAACTGGCCGCGCTCCCGCGCTTCGCTCCAGGTCGTGCGGACATGGTCGCGGTCTTCCGGGTGAATGGCGTCCCACCACCCCGACGGGAGGGCGTCGGCGGCGGTCTGGCCGGTGTAGTCGTACCAGCCGTCGCTCAGGTAGCTCAGCGATCCGTCCGGGTTGCCGAGCCAGACGGCGGTCGGCGCCAGATCCACCAGCATGCGGAAACGCCGCTCGCCCTGCTTCAGCTCATCCTCCGCCCGGGCGTGCTCGACGGCGGCCCAGGTGCGGTCGGCGATCTCGCGGATGAAGACCAGCTCGTCCGGCGCCCATTCACGCGGACGCTTGTCCTGGACCCAGAGAATGGCCGTTATCCGGCCCGCCTCCGCTATGGGAGCGCAGGCGAAGGAACGGGTCCCCTTGAGGCCGTATGATCCGGAATTCGCTGCGGTGCGCGGGTCCGACGTCACATCCGTCACCGCCACCACCTGACCGGCCTTCAGGTCGTCGGCGAAGTCGCGCCAGAAGTCTCCGCTCTCCGGGAGCGCGTTGCCGTGGGAATGGATCGTGGTGACACGATTCTCGCCCTCACCCTCGTCCCCGCCTTCGCTGATTTCTCCGTACCCGACATAGGGTGCGTTCAGCGTCTCCGCCAGGATATCGGCCGCCGCACGGGTAATCTCGGAAAGCTCCGTCAGGTCGCGCAGGCGGTCGCCGAACTCGAGCAGGGCCTCGTGCCGGCGTTCCGTCCGCTTGCGGTCGGTGATTTCCAGGAAGAGCACCGCCACCCGCTCGTCGCCGGCTTTCCGCGCCCGCGCTTCGTACCAGCGGTCGTCCAGGGCCGGGATGAACACCTCGAAGCGTTTCGGTTCGCCGGTGGCGATGACGCGTTCATAGTGCTCGATCAATTCGACCGGAATGTCCGGGATCACGTCGAGAACAGTGCGTCCCACGGCGTCGGATGCGGGAATGCCGGTAAGGGCGCCGAAGGCGGGGTTGACCTCGATGAAGCGGAAGTCGCGCATCCGGCCGTCGGCGTCGCGCAGCGCCTCCCCGACATAGAAGCCTTCCTGCATGCGTTCGAACAACCCGCGCCAGCGCGCCTCGCTGTCGCGCAGCCGGCGTTCGCCTTCGACCTGGCCCGTCGTTTCGGAGCAGGCGCAGAACATCCCGGCGACGCCGCCCGACTCGTCCCGGACGGGACTGTAGGAGAAGGTGAACCAGGTTTCCTCGGGATAGCCGTTGCGCAGCATCACGAGCGGCAGATCCTTGTGGAAGGTCGCTTCACCGGCCAGGGCGCGGTCCACCAGAGGACTGATCTCGGTCCAGATCTCCGACCATATCTCGGCGAAGGGCTGGCCGAGCGCCCTGGGGTGCTTGGCCCCGAAAATCGGCAGGTAGGCGTCGTTGTACAGGAATGCCAGATCCGGTCCCCAGGCGATGAACATCGGGAACTTGGAATTAAGCAGAAGGCTTACGACCGTGCGCAGGGATTGCGGCCAGGCTTCCGGGTGTCCGAGCGGCGAATCCGCCCAGTCGTACGAGCGCATCAGCGCACCCATGACGCCGCCGCCCGACAGGAAACCGGCGTCGGGTCGGTTGTCAGCTCCGCCATCCGGGTCGAAAGACGCGGACGGCTTGTCGCGGCGCTCCGTCAACGTGCCGGACTCCCCCCAGAAACCGGACGGATGGCCATGGACCTGGATCTCTCGTGCTTGGATATCGCATGTATCGACACGTGAATTGTCGAACGGGGATGTAAATCGGTGAACGTGCTGATTGTCGGCATGGTTCAGACCATATGGCCCGGCGCCCTTATAACGCAACGGAGGGGTCTTCGGCTTTTGGGAATAGGTCAGAACTGAAACGATTGCCGCTCCCGGTGGTTGATTGCGGGTCAGGCAATATGGGGACGGCCCTTACCATGCAGCAGCGCTGGCCAGAGAGACTTTGGATTATCCGCCATGGCGAAAGCTCCGGCAATGTGGCGCGGGAGGCGGCCGACGCCGCCGGACTGGGACGGATCGACATAGAGGAACGCGACGTCGACGTGCCGCTCAGCGCGCTGGGCGAGGAACAGGCGCAGGCACTGGGCGACTGGTTCGCGGAGATGCCGGAGGACCAACGGCCCGAGGTGGTGCTGACATCCCCTTATGTCCGCGCCCGGAAGACGGCCGAGATCGTCCAGGCCGGCGGTGGGCTGCATGTGGACGTGGCGGACTTCCTGATCGACGAGCGGCTGCGCGAGAAGGAGTTCGGCGTGCTCGACCGCCTGACCCGGCGCGGCATCGAGCAGGAATTTCCGGATCAGGCCGAGTTCCGCCGGCTGCTCGGCAAGTTCTACCATCGTCCGCCCGCCGGCGAGAGCTGGTGCGACGTCATCCTGCGCCTGCGAAGCGCCCTGGACACCATCAGCCTCCATCATTGCGGACGGCGGGTGGTGATCGTCAGCCATCAGGTCGTCGTCCTGTGCCTGCGCTACCTGCTGGAAAACATGACCGAAGAACAGATCCTCGCGATCGACCGGGAAGGCGACGTCGCCAACTGCTCGGTCACCGAATACGGCTTCAACCCCGACATAGGGAAGATCGGCGGCATGGAACTGCGCCGTTACAACTTCGTGGCGCCGCTGCGGGAAGCCGGTGCGCCCGTGACGGCCGAACCCGATGAAAACGTGGCCGCCCGATGATGGATGCCACCAGGATCACCCCGGAACTGCTGCGTGCGATGCCGCTGCCGCAGCCGGCCGGTTCCACCGACAAGAACGCCAGGGGCAGCGTCCTGATCGTCGCCGGCAGCGTCGAGGTGCCGGGTGCGGCGCTGCTCGCCGGCACGGCCGCGCTGCGGGCGGGGGCGGGCAAGCTCCAGATCGCCACCTGCTCCAGCATCGCGCCGCATTTGGGGCTGGCGGTGCCGGAAGCCCTGGTGCTGGGTCTGCCGGAGACTTCCGCTGGCGGTGTAGACCCAGATGCGGCCGAATTGCTGTGCGAGAGAGCCAAACGAAGCGACGCGGTCCTGCTGGGACCCGGCATGATGGACAAGGAAGCGGTGGCGGAACTGACGACCGGCATGGTGAAGGATCTGTCGGGGCCAGCGCTCGTTCTCGATGCCGAAGCGCTGGTCTGCCTGGACACCCTGCGGGACCCCCTGTGCGAGCGAGAGGGCCGGACGATCATCACGCCCCATGCCGGTGAGATGGCGAGCCTTCTGGAGATCGAGCGTGAGGCCGTCGAGGCCGATCCCTTTGCCGTCGCGAACGAGGTTGCCCGGCGCTTCCGGATGGTGGTCGCGCTGAAGGGTGCGACCACGTATATCGCGGCTCCCGACGGCGAGTGCTGGTTTTACGAGAGCGGCAATGTCGGGCTGGCGACATCCGGTTCCGGCGATACTCTCGCGGGTGTCGTGACCGGACTGGTGGCGCGCGGCGCCAGCCCGGCGCAGGCGGCGGTCTGGGGCGTCTACCTGCACGGACAGGCCGGCAACCGGCTTGCGCGCAGTCTGGGGCCGATGGGGTTCCTCGCCCGCGAGTTGCTGGCGGAAATCCCCGGCGTCATGGCGGAACTGGCGCATTGAAGTGGGCAGCAAGGCGGGGGGCGGCCTTGCACATACCGCTTCCTTGCTTAGATCGGTCCGATCGCCCATAAACGCCGCTTGCCCCCAACCCTGCGGCGTTCACTGTCATGTCCTCCATTCCCGATCTCTGGCGCATCGCGCTCATCGTGCCCGAAGCGCTGGTGGAGTTCTTCTCCGATGCGGTGGCCGACCATGTCGTGTCGGTTTCGACCTTCGAGATCGAGGAGGGCGGCAACTGGCTGGTCGAGGCGATCTCCCATGGCGAGCCGGACCGGGCGTGGCTGACCTCGCGGGTGGCCGTCCTGGCCGAGGCCGTCGGGATCGCGGAGCCGGAGATCACGTTCGAGCCGGTACCGAAGCTCGACTGGCTGACCAAATCCTACCAGAGTTTCCCGCCGATCCGCGCCGGCCGATGCTTCATCCACGGTTCCCACTTCGAGGGCAAGGTGCCGGCGTCCTCGATCGGTCTGCTGGTCGATGCCGCGACGGCATTCGGTTCGGGCGAACACGCGACGACCTTCGGCTGTCTCGTGGCGCTCGACCGGCTGTCCAAGCGCTTTCCGGTCAGGCGGGCGCTGGACATGGGCTGCGGGTCGGGCATCCTGGCGCTGGCCATCGCCAAGCTCTGGCACGCTCCTGTCGTGGCCTCCGACATCGATGCCGAATCGGTGCGGGTGGCCCGGCTGAACGCCCGTCGCAACAAGGTGGCGGGCTTGGTACATGCGGTCGGCGGCGTGGGCTACAAGGTGGCAGCGGTCCGGCGGGGCCGTCCCTACGACCTGATCGCCAGCAACATCCTGGCGCGGCCGCTGGCGCGGATGGCGCCCGACCTTCGCAAGGCGTTGCGGCCCGGTGGCTACGTCGTCCTGTCGGGGCTGCTCGACCGGCACGAGAACTGGGTGCTGGCGGCGCACCGGGCGCAGGGGCTTCGTCTGGTCGGCCGGATCCCGGTCGGGGAATGGCGGACGCTGGTCCTCCGCGGCTGACCGCCCAGCCTTCGAAAACGCCGGTTTACCGCCCTTTGACGCTTGCGCGCGCCTTGGGCGGGTTCTAGCCTTGTCCTCTTCCGCGTTCTTCCGCAACCACAGAAGAGGTTCCACCCGTGGACGGTATCGGCGAGGGTTCGAACGGGTATGGCGGTGACGACGCCCTGGATAGGCTGCTGGACGAAGCGGGGCTGAACCGGTCGGTCGCAGAGATCCGCGCGCTGGTCGAAGGCGTCAACGCCGCTCCAAGGGGAACCGATCCCGATGCATGGTTGGGCCTGTTCGACCGGCAACGGCTGACCGATCCCCTGCGGCTGCAACTGAAGGCCCTTCGCGACGAGTTGGCCCGGGCCGCCGATGCCAAGGACGCTCCGGACCATGCCGCGCGCCTCGCGGCGCTGCGGGCGGAATTGAGCAGGCGCGGGCTTGCCGGGTTCGTGGTGCCCAGATCCGACGAGCATCAGGGGGAGTACGTTCCGGCCCGTGCCGACCGCTTGGCCTGGATCTCCGGTTTCACCGGCTCCGCCGGGCTCGCCATCGTCATGCTGGATCAGGCCGCCATTTTCGTAGACGGCCGCTACACCCTTCAGGTCCAGGCGGAAGTATCGGCATCGCAATTCCAATACAAGCACCTGACGGACGATCCCCATGCCGAATGGGCCGCATCCGTGCTGCCCCAGGGCGGGCGGCTGGGTTACGATCCGTGGCTCCATACCGTCGGCTGGGTCGAACGGATGCGCTCGGTCCTCGCCAGGACGGGAGCGGACTTGCAGGCCTGTCCCGACAACCCGATAGACGCTGTCTGGCCGGACCAGCCGCCGACGCCGCTGGCTCCCGTGGTGCCGCACGACCTTCGCTATGCCGGAAAGCCCGCTTCGGAGAAGCTGGGCGACGTCGCGGCGTCGCTGCGGAGTGAAGGGCAGGCCGCCGTGGTCCTGACCCAGCCCGACAGCATCGCGTGGCTGCTCAATATCCGGGGTGCGGACGTGCCCCATACGCCGCTGCCCCTTTCCTTCGCGATCGTCGACGACGAAGGGAAAGCCGATCTTTTCATTGACCGGCGGAAGCTGGTGCCGGGGCTGGACGAGCACTTGGGCAACCGCGTATCGATTCGCGATCCCGGCGAACTCGGTGCGGCACTGGATGCGCTCGGCGCCGATCCCGCCGTCAAGGTGCGGGTCGATCCCGCGACGTCGGCCGCCTGGATATTCGACCGCCTGTTGCTGGCCAAGGCCAAGGTCGAACGCGGCGCCGATCCCACGGCCCTGCCCAAGGCGCGCAAGAACGAGGTCGAACTGGAAGGCACCCGCGCGGCGCACCTGCGCGATGCCGTGGCGGTCGCCCGCTTCCTGGCCTGGCTGTCGCGGACGGCGCCCGACGGCAACCTGGGAGAGATCGAGGCCGCCGCCCGCCTGAAGGAGTTGCGGCGCGAAGGAGACCTGTTCCGCGATCTCAGCTTCGAGACGATCTCCGGCGCCGGCCCGAACGGCGCGATCGTGCATTACAGGGTGTCGGAGAAGACCGAGCGACGACTTGCGCCGGGCAGCCTCTATCTGATCGACAGCGGCGCGCAGTATCTTGACGGTACGACTGACATAACCCGGACGGTGGCCGTCGGCGTTCCGACGGCGGAGATGCGGGAGCACTTCACGTTGGTGCTGAAGGGCCATATCGCCCTTGCCACGGCCCGCTTTCCCAGGGGCACGACCGGGTCCCAGCTAGACTGCCTCGCCAGGATGGCGCTCTGGCAGAAGGGCTTGGACTACGACCATGGCACGGGCCACGGCGTCGGCACCTATCTGAGCGTCCACGAGGGGCCGCAGCGGATCTCCAAGGTCGCGAATACCGTAGCGCTGGAACCGGGCATGATCGTTTCGAACGAGCCGGGATACTACCGGACCGGCGCCTATGGCATTCGGATCGAGAACCTGATCGCGGTGCGGGAGTGTCCGGACCTGCCGAAAGCCGAGCGGCCGATGCTGTCTTTCGAGACGCTGACCTTGGCGCCGATCGATCTGGCGCTGGTCGAGCCCGCCCTGCTGTCGCCATCCGAAATAGCATGGCTGAACGCTTATCATGCGTGGGTGCGGGACAGCCTTTCTGGGCGGCTGGACTCCGAGACCGAACAGTGGTTGCTGGTAGCGACGGACTCTATCACGTCATGATTGTTTCGGCCCCTTAGATACCTTCCAGGTCGCGACTAATCTAAGAACATGAAGGCCGCGGCAATTGCGCCGTGCCCTCTGCTATGCCAATTTCCCCGGTATGGTGGCCTGCTTGGTCCGCATTAGGAGAATGGGCATAGCGGGCTGGACATAAACGCAATATTTACGCTCCACCCGCATGGTTGAAACGTCGCAGCCGGCCGAAGCCGTCGGGCCGGGTGCTGCGAAGGTTCTTTCTTGAACAGTAATGCGGCGCCTTGGATCGGCGGTAATCCAGGCGTTGCTGGTGGATCGGCTGGGTTGCGGCGACTGAACGGATCGCGTCGGCACGGCCCTCGTCAACGGATGTATTTTGGAGCACACGATGAAGATCCTTGTGGTCGATGATTACGCAACCATGCGACGTATTGTTCGCAACCTGCTGACGCAGATCGGCTTCAGCGATATCGAGGAAGCGGGCGACGGCGTGACCGCGCTTGCCAAGCTACGCGAGAGCAAGTTCGGTCTGGTGATCTCCGACTGGAACATGGAACCGATGACGGGCCTTCAGCTTCTCAAGGAAATCCGCGCCGACAACAAGCTCAACGCCACGCCCTTCATCATGGTCACCGCCGAGAGCAAGACCGAGAACGTGGTCGCCGCCAAGGAAGCCGGCGTCAACAACTACATCGTGAAGCCGTTCAACGCCGACACGCTGAAGCAGAAGATCACGTCGGTCATCGGCGCGTTCTAAGGTCTGATGGGACAGATCTGACGGGACAGAACAGTGGACAAGCTGGCGCCGCTCACCGAAGACGAGTTCGAGCATATCGAGGACACCGTGGCGCGCACCGCCAAGGGGCGCGCCTTCCTCCGCCGCTATGCCCAGCGCGCGCAGGGCGGCGTCGCCGACGATGTCCGCATCATGCTCGACCAGATGCGCGCCCTCCTGAGCCAGAACTCTCAGGCTGGCGGCACTTCGTCACATATCGAGGTATTGCGGCGCGAGTTGCTGGAAATGGCCGGCTCGATCGAGAAGGCCCGGCGGGAGGTGGCGGCGCTCCAGCCACCCGATGCCGGCAACGACCGCATCATGACGGCCACCAGCGAACTCGACGCCATCGTCTCGTCCACTGAACGGGCTTCTTTCGATATCCTGAACTCCGCCGAGCGGTTGATGGACCTCGGGTCCAAGCTCCGCAAGGGCGGTGCCGACCCCGATCTGTGTTCCGAGATCGAGTCGGAGGTGTCGAATATCTTCACCGCCTGCTCGTTCCAGGACCTGACCGGCCAGCGCACCAGCAAGGTGGTCAACGCGCTGCGCTACATCGAGCAGCGCGTCACGGCGATGATAGCCATCTGGGGTGTCGAGGGTGTCAAGCCCAACACCGACGTCCCCGATGCCTTCGTCGACAAGAGGCCGGATGCCCATCTCCTGAACGGACCGGCATTGGAAGGGCACGGCGTCAGCCAGTCCGACGTGGACGCGCTTTTCGCCGACCCGCCCGAGCCGCCCGCCCCGCCGCCGAAGCCCAAGGTCGCGGCCGCGCCACCGCCTCCCGCTCCGACGCCGCAGCCGGCTTGGACACCTCCTCCGGCGCCGGTGGCTCCGCCCGTGCAGGCCGCGGCTCCGCTTCCTCCGGTCAAGGCCATGAAGAAAGCGGCGGCAAAGCCCAAGCCTGCGGTTGTGAAGCCTGCTCCCCCTCCGCCGGCTCCTCCGCCCCCAGCGCCGCCACCGCCTCCGCTTGTGGCGGTACCGCCACCGCCGCCACCGCCTCCGCCGCCGGTACCCAAGCCGGCGCCTCCTCCTCCTCCTCCTCCTCCTCCTGCACCGCCCCCGCCACCGGCGCCGCCGCCACCCCCTCCGCCGGCTGCGGCTCCGGCGCCAAAGGCGGCGCTCGATCAGTCAGCAATCGATGCCTTGTTCGGATGATCGCCCGAACAGGATTATCGGCGGCGCGATTCAAGTGATTTTAACACAATATGTCTATTTTTGACCGCGCAGTGAGGGAAAACAACCGACCGGGGCCTCCCGTCCATGGTCGAAGCAACGGCGAGAGCGACAGCGAATGACGGTCAAGACACCCATGCAAGGTGCGCGTAAGCCATTCATGGCCGAGTTGCAGAAGGCTCGCCGGGGCACGGCGCCCGGCGCCGGCTCTGCCGAGCCCTCGGGCCTGCTGGCACTCGCGGCACCCGAGCCGGCCGCCCAACTGGCGCCTGTTTCGGTCGAAGTCGATCACACGCCCGTCCTGCGCGCCGTGGCGGAACTGCATGCCAAGTTCGACCGCTTCATGAGCCATGACCGCAGCGACATCGATCAGATCCAGATCGAGATCGCCGATATCTCCGGCCGCATCAAGGCGACCAAAGCGGAAATGGCTGCACTGCGCCATCCGCTCGCCAGCGAGGACAGGTTCCAGCAGGCATCGGAGGAACTGGGGGCCGTGGTCAATGCGACCGAGGCCGCGACCAACACGATCATCACTTGCACCGAGGAAATCGAAGAGATCATCCACGAGCTGCGTGCCCAGTTGCCGGAGGGCTACCAGTCCAGCCGCGTCAACGACATGAACGAAGCAGTCGTGAAGATCTTCGAGGCCTGCAACTTCCAGGACTTAACCGGCCAGCGCATCACCAAGGTCGTCCGCGCGCTTTCCTTCATCGAGGAACGGGTGGAGGCGATGATGGGCGTCTGGAACAAGCGCGAGTTCGAGACGATGCCGCTGCCTCCCGGCATGGCCGCCAAGGACGGCGACTTGGATCTGCACGGCCCGAACAAGGTCGATAAGGACAAGGGCATGATCAGCCAGGCGGATATCGACGCGCTGTTCGGGTAAGGTTTTGCGGGGGCTATTTCCTTGTCTTTCTTCCCCCTCTCCCCCCAAGAGGGTGGAGAGGGGATTAAGCGAAGAGGGGACTAAGGAAAGAGGACCGCTGTTATACCGTCAGAAACTTCCTGACATCCGCCTCCACCATGCCGGCCTTCGGGCCGGCCAGCACGACTTCTCCCCGATCCATCACGGCGAAGTGGTCGGCGAGGTCGCGGGCGAACTCGAAATACTGTTCGACCAGCAGGATCGCCATGTCGCCCCGGTCGCCGAGCTTGCGGATCACCGCTTCGATCAGCTTGATGATGGAAGGCTGGATGCCCTCCGTCGGCTCGTCCAGGATGATCAGCCTGGGGCGTGTCACCAGGGCGCGGGCAATGGCGAGCTGTTGCTGCTGACCGCCTGAAAGGTCGCCGCCGCGACGGTGCAGCATGCTCTTCAGCACCGGGAACAGCTCGAAGATTTCATCCCCGATCCTGCGGTCCTTGCGGGGCAGGGGAGCGAAGCCGGTCTGGAGGTTTTCCAGCACCGACAGGCGCGGGAAGATCTCCCGGCCTTGCGGCACATAAGCGATGCCGCGCCTTGCGCGCTCGTGCGGGGACAGCTTGGAGATATCCTGACCTTCCCACAGGATGCGGCCGTGGCGGATCGGCTCCAGGCCCAGGACGGCGCGCAGCAGGCTGGTCTTGCCGACGCCGTTGCGCCCCAGGAGGCAGGTGACGCCCCCTTTCGGCGCATCCAGGCCGACGCGCCGCAGGATGTGGCTGGCGCCGTAGTAGAGATCGACGTTCTCGACGGTGAGCATGGTTCTTCAGCGCCCCAGATAGACTTCGATGACCCGGTGGTCGGCCTGGACAGTGTCGATGGAGCCCTCGGCCAGGACCGAGCCCTCGTGCAGGACGGTCACCTTGGCTCCCAATGCCCGCACAAACTCCATGTCGTGCTCGACCACGACGATGGAACGGTCTCGGGCGATTTCGAGTAGCAGGCTGGCCGTCGTCTCGGTTTCAAAGTCGGTCATGCCGGCGACCGGCTCGTCCAACAGCAGGAGCTGGCCTTCCTGCATCAGCAGCATGCCGATTTCCAGCCACTGCTTCTGCCCATGGCTCAACGCGCCCGCTTTCTCCTTGCGGCGGTCGCCCAGGCCGATCACACCGAGGATCTCATCGATCCGCTTGGCCTGTTGCCCGGTCAGGTGGAAGAACAGCGTGGCGAAGGTGCCGCGCTCGGTCTTCAGCGCCAACTCAAGGTTCTCGAACACGGTCAGATGCTCGAACACCGTCGGCTTCTGGAACTTGCGGCCAATGCCGAGATTGGCGATCTTCGCCTCGTCCAGCTTGGTCAGATCGACTTCGGCGTTGAACAGCACGTCGCCTTTGTCGGGCTTGGTCTTGCCTGTGATCACGTCCATCATCGTCGTCTTGCCGGCGCCGTTGGGGCCGATGATGGTCCGCATCTCTCCCTTGTTGATGACGAGGGACAGGTTGTTCAACGCCTTGAAGCCGTCGAAGCTGACCGAGACGCCGTCGAGGTACAGGATGGAGCCGGCGGGCTGGCGAGCCGTCCGGATCGGCGTCGCCTGGACCGGCGGTTCGAGTTCGGCCGTGTCAGGCGCGGTGCTTGCTCGCAGCATTGCCGACCTCCTCTGGTGCGGGTGTGGCTTTCCGGGCGATCCGGGCGCGCATCTGCGCCGCGAAGCCGACGATGCCCTGGGGCAGGAAGAGCGTGCAGACGATGAACAGGGCGCCCAGGAAGAACAGCCAGAACTCCGGCGCCGCCCCGGTGAAGAAGCTCTTGGCGCCGTTGACCGTGAAGGCCCCGATGATCGCGCCGAACAGCGTGCCACGCCCACCTACCGCGACCCAAACCGCGATTTCGATCGAGTTGCCGGGCGACATTTCCGACGGGTTGATGATGCCGACCTGCGGCACGTACAAGGCGCCCGCGATGCCGGCCAGGATTGCCGACACCGTGAAGACGAACAGCTTGGCGTTGGTCACCGAGTAGCCCAGGAACCGGACCCGGCTTTCGGCGTCCCGGATCGCCATCAGGACCCGGCCCAGCTTGGACGTGACGATGAACCGGCTAATCAGGTAACCGAGAGCCAGCACCACGGCGGAAGCGACGTACAAGCCGATGCGGGTTCCCTGCGCCTGGATATTGAAGCCCAGGATTTCCTTGAAATCGGTCAGGCCGTTGTTGCCGCCGAAGCCCATCTCGTTGCGGAAGAAGGCCAGCATAAGGGCGAAGACCATCGCCTGCGTGATGATCGAGAAATAGACGCCGGTGATGCGGGAGCGGAAGGCCAGCCAGCCCAGGACGTAGGCCAGCAGGGCTGGGACCGCCATCACCATCAGCGCCGCGAACCAGAACTGGTCGAAGCCCCACCAGTACCACGGCAGTTCGGTCCAGTTGAGGAAGACCATGAAGTCGGGTAGGTCGGGATTGCCATAGACTCCGCGCGTCCCGATCTGGCGCATCAGGTACATGCCCATGCAGTAGCCGCCCAGGGCGAAGAACGCGCCGTGGCCGAGGCTCAAGGCCCCCGCATAGCCCCAGATCAGGTCGAGGCTAAGCGCCAGCAGCGCGAAGCACAGGTACTTGCCGAGCAGGCTCAGCATGTATGTCGGAACGTGGAACGGACTTTCCGGCGGCAGCGTCAGGTTGAGTACCGGGACCAGGACGATGGTCAGAACCAGCAGGATCAGGAAGACCTGCCAGCCCCTGCGGGACTCCAGGCTTGCGAGGCGGGACATCAGCAGCATGGTATCAAGCCTCCGCGGCCCGGCCCTTGAGCGCGAACAATCCGCGTGGCCGCTTCTGGATGAACAGGATGATGAAAACCAGGATCAGGATCTTGCCGAGCATCGCGCCGGCATAGGGTTCCAGGAACTTGTTGAAGATGCCGAGCGTCATCGCTCCGGCCAGCACGCCCCACAGGCTGCCGACCCCGCCGAACACCACGACCATGAAGCTGTCGACGATATAGCCCTGGCCCAGATTGGGGCTGACGTTGCCGACCTGGCTGAGCGCCACGCCCGCGACGCCGGCAATACCGGAGCCGAGGCCGAAAGTCATCGCATCGACCCAGCCGGTACGGATGCCCATGGCGGACGCCATGCTGCGGTTCTGCGTTACGGCACGCATCTGAAGACCGAACGGGGTGTAGCGCAGCAGGGCAGCCAGACCCGCCAGCACCATGATCGCGAAGACGATGATGGCGATGCGGTTATAGGTCAGGACCATGCCGGGCATCGCCTCGACGGCGCCGGTCATCCAGCCGGGGTTGGAGACTTCCTTGTTGGGAGCGCCGAAGATCGCGCGGACCAGTTGCTGAAGCATCAGGCTGATGCCCCAGGTCGCCAGCAGGGTTTCCAGCGGACGGCCGTAGAGGAAGCGGATGATGCCGCGCTCCATCGCGACGCCGACGGCGCCGGCGACCAGGAAGGCGGCGGGGATCGATATTATCAGGTAGAGGCCGAAGAACTCCGCCGGGATGTATTCGCGGAAGGCCTGCTGGACGACGACGGTGGTATAGGCGCCCAGCATGATCATCTCGCCATGCGCCATGTTGATGACGCCCATCACTCCGAAGGTGATGGCAAGGCCAATGGCGGCCAGCAGCAGGACGGAGCCCAGGCTGATGCCCTGGAACAGGTTCAGCGCCAGTTCGGTCAGCATCAGCCGGGTGTCGATGCGTCCGAGCAGTTCGGTCGCGGCTGCGCGGATCTGCGGATCGGGTTCGGCGAAGGTGCCGTCGGGCTTGGTCAGGGTAAGCGGTGTTACCAGCGCCCGGACCTCGGGGGTCAGGCGGCTCGACAGGTCCTTGATGGCGGTCAGGCGCTCGCCGGGGTCGGCGCTGCTCAGGCTCAGCTTGGCCAGCGTCAGGGTCAGGGCGGCGCGGACGTCCTCGACCTGCTCGCGGGCAAGGGCATCACGGAGTAGCGGGACGGTATCGGGGCTTTCCGAGCGGACCATGGTCTCGGCGGCGGCGAGACGCTTGGCCGGATCGGGGTCGCCGATCTGGAGCCGGCCGACCGCCGCGCCGACGGCTGTTCTGATCGCGTTGTTCGCGTTGATGCGCGTCAGGTCGCGGCTGGTGGCCGGTCCCAGCGCCTCGCCGGTCGCGGCGTCGGTCAGGGTGATGTCCCGCCCGCCGCTGCCGGTCACCAGCCGGCCGTCGGCCTTGCGGGTATAGAGCTGGTTGTCGGCCATCGCTTCCAATACCGGAATGGCGCGGCTGTCGCCCAGCCTCCCCAGCGCCTCGATCGCGGCCGCCTTCTCGGCGAACCCCGGCGACGCCAGACCCGCGATCGCGTCGGTATACGCGTCGGCCCTCGCGGTCGAGGCCGCGAAGGCGCCCAGCGTGATGCCGCAGACGACGAGGCCGGCAATCATGAACGCGGCCATGAAGGTGGCCATGAAAGCGGCGCGGAGGCTGTGCCAAACGCGTCCGGCATTCGATGGGCTGGAATGTGACTCGGTCAAAGCGCTTATCCCCCGGCACGACCCGGTTACGACCACGCCCTTCCCACGGCGTCAGCCACGGGAAGGGCGGAGGTGATGTACTGTTACTTCGCGTAGGCGCCGAACTTCGGCTCGGTGCAGTTGCCGCAGACCCAGGGGAAGGTCCAGTCGGCGGTCAGCTTTGCGGACTCGGGGATGTAGGGGCTCCAGGCGGCGCCCTTGATCGCGTCGTCGGTCTGCGACACGACCGAGAACTGGCCGTCGGACTGGATCTCGCCGATCATGACGGGCTTCGACAGGTGATGGTTGGTGTTCATCACGACGTCGTAGCCGCTGGGGCTGCGCACCTTCTGGCCGTACATGGCTTGGCGGACGGCGTTGACGTCGGTCGTGCCGGCCTGGAGGACGGCCTGGGTCCACATCTTGAAGCCGATGTAGTGGGCTTCCATCGGGTCGTTGGTGACGCGCTTGTCGTTCTTGGTGAAGGCGTGCCACTGCTTGATGAAGGCGGCGTTCTCGGGAGTGTCGACCGACATGAAGTAGTTCCAGGCGGCAAGGTGGCCGACCAGATTGGACGTGTCGATGCCGGCCAGTTCTTCCTCGCCGACCGAGAAGGCCACGACCGGGATGTCGGTCGCCTTTATGCCCTGGTTCGCCAGTTCCTTATAGAACGGCACGTTGGCGTCGCCGTTGATGGTGGAGACGACGGCGGTCTTCTTGCCGGCGGATGCGAACTTCTTGATATCGGCGACGATGGTCTGCCAGTCGGAATGACCGAACGGCGTATAGTTGATCAGGATGTCGTCCTTGGGCACGCCCTTGGAGATCAGATAGGCTTCCAGGATCTTGTTGGTCGTGCGCGGATAGACGTAATCGGTGCCGGCCAGCACCCAGCGCTTGACCGATCCGCCTTCAGGGCCCATCAGGTATTCGACCGCCGGGATCGCCTGCTGGTTGGGAGCGGCGCCGGTGTAGAAGACGTTGCGGGAGGATTCCTCGCCTTCGTACTGCACGGGATAGAACAGCAGGCTGTTGGTCTCTTCGAAGACCGGCAGGACCGACTTGCGGCTGACCGAGGTCCAGCAGCCGAACACCGCCACGACCTTGTCCTTCTGGACCAGTTCGCGCGCCTTTTCGGCGAACAGCGGCCAGTTGGACGCGGGATCGACCACGACGGCCTCGACCGGCCGGCCGAGCAGTCCGCCTTTCTTGTTGAGGTCGTCCACCATCATCATGATGGTGTCTTTCAGCGTCGTCTCGCTGATCGCCATGGTGCCGGAGAGCGAGTGAAGCACCCCGACCTTGATTGGTTCGGCTGCCTGTGCGGCGCCGGCCAGCAACGCTGAAACGGCCACCGCGCAACCCATCGCGGCGGCCCTGATCCTGCCACTTATACGTACCATGCTCTCAGCCTCTTGGTTTTTTAGTTTGTTCCAAGCTGCTGAGAGCAAATTCGAGGCCAATGCATTTTTAGGGCGGGCAACAGCTTGCTGCCTTGCTGCCCGCCTTATCATTCCGAGGTATGCCTCGAATGAAGCGCCTAAATTACAAGCATCAGGTCAAATTTCGGGCATTTCGCCCGAAATCGTATGCAAATTGGCCTATGCTGTCTCGTTAGGTGTTGGATGGTGAACTGGATATGTCCTGCACCGTCTGGCCGACGATATCGTCGTCGCCGGTCCTGGCCGCCAGATCGCCGAGTGAAACGATGCCGACCAGCCGCTTTTCGCTGTTCAGCACGGGCAGGCGGCGGATATCGTTGTTGGCCATCAACTCGGCGGCTTCGCTGCTGTCCTGGTCCTCGAAGCAGTAGACCAGCCCCTCACCCATCGCTTCGCGAACGCGCACCACCTTGGGATCGTGGCCTTCGGCGACCGCGCGGATCGTGATGTCGCGATCCGTCAGCGTGCCGACCAAGCGGTCGTCCTGGCCTACCGGCAGGAAGCCGGTATCGGCGTCGCGCATCTTCCGCGCGGCGTCGCGGAGCAGCGTGTCGGGATGGACAAGTTCGATGTCCGTGGTCATCAGGTCCCGGATCTTCATCGTCTTCTCCATTCGTGTATCGGATGGTTGTCCCGGACAGGCGTCTCCGGCGACGCCGTCCGGTCTTGCGCGCTCCCAACCGGAGGTTCCGCCCGATAGTTCCCAGGAACTTTCATCCATCCATTCCGTTGCTGGTGTGACGGCCCAGGTCTGTACTTTCGATCGGACGGACTAGTCGCGGCGCCTGAACCGCTTAAAACAAAGTCCGCAACCCGAGTGACCCCGTCGTGCCTCAATTCCAATCATGGAGGGGGTTGCGCATGCACCACTGGTTATTGTGGAGCCGATTCGTCGCTTTGAACATGGTCGGCGTCGCCGGACTTTTCCTTGTATGGGTAAACGGTTGGGTAAACCGGATCCTGGTCGCCGACAGCAGCGGCATCAGCGTCCTGATCTTCGCGATCTTCCTCGTGGGCCTGATCGCCAGCGGATGGCGCATCAACAAGGTCACGCAGGAACTGGACAACCTCAGGAACGGCAAAGGTTCGCTGGAAGAGGGCGGCAGGCTGTCCGCTTACCGCCGTGCCCTGGAAACCGGCGGAAGCAGCGCCACCCGCGCGCTGGAACTGCGGCTGTTTTCCCGGATCGCCTTCATCCGTCACTTGGCCAACGTACTGGTCCTGCTGGGTCTTGTCGGCACCGTCGTGGGGTTCATCGTGGCGCTGGCGAACGTCAACGCACAGAGCGCCGGCGACGTCAACGCCATCGGCGGCATCGTCGGCTCGCTGATCGAAGGCATGGGCATAGCGCTCTACACGACCCTGGTCGGCTCGGTGCTCAACCTGTGGCTCGCGGCGAACTATCAGCTCCTCGCCACCGGTACAGCCAATCTCGCCGCAGCACTGATCGACGCCGGCCATGCATGATCCATGGGACAGCGGCGACGACAGCGGCACGGTCTTCCGGGACGTGATCCTCCTGGCACTGGCGGGCTTCGTCTTCATCACGGTGCTGCTGCTGCCGCACATCAACCCGAAAGCCAAACAGGGGGAGGGCTCGACCGATCCTCCCGGCAACGTGATCGCCGAGATGCGCTGGGACGACAAGCTGCGCACCGACGTGGATCTTTGGGTGCAGGCGCCCGGCGACGTGCCGGTCGGCTACTCCAACAAGAGCGGGCTGATCTTCAACCTTCTGCGCGACGATCTCGGCAGTCACGCAGATCCGACCGATGTCAATTTCGAGACATCCTTCAGCCGCGGCATTCCTCCTGGCGAATACACGGTTAACGTCCATCTGTTCCGGAACCTCGAAAACACTTACCCTATCAATGTGCGGGTCGTGGTGCGGGTGAAGACCGACAACGAGGCCGGAGCCCGGCCGATCGCGGCGACCACGGTAAGACTTGACCGGGAGGGGCAGGAACTAACCGCTTTCCGGTTCAGTTTGACCGAGAAAGGCGAACTCGTACCAAATAGTATGAACAGCGTGTTCAAACCGCTGCGATCGGCAAAGACTTACTGAAGAGAAAGACTGTTTTAAGAAAAAACGTACCTAAACAAAACTCATGGGGCATTCGTTGAGACGCTGAACCGACACTCGACCTCGTCAGGAACCCGACATGGAAAACTTGACTTACCTGTTCGTCTTCGTCGCGTCCGTCAGTCTGATGCTTGTTCTGGTGGCATTGCGCTGGACCCACTCCCGCCTTGCCAGGGCCTTGATCCTCGCACTCTTCGCCTTGCTGCTTCCTGCCGCCTATGCCGCTCCCGCATCGCTGCTGGGACGCGCCAAGCCGGTCAGCCTGGAATGGCTCGGCGCCCACGTGCAGGAGGCTTCGATCCTGAGCGCATCCTATGTCGAGGGTGAAGCGATCTACCTGACCCTTCAGTGGGGGCAGGTCCCCAACCTCTACCGCATTCCCTGGGACCGCAACACCGCCGAGCAGCTTCAGCAGGCGATGCGCGATGCTCAGCGCGACGGCAGCACCGCCATGATGCGCCTGCCATTCGAGCCGAGCTGGGACCGGAGCGAACCGCGCTTCTATGCCCTGCCTCAACCGAAGATGCCGGACAAGCCGGCGCCGGACGGAAACGGGATCGAGTATAAGCGGCCTGGTCAAGCCGCCTGACCTCCGCCCGGACCTGTCGAGTGTCTGGACCTAAAGTATAGCGTCCCTCAACCGTATGGGCATATTCCGGTGCTGCTCCCAACGATGATGCGTGTTAGGCTAAATCGGGTAGGATCGGCAACAAAGATAGTTTCCCGGATATGCAAATGGATAATGGGGGCGTGGCAAAGACCGGTAAGGCTTTCCACCATTCCCTTGTCGGCTTCGTCGAACTGGCTGCGCAGGTGATGAATGCGCGGGCGGCGGTACTTTGGATAGCCGGCAACGACTCTGCCGGTGTCGCGGCCGCTACCGGTTTAGGCATGGATGGAGCGGACGAGGATATCCAGACCTTGGGCCGCTCCATCGCCGATTGGGACAGGCTGCTGGACGAAGACGCCGCGGACGATCAGGTATCGGGACAGGACTTGGCGGGATACCGGGTTCTGGCCGGCGTGCCGGTCGCCGATCCGGACGGCGAGCGGCTGGGCAGCCTGTGGGTCTTCGGGCCGTCCTTCGGGAAGTCGGACGACGACGGGCGGATCGCCGATGCGCGGGAGAGCATAAGCCGGATCGCCGGACTGATCGGCACCGACATCGCCAGCCGCGTCGCATCGGACGGACAGCTGGCGGCGGCGCGTGCCGAAGCGGAGCGTGCGACGCGGTCGAAATCCCGGTTCCTGTCTGCCGCCAACCATGATCTGCGCCAGCCCTTCCAGGCGATCCACCTGTTCCTCCACCTGCTGCAATCCAAGGTCAGCGATCCGTCGCAGCAGTCGCTGGTAACCCGCATCCAGGAAGCGGTTCAGTCGGGCGAAACGCTTCTCACGTCTTTGCTGGAACTGTCGTCGCTGGAGGCCGGCAACGTCCGTCCGGCTGTCGTCCAGGTGCCGGTGAACGACGTACTGGAGAAATTGATCCGCGAGTTCGACGGACCCGCCGTCGCAAAGGGACTGCGCCTGCGCTTCATGCAGTGCGGCGCCGTCGTCACGACCGATCCCGCACTGCTGGAGCGGATGCTGCGCCACCTTATCGGCAACGCGATCCGCTTCACCGCCAAGGGCAGTGTCATGGTCGGCTGCCGGCGGCGCGGCAACCGGATCAGGATAGAGGTGTGGGACACCGGCTATGGCATCCCGGAAGACCGGCAGGCCGCCATCTTCGAGGAATTCACCCAGATCCCCGGTCCGGGATCGCGCGATCGGGGCCGTGGCCTGGGGTTGGGACTTGCCATCGTCGAGCGGATCGCCAACCTGCTCGGCCACTCCATCGCAGTGCGGTCCGTTCCCGGCAGGGGATCGGTATTTTCAGTGACGTTGCCGGCACACCGGGAAGTCTCTGAAGCGAACGGCAATTCCGCGGCACCCGTTTCGGTCCTCGTGATCGAAGACGATCCCGTGCAGCTGATGGCGATCCGGTCCGTTCTCGAAAGCTGGGATTGCCGCGTGCTGAGCGCGTCCAGCGGGGCGCGCGCGCTGGCATCGATAGGCATGAAGGATCAGCCCGCTCCCGATCTGGTGATGGCGGAACTTCGCCTGAACGGCGGGCATTCGGGCTTGGAGGTATTGGCGGAAATCCGGCGCCAGATGGTAGCGGAGGTGCCGGCGATCCTGATGACGTCCGACAGTGCCCGTGAACGTACGGCGGAGCTGACGGGAGCCGACGTGTCCGTGCTGGTCAAGCCTTTCGGTCCGGAGCACCTCCGCAACGCGATGGAAGCGATGCTGGCGCGGCCGATCGGGGCAAGACGGTAAATTACTATTTGAAACTATCGCCGGACATTGACAGTTAAGCTCCCGGTAAGGTTATTCTACGGCTTGTGGCGTTTCGGCGCGTCTTAAATGATGGCCAAAAGAGCTGACAAGAAAAGACCCTTACAGGAGGCTTATAATGCATCATGCACTGCGCGGGGCTGCTTTCGGGCTGGCTATCGCGGCGGGCTTCGCTTCACCGCTCGCGGCTAAGACACTCGTTTATTGCTCCGAGGGCAGCCCGGAGGGTTTCAATCCTGCTTTTTTCACCGCAGGAACGACTTTTGATGCCACGTCCCGGCAGGTGTTCGACAAGCTGGTCCAGTTCGAGCGCGGGACGACCAAGATCGTGCCGGGCTTGGCGGAGTCCTGGAGCGTGTCGGAGGAAGGTCTGGAATACACCTTCAAGCTGCGGAAGGGCGTCAAGTTCCACACATCGAAGACCTTCAAGCCGACCCGCGACTTCAACGCTCAGGACATCATCTTCACGTTCGAGCGCCAATGGAAGAGCGACAACCCGTATCACACCGTTTCCGGCGGCGCGTACGAGTATTTCAACAGCATGGACATGCCCAAGCTGCTGAAAAGCATCGAGGCGGTGGACGACTATACCGTCAAGATCACCCTGAACGAGCCGGAAGCGCCTTTCCTCGCCAACCTCGCGATGGACTTCATGTCGGTCCAGTCGGCCGAGTACGCCGACCAGATGGCAAAGGCCGGCACCCAGACCAAGGTGGACCAGGAGCCGATCGGAACGGGACCTTTCCAGTTCGTCGGCTACCAGAAGGACGCCGTCATCCGCTACCGGGCCAACGAAGCCTATTGGGGCGGCAAGGCTCCGATCGACACCCTCGTCTTCTCGATCACGCCGGACGCTTCGGTCCGCTACGCCAAGCTGAAGGCGGGCGAGTGCCACGTGATGGCCTATCCGAACCCGGCTGATCTGGCGGCGATGAAGACCGACCCGACGATCAACCTGATGTCGCAGGAAGGCCTGAACGTCGGCTACCTCGCCTTCAACACCGAGAAGGCTCCCTTCACCGACGTCAAGGTCCGTCAGGCCCTGAGCATGGCGGTCAACCGCGACGCCATCATCGAGGCGGTCTACCAGGGCGCCGGCAAGAAGGCCAAGAACCCGATCCCGCCGACGATCTGGTCGTATAACGACAAGGTCGAGGACACCAAGTACGATCCGGAAGCGGCCCGCAAGCTGCTGGCGGATGCCGGCTTCCCGAACGGATTCGAGACCGACCTGTGGGCGATGCCGGTCCAGCGTCCCTACAACCCCAACGCCCGCCGCATGGCCGAAATGGTCCAGGCCGACTGGGCCAAGATCGGTGTGAAGGTGAAGATCGTCAGCTACGAGTGGGGCGAGTACCTGCGCCGCACCAAGGACGGCGAACACCAGACCATGCTGATGGGCTGGACGGGCGACAACGGCGATCCTGATAACTTCCTGTACGTCCTGCTCGGCTGCGAAGCCGTCGGCAGCGCCAACCGTGCCCGCTTCTGCTACCAGCCGTTCAACGAGTTGCTGATCAAGGCGAAGCGGACGCCCGACGTGGCCGAGCGCACCAAGTTCTACGAACAGGCCCAGGTCGTGTTCAAGGAGCAGGCGCCCTGGCTGACGGTGGCTCACTCCGTCGTCTACGAGCCGATCCGGAAAGAGGTCAAGAATTACAAGATCGATCCGTTCGGCGGCCATATCTTCTACGGCGTGGACATCAACTAGCAGCAACTAGCAACGTTCAAGAGATGTTGTTGGGCCACGGCCCAACCTACGGGCATCCGCTTTGTAGGTTGGGTCGTGGCCCAACAACTTGACGCCCCGGCTTTTCCGTAACCTAAAAGCTGACCATGTTCCGTTTTTTCCTGACCCGGTTCAGCCTGATCATTCCGACATTCATCGGCGTGACACTGCTGACCTTCGCGCTGATCCGGCTGGTCCCCGGCGACCCGGTCGAACTGATGGCCGGCGAGCGCGGCATTTCTCCGGAACGCCATGCCGAGTTGCGGGCCGCCATGGGGCTGGATAAGCCCCTGCTGGTCCAGTACGGCGACTACATCCTCAACGTGGTCCAAGGGGATCTCGGCAACTCCGTCGTGACCAGGACTCCGGTGCTGGACGAGTTCATGACGCTGTTCCCGGCGACCATCGAACTGTCGGTCTGCGCGATCCTGTTCGCCATGATCGTTGGATTGCCGCTCGGCATCCTGGCGGCCGTCAAGCGCGGCTCGATCTTCGACCACAGCCTGATGGGCATCAGCTTGACCGGCTATTCGATGCCGATCTTCTGGTGGGCGCTGCTGCTGATCCTGCTGTTCTCTGTCAACCTTGGCTGGACGCCGGTCTCGGGCCGCATCTCAGTCATGTACTGGGTCGAGCCGGTCACCAACTTCATGCTGATCGACGCCCTGCTGTCGGACGAGGAGGGGGCCTTCAGCTCGGCGCTGTCGCACCTGATCCTGCCCGCGATCGTGCTCGGCACCGTCCCGCTCGCCGTGATCGCACGCATGACGCGCTCGTCGATGCTTGAGGTGCTGGGGGAGGACTACATCCGTACCGCCCGTGCCAAGGGGCTGGCTCCCCTCCGGGTCGTGGCCCAGCACGCGCTGCGCAACGCGCTGATCCCCGTCGTGACCGTCATCGGCCTTCAGGTCGGCGTCCTATTCGCCGGCGCCATCCTGACCGAGACCATCTTCGCGTGGCCGGGCATCGGCAAGTGGCTGATCGAATCCGTCGCTCGCCGTGACTATCCCGTGCTTCAGGGCGGTGTCCTGCTGGTCGCCGCCGTCATCATGATCGTCAACCTGCTGGTCGACCTGACCTATGGCGTTCTCAATCCGCGCATCCGCCATGGGGGGCACTGACCATGACCGTCGAATCCCAGATCGACGCCACGCCACGGGAACCTCTCCCCACAGCCCGGCCGCCCTCCGCCTTCGGTGAGTTCTGGCACTACTTCGCCCAGAACAAGGGCGCAGTCGCCGGGTTGGTGGTGATCCTGATCGTCACCTTCGCGGCTGTCTTCGCCGACCTGATCGCACCCTATTCGCCGAACGAGCAGTTCCGCGACGCGATCCTCCAGCCGCCGTTCTGGGCGGAAGGCGGCTCGTTCCAGTACCTGATGGGGACAGACGACGTCGGCCGGGACATCCTGTCGCGCATCATCCACGGCGCCCGCCTGTCGCTGCTGATCGGCGCCATCGTCGTCACCCTGTCGCTGGCGGTCGGCGTCGTCCTGGGGCTGATCGCGGGCTTCGCGCGCGGTGTTACCGATGTCCTGATCATGCGCCTGTGCGACATCATGCTGGCGCTGCCGTCGCTGCTGCTCGCCATCGTCATCGTCGCCGTCCTGGGTCCCAGCCTCACCAACGCGATGATAGCGATCTCGCTGGTCGTGCTGCCGCACTACACCCGCCTGACCCGCGCCGCCGTCATCACCGAACTGTCCAAGGACTACGTGGTGGCGAGCAAGGTGAGCGGCGCCGGCGTGCTGCGCCTGATGTTCATCACAGTGCTGCCCAACTGCACGGCGCCGCTGATCGTGCAGGCGACGCTGGGCTTCTCCACCGCGATCCTGGACGCGGCGGCTTTGGGCTTCCTCGGCCTCGGCGCCCAGCCGCCGACGCCCGAATGGGGCACCATGCTGGCTTCGGCGCGGGAGTTCGTCAGCCGGGCGTGGTGGGTCGTGACCTTCCCCGGCCTAGCGATCCTGATCACGGTGCTGGCTTTCAACCTGCTGGGCGACGGGCTGCGCGACGCGCTGGACCCCAAGCTGAAGCGATGAGTTCGTTCAACGGAACCCGATACCTGATGAAGGGCTGTCATGCCTTTGCTTGATATCCGCAACCTTTCCGTCGAGTTTTCGACCCGCGCCGGCAAGTTCCGCGCGGTCGACGGGATCGACCTGACGGTGGACGAGGGCGAAGTCCTCGGCATCGTCGGCGAGTCCGGCTCCGGAAAGAGTGTGACCTCGCTGGCCGTCATGGGCCTGATCGCCAACAACGGCCGCGTCGTCGCCGACAAGATGGAGTTCGACGGGCGGGACCTGCGCACCCTGACCGAGCGGCAGCGCCGCAATCTGACCGGCAAGGACGTGGCCATGGTGTTCCAGGAACCCATGACCAGCCTCAATCCGTGCTTCACCATCGGCTTCCAGATCATGGAAAGCCTGAAGGTGCATGAGAAGCTGGGCCGGTCCGACCGCCGCCGCCGCGCCATCGAACTGCTCGAGAAAGTCGGCATCCCGGCGCCCGAAAGCCGGCTGTCGTCGTTCCCGCACCAGCTTTCCGGCGGCATGAACCAGCGCGTCATGATCGCCATGGCGATCTCCTGCAACCCGCGCCTGCTGATCGCCGACGAGCCGACGACCGCTCTCGACGTGACGATCCAGAAGCAGATCCTGGACCTTCTGCTGGACCTCCAGAAGGAGCGCGGCATGGCGCTGATCCTGATCACCCACGATATGGGCGTGGTCGCGGAAACCGCCCGCCGCGTCTCCGTCATGTATGCGGGGCAGGTGGTCGAGACGCGCTCCGCCCGCGACCTGTTCACCCATCCGCAGCATCCCTATACCGGAGCGCTGCTCGACGCGCTGCCGGAGCGGGCGCTGGGCAAGCGCCGACTGCCGACCATACCCGGCGTCGTCCCCGGCATATCGGACCGTCCCAACGGCTGCCTGTTCAACCCGCGCTGCCGGTTCGCTCAGGACAAGTGCCGTCGCGAAGGCGTACCGCTGTTCCCGGATGAAAGCGGGGCCGCGCGCTGCTTCTATCCGTTGCAGGTAACAGGAGGAGTGGCAGCATGACCGCCGTTTACCAGACACCCGCCGCTCCGACCGCCCGCGTCCAGCGCGAAACCGTGCTGGATGCCGTCGACTTGAAGAAGCACTACCGGCTGAAGCGCGGTCTGTTCCGCGCCGACGCCACCGTCAAGGCGGTGGACGGCGTCTCCTTCGTGCTCCAGACCGGCAGGACGCTGGCGGTGGTCGGCGAGTCCGGCTGTGGCAAATCGACGCTCGCCCGCATGGTGACGCTGATCGATCCGCCCACATCCGGGGAACTCCGGTTCGACGGCAAGGACATGACGGTGGGGAGCCGCGAGGAAGCGCGCACGCTCCGCCGCAAGGTCCAGATGGTGTTCCAGAACCCCTATGGATCGCTGAACCCGCGTAAGCGCATCGGCACGATCCTGGAAGAACCGCTGGTCATCAACACCAAGCTCAGCCGCGCCGAGCGGCGCGAACGCGCCGTCGAGATGATGGGCAAGGTGGGTCTGCGCCCGGACCAGTACGAGCGGTACCCGCACATGTTCTCCGGTGGACAGCGCCAGCGCATCGCCATCGCGCGTGCCCTGATGCTGAACCCGCGCGTCGTGGTCGCGGACGAACCAGTCTCGGCCCTGGACGTCTCGATCCAGGCCCAGGTGCTGAACCTGATGGTGGACCTTCAGGAGGAGTTCGATCTCGCCTACCTGTTCATCAGCCACGACCTCAGCGTCGTCCGTCACATCGCCGACGACGTCATGGTGATGTATCTGGGCCGGCCGGTCGAGCACGGCCCGAAGGAAACCATCTTCGCCCATCCGCGCCATCCCTATACGCGGGCGCTGATGGCGGCGACGCCGCGCGTCAATCCTGCATTGCGCCAGGACGCGTCACCGCCGCGCGGCGAGCTGCCGTCGCCGCTCAACCCGCCGTCGGGCTGCCACTACCACAAGCGCTGCCCGCACATGACGGACCGTTGCGCCGTGGAAGTGCCGCCGCTGCGCGAGGTGGATGGCAGGCGGGTCGCCTGCCATTACGCCGAGCAGATGGAGTAGGAGGGGACTGCCGCCGCTCAGTGGTCCGAGCGGTGCAGGATCTTGTCGGCGAGGCCGGTGTCGTAGCCGACGCCTTCGGGCGTCAGGACAAGGGCGCGGGGGAACTGGGACTTGATCAGGCCCTTGCGCTCCAGCGCCACCCAGACGGCGGGATTGGCCAAACCGTTCGCGTCCGAAGTGGAAACGACGGCGTCGCCCATATGGAAGTGATTGCCGTGGGCATGCGGGAACTGATCGACCAGCAGCGAGCCTTCGGCCTCCTCTGGTGCTGGCTGGCCGATCAGGCGCCCGAGTTCCTGGATCAGCGTCAGGGTCTTGAGCTGCAAGGGATTCAGCTTCAGCGGGTTGGTTCTGGGCGGCATGGTCGGCCTCGGCTTCTGATGAAAAAGAGTTACAGGGACATACCGAAAGACCGGCGCCGAATCCAGCGCTCCCCGAGCGGTCGCCAATGCGCAACAAACTGAAACATAAGTTTACTTGGGCCAAGACATCGCGCTATGGCAGTAAGGTGCGGTGCAAAATCGAAGTTTAAGATTTAGGCGAACATAAAATGTGCGGTATTATCGGTATCATCGGCAAGAACGAGGTCGCTCCCCTTCTGATCGAGGGTCTGCGGCGGCTGGAGTATCGCGGATACGACAGTGCCGGCGTTGCGACGCTGGTCAACGGCCGGATCGACCGACGCCGGGCGGAAGGCAAGCTGGTCAACCTCGATCGCCGCGTCCAGGAGCAGCCGCTGTCCGGGACCATCGGCATCGGCCACACCCGCTGGGCGACCCATGGCGGTCCGACCGAAACCAATGCCCATCCCCACGCTACCCGCAAGGTCGCCGTCGTTCACAACGGCATCATCGAGAACTATCAGGACCTGAAGGCCGAACTGGAAGGCCATGACCACCTGTTCGAGACCGAAACCGATACCGAGGTCATCGTCCATCTCGTGACCTACTACCTGGACCGGGGCCTGGGTCCGGTCGAGGCGACGGCTGAAGCTCTCAAGCGCCTGGAGGGCGCCTTCAGCCTGGCGCTGATCTTCGCCGGGGAGCACGACCTGATGATCGGCGCGCGTCGCGGCACGCCGCTGGCGGTCGGCTACGGCAACGGCAATGGCGAGATGTATCTGGCGTCCGATGCCTTCGCGCTGGCGCCGCTGACCAACCGCCTCACTTATCTGGAAGACGGCGACTGGGTCGTCCTGAACCAGGGCAACGTCGTGGTCCGCAACGCGACGGGCGAGCAGGTGGAGCGCCCGATCAAGCTGTCGGCTGTGTCCGGCGCCATGATCGGCAAGGGCGAACACCGCCATTTCATGCTGAAGGAGATCTACGAGCAGCCGCAGGTGATCGGCGACACGCTCAACGCCTTCGTCCAGGCGACGACCGGCCATATCACGCTGCCCGACCTGCCGTTCGATCTTGCGGCCATCCCGCGCGTGACGGTAGTCGCCTGCGGCACCGCCTTCTATGCCGGCATGGTGGCGAAGTACTGGCTGGAGCAGATCGCCCGCGTTCCGGTCGAGCTGGATATCGCATCCGAGTTCCGTTACCGGGAAGCACCGATGCCGGAAGGCGGCCTGGCCTTGTTCATCTCCCAGTCGGGCGAGACGCTGGATACGCTGGAGGCGCTGCGCTACGCCAAGCGGCAGAAGCAGCATATCCTATCCGTGATCAACGTCGCGGAAAGCACGATCTCGCGCGAGAGCGATGCGGTGCTGTCGACCCTGGCCGGTCCCGAGATCGGCGTCGCCTCCACCAAGGCCTTCACGACGCAGCTGACGGTGCTGGCCTGCTTCGCCATCGCGGTGGCTCGCGCCCGCGGCACGATCACCCGCGAGCAGGAAGCGGAAATGTCCACGGCGCTCCGCGAGGTGCCGGCCCGCGCGGTTGACGTGCTGAACCACGACGAGCGCCTGCGCCAGCTGGCCCACGACGTGTCGGAAGCCCGCGACGCCTTGTATCTGGGACGCGGCACCAGCTATCCGATCGCCCTGGAAGGTGCCTTGAAGCTGAAGGAAATCTCCTACATCCACGCCGAGGGCTATGCCGCCGGCGAGATGAAGCACGGCCCGATCGCCCTGATCGACGAGAACGTCCCGATCATCGCCCTGGCTCCGAACGATGTCCTGTTCGAGAAAACAGCGTCGAACATCATGGAAGCGGCGGCCCGGGGCGGCAAGGTGCTGCTGCTGTCCGACGCCAAGGGCGTCGAGCGGATGGGTTCCAAGGTGACCTGGACCGTGACGCTTCCCGAAGTCCACGCCTTCGTCGCACCGATTCTCTACGCCATCCCGATGCAGTTGCTGGCCTATCATACGGCGGTGATCAAAGGCACCGATGTCGATCAGCCGAGAAACCTCGCGAAGAGCGTCACGGTGGAGTAATCCGGAAACATCGCCGACGGCATACTGGCGATGAGACGGACATGAAAAATGGCGCGGCAACCGAATGCCGCGCCATCGTCCGATCCGTCCGGGACTGTCGTGAGCCGGATTAGAAGTCGAGGCGGGTGCTGAAGACCGCCACGAAGCCTTCGTTGCTCGCGGTCGTCACGCCACCAAGGGCATCGACGTTCCGCAGGTCCTCGTCCACATACATCACGTCCGCCTGTACCGTCAGGCCGGCCGCGATCGTGTAGGCGACGCCGCCGCCATAGGTCTTGTAGGACGAGGCGTAGGTGGACGGCAGGCCGGTGCTGACATCGGGACCGCCCTTGAAGCCTTCGGCATCGGCATAGGTGAGACCGATCGCGACCGGGCCGGCCGTGTAGCTGGCGCCGACATGCCAGGCCGTGCTGTCGCCCGATGTCGCGGGGGCACCGGAAACGGCGTTGTAGTCGTCGGCGTCGATATAGCCGCCGCCGACCTTGAACCCGCCGTAGCCGACCTGGGCACCGGCCTGCCAAGCGAAGAAGTCTTCCAGCGACGGCCCGCCGACGGTACCGAGGTCCTGACCCGTCGCCGTGCTGGCGGTGGCGCCCAGCGCCAACGAGAAGCCGGAGAACTCACCGGTGTAGTTGGCGCCGAATTCCCAGAAGTCCTTGTAGCCACCAGCCGTCTTCAGCGGCACCACGTTCTGCGCTTCGCTGTCGCTCTGGGTGGCATAGCTGACACCGGCCTGGATACCGGCGAAACGCGGCGTGATGTACATGACCTTCGTGGAGTCTCCGGCGTCCGGTGCCTGAACGAGGCTGCCGGTCGGTGCGCCGCCAAGGGCGAAGCCGGCCAGCGGACCGGCATCCGGGGTTACGGCCAGGAAATCGTAGGCGTCGCCGTCGATCTGCTCGATGCCGACCAGGGGAGCATAGATGGCAAGCGTGTCGGCCGCGCCGTCGAAGTCGCCCAGTTCGATACGGCCCCAGGTGCCGCCGATGTAGACCGAGGCTTCGTCGGTGCCGACCCCGGTGTCGCCGCCGCCGCCCGTGCTGTTCTGCAACTCGATCTTGGCGCCGTACAGCAGGCCGTTGTCGGCCTTGCCATCGGCGCGGACGACGATCTCGGTCTCAAGCTGGAACTCGCGGCTGGTCCGGTTGGAAGCGTCGTCGTCGTAATAGGCGCCGAAGAACTCGGTATAGCCACCCAGGCTGACGACAAGCTGCGCCTGGGCGCTTTGCGCATACAGAGCCGCGGCGGTAATGGCCGTGCCGGCGAGAAGAGCTTTTTTCATGACAGGTCCCTGATCGGATCGGAAAGTTTCGGCTTCACGAGGTAGATGAAACTCACGATTTGGATCAGACGCAACAATAACAACAAACGATGATGATCAAGCTGCATTCATGGTGCAATACGGCAACAATATGATAGAATTACGATAAAAGGCACCTGAGTAAGAGCCGATTTTAGTCAATATTGCCGTTTAATGATGCGCCATTACTAGTGGTTTATTGAGCTCTATATTTGGTAACTCGGTCGGGTGTGTTGGGGTATGATCTTTATCACTACGACAAGCTGGAGCCTTAATGTAGGGGGGCAGCTTTCAAGAACCGCGCCCGGTCGGCCGAAGTGACCTTGACATCGAACACGTCCCCTTCGCGGTCGAGCGTCAATGGAATATCGACACCCGCTTCGCCCAAGGCCCACATCGCGCGGTAGAAGCCCGCTACGGACTTGATCGGATTGCCCGCCACCGCGCGTATGGCGTCGTCGGCCTTCAGGCCCGCCCGGCGCGCCGGCCCATCGCCAGCCAGTCCGATGACGATGACCCGGTCGTTCGCATCCTCGCTCGTGTAGAGACCGAGCCAGGGGCGAACGGGACCGGCAACCCGGCCGATCGTCAGCAAATCGTCCAGGATCGGCTTCAAGGGATCGATCGGCACGATCATGTTGAGCGGCAGGATATCGCCACCTGGGGCCTGATGCTGAAGTTGAAGCGATCCGATGCCCAGCAGGTCGCCATGCGGGCCGATCAAGGGCGCGCCGCCCCAATGCGGATGGGCCGGAGCGGTGAAGATCGCATCGTCCAGCAGGTATTCCCAGTAACCGGCGAATTCCTGACGTGCGACCACCTGCGCCGCGATCGAGCGGGTCGGCCCGCCCGCGCCTCCGATGACGACCTTCGTGCCCGGCTTCAACTTGCCGGAGTTTCCCATCAGCATGGCTGGCACGCCCAGCGGCGCCAGCGCCTGAACAAGTCCGAAACCCGAGGTGTAATCGTAGGCCAGTACATGGCCCGCCACCGCACGCCCATTCGCCGCCGTCAGCCAGACCTGCTCCGCTTCCGTGATCAGGTACCCGATTGTCAGCACGAGACCGTCGTCGCGGATCACGACACCCTGGCCCAATCGCTCGGTGCCCAGAGACTCCGCGGTGAAGGCATCGGCCGGTATCGTGGCACGCAAGGATACGATCGAGGAAAGCGCGATATCGAGGTTATAGTCCAGCGACCGGGGGTCAGGCTGAAACTCCGGCGGGATTTGCCAAGAATCAGATGATCGCATCGAATACCTCGCAGTCGGCGGCCCCCGGCGCGGGAGCACCTTCATAACAAGGTAGGGCGCCGATAATGTCCTGTGTAGGGAAAATTAACTGCCGGGAGGAATGCGGACATCCGAACCAAGCGCACAACAAGACACTGCATCACTTTTCCAGCGTCGGAACAAACCCGATTGCGCATTCTTAAATTAATTTAATCCCATAATTTCCGCTAACGTTCCCCGGATGTTTTACCTCCCTGAAATCCGGAATTTTCGCCGCTCGTGGCACGTCGCCTTGGAAACCGCCTGGTGAAAGACTTTTAGACAAGTCTTCCTGATCGAGGCGTTCAAACCGCCTTAGTGGCGGTCGGTATCCACGGATGGAGGCGATAAGTGGTCAGGCACGACATCGAGAGCCAGCGGGAGCGCGCCCGCCTGAACCGGATGGAAATCATCGACGCGAAGCTGTCCCGGCGCGAAATGATGAAGTACGGCCTGCTGACCGCGGGGGGCGCGCTGGTCGCCAAGAGCGGGCTCAGCATCCGGGCGGCCTCCGCCGGCGGCGCCGTAACAAGCCCGGCCACCACTCCCTTCATCGAGCCGATGCGCGTGCTGACGCCGCATTCCGGATCGCGGTTGCAGGACGATCTGGATCATTGCACCGCCACGGTATCCGACGATCCCAAGGAGGCCGCTCGCGCCGCCCACCAGCTCTGGAAGGGCAACGAGCCGCAGGTCGTCTACAATTTCACGCAGAAGCCGCGCCTGTACCGGCCCCATCCCAAGCTGGCCGAGCAGAACATCTGGACGTTCCGCGACTTCAACAAGGACACGGAGTCGCCGCTGACTATGATCCACGCTCGCTACGGCGAGCCGTCCATGGTCTACAGCCACAACGAATTGCCGGCGAACCACAAGGGTTACGGCAACCCCATGGTCACGACGCATCTCCACAACGCCCATAACGCGTCGGAAAGCGATGGCAACCCGACAGACTATTTCGGCCCCGGATCCTACAAGACCTTCCATTACCCCAACATGTACGCTGGCGGCGACGAGCGCGAAGCCCTGGGCTTCCTGTGGTTTCACGACCACTGCATGGACTATACCTCGCAGAACGTCTATCGCGGACTGGTCGGCACCTACCTGCTGTTCGACCGCTACGACAGCGGCAACGAGGAAGACACGGACTCCAAGGCCATCCGGCTGCCCAGCGGCAAATACGACGTGCCCCTGGTCATCGAGAACAAGGTCTATGACAAGAACGGCGTCGCCTATTTCGACCTGTTTAACCTGGACGGCATCATCGGTGACAAGTTCCTGGTCAACGGCAACGTCCAGCCGTATTTCGAGGTCGACCGCCGGCGCTACCGCTTCCGGCTGCTCAACACCGGGCCGTCCCGCTTCTACCAGTTCAAGTTCAGCAACGGCATGAAGTTCTGGCAGGTTTCCAACGACGGCAACCTGCTGCCTTTCCCGATCGAGCGCGACAGCGTCAGCATGTCGGTCGCCGAGCGGATGGACATCGTCGTCGATTTCTCGGGCGTTACAGACAACATCGTCTATCTGGTCAACGTGCTGGAGCACAAGGACGGCACCGGCCCGACCGGCAAGATCCTGTCGACCGGCGTCGGCGACAAGATCCTCCAGTTCCGGCTTGGCGCCAAGGTGACCGACAACAGCCGCGTGCTGACCAAGACGACCGAATTGCGGCGGCTGCCCGACATCAACATGAGCGAGGTCAAGAAGGAGCGGAACTGGACTTTCAACCGCCGCAACGGCGCCTGGGTGGTCAACGGCGAGCTGTTCAACCGCAACGTCGTCAATGCCCGCTGCCAGAAGAACACGGCTGAGATCTGGAACATCACCAACGCCTCGGGCGGCTGGTCGCATCCGATCCACATGCATTACGAGGAATTCCAGATCCTGTCGCGCAACGGCGTCCCGATCAAGGACGGCGATCCGGAGAAGTCCCGCAAGGACGTGATCTGGCTGCACCCGAACGAGACGGTGAAGATCTTCGTCCGGTTCCGCGACTTCACCGGCAAGTATCCGCTCCACTGCCACAACGTCGTCCACGAGGACCACGCCATGATGGCGCGCTACGACGTCGTGGACGACGCGTCCTCCTGATCCGGCGTTCGATTTTCACAGGTGTGGTTCAGGAGGGATGAAGCGATGGACATGCGCAGACGGCAATTTCTGGTGAGCAGTGCGGTGATCGTCGGTGGCGTCCTCCTGGGCACCACGATGGCGGACCTGATCGCCCCGGCGGAGGGCGAGAGCTTCGACGGTTCTCCTGACGGCAGGTTCCCCAATATCGTGCTCCACGGGCACGATGGCGGGGCCTACCGCTTCTATGACGACTTGATCCGCGACAAGATCGTCCTGATAAACATGTTCTTCACCGGCTGCGGCGACATCTGTCCGCTCAGCACCCAGCATCTGGTTCAGGCCCAGGAGATGCTGGGCGACCGGGTCGGCCGCGACATCTTCATGTATTCCATCACTCTCAACCCCGAGCTGGATACCGAGCCGGTGATCAGGGACTACGCGGAGACATATGGCGTCGGACCCGGCTGGCTGTTTCTGCGCGCGTCGAGAGACGATACCGAACTGCTCCGCCGCGCCCTTGGCTTCGTCGATCCCGACCCGGCGCTGGATGCCGACCTGGAGACCCATATCGGCGTTGTGAAGTTCGGCAACGACGCCATAGGCCGGTGGGGGGCATGTCCCTCCTTCGCCGACGCCGAGGAGATCGTCGCCGGCGTGCGGACGCTGGACCCGATCAAGCGGACTTGAAGCCGCCGGCCGGGGTTTCTACTCGCGCGGGGCCAGCGCCGACAGCACCACGCGGGCTCGGACCACCAGCTTTTCCGATACGTTGACCGGTCCGTCCTGGCCCGGCGCCGCGGCCATCGCCATCGGCTGCATGTCCTCGCGGGTCTTGCGGGCATAGGCCATCGGCGGCTGGTCGGCGAAGTCGATGTTGCCCATGCGGAACTTGCGGCCGGGGAAGCTCCGTTCCAGCGCGTCCAGTTCGGAGGCCGCCTTGCCGTAAATCTCCGCGCGGAGGCGGGCGCGGACCGCTTCCGTCTCGCCGAGCGTTGGGGTGAACTCGATCGATCCGATCCGGAGCTGCAAGCCAGGCCGGCTGGCCTGCTTGGCCTTATCGGCCAATCCTCCCAACGCGTTTTCCGCCAGACGGGCCTCGGCGACGGCGCGCCAGCGTTCCAGGCCGGCCTGATCGGTCGAACGATCGAAGCTGACGATCTTCCAGTCGGCGCCGGGCGTCAGCCCGCCGATCGCCTTCAGGAGATCGGACCGCTGGGTGCCGGCGTCGGCTCCCGAGGCGGCGGCGTCGGCGGAGACGGTCACGCGGGCGGTTTCCGTGCCGACCCAGTCTTCCGCCGTGAGGTCGAGCACGACCTGATCCATCACGGGAGGCGGGACCTGCGCCGATGCTGGAAGCGTCAGCGCCAGGGTCAGGCAGAATGCCAGCGGGGAAAGGACTCGCATCATCGGGAAGGAACTCCGGATTGCGGCTCAGAAATCCAGGTCCGCATAGTGGGACGGCGGTGGATTTCCGGGCAGGGCGTCGGACAGCAGGGGGCGGAAACTCCGGCGTGACTTGATCCGCGAGTACCAAAGGCGTGCTTCGGGATGTTCGTCCCAGGGCACGTCGCCCAGATAGTCGACCGTGGACAGGTGTGCTCCAGCGGCGATGTCGGCCATGCTGAAGTCGTCACCCGCCAGCCAGTTCCGCCGTTCCGCCAGATAGGCGATGTAGTCTAGATGGTAGTGGATGTTCTGTAATCCCGCCCGGATCGCCGGGGCGTGCGGATAGCCCCAGCCGAGATAGCGCTTGATCAGCTTCTCACCGACAAGGTTCTCGGTCACTTCCGAATTGAACTTGTTGTCGAACCAGGCGGTCAGACGGCGCGTCTCGGCTCGCTCCGCCGGGTCGGAACCCAGCAGCGGCTTTTCCGGATAAGCTTCGTCCAGGTATTCGCAGATGGCGTTCTGATCAGCCAGGATCGGGCCGTCGTCCGGCTCGACCAGCACTGGGATGTCGCCAGCAGGGTTCATCGCCAGGAACTCGGGCCGCCGGTCGGAGATCTTCTCGACCTGCATTTCGAAGTCGAGCCCTTTCTCGCCCAGTGCGATGCGCACTTTGCGGGAGGACGGGGAGAGCCAGAAGTGAAACAGAGTTCGCATGGGGTCGGGACAATACCGCAAGCTTTCCCCCAAACATAGAGTCCGGTAGAGGACATATGCCCATTGATGTGACTAAACGGCGGCAATCAGGCGTTGCTGCACGACCCGAAGGGCTGGAAGGCGTATGGTGACCGTGGTCCCGACGCCCAGGACGCTGTCGATGGCCAGCGAACCGCCATGAAGATTGACCAGCGAACGGGTGATCGGCAGACCGAGGCCGGTCCCCGATTCGCCCGCCATATAGGCGTTGCGCGCCTGACCGAAAGGTTCGAGCACTTTGGGGATCTGGTCCGCGGCGATGCCGATGCCGGTATCGCGGACCGCCAGCACGACATCGCCGTTCTCTTCCTGACAGCCCGATACCTCGATCTCGCCGCCGCGCTCGGTGAACTTGACGGCATTCGTCAGCAGGTTGATCAGGATCTGCTTCAGCGCCCGCTCGTCACCCATCACGACGGGCAGCGGCTCGATCTCGGAGCGTAGCGTCAGGTCCTTGCGCAGCGCCCTCTCCCGGACCAGCCGGACGACGGGTTCTATGATGCGGCTGAGATCGACCTGTTCTTCCTCCAGCTCGTAGCGGCCGGCCTCGATCTTGGACAGGTCGAGGATGTCGTTGATCAGGCTCAGCAGGTGGCGGGCGCTGTCCAGGACGTTGCGGTTGTATTCGCTGTAGCGTGGCGAGCCCAGTGGGCCGAAATAGCCCTGGTCCATGATCTCGGAGAAGCCCAGGATGGCGTTCAGCGGAGTCCGCAGCTCGTGGCTCATATGGGCCAGGAACTCCGACTTGGCGCGGCTCGCCGCTTCGGCCAGGCCGCGCGCCTCTTCCGCTTCGCGCCGCGCCTGATCCAGCTTGCGGGCGAGGACCGACAAGTCGGCGGCCTGCTGCTCCAGCCGGTCGCGAGCCTGGAAGATCTCCTGTTCGCGCCGTTTCTGATCGCTGATGTCCATCAGCACGCCGACCGACATGCTCTTGCCGTCGTCGACATAGTCGCCGACCGCGATATAGGCCGGGAAGGTCCGTCCGTCGCGGGTCCGCGCCATGACTTCCCTTGCTACCCCCAGATGGGGCAGGTTGGCCAGCGCCGCGCAGGGCATCGGCGGGATCAGGGTATCGATGGTCAGCCCCTTGGCTTCCGCCGCCCTGTAGCCGAACAGCTGCTCCGCCGCCGGGTTGAACAACTGGATGCGTCCCTGGTCGTCATGGACGATGATGCCGGTAACCGCGACGTCGAGCACAGCGCGCAGCCTTGCCTTGCTGTCGGCCAGTGCCCGCTCGTTCTGCCGCAGTTCGGTCACGTCCTGGATGATGCCGAACAAGCGCATGGTCTGGTCGGTTTCGTCCCGGCTGCGGGTGAACTCCTCGCGGACGTGGCGTTCGGTCCCATCCGGGCGGACGATGCGGTACTCACGGGTGCTGTCGGGACCGTCGGTCGGATCGCCGTCGTTGAGGCGTGCCCTGTCTTCGGGATGGATCGAAGCACGCCAGCTTTCCAGCGTCGGCAGGGAGCCGGGGTCCCAGCCCCAGATGTCGTACAGCGTGTCGGACCAGACCACGCGTCCGCTGGTCAGCTCGATCGTCCACCAGCCGATGCCGGCGATCCGCTGTGCCTGCCTCAGCCGCCGCTCGTTCTCGCGCAGCCGCTCTTCCTGCCGCTCCCGTTCGGTCACGTCGTTGGCGGCGACCACGAGGAACAGCCGGCCCGAGGCGTCGGAGAAAGCGCCGGCCGTGATCAGGACGCGTCGGGACCGCCCGTCGGAATGGCGAAGCTTCAGGATCATGGGAGCCTGGGTTTCGCCCGCACCGGCGGAACGCAGCAGCTCATGCGCCCGGTTGCGGTCGTCGGGCGGGAAGATCTCGGTGAAGGGGCGATAAACCAGTTCGTTTTCGCCGACGCCGCACAGCGCGCCATAGGCGGCATTGGCCCTGACCACGCGTCCGGAGCCGTCCACCATGCAGAAGCCAGTACCCGCCGCGTCATAGGTCTCCGACAGCAGGCCGTGGGCAAGCACGTGCTTGCGGTATTGCCGAAGCATCACCAGCACCAGGCCGGTAAAGCTCAGCAGGACGACGGCGGTCATGAAGACGTGGTTGTTGAGCGCCTCTCGCCATTCGGCGAGCACGTCCTTCTCCGAAAGGCCCACCGCCACATAGAGTGGCAGCGTGCTGATCTGGCGCGATGCGATGATACGGGCGGACCGATCGAAACAGCATTCGGATGCCAGCTGGGCTCCGGTATGGGTGCCTGAAGCATTCTGGCCGCGGATCTCCTCCAGCAGTTTCTGGTTCGCAAGCTTGTGGCCGATCAGATCGCCCCTGAATGGGTTCGACGACAGGATCGTGCCATTCGCGTGCATCAGGAACAGAATGCCCTCCTGGCCCGCGCCGAGGGATTCGAAGAAGCGATTCGAGATTTCCGGCCTGATGGCAGCGGCGACGACTCCGCTGAAGGCGCCGCTGTCAGGACGCCCGATGCGGCGGCTGATGGGGAGGTAAAGTTCCGTTCCGCCTTCCTCTATCCTCGGTTCGCCGATGAAGAGGGGACCGGCGGTGCGCAGTTTGGGGATGGCGGCCTGCACATCGAAGAAGTCCGAGCCCTTGACACTCTGGGGTTCCGCCGGAAAGCGGTGAGAGTGCAGGCGGACGACTCCGTCGGCGGCGATAATCAGCATGTAGCGGACCTGGGAAACTTCACCGGCGATGCCGCTTCCCTCCAGATGGGCCAGGTTGTGCCAGTCCGCCCAGATGCCACCGGACTGTTCGACGTCCCGAAGCGAGAAGTATTTGATCGCGTTGCGGAGTGCTATGTCGTTGATCTCGACCATGCGGAGCATGTGCTCCGCGGCGAGGTTTGCCAGGGCGCGCGATTTCTCCTGCGCCTGCACGATGGTATCGTCCCGCGTCTTCAACTCGTTGAAGCCAAGAAGCCCCGCGACCAGAAGCACCAATCCGGCATATAGACTCAGGAAAATCGTCGGCGTTACGCGCTGCTGGTTCACGAGCAATCCAGGGCTGGGGCTCACCGGAGGTACGGCTGCCAGAAACCGGAAGCTCCGTTTTTAGCACAAAAGGATAGGCCCTGGTCAATCGGTTGGGTTGCGACCTATTGCAGCAACTACTTGCGATAGAGGATGAAAGGGTCTTGGGGCGGTAGAGGCGGAGCCTCCACCACCCATCCATTGCGCTCGTAGAACGCCCTCGCACTCCGGTTGGCCGCGAGGCAGCGCAGGCGCACGGGCTGCGAGAGATGGGCGCAAGCGCGGTCGAGAAGGGCGGTGCCGATACCGTGGTGCTGCCAGTCCGGATCGACGAACAGGTTCTGGATGAGGCCGGCCGGCGGGTAGATGGAGGCGAAGCCGACAACCAGATTGCCCAATTCGGCGACCCAGACTTCTTCGTCCTCGACCGAGCGGCGATAATCATCGAGGTCGAAGGGAGCGGCAGGCTGCCAGTGGAAGGTCGCCCGGCGGGTCGAAAGGAAGATCTCGGCACAGCGCGGCTCGTCGCCGGTCGTGGCGGCCCGGATCATGACAGCGGTCTTCCAGCGCTCGATCATGTGCTCGCTCCCCCGTGCGACATCCCCGTCCGTCGATAAACGGAACGGGAAGATGCTTTATTCAGGAAAGGCGAACCGGAGAGTGCGCCGTCCTTGGCAGAAGGGCTAGCGCACGCCGCCGTCCGGTACAAGTAGTCGACGGAAGGGAAAAAGTAGCATGGGACGTCCGATAACCAAGTAATCAGACAGGTCTGATCAAAGTTATCGGCCGTCCCGTCGCATCTCCACCTGATCCACTGCGGGATCGATCAGTCCGCTGCCTGGGGCGCACGCACCGGGATATCGAGCCGGTGGACCATTTCTTTCGGCACGACCTGCCAGAAATGGTTCCGGACCAGATGCCAGTCGTTGAGCAGGCGCTCGGCGAACTTGCTCTGCGTCTCCTCGACATGTTCGGCGATCAGGCTCTTCAGCAGCGTCTCGTAGTGCGGCACTTCGATGCGCTGGAAGATCACGTTCTCCTCGTTGACCTTGCGGGCGAAGCTGCCGTCCTCGTCATAGATGAAGGCCATGCCCCCGGTCATGCCGGCACCGAAGTTCTCGCCGACCTTGCCCAGGATCACCGCGGTTCCGCCGGTCATGTATTCGCAACCGTTGGAGCCGCAGCCCTCGACCACGACCAGGGCGCCGGAGTTGCGGACGGCGAACCGTTCGCCCGCCTGACCCGCCGCGAACAGCTTGCCGGCGGTGGCGCCGTAGAGCACGGTATTGCCGATGATCGTGTTCTCGTTCGAATTCAACGTGCTGTTAGTGCTCGGCCGGACCGTGATGGTGCCGCCCGACAGGCCCTTGCCGACATAGTCGTTGCTGTCGCCCAGCACTTCCAGCTTGATGCCCTGGACCGCGAAGGCGCCCAGCGACTGGCCGCAGGAGCCGCGCAGCTGCACGGTGACGTGGCCGGGCTTAAGCCCGGTCATGCCGAACTTGCGGGTCACCATGGCGGAAAGCCGCGTGCCGATGGCCCGGTGCGTGTTGCGCACGTTATAGGCAAGCTGCATCTTCTCGCCCTCGTCGAACAGCGGACGGGCATCCGCGATCATCCGGGCGTCGAGGGTGTCCGGGACCTCGTTGCGGCCCTGCATCGTGCAGTAGCGGGCGCTGTCGCCGGGATCGGCCTGGGCCAGCAGCGGGTTGAGATCCAGGTCGTCCAGGTGGGCGGCGCCCCGGCTGACCTGATGGAGCAGGTCGGTGCGGCCGATCACCTCGTTCAGCGTCTTGAAGCCGAGCTGGGCCAGGATCTCGCGCACTTCCTCCGCCAGGAAGCTGAACAGGTTGACCACCCGCTCCGGCGTCCCGACGAACTTCTTGCGCAATTCCTCGTCCTGGACGCAAACGCCGACCGGGCAGGTGTTGCTGTGGCACTGCCGGACCATGATGCAGCCCATCGCGATCAGGCTGGCGGTGCCGACGCCGTATTCCTCGGCGCCCAGCATGGCGGCGATGACGATGTCGCGGCCGGTCTTCAGGCCGCCGTCGGTGCGCAGCCGGACCCGGTGGCGCAGACGGTTCAGCGTCAGCACCTGGTGGACCTCGCTCAGGCCCATCTCCCACGGCACGCCGGCATACTTGATCGAGGTCTGCGGGCTGGCTCCCGTCCCGCCGACATGGCCGGACACCAGGATCACGTCGGCGTTCGCCTTGGCGACGCCGGCCGCGATGGTGCCGATGCCGGAGCGCGAGACCAGCTTGACGCAGACCTTGGCGTCCGGGTTGATCTGCTTCAGGTCATAGATGAGCTGGGCCAGATCCTCGATCGAGTAGATGTCGTGGTGCGGCGGCGGGCTGATCAGCATGACGCCGGGGGTGGAGTGGCGCAGCTTGGCGATCATCTCCGTGACCTTGAAGCCGGGCAACTGCCCGCCTTCGCCGGGCTTGGCGCCCTGGGCCACCTTGATCTCGATCTCGCGGCACTGGTTCAGGTACTCGGCGGTGACGCCGAAGCGGCCCGACGCGATCTGCTTGATCGCGGAGTTCCAGTTGTCGCCGTTCTTGTCCGGCTTGAACCGCGCCGGGTCCTCGCCGCCCTCGCCGCTGTCGGACTTGGCGCCGATCCGGTTCATCGCGACGTTGAGCGTGCCGTGCGCTTCCGGCGACAAGGCGCCCAGCGACATGCCCGGCGTGATGAAGCGCTTGCGCAGCGACGTGATGCTCTCGACGTCGTCGAGCGGGATCGCCTCCCGCGTGGAGCGGAAGTCCAGCAGGTCGCGGAGCTGGATCGGGGCGCGCTTGTTGGTCGCTTCCGTGTACTTCTTGAAGGTCGGATAGCTGTCGGTCGCCACCGCCTGCTGAAGCATGTGGATCAATCCTGCTTCCCAGGCATGCCGCTCGCCGTTGCGGCGGTACTTGTAGAAGCCGCCGATCGGCAGAGCGATGATGTCCTCGGCATAGGCGATGGCGTGCTGTTCCAGCACCTTCTTCTGGATGCCGGCCAGCCCGATGCCGGAAATGCGGCTGACCATGCCGGGGAAGTGCTCGGCCACGAGCGCACGGCTCAGGCCGACCGCCTCGAAGTTGCAGCCGCCCCGGTACGAGCTGATGATCGAGATGCCCATCTTGGACATGATTTTCAGCAGACCCTCGTCGATCGCCTTCTTGAAGCGGTACATGCACTGGTCGAGCGACAGGTCGCCGAACAGCCCGCGGCGGTGGCGGTCGGCGATCGCCTCCTGCGACAGGTAGGCGTTGACCGTCGTGGCGCCGACCCCGATCAGGACGGCGAAGTAGTGTACGTCCATGCACTCCGACGAGCGTACGTTCAGCGACGTGAAGGTGCGAAGCTGCTGGCGGACGAGATGGGTATGGACGGCGCCCGTCGCCAGGATCATCGGCATGGGCGCGCGGGCGTCGCTGACATGCTCGTCCGACAGGATGACGTGGGTGGCGCCGCCGCGGACGGCGTCCTCGGTCTCCTGGCGGATGCGGCGCAGCGCGTCGCGCAGCGCGTTGGGACCGGCGCTGACGTCGAAGGTGCAGTCGATCTCCGCCGCCGTTTCACCCATGTAGCCGCGCATGGCGCGCAGCTCGGCCGTCGTCAGCACGGGGCTTTCCAGCTGGAGCAGGCGACACTGGCCCGCATCCTCGTCCAGGATGTTGCCCAGGTTGCCCAGCCTAGTGCGCAGGCTCATGACGCGCCGTTCGCGCAAGCTGTCGATCGGCGGATTGGTGACCTGACTGAAGTTCTGGCGGAAGAAGTGATGCAGGCCGCGGTACTTGTCCGACAGCACGGCCATCGGGCTGTCGTCGCCCATCGAGCCGATCGCTTCCTTGGCCTCGTCCACCATGGGATGGAGGACCGTTTCCAGGTCTTCCATCGTAATGCCGACGGAAAGCTGGCGGCGGCGCAGCTCTTCCTTGGCGAGCACGGCGGGTTCCGCCGGCGCCGCCTTGACGAGGCTGTCCAGTTCTGTGATCTCGCCGACCCACTTGTCGTAGGGTTTTTGGGCGGCAAGGTAGTCCTTGATCTCGCGGTCGTGGTACAGCTTGCCCTCGGCAAGGTCCACCGCGATCATCTGTCCAGGCCCGAGCCTGCCCTTCTCGACGACCGTCGTCTCGTCCGTCTTCACCATGCCCGTTTCCGAACCGGCGATCAGCAGGCCGTCGTTGGTGATCGTGTAGCGCATCGGACGCAGGCCGTTGCGGTCCATGCCGCCGACGGCCCAGCGGCCGTCGGTCATCGCCAATGCCGCCGGTCCGTCCCACGGCTCCATCACGGCGTTGACATAGCCGTAGAGCGCCCGGTGTGGCGCCGGCATCGTGTCGCCGGCCGCCAGCGCTTCCGGAATCAGCACGGTCTTCGTCATCGGGGCGGAGCGGCCGGCGCGGGCCACGACCTCGAATACCGCATCGAGCGCTCCGGAGTCCGAGGATCCGATCGGGATCACCGGCTTCAGGTCGTTGATGTAGGGACCGAAGCACTCGTGGTCCATGCGGGTCTCATGGGCCTTCATCCAGTTCACGTTGCCCTTCAGCGTGTTGATCTCGCCGTTGTGGGCGAGCATGCGGAAGGGCTGGGCGAGCGGCCATGTCGGGAACGTGTTGGTCGAATAGCGCTGATGGTAGATCGCGACGTTGGAAACGAAGCGCTCGTCCAGCAGGTCCGGGTAGAAGGAGGTGAGCTGTTCCGCCAGGAACATGCCCTTGTAGACGATCGAGCGCGAGGACAGGGTGCAGATATAGAAGTCGTTGATCTGCTCGGCCCGGACGGCGGCCTCGATCCGGCGGCGGATGATGTAAAGCTCAAGCTCGAACTTGTCGTCGGCTTCGCCCTTGGCGTTGCCGATGATGATCTGCTCGATTTCCGGCCGGGTCGCGTTGGCCTTCTCGCCGATGATGTCGACGTTCACCGGTACCTGACGCCAGCCATAGATATAGTAGCCGAAGTTCAGGATCTCGGTCTCGACGATGCAGCGGCAGCGCTCCTGCGCTTCCAGCGACAGGCGCGGCAGGAACACCTGGCCGACCGCGAGCGGACGGTCCGGCGGAATGTGGCCGATCAGCTTGACGTAGTCGTGGAAGAACTGCTGCGGCACCTGGATGTGGATGCCGGCGCCGTCGCCGGTCTTGCCGTCGGCATCGACGGCGCCCCGGTGCCAGACCGCCTTCAGCGCCTCGATGCCCTTTTCCACCACCGACCGGCGGGGCTTGCCGTCGATCGCCGCGATCATGCCGACGCCGCAGGCGTCGTGCTCGTCCGCCGGGTCATAGGCGTGGGCCGCCGCCAGCGCTTCGACGTTCGCCTTGTACTCGGTAACGAACTGCTCGCCCTGGTTCAGGATTTCATCAGTCATGGGCGTGATCCTTTCTGAGTGCGGCGTCGACGTCGACGGAGAGGGCGCCACGCTGCGATAGCTGGCGAAAATTTACGATGGATTGCCGTGCCGTCATGGTTTCAACCCCGTGACGAATGCGTGTGTCCGGTTATGGCCAAACCCGATGTCGGTGTCCGGCAAGACCTCCGGGATGGCCGGGCAGGGCAGGCGGCAGCCCGGAAGTGCCGGGCTGCCGCCTTGCGCTTCCTACTCCGCCGCGACAGCGGCTGCGGTAGTGCCGGCTTCGGCCTTCTGGAGCAGGTAGCTGTGCATGTGCTCCGCCACGTCGCGGCCGTCGCGGATGGCCCAGACCACGAGGCTGGCGCCGCGCACGATGTCGCCGGCGGCGAAGACGCCGTCCAGGCTGCTCATCATGGTGCGGAAGTTGACCGTGACAGTACCCCAGCGGCTGACCTTCAGCCCGGCTTCACCGAACAGGGCCGGCAGGTCTTCCGGGTCGAAGCCCAGCGCCTTGATCACGAGATCGGCTTCGAGGACATATCCGGAACCGTCGATCACCTGCGGGGTCTGCCGGCCGCTGGCGTCGGCGACGCCAAGGTGGATGCGGTGCGCGCGGACGCCGGTGACGACGCCGTCCTTGCCCTCGAACGCTTCCGGCGCGGACTGCCAGACGAACTCGACGCCCTCTTCCTCGGCGTTGTGGACCTCGCGCTGGGAGCCGGGCATGTTGGCCCGGTTGCGGCGGTAGAGGCACTTGACCGACTTGGCGCCCTGGCGGATCGCCGTGCGGACGCAGTCCATCGCAGTGTCGCCGCCGCCGATCACGACGACGTTCTTGCCGGACGCGTTCAAAGCGCCGCTGTCGTAGTCCGGTACCGTATCGCCGAGACCCTGGCGGTTGCTGATCGTCAGGTACTTCAACGCCGGGATGATGTTGCCCAGCTCGGATCCCGGCGCATCGAGGTCGCGCGCCTTGTAGACGCCGGTCGCGATCAGGACGGCGTCATGCTTTGCCCGAAGGTCGGCCAGCGTGGCGTCGCGGCCTACTTCGAAGTTGGTGTGGAAGATCACGCCCTGGTCGGCCAGCAGCTTGACCCGGCGGTCCACAACGTACTTCTCCAGTTTGAAGCCGGGGATGCCATACATCATCAGGCCGCCGATACGGTCGTAGCGGTCGTAGACGTGGACCTCGTAGCCCTTGGCGCGGAGCTGTTCCGCCGCCGCCATGCCGCCGGGACCGCCGCCGATGATGCCGACCGATTGCGCGCGTTCGCGTGCGGGGATGCGGGGCTTGACCCAGCCGCGGTCCCAGGCCGTGTCGTTGATGTACTTCTCGATCGAGCCGATCGTCACGGTGCCGTGGGTGGACTGCTCGATCGTGCAGTTGCCTTCGCACAGGCGGTCCTGCGGACAGATGCGGCCGCAGATCTCCGGCAGGTTGCTGGTCGCCGACGACATCTCGTAGGCTTCCTCGAGGCGGCCTTCGGCCGTCAGCTTCAGCCAGTCCGGGATGTTGTTGTGGAGCGGGCAGTGGACCTGGCAGAACGGCACGCCGCACTGCGAGCAGCGGCTCGACTGTTCCTCGGCACCGCTTTGATCGAACTCGCCATAGATTTCATCGAAGTCGTGCCGACGCGCCGCGGCTTCCCGTTTATCGGGCATGCGCTTCTCGGTGCGGACGAACTGCAACATCTTCTGCGCCATGGCGAACAATCCTTCAGCTCAACCTCCGCCGCGAACGCATGGCTGCGATTGCCCCGTTCGACTTAGGAGATTCACGGCCGCATCGGCGTAACCGCGTTGAGGTGGAAACAAACTTGTCCAGACTACGTCGGATACCGACCGTATACGTCAAAAACCTAGAGCTTGCCAGCAAAAAACAACGAATAGGACACGGTTGTTGACTAAATTTATGAGTGAGGCCCGATCTGCTGAATATATAGGCGCTCAGACCATTTCGTTTTCAGTCTAATAGGTCCGAAATGAGACTATCTGTTCCGGGCGACAGAAGCTGCCGGTTACCTTAACCGCAGGTGCAGCAAAATGTCTTGCGCCGTATCAAAAACCCGCCGTTTAAACCCGGCGTTCGGATGAATGCCGGGTTGTCGCGGGCAGCAGGGTGGCGTCAGGTCGAGTAGCCGCCGGCGCGCTGGGAGAAGCGGCCGCCGACGCGGAAGCGGTCGAGATAGGTCGGGATGATGACCTCGGCGGCCGTCGGCTCGACGCCGAGATCGGCGAGCGTGGCGGCACCGGGAGCCACCACGTTGTCGCGCTTCAGCAGTTCCACCTGATCGACGGTAAGCAGCGGCTTAGGAAGTTTGCCCAGGATCTTGCCCTGAAGTTCCGCGACGCCCCACGGCACCGTGACCATGATGCGCTTGCGGCGGGTTTCGGTCAGCACCAGGCCCATGATCTCCTTGAAGGAGTAGACGCGCGGCCCGCCCAGTTCATAGGTCTTGCCCAGTGCAGCGGGGTTTTCCAGCGCCTTCATGATCGCATCGGCGACATCGCCGACATAGACCGGCTGGAACTTGGTGTGGCCGCCGCCGATCAGCGGCAGCACCGGCGAGATGCGGGCCATCGCACCGAAGCGGTTGAAGAAGCCGTCTTCCGGGCCGAACACGACGCTGGGGCGCAGGATCGTCGCTTCCGGGAACGCCTTGAGCACCGCCTGCTCGCCGGCGGCCTTGGAGCGGGCGTATTCGGCAGTCGATCCGGCATCGGCGCCGATCGCCGAGATCTGGACGAAGCGCTGGACACCAGCCGCCTTGGCGGCACGCGCGATGCGGCCCGGCGCGTCGCCCTGGGTGCCGCGGAACGTATTGACCCCTGATTCGTACAGGATGCCGATCAGGTTGATGACGATGTCGGCATCGCGCACCGCCGCGGCGACCGAGGCGTCGTCATGGATGTTGGTGGCGATCGGGATGATCTGGCCGACCGCGCCGTTGGTCCGCAGGAAGTTGGCGTTGCTCGGGTGACGGGTCGCGACCCGGATGATCGTGCCGGTCTTCGCCAGCCTCTTGATCAGGTGGCGGCCGATGAACCCGGACCCGCCGAAAACCGTGGCTACCCGATACCGAAAGGACATCGCTTTCTCCAAAACCTGATTTTTGCCTGCGCCTCTCTGGCCTTGGTAAGGGCGATCGGAGGCTGTTGGGCAGTGCTTATAACGAAATGATGAGCGGGGAGCCAGCGTCCAGGCAATGCCGGAGCACTGGTGCGGCAGAGGGGCGCGACCGTCCTGTTGATTTCGGCAAAAAGCGATTGACAGGAACCGCCCGGCCCAATAAATACCCGCTCCACGTCGCCCAGGTGGCGGAATTGGTAGACGCGCAGGTTTCAGGTACCTGTGGCAGAAATGTCGTGGAAGTTCGAGTCTTCTCCTGGGCACCAATTCCTCGGTAACGGCCGCTAGATCGCAGGTATCCCGAATACAGGGATATAGGCGGATCGAAGCGGCCGTTGTCGCTTTCGGGATGCAGCGCAGTGCCTATAGAGCTTTACGACGGCGATCTGCCGGACGGCCTCGATTTCGGCGACACGGTCGCCATCGATACCGAAACCATGGGTTTGAACCCCGTTCGGGATCGCCTGTGCCTGGTGCAGCTATCGGCCGGCGACGGCAATTGCCACATGGTGCAGCTTCGGCAGGGCCGCTACGAGGCTCCCAACCTGAAGCGGCTGCTCACCGACCCCGATGTCACCAAGCTGTTTCACTTCGCACGGTTTGACATCGCGGCCATCCAGGCTTACCTGGGAGTCGTGTGCCAGCCGGTCTATTGCACGAAGATCGCGTCCCGGCTGGTCCGCACGTTCACGGACCGTCATGGACTGAAGGACCTGTGCAAGGACCTGCTCAACGTGGACCTGTCGAAGCAGCAGCAGTCTTCGGACTGGGGTGCGGCGGAACTGACGCCCGAACAGCTCAAATACGCGGCTTCGGACGTGCTCCATCTGCACGAGATGCGCGCCAAGCTGAATGCCATGCTGGAGCGCGAGGGACGCACGGAGCTGGCGCGAGAGTGCTTCCGTTTCCTACCGACCCGGGCCGCTCTCGATCTTGCAGGTTGGGAAGATCAGGATATTTTCGCACATTAGTAGAGAAGCCCAGGTCCTTGTTCACGACGGAAGGGAAACGAGGTCTCATTGTTGCCCAATTTTGGTGCAGAATGGCCCGTTCCGCGGCAATTTAACAAAGGTGCGGGTTTGACCGCACCAGGGCTGAGCGGCATACTGCGGCCACCGCCCGCCGGTAGTTGCGGTAAGCGACGCTGATACCGTGCAGCTTCGGTGCCCCGGAGTTGCAGCCCGTCGACTGTTTGCCTACCAGATGCTTGGGAGTTCGTCAGCCTTGGACCATTCCACCGCCCCCGACAGCGCGCTCAGCGACAAGGCGCAAGCCGACATGTCCGCCGACGGCGACATCGCGGTGGCGCGGCGGGTGCTCCGCGTGGAAGCCGAAGCGCTGATGGATATGGCCGCCGGCCTGGACGACAGCTTTGCTCGCGCCGTCAAGGCACTTGCCGGCATCACCGGCCGCGTCGTCGTCACCGGCATGGGCAAGAGCGGCCATATCGCCCGGAAGATCGCGGCGACGCTGGCGTCCACCGGAACACCGGCCCTGTGGGTCCATCCGGGCGAAGCCAGTCACGGCGACCTGGGCATGATCGCGCGCGACGATGCGGTCATAGCGTTGTCCAACTCGGGCGATACAGCCGAGTTGTGCGACATAGTGGCCTATGCCAAGCGTTTCCGCATTCCGCTGATCGGCATCACGCGCCGGACACATTCGTCGCTGGCGGAGCAGTCCGACGTGGCCCTGATCCTGCCGCAGTCGCCGGAAGCCTGCCCGCTGGGGTTGGCGCCGACCACGTCGACGACGCTGATGCTGTCGCTGGGCGATGCGCTGGCGGTGGCGCTGCTGGAGCGGCGCGGTTTTTCCGCAGCCGACTTCAAGGTCTTCCACCCCGGCGGCCAGCTTGGACGTCAGCTTCTGCGTGTCACCGAGATGATGCATACGGGGGCCGAACTCCCGCTGGCACCGCTCGATATAAAGGTATCGGAAGCGATCCTGGTCATGACGGCCAAGCGGTTCGGCTGCGTCGGACTGACCGGCGCCGATGGCAGGCTCGCCGGTATCATCACGGACGGCGACTTGCGGCGCCACATGAACCCCGATCTCCTGTCGCTGCCGGCGCAGACCGTCATGACATCCGATCCCAAGACGATCCGCCTCACGACGCTGGCCGGCGAGGCGCTCGGGATCATGAATGCGCTGGCGATCACCAGCCTCTTCATCACCGACGACGGGCGTCCGGTCGGCATCATCCACATCCACGATTGCCTGCGGGCCGGTGTGGCCTGACGCCATGGATACGATCCGGTCGGGAACATCATCCGGCGCCGCCATACCGAACCCTGACGCCGCGCCCGCGGCGGCAGCCGCGCAGGTGGCCGACCATGAGCGCCGGATGGCGCGCGCCGGCGGCGGCTATTCCCATTTCGTTAAGTTCCTGAAGGTGGTGCTGCCGCTGCTGGCATTTGGCATCATCGGACTGCTGGCGGCATGGCCGCGGATCCAGGGCGGCGATCAGTCGGAAAACCGGCGCGACACCGGCGAACTCGAAATGATGCGGGCTCTCTATGTCGGCACCGACACCCAGAATCGTCCTTTTTCGCTGACGGCGGACCGGGCGGTGCAGTCGACCAGCGAACCGGGCGTGCTCGATCTGGTTCGTCCTCAGGGGGAATTGACCCTCCAGGACGGCACATGGATCGCGGTCAAGGCTGACAGGGGCCGGTACAACGACAAGACGGGCAAGCTGCTGCTGCTTGGCAATGCCAACCTGTTCCATGACAAGGGCTACGAGTTCAAATCCGACGAAGCGCATATCGACGTCAAGGCCGGCAACGCCTGGGGCGATCTGCCGGTGACGGGGCAGGGACCGTTCGGAGAGATCTTCTCGCGAGGATTCCGTCTGTTCGACAGCGGCGCCACCATCGTCTTCAACGGTCCGGCCCATCTCGACCTCGCCGCCGGCCTGACGGACTCCGGCGGACCTGCCGGTGCCACCAAATCGTCGCCAGGGCCCTCGGGGGCTGCAACGACGGATCCTGAAATTCCGGAAGCGCCGCCCACGGTGGCGGAACGCCCGGCGCCCGAGCAGCCCACAGCGGAGCAGGTCCAGCGATGAAGACGCGTTTTCGCAACAAGGCCCTTGCTCCGGTATTGGCCGCCTTGACAGCCCTGCTGCTTCAAACTGTCCCGGTGCCGGCACAGGTGCCGGGTGCCGGGTCGAGCCAGGGCCTTCCCATCGCCGTCGATGCCGATCAGGCGATCGAGTGGCACCAGGAACAGAAGGCCTATGTGGCGCGCGGCAACGCCGTCGCCAAGCGCGGCGACGTGACGATATCAGGCGATACCCTGGTGGCCTATTACCGCGACATTCCGGCCGGCGGAACCGAGATCTTCCGGCTGGCCGCCGACGGCAAGGTCCATATCTTCTCGCCGACCCAGAACGTATACGGCGACCGCGCCGTATACGATGTCGACAAGCTGGTCGCGGTCGTCACGGGTTCCGATCTCAAGCTGGTCACGCCGACCGACGTCGTAACCGCCAAGGACAGCCTGGAGTATTGGGAAACCCAGAAGCTTGCCGTGGCGCGCGGCGACGCGATGGCGGTGCGCGAGCAGAACCGCGTCAACGCGGATGTCCTGGTCGGCCTGTTTGCCGACGGAGCCGACGGCAGCATGGAGATGACGCGCATCGACGCCCAGGGAAACGTCGTGATTACCACCCCGACCGATGTGGCGCGGGGGCGGCAGGGCGTCTATAACCTGAAGACCGAAATTGCGACCCTGACCGGTGACGTGCGCCTGACCCGTGGCGAGAACCACCTGAACGGCCAGACCGCCGAGGTGAACATGAAGACCGGAATCAGCCGACTGCTCAGTACCGGTGACCGCAGCGGCGGACGGGTGAAGGGATTGTTCATTCCCGGTCAGCAGCCGGGTGGCGGCCAGCCCCCCGCTCCGAGGGCCGCTCCCCAAACAACTTCCCCGACGGCACCCGGAGGTGCGACGAATTGAGCATCCGGGAATTCAAGAGAATGGATCGCCAGGATGCCCCGCCGGGCCTGACCAAGGCTGCCGGCGGACCGGGGCCGCGGCTGATCGCCGACAACCAGGGACTGACCGCCCGCAACCTGGGCAAGCAGTACAAGAAGCGGCCGGTTCTGCGGGATGTCAGCATCACCGTCCAGCGCGGCGAGGCGGTCGGGCTGCTGGGACCGAACGGCGCCGGCAAGACAACCTGCTTCTACATCATTACCGGTCTGATCTCGCCGGATTACGGCACGATCAGCCTCGACGGCCAGGATATCACGGCCCTTCCAATGTACCGCCGGGCCCGGCGCGGCATCGGCTACCTGCCGCAGGAAGCGTCGATCTTCCGTGGCCTGTCGGTCGAGAACAACATCCGGGCGGTGCTCGAAGTTGTCGAGTCGGACCGCGATGCGCGCGAGTCGAGGCTCGACGAGCTTTTGGCCGAGTTTTCGATCTCGCATCTCCGGCGGACGCCGGCGCTGGCGCTTTCCGGCGGCGAGCGGCGCAGAGTCGAGATCGCGCGGGCGCTCGCCTCGCAACCCCACTTCATTCTGCTGGACGAACCACTGGCCGGCATCGATCCGATCGCGGTCAACGACATCCGCGAGCTGGTCACGCATCTGCGGGACCGGGGTATCGGCGTACTCATAACTGACCACAATGTAAGAGAAACGCTGGAGATCGTCGATCGGGCATACATTTTGCACGATGGTATGGTACTGATGGAGGGAGAGCCGTCGGAGATCGTGGCCCACAAGGATGTGAGGCGGGTCTACCTCGGCGAAAGGTTCAGTCTCTAACCACCTCCCTGGTACCATGGCGCTTTCACAACGTCTCGACCTCAGGCAGACCCAGTCGCTTGTCATGACTCCGCAGTTGCAGCAGGCTATCAAGCTGCTGCAACTGTCGAACATGGAACTGTCGGATTACGTCGATCGCGAGGTCGAACAGAATCCTCTGCTGGAGCGGGACGACTCTGAGTTCGGCGGTGGCGACGGTTCCGCTTCACCCGAAGCGGGCGGGGGAGGAGGCGGCGACGGGAGCCAGGGCGGGGCCGAGGGTGGCGCCGGGGTCAACAGCCCGAACCAATCCGACCAGGGGCCGGCGATCAACCCCGCCGACCAGCGTCAACGCGACACCCATGAGCTTACGACGTCGGACCACATGGCTGGCGGCGCCGACTCCCCTCTCGATACCGATTTCGAGAATGTCTGGACCAACGGCAGCGCCGCCGACGGCAGCTTCGACGGCGCGGAGGCATTCGGCGACTGGTCGTCGCGTGGTGGTGGCGGCAGTTTCGAGGATGGGGATTTCAACCTCGAACAGACGCTCAGCGGCGACCTCAGCTTGCGCGACCACCTGATCGGCCAGATGAACGTCGATCTGATCGATCCGGTGGACCGCCTGATCGGGCTGGCGCTGATCGACCTGCTGGACGCGGCCGGCTACGTCACGGGCAGCCTTGCCGATCTTGCCGAGCAGCTCAACTGCGATTTGGCCGATATCGAGCGCGTGCTGCTGCGCGTGCAGCGCTTCGACCCGCCCGGTATCTTCGCCCGCAGCCTCAGCGAATGCCTCGCGATCCAGCTGCGGGAGCGCAACCGGCTGGACCCGGCGATCCAGGCCCTGCTCGACAATCTGGAACTGCTGGCGGCGCGCAACGTGCCGGCCCTGCTGAAGGTCTGCGGCGTCGATGCCGAGGATCTGTCCGACATGGTGTCGGAGATCCGGACGCTCGACCCCAAGCCGGCGCTCCGGTTCGACCATCAGGTGGTCCAGACCGTGACGCCGGATATCCTGATGCGGGTGCAGCCGGGCGGCGGCTGGCTGATCGAGCTGAATACCGAAACCCTGCCGCGCGTGCTGATAAACCAGCGCTACTTCGCCCAGGTCAGCGGGGAGTGCCGCAACAAGGCGGAGAAGGAATACGTCGCCGAGCGGTTCCATTCCGCCAACTGGCTGGTCAAGTCGCTTCATCAGCGCGCCAATACGATCCTGAAAGTTGCAACCGAAATCGTCCGCCAGCAGGATCTGTTCTTCGTCAAAGGCGTCCAGTCGCTGCGTCCGCTGATCCTGCGCGACATCGCGGAAGCGATCGGCATGCACGAATCGACCGTCAGCCGGGTTACCACCAACAAGTTCATGGCGACTCCGCGTGGCGTTTTTGAGTTGAAGTACTTCTTCACGTCATCGATTTCCGGAGCGGACGGCGAAGCGTCCCACTCGGCGGAGGCTGTAAGGTTCCGGATCAAGGCGCTGATCGATGGAGAACCGCCCAGCGGCATTCTTTCGGATGATCGTATCGTGGAGATTCTCAAATCCGATGGGATCGAGATTGCGCGTCGCACGGTGGCAAAGTATCGTGAGGCTATGCGCATCCCGTCTTCCGTACAGCGCCGCCGCGAAAAGTGCATGCGACTGTGAGAACCAGATCGGCGGAACCGGACGGAGGATAGGGGTTCGCCAATCCGGGAACGGTTTGCAGCCATGAGGCTGTATGAAAACTATAGGGAGGCGTCATTATCGTCACGGCCCAGCAGTGACGCCACCCTGCTTGATCCCAAAAATACGGGCCCAGAACACCGGACAACCTACGTCATGCACCTATCCGTCAAAGGCAAACAGCTTGACGTCGGGGACGCCCTGCGTACCCACGTCGATGAAAGCCTAACCGCCATCGTAGGCAAATACTTCGGTCGCCCGATTGAAGCCAATGTGGTCTTCTCGCGTGAGGCGCACCTCTTCAAAGCCGACATTTCGGTGCATGTCGGCCGCAATATCCTTCTGCAAAGCAATGCGGAGGCCAGCGAGCCGTACCCAGCCTTCGATACGGCTGCCGACAAGATCGCCAAGCGCCTGCGCCGCTACAAGCGCCGCCTGAAGGATCACCACAAGGGTGGCGACAACGGTGTCGACGGTGCCGTCGCGTTCGAGACGCTTCCCGCTACCAACTACATTCTGGAAGCGGAGCCCGAAGACGCCCATATGGACGGGCATGACGAGGATACGCACGACGCCGTCCCGGCATCGTCCGGCGCCGGCCAGGACGACAGCAACCAGCACGTTGTCATCGCCGAGATGACGACAGCCATCGATACCCTTACCGTGAGTGAGGCTGTCATGCGTTTGGACCTTGCGGAGCTTCCGGCTCTGATGTTCCGCAATCGTGCCCATGGCGGCCTGAACATGATCTATCGCCGGCAGGACGGTAACGTCGGCTGGATCGATCCCGCAGGTTCTCAGGGAGCCGGTGCCTGATCGGGCACCGCTTTAGACGCTTATGATAGATTTGATTACGCCCCAGAGCATCATCGCCAACCTGCGCGCCGGCAGCAAGAAGCAGGCGTTGCAGGAATTGGCGAAAAAGGCGGCGGAACTGACTGGGCAGCATGAAAGAGCTGTTTTCGACGTGCTGCTCGAGCGTGAAAGGCTTGGTACGACCGGCGTGGGGCATGGCATCGCCATTCCCCATGGCAAGCTGTCCAACCTGGAGCATGTCTATGGTGTTTTCGCCCGGCTGGAACGACCGGTCGATTTCGATGCCATCGACGATCAGCCCGTCGATCTGATGTTTCTGCTGTTGGCGCCCGAGGCGGCCGGCGCGGATCACCTGAAGGCCTTGGCCAGGGTGTCCCGCCTGCTGCGCGACGGCTCCATGTGCGACAAACTGCGGGGCTCCGACAGTGCGGAGGCGATCTACGCTCTGCTGACGCAGTCGGAAACCAGCCACGCGGCCTGAGTGTGAACGAGTAGACCGGCGGCGGGCCGATGCCCGCCGCCGGAGAGTTCATCAACGGACGACGAGACGCTGCCTATATTACGGTGACAGTTTACGTATGCCGTTCCTGGATACGGAGGTGGCTCCCGAGATATACCGGGAGTGACAACCGCGCCGTTTGTGCTATCACACCCCGGAACCGCGCAGTTCTGGAGACACAGTTGCCAACCCCGTCCACATCGGCACCCGTCACGCCGACCCCGGCCACACTGGCGAACGAGCCGCTGGTCCTGGCTTTGCCGAAGGGGCGAATCCTGAAGGAGGTCCGGCCCATGCTGGACCGCGTCGGGATCGTGCCGGAACCGGCCTTCGACGACGAGAACAGCCGTCAGCTCCGTTTCGCCACCAATCTGGGGCACGTGACCATCATCCGCGTCCGCTCTTTCGACGTGGCGACCTTCGTCGCCTTCGGCGCCGCCCATCTGGGCGTGGCAGGCAACGACGTGCTGATGGAATTCGACTATCCGGAAATCTACGCACCCCTGGATCTGCGCATCGGCGCCTGCCGGTTGAGCGTCGCGGAGCCAAAGGAAATGGTGGAGGGGGACGATCCGGCGCGGTGGAGCCATATCCGTGTCGCGACCAAGTATCCGGAGATAACCCGGCGGCATTTCGCCGCGCGCGGCGTCCAGGCGGAGTGCATCAAGCTGAACGGAGCGATGGAACTGGCTCCTACCCTCGGTCTGTGCCGCCGGATCGTCGATCTGGTGTCCAGCGGCTCGACCCTGAAGGCCAATGGCTTGGTGGAAATCGAGAAGATCGCCGAGGTAACATCCCGCCTGGTCGTCAATCGGGCAGCCTATAAAACCCGGCCGACCGAAATCGGCGGCTGGATCGACCGTTTCCGGGAGGCAGTGGATGCCGCTTGAGCTGAACCATGGCGACGCGGGCTTCGAAGCCGCCTTTACCGGCCTGCTCGCCGCGAAGCGCGAGACGCAGGAAGACGTGCAGAACGCGGTCGCCGCCATCCTGGCCGACGTACGCGCCCGAGGCGACGCCGCCCTGCTTGACTACACCGCCCGGTTCGACCGTGTCACCCTGACGGTCGAGACGATGCGCGTGACCGCCGACGAGATCGACCGCGCGCTGGCGTCGATCGAGCCCGGCCTGCTGGACGCGCTCAAGCTGGCGGCCGAGCGGATCGAGGACTTCCACCGGCGGCAGACTCCCGACGCGCTGTCCTATACCGACGCCGCTGGCGTCCGGCTGGGTGCGCGCTGGACGGCGGTCAATTCGGTCGGCCTTTATGTGCCCGGCGGGACGGCGGCCTATCCGAGTTCAGTCCTGATGAACGCGCTGCCGGCCAAGGTCGCCGGGGTGGAGCGCGTGACGATGGTCGTGCCGACGCCCGACGGCAAGCTCAACCCGCTGGTGCTGGCGGCGGCTCGTATCGCGGGCGTGCATGAGATCTACCGGATCGGCGGTGCCCAGGCGGTCGGCGCGCTGGCTTACGGGACGGAAACGATCCGGCCGGTGGACAAGATCGTCGGTCCCGGCAACGCCTATGTCGCTGCGGCCAAGCGCCATGTCTTCGGCACGGTCGGCATCGACATGATCGCCGGCCCGTCCGAAATCCTGGTGGTAGCCGACGGCGCCAACGATCCGGCCTGGATCGCCGCCGACCTGCTGTCGCAGGCGGAACACGACACCAGCGCCCAGTCGATCCTGATCACCGACGACGCCGCTTTCGCCGAAGCGGTCAAGACGGCGGTCGACGGTCACCTGAAGACCCTGCCGCGCGCAGAGATCGCCGGTGCGAGCTGGCGCGACCATGGCGCCGTCATCGTCGTGTCCGATCTGGACGAGGCGGTGCCGCTGGTCGACCGGCTGGCCCCCGAGCACCTGGAACTGGCGGTCGCCGATCCCGACGCGCTCGCCGCCCGCATCCGCAACGCCGGCGCCATCTTCCTCGGCCGGCACACGCCGGAAGCCATCGGCGACTATATCGCCGGGCCGAACCACGTGCTGCCCACGGCACGCAGCGCGCGCTTCTCGTCCGGTCTCAACCTGCTCGACTTCATGAAGCGCACGACCCTGGTCGGCTGCGATCCCGGCAGCTTGGCCGCCATCGGCCCGGCCGCCGTGGCCCTGGCGGAAGCCGAGGGATTGGGTGCCCATGCGCTGTCCGTGTCGATCCGCCTCAATGGAGCTCCCAGGTGACCAGCCAGCCGCCGTCGAATGAGAATCACCGCATCATCCATGTGGCTCTGGACGAACGCAGCGTCGTAAGGCGGTCGGCGGAAGTCGAGCACGAGCGGGCGGTGGCGATCTTCGACCTGCTGGAGGACAACCTGTTCCGTCCGGAGGAGCACCCGGACGCCGGACCCTTTCGTCTCCATCTCAGCATGGAAGACAACAGGATGCTGTTCGACATCAGGAATGCCGAGAACGGCGACCTGACGAAGGTATTGCTGCCGCTGACGCCGTTCCGTTCGATCGTTCGCGATTACTTCATGATCTGCGACAGCTATTACAAAGCCATCAAGAAGGCGACGCCATCCCAGATCGAGGCGATCGACATGGGGCGGCGCGGCCTGCACAACGAAGGGTCGGAACTGCTTCGCGAGCGTCTGGCTGGCAAGGTGGAGGTGGACCACAATACCGCCCGGCGCCTTTTCACCCTGATCTGCATACTGCATATTCGCGGGTGATCGGCGGACGGGGCGGGCGGAGATGGACGACACGATCCGCGCGCCGGGAGGCGCCATTGTCACCAGCGTGCTGTTCGCCTGCACGTACAACGCGATCCGGTCGCCCATGGCCGAAGCACTCATGAAGTATTTCCACGGTCACCGGATCTATGTGGATTCGGTGGGCGTGCGGGAAGGCGAGCCCGATCCGTTCATGGTCGCCGTCATGGACGAGATCGGCATCGACATGACCCGGCACCGCTGCAAGACCTTCGACTTCCTGGAAGACACGTCGTTCGATCTGGTGATCTCGCTGTCGCCGGAAGCTCAGCACCGTGCGGTCGAAATGACGCGGACCATGGCCTGCGATGTCGAGTTCTGGAACACGCTCGACCCATCGATGATCGACGGCAACCGGGATGCCCGGATGATGGTCTACCGGCAGGTCAGGGACATCCTGAGCGCCAGCATCAAGAAGCGCTTTCCCATCATCGGCGGACCTACGGTGTAGCGGGAGTTCGCAACCGCATCAGCTCCCGCTGTTGGTCTCCCGTCCCCGCTCGATCAACTCGGCATCCACCTCCGGTCCCGGCCCCGGTCCCAAGCGCCCCAGTCCCGGCAGCTTGATGGCGAAGTCGAGCGGGTCGATGCCGACGGTCAGCCCCAGCACGTTGACCTCGACCCCTTCCTCGACGGCAACCAGCACGCCGAACAGGCCGAACAGCGAGAACTGCCAGCCGGTGCCGCTTGGGGCGGCCGCAAACAGGCTGCGGGGCGCCAGATAGTCCTTCCCCAACGCGGTCGGCGGCAGGTCCAGCTTCAATTCCGGGACCGCACGCGCGACGAAGGCGGCGAAAGTGTTGCTGTTGGGACCGGGCCAAATCCGGTAGGTGTGGTCGTAGGGATAAGCCTTCGCGGCGGCGTCCAGCTTGGCGATGGCCTTCTCTGCGGCTTCTCCGCGCAGCTGCGCCAGGATCGTCGGCTTCTGACCGAACCAGTAGCTGTCGGGCGTCCGCTGCGCGATGGAGACTGCGGACAGGCCGCGCATCGCCCGCCAGCCTATCTTTTCGTAGACGACGTAGCTGGTGGCTCCAGCCGGCTTCACGGCGAACCAGGGATGGATTCCGAATGCACCGCGCCACGAGAAGGCGCGGGCGGCGTAGACCTGGACGACCGCTTCGGGAGTCGTGGCGGGGTCGGGGGCTTGGTTGGAGGATTGCCGGCTGGCGGTGGACCAATGTCCCCCCAGCGTTACGGTCCCCATGGCCACCACCAGCATCGGGCCGGTCAGCAGGAACAGGAGAACCGCCATCGATACGAGCATGGCTTTCATGAGAGATAAGATAATCCGCTACTCTATGATATTCCAAGACGGCTCCCTCCCAAAATTGCTGCGGCGCACCGCTATTGCCCAGGAAATCGAACGATGCTGCCCGATCCGTCGACCCTCGCCCTCTTCATGGCCGCCGTCCTGGCGCTCAATCTGACGCCCGGACCCGACATGCTGTTCTGTTTCGCGGCCGGAGTGAACCGGGGCAGGGTGGCGGGTGCGGTCGCCGCCCTCGGTATCGGAGCTGGAACGCTGGTCCATACGGCCGCGGCTGCACTCGGGCTGGCGGGGCTGCTGCTCGCGTCGCCATTGGCCTTCGACATCGTGCGCTATGCCGGTGCGGCCTATCTGGTCTGGCTCGCCTGGAAAACCCTGCGGGCGCCGCCTCTCGGCGTTGCGGGAGCGGTGCCTGAGCGGCGCAGCCTTTGGCGCGTGTTCGTCCACGGCGCCGTCACCAATGTTCTCAATCCGAAGGTGGCGCTGTTCTTCCTGGCCTTCCTGCCGCAGTTCGTCGATCCAGCCGCCGGACCCGTAGCACTCCAGGTTTTTGTGCTGGGAATGCTCATCAACCTGTCCGGGACGCTGGTCAACCTTGCGGTCGGGGCGGGGGCTGGCGGACTCGGCTCCGTTCTGGCGCGGAACCCGGCGATTTCAGGTATTCAGCGCTATGTCACCGCGACGATCTTCGTCGGGCTGGCGGCCCGGCTGGCCATTGGCTCCGAGCGGCCTTCTTGAGCGGGAGATCCGTTATCCTTCCCAGTGGTGGTATTACCACTTGAGAGAATGCCTCTTTTGGTAATGACCGGCTATTCTTGAAAACTAGATCAAATACGCTTGTGGACTCACAAGAAGTTCCAAGTGAAACAATGGGGAGGAAACGATCATGCCTGGATTAAGGATTCTGGCCGGCTGCCTTCTGCTTGGGACATGTCTTTCGTCCGGCGCCGCTTTGGCGCAGGAAAACCTCAACCGCCTGCAGGATTTCCGCACGACCGGAACGGACCTGACGCTCAAGACCGTTCCCCAAGACCCGGCGAAACTGGCTCAGCTCACAAAGAACCTCGAAAAGATCAAGCTGCCGCCCGGCTTCAAGATCGAGGTCTACGCGATCGTTCCCGATGCGCGGCACATGGCCGTCGGCCGCAACGTCGGCGCCGTCTTCGTCGGCACCCGCAAGACCGACGTCTGGGCCGTCACCGACCGCGACAAGGACCGTCGCGCCGAGGAAGTCAAGCGCTTCGCGCCCAGCGTGAACTTCAAGATCCCCAACGGCATGTGCATGAGCCCCGACGGCATCCTGTACGTCGCGGAGCATAACCGCCTGCTGGCTTTCCCGGCCGTCGAGTTCTTCTACGAAGGCCCCGATGTCGCCGTCGCCGTCGTCAAGGAGCAGTTCATCCCCAAGGAGGAAGAACACTTCAACCATGGCGCCCGCGTCTGCACCATCGGTCCCGACAACAAGCTCTATCTGTCGATGGGGCAGCCCTACAATGTCTGGCCGCACGACAAGGGCCCCAAGATGGATCCCTATGGCAGCATCCAGCGCATGAACCGGGACGGCACGGCGCAGGAAACCTATGCCCGGGGCATCCGCAATTCGGTCGGCATCGCCTTCAACCCCGGTGACAAGACGCTATGGTTCACCGACAACCAGGTGGACGGCATGGGCGACGACATTCCGCCCGGCGAACTCAACCGCGTCAGCCAGCCTGGCCAGAATTACGGCCATCCCTGGTACGGCGGCGGCAAGGTCCGGACGGAGGACTGGTCGAAGGACGAGCCGCCTGCGGACGTGGTGATGCCGGAAGTCGAGATGGACGCCCACGCGGCCGATCTCGGCCTGACCTTCTACAACGGCAACATGTTCCCGGCCCAGTACAAGGGCGGCATCTTCAGCGCCCAGCACGGTTCCTGGAACCGGACGACGCCGATAGGGGCACGCATCATGTTCACCCGCGTCGGTCCGGACGGGAAGGCGGCGGGAACGGAAGTCTTCGCGTCCGGCTGGCTGGACGATAAGACCGGCGAGTATCTCGGGCGTCCGGTCGACGTCCAGCAGTATCTCGACGGTTCGCTCCTGGTATCGGACGATACGGCGGGCGCCATCTACCGCATCTCGTATCAGGGCCAATAAGCACTTGCGATGCCTGAGCTCCGGTGCCTGTGCAAGCAGGCACCGGAGTTTCCGGCTACTTCATTCCGGAGTCGTTATGAGTTTTCGTTTCACCGCCATGGCCACCATCGTCATGGCCTTTTTGCCGGTGTCCGCATTCGCCCAGTCCGCGGACGTTCCCAAGCTCGGTACCTGTATCACCTGTCACGGACGCGACGGCGTCGGCACCTCCCCGGTCTTCCCCAATCTCGCCGGCCAGAAGTCGCTCTACATGGTCCAGCAGCTGGAACAGTTCCGCAGCGGCGCCCGCAAGAGCGAGGTCATGAACGTGGTTGCCAAACCCCTGACCGATGCCGAGATCGAGGCGCTCGCCAACTACTACGAAGGCCTGAAGCCCAGCGGCCCGTGAAGCCGGGTATCGGGTCCACAAGCGCATCTGACCGCATGGCGGCAGGCTGACCGCCGTCGTTGACTTCGGTCAGGGCATCCTCGTATATCCGCGTAGCAAGGCTGCACTCCAATACAGCCTCCAGCTTTCCGCATCCAGGGATGCGCTGGTGCGATTTGCCCGAATACCCGCACGGCGCATGTGATTTGACTTAATGGCATCAGTTTCTCCGCCGCCAGAGCGGCCCTCCCGGCTCTACAAGGTGCTCGGGCGGCATTTCGGGTCGTTCGGATCGCGGGGGCGGGGCGTCCAGTGGGCGGCGATGCTCCTCCTGTCCGGCATCTTCGTGGCGGTTCTGGAAGCCGTCGGGCTGCCCGCGGCGCTCCTGCTCGGTCCCATGATCGCGGCGATCGTCGTTGCAGCCGGACAGGGAACGCTGCGCGTGCCGCACCTGCCTTTCTTCATGGCGCAGGCGGTCATCGGCTGCATGATCGCACGTTCCATCACGCCGGAAATCATCGGTACGATGGCCCAGGACTGGCCTTTGTTCGCGGGCGTGATCGTCTCCGTCATCGCGTCGAGCGCCCTGATCGGGCTGCTGCTGACGCGCTGGCGCGTTCTGCCCGGAACGACGGCGGTCTGGGGTTCCTGTCCGGGAGCGGCATCCGCCATGACGCTCATGGCCGAAGCTTTCGGGGCCGATGTCCGCCTCGTCGCCTTCATGCAGTATCTGCGCGTCGTGCTCGTGACGGTGGTGGCAAGCATCGTAGCAAGGATCTGGGTGACGCCGGCGCCCGGTCACGCCGCCGCTACCGACTGGCTCGGCGCTGTCCAATGGCTGCCCTTCGCCGAAACGATGGCGCTTGCCGCAGCCGGCGCGTTCATCGCTCCGCTTCTGCGGGTTCCGGCGGGACCGATGCTGGTGCCGATGGTCGCCGGTGCCTTGCTTCACGGTTCCGGGACCATGACGATCGAGCTGCCGCCCCTGCTGCTGGCGGCGAGCTACGCGGTGGTCGGCTGGAGCATCGGCGTTCGCTTCACCCGTCCCATCCTCGTCCACGCCTTGCGGGCGCTGCCCCGAGTGACCGCCTCGATCCTCGCCCTGATCGCGATCTGCGGCGGTTTCGCCTGGGTGCTGACCTGGACGGCAGGCATCGATCCGCTGACGGCCTATCTCGCCACTAGCCCCGGAGGAGCCGACTCCGTCGCGATCATCGCGGCATCCTCCAACGTCGATGTTCCGTTCGTGATGGCGCTCCAGACCATGCGCTTTCTCGTCGTCCTGTTTGTCGGCCCCAGCCTGTCCCGCTTCATCGCTCGAAGGACCGGGGCCACGGACTTCGGCCCGTTGGATGACCGGCACTCGAACCGCCAACCCTGAGGCTTCCGAAAAAGCATATCACTTCGAACCATTTCGTCGCGCTCGCCGGATGGTGCTGGACCGATCCGGCTGCTAGGCTGCGGCAAAATGACAGCCCGAGGAAATCGCCATGACCGCCGAAGCCGTTCTCGCCCGTGCGCCCGCCGACGCCGCCCTGATCGCCGAACTGCGCTCTCTGCTTGGCGAGCGACTGAGTACCGCGGCGGCGGTGCGCGAGCATCATGGCAAGGATGAATCCTATCATCCGGTCGATCCGCCCGACGCCGTGGCGTTCGTCCAAAGCACCGAGGAAGTCGCGGCGGTGGTTGCCGCCTGTGCCCGCCACGATACGCCGGTAATTCCTTTCGGTACCGGAACGTCATTGGAAGGTGGTGTCGCGGCATTGCGCGGCGGTGTCTGCATCGACATGTCCGGCATGAACGCGATCCTGCGGGTAAGCCCGGAAGACCTCGACGTCACCGTCCAGGCGGGTGTCACCCGCAAGCGTCTGAACGAGCACCTGCGCGATACCGGCCTGTTCTTCCCGATCGATCCCGGCGCCGACGCCTCTATCGGCGGCATGACCTCGACCCGCGCCAGCGGCACCAACGCCGTACGCTACGGCACCATGCGGGAAAACGTGCTGGGGCTGACGGTGGTGCTGGCCGACGGCCGTATCATAAAGACGGGCGGCCGGGCGCGGAAGTCCGCCGCGGGTTACGACCTGACCCGGCTGTTCGTCGGGGCCGAGGGTACGCTGGGCGTCATCACCGAGATCACCCTGCGGCTCTATGGCATTCCCGAAGCCATATCGTCCGCCGTCTGTCCGTTCCCGACCATCAAGGATGCGGTCGATACCGTCATCACGGTGATCCAGTCCGGCATCCCGGTCGCCCGGATCGAATTGCTGGACGAGGTCCAGATGAGCGCCGTTGTAGCGTACAGCAAGCTCGACTATGCCGTGATGCCGACGCTGTTCTTCGAGTTCCACGGCACGCCCGCCGGCGTCAAGGAGCAGGCCGAAATGGCCTCGGCCATCGCCGCCGAGTACGGCGGCGTGAGTTTCCAATGGGCCGAGAAGCCGGAGGACCGCTCCCGCCTGTGGCAGGCCCGGCACGATGCATACTATGCGGCGCTTGCGCTGCGTCCCGGATCGCGTGGCTGGGCGACGGACGTCTGCGTTCCCATCTCCAGGCTTGCGGAATGCATCGTGGAGACCAAGGCCGATCTGGCGCAGTCAAGCCTGATGGCGCCGCTGGTAGGCCACGTCGGCGATGGCAACTTCCATCTCGTCTACCTGATCGATCCGGCCAAGCCGGACGAAATGGCCGAGGCTACCCGCTTGAACGAGCGGATGGTGATGCGGGCGCTGGCGATGGGCGGCACCTGCACGGGCGAACACGGCGTTGGCTACGGAAAGATGCATTTCCTGCCGACCGAGCATGGAGAGGGTGTCAGCGTCATGCGCACGATCAAGCAGTCGCTCGATCCCCGCAACATCATGAATCCGGGCAAGGTGATCGCCGTCTGACCGCCGTTCACCACCCTTCCGGTCAAGCAACGGATTTCATCCGCTTGACTTTAGGTCAAAAGCCATATTGAACAATTCAACGTCCGACACCAACGCGGAAAAAGCTCGCTTGTCCTCTGCCCAGACGCCCCGACGGACGCCCGTGCTCGCGTTGTTCATCACTGCAATCGGCGTGGTGTTCGGCGATATCGGAACAAGCCCGCTCTATACGATCAAGGAGACGTTCGGCGGCCATCATCCGCTGCCGATCGACCGGCTGCACGTCATGGGCGTGCTGTCCCTGATCTTCTGGGCGCTGACCCTGATCGTCGCGATCAAATACGTGATCGTCATCATGCGCGCCGACAACAACGGCGAAGGCGGCAGCCTGGCCCTGCTGGCTCTGCTCAGCCGGGCGGAAGAACCGAACTCGCGGCGGGCGCTGATCGTCGGCTCGCTGGGCCTTGCCGCGGCGGCGCTGTTCTATGGCGACAGCGTGATCACGCCGGCCATTTCGGTCCTGTCGGCGGTCGAGGGGCTTCAGGTGGCGGCGCCGGAGTTCGGATACGTGGTGATCCCGCTGACCATCGCGATCCTGGTGCTGCTGTTCACTCTTCAGCGGTCCGGTACGGCCCTGGTCGGCGCGCTGTTCGGACCGGTGATGATCCTGTGGTTCGTCGTGCTCGCGGTCCTCGGCGTCCAGCACATCGTCAAGGACCCGACGATCCTCTGGGCGCTCAGTCCTCATTACGCCGTGATGTTCTTCATGAAGGAGGGCGGCAACGGCATGCTGGCGCTGGGCGCCGTCGTCCTGGCCGTCACGGGGGCCGAGGCGCTCTATGCCGACATGGGTCATTTCGGTCGCGTACCGATCCGGGTCGCGTGGTACCTGCTGGTCTGGCCGGCCCTGCTGCTGAACTATTTCGGGCAGGGCGCCATGCTTCTGGCGGCACCCGACACGCTCGACAATCCGCTGATCCGCATGGCGCCGCAATGGCTGGCGCTGCCGCTGGTCTTCCTGGCCATGGCCGCCGCGATCATCGCGTCGCAAGCGGTCATTTCCGGCGCCTTCTCGATCACGCAACAGGCGATTCAGCTCGGCTACCTGCCGCGCATGCACATCCAGCACACGTCCGACCGGGAAATGGGGCAGATATACATCCCCTTCGTCAACTGGACGCTCATGGTGTCGGTGGTCGTGCTGGTCCTGCTGTTCGGCTCGAGCAGCAATCTGGCGGCGGCCTATGGGATCGCGGTCACCGGGACCATGCTGATCACCGCCATTCTCGCCGGCATGGTGATGGGCCGGCTGTGGGGCTGGCGGCGGGGCTGGGTCCGGCTGCTGACCGGGACTTTCCTGCTGGTGGACGGCGCCTTCTTCCTGGCGAACGCGGTCAAGATCCCTTACGGCGGCTGGCTGCCACTGGTGATGGGGGCAGCGATCTTCATCGTCCTGACGACCTGGAAACGCGGACGCACCCGCCTGCGCGACGCGATGGAGCACGATTCCATTCCGATCGAACTCGTGCTGGACAGCGCCGAGAACCTGCCGCGCGCCAGGGGCACGGCGGTCTACCTCTCGGGAAACTCGCTGGGCACGCCGGTAGCCTTGCTGCACAACTTGAAGCACAACCAGATCCTTCACGAGCGCGTCGTGCTGCTGACCGTCATCGTCGAGAACGTGCCCTTCGTCCGGAAGGACGCGCGGATCGAGTCGAAAATGATCCGCGACAACGTCCATCGCGTCGTCCTGCACTACGGCTTCATGCAGACGCCGGACATACCGACGGCTCTCGCCAATGCGAAGGAGTCCGACTTGGGCTTCTTCTACGAACCCATGCGGCTGTCCTATTTCGTGACCCGGATGATAGCGCGGCCCAGCGGCCGGTCGGGCATGCCGCACTGGCGGGAGACCATCTTCGCCTGGATGGTCACCAATGCCGCCACCTCCACCGATTTCTTCAACCTGCCCATGAACCGGGTGGTCGAACTCGGCGCGAATGTCGAAATCTGAATAAAGCCCGAAATAGCCGCCAAAGGTGCGGCATTTGGCGACGCGCGCGGGCGCAATCCGCCAGACCGCTTGTTCCGGCGCGGGGCTGTGGTAAAACCCCCGGCAATCGAAGACATCAGTCCGGGGGAACTTGTCCATGGCCGATACGCCAGCCTTTCGCACAGAGACCGACAGCTTCGGTCCGATCGAGGTACCTGCCGACCGGTACTGGGGCGCTCAGACCCAGCGTTCGCTCCAGAACTTCAAGATCGGCGGAGAGCGCATGCCGGCCCCGCTGGTCCGCGCCCTCGGTATCCAGAAGAAGGCCTCCGCCAAGGCCAATGTCGAGTTGGGCGCCATCGACGCCAAGATCGGTCAGGCGATCGTGGACGCCGCCGAGGAAGTGATCGACGGCACCCTGATCGACCATTTCCCGCTGGTGGTCTGGCAGACCGGTTCCGGCACCCAGACCAACATGAACGCGAACGAGGTCATCTCGAACCGCGCGATCGAGCTGCTGGGCGGGGAGAAGGGCTCCAAGAAGCCGGTCCACCCCAACGACCACGTCAACAACGGCCAGTCCTCCAACGACAGCTTCCCGACCGCGATGCACATCGCGGCGGTCGAGCAGGTCCACCACGAGCTGGTCCCGGCGCTGGAGCACCTGCACGCCGCCTTGGACGCCAAGGCCAAGGAATTCGCCGACGTCGTCAAGATCGGCCGCACCCATCTCCAGGATGCGACGCCGCTGACCATCGGCCAGGAGTTCTCCGGCTACGTCACCCAGGTCGCCTATGGCATCGAGCGCGTCAAGGCGACGCTGCCGCGCCTGCTCCAGCTCGCCCAGGGCGGCACGGCTGTCGGCACCGGCCTCAACGCCAAGGCCGGCTTCGCCGAGCTGTTCGCCAAGAACGTCGAGGAGATCACCGGTCTTCCCTTCGTCACCGCCCCGAACAAGTTCGAGGCGCTGGCCGCCCATGACGCGCTGGTCGAAGGCTCGGGCGCCCTGAACACCGTTGCCACCTCGCTGTTCAAGATCGCCAACGACATCCGTCTGCTGGGCTCCGGCCCGCGCTGCGGCATCGGCGAGCTGAGCCTGCCGGAGAACGAGCCCGGCTCCTCGATCATGCCGGGCAAGGTCAACCCGACCCAGTCGGAAGCCATGACGATGGTCTGCGCCCAGGTGTTCGGCAACCATACCGCCGTCACCTTCGCCGGCGCCAACGGCCATTTCGAGCTGAACGTTTTCAAGCCGGTCATCATCTACAACTTCCTGCAATCGGTCCGGCTGCTCGCCGACGCCGCCCGCAGCTTCACCGACAACTGCGTCGTCGGGATCGAGGTCAACACCGACCGCGTCAACAAGCTGCTGAACGAGTCGCTGATGCTGGTGACGGCGCTGAATCCGCATATCGGGTACGACAACGCCGCCAAGATCGCCAAGAAGGCCCACAAGGAAGGCACCACGCTCCTCGAAGCGGGCGTCGCCCTCGGCCTGCTGACGCCGGAGCAGTTCAGCCAGTGGGTCCGCCCGCTGGACATGATCGGCCCGCGCTGACGCTGAACCGCCCATTCCGGTCCCCATGCGCAGGGGGGCCGGAATGACGGAAGGCTTCATGGACAGCTCCATCCGGAAACGCTCCGTCACGATCGCCGGCCACTCGACCAGCGTCTCGCTCGAGGCGGCCTTCTGGGATGCCCTGAAACACATCGCCACCGCGCGGGACGTCTCGATCAACGCCCTGATCGAATCGATCGACGAGGGGCGCTCCGGCAACCTGTCGAGCGCGATCCGCGTCTTCGTTCTAGCCGAAGTCGCGAAACCCGGAGTCCCCGACGGTGCAGGGAGTTCCGAAGGGGAATGATGCCGCCCGACTTCTCGCCGGCCGATCTGGCCGCCATCACTCTGTTCCTGACGGCATGGTGCGGCTACACGCTGATCATGGACCACCTCGCCTGGGGATTATGGGGCGTCAACCAGCATCTCAAGCTGCTCCGCGACGAATGGATGAAGCGGATGCTGGACCGGGAAAACCGGATCATGGATACCGCCCTGGTCGGGCATACGATCCATTCCGTGACCTTCTTCGCGTCCACCTCCATGCTGGTGCTGGCGGGTCTTGTCGGTCTGCTCGGCTCGGTCGATGCCGCCCATGGCATGCTAAGCCAGTTCAGCTTCGCCAGCCCTGTTTCCCGCGAGTTCTTCGAGCTGAAGATCCTGCTGCTGTTCGGAATCTTCATCTTCGGCTTCATGAAGTTTACCTGGGCGATCCGCCAGTACAACTACTGCTGCGCCATGATGGGCAGCGCACCGATGCCGCCGCTCGACCCGGCCGACCGCGATGCCTACGCGGAGGAAGTCGGCGACATCCTCAGCCTGGCCGGAGCCAGCTTCAACGGCGGCTTGCGCGCCTACTACTTCGCGCTGGCGGCCCTGGCGTGGTTCATCGGTCCCTATGTGTTCAGTTTCGCGACGCTGTGGGTGGTCATGATCCTGATCCGCCGCCAGTTCGTCTCCCGCACCTTCCGCGCGATGCACCGTCACGCGGAGAAGCTGCAAGAGCGGCAGAAAAGCTAAGCCAACCGGATCGCTTTCATAAACACGTCGACATCCCGCCGCACCCTTCTTGTACGGCGAGCCGATTAAGTGGAGGAGCCGGTCCGAGGAATCCTCGCAGCTACTTCTTGAAAAAAGCCTCGGCCCCGCTGCGATGGGCCTGCTTGGCGGCGATCGCCGCTTCGGTGCGCTCGATCTCGGTGCGGAGCGTCGCGATGTAATCGCGCAGTTCGTCGATCGACAGCACAGTGAGGTCCTTCTTGGGCGCCGGCTTCTTGGTCGGCTCCAGTTCTTCGAGGTTCATGGTCGGTCCTCTCCCCCTTCGAAACCAATCTGCTTAAAACCGATTCACGGCCTCCGCGATGTGAAAACAAGCGCTTCGATCATGCTGACTGCTTGTAACCACTCTCGCCTGAGGGTACATGTGCCATCTATCCCGCAATTGTTTGAAGCGTACAAGAGGAAGCCCATGGCCTCCGGCCTGCCGCACAGCATGACCGCCATCGAGATCACCGCACCCGGCGGCCCCGATGTCCTTAAACCGACGACGCGACCGGTTCCCCAGCCCGGCCCTGGCGAGGTGCTGATCCGCGTCAAAGCCGCCGGCATCAACCGTCCCGATGTCCTTCAGCGTGCCGGAGCCTATCCGCCGCCTCCCGGAGCCTCCGACCTGCCGGGCCTGGAAGTGGCGGGCGAGATCGCGGCGCTCGGTCCCGACGTCACCGGGTTGAGCGTCGGCGATCAGGTCTGCGCCCTGACTCCCGGCGGCGGCTATGCCGAGTACGTCGTGACCCCCGCTCCCCAGGTTCTGCCCGTGCCCAAGGGCTTCAGCCTCGTGGAAGCGGCGGCCGTGCCGGAAACCTACTTCACCGTCTGGTCCAACGTGTTCGACCGCGGCCGTCTGGCGGAGGGCGAAACCCTGCTGGTCCACGGCGGCTCCAGCGGTATCGGCACCACGGCCATCCAGCTCGCCAAGGCGTTCGGCTCCCGCGTCTTCACGACGGCGGGCAGTGCCGACAAGTGCGAGGCCTGCGAGCGGCTGGGGGCAGATCGCGCCATCAACTACAAGACCGAGGACTACGGCGCCGTCATCAAGGAACTGACCGGCAAAAAGGGCGTCGACGTGGTTCTCGACATGGTCGGCGGCGACTATGTCCAGCGCGACATCGACATCATGGCGCCCGACGGCCGCCGCGTCAGCATCGCCTTCCTGGGCGGGCCGAAGGTCACGCTCAACCTCACCAAGGTCATGGTCAACCGGTTGACGCTGACCGGCTCCACGCTGCGTCCCCGTCCGGTCGCCTACAAGGGCCAGATCGCCCAGGCGCTCCGCGAGCGGGTCTGGCCATTGCTGGAAACCGGCAAGGTCAAGCCGCTGATCTTCAAGACATTCCCCCTCGCCGAAGCCGCTGCCGCCCATGCCCTGATGGAGACCAGCAGCCACATCGGCAAGATCGTTCTCACCCTGGATTCCTGAACGGCGGCCAATCGGCTATCCGCTCACTATCCGGATCGCTAGCAAACACACCTCCTCGCCGGCGCGGGCAAGTCCCATATATCTTTTTACAAAGGCCGAACCCGCGCCAAGGCGAGGCCGCCAGATTTTCCGGAGGACCGATGCCCCTGCCATTGATGCCGAAAGCGACCGCCGTCTGGCTGGTCGAAAACACCGCCCTCACCTTCGAACAGATCGCGGCCTTCTGCGGCCTGCACTCGCTGGAGATCAAGGCGATAGCCGACGGCGAAGTGGCGGTCGGCATGGTCGGCCTCGACCCGATCGCCAATGGCCAGCTTTCCAAGGAAGAGATCGAGCGCGCCGAGAAGGACGAGAACGTCCGGCTGCGCCTGCTGGTCCAGGACCTTCCCCAGCCGGTCGCCCGCTCCAAGGGGCCGCGCTACACGCCGGTCACCAAGCGCGGCGACAAGCCCGACGCCATCGCCTGGGTGGTCAAGCAGTTCCCCGACCTGTCGGATGCCCAGATCAGCAAGCTGATCGGCACCACCAAGCCGACCATCGCGGCGATCCGCGACCGGACCCATTGGAATACGCCGAACATCAAGCCGCGCAGCCCGGTCCTGCTCGGTCTCTGCACCCAGCGCGAGCTTGAAGAGGCTCTGGCCACCATCCGCCGTCCTCCCGGTGCGCCGCCCATCACCGCAGCGGATGCGCAGGAACACGATGACGAGGAAGATTCCGAAGTCCGGCCCGTGTTCGGCGACGACAACGACCATGGCAAGTATGGCCGCGGCCACGACACCGAACTGGACGAGACGGTAGACTGATCCATCATGGATGAAGCCCCCGCCGGGCGGCCGCCCCGCCTCATCGTCGGCATCAGCGGCGCGTCCGGCGTGGTCTACGGTATCCGTATGCTGGAGGCTTTGAAGCGGCTGGGTGTCGAATCCCATCTGGTGATGAGCCGGTCGGCCGAAGTGACCCTTGCCTGCGAAACCGACCTCAAGGTCGCTCAGGTCCGCGAACTGGCGACCGTCGCCTATCCGATCCAGGACATCGGCGCCGCCATTTCAAGCGGCAGTTTCCGCACGCTGGGCATGGTGGTGGCGCCGTGTTCCATCCGCACCATGAGCGAGATCGCCACGGGCGTCACATCGACCCTGCTGACCCGCGCCGCCGACGTCGTTCTGAAGGAGCGCCGCCGCCTCGTGCTGATGGTGCGGGAAACGCCGCTGCATTTGGGGCATCTGCGGACCATGACGGCGCTGGCCGAAATGGGCGCCGTCATCGCTCCGCCGGTACCGGCTCTCTATGCACGCCCGGAGTCGGTCGATGACCTGATCGACCATACCGTCGGCCGTGTCCTCGACATGTTCGATCTGGACGCCGGCCTCGTGCGCCGCTGGGGAGAACCCGTGGAAGAGGGTGGAACGGCACGCCGTCGCCCGGCTCCGCTTTAACAACGGCGGCTTCTTCCATCCTCGGTGTCATACCAGGGGACGAAGAAGTTGACCTGTGTGGACAGTGTTTGTTGGGCCGTGGCCCAACACTTGCCGACCGCCGGTCAAACTCTTCGGCTCCTGATGTCAGACCGCCCGGCCAGCGTGGTACAGGGCAGCCCTCGCCATCTCCTTCGGTGCCGGGCAGAACTCTCCATCGATTTGAAAGCTGTGTATCCACTCCGCCAGATGTTCGATGGCATCCCTCGGCGGTATGCGCATCAGGTGGCTGGCGGTCTCGACGGGATCGACGTGGCAATGCAGGAACAGGGTGCTGACTGTCACCGTGGCACCCGTCTCCTCGAAACCCAGTTCGAACTTCAGCAACCGGCGGGCGCGTTCCTCCACGGTAGGCGAGCATCCTTTCAGGGTGAACAGCAACTCCTTCATCGCGCCCAAGCCTCCAACCGGATTCCGTATTTCCATAATCAAGGATAGGTCCCGGTTGCCCGATACCCATACGGAAACTGCTGGCTTGTTCGAAAGTTCGATGATTAAGGCGAAAGGGCCGCGTTCGCGATCATCCGCAACGAGTCGGAGCTTTCGGTATCCCCGGCCAGCGGCGCCGCCAGTTCCAGATTTGCCAGTGCCGGATTTGCCGCTGCTGCGATGAACCCGGCGTCGCTTTGCCGGTCGGGCAGGAGACCGGCCAAGGTTTCAAGTTCGATTCGCTCCGCGTCGATTTCTATCGCCTGGAGCCGGGCGCGGAGCTTTCCGGTCGCCGTATCGGGTGCTGGGCGTGGACCATGCTTGAGCCGGCGCCGGATCGTCCGCAACGGCTCCACGATCTCGCCATGCCACGCGCCGACGGTTTCGGCAGCGACGGTCATCTCCTCCACTTCTAATGCGACGCCCCGTTCCGCGCCGGCCCAAGCGGCGAACAGCAGCAGGGTGACGTTGCAGCCGTACCGGTCCTGAAGCAGAAGACAGGCGTCGGAGACGCCCGGCTTCTGGTAGACCTCCAGGGCGAACCGCCAGAGAGCGTCGCCCTTATCCATACCCGACATGGAACGCTCCCTCGGCGGCTCGGTTCGATCGGATCGCGCGCTCAATCGCCCAGGCAGATGCCAAGGCCGCGCGCCGTCTTGACCAGGGCGCTGTCCAGCTCGACCGCCTGATAGCGGGCGATCGCGTCCTCGATCGAGACGTCGATCACCTGCCGGTTCGACCAGGCGACCATGCGGTCGAACTTTCCCTCCGCGATCAGGTCTACGGCATGGACGCCGAAGGCGGAGGCGATCAGCCGGTCGCGCGGGCTCGGCATGCTGCCGCGCTGGACGTGTCCCAGCACGGTGACCCGAGTCTCGGCGCCCGTAGCGGCGGCGATCTGCTCGCCGATATAGTTGCCGATGCCGCCGAACCGCTTCTGTCCGTCCAGATATTCTTTCTGGACTTCCTTGCCCTCCGACGTCTTGACCGCTTCGGACACGACCACCAGGGCGAAGTTGCGGCCCTGCCGGCGAACCTGATGGATCTTCTCGGCGATGCTGTCGATGCTGAAGGGGATCTCCGGGATCAGGATCACGTCGGCGCCTCCCGCAATCCCTGCCGCCAGCGCTATGTGCCCGGCATCCCGGCCCATGACTTCGAGCACCATGACGCGGGCATGACTGGCCGCCGTCGGTTGCAGACGGTCCAGCGCCTCGGTCGCGACGCCGACGGCGGTATCGAACCCGATCGACGCTTCCGTCAAGCCAAGGTCGTTGTCGATCGTCTTGGGCACGCCCACAAGGTTCATGCCGCATTGCTGCGCCAGTTTGCGCAGGATCGCGAAGCTGCCGTCGCCGCCGATGCCGATCAGGGCGTCCAGGCCCAGTTCCCGATAGCCGCCGGCTATTTCCGCGCTGCGGTCCTTGACCGTGCCGTCGGACATCGGGAAGGAGAAGGGATCGCCTTTGTTGGTGGTGCCCAGGATCGTACCGCCCTGGCGCATCATGGTGCTGCCGACCATGTCGAGGCTGAGCACCTCGTACTGGACCGGCCGCGACAGAAGGCCCATCGTACCTTCCTTGATGCCGATCACCTGCCAGCCGTATGTTAGCGTGGCGCGATGCACCACCGCCCGGATTACGGCATTGAGCCCGGCGCAATCGCCGCCGCTGGTCAGGATGCCGATGCGCTTTTCACCGCTCATGTCCGCTCGTCTTTCGCTATGTCCGCTGTCCGGTGCCTGATGGCAGTGTTACCAAACCACGTCTTTGCCGCAACCATGCATGCAAAGCTCAACCGCGAGACAGAATTCTGTTATAACCCGGCGCACGATGCCGGCCCCGGCTGAACCGAATTTGCGTAAAGTGCGTCCTACCGATGAATGAACAGGAAATTTTGCAGCAGAAGCTGGCGTCGTTGCGTATCGAGCACCGCGACCTCGACGATGTCATCGCCCGTATCGGCGAACAGGCTCCCTACGATCAGCTTCAGCTTCAGCGGCTGAAGAAACGGAAGCTTGCGTTGAAGGACCAGATCACCCGGCTGGAAAGCCGGCTGCTGCCTGACATCATCGCATGACGGGGATCGCATGACGGCGACCGCCTGATCGCGTGCTTGCCCACCGGTGCTCCGATCCTATAATCGTCGTTTTTCCCCATCCAGCATATCGGGCCGCGACACGTGACCAGCGCCAATACTTCCCCAAACGCCGACTCCGGACGGAAGCCGCTGGTCGGCATCATCATGGGCAGTCAATCCGACTGGCCGACCATGAAGCACGGTGCCGATGTGCTGGAAGCCCTTGGCGTCCCGTTCGAGGTCCGCATCGTCTCGGCCCACCGGACGCCACAGCGCCTGTATGACTTCGCGTCGGGCGCCAGGGAGCGCGGGCTGAAGGTCGTCATCGCGGGAGCCGGCGGTGCCGCCCACCTGCCGGGCATGGCGGCGGCGATGACGCCGCTGCCGGTGTTCGGAGTCCCGATCGAAAGCCACTCCCTCAAGGGGATGGACAGCTTGCTGTCGATCGTCCAGATGCCCGGAGGCATCCCGGTCGGTACGCTCGCCATCGGCAAGCCCGGCGCCATCAACGCGGCGCTCCTCGCCGCGGCCGTGCTCGCGCTCAACGATCCGGCGATCGCCCGGGCGCTCGACGATTGGCGGTCGCGCCAATCCGCGGCCGTCGCTGACGCTCCGGTGGAGATCGCGCCATGACCGGCGAGACCATCCGCACCGTAGCGCCCGGCGGCACCATCGGCATGCTCGGCGGCGGCCAACTCGGCCGTATGACGGCGCTTGCCGCCGCCCAGCTCGGCTACAAGACCCATGTCTTCTCGCCGGATGCCGACAGTCCCTGCGCCCAGGTATCGGCCGCCGAAACCGTTGCGCTCTACAGCGACCACGAAGCGCTGGCGAAGTTCGCCCGTTCGGTCGATGTCGTGACGCTGGAGTGGGAGAACATCCCGGTCCAGACGCTGGCCTTCCTCGCCAAGTTCGTGCCCGTGCACCCCGGTCCCGGCGTACTCGCCATCGCCCAGGACAGATTGCTGGAAAAGGATTTCGTCAACCGCCTCGGCATCGCCACGGCGCCCTGGGAACCCGCCCGCTGCCCTGGTCAGGCGGCGACGGCCTATCAGACCATCGGCACGCCCTGCGTCATGAAATCGGCCCGCATGGGCTATGACGGCAAGGGCCAGATCAAGCTGACCGGCGACACGGCGCCGGTGGACGCCTGGAAGTCGATCGGCGGCGTCGATGCCATCGTTGAAGGCTTCGTCGATTTCGCGCTGGAAGTCTCGGTCATCGTGGCGCGCGGTCAGGACGGCGAGATGGTGGCCTATCCCGCCGTCGAGAACCGCCATGCCAACCACATTCTGGACGAAACGATAGCTCCCGCCGCGATAGCGCCCGAAACGGCGGCGGAGGCGGAACGGGTGGCCCTGCGGATCGCGGATGCGCTGCGGTTCGTCGGCGTTCTGGCGGTGGAAATGTTCGTCACCCGGAACGGCGGCGTGCTGGTCAACGAACTGGCGCCCCGGCCGCATAATTCCGGCCACTGGACCATGGACGCCTGCGCCTCCAGCCAGTTCGAACAACTCGTCCGGGCCGTCTGCGGCCTGCCGCTCGGCTCGGTCGAACGAGTCGCCGACGCCGTGATGAAGAACCTGATCGGCGACGACGTGGAAAGCTGGCCGGACCTGCTGGCGGAACCCGGCGCCCGCCTGCACCTGTATGGAAAAGCGGAGGCGCGTCCCGGCCGCAAGATGGGCCATGTGACGCGCCTCAAACCCCTGGCGCGGGCGCCCTGACGGCGCCCGCTTCCGTCCAGCCTGGACTTCGCCTCACTCGTTGGAGACGATCTCCTTATAGGCGTACCAGCTGGCATACCCGATAAGCGGCAGGGCCAAGGCCAAGCCGATGAAGGCGGTCGCCAGACCGGCTGCCGTGAACAGGACGATCAGTCCGGCCCAGCCCAGCATGGTCTGCCAGTTTTCCATCACGCCCCGGACGCTGGTGGCGACGGCGGTGAAGAGATCGGTGTCGCGGTCGAGCAGCATCGGGATCGACAGCGCCGTGACGGCGAAGACCACGGTGGCGATCACGGCGCCGATGGCCGAGCCGACCACCAGGAAGATCAGTCCCTGTTCGGTGAAGAACACGGTGTTGACGAAGCCTTCCAGGGTCGGCGGCTGATAGCTGAAGAACAGGGCGAACACCAGCAGCGCCACCCGCACCCAGAACAGCAGCATCAGCATCAGCACCAGGCCGATGGCGGAGATCTGGCCGGCATTGCGGCTGAAGGCGCCGAAGGCGTCGCTCAAACGAGCTTCCCGGCCCAGGCTGTGGAGCCGGCTGACTTCGTAGAGGCCGACCGCGACGATCGGCCCCATCAGCATGAAACCGGCCACCAGCGGCAGCACGAGGTAGAAAAGGCCGATCGAGGAAAGGCCGAGCACCAGCATGTAGCTGACGGCGACCAGGGCTAGGCCGTAGCTGAGGCTGACGACCGGAGCGCGGCTGAAATCGTTCCAGCCTTCGGACAGCCATACCCATGGGCGGTCCAATCCGACGCGGCGGATGTGCGGGATGGCGAAGACTTTGGTTACCGAGGTATGGTCTGGATCGGTGTCTCGATGGTTCGCGTAAGTCATCGGTGTCTCCCCCGGATGCCGGCATGCGGCGATTATATGCGACAATGTAGCGCATTCGAGCAAATGGGGAACACGAATCTTTGTGGTCACTTGAGATTTATCGTTCAAGCCTGTCGTTAACTAGACAGGATCGTCTATTTTCTTGCCATCGATTTCCTTGGCGATCCTGGCCGCCTCGTCCTTCTCGCGGGCTCGCTGGTCCTTGGTGCGGCCGTATCGTGTCCTGTTCGCGGCGGCCTGCGCCTCGCGCGCCGCTTTTTCCTTCGCCTTGCGGAAGCGGTTCAGGTTAACGACGTCTCCCATGGCATGGTCCCGCTCTGTTGGTTGCGTTCGCCTTAAAATCGCCTTGGCTTAAGCCGAAATTGCGATACGCGGCAATGGTGGTTTGCTTAAAGACGCTTGCTTCTTTAGCTTAGCGCAGGCAGCCGGTCCCGCATACTCGCCCGATTGGGCGGATAGGGGGTAAAGCTGGTACGACAGGCGCATGGGTGCGGATCTTGCGGCCTTCGGTGCTGACGGTACCCAGTACTGCCGGCGCCAAGTATTGACGGTGCGGAAACTATTATATCGAACGGTATCGGCGGAACTCGCGTGAAGAAGCTTCTCATCGGAATCCTGGCCGTTCTGCTGCTGGTCGTCGGCGCAATCTTCGTCATTCCCAGCCTGATCGACTGGAACACGTACAAGGCTGAGATCGCGGACCGGATCGGGGCCGCGACCGGCCGCGCCGTGACGCTCGACGGCAACATAGACTTGGCGCTGCTGCCCCGTCCGACCCTGTCGGTAGCGGGCGCGCGGCTTGCCAACCTGCCAGGAGCGTCCGAACCGGACATGGTGCGCCTCCGCAAGCTCGACGTACGGGTGGCCTTGATGCCGCTGCTGCGGGGACGTATCCAGGTCCAGAGCGTGGCGCTGATCGAGCCGGTGATAGCGCTCGAGGTCCTGAGCGACGGTCGCCGCAACTGGGACTTCGCACCCACGGCCAATGCGGCCTTGCCGGCTAACCGGCTGGCCGAAGCCGTTCAGCTCGACCAGTTGACGATCCAGAACGGCACCGTCATCTACGGGGACTCCACCACCGGCATCCGGGAGCGTGTCGAGTCGGTCGATGCGCAGGTCGTCGCCGGCAGTCTTGTGGGTCCGTTCCAGATCCAGGGAGCCGTGCTCGCGCGCGGCGTCCCGCTGGCGGTCGAACTCACCGCCGGACGAATGGGCGAGGGCGGGGCGCTGCCGGTCCGGGTATCGCTGCGCCAGCCCGAGGCCGCCAATTCCGGGACGCTTCGATTCGCCGGCATCGTGATCACGGGTACCGAGTTCAAGCTTCAGGGCGACCTGCGCGCCGAAGGCCCCGACCTGCGTCCCGCCGTGACCGCCATTCTCAAGGCCGCCAACGATCCGTCCTCATCGGAGCTGCCTGCCGTCCTTCGGCAATCCTACAATTTCCGCACCGCGGTCAACGCGTCGATGCGGGCGGTCGAACTCAACGGGATCGAAATCCAGGTCGGCGACACGCGCGGTACCGGCAACTTCAAGTACAATCCGACATCGGCCGGCAAGACGGGCGCGGAGCACGCCCGGCCGCAAGGCGACTCCCAGGGCGAGCTGACGCTGTCGTTCAACCGCTTCGACCTGGATGGCTGGCTGGCGCTGGCCGGTGGACAGGCGCCGGCCTTCCGGCTTCCCTCGGTGCTCCAGGCCAAGCTGACGCTCGGGATCGACGCCCTCAGCTATCGCGGCAACATCGTCCGGCAGGCCCGGCTGGAAGCGGCGCTGGACAAGGGCGTCATGACGCTCCGGCGGCTGTCGGCGCTGCTGCCGGGCGGAGGCGACGTGGCGCTGACCGGCACCGTGGCATCTGAACGCGGTCTGCCGGTGCTCGACGTCGGAATGGACGCCAATGCCGACAACCTGCGCGCCTTGCTGGAGTGGCTGGGCTACGCCGTGGACCGGGTGCCGGCCGATCGGCTGCGCAAGTTCTCCATGACGGCCCAAGTGACCGGGCGGCCGGACAACATCCAGTTCGGCGGTATCGACCTGAGAGTCGATACGTCCCGGGTGACTGGCGGCGTCGCCTATGTCGATCGGGGACGCCCCGGATTCGGCGCAAGGCTGGAGATCGACCGTCTCAACCTGGATGCCTATGCGCCGGATCTGACCGGCTTTTCCGACAACGGGGAACCGCATGTCCGGCCGGACGGCGTGCCCAAGCCGGATCTGGCCGGCTGGCTTGGCGGCTTCGACGCCAACCTCAACGCCGATATCGCGACCCTGACGGTCGCCGGCGTGCCGGTGCAGCAGGCCAAGCTGGACGGTACGCTGACCAACGGCAGGCTGGCGCTCCGTCAATTCCGCACCACGGATCTCGCCGGCATCGCGGGAAGTATCCAGGGCAGCCTGGGCAAGCTCCAGCCGCTCGACGACGTGGAATTGACCGTCGATCTTAAGGCCGCGTCGCTGGTCCAGTTCCAGCGGACCTTTCCATCGCTGGCCGGCCACAGGTTCGGCATTCCCGCCGATCGGCTGGGGGAAGCGACGCTCCAGGGGCGCATCGCCGGCGATCCCGAACGTCTGGCGGTGGACCTCACCGCCGGTGTCGCCGGAGGCACCGTGCAGGCCGGCGGAACGCTGAGCGATCTCGGCGCGATCCCCGGATACGACTTGAAGGTCAGGACTATTCATCCCGACGCCGCCAAATTCGCCCAGGTCTTCGCACCCGACTGGCGTCCCGCCGGCAAGCTCGGCGGTGTCGATCTCTATGGCGAGATATCCGGCTCGCCATCGGCCCTGTCGATAGCGGCACTTCAAGGAATGGCGGGACCGGTCAGCATCCAGGGCGACGCGACGGTCGACCTGGAAAAGGAGCGTCCCGTCTTCGACTCCCGCATCCAAACGGGGGAGATCGTCATCGATCACTTCCTTCAGACGTCTTCACGGGCAACGATGGTGCCGTCGCTGATCCAACCAGCCCTCGCGGCGGAAGGATTGCTGTGGTCGGACTCGCCGTTCCGGCTGGATTGGATGCGCGGCATCGACGGGCGTCTGGCCCTGACCTCCCGCGCCATCGCCTATGGCGATCACAGGCTGACCGATACCGCCGCCCGTGCCCGGCTGGAAAACGGCGAACTCACGGTCGAACAGCTCGATGGCGGCATGGTCGGCGGTCAGGTTGGATTTTCCGGCAAGCTGTCGGTTCCAGCCGACAGGGTGCCTGCGCTTGCGGCCAAGCTGTCGATGATCGGCTCCGATCTGGAACTTCTCCGGGCGAAGCCCGCATCTGTCGATCTTCCCGAAGGTATCCTTGATCTCGACCTCGATCTCACGGCCCAAGGCGCATCGCAGGCCGAAATGATCGGCAGCCTGGGCGGCGCCGGAACCGTCAAGGTGCGCGACGGCGCGGTCGCCGGGTTCGATCTGGACCGTATCGCTTCGCGGCTGGACAGTGCCGATACCCAGAAGGAACTCAACGACCTGCTGACCAAGTCGATTGCGGGTGGACAGACCCGCATCGACCGGCTGACCGGATCTCTCCGGATCGAGAAGGGGATCTTCCGCACCGACGACCTGACGGCATCGGCGCCCAGTGCCGATATCACCGCCGCCGGCTCCGCCGATCTGGTCAATTGGGTCCTCGATCTGGCGCTCGGCATCCGGTTGAGCGCGGTTGCCGACCTGCCAGCCTTCGACCTGAACCTCACCGGCCCGCTCGACCGGCCGCAACGGGCGTTGGATGCCGCCGCCTTCACCGGCAAGCTGGAACAGCGGTCGTCGTTCGATCCGGGCCGACGCCGAGCGGCGGAGGCCGCCCCGCTGCCGCCGGACAGCGTCATCGTGCCCGTCCAGCCAGCTCCGGCGCGTTGATCCCGGCCTGCAATCCAGTGCTGCGGAGACTGGCCGACCCGGTATGCGGTTTCGGCTTGGCCCGCTCTGGCGCAGGGTTTATCACTCCTGTCCAATAACTTAGCGATCGACGTCCATACGTCCCCGAAGGGAGAGACACATGCTTAAGGGCAAAACAGCACTGGTGACCGGCTCGACCAGCGGCATTGGCCTCGGCATCGCCGAAGCGCTGGCGGCCAAGGGAGCCGACGTGATGCTGAATGGCTTCGGCGAGGCCGACGCCATCGCCGGCCTTCAGAAGCGGATCGCCGACCAATTCGGTGTCAAGGTCGGTTACGACGGCGCCGATCTCAGCAAGCCGGACCAGATCAAGACGCTGGTCGAGCACGCGACCGCCGAACTCGGCAAGATCGACATCCTGGTCAACAATGCCGGCATCCAGTTTACCGCCCCGATCGAGGAGTTCCCGCCGGAGCGCTGGGAAGCCGTCATCGCGATCAACCTGTCGGCCGTCTACTACGGCATGCACTACGCCCTGCCGCAGATGAAGCAACGCGGCTGGGGCCGCATCATCAACATCGCGTCGGCCCACGGTCTGGTCGCCAGCGTCAACAAGTCGGCCTACGTCGCGGCCAAGCACGGCGTGATCGGCCTCAGCAAGGTCGCGGCGCTGGAGAACGCGGAGACGGGCATCACCTCCAACTGCATCTGCCCCGGCTGGGTGCTGACCCCGCTGGTCCAGAAGCAGATCGACGCCCTGGCCGAACGCAAGGGCTTGAGCGGGGAAGACGCCGCCCGCGAGCTGCTGGGCGAGAAGCAGCCGTCCAAGCGGTTCGTGACGCCGGAGCAGCTGGGCGAATTGGCCGTGTTCCTGAGTTCCGATGCCGCCAGCAACATGACCGGCTCCGCGCTCACGATGGATGGCGGATGGACGGCACAGTAAGCGTGTTTTTCTCAAGGCCGTTCCCGTGAAGGCGCTCGTGGCGCCTTCTCCGGGAGCGTAGCGGCACCATCGTTGGCACCGACGGACATCGACAACTGTCCTCTATGCGGACGGCCTCTGGTGCCGGGTCCCAGCGTGAACCTGCACCACCTCGTTCCGCGCACCTACAAGGGGACCGAGACGGTCGCCCTGCACCGGATCTGTCATTCCAAGATCCACGCGGTGCTGAGCGAGAAGGAACTGCGCGATCACTTCCACACGATAGACCGGCTGCGGTCGCATCCGGAAATCGCGCGCTTCATAAAATGGGTGGCCCGAAAGCCACCCACCTTCACCGACAGGCATCGCGGCGGTCGGCGATCGCGATGACCGGCCGATCAGTCGTCCGGGTTGGTCCGGGGACGCAGGCATTCCGGCTGCTGGGCGCCCGGCGGGCAAATCACCTGATCGCTTCCAAGCCCTTGGCTGCCCGCGGTCCCGGCCGTTCCGGCCGAACCGCCGGGCGAGGACCGCTCCATCGCCCTGTTATCGGTGCATCCCGCTACGGCAAGCAGGAGGATCGCTCCGGTTGCAAGGCGTGTGCTGATCGACATGATGATGGTCTCCCTGTTCCGTGGACGGCCCGATACGGGCCTTGATTGCCCCAGGACCAACACCACGATCTCCGGTGAGTTCCGGCAATGCCTACCACCCGGCACAAAGTGCCCGGCAGCTTGCGGGAGTTTCCGTCCCGGAACTCCTCAAAACAGGGTGGATCGCTCGGGGATTGCTGAGACAATCTTGTGGCACGTCGCTTGCTAATCCCAGGGGTAGCTCAGGAACCATCCTGCCGCCGCTGCAATCGACGAGGCAAAAAATGTCTGTTGCCCAAAGCTTCACGGCCGACTTGACGAAATTCTACAGCGAACCCGGAGGCATCTCCCCGGCGATCATCTCGGGCCTCGGCGATGCCTGCTCCTTCACCTTCGGCGGTTTCTATCCGGGGGATCAACGCCTGTGGTCGCTGTATGAAATCTGGCTTCGGCATCAGAACTCGTCCCACCATGCGCCGCGCTGGACGATCGACATGGTGCCGGACCTGGCGTTCTGGCTTCCCAACATGTTCGAGGTCAGGTTCACCGATATGGGGGCTCACTTCTCCCGCTTCGGCTCCGGCCTCATCCGCGCCATCGGCGTGGACATGACGGGACGGCGCGCCGCATCGGCGCTCCTGGGACCGGGAAGCGAGCGGATCGATTCCGATTGTCTCCAGGTTCAGGAGACCGGCAAGGTCATCTGGTCGGACGACGAGCTCCGCCGCCGCGGCGCTTCGCCTGTCGTGTGCGAGCGTCTGACGCTGCCCTTCAGCGATGCCGACGGCCAGATCGACCGGCTGGTCGGCTGCATCTACCTTCAGGGAAGCGGCATGACGCCCGGCTGGCTCGGGACCGTCATCCGGTTCGTCAATATCCGCAACACGGTCCTGGATTGACGGGGTCGTCACCGAGCGCGCGCAGGCCCGACCGACCGGATGGCGCTCACTTCGCGCCTTCCGCCTTGCGGAGCACGCCGTTGATGGTCTTCAGGATCTTGCCGTCCGCGATGCGGGAAAAGGTGAGGTCCAGCCCATGGGGCGCCAGCCGGCGCTCATAGGTCTGGATCTCATATCCGCCGTCTTCCGTGATGATCAGAGCCTGGACCGTAAGCGTGTCGTTGCTCAGATGCGCCCAAAGATAAGGCTCGCCCGCCATCGGATCGAGCGGCGTGAAATGGCCGAACATGTTGCGCCGCTGGGCCGCACGGTAAATGCCCTCGCGTGGTGTCGGCTCGAAGGCGACCGAGTAGGACTGGTGCTTCGACTTGCCGTCCGCCCGTTTTGTGATCGTGGTCCAGTCCAGCGAGAAGCCCTCGTTCTGATAGGGCTTGATCGTTACGGCGAGATCGCGTTCGCTCAGGCCTTGGTCGGCCAGGGAAATGCTTTGCCCCGTGTAGCTTCCGAAGAATTTCTGGAGTATCCCGGAATTGCCCAGACTTGAACTTGCTGATCCAAGCGTCAAGACGAGCGCGAGAACAAGGCCAAGCTGTATTGCCCGCCAGTCAAACGGACGTCGGTAAACTCGCGGCATGCCCCGTACTCCTGAACCAGTCACCTAAAAAGCTCTGTGGCATGGAGCCCACATCACAGGTCTTCATTAAACATGGTTCCGAAGCTTGCGTCACGAAAGGCCTGAGCCGGTATCCGCAAGCTGAAGCACCGTTGCTATGCGTCGGGCGACGGCGTCAGATCTCGAACTGCGCGGGAAGCAAGCCGGTTGCCTGCCGGTGCTTCAGCGCATCCGCCAGGGAACAGTTGTCCAGGATATCCGCCGTCGCATCGCGGACCTGAAGCATCAACCAGCGGACGGAGCAGCTGTTCACGTCGGTACAATCGGCACAGGCGCGAAACCCGCTCTTGCTGGCGCAGGGCAGGGGAGCCAGCGGACCGTCGACGATGCGGATGATCTCGCCGAAGGAAATATCCTCGGCGCGCTTCGCCAGCCGGTAGCCGCCATACTTGCCGCGCTTGCTGTCCAGTAGACCGCGCTTCCGCAGATCGACCAGGATCGCCTCGAGGAACTTGCGCGGCACGTTCTCACGTTCCGCGATGTCCGCGATCATCACCATGTCGGCGTCCGGCTGTTCGGCGAGCATCAGCAAGGCACGGAGGGCGTACTTGGCTTTCTGGGAAAGCATAGGGGATGCAGGCGCCTGACGCCGGAGGAAGCTTGAGGAGCGGGAGCTGACCTAAACCAGCAGGTCGAGATACATGCCGCGCCTGTAATAGGGCGGCAGCGTCAGGACACCGTCCACCACCAGGGAGGCGAGCTGCTTGAGCGTCGGCACCCGGCCGGAATGCGAACGGCGCGGCCGCGCTTCCTCTACCGAGCGTCCGGCGTGCGCTCGCGCACTGCCGCCGCCGTCGGTGCGGACGGGGAGATGGGTATTCGGACCTGTCGGGCGAGTGTCAACCATGACAAAGACTTACTCTGCAACGTCCGGCAAGGCAAGAGCGGCCCGGTCGTCGTCGCGCCGGTCGAACTGGAGGGACGCAAGGCGCGCGTACAAACCGCCCTGGCGGATCAAGTCCGTATGCGTCCCGGTTGCAACCAGCTTTCCCTGCTCCATTACCGCGATGCGGTCCGCATTGAGCACTGTCGCAAGGCGATGAGCGATGATCAGCGTCGTCCGGTTCCTCATCAGCCTTTCCAGCGCTTCCTGAACGACTCGCTCGCTCTCCGCGTCGAGCGCGCTGGTCGCCTCGTCCAGCAGAAGGACGGGCGGATTGCGGAGGATGGCTCGGGCGATCGCGACGCGCTGGCGCTGACCGCCGGACAGACGTACGCCCTTCTCGCCGAGATAGGTGTTCAGGCCGTCCGGCAGCTGCTCCAGGAACTCTAGCGCATGGGCGGCGTCGGCGGCGGCGCGGACTTCCTCGTCGCTCGCGTCCAGCCGCCCGTAGCGGATGTTATCCAGGGCGCTGGTCGAGAAGATCACCGGGTCCTGCGGCACCAGACCGATCCGGGCACGGACTTCCGCTGGATCGGCCGTCCGGATATCGATGCCGTCGAGCAGGACGCGGCCGTGACGCGGATCGTAGAAACGCAGCAGGAGCTGGAAGACCGTCGTCTTGCCGGCGCCGCTGGGTCCCACCAGCGCCACTGTTTCGCCGGGCGCCACCGACAGGCTGAACTCGTCCAGCGCCGCGTCGTCGGGGCGTGACGGATAGTGGAAGCGGACCGCGTCGAAGGCGACCGCTCCCCTGACCGGAACGGGCAGGGGAGCCGGGTTGGCCGGCGCGGTGATTTCCGGTTCTGTCGCCATCAGGTCGAACAGCCGTTCGGTGGCGCCCGCCGCCCGCTGAAGGTCGCCGACGACCTCGCTGATGGCGCCGACCGACCCCGCCACTACTACAGCGTAGAACACGAAGGCGCTGAGATCGCCGGCGCTCAGGCGGCCGGCCAGCACGTCGTGGCCGCCGACCCACAGGATGGTGCCGATCGCGGTGAAGACGAGGACGATGACGATCACGGTCAGCGCCGCACGGGTCCGCACCCGCTGGACCGCGACGTCGAACGCGCCTTCGACCCGGTCCGCGAAGTTGCGCCGCTCCGCGTTCTCGTGCCCATAGGCCTGCACGGTCCGGATGGCGCCCAGCGCCTCGTCCACGAAGGAGCCGACATCGGCGATGCGGTCCTGGCTTTCGCGCGAGAGCTTCCGGACCTTGCGCCCGAAGATGACGATCGGGAACACCACCAGCGGGACCACCAGGAACACCAGTCCCGTCAGCTTGGCGCTGGTGAACAGCAGCATGACCGAACCCCCGATCAGCAGCAGCATGTTGCGCAGCGCGATCGATACCGTGGAACCGACCACGACCTGGAGCACGGTGGTATCGGTGGTCAGGCGCGACAGCACCTCGCCGGTCCGGGTGGATTCGAAGAAGGACGGACTCAGCTTCACGACATGGTCGAACACGGCGCGCCGCAGGTCGGCCACGACCCGTTCGCCGATCCACGACACCAGATAGAAGCGGCCATACGTGGAGGCCGCCAGGATGCAGATGACCGCCAGCATCACCAGCAGGCCCTTGTCGAGCAGGGCCGGGTTGCCGGCGGCGAACCCCTGGTCGACAAGAGCCCGCAGGCCGGCGCCGAGACCGAGAACGGTGCCCGCCGCCACCGTCAGGGACAGGAACGCGCCTGCGATGGCGGTCCGGTATGGCGTCAGGAACGGTACCAGGCGGCGCAAGGGGCTGAGATCCCGGCGCGGAGCCGCCGTCACGGGATCGGCGCCGATCGCAGGCTTCTGGGTCGCCTCGACTTGGGGAGATGCACGAAACACCCGGAGGGTACCTGTGTTTAAGGAGACGGGAATAGCCTTCACTGGTATAGCAAGGCGTCTGTCGGGCAACAAGGTGCGCCGCCCGCGTCATATCCGCAGCTCCACAACGGTACGAGAATCATCTCCCCGCATCGAGATCCGCCTTGCGCCGACACGTCCGGTCCGCTATAAGGCGCGCTCGTTTTCGGGGACTGCAGCTATGAAAAAAGAGATCCATCCGGACTATCACGAGATCAATATCGTCATGACCGACGGTAGCTCGTTCCAGACCCGGAGCACCTATGGTAAGGCCGGCGATACGCTGCGCCTGGACATCGATCCGAAGTCGCATCCGGCTTGGACGGGCGTCCAGAAGCTGCTGGACACCGGCGGTCAGATCGCCAAGTTCAACAAGCGCTTCGGCAGTTTCGGCCTCAAGAAGTAAGCCTCTCCAGGGCGTCAGGCCCTGGACACCGCTTGCGGTATTGTGGTCCCAGTACTTCAGGGTCTGACGTGATAAGGCGTTCCATCTACGGAACGCCTTTTTCGCGTTTTTAAATCATGAATGAATTGGTCGGAGCACGGCGCCGTCGCTTACGCGACGGCGCGCCGGACCTGTTCGTCCAGACGGGCGACCCGCATGTAGAGCTTATGGCTGCGCTCCAGCAGGCTGCGAAGGCCGGCGGGCAGTTCCTCGTTGTCGGGACCTGACGGGTCGGTGCAAACATCGCCGCCGGACAGCGCGTACTCGTCGGTCGCGACCTGTTCCTGCGTGAGTTCGCCGGCATGGACGGCTTTCTGCGCCAGCAGCCATGCCATCACCTGGGTCAGCCTGCTCGTGACCCGCAGGGACTCATAGCTGACCTGAAGTCGGATCTGAGGGTCAAGGCCGCGCTGGTCGGACTGCTCGTTGTAGGCGATGTAGTTCCGCGCCTCGATGAGCAGGGCCATCGTTTCGTCGTAAGTGCGATTGAAGAATGCAGTAGGGCCGCTCACTCGCTCTCCCGTTTCGGGATTCATAAGTGCCATGATCGATCGTCCCAGTCCGAGGTTAATAACTGATGAGGCGCGCCGGCCAACCCAAACGCGCCCAATGAATGCGGCGAAATTTTCTCGACGATCACCCTCTTGAACCCGATTTCGGCGTGATTATCTCAGTTTCCGTGGGAAGGACGCCGAAACAGGGTCCGCCCCACGAAGAAACCGGAGTTCGACCATGATGGTGAATTCCGACGCTTGTATCGCTCTTTGGAGGGTATGAAATGCGCACCTATGATCTTTCGCCGTTGTTCCGTTCTTCCGTCGGCTTCGACCGCATGACCCGTATCCTGGAGTCCGCGCTCAAGGTCGACGATGCCGCCCTGTCCTATCCCCCGTACAACATCGAGAAGCTGTCCGACGACGCCTACCGTATCTCCATGGCGGTCGCCGGCTTCGGTCCGGAGGATCTGGACATCACTTCGCAGGAAAATCTGCTGGTGATTACCGGTAAAACTAAGAAGGATCCGGAGAACGGCCAATACCTCTATCGCGGCATTGCCGGGCGGGCATTCGAGCGCCGCTTTCAGCTAGCCGACCACATCAAAGTGACTGGCGCGAATTTGGCGAACGGTCTCCTGAATGTGGAACTCGTCCGGGAGATCCCCGAGGCAGCGCGGCCCCGCACGATCAAGATCGCAGCGGCGGCGCCTTCTCAGGCGATCGAACATAGCCGGACGGAGGAGCAGCCCCAGGCCGCGTAAGGACCGGGTAAGTCCGGCCTTTTGGATCGGCGCCCCACCGAAAGGCGGGGCGCCTTTTTATTTGGCCGGCGCCTGTCTGGTCGGCACCTGCCGTCAAGCGGTCAGCAGACGCTCCATGCAGGCGCGCAAGGGATCTGGGATCGGTACCGGCTTCATCGTCGCCCGCTCGACGAAGACGTGGACGAAATGACCGGTCGCGGCGACTTCCACATCGCCGGCGGCAAACAATCCGACCTCGTAACGAACGCTCGAGTTCCCCAGCTTCCCAACCCGCAGCCCGGCATCGACGATATGCGGAAAAGCCAGCGACTTCCTGAACTTGCACATCGTTTCGACAGCGACGCCAATGATCGCCGCCTTGTGGATGTCGAAGCCGCCCTCCGCGATCAGGTACTCGTTTATCACCGTGTCGAAATATGAATAATAGACCACGTTGTTGACGTGGCCGTAGATGTCGTTGTCCATCCAGCGCGTCGGGATGGCTAGAAAATGCCGGTACTTGTCCCGGCTGTCGATATCCGTAGTCACATCAGCTGCTCCCCTGCCGTGTCTTCGCCTCCCGTCATACACCGTGTCTGCCGATCCAGGAAGCTCAGCAATGTCGCAAGAACGGCGCCGGGCGCCTCTTCCGGCAGGAAGTGCCCGCTTGCGATTTCCCGGCCCGTCACGTCATCCGCCCAGCGGCGCCAGATCTCCAGCGTATCGTAGGGACGCCCGTCGGTGCCATGGCTGGCCCATAGCGCCAGGACCGGACAGGAGATACGGCGGCCTACCTCCCGGTCCGCCGCGTCGTGTTTCCGGTCGATGCCGGCACCAGCTCGATAGTCCTCGCATACGGCATGGATGACGCCGGGCTTCCTGAAGCAGCGCCGGTATTCTTCGAAGGCGGCCGGGTCGATCGCGTCGGGGTCGGCGCACCACCCCCGGACCGTCCTTAGCAGATACTCGTCGGGACCGGCGCCGATCACCGCTTCCGGCAGCCCGTCGGGCTGCGCAAGGAAAAGCCAATGGTACACCGCCAGTGCCATGTCGGCGTCCATCATTTCCCACATATCCAGCGTCGGCACCATGTCCAGCACCGCCAGCCGCGTTATCCTGTCCGGATGGTCCAGCGCCAGACGATAGGCCACCCGGCCGCCCCGGTCATGCCCCGCCACGGCGAAACGGTCGAAGCCCCGTGCCGCCATCAGGTCCGCCATCGTTCGCGCCATGGCTCGCTTGGAGTAGTCGCCGTCATGCGGGGCGGAACTGTCGCCGTAGCCGGGCAGATCGGGAATGACGACGGTGAAGCGCGCAGCAAGCTCCGGGGCGACACGGTGCCACGCCGCGTGGGTTTCGGGATAGCCGTGCAGGAGGAGCAGGGGCGGGCCGCTGCCGCCGGTTGCGACCATCAGGTCACCGCCGGGCAGGGCAACCATTTCGGATGCGAATTTTTCGAACATTGAAACTCCGGGTTCCCGATCGCCGTTGTTGTGCAAGCACGTCGTCATCGGAGAAAAGCCTACGGCCTGCGGGAAAATTGCCAAAATTCAAAAGGTTAATCAGCCGCATGCCCGTCCGTCATACTCCGCCGCCACCAAACCTCGACGTCGACCTGCTCAGGGCCTTCGCGACGCTGGTCGATACCGGCAGCTTCACCCGTACCGGTGAATTGCTGGGCCGGACCCAGTCCGCCGTCAGCGTCCAGATCAAGCGTCTGGAAGATCTGGTCGGCGCCCGCCTGTGCGACCGCAGCGGCCGCAGCGTCGTCCCGACTCCCGCTGGTGAACAATTGCTGGGCTATGCAAGGCGTATCCTGTCGATCAACGACGAGGCGGTCGGAAGGCTGGTGATGCCGCCCGTGCGCGGTACCGTCAGGCTCGGCACGGCGGAGGAGTTCGCGTCCCAGTTCCTCGCCGATATCCTGGCCGAGTTCACCCGCTCCTTCCCGACGGTCACGCCCGAAATCACGGTCGACTCATCCGCCGTCCTTCAATCCGGCGTCGAGGCGGGGCTGTTCGACCTTGTGCTGGTGAAGCACGTCCCCGGCGAAGACCCCGGCACCACCATCTGGCGCGAACCGCTCCACTGGGTCGCGAAGGCCGACTGGGTGGACGTAATGGAAGGACCGGTCCCCCTTGCGGTCTCGCCGGCACCCTGCCTCTACCGGCGCTTCATGCTCGCGGCACTCGGGCAGATGGGACGTTCCTGGGAGATCCGCTGCACCAGCGCCGCCGTCTCCGCCCTCCAGGCGGCCGTGGTCGCCGGACTGGGAGTCACGGCGCTGGCGCGCAGCACGATCCTGCCGGGCATGAGGGTGCTGACGCCGGACGAAGGCTTCCCGACGCTACCAGACAGCTCCATCGCCTTGGTTTCCCGGTTCGGCGCGGCAACCCCGGCGGCCGAACGGCTGATGCGTTTCATCCTGGACCGGATGGCGATCCCGCACATGTCAGGCATACGCCGCGTTAAATGACAACGATGTTGACCTAATTAGCATGAACCGCTTAAATCCGCGCCCCGACGTGTAAGCTTATTTTAAAAACAGCGTTTGCAAATGTCTGAAACAAACAGCACGCCCGTCCTCTTCACGCGCGCCGGTATCGCTGCCGGGGCCTTGCGGACCCTCCCCGTCGCCACCGGCGGGCTGGCGTTCGGCGTCTTCTACGGCTTCCTCGCGGGACAGAACGGCCTGACGCTGCTGGAAACCGCTTTGATGAGCGCCTGGGTCTTCGCCGGCGCGTCGCAGTTCCTGTCGGTCGAACTATGGGGCGATCCGCTCCCCGTCGGCGCCCTGATCGCGACCGTGCTCGTCATCAACGCGCGCCACATCCTGATGGGGGCGACGCTCGGACCGTGGCTGAAGCACATCCCGCCCTGGAAGGCCTATGGCAGCCTGTACTTCATGACGGACGAATCCTGGGGCCTCAGCGTTGCCGATATCCGCAACGGTGGGCGTGACGCCGCCTTCCTGCTCGGCAGCGGCCTGACGCTCTTCCTGTTCTGGAACACAGGCACGATCCTGGGCCGCATCTTCGGCGAGATGCTGCCGGACCTGAACCGTTACGGCATCGATTTCCTGGGAACCGCCTTCTTCGTGGCCCTGCTCGCCGGGTTCTGGCGCGGGCGCGGGGACCTGATCCCCTGGATCGTCGCCGCCGCCGTGGCCTTGGTCATGGAACGTTACGTGCCCGGAACATGGTACATCCTGGGCGGCGCACTGGCCGGCTCTCTGGTGGGAGCATTGCGCCATGTTCGGTGAATACCAAGGTGTCGCCGTCATCGCCCTGATGGGGCTCGCGACCTACGCCACCCGGGCCGGCGGCTTCTGGCTGATCCAGCGCATGCGCCCGTCACGCTTCCTGGAGGTTTGGCTGGGCCAGATCCCCGGTGCCGTCTTCGCCGCCCTATGCGCACCGCTGGTGCTTAACTCCGGCCCGGCCGGCTGGATCGCTGGCTTGCTGACCTTGGCAGTCGCCCGGCTGAGCGGCAACTTCCTGGCGGCTATGGCAACAGGGGTCGCCGCCATCGCCCTGCTGCGCCTAATGTAGCTTGCGTCTCATGCAGGAGTTGTGGACCGTGTTTATTGGGCCGTGGCCCAACATCTCCGGAGCGCCGGTCGAACTCTTCGGCTCCTGGTATCAAATTCCCGACATCAGCGCGTCCGTCACCGCATCCGGTTCCTCGACCATCATCATATGGCCGGAGCCGTTCAGAACCACGGTCCGCGCACCGGGTATCTTCCCCGCCAGCGCCCGGCCGGCCTTGGCCGGCGTCATCCGGTCGGACGCTCCCAGTATCAGGGTCGCCGGACACCGGATGTCCGGCACTCCCTTCCAGGCATCGCAGGCCGCCAGATCGTTGGCGAGCACTCCCGGACGCGCCTGCTGCATCAGCCTCAGCCCTGTGCCGATCTGCCACAGGCCGGGGGCGGCCGAAGCGCCGCGATGGGTGCCGAAGCCCCAGCCGATCACCATCGCGATGGCCTTGTAGTCGTTGGCCGCCGCCGAGGCCAGCAGGTCCGGGTGGACCGGCATCCGCTCTGCGACGCCGAGCAGCGCCAGCGCCCGCACCCGCTCCGGATGCCGCGTCGCGGTCTCCAGCGCCGTAATCGCCCCCATCGAATGGCCGGCCAGCGCCGCCTGTTCGAACCCCGCCGCATCGATCAGCTTCGGCACCCAGTCGGCCAACTCAGCGATGGACGCCAGGGGCTCTCCGGCGGAGCGTCCATGGCCCGGCAGATCGACCGCAAGCACCGAGCGCCCGTGATGGGCGAGATAGCGCGTCTGAAGGCTCCAGACGGAATGATCCATGCCGGCGCCATGGATCAGCACGGTCAGCGGCAGACTGCGGTCAAGAGCCTTCCCGCCGGTGGAGGCGAACACGGTGTTGCCTGAAACGGTCAGTTCCATGGCCGATCAACCCTTCTGCGAGGCGCGCAGCGCCTGCTTAAGGTCGGCGATCAGGTCGCCCGCGTCTTCCAGTCCGACCGACAGGCGGATCAATTCCTCGCCGATCCCGGCATCGGCCAGCGCCTGGGCATCCATCTGCTGGTGCGTCGTGCTGGCGGGATGGATCACCAGCGACTTGGCGTCGCCGACATTGGCGAGATGGGAGAACAGCCGAAGCGCCTCGATGAACCGCCGGCCCGCAGGGCGCCCGCCCTTGATGCCGAACGTGACGATCGATCCGGCGCCGTTGGGCAGCAGCCGCTTCGCCAATTCATGATCGGGATGGCTGGGCAGGTCGGGATGGCGGACCCACGCGACGGCATCGGAACCCTCCAGGAACTGCGACACCCTGCGGGCATTGTCGACATGGGCACGCATCCGCAGCGGCAGCGTCTCGACCCCTTGAAGGATCTGGAAGGCGTTGGTCGGGCTCATGCAGGCGCCGAAGTCGCGCAGACCCTCGGCCCGCGCCCGCATGATGAAGGCCGCCGGACCGAATTCCTCGGCGAAGTCGATGCCATGGTAGCCGGCATAGGGCTCGGTCAGCGTCGGGAACTTGCCCGAACCCTCCCAGTCGAACCCGCCGCCATCTACCAGCGCACCGCCGATGGCGACACCGTGTCCGCCCAGCCATTTGGTCGCCGAATGCATGACGATGTCGGCGCCATGCTCGAACGGCCGGCACAGGTACGGCGTCGTGAACGTGCTGTCGATCATCAGCGGCACTCCGGCCGCATGCGCGATCCCGGCGACCGCCGGCAGGTCCAGCACCTCGAGACCGGGGTTGCCGATCACCTCGGCGAAGACCAGCCGGGTTTCCGGCCTGATCGCGGCGCGGAATGCCGCAGGATCGCGCGGATCGACGAAGCTGGTCGTGATGCCAAAGCGGGGCAGGGTATGGGTGAACAGGTTGTGGCTGCCGCCATAGATGGCTTTGGACGCGACGATGTGCCCGCCACCGCCCATCAGCGTGACGATGGCAAGGTGCAGTGCCGCCTGTCCGCTGGCGGTACAGACGGCGCCGACGCCGCCCTCCAGCGCCGCGATCCGCTCTTCCAGCACCGCCACCGTCGGGTTGGAGATCCGGCTGTAGATGTGACCGGGGCGCTCCAGGTTGAACAGAGCCGCCGCATGGTCGGTATCGCGGAAAACGTAGGAGGTCGTCTGGTAAAGCGGGACGGCGCGGGCGCCTGTCGTGGGATCGGGCTGCTGTCCGGCGTGCAGGCTCAGCGTATCGAACTTCAAAAACGGGCTGTCGGACATTGCGCCGTTCTTCCTCCCCGAAGAGTCTGGCCCGAAGAACCTGGGGGGCAAAAAAAGATGAGGGCCGCTTGGTGCGGCCCTCTTTCTTTATTGCCTCGCCTGCTCAACTCGAGCGATGAACCGGAGCCTATTGTGTCAAATCACCGCAGTCAAGCAGGTTGGTTGCATCGGCCGCAGGTTACATGTCCTTCCGCTTAACGTCCCCGACCGGCTGGGCAGCGGGGGGCTGCTTGGCGGCCTCGGGCGGCGGCGGAGCGGCAGGGGGAGGAGCCGGCGGAACGTTGCGGATCTTCAGTTCGCGATAGACGGTCTGCGTGATGTTCATCAACTGATCGCGGTCCAACCGGCCGATCAGCGCATAGGCGATCGATCCCTCGACCCAGTAGAACATCGACACGTCGCCCTTCTGGACGAAGCTGAAAGCCGCTTCCTGCCCGGCCTTCGGCGTACCGACGAACAGCGTCAGGCGACGCTTGCCATCGTTCTCGTACATGTACTGGGCACCGACGCCCGTCGCGGTCGGCAGCGACCTTCCGCCGATCAGCCGGAAACCGGCACTGGACAGATCGGGGCCAAAGATCCGGCGTCCCAGCCGTTCCGACAGCCAGCTATCAAGTGCTCCTCTGTCCTCGCCACCCATTTCGACCGCGAAACGATTGTCCGACGCGTAGAAAGTATGGGCCTGAACGGCTTCCTGGGCGAAGCTCTGGAGCGGCGGCTGCTGCTTTTCGACCACTGTCGGTTCCGGATCGCGCAGCACCCACCCGCCGGTTCCACCGGCTAGCAGTAGCACGACCGCTGCCGCCATCCGGGCGAAGGGGGAGCGCAGCCAGCCGCGCCGGTAGTTGTCGTTGCCTGCGATCTGCCCCGACAGCCGGTTTTGCAGATCGTCCATGGCCGGCGTCGCGGGTTCTCGCAGCACGTCGTCGAAAAGCTCATGCAATTGGTCTATCTGGCTTCTGTAGGCATTTACCCGCTCGGCCGAAGCCGGGTCTTCCGCCAGACAAGCCTCTACCTCGATGCGCCGCTGGGAGTCCAGATGGCCATCAACGTAAGCATGCAGATCGCGGTCATCGACGGGTCGCGCCACCATATCATCGTCCTACTTGACCCGGCGGAGAGGTACTCCGCCCTCATTCGACAATTTGATCCGGACCGCTTCGCGCGCCCGGCTCAGCCGGGACATCACGGTACCGATCGGGATCTGTAAAACTGTTGCGACCTCGTCGTACTTCAACCCTTCCAGGGCCACCAGCAGCAGAACCTGACGCTGTTCGTCGGGCAGTTCGGCCAGAGCCCGCGACATGTCGCGCAGTTCGAGGCTGGTTTCCTGACGGGCTGGAGTGATCAGCCGCATCTCGTGCTCTTCGACCGGCACCTCATCCGGCCTGGAGATCTTCTGGCGAACCTGGTTCACGTGCACATTGTGCATGATCGTGAATAGCCAGGCCCGGAGGTTCGTCCCAGGTTTGAACCGATCGGCACGCGACAGCGCGCGCGCCAGCGATTCCTGGACCAGATCGTCCGCATCGTTCTTGTCACGGAGCAACGCCCGCGCATAGCGCCGAAGCGACGCGATCTGTACTTCCAGCTCAGTCCCGAATCTGCTCACTGCGTCATCCGGTTGGTGGATAATTCAGGCGGAACCTTCGAAAGGTCGGGAAAGTTCCGTTCCGTTGCCGGGTCCCGAGCCATGAGCCGAAACTCATACCTACGAACACGGCTACCGGTTGCCTTATTCCAGGGGACGACTCCTGTTTGTCAAAAAAATGACGGTGCGCGAAAGCAAAAATGTTGGGCCACGGCCCAACCTACGAAGCAAGAGCCTGTAGGTTGGGCCGTGGCCCAACATCGACGCGCTGACTAACGCTCCGGACCAGCTAAAACTCTCCGGCCCTTTTTCGACGACCCCGACCTCACGCCATGCTGGGCTTCGCGTAGCCGATGCCTTGCAGCGCTTCGGAGATCTCCGACAGGATGGCAGGATCGTCAATCGTCGCCGGCAGCTTGTAGGTTTCGCTGTCGGCTATCTTCTGCATGGTGCCGCGCAGGATCTTGCCGGAGCGAGTCTTGGGCAGGCGGTCGACCACGATGGCGAGCTTGAAGGCCGCGACCGGACCGATCTCGTCACGGACGAGTTGGACCACTTCCTTCGTGATCACAGCATGGTCGCGATCGACGCCGTTCTTCAGGACCAGGAAGCCCAGCGGCACCTGACCCTTGAGCTGGTCGGCGACACCGATCACGGCGCATTCCGCGACGTCCTTGTGCGACGACAGGACCTCTTCCATCGCGCCGGTCGAGAGGCGGTGCCCGGCGACGTTGATGATGTCGTCCGTACGGGCCATGATGTAGACGTATCCGTCGTCATCGATGAAGCCGGCGTCGCCCGTCTGGTAATAGCCGGGATAGTCCGTCATGTAGGACTTCACGAACCGCGCGTCGGCGTTCCACAGCGTCGTCAGCGTGCCGGGAGGCAGCGGCAGCTTGACCGAGATGGCGCCGATATCGCCGCGCTTGACCTCGTTGTTGGAAATGTCGAGCGCCCGTACGTCCCAGCCCGGCAGCGCCTTGGTCGCCGAACCGTACTTGATCTTGAACCGCTCGATGCCCAGCGGGTTGCCGGAAATGCACCAGCCGGTCTCGGTCTGCCACCAATGGTCCACCACGGGGACCTTCAGGTGGTCTTCCGCCCAGTGCAGCGTGTCCGGGTCCGACCGCTCGCCGGCCAGGAAAAGGGTGCGCAGGCTCGACAGGTCATAGCTGGGGATCAGCTTGCCGTCCGGGTCCTCGCGCTTGATCGCGCGCAACGCCGTCGGGGCGGTGAACAGCGCCGCGACCTTGTGCTGCTGGATCACGCGCCAGAAGGTGCCGGCATCGGGGGTGCCGACCGGCTTGCCCTCGAACACGATGGTCGTGGCGCCGTGCAGCAGCGGGGCGTAGCAGATATAGGAATGTCCGACGACCCAGCCCACGTCGGAAGCGGCCCAGAAGACCTCACCCGGCTTGATGTCATACATGTTGCTCATGGTCCACTTCAGCGCCACCGCATGGCCGCCGTTGTCGCGGACCACGCCCTTGGGCTGACCGGTCGTACCGGAGGTATAGAGAATATAGAGCGGATCGGTCGCTTCCACCGGCACGACCTCGGCCGGCGCTGCGGCGGCAGTGACCGTTTCCCAATCGACGTCGCGCGGCTCGACCAGGGATGCCGTCACCTGCGGACGCTGGAAGACGACGACATGATCGGGCTTGTGGTCCGAATGGTCGATGGCGGCGTCGAGCAGCGGCTTGTACGGCAGCACCTTGCTGCCCTCGATTCCGCAGGACGCGGTGATGATGGCTTTGGGCTTGCTGTCGTTGATGCGGGTCGCCAGCTCATGCGGGGCGAAGCCGCCGAACACGACGGAATGGACGGCGCCCAGGCGGGCGCATGCCAGCATGGCGACGACGGCCTGCGGGATCATCGGCATGTACAGGATCACCCGGTCGCCCTTGGCGACGCCAAGGGCACGCAGCGCCCCGGCGACCCGCGCGGTCAGGTCGAGCAGTTCGGAATAGGTGATGGTCTGGACGGTCTGGGTGACGGGGCTGTCGTAGATGATGGCGGCCTGGTCGCCGCGCCCGGCCTCGACATGGCGGTCTACGGCATTATAGGCCGTATTCAGCACGCCGCCCTTGAACCAGCGGTAGAAAGGCGGGTTGGAGCTGTCGAGAACGCTATCCCAGGGCTTGATCCAGTCGATCTCGCTGGCGGCATCGCCCCAGAAGCCTTCGGGGTCCGAGATGGAGCGGGTGTGAAGCTCTTCATAACGACCGGTCATGGAACGCCTTCTTCTTACTGGAGCGGTGATTCGATCCTTTGGCGTGTCGGGGGAACTCCTCCCATACGCGGGCGGATATTGCTTCAGCGAGGCGACTTTATGCAAATGTGTTTCACTATTTAAACAGCCTGCGACATTTTGAACCTTTAGTCCGTCCGCTGCTTGAAGAAGCCGGCCCACTCTCCCGCCCGTGTCCTCCAGGTGGCCGTTTCATTGACGAACCGGACCTGTCGCCACAGCCGCTCGATGCCGGGGGGCGACAGCACAGACGCCATGACAAGGTCCAGCGCCGTCAGGTAACGGGCGCCGAAGCTGCTCCAGTCCTCACCTGGATCGACAAGCAGGGCGTGACCTGCCGTCGTCTCGGCCAGGGCTCCCAGGTCGCTGGCGACCACGGCGCAGCCGGCGGCCATCGCTTCCAGCGCCGCGATGCAGCCGGTCTCCGGGAAAGTGCAGGGATAGGCCAGGATCGATGCGGCGCGGAGAGCCTCCGCAAGGTCTGGCTGCGGCAGCGTGCCGACATGCTCGATGCCGGGCGTGCTCCGGCACTGGTCGTAGAGCGCCTGGAACTGGCTGTCCGAAGGACCGGTCAGATAGGTCCCCATATCCGAGAAGACTTGCAGCCGGCAGGGCCGGGGGATCAGCGGGAACATGCCGGTTAGCAGGTCCAGTCCCCTGAACGGAGTGGAGGTATAGGCCAGCAGGAGCGGATCGCTCATCTTGGCCCGCGCCAGGGCATCCGCATCGGCAAACAGGTTTTCGAAGGCAGGCGCGATGGCGTTCCGCATCACGGCCGTCCGCTCGCCCGCCAAGCCGAACCGTTCCCCATAGCGCCCGCGCTGCCACTCGCTGACCAGCACCACGCCGTCCCAACCGTCGCGTACCGCTGGATCGCCCAGGCATTGGACGGCGGGCTGATCCTCGGCATGTCCGGTCCACAGAAAAGCCGGAACGCCCGCCGGCATCAGATCGCGCACCGCGCCGGGGATGGCGGTCAGGGACACGACCGCGTCCCATCGCGTCCCGCGAAGGCGCTCGACCCCCTCCCGCCCGTCGAGCGACAGGCATTCGACGCCGCGCCGCCGGCCCGACCGCGTCGTATGGGTGGCCAGCGCCACCTCATGCCCTGCCGCCGCCAGGGCCGCCGTCAGGTGGCAGGCGGCCGATTGCATCCCGCCGAGCGGGCGCTCGTACGGCGTATCGGCGTCGTAGTCCCAGGGCATCAGGTCGATGAAGCACAGCCGCATGACGGGGCTCAGACCTCCTGTTCCAGGACGAAGCGCCGGCCGTGCAGCGTGACGGTGATCCGCGTTTCCGGATCTTCGCCGAACGACCGGAGCCGCCGGTCGAACTCGGCGGCGTCGATATCCGGCGGCAGGTCGGTCATCCGGTCGTAGTCGCGCCGGCAGGTCTTGCGGCCGGACCAGCGCTCCGCGATCGGCTTCATGGGCTGGAGCGACAGCGCCATGATCGGCGCCTGCCGGGCGAAAAGCCGCAAGGTCGCCTGGAACGCCAGGTCGGCCAGCATCATCTGCCCGGTTCCCGGCGGCACGTCGAACCACTCGACTCCGACGATCGGCCCCTCGTCCACACGAGGCACCATGACGTGCGACGTGGCGCCGAAACGGGTGACGCCATCATAGGCGGCGAAGCTTTCCGGGTGCCGGCCCGGATATGTCGGCGGTCCCGGATGGAAGTTGAAGGCAGGCCGTTCCAGCCGGTCGAGCAGGCCAACCGGCACGATGACCGCCGTGCAGAAGGCGATCAGCACGCGGCCGGGCAGGCATTCCCGCTCCAGGTCCTCCAGGTCGGTCGCGTGGATGATGGGCAGGGTGGTGCTGTAGCCGCGCAGATAATCGATCAGGTAGGGGGCTTCCCGGTGGCCGGTCAGCAGGATCAGGGCGCTGGACATTCGTCTGTTGCACTCGGAATGGGTTGGCGGCTGCGGAACGCTTGGGAACGGGGCGAAGTGCCGCGGAAGATATACGCCGGAGCATTCCATACCGGGCCGGGTAGGGAGTATGCTGCGGCACCAAGAATGCCCGTCAAGGGCGCCCACCGCAATGCAGGACCCATCCGGATGACCCAGCCCCGCAATCCCTTCGAGGTCGAACTGGACAAGAACGACGCGAACTACGTCCCGCTGTCTCCCTTGTCGTTCCTGCGCCGCACCGCGTCGGTCTACCCGAACCGTCCGGCCGTCGTCCACGGCGACATCCGGCGGACCTGGGCGGAGACCAACGAACGTTGCGTGCGGCTCGCCTCCGCCCTGTCCAAGCGCGGCGTCGGGATTGGCAACACCGTGGCCGTGATGGCGCCGAACGTGCCGGAACTGTTCGAGGCGCATTTCGGCGTGCCCATGACCGGCGGCGTGCTGAACGCGCTGAACATCCGGCTGGATGCCGAAGCCATCGCCTTCCAGCTCCAGCACGGCGAGGCCAAGGTGCTGATCACCGACCGGGAATTCTCTGATGTGATCAACAAGGCCGTCCACATGATCGACCCGAAGCACCGGCCCCTCGTCATCGACATCGACGATCCGCTGGCCAAGGGCGGCGACCTGATCGGCCAGTTCACGTATGAGCAGTTCCTGGAAACCGGCGACCCCGACTTCCAGTGGGAGCTGCCGAAGGACGAATGGCAGGCCATCGCCCTCAATTACACGTCCGGCACCACCGGCAACCCCAAGGGCGTCGTCTACCATCATCGTGGCGCTTACCTGAACGCCATAGGCAACATCATGACCTGGGCGCTGCCGCACCATCCGGTGTATCTGTGGACGCTGCCCATGTTCCACTGCAATGGCTGGTGCTTCCCCTGGACCATCACCGCCCAGGCCGGAACCCATGTCTGCCTGCGCGGCGTCACGGCCAAGGGAATGTACGACGCCATCGCGGACTCCGGCGTGACCCATATGTGCGGCGCTCCCATCGTCATGGGCCTGCTGGTCAATGCGCCCGACAATCAACGCCGCGAGATCCCGGAAGGCATCAAGATGATGACCGCCGGCGCAGCACCACCCGCCGCCGTGATCGAGAAGATCGAGCGCATGGGTTTCGCCATCACCCATGTCTACGGCCTGACGGAAGTCTACGGCCCCGACGTGGTCTGCGCGTGGCATGAGGAGTGGGACAGCCTGCCGATCGAGGAACGCGCCATCTTCAAGGCCCGCCAGGGCGTGACGTATCCCGTGCAGGAAGGCCTGATGGTGGCCGATGCCGTCACGCTGGAGCCGGTGCCCGCCGACGGCAAGACGATCGGCGAGGTCTTCATGCGCGGCAACGTGGTGATGAAGGGCTACCTGAAGAACCCGGTCGCGACGCAGGAAGCCTTCGAGGGCGGCTGGTTCCACACTGGCGATCTCGGCGTGATGCACGAGAACGGCTATATCGAGCTGAAGGACCGCTCCAAGGACATCATCATCTCCGGCGGCGAGAACATCTCGACGATCGAGGTCGAAGCCGTCCTCTACCGCCACCCCGCCGTGCTCGACGCCGCCGTAGTCGCCCGCCCGGACGAGCGCTGGGGCGAAACGCCCTGCGCCTTCGTCACGATCAAGGACGGCGTCACCGTGACCGAAGCCGAGATCATCGCCTTCTGCCGCGAACACCTCGCCCACTTCAAGACGCCCCGGACAGTGGTCTTCACCAACCTGCCCAAGACCTCCACCGGCAAGATCCAGAAGTTCGTGCTGCGGGACATGGCGAAACAGTTGAACGAACAACCCGCCGGCAAGGCTTAGCCGGTCGGAAAATTTATGTAGAGATGAAATGCAAACCGGCCCCCACCGTCAGGTAGAGGCCGGCAGGCATCTGCGTTCAAGCTTGGATTACAGCGCGCCCAGGAAGTTGGTCAGGTCTTCCTTTTCCTTGGGCGTCAGGCCGATCTTGAACCGGTTGTTGTAGACGTTGACGACATCCTTCAGCGTCGCCGCCGAGCCGTCCCGGAAGTAGGGCTCGTGGGAGGACAGCGCCCGCAGGCTAGGAACCGTGCTGGCGCCGACGTCCCGGCACTTGCCGGTGATCAGGGCCTTCCCAAGGTCGTTGGTCCGGACGCTCGTCGCCGAGGCATCCCACAGGAACGAACCCGCAGCACAGCCCGACACTTCGAAGATCGGCAGGTCGGTCTTCGGTGCCGGTCCGCCGGCGCTCGCCGCATGTCCGCCGATGCCGATGTCGCGTTGCGAGTTCGCCAGCACGTCGGAGCCGGCATGGGAGAAGTTGTGGCAGGTGGCGCATGTGCCGCCCGGAAAATCACCGCCGACGAGATCGTTGAAGCCGGATACGCCGGAAATGGTGAACGTGCCTCTTGGATTGCCTTGGGCGTCCGTCGCCGTCCCATTGAACAGCGCCTGTCCTCGGGCGATCGACTGCCGCGTCTCCCTCGTCGATCCGCTGCCCGGATTCGTGAGCCATGCGTCGAACTCGTCGAAGACGGTGCTGCCCGGCGCCGGGAAGGATGCCGGATCGTCCTTATGGTCCGCGACGTTCTCCGGCCCGCCTTCGGCGCCGGCGGCGGTCAGCAGGCCCGCCGTCTTGTACCTATACTGGGCGTTGAACATGCCGACTTCGAAGGCGACCATTTCGTTGATCTGGGCCGTGGTCGGCGGAACCTTGGCCTGCGCATGCCCCATCGTCGCGCTGAGAGCCTGGGACTGCAACGACGGCTCACGCCCGTCCCACATGATGTTGCCGCTCAGCGCGGGCGGCGGCGCTCCCGGAAAGCCGGTGACCGTGGTCTTGAAATGCAGGTTCCCCGATATCACCGGACGCCGGTACATTGAAACCATCCGGGTCTTGACGCCGTCGATCACCACCTGATTCGTGCGTTCGTCATAGTTGCAGGTCGTCGGATCGCTGATGATCGAAAGCGTGAACTCCGGAGCAGGGCTCACGGGCACGGGGATGGGAATGCGGATAAGACCCTTGTTCAGCAGCAGGGATCGCGCGGCCTTGAAGTCCTTCTTGGACTTGCCCTTGAAGCCGCCGACGATGGAGCCTGCGGTATCCTCGGCGGGAACCAGCGTCGGACAGTTGGCGCCGTCCACCGGGGCGAACAGCGGGTCCTTTCCCTTGGTCTTGTTCAGGCGCTTGTTGATATTGCGGAGGCTGATGCTCATCCCGCTGGCCGGCTGGTGGCAGGTGACGCAGGCGCGTCCATTGCTGCCCAGCGACTGGAAGAAGGCGTTCTGGGACGTCACCGTCTGGCCGCCGGGCTGATAGGAGCCCGTCTGGCCGTTCGGATCGTTGTCGATCTCGAGCTTCGGGATGACCGCCGGAATGCCGCCCTGGTTGAAGATCTTGGCCGGGAGAGGCTGGCTCATCATGTGCGGGTAAGTCTTCTCGAAGTAATCCGCCGCATTCGCCGGAAGCTTCTTCAAAATTGTTGCCGTCGTATCGGTATTGGCGAGAGGCGGCGGCGTCGCCGGTACCGTGGTGGGATCGGTGAAATCATCCTCTGCCGCATAGGCTTGACTTTGAGGGTAAGTAAGCGCGACCGCGCTTGCCCCCAAAATCAGCCCGGACAGAAACAGGCTTCTGGTCGCACGATGACTCAATACCCTGCGCATGGCCCACCTCGCTGATTTTGTTGTTGAGTACAAGTCACTTTTTTGAAGACCATATGAATGGCTTCACTAGAGTCGTTCTGTGATTTTGCCCCGGATATGCAGTAAGTTAATAATGAAATACTTTATCAGATGATATTTATTATTTATGACGGTTAAAAAAATCTCTGTTGTTGATTTCAATAGAGTAGGAAAACCACAAGGTTTTGACACGCGTCCGTAGCATCCGCAGAAGAGGATTCTGAAGATATTTGAGAGCAGCGGTATCTATTGCGTCCGCTCTGACAACGATGCTGGATATTGGATGCAGATTGTGTAATCGGCTTCACATACGTCTCAGAAGAAATGCGCAGTCGTCGTGCTTTTTGGCTCAATCAATGATAGTTAATCCAACATGATTTTTTCTCCCTTTTGCTTCTTAATAGAATAATATTAACTTAGAGAATCCATCAAAATTGAGAAAACAACCAGAATGCAAAAAGTGTAATGTACATCTTGTATAAAGCGCACGATAGTTTTCTCTGTTGGAATTCCAGCTACCCGGATTTAGTAATCATACCCATGGCGTCGGGGTAATCTGTCAAGCAGACGGTTTACTGTTGCATATAGCTCCGAATGGCTCTGCTCTTCCCTCATTTTAGTATGCCTGGAATTTTCATTGCCTGCCGCAGGTAACGAACGATCAATACCAGTGAGCCGGGAGAGGGACCACCGGAACGATGTGGCCGAAACGATGTGGTTTGAAACGAAAGCCGTTCATGCCGGTTGACTCTTTCTCGAACGGAAGTGTCAAAGGGGTTTGCCGTGGGTCGGGTGTTGAAGTGGCTCGGGATCGTTTTGGGTGTGCTCGTGCTGCTCGTCGTGGGTGCTTTCGCGATGCTGGAGACGAGTTGGGCGCGTGACTTCGTGGCCAAGCGGGCAAGCGCCGCGCTCGGCCGGGAGGTTCGCATCGACGAGAATTTCGACATCGACTGGTCCCTGACGCCGAAGATCCGGGCCGGCGGCATCCACCTTGCCAACACCGACTGGGCCGGCGGCGGCGACATGGCCGATATCGGCGCCGTCGAGGTCACGCTCGACCTCCGGCGTCTGGTCTCGGGAACCGTCGCCATTCCCCAGCTGACACTGATCGATCCCAAGCTGAACCTCGCCCGCGATGCCCAGGGCGCCGCGAACTGGGACTTCCCCAACTTGCAGGGCGATCCCCCGCAGGAAGGCGACGGCAGCCCCAACCTTCCGGAAATCGGCCATATCGAAGTCCGGGGCGGAGAAGTCGCCTATCGCGACGACGGCCTGAACATCCAGGTCGCCAGCACTGTGAATACCGAGCGCAACGAGCAGGGCGAGGACCGGGTGCGGATGGTGGCCGACGGCAACTACGCCAACGAACCGTTCCATCTGGACGCTACGACCGGCACCTTCCTGGCCGTGCGCGACCGGCAGACGCCTTTCCCCGTGCGGGCGGAGGCAACGGTCGGGACCACGAAGACGATAATCGACGGCACGCTGACCGACCCGCAGGAACTGGCCGGCATGGATATCGGCGTCGATATCAAGGGCCAGGACCTCTCCGACCTGTTCCCCATCGTAGGCTTCCCGGCGCCCTCGACGCCGCCGTTCGACGTGTCGGGCCGGCTGGAACGTAATGGCAAGGTCTGGTCCTTCACCGATGCGGCGGGCAAGGTCGGCGACAGCGACATCGGCGGCGAAATCCGGATGGACCTGGGCCACGAGCGTCCCAAGGTAACCGGCAACCTGACATCGAAGAACCTTGACTACAAGGATCTCGCCGGCTTCGTCGGTGCCCCACCGCCGGTCGATGACGGCGAAACCCGGTCGCCGAAGCAGGAGCAGCTGGCCCAAAAGCTGGAAGCGGAAGGCCGGATCATTCCCGATACGCCGATCAACGTCGAGATGCTGAAGAAGGTCGACGTCGAAATGCGCTATCACGCCGACAGGCTGCTGGTGCCGCATGTGCCGGCCGGCGCCATGGATGCGCGGATCATCGTCAACGACGGCCGGGCGAAGATCGAGCCGGTGCGCATGAACGTAGCCGGCGGCAAGGCCGGCGGCATCATCCAGGTCGATGCCCAAGAGAAGCCGCCGGCGATCGAGATGGACCTGGAGATGCGGGCGCTCGACCTCGCGCGCTTCTTCAAGGGAACCCAGTTTGCCGAGGACATGGGAGGCACCTTCGGCGGCAAGCTGAAGCTCAAGGGCAACGGCGATACGGTGCGCAGCATGCTGGCCTCCAGCAATGGCCAGCTTTCCGTCGTGATGGAAGGCGGCAAGGTCAGCAACCTGATCGTCGAGGTGCTCGGGATCGACGTCGCCCAGGCGCTGGGCTTCGTGCTGACCGAGGACGAACCGGTCGCCGTGCGCTGCGTCGTCGCAGACCTCGGCATCAAGGACGGGCTGATGAAGTCCAATGCCCTGGTGTTCGACAACACCGACAGCAACGTCACGGGTGAAGCGACCGTCAACCTCAAGAACGAAGCCTTCAAAGTCTCGATGCTTGCGCATCCGAAGGACTTCAGCCCCTTGTCGGTCCGGACCCCCGTCGGCGCCCAGGGCACATTCGCCAACCCGCATATCGCGGTCGATCCGACCCAGGCCATCGCACGCGGCGCCGCCGCCGTCGCCCTTGGCGTGTTCCTGACCCCTCTGGCGGCGATCATCCCGCTCCTGGACCCCGGCGAAGGCAAGGACAGCCCGTGCAACGCGCTGCTGAACAACGCGGCCAAGCGCCAGTAAGTCATCTAGGGCGGATGAACGACACGCCTCAGCGCTGGTCCAGCTTCATCTCGATGCGGCGGTTGCGGGCGAAGGCGTCCTCGCCCCGGCTGGGGTCGAGCGGCTGGTACTCGCCGAAGCCGGCGGCGACCAGACGGTCAGCCGGCACGCCGCGCTCGACCAGGAACTTGACGACGGAGATGGCGCGGGCGGTCGAAAGCTCCCAGTTGGACGGGAACTGCGGCGTGGAGATCGGGCGCGGGTCGGTATGCCCGTCCACCCGCATGATCCAGTTGACCCCCGGCGGAATGCGCAGTGCTATCTCCAGCAAGGTATTGGCAAGCTGGGCAAGCTGGACCTTGCCACCTTCCTCCAGCGTCGCCGACGCGCTGGGGAACAGCACTTCGGACTGGAACACGAAGCGGTCGCCGACGATGCGGATATCCTGCCGCGTCCCCAGCACTTCCCTCAGCCGGCCGAAGAACTCCGACCGGTACCGCGCCAATTCCTCGACCTTGCTGGCCAGCGCCAGGTTCAGCCGGCGTCCTAGGTCGGAGATCTGCGCCTGCTGCTCCTGGTTCTTCGATTCGGCAAGGTCGAGCGAGGCGGTCAGCCGGTTCAACTGGTCGCGCAGAGCCGCGATCTGCTGGTTGAGGACGGCGACCTGGGCGCGGCCTTCCTCGGTCAGCGTCTTCTCCCCGGTCAGCGCCGCCTCCGTCTGGTCCAGCGCCAGCTTCAGCTCCTCCAGGCGGATGTCGCGCTGCTCGATCTCCCGCTGCGACAGGGTGGTGCGCTCCTGCTCGCTGCTGAGCTGGCTTTCGAGCTGCTGCGAGCGGTCGCGGATCGATGAGAGCTCCGCCATCAGTGCTTCGCGCTGCTCCTGCGTCAGTCGCAGCTCTTCAGTAGCCTTGGCGCGGTCGGCCTCCGTCCGCTGAAGCTGCTCTGCGGTCCGGTCACGCTCCGCCTCCGTCTGCTGAAGTTGTTCCGCCGTCCGGTCGCGCTCCGCTTCCGTTCGCCGCGACAAGGCGGTCAAGGCGGCAACCTGGGTTTCGAGTTGCTCCCGGACATCCCTCAAGGCCTGGATATCGGCCTGGAGGCTGGCGATCTCGCGCAGCGAGGTCTCAATTTTCTGGCGGTCCGCCTCGATCACCTTATAGGCGTCTTCCAGATCGCGGCTGACCTGGGTGACTTCGCCGCTGGCCTGCTCGCCGCGCCGCGACAGGGTGGAGACCTGGGCGTTGAGCTGGTCCTGCCGGGCCTGCGCTTCGGCAAGGCTGGCGGTAAGCTGCTCCCGGTTGGCGGTGGAGCTTTGCAGTTCGGCGGAAAGCTGGGCGATGTTGACGCGCAGGTCGGCATTCGCCTCCCGCTCCATCGCCAGCAGGTCGCTCAGTTCCGTCAGCTGGCGGTTCAGCCGCGTCAGGGCCTGATCGCGGCTGGACAGCGTATTCGACATGTAGAATTGCGCGATGATGAAGACCATCAGCACGAAGATCACGACCATGACCAGCGAGGACAGGGCATCCACCCAGCCCGGCCAGATATTGATCGCATGTTCCCTGCTGCGCCGCCCGCGGCTGCTGCCTGCCATGACCGGCTATCCGATCCCGATCCGGCGCGTCACCGCTCGCTGTCCTCGGCGAGGGCGGCGATGGTGCGGGCCAGCAGCTTGATCTCGCTGCGGATTTCCTGCACGGACTGGACCCGGCCGGTGGCGACTTCCTCCAGCAGGCGGGCGGTATAGACGTCCATGTTGCGGATGTGCTGGCGAGTCGCGTCGTCGATGCCCAGTTGCTGGCCGGAAATCGCGTCGGACAGCCGCCCCAGGATCGGCTTCAGCTCCATCTGGCTCTCGGCCAGCCGCAGCATCAGGTTCTGTTCCGTCCGCATCTGGTCGGTCAGGGTGCTGAGTTTCTCCGTCAGCGCCAGCAGGTTCTGATTGGCGGAGCGGCGGCCGTCCTCCGACTGCGCCACGGTGCGCTGAAGGTTGTCCAGATTCTCGGCGGTCTGTTCCAGCAGGGCCTGGAGATAGGCGGGGACTGACTGCTCGCTCTCGCCGAAGCCGGCCCCGCTCGATAGCCGTGTGGCACCCGACAGCCAGTCTTCCAGGTCGGTGTAGAAGCGGTTCTGCGCCTGGCTGGCCTGGAGTTCCAGGAAGCCCAGCACGAGCGAGCCGGCCAGCCCGAACAGCGACGAGCTGAACGCCGTGCCCATGCCGGTCAGCGGCGCCTGCAAGCCTTGTTGGAGGTTGCCGAACATCATGCCGACGTCGCCGCCCTCGACCGACAGGCTGCCGATCACGTCGCCGACCGCGCTGACGGTCCCCAGCAGGCCCCAGAAGGTGCCGAGCAATCCTAAGAAGATCAGCAGCCCGATCAGATAGCGCGAGATCTCCCGCGTTTCATCCAGCCTTGCGTCGATCCCGTCCAGCAGGGAGCGCATCGACAGCGCCGACAGGCTCAGCTTGCCCTTGCGCTCGCCCAGCATGCGGGCCATCGGCGCCAGCAGGACCGGCTCCTGCACCGCGTCGCTGGCCGGGCGGTTGGTCTGGAAGCTCTCCAGCCATGCCACTTCCGGCTTCAGGATCAGCACCTGCCGGAAGATATAGCCGATGCCCAGCAGCAGGACCGCGATGATCAGGCTGTTGAGGCCGGGGTTTGCCATGAAGGCCCGTTCCAGCGCCGGGAACAGCAGCAGCACGACGCCGGCGACGAGGGCGACGAACAGGATCATGCGGGTAAGGTAGCGCTGCGGCCGGGACATGGGCACCATGCTCTCGCGGATCTGGGGCGTTGATGAAGGGTGAGCCGAGTGTGCCACTATTTTACCAGCAACAGATCAACGCGGTCTGAAGGGCCGTCCGATGCGGTCGGTCCCAGGGCTCTGACATCGATTCGGGTGCGTCGTATCCCCTGGTCGATCAGATACGAGCGGACGGCAAGCGCCCTTTCCAGCGAAAGACGCCGCGACTCGCGGTTGGTTTCCGGTGTTCCACTGGCATAGCCCAATATTTCAAGGCGGGTGATCTCGTCCTCCCGCAGGCGGGCGGCGATGCAGTTCAGCAGGCTGGTGTCGGCGGGCGACAGTGTCTGCGCCATGTCGTCGGGATAAACGACGCGGAACTCGGTTCCGGAGGGCAGGGCGTCGGAAGCGGACGGCGGCGCTGCCGGGCCGCCTTGGCGCGGCGGCACCGCCGCTTGGGGGCGTTCGCCCGGCAGCGACGGCACGGCGGCGATCACCGGCGGCATGCCCGGGGGAGCCGGCGGCACGACCGGCGTGCCGAGCTGGACGCCTTCGGGCGGCGGCACGTTCGGGCGGTCGGCGGGTGGTTCCGGCGCCGGGCCGGTGGAGAGATCGGGAGTGACGCCGGGGTCGAGCCCGGTCGGCGGCGGGATCGGCCTGCCGCCTGGACCAATGGGGCGCGCGGTGAGGCCCGGATCGGACGGCACGTTCAGCGGACGGTTCGGATCGGCGTTCTGGCCTGCTGGACCCGCCGGTGCCCGGGCTTGGGATGCCGGAGGAACCGGCGGCTTCCGCGTGGGAAGCGCTGGCGAAACTCCACGCGCCGGCAGGTCGGCTCGGGATGCCGGCTGTTCCTGACCCGATGGCTCGGCAGCGGCGGGAGCCTCCTGCGCGAAGGCGGGTTTGGCGAGAGGCACCTGTCCGGTTACGGCTGCGGTCCCTAACGCGCAACCGAACGCTAACCGCAGCACGGAGGACGAAACGCGGCGATTCATGTGCCCCCGAACTTTAAACCTCTGACATATCTCGATAACCCGGCGGCAGCCGGGCCTCGGAGCGCACGATATCCCAACGGGGCAGGGCCGACAACCCGCCATCGGGTACACGTGCCGGTCAGCCTTCGGCCTTAGGCTTGCTTTTTGCGGATGCGTCGCGCAGCACCTTGCCGAGCAGAAGATGCAGGTGCGAATTGGCCGCCAGGACGCTTTCGCCGGCATAGGGATTGCGCCCGCCGCCGATCTCGCTGGCGAAACCGCCGGCTTCCGTCACCATCAGCAGACCCGCCGCGACGTCCCACGGCTGGACGTGGCTTTCCCAGTAGCCGTCGAAACGGCCGGCCGCGACATAGGCCAGATCGAGCGCCGCCGAGCCGAAGCGCCGGACCCCGGCGGTCTCCGCCATCACGGCCTGAAGCTGGGGCAGGTAGTCGGCATGGTTGCCGCGTCCCTTGAAGGGCAGGCCGGTGGCGATCACCGACTCGTCCAGCTTGCGCCGGCCCGACACGCGAAGACGCTGGTGGTTGTTCCAGGCGCCCGCACCCTTCTCGGCCCAGAACATCTCGTCCCGTACCGGCTCATAGACGATGCCGGCGACGATCTCGCCTTCCTTTTCCAGAGCGATCGAGATCGACCAGAACGGCAGGCCGTGCAGGAAGTTGGTGGTGCCGTCGAGCGGATCGACGATCCAGCGGGTGCCGGCGTCCTTGCCGGTGAACCCGCCGCCTTCCTCGAGCAGGAAGCCGAAGTCGGGCCGCGCCTTCTGCAACTCGGCCCGGAGGATCTGTTCCGCCTTGGTATCGGCGGTCGAGACGAAATCAGCCGGCCCCTTGCGGGAAACCTGGAGATGTTCGACCTCGCCGAAGTCGCGAATCAGCCCACGCGCCGCTTTTTCGGCGGCGCGAGCCATCACGTTGATGATTGCCGAACGGCTTGCCATAACGGGTTTTTAGTCCTTCGCACGTTCCAGGTAAGTGCCGTCGCTGGTGTTCACGACGATCCGGGTGCCGGACTCGATGTGAGGCGGGACCAGGACGCGCTCGCCGTTGTCCAGCACGGCCGGCTTGTAGGACGACGATGCCGTCTGGCCCTTCACGACCGGGTCGGCTTCGACCACCTGCAACGTGACGGTGGCCGGCAGCTCGACCGCGAGCGGCGAGCCTTCGTGCGTCTGCACGTTGACCATCATGCCGTCCCGCAGGTAGACGGCGGGATCGCCGATGATGTCGCGGTTGATGACGAGCTGCTCGAAAGTCTCGTTGTCCATGAAGGTGTAGGCATCACCCTCGGAAAACAGGAACTGCATCTCGTGCTCGTCCAGACGGGCGCGCTCGACCGTTTCCTGGGTGCGGAACCGCTCGACCATCTTGTTGCCGGAGCGGACGTCCTTCATCTCGAGCTGAATGAACGCGCCGCCCTTGCCGGGCTGCACGATAGCGGTCTTCAGGACCACCATCAGCTTGCCATTGTGCTCCAGGACGTGACCCGGACGCATCTGGTTGGCGTTGACCTTCATGGTATTTGACCGTCGTTGACGCTGCTTTGGAAAGCGCGGAACCTATCAGGTCGGAGAGGCGGTAGCAATGTGCCCTCGGCTTCGTCCCATGAGATTCAGCGATATGGGGGGAGATTCGGCGATATGGCCGCGTAAATCCCGTGGTCGGAGTGAACCGTGACCTGCTATGACGGTTTCCCCTTTCGATCCTCCGGGGGCCGGGGCGGAACAGCCGTCCGGATTCCGGGATCGGTGGGTCCAACATCTGATTTGAGGAACAGCCAAGATGTCCAACCTCCACAAGCGTGCCATGGAAGCGGTTCTTCAGGCGGCCCAGCACGACATAGTGGGGACGCTCAAGGAGCGGGAAATCGGCGACCGCCACAGCGAGGAGGCCGACGAGGCCGTGCTCGACGTCGCCATCCTGCATGCCTACCGCATCTTCGTAAGGATCTGCGGGGAGCAGGGACTGGACGTCGACGGCCAGCTGTTCGCCGAGCTGGCGGGCGAACTGGCCGATGAAATGGCCCAGGACGGCGACGCCGACTACGATTGATATCAAAGCCGAAGAGTATGACCGGCGGTCGGCAAGTGTTGGGCCACGGCCCAACCTACGAAGCAGGAGCCCGTAGGTTGGGCAGTGGCCCAACAAACACCGTCCTCACGGGTCGATCTCTTAAGCCCGACACCTGACGTCCCCGACTGGCTTGAGCCTGTGGAACCCGGCCTCAAGCCACCCCGGCAAGCTCCTGCCCGGTCAGATCCCGGATAAGGTCGCGCACCGGCTGGAGCCGGGACGGCGGCGCTATCAGGTGCAGCACCGCCAGCGTCTCGTCCAGCGCGGCGAAGGCGGCCCCGCGTTCATCCGCCGGCAGGTGGGCGGCTGCGACCGCAAGGTCGCCGAGCCGGCGCGACACCGCACCCGTCAGTCCGATCAGCGCCGTCTCGTAGGCCGGCAGCACGCCCATCGCCCGGAATGCCCGGCGGCTGCGGGCGAACGAAGCGAGCGCCGCCGCAAGGTGCCGTGTGCCGGGCCGGCGCAGGTCGGTCATGTCGGCGGGCGCCAGGCGCAGGATGCCTTCGACCGCTTCCGGCAGCAGACGCGCCGTCAGCAGGCGGATCGCATCGGCTTCCAGCCGCGCCAGGGGCAGGGCCGCCAGCGGCAGCCGGCCGACGGAAAGCTTCAGCGCCGTCAGGTCGCGGACGGCGGTCTCCAGCGCCGCCGGATCGGCCGGTCCGCGCGGGGGCACCGCCGCCGTCGCCCGGCTGCGCACATCTTCCGCCAGCCGGTCGATCAGGCCCGCCACATGACTGCGCGTCGTCGACCGGTCGGCCAGACGCCCCAGCATTTCCAGCGCGGTCCGCGCCACCGGCCGATGCCGGACCACCATCATGACGAACAGGTCGGCGGCCTTGGGATCGGCGGCCGACAGCCCGGCGACCGCATCGGCCAGATGGTCGGACAGCCAGTGGGGGAAGATCCCGGCGATGGTGGCCGCGCGCAGATGGTCGCGGGCGTCGCGGACCCTGTCCTCCACCGCCAGCGCCGCGCGGATATCGTCCACGATGTTCCAGAAATCCGGGTGGTCCGCCGCCGCGTCCTCCGCGAAGGACTGGTCCCGTGCGGCACGCTGGATCAGGGCGGCGACCTCGGCCAGGCCTACCTGTGGAGTTTTCCGCTCCCGGTGAAGCAGCTTCCACAGCGGCCGCAGCACGGACCGGGGGATCTGGCCGGTCCTGCGCCGCTCGGGGACGGTATCGCACAGCAGGTCGGCGAACGGCTCGCAGAAGTGGCGCAAGCCGGAATGGGACCGGCGCCCGTCCGGCCAGTACGGCAGGATCGGCAGCGCCGGATGCAGGACTTCCCTGATCTCGTTCGCCCCGGACGGATCGTCGATCGACATGCGCGGCAGCGACGTGACGGACGACCAGCACGCCTCGTCCAGAGCGGAGGCCGGCACGGCTGCCCGAAGGGTTCCGGCTGCCCGAAGGGTCCCAACTGTCCGGAGAGTGTTGAACGTCATGGAGCTGGTCTCCCTTTTCGATCCATCGGGCGACCGGAAACTTGATGCGTCACCTGCCACTATCGATAGGCCACTAATTGTTTGGCTTAAACTTTACTTAAGAGGTATCGGAGAGCGATTTCGAGGGATCGCGTTCCGGTGACACCCGGTCACGGCTTGCAGTCGCCGTTCATGTGCCGGATGAAGCCGATGAAGAAGTCGTCGTTGTCCTGGGTTCCCAGGGCCGAGAAGCCGCCGACCAGAAGCGGCATCAGGGCACTGCTGGAGCAGACCTGCTCCAGCGCGTGCAGGGTCGAGACGACGCCTTCCAGGGCCGTCCGGCGGGCGCCGAGGCCGGCTTCCGCTGCGCTCCGCGCCAGGGTTTCCAGCTCGACCGAGACTGTGGCGCGCACCTCCTCGACCTGCCGCTTCCAGGCGTCTCCCTCGCCGACCGTCTTGAACAGGTCGCGGCTGCGCGACAGCGCCTTCATCGCCTTGGTGAAGGCCAACCTGTCCGCCGTCGACGCAGCCTCGCCGGTCATGTCCTGAAGCAGGTGGGCATGGGCAAGCGTCTGCGCCTCCACCTCGCCCAGGAAGCGCTTGACCAGCACGTTCCGCAGGTCGCTTTCCAGCCGGCGCAGGCGCGCTGAGTTGTGCGGCAGACGGCCGTCGGCCGACTGCTTCAGGACTTCCAGGTGCCGCGCCGCCGGTTCGACCGCGTCGAGGACGCCGTGCAGGTCCACGGTGCCGGCATCGCCCGCCAGCGCCGCGTCGGCCTTTTCCTGAAGGTCGCCGATGGCGCTGTCGTAGACGGCTTCCAGAGTATCGGCGGCGACGGCGCCGTGGGTCTGGCGGGTAAGCTGCCCCAGCATCGTCAGCACCGACTGGGTCAGGGACGGATGACGCACCAGCAGGACCAGGAACAAATCGACCCTGCGCCGATCCTTGGATGCCAGCGTCCCGATCGCTGCGCCGAACGCCGCCTGGGCCTCAACGCTAGGCTGGCCCTCCGGCCCGGCCGCCAGCAGCCGGCGCATCGCGGCTACCGGCTCCCGGACCTGGAACGCTCCGTCGATTTCTCCTGCGATTTCCCAGAATTCGGAATGGCCGGCGGCGTTGGCCCGGGCGAAGCGATGATCCTTCTTCGCTTTCGCGATGGCGGCCTGAAGATGCCCGTGCAGATCCTCCAGGCTCATGCCGTCCAGGCTCTCGGTCCCGGACTGCTGCCGGATCAGCGCCCAGAGCGGTGCGATGACGGTGCGGGGAACCCGGAAGGGCTTCCGGTTACGCCCGACCGGACCGCACAGCAGATGCTCGAACGGTTCGCAGAACCGCCGCAGCGCGGTGGCCTTCCGGATAGGGCGCTCCACCCGCAGCCAGGCGCGCATAGCCTCCATCAAGGTGGAGCGCATCTCCGCGTCCGCGACCTTGTCCGACAGAAGGTAGACCTCCCGCAGGCGCGCTTCGGGCAGTGCTCGAAGCATCGCGGCGGAGGGCGAAGCGTTGCCTTGGCGGAGGGTATCGGAGCGGGCCATGATGGCTCTCGGGTAATTGGTTCGTCCTCCTATCGATAGCGGTAAATTAACTTGAGATAAATAATTCTTAAGCGTTATTTAACCTCAAAGAGATCGCATGAAGGGCGTATGCCATCGATGCGGGGGATTATATCCTTCGCGACGCGGCGTGCCCGGGCGGGCATCTTTTGCAGACAGGCATCGCCCATTGTGGGAAGGTTGGACGCTGGTAAGAAACCGTTAAACAACACAGGGAGACCCGGCAGGATGTTCGAAGGATTCACGCGTCGGCGCATCGCGACGAGCGGGGCGGAGATCAATCTGGTGATCGGCGGCGACGGTCCGCCGCTGCTTCTGCTGCACGGTTTCCCGCAGTCCCATGTGATGTGGCACAAGGTCGCCGGCCGGCTGGCGGAGCGGTTCACCGTCGTCGCGACAGATCTGCGCGGCTATGGCGACAGCGAAAAGGTGCCGACGGTCGAGGACCATTCCTCCTATTCCAAGCGCGCCATGGCGCAGGATCAGGTGGAGGTCATGCGCGTGCTGGGCTTCGACCGCTTCCATCTCGTCGGCCACGACCGGGGCGGCCGGGTAGCCCACAGGATGGCGCTAGACCATGCCAAGCGCGTATCGAGCCTGACGGTACTGGACATCGTTCCGACCCTGACGACCTTCGAACGGGTCGATCAGGCGCTGGCGTCGGCGTATTACCACTGGTTCTTCCTGATCCAGCCGCACCCCCTGCCGGAACACCTAATCGGGCTGGACCCGGAGTTCTACCTGCGCCGCAAGACAAACATGTGGGGTATCGGCACCGCGCATTTCACGCAGGAAGCGATGGCGGAATACATCCGCTGCTTCAGGAATCCCGCCGCCGTCCACGCCATGTGCGAGGACTACCGTGCCGCCGCGAGCATCGACCTGGAGCACGACCGCGCCGACCGCGCCGCCGGTGTCAAGGTGTCGTGTCCGATGATGGCCCTGTGGGGCGGCCGCGCCACCATGGACCGCTGCTTCGACGTTCTGGCGACATGGCGCGACGTGGCGCTCGAAGCGCGCGGACACGCGCTCGACTGCGGACACTATATCCCGGAGGAGCGGCCCGACGAGTTCACCCAGGCATTGCTGGATTTCCTGGAGCGATGATGCGATACCCCCGGAAACGGAGAGGCCATGATCCAGCACCATCCAGATATCGAGCCGGTCAAGACCCGCCTGCATGTCGACGAACCCCTGGGTGAGGGTGCCACCGTCGGCCTTGACCACGAACGCGCCCATTACCTGCGCCACGTGCTCAGGCTGGACAAGGGGAACCGCGTAGCACTCTTCAACGGCCGCGACGGCGAATGGTCGGCCCGCATCGACGGTTTCGGCAAGGGCTGGTGCAGTCTGGCCGTGGAGTCCCGGCGTCGGCCGCAGGCTCCGGAGCCGGACGTCTGGCTGCTGTTCGCCCCGATCAAGCGGGCAAGGATCGATTTCGTCGCCGAAAAGGCGGCGGAACTCGGCGCCTCGGCCGTCTGGCCCGTCATCACCCGCCACACCGATGTCGCCCGGGTCAACACCGACCGGCTGCGCGCCAATGCGATCGAGGCCGCCGAACAGTGCGAGCGGCTGACCGTTCCCGAGATCCGCGAGCCGGTCCGGCTGGATCAGGCGATGGCCGGCTGGGACCCTGCGCGCCCGCTGCTGCTCTGTGCCGAGGCCGGTCCCGTGCGCCCGGTCGAGGCGGCCCTGGCCGGCCTTCCGCCCGGTCCGGCCGCAATTCTCACAGGTCCCGAAGGGGGCTTCGCCAAGGATGAGCTTGACGGGTTGATCAATCTGCCATTTGTTGTTCCTGTCGGGCTGGGGCCAAGGATCCTGCGTGCCGACACGGCGGCGCTCGCCGCGCTCGCTTGCTGGCAGGCCCATTGCGGGGACTGGTCGGCAGGGGGTGCCGACGTGCGTCCCCCGTTCCGTTCCCAAGAATCAGGTTGATCAGGCACCCATGTCCGCCCCTCCGAAGTCACGCGGCGAACCGATCACCGACCTCCGCGGTCTGGTGAGCCATCTCGAACAGGGTGGCAAGCCCGAATCCGAATGGCGCATCGGCACCGAACACGAGAAGTTCGCGTACCGCACCAGCGACCTGCGGCCGCTGCCCTATGACGGTCCTGACGGCATCTCCGAACTGCTGAACCGGATGACCCGGTTCGGCTGGGAACCGGTCGTCGAGAACGGCAACGTCATCGCCTTGACCAACGGTGCCTGCAACGTCAGCCTCGAGCCGGGCGGACAGGTCGAACTGTCCGGTGCCCCGCTGGAAACCCTGCACGACACCTGCGCCGAGGTCCACGAGCACCTGGATCAGGTCAAGCAGATCGGCCGCGAGCTTGGTATCGGCATGATCGGACTTGGCTTCAATCCCAAGTGGAAGCGGGACGAGATTCCCTGGATGCCCAAGGGCCGCTACAAGATCATGCGCGAGTACATGCCCAAGCGCGGCACTCTGGGTCTCGACATGATGATGCGGACCTGTACCGTGCAGGTGAACCTCGACTTCGCGTCCGAAGCCGACATGGTCAAGAAGTTCCGGGTCAGTCTGGCGCTCCAGCCGATCGCCACGGCGCTGTTCGCCAACTCGCCCTTTACCGAAGGCAAGCCCAACGGCTTCCAAAGTTTCCGCAGCCATATCTGGACCGATACCGATCCGGACCGCTCCGGCGACCTGCCGTTCGTGTTCGAGCAAGGCTTCGGTTTCCAGCAATACGTGGACTATGCGCTGGACGTGCCGATGTACTTCGTCTACCGCGACGGCAAGTACATCGATGCCTCCGGCCAGAGCTTCCGCGATTTCCTGCAAGGCAAGCTGCCCGCCTTGCCGGGCGAACTGCCGCTGATGACCGACTGGGCCGATCACCTGACGACGCTGTTCCCGGAAGTGCGCCTCAAGCGCTACCTGGAAATGCGCGGTGCCGACGGCGGCCCGTGGCGCGGCCTTTGTGCCCTGCCGGCCCTGTGGGTCGGATTGCTCTATGACGGTCAGGCGCTGGATGCCGCATGGGATCTCGTCAAGGATTGGACGGACGAGGAGCGGGCGCATCTGCGTGCCGACGTCCCCCGGCACGCACTGGACACCGTCCACCGCGGCCGCCCGCTGAAGGACCTCGCGCTGGAAGTCCTGCGCATCGCCGAAGGCGGCTTGGCCCGGCGTGCCCGCAACGACCGCTGGGGTGACGACGAGACCCACTTCATCAACACGCTGCTGGAAGTCGTCGAGTCCGGAGAAACCCCGGCGACCAAGCTGCTGAAGCTCTACCACGGCGAATGGAAAGGCGACATCGACCGCGTCTTCGCCGAGTTCTCGTACTGAGCGCAGTTCGCCAACTCTTCGAAGTCTGCTGAAATGACGTAGACGCGGCCTCCGGCCGCGTTTGCCTGCTCCGCCGGTCGGGCCTGCCGGCAGACCAGCCTACCGTCCCACGGCTCCGTCCATATTCGCTCCGGCCAGATTGGCTCCCGTCAGGTCGGTCCCGTTCAGCACCGCTTCCCGCAGGTCCGCGCCACGCAGGTCCGCCTTCGCCAGTACCGCGTCCGTCAGGTTGACGCGGCGCAAGTCTGCGTTGCGGAGGTTGGCGCCTTCCAGCCGGGCGCGGTGCAGGTTCGCGCGCCAGACATGTCCCGTGCCGCTCTGGATATGGACCGGATTCAGCTTCGCATCCGAGAGATCGGCGCCGCTCAGCGTCGCGCGCTCCAGGTTGACGCCGCGAAGATCGGCATTCGACAGGTCGGCGCGCCGCAGATCGGCCAGCGACATGTCGGTCATGGCCAGCACGGTGCCGGCCAGCTTGGTGCCGTTCAGCACGCAGCTCTGCATGATGGCGGCGGAAAGGTTCACGCCGCGCATGTCCATGCCGCTCAGGTCCACTCCGCCAAGGTCGGCCCGGCCCCCCGACTTGCCGCCGCTGTCCATCCAGGCCGCGTGCTCCGTCAGCAGATCCGGCAGCTCGCGTCCCAGGTCGCCGAAAGATTTCGCCATGATGGCGCCCGCCAGTTCCGGTGCCCGGCGCTGCATGTCGTCCATGATGACGCCGATCATGATCGCATTGGTCAGCTTGACATTGCCGAACTGTGCTCCCGACAGGATAGCACCGCTGAGCCGCGCGCCCGAAAGGTTGGCGTCGGTCAGGTCGGCGCCCTGTAGGTCGGCTCCGGTCAGGTCCGAGTTGGTCAGGTTAGCGCGGATGAACTTGGTGCCGCGCATGATGGCGTCGGTCAGATCCGTCTGCATGACGAAAGCGTTCGATACCCGTGCCCGCGACAGGTTCGCCCCGCGCATGGTGGCGCAGGTCAGTTCCGTCGTCAGCTTGACGGCCGCACCGTTGACGGACGACATGTCCCCCGCCTTCCCGACATGGAGCAGCGTGCCGTCCCGCAAGTCGGCCTCCAGCAGCATGGCTTCGCTGAGGATCGCGCCGCGCATGCAGGCGCCGCGCAAATCGGTGCGCGAAAGGGTGGCGCCCGTCAGGTTCGCTAGCCGCATATCGGTGCCGTAGAGGTCGGCATTGGTCAGGTTGGAGCCGAGCAGGCGCGTGCTGAACAGTTTGGCGCCGCTGAAATCCGCTTCGGTCAGGTCGAAGCCGCTGAGGTCCAGGTGCGACAGGTCACGCATCTTGAAACTGGCGCGGGTGCCGCCGGGCTGTCGCTTGAGGAATGCCCTGTGTCTTGACGCGAGGACAGTCAATTCCTGCTGGGAAAGCCGCGTACGCGGGATATCGGCGGTCTCGCCAGAAGCGGAGGTCATGAAGGAGCCATCCTGGAAGCGACCCTGGTAGTTTGGGTCGCAAACAAGAACAAACCGTTAAGATCGGCTTCATGAAATAGCCGCTCAACACATCAGGATATGTCAAAACTCTGGGAACTGTCGCAATGCAGTCCGGTTGGACTCTGCCAAAGCGCCGGTTCCCAACCGGCTGACTGTTCCCAACCGATTGATTGCGAAGCCATGGCCGAACAAATCCCCCTGTCCGATAGCGCCAGCGCCGTCGATCCCGAAGTCGATGCTGCGCGCAACGACAAGACCCATGAGATCGCTCCCGCCCTGGCCTATCGTCGGCTCGGCATCGTCAACGTGATCTTCGTCGGTCGTCCCGGTGCCGGCGACCGGCAGTGGGTGCTGGTGGACACCGGCATCCCCGGAACCAAGGGCTTCATAAAATCCGCCGCCGAGGAACGCTTCGGCCGCAACGCCCGTCCCGCCGCCATCGTCATGACCCATGGCCATTTCGACCACATCGGCGCGCTGGAGGACTTGGCGGAGGAATGGGACGTCCCCGTCTATGCCCACTCCCTCGAACATCCCTACCTGGACGGCAAAGCCTCCTATCCGCCGGGCGACTCGTCAGTCGGCGGCGGAGCCATGGCCGCTCTCGCGCGCCTCTACCCGCGTGGCCCCGTCAACGTGGCCGCCCGTCTCAAGAGCCTCCCTGATGACGGCAGCATCCCCGGCATGCCCGACTGGCGCTGGCTCCACACGCCGGGCCACAGCGTCGGCCACGTCTCGTTCTGGCGGGAGAGCGACCGCGCGATCATAGCCGGCGACGCCTTCGTCACCACCGACCAGGAATCCGCCTATGCCGTCGCCCTCCAGAAAGCCCAGATGCACGGCCCGCCGATGTATTACACGGTGGAGTGGGATAAGGCGAAGTCCTCGGTCGAGAAATTGGCCAGCCTTGAACCGGACCTCGTCGTCACCGGCCACGGCGCAGCGATGCAGGGTCCCGAGATGCGCGACGCATTGCACGCGCTGGCACGCGACTTCGACCGCATAGCGGTCCCGACGCAGGGGATCTACCTGAAGGAACCCGCGCGGGCGGAAGACGGCTCGGCCTATCGGCACTGAGAAGGGCAAGCGGCATACGGTAGGATGAATTTGCCGCAGGCGGTGTGGGTGGAGTTTCGCTGGCTGACGGCAGAGCGCCATGCCATCACCTCGGCTTCCGCCCCGCACCCGTGCCGTGAAGCAAACCTGATGCCGCCGCCCCGACTGATCAAACGCCATGACCAGTTCTTCAAACGCCTGCTCGAACGCGATGGTACGGCGGGAGCGCTCCTTCGCGAAAGACTGCCGCCAGCAGTGGCGGGACGATTTGGTCCGGACGCGCCGGAACTTGTCGCCGGCTCGTTCGTGAACAGGGAATTGCAGGAGCACCAGACCGACAGACTCTATCGCGCGCGTATGGTTGACGGTGAAATTGCCTTCATCTATGCGCTGATCGAGCACAAATCCTCACCCGATCCGAATGTGACGTTGCAACTGCTGGGCTATATGGTGCAAATCTGGCAATGGTGGATCAGGCAGGAAGGCAATGGTGGAAACAGCCGGCGGCGACGCCTGCCGCCCATCTTCCCGATAGTCGTCTATCATAGCGAGGCCGAGTGGCACATACCTCTCGACTTCATCGGCGGCATGGATCTGTCGGTCGATGGCGCCCTCCGTCCGCATCACCTGAACTTCAGCTATTCGCTGGCCGACCTCGGGCGGATCGAAGACGCCGAGTTGTCCCGAGAAGAAACCCTCCGGATCGGCTTCCTGATCCTGAAGCATGGCAGCCGGGACGGCGACTTGCGGGAAACCCTGCTGAAACTCGGCAGACACGCCTTCGCATTGGGATATGATGACTTGGTGGCCTTGGTGCGCTACATTCTCGCTGAACCAAATGACGTCGAGGCGGCGATCGTTCAGGAGGTTCTGAAGGAAATCATACCCGGCCAGGAGACGAGGATCATGTCGATCGCGGCGGAGCAGTGGAAAGCCGAGGGTATGCAAATCGGTGAAGTTAAAGGCAAGGCAGCGGGGATCGAAGCCGACAAGGCTGACCTCCTTCTGCGACTACTGCGGCGGCGCTTCGGCTCCTTGCCCGAGTCCGCTCAGGCAAGAGTGCAATGCGCTTTGGAGGACCAGTTGAACGAGTGGGCGGAAGCCGTCTTGGATGCATCGACGCTGGATGCCGTCTTCGGAGGGCGGGGGGACAATTGACGACGGTATGGTGCTCCGTAGCACCTGAAAGACGTGGTATCGAGGCCATCGAAGATCCCTCGGCAATCATAGCAGCGGCGACAAATTCATAGAGGCATGATAGTTTGCCGATGCTGATCTGGTTCGCTAAGCCCGATACCAAGTCCTATGGCCAACCCAGCCGACGACCTCGCCCAGAAGTCGCCGGCGCTTGATTGCTAAAGCTTTAAGTTGTCCGTGATGACATTTGACGACGTTTCATGTCGCACAGGGGAATGTCATGACGCCGCCTCGAAGGTCGCATAAAGCTTCCGCGCCGTCTCCACGACCTCCCAGGTTCCGACGAACCCGGCGGGCATGACGAAGCTGCTGCCGGCGCGGAAGGTCCTTTCGCTGCCGGCCTCGTCGCGGACCACGACTGTTCCGCTCATCAGATGACAGAACTCGTTCTCGGTGAAGACGACCCTCCACACGCCAGGGGCGCCTTCCCATATACCTGTGGAGAACTGACCGGTACGGTCGGTGAAGTAGTTCCACGCGGTCTGGTCCGGCGACCCCGCGAGAATGCGGTCCGCGTCGGGCCGGATAGTAAACTCCTCCGACGGGGTTTCTCCGAAAACGGCAACGTCTGCTATCGCGATCGACATGAAATTTCCTTTTTACGGGCGGACCGGCATATCCGAGGATACGAAATGCGCGGTCTGTATTGCATAAAAGTCTAGTCCCTTGAGACGGAGAGGGGCAGGGGCTATGGTGTCGCCAAAAGGAGAGCCCGGCTTATTCCGTCAATTCGGGGGCCGGGAAATTCGGGTCCCATGCTGGAACGAGATATCAGAGAATAAAACAATGGCCAAAGCGCGCACGCTCTTCGACAAGATCTGGGACAGCCACGTCGTCCACCGCCAGGAGGATGGCACCTGCGTCCTCTATATCGACCGCCATCTGGTGCATGAGGTGACCAGTCCTCAGGCCTTCGAAGGGCTGCGGCTTGCCGGCCGCAAGGTCCGGCGCCCCGAGGCCACGCTGGCCGTCGCCGACCACAACGTGCCGACCAGCGACCGCAGCCAGGGCATCGCGGACGAGGAAAGCCGCATCCAGGTCGAGACGCTGGAGCAGAACGCGCGCGACTTCGGCGTGCCCTACTATGCCATGGACGACATCCGTCAGGGCATCGTCCACATCATCGGGCCGGAACAGGGACTGACCCAGCCGGGCATGACCATCGTCTGCGGCGACAGCCATACCGCGACCCACGGCGCCTTCGGCGCTCTGGCCTTCGGCATCGGCACGTCCGAGGTCGAGCACGTGCTGGCGACCCAGACGCTCCAGCAGCGTCCGGCCAAGAACATGCGCATCACGGTCGATGGCGACCTGACGGTCGGCGTCACCGCCAAGGACGTGATCCTGGCGGTCATCGGCGTGATCGGCACCGCCGGTGGCACCGGCTACGTCATCGAATACGCCGGCAAGGCGATCCGCGACCTTTCGATGGAAGGCCGCATGACCGTCTGCAACATGTCGATCGAGGCGGGCGCCCGCGCTGGTCTGATCGCACCTGACGAAACCACCTTCGAGTACCTGAAGGGCCGTCCCTACGCCCCGAAGGCCGGCAAGTGGGAGCAGGCCGTCGCCTATTGGCGGACGCTGCCGAGCGACGAGGGCGCCACCTACGACAAGGAAGTCGTGCTGAAGGCAGAGGACATCGTGCCGCAGGTCACCTGGGGCACCAGCCCGCAGGACGTGCTGCCGATCACCGGCATCGTCCCCAACCCCGCCGACGTCGCCGACCAGGGCAAGCGCCGCGCGGTCGAGCGGGCGCTTGAATACATGGGCCTGACGCCCGGCACGCCGCTGAACCAGGTCAAGGTCGACAAGGTCTTCATCGGTTCCTGCACCAACGGCCGGATCGAGGATCTGCGGGCTGCCGCGACCGTCGCCAGGGGCCGCAAGGTCGCCGACGGCGTCTACGCGATGATCGTCCCCGGCTCGGGTCTCGTGAAGGAACAGGCCGAGGAAGAAGGTCTGGACGTGATCTTCAAAGAAGCCGGCTTCGACTGGCGCGAGCCCGGCTGTTCCATGTGCCTCGCCATGAACGCCGACAAGCTGAGCCCCGGCGAGCGTTGCGCATCGACCTCCAACCGCAACTTCGAAGGCCGTCAGGGCCGTGGCGGGCGGACCCATCTGGTCAGCCCGGCGATGGCCGTCGCCGCCGCGGTGACCGGCCACCTGACCGACATCCGCGAACTGGCCTGAGGAGAACCCGGAAAATGGAAAAGTTCACCACCCTGACCGGGGTCGCCGCCCCGCTGCCGATCATCAACGTCGATACCGACATGCTGATCCCCAAGCAGTTCCTGAAGACGATCAAGCGGACGGGCCTGGGCAAGCACCTGTTCGACGAGATGCGCTACACGCCCGAGGGGCAGGAGAGGCCCGACTTCGTGCTGAACCAGCCGGCCTACCGGCAGGCGAAGATCCTTGTGGCCGGAGACAACTTCGGCTGCGGATCGAGCCGCGAGCACGCGCCCTGGGCGCTGGCCGATTTCGGCATCAAGTGCGTCATCGCTCCCAGCTTCGCCGACATCTTCTACAACAACTGCTTCAAGAACGGCATCCTGCCGATCGTCCTGCCGCAGGAACAGGTCGATCTGCTGATGGACGATGCGGAGCGCGGCGCCAACGCCGTCGTCTCGATCGACCTGGAAAAGCAGGAGATCACCGGCCCCGACGGCGGCAAGATCACGTTCGAGGTCGATGCTTTCCGGAAGCACTGCCTGCTGAATGGCCTGGACGACATCGGCCTGACGCTCGGACACGTCCAGTCCATCGACAGCTACGAGACATCGCAGCGCGGTACGCAACCCTGGCTGTGGGCGTAGCGCAACAGGGGAGCTTTTCAGGAGCGTGAATGCGCATTACAAAGCTCTCCACCAGATATTCCACGGAGAAACCACGCGATGTCCGCCAATAAGAAGCTGCTGATACTGCCCGGTGATGGTATTGGCCCGGAAGTTATGCGCCAGGTACGCCGCGTGATCGACTGGATGGATCGTAGGCGTAAAGTCACGTTCGACGTTCAGGACGGTCTGGTTGGAGGCGCCGCCATCGACCAGTATGGCGTGCCGGTCAGCGACGAGACGATGGCCGACGCGTTGAGCGTCGATGCCGTTCTACTCGGCGCGGTCGGTGGTCCCAAGTGGGACAACATCGGATTCGACAAGCGGCCGGAAGCCGGCCTGCTCCGGCTCCGCAAGGAGCTTGGCCTGTTCGCCAACCTGCGTCCGGCGACCGTGTTCGACGCTCTGGTCGATGCCTCGACCCTCAAGGCCGATATCGTTCGCGGCCTCGACCTGATGATCGTCCGCGAACTGACCGGCGGCGTCTATTTCGGCGAGCCGCGAGGGATCGAGGAACTGCCCGACGGCCAGCGCCGGGGCGTCAACACCCAGGTCTACACCACGGCTGAGATCCAGCGCGTCGCCCGCGTCGCGTTCGAACTGGCGCGCAAGCGTCAGAACAAGCTCTGCTCGGTCGAGAAGGCCAACGTGATGGAGTCCGGCCTGCTGTGGCGTCAGGAAGTGACGAAGCTGCATCAGGCCGAATATTCCGACGTGCAGCTTTCCCACATGTACGCCGACAACTGCGCCATGCAGCTGATCAAGAACCCCAAGCAGTTCGACGTGATCGTCACCGACAACCTGTTCGGCGACATGCTGTCGGACGAAGCCGCCATGATGACCGGTTCGCTGGGCATGCTGCCGTCGGCCTCGCTCGGCGCTCCGGACGAATCGGGTCGCCGCCGCGCTCTGTACGAGCCGGTGCATGGTTCGGCCCCCGACATCGCCGGCCGCGACCTCGCCAACCCGATCGCGACGCTGCTCAGCTTCGCCATGATGCTGCGCTACTCGTTCGACATGAACGAGGACGCCGGCCTGATCGAGAAGGCTGTCCAGAACGTCCTGAACGGCGGCACCCGCACCTCGGACATCATGGCCCCCGGCATGGCCCGCTGCTCGACCTCCGTCATGGGTGACTCGATCATCCGCGAACTGGAGAAGGTGGCCGTCGCGGCGTAAGCCGCAGCGCCGCACCCGACAAAAAAGCCCGCCGGATCGTCAGGTCCGGCGGGCTTTTTCGGTATCAGCGTTTCTATATCGTCAGACTTCTATTGCGGAAACCGCCGGCTGTTCTCGACCAGCAGCACGTACAATTCCTTGATGAAGTCCTGTTGCTTGAGCCGGCCGAAGGGCAGATTATCGCAGGCGAAGTCGACCAGACCGTCGGATGCCTTGTTCGGCACGATCTCGTAGCCGGCCTTGCGGAGCGCGGTGATAACCGCCATGGCCTGCTTCATGTAGTCCTCGTTGAAAAAGGACTTGTCGGCTTTCTGGATCGCCTCGGCGATGGTCTCCTGCAATGAAGTGCTGCTCACGCCGGCTCCGCTTTGGATGGGTTGATGCCGTGACGGCGCAGTTCCGCATCAAGGCGGCCCGTCACGAAGAGGAAGAACATACGGAAATCGCTGACCAGGGACCATAGCGGATACGTAAAGGTCGCCGGGCGGTTGCGCTCTATCAGCATGTGGCTGATCCAGGCGAAGGCATAGCCGGAGACGACGGCGGCAAGGACGAACCAGGGGTTAAGCGTCGCCACCGCGGCCAGAAGCAGGGCCAAGGCCAGCGCCGTGCCCGTGTAATGCCATGCTCTGGTACCGGGTCTGGCATGTTCGGCGAGGTAGTAAGGCCAGAACTCCTCATAGGTCCCGTACTTGCGCGCCATTTTGTCCTCCCTGAATTGTCATGTAAGGTATGGCTTGATCTTGCAAACGGGCCGGGATCGGAATAATTCAATGGGCTTTGCCGGATGGTCATGGGGACCATCCAAAAACATACCTGCGCCATGGCAAGAAGTATGGCGGCAGCAGAGAAAAAGCAGGAACGCATCATGGGCTACAGAATCGCGGTAATCGGCGCCACCGGGAATGTCGGGCGTGAAATCCTGACTACCTTGGCCGAGCGCAAATTCCCCGTCGACGAGGTGGTGGCCCTGGCGTCCGAGAAATCCGTCGGTAAGCAGGTCTCCTTCGGCGAGGACCAGATCCTCGACGTGCAGGATCTGGCGAAGTTCGATTTCCGGGGCTGGGACATCGCCTTGTCGTCCCCCGGCGGCAAGGTGTCGGCCGAGTACTCGCCCAAGGCGGCTGCGGCCGGCTGCGTCGTGATCGACAACACGTCCCATTTCCGCATGGACCCCGACGTGCCGCTGGTCGTGCCGGAAGTGAACCCCGAAGCCATCGCCGGCTATACCAAGCGCCGCATCATCGCCAACCCCAACTGCTCGACTATCCAGATGGTCGTGGCGCTGAAGCCGTTGCACGATCTGGCGAAGATCAAGCGCGTCGTCGTGTCCACGTACCAGTCGGTGTCGGGTGCGGGGCGCGACGCGATGGACGAGCTGTTCAACCAGACCCGCGCCGTCTACGTCAACGATCCGATCGAGAAGAAGAAGTTCGCCAAGCAGATCGCCTTCAACGTGATTCCCCAAATCGACGTCTTCATGGATGACGGCTCGACCAAGGAAGAGTGGAAGATGGTGGTCGAGACCAAGAAGATCCTCGATCCGAAGATCCTGGTGACCGCCACCTGCGTCCGCGTGCCGGTGTTCATCAGCCACTCCGAATCGGTCAACATCGAGTTCGAGCGGCCGATCAGCGCCGACGAAGCCCGTGAAGCGCTGCGCGCCGCTCCCGGCGTCAACGTGATCGATCATCTGGCCGAGGAAGGCTTCGTCACCCCGGTCGAAACGGCCGGCGACGATCCGGTCTTCGTGTCCCGCATCCGCGAGGACATCTCGGTCGAGAACGGCCTGAACATGTGGGTGGTCGCCGACAATCTGCGGAAGGGCGCGGCACTCAACGCCGTGCAGATCGCCGAAGTGCTGGCCCGCGATTACTTGAAGAAGTAATCGGCGGAGCCAAGGATAAAGGGCGCGGCCCCATGCCGGGACCGCGCCCTTTCTTCATCTATACTTTCCTGACTTCGAAAGTCCGCTGCGGAGCGACCAGTTCGTCCTGCGCCGCGATGAGCTGAAGCTCTCGCGTGCCGGCCTTCAGCGTGGCCGAGAACACCGCGTAGATCGCCGCCGCCGCATGCCCCAGCGCCTTCGCCGGGTCGCCGGTCTCCAGGTACTTCGCCAGGAACACGGCCGCCACGCAGTCGCCGGCGCCGTTGGGCGGCGGGTCGAGCGGCAGGCGAGGAGTCGCCACCAGGAACGCACCGTCCGGCGTGTCCAGCAGCATCTCGATCGAATCGGCGGGAGCTTCATCACGCGTCAGGCTGGTCAGCAGCACCAGCTTCGGCCCCATCGCCCGCACCGCCTTCGCCGCGGCCAAGGCGTCCGCCAGCGAATGGACTTCCCGCCCGGTCAGAAATTCCAGCTCGAACTGGTTCGGCGTGATGATGTCGGCCGCCGGAACCGCCTCCGCCCGCATGAAGGCGCGGATATCCTCGTTGACGAAGAAGCCCCGTCCGACATCGCCCATGACGGGGTCGCAGCAATAGACCGCTTCCGGCTTGGCGGCGCGCACCCGCCGGACCGTCTCGACGATGACCTGCCCCAGTGCTGCTCCGCCCATATAGCCCGAGAGCACGGCATCGCAGCTTTCCAGCGCGCCGCGCGCGGCGATGCCGTCGATGACCTCCGCGATATGGGCCGGCTGGAAGACCTGACCGGTCCACGATCCATAGCCGGTATGGTTCGAGAACTGGACGGTGTTGACCGCCATCGCATCGTAGCCGAGGCGCTGGAGCGGAAATACGGCCGCACGATTGCCGACATAACCGAAGGCGACGTGGGACTGGATCGAGAGTATCTTTTTCATGGTGGCGTCAACGGTGCCACAACGGGATGCCGCTTGCAGCAAACTTGTGGCGGAAACCGGCGGGATTCCTCAGGCCCGCACCACACGGTTGCGCCCCTGGGCCTTGGCCTCGTACAGGGCACGGTCGGCCCGCGCCAGGGGCTGCTCGATGCGCGCCTCCTCCGGAGAGCACTCGGCGACGCCGATGCTGACCTTGAAGCCGAAAACCGCTGCCGCCGTATCGGAATCGCAGCGGATATCGGCGATCGCCCGCCTGATCCGGTCCGCCACCAGCATCGCCTCGTCTCCGACGGTTTCCGGCAGGACGATGGTGAACTCCTCGCCTCCCATGCGCCCGACCATGTCGATCTCCCGCAGCAGCCCGACGCAAGTCGCGGCGAGGGCGCACAGGGCATGGTCGCCGCAGGCATGGCCATAGGTGTCGTTGATCCGCTTGAAGTGATCGATGTCCAGCGTCATCAGGCTGAAAGGACTTCCGAAGCGCTGAAGGCGCAACAACTCCCGCTCCGCCCGCTCGATCAGGTGGCGCCGGTTGGCAAGGCCCGTCAGGGGATCGGTCGTCGCGAGCAGCCGCAACTCCGCCTCCGTCCGCTTGCGGTCGGTGATATCCCGGATCATGGCGGTGAACAGCGGTCCGTCCGGTCCCTCCGACCGGGAAAGCGAGACCTCCACCGGAAAGACGTTGCCGTCGCGGTGCAGGCCGCTCACCTCCGGACGGTCCACCATGGTCCGCGATTCGACGCCCTCCCGGAAGAAGCCGACGAACTGATCCGCATGGGCGGCGCGCAGGGGTTCGGGAATCAGGAGCGACAGGGGCTGACCGACGATCTCGTCCACCCGATAGCCGAACATCCGTTCCGCCGCCGGGTTGAACAGCACGATCCGCTGCCTGACATCGACCGACACGATCGCATCGTGCGCCAGATCCAGCACACCCTTCAGCCGCTCCTCCGACGCTTTCAAGCGTTCTTCCAGATGGCTGCGGGCGATGGCGTGGCGGACCGCCCGTTCGATCATGGCGCTCTCGAAGTCGCCCTTGATCAGGAAGTCCTGGACGCCCGCTTCGACCGCGGCGAGCGCCATCTCGTTATCGGCGAAACCGGTCAGGACGATCAGCGGGAGGGCCGGTGCCGCCTTTCGGATAGCGGCAATGGTGGCGAAGCCCTGACTGTCCGGCAGAACGATGTCGAGCAGAATGACATCGAAACGATAGTCCTTCAGGGAGCGCAGGGCGCCGGACAGTGTGCCGACCGTGGTCACCTCGAAGCGGGGAATCCGGTCACCGAGCACGTATGCCACCAGAGCGGCATCGCGGGGGTTGTCCTCGACAAGCAGTACCGTGATGGCCTGAACAGGTTTCCCGCGAGTATTGAACATTTGAGTATTCGCCGACCTCGCTACAGCGGCTTTCCGCGACGAGCGCCGACGATCCCTGGTGCCGTGATCAAGCAATGATCATAGGGCAGAGCGAAACAGGATTGCCAACCACACCTTGCAGCCGCCACGCGTCATAGTGCAGCACCGGACCCGCCAACCGCTTTGTCGCGCATTGCTTCTCCATCCATCCCCATGTCCCCGATTGCTCCCTGCCGCACCTGCGCTGTAAGGTCCCGGCCAACGAATTCAGGTTCAGACCCGATCCAAGTTTAGAAAAAAGGGAGTCCGCGCATGGCCATGACTGTCCGCCCCCGTCGCAGTGTCCTTTACATGCCGGGTTCCAACCCGCGCGCCATGGAGAAGGGCAAGACCTTGCAGGCGGATGGCCTGATCCTGGACCTGGAGGACGCGGTGGCGCCCGACGCCAAGGCGCAGGCGCGCACCCAGATCGGCGACGCGATCGCGGGCGGCGGCTATGGCAAGCGCGAACTGATCGTCCGCACCAACGGTCTGAACACCGCCTGGGGCTACGAGGACCTCGTGTTCGCCGCCACATCGGGCGCCGACGCTGTGCTGCTGCCCAAGGTCGAATCGGCCGATCTGGTGCGACAGGCGGAGCAGGTCCTGGTGGCGTCGGGCGCTCCGGCCGGTCTCAAGATCTGGTGCATGATGGAAACTCCGCTGGCGATGCTGAACGCCAAGGAGATCGCAGGCGCCTCGCCCCGGCTTGGCGCCTTCGTGATGGGTACCTCCGACCTCGCCAAGGACCTCCACGCCGCCCACACGCGCGACCGGCTGCCGATGATCACCAGCCTGGGCCTGTGCCTGCTGGCGGCCCGCGCCTATGGTCTTGCCATCCTTGATGGCGTCTATCTCGACCTCAACGACGACGAAGGCTTCGCGGCCTCCTGCCGGCAGGGCGTCGAGCTTGGCTTCGACGGCAAGACCCTGATCCACCCGAAGACGCTGGCGGCCACCAACGCGGCCTTCGGTCCCTCGACGGACGAGGTGGCGCATTCCCGCCGAATCATCGACGCCTTCCAGGCCGCTGTCGCCGAGGGCAAGGGCGTGGTGCTGGTCGACGGCAAGCTGGTCGAGAACCTGCACGTCGAAAACGCCCGCCGGCTGGTGGCCTTGGCCGAAGCGATCGAAGCCCTGGAAGCCGAAGCGGCCGCCTGAGCAGATATTTGGACTGAGCAGACATTCAGATAGAAAACGTTCGGAGCGAGCAGGGCAATGACCAAGACCAACCCCGGCAATTATTTCGAAGATTTCAAGCTGGGCCAGGAGATCGTCCACGCGACCCCGCGCACGGTGACCGAGGGCGACATGGCGCTCTATGTGGCCCTGACCGGCTCGCGCTTTCCCCTGCATTCGGCCGATACCTTCGCCCAGGACCTTGGGTACGAGGGAGCCACGATCGACGATGTGCTGGCCTTCCACGTCGTCTTCGGCAAGACCGTGCCCGACATCTCGCTCAACGCCGTCGCCAATCTCGGCTATGCGGCCGGTCGCTTCGGCGAGCCGGTCTATCCCGGCGACACCCTGTCGTCGGTTTCCGAGGTGATCGGGCTGAAGGAGAATTCCAACGGCAAGACCGGCACCGTCTATGTCCGCTCGATAGGCGTCAACCAGCGCGGCGAGATGGTGCTGGACTACTGCCGCTGGGTGATGGTCAGGAAGCGTGACGAATCGGCCCCGGCGCCCGAGGCGGTGGTGCCCGACCTGCCGGACGCCGTGCCGGTGAGCGACCTGATCGTCCCGGCCGGCGCCGGTTTCGCCACCTACGACACGGTCGCCGCCGGTTCGCCCCACCTGTGGGACGACTACAGCGCCGGCGAGAAGATCGACCATGTCGACGGCATGACGATCGAAGAGTCGGAGCACGCCATGGCGACCCGGCTGTACCAGAACACGGCGCGCGTCCACTTCAACCAGCACACGGAGAAGGAAGGCCGCTTCGGCCGCCGCCTGATCTATGGCGGGCACATCATCAGCATCGCGCGGGCGCTCAGCTTCAACGGTCTCGCCAATGCGGTACGCGTGGCTGCCATCAACGGCGGGCGTCACGTCGCCCCGACCTTCGCCGGCGACACGATCTATGCCTGGACCGAGATCCTGGAGAAGCAGGAGATCCCCGACCGGCGCGACATCGGCGCCCTGCGCCTGCGGACCATCGCGGTCAAGGACCGTGCCTGCGCCGACTTCCCCAATGTCGGGGCGGACGGCAAGACGGACCCGTCCGTCGTACTCGACCTCGACTACACCGTGCTGGTTCCGCGCCGGGTCGGCTGATCGTCATGAGGCAGGGTCGGGGAAGCGGGCTCAGTCGAGTTCCGCGACTTCGGCCCTGTTGAACACTTCGGACGCTTTGGCAATCTTTGGTTGGAACGGGTGGCGCTTGCGCGGATAGACCGAGTTCAGGCGCTTCACGTAGGTTTCCGTTTCCTTGTAGGGCGGAACGCCGCGATACCGCTCGACGGCGCCTTCTCCGGCATTGTAGGCGGCCGCGACCAGCGATACGTCGCCCTGGAAATAGGCCAGCAGCCAGCGCAGGTAGCGCATGCCGCCGCGCATATTGTCCTTGGCGTCGAACGGGTCCTTGACGCCGAACCGCTCGGCGGTATCCGGGATCAGCTGCATCAATCCCTGTGCATTGCGGGGAGAGACGGCATCGGTCCGGTAGTTGGACTCGATCTGCATGATGGCGAGTACGAAATTAGGATCGAGCCCGAAGTCGGGAGCCATGCCGCGCACCATCTTCTCGATCTGCGCCGGCGGCATCAGGGCCACGCCGGGAGTCGGAGCAAGCGCGCTGACGATATAGCAACCCGGTGCCGGAAGGTCTTTCAGGCTGACCGCTTTCGGCATCATTTCCCTGGCTTCGGGGTGGCCCAGCTCGATCGCGCGGCGGAACCAGGACGCCGCCATCGGTTCGCTGCGGCTCACCCCCTTGCCGGACAGAAACAGGGACCCGATCTTGTAGGCCGCCACCGGATGGCCTTTGGCAGCGGCCTTGCAGTAGAGGTCGAAAGCCTTGGAGCTGTCGGGCTTCGTGCCGATTCCCGCTTCAAGGCGTCGCGCCAGTTCGAACTGGGCTCGCGTGCTGCCGGACTGGGCTAACGTTTCAAGCGCAAGTACTGTTTTGTCGGGTGTTTCGGCGTTGGCCTGAATTGGTGCGAAGCAGAGACCGATAATGATTAATGATTGTCGGATTGCCTGCATCACCAAACGACTTTCTTCTTATGAAAACTGACTTGTCTGAAGTAACACAGGGAAGCTGGAGCCCCAAGCCTACCTTTAGGCTATGCGATGGCCCATGAGGTTCCCGAAATCATCCGTCGGCGTTCTCCACCGCCACACCTATCGATTGTCACGAGGTGCAAATCGATAAACCGTTCGGCGGTGGAGATCATCGCGGCGGCTTACAGGACCGGAACCGCTTCGCGCTCGAGCAGCGCCGATTCGGACAAGGCCGCGATGGCCAGCGACGCCGTGATCCCGGGAGATTCGATGCCGTAAAGGTTCAGCAGTCCGGGTATGCCGTGGTCGCGCGGACCCTGGATCATGAAGTCGGCGTCGGGCACCCCGGCCGGAACCAGCTTCGGCCTGATGCCGGCATAGCCGGGCTGAAGCGCGTTGTCCGGAAGGCCGGGCCAATAGCGCCGGATGGCGCCGTAGAACTTGTCGGCCCGGCGGATATCGACGTCGTAGTTCATCCGCTCGATCCACTCGACATCCGGCCCGAAGCGGGCTTGACCCGCCAGGTCGAGCGTCAAGTGGACGCCCAGACCGCCCGGTTCCGGCACCGGGTAAATCAGCCGGCTGAAGGGCGCCCGCTTCGCCAGCGAGAAGTAGTTCCCCTTGGCATAATGGATCGGCGGAATGCTCGAGGCCGGAATGCCCTCGATCAGGTGAGCGATGTCCTGGGCATACAGGCCGCCGGCATTGACGACTGATTTGGCGAGCAGCCGGAACGGCTCCGGCCCGCCCGTTTCGACTATGATGCCGTCTTCCGTGACCTTGCCGCCGGTAACAGGGCTGTTGAACGCGACCATGCCGCCATGGTCCTCCATTTCGCCCTGGTAGGCCAGCATCAGGCCATGGGTATCGACGATGCCGCTGGAAGGAGACACGAGTGCGCCGACGGTGGTCAGATCCGGCTCCAGCACGGCGACATCGGCGGCGCTGATCCGGGTCAGGTCCATCACCCCGTTCGCCTGGGCCTTGGCCACGATCTCGTCCAGCTTGGGCAACTGGCTCTCGTCGGTCGCGACCAGCAGCTTGCCGCAGCGCTTGTGCGGCACGCCGCGTTCGGCGCAGTACTGGTAGAGCAGGTCGCGGCCCTGGACGCACATCCGTGCCTTCAGGCTGCCCTTGGGATAGTAGATGCCGGCATGGACGACTTCGCTGTTGCGCGAACTGGTGCCGCTGCCGATGCAATCGGTCGATTCCAGCAGGATCACGTCGCGGCCCGCCGCCGCCAATTGGCGGGCGACCGCAAGCCCGATCACGCCGGCTCCGATCACCACGCAGTCGACCCGTTCCAGGGCCTGGTTCGGCTGTGTGTCGCTCATAATCACCTGACTGGTCGATGAATCTTCCGGCCGGCGACAAAGGACCGGACCGGCACACCTCAAATTGTGCAGCCGACACTATGCGTCGTCGGCGGGGCGTCAGTCCACAGCCACAAAGAAAGCGCGGTGACGCAAAGAAAGAAGGCGGCGTCCCCTTGGAGGGACGCCGCCTTGCAGGTGCGAGGCTAACATCGAGAGGCTTTGGGATAGAACAGAAGGCCCAAACCCCATTTCGTCCGGGCCCAGCGCCGACCTGTCATAAACACAATGGGGTTGTGGCGCCCGTCAGACCCCATCGTCCGTGCTACATCGAAGGCAAATCACTTCCCGGCGAAGCAATCACCCATGTTGCCGGATAGCAATTCAGCAAACATCGAAGTTAGTGCCGGTTCAACACTGCAAAACGTGTCTGCGTTCCCTTGTTAATCCTTAATTTCACCGATGACGGCCAGCTCCGTTTTTTGAACCCGCTCCACTCTTCGGTGGACGGCCGGGCTTGTTCGTGCTGCCCGTCCAGGTCGTCCAACCACGTCCGGCACCGGAAGCGCCCTTGCGCGGCGAGACGGCGGCAACCGCCGGTGGCTTCGCCGAGGAAGCGGCGGCGGCCGGCTTCGGCTTGCTTTGGGTGAGAGGCTTGGGACGAGCGACGGGACGCGGCGGCGTTCCAGCCTTCTTGACCGGCCGTGCCTGCTCCTGCGCCATCGGCTGGGTGCAGGATAGAAGGCCATGATACGCGGTCTGGAACAGCGCCGGAAAAGCGTCGAACGTCTCGTTGTGGCAGCGCGCGTATGACAAGGCGATCTGGGTCGCCATCCGATGAAGATCGGCGCGGTCGCTGGTGTTCATTGCTGGGGGCTCCTCAATGTCCGCCCGGACAGGGAGATCCTGCCCATACGGCGGATTAAACGCCGCCAGTGCTTCAGTGTTCCCGGATACGCTCGCTGAAATTGCGGAAACTTTGCGGGTCTTGGCCGGGACTTTGGCGACAGTGCCATCTTATCATGGTTAACGTGGTCGAATCCCAAATTATAAAGAAAGTATTAATAGGTTAAGTATTCAGTATGGAGGCCTCGGTAAGCCGATCGACCCGTTGACTTCCGAAGATTGAGGTTGCCTGGCCCATGCTTCAGGCGGAACCTTGCGGAAGCCCGGTTTCCTGCCGGTCTTGAATTTCCCGGTGATGACCGTCACGGACAAGGACCGGTCGGTGTGACAATGCTCGCTCGGTCCTGGATTCAACACCGAAACATGCCAAAATACCATCAGGCAGCGTTCGGACCATGCGGCCGGTCGAGAAAGACCGGGAAGAATGGCCCTCGCGAAAGAGGGCCGACTATGTCGGAAGAGGATTCCATCATGAAGAAAATCGCTGTGTTCACCTTCGCTCCGCTACTGGCTCTTGCCGTCGCCGCCACGTCGTCCTTGGCTTTCGCTCAAACGAGCGGGACGGGAGCGACCGGTGGCGTGACGTCGCCCAACCGCCAGATGCAGCCGGGATCGATGGTGGTTCAGGCGCAGCCTCCGATGGCACCGCTCGCGGGTGCATCAAGCGGTACGCAACTCAGTGTCGAACAGGGACAGCCCGATATTTCCAACCGCAAGGGCAAGGACCAGCGGGACATGGAGCTTGTGCAGACCAGCCTTCTCAACCGGTTCGGCGGCATGGGCTTTGCGGAGATGCGGAACTTCCGCAAGATCGGCGCGAACTATGCCGCCGAAGTCCGCACCGTCGAAGGTGTCTGGATGAATATCCTGGTCGATCCCGCTACCGGTGCCGTGACCGTTCAACAGTAAGGCTTCAGCGGTGCCGGGACGGGGCGGCGGCGGCCTGGGTTCATTCCAGCAGACGGTTCCAGCTTCCCATTACCCGACCGACGCCGGCGGCTCCCGTGATGTCGTATAGTTGCAGGGACTGGTCGACTCTTTGGCCGGCGTCCCGCCCTAGGCTGCGTGTCGCGATCTCCGGGGCCAGGGCGCGGCCGACCACCGGCAGTGGGCCGATCGGGATCCGGACGGATATGCCATGGTCGAGGTTTCGACCCCCCGCATTGGTCAGGGTGGCATAGGCGCCGATCCGGACGCCACCATCGAACAGCCGTGTCAGTTCGATGGTGGAGCCCAGATCCCCGGCCAGATAACGCCCGGCGCGGAGGGTGCCCTGGATCAGCCCGTCGCTGCTTTCGTACCGGAGGCTGCCGTGCAGGGTGGCGTACAATCCCGGCTCGACATAGAGCAGGTTGCCGGGTACCCGTTTCATCACGAGGTCGCCGTCGGCGCCGACGGCCCAGCGGGCGCCGAAGGGACGGTATAGAACCTCGCCCTCCACACCGCTGAACATCTCGTCCATCTGACCTGCGGACAGCCGGGTATGCCAATCGGTGAACGGGTTCCACAGCCATCCCATGTAAAGATGGTCCACCGTGGCGGGGACGGCGGCGTAGCGGCCGACATCGCTGCGGACCACCGGCAGGCGGGGATCGGGAGCCCCAAGCCGGCCTTCCAGATTATCGGACAGATTGAACCGCAAGCCGGTGCCGCTTACCAGTCCACTTGGTCCGGCACTGAAGGTCGCGAAGTCGAGCGTCGCCCGGTAGGCATGGAAGCCGTTTCTTCCATTGAGAGACTGTTCCAGCCGGGGCGTGATCCTGCCTTGCCACCTGTCGGCGGCGGGACCGGGGGCACCGCCGGCCGATGCGGCCGGCTCAAGCTCCGTGGTCCGCCAGATCTCCGCCGGGGAACCGGCATGGCGGTCCGCCCGCTCCAGGTCGGCGCGGAGGAACGATACCGCAGTACCGGCCAGTTCCGCAGGCCCAAGCACGACCGTCAGACGTTCGGCCTTGGCGGGAGCGCGCGCCGCCATGATCCTTGCTATCCGGCCCGCGGTTCGGGCTGGAGGACCCGGGGGTACGCTGTCGAGCCAGACGGTTGCCTGGGCGTCCTCTATCCGGACGGCTTGAACCGGCATCCCCGCCGAGCGCAGAGCGGTCTCTATCCGGCGCGCGGCATCGCGGGCAATGCCGCGCGACGGTCGCGGTCCGATTTTCGACGGCGGCGATTTTACCGGCGATCCGCTGTCGAGCCGTCCGGCATCGAGCTTTACCGCTGCCCTCACCATTGCGGCATGCCCCTGTTCGATCCCCGCTCCGGCCTCGATCCAGGGCAGGGGGCGCCAGACCACACCGACATTGACCGGGAACGGCGCCGGAAGGTCGGCATAGCGCGACCGTTCGGCATGGAACCGGTCGCCGGTATACTCCAGCTTGAAGGAAAAGCCATCCAGGAGGCCGTCGTCCGGCATGTGGACCTCTACCCCGCCGATCAGGGAGACGTCGTGGCCCAGGAATCCGCCCTGGGAAAATCGGCCCCATCCGGCTCCCAGCGTCCAGTCCGTGTCGTACCAGCGCCGGCTCATCAGCAGATATCGGCTTCCCAGCCCCCGGCTGTCGAACAGGCCCCGGACACCGGCCGAGACTTCCGGCCAATGCGGTCCTTCACGCAGGAGGCGGAGCTTCAGGTCGACACCGCCGGCAAACTCCGTCTCGTCGGATCCCGCATAGGCATCGCCGCTCTGCCGAATGGTGACCTCGACATCCGGCACGGCCTGGAAGGTCAGGAAGGCGTGGCGGTACAGAGGCGTCCAGGTGAAACCCGCCGCCAGCGTATCGGCATCGAACATCCGGGCGGTCGGCACCTGGAGCAGACCGGCGCCGCCGAAATCGCTGAAGGTCGGTTCGGCCTGCGAAGCGCCGGAGAACGCCAGCAGTAACCCCATTCCGGCCACGGCTCGCCGAATCCGATGAGTATACGCCAATATGAATGACACGCGGATCTAGAGGATTCGACCTGATCGATATCCGCATTTGGGGCGCAACTGAATACGGGTGCAACCGGCACAATGTCGCGCCTGGAGGATCCGGGCTCCGATGACCTCAGCGCTGGTAGAGCCGTGCGGGCAGGCGGGCGCCGGTCAGATCGGCGCCATCCAGGTCGGCGAATTCCAGGTTGGCTTCGCTGAGGTTGGCGGAAGCCAATTGGGTCCCGGCGAGATGGGCGTGGCGAAGATCGGCGCCGAGCAGGGTGGTCGCCCAGATCCGTCCCGTCGGTTTGCCGTTGGCGTCGAGGATCTGGGCCGGGCAGAGCAGGGCGTCGTGCAGGTCGGCGTTGATCAGCTTGGCATAGCTGAGATCGGCGCCCGAGAGATCGGCACCGCTCAGGTTGGCGCCTTCCAGGTCGGCGCCGGACATGTCGGCCATGATCAGCTTGGTTCCCGCGAGCAGGGCCTTGACCAGCGAGGCGCCGCGCAAGGTGGCGCCGCTCAGGTTGACGTTGCGCAGGTCGACCCGGTTGAGGTCGGCGCCGTCGAGGTCGGCCCTGGCGCCCCGTCCGCCACCGCTCTCGATCCAGCGCTCATGGTTGTTGATGACGCGCTGAAGCTCCAGGCCGAGAGTGTCCAGCAGCTTCGTGAAATGTGCGCCGGTCAGGTCGGCGCGGCTGAAGTCGCAGCCCGACAATCGTGTGCCGACGAGGTCGGCATTGTGGAAACGCGTACCGACGAGGTCGGCTCCCGTCAGGTCCGCGCCGCACAGGCGGCAATCCGACAGGTTCGTATTGGTCAGGACCGCATGGCACAAATCGGCGTTCTGGAGATTGCAGCCGGTCAGATCCGCCTCGGTCAGGTCGGCGCAGCGCAAGCCGGCCGAAGTCAGGTCGGTGCGGGAGCAGACACCAGCGGGCATTTGCCGGTCCCGGTGCGGAGACCGGTTCGCCGGAGGAGGGCCGTCCCGATCCGGACCCGGATGGCGCGGCATCGGGATGACGTTGAGCCTAGGTGCCCGGGGCATCGTCGCGAGGTTCAGCGGTCTGCCGTCGAGCGGAGCGACAAGGGTGCCTTCCCTCAGGTCGGCGCCTCGCAGCTGGGCACCCGTGCAATCCGCGGAATGGAGCCGGGCACCCCGCAGGTCGGACCCGGACAGGTCGGCCTGCCTCAAGTCGCAGTTCCGAAGATCGACGCAGAAGAGATCGGCGCCGGCCAGTCTGGCGCCTGCAAGATGGGCGCGGGCCATTTTGGCGCCGGCGAGCCTTGCCCAGCGGAGATCGACCTTCGCGAGGTCCAGTCCTTCGAGATTGGCGAGGGACAGATTGGCGCATGCTCCGCCCGCGAGCCCTCTGACCCAGCGAGAATGCTTGTCCAACACGTCCTGTAGAAGTTCAGGCGTCATTGTCTTCCGTCGGGGAGCATCTGTGCCGGGAGGACAAGCGGGTGGCGACTATTGCTCCAAATCCATGATGCAGCGCATTCCTTACGGAAGATTAAACCGGTATTGCATTTATCGATTCGCGTGCCGGCGCGGTGTGAAGCGGCCCCGCGGCCACAGTCTGGGACAATTTTGGAACAAACTCTACTACCACTTCATTTAGGTGTATGATTGATCCGAAAGCATGGTGGTGGGTCCCCAATGAGAAGCCTGTTCCGCAATCTGTTGATCGTCGCGGCGCTCGCCGGTGGCCCGTCGGGCGTCATTCCCGCTCTGGCGCAGGAGGATCCGGCCTACGCACCGGTGCTCTCGCCGGAGACGGAAACCGATGTCGCGATCGCCCGTCGGCTGAGCCGGAACGGCGCGCTCACGATCGAGGGACAACGCCTGCGCAACCTGGATGCGCTGAGGCGCTTCTATGCGGAGCGCGGGTTCGATCCGGTCTGGACCGGCGCGTCCGGTATCGTCATCGCTGCCGACGGTTTGGTCGCCCTGCTGCGGGCCTCCGACCAGGAAGGGCTCAACCCGCTGCATTATCACGCCGACGCCATCGAGAGGCGGATGGGTTCTGGCGATGTGGGCGTGCAGGCGGAACTGGACCTGCTGATCGCGGATGCGGTCATGGAATATGCGTCCGACCTGCGTGCCGGCCGTCTGGCTCCGCGCTCGATAGCGCCCGAACTGGCCGCGGTGCCGCCTCGGGTCGATGCGGTCGAGATCGCCAAGCGGGCACGGGACGAGACCAATCTTGCGGCCTTCCTTGCCGGCTTCACGCCGCCGCATCCCCAGTATGCGGCACTCCGCGACGCTCTCCGCCGTTACCGGGCCCTGGCATCCGGCGGCGGCTGGCCGGCGGCCGGGCAGGGACCGGTCCTGAAGCCGGGTATGCAGGACGCGAGCGTGCCGGCCTTGCGGAGGCGACTTGCGGCAACGGGCGACTACACCGGCACTGCCAAGGACATGGCGTCGCCGGTCTACGACGCGGTCCTCCAGACGGCGGTCAAGCGGTTCCAGTCCTACAACGGCCAGACGCCCGACGGCGTGGTGGGGGAATCGACGCGCGCGGCGCTCAATGTCCCGGCCGCCGAGCGGGTCAACCAGATCGTCGCCAACATGGAGCGCTGGCGCTGGCTGCCGGACGACCTTGGCGAGCGGCACGTCATCGTGAACATTCCCGGCTATTCGCTGAGGGCGCTGGACAAGGGGCAGGTGGCACTGCGCATGCCGGTCATCGTCGGCTCGGTCGAGCGGCCGACGCCCGTGTTCAGCCACCGCATATCCCATCTGGTCTTCAACCCGACCTGGACGATCCCGCCGACTGTCGCGCGCAACGACATGCTGCCCAAACTGCTGCGCAACCCGGGATATCTCAAGGAACACGATATCAAGCTGTTCGAAAGCTGGGCGGCCGGCGCCCGCCAGATCGATTCGCGTTCGGTGAACTGGCGCGAAGTGGGGTCGAGGATCACCCGGTACCGCATGCGCCAAGACCCCGGCCCCAAGAACTCCCTTGGACGGATCAAGTACATGTTCCCCAATGATTTCGACGTGTACTTGCATGATACGCCGGCCCGGGACAAGTTCGCCCAGGTCGAACGCAGCCTGTCGTCCGGATGCGTGCGGGTCGGCGACCCGGCTGCTCTCACCGCGTTCCTGATGGAGGGAATGGATGATTGGCCGGTGGAGCGCAGATCCCAGGTACTCGATACCGGAGAGACGAAAACGGTATGGCTGCGGCAATCGGTCCCGGTCCATCTTACGTACCAGACGGTCTACTTCGACGATGCCGGCAAGATCCACTTCCTGGAGGATATCTACGGCCGCGACACTGCCTTCGTTACCGCCCTTGCCAAGCGGTTGCCGGGCCAGCAGGCGGTGGCGCAGATCGACGGCTGAGGCACTCCAAAGGGCAGGGCGCTGGGGTTGGCCAGCTCCCATGCTCAAAAATGTCACTCCCGGCCGATCAGGAATCCAGCGACTTCAGTGCCTTCTCCCGTGTATGTAAACCTTTGCTTAACCTGCCCTGGCAATGCTCGGACCGGTATTGATCCGGCGGGGCGTCATTTTCGAATTGCCCACGGGTCATATTGGGAATGCGGGTACTTCGTCGCTGGGGGAGCCATATGCAGAATGAACGCGAAAAGACCTTTCATGCGCCTGGAATGGGTCGGCGTTCGTTTCTGAGGTCAGGCGCTGCGGCGGTTGCGACCGCGGCGGTCACGGCGGCGGCAGGAACCCTACTTACATCTCGCGAGGCCGAGGCTGCCAACAGGATCGCACCTCCCCGTCAGATCTCGCTCCTCAACACCCACACGAGCGAACGGCTGACCGCGGAATACTGGTCGCGCGGACGATATCAGCGGGATGCATTGCGGGCGATCAACAAACTGCTGCGAGACCATAGGACCGATACCGTATACCCCATCGATCCCGAGTTGCTGGATACCGTTCACGCGCTCCAGGCGCGGATCGGAACCAAGACTCCGCTTCACGTCATCTCGGGCTATCGCTCTCCCGAATCCAATGAATTCCTGCGGGAGGTCGGAAGCGGAGTCGCCCGCAGCAGCTTCCACATGCGCGGAATGGCGATCGACATCCGGGCACCCGGAATGGACACCCGCATGATCCATCGCGCGGCCTTGCGGCTGCGGGCCGGCGGCGTCGGGTATTATCCCCAGAGCGACTTCGTCCACATGGATGTGGGGCCGATCCGTACTTGGTGATCGGTACCAGGACCTAAGGGATTACGGATCGACGGATCGTCCGGTCGCTCTCCGCCCGTGCGATCCGCCATCAAAGGCCCTGAAGCTTGACCGGTGGGTTCCGGCAGAGGTGCCGGGCCTCGTCAGCCCGACACCTTACGTTCCAGACGGGTCAACCAAACCGGTCAAGCTTGACGGCCGCCGGTACTGCGGCACCCCTGCGATTCCGGTTCCAAGTCCCCGGGGAGGTGGCCACGTCACTTTTGAGTGGCATAATACCTCTATCAGGCGATGCCTTGATCGTCCAGTTCCAGCGTAATCTCCCGGCGGCGATACCCGTCCGACCCTGTAAGACGGCGGTTTCCACCACTTGATAGGGGCGGGCGTTCGCCGCGGTGCACATCGGGAATAGCGAACGTACACGTCAATCGGGGTAAGCGATTTGCCTGGTGCGACCTCTCTGGTATGTACCCGTTGCCGCTTTATGTAAAAATATGGCAGGGACATTATTGAGCCCGTGAAAGTAAGTATAGTTGCGTTCAGATGAGGATGGTCACGTGGGGCGACGGTTCTCGGAATGTCGTTTTTTCTCCCAGGGGAAAGTCGTTGGGTAAATTCATCGTCACCATTGATACCGAAGGAGACGACATTTGGAACGGGCCACGTGAGATAACGACGCGAAATGCACTGTACCTCCCCCGTTTCCAGGAGCTTTGTGAGCGCTTCGACCTGAAGCCGACATATCTCGTCAACTATGAGATGGCGGTTTCACCTGCGTTCGTCGAGTTCGGCCGGGATGTCCTGGCACGCGGCCAGGGCGAGATCGGCATGCATCTTCATGCCTGGAACTCTCCTCCCATCACGGCGCTGACAGCCGACGACATCAGATACAAGCCATTCCTGATCGAGTATCCGGTCGAGGCGCTCCGCGCCAAGGTCGATTTCATGACCAAGCTGTTGCAGGACGTCTTCGCCAGTCCGATCACCAGCCACCGTGCCGGCCGCTGGGCGATGAACGAACAGTACGCCCGTACTCTGATCGAGTACGGCTATCTGACGGACTGTTCGGTCACGCCGTATGTCGATTGGCGAGGCACCTTGGGCAATCCGGTAGCATCCGGCGGCAGCGACTACCGCAACTTCCCGACCGAGCCTTATTTCATCGATCCGGATGATATCGGTCGTCCGGGCAACTCCTCTCTGCTGGAAGTGCCGATGACGGTTTCGAAGCGCTGCAATCCGGCGTTTCGTTCGGTCGCCCAGGCCCTTTTGTCGCGCTGCGGAGTGCCGCGCAACGTTCTGAGCCGGATGCTCCGCAACCAGTGGCTCCGGCCCAACGGCTTCAACGGCGCCGCGATGGTGGCGCAGGTGGAGGAGGCGGCTGCCGCCGGTGCATGCCATGTCGAGTTCATGCTGCACTCGTCGGAATTCATGCCTGCCGGCAGTCCGACCTTTCCCGATGCCGGATCGGTGGAGCGGCTGTACGACGATCTGGAGGCGCTTTTCGAACGCGGCAGCGCGCTCTTCGGCGGGGCGACGCTGGCGGAATTTCGCCATGCCTTCGAGCCGGCGCCTCGCGTCGCGGTCCAGGCGGAAACGGTGCGGGCCGGGGGCAACGTGGTTATTGATGGTTTAAGGAGTTGACCGCTAGGCTGCGCTTCCGCAAGAACGGCTGACCGGCTCAGCCGGGGCAGGATGGGTACGTCATGAAAAACCTCGTCATCGTTCTGAAGCGCAGTTTCGTGGTCGGGCTTATCGGCGGCGCCATGGGAACCGTCGGAGTGGCAGTTGCCCTCACTTCCGACCGCCCGATGCCCGCGGTCACGCTGGATGAACAGATCACCGCGACCGGCAGCTATCTTGCCGGCCGCCACGCCCAGCAGACCGACGACTGGCCGGCGGCGGCGGAGTTCATGGGACGCGCTTTCGCCAGCGATCCGCAGAATACCGGCCTGCTGCGCCGGATCTATCTGCTCCGCCTGGGTGACGGCAAGATGGCCGAGGCGGTGGATATCGCCCGTCAGGTATCGGCGGTGGAGCCGGGCAACCATCTGGCGCGGCTGCTGCTGGCGGCCGACGACGTCAACGCCGGCCGTTTCGAGGAAGCCGGCGCGCGGCTGGAATCCGGTTCAGAAGACGGTTTGGGCCGCTTGGTCGAACCGATGATGCGCGCCTGGATCGCCGTCGCCAAGGGAGACGCCGCAGGCGCCCAGGCTGCTCTCGCACCCCTGGAGAAGGCCCAGGGCTTCTCCATCCTCCATCACTTCCACGCCGGCCTGATAGCCGAGTATTCCGGTGACCCGGTGGCCGCCGAAAGCTGGTATCTCAAGTCGCTCGGGGCCGGAGCGCCCCTGCGTATCGTCCAGGCGGTCGGCGGCTTCTTCGAGCGCTCCGGCAAGACGGAGGAGGCCAAGGCCTTCTACGAGAGCTTCCGTGACACCAATCCGGACACGCTTCTGCTCCAGCCCGAAATGGACCGGCTGAGCCGTGGCGAGAAGCCGGCGCCGATCGTCGCCAGCCCGCGCGACGGCATGGCCGAGGCCTTGTTCGACATCGCCAGTGCCCTCAACCAGGAGGGAGCGGGCGACATGGCGCTGATGTACGGGCGTATCGCGCTTCATCTGCGCGGCGATCTGTCGCTGGCCCGCATGATGCTGGGCGACATCCTGGAACAGCGCGGCCTGCATGACGACGCGCTGGCGCAGTACGGCGACGTGAAGGGCGACGAGGCCCTGCGCTGGACCGCCCGCCTGCGCAGCGCCGCCGTGCTGGAGCGGATGAAGCGCGGAGAGGATGCGGTGAGCCTGCTCGTCGCGATGGCGGCCGAGCGCCCCGACCGCTCCGATGCCCTGGTCGAACTGGGTGACGTCCACCGGAGCGCCGAGCGCTACGAACAGGCGATAACCGCCTACAGCGATGCCCTGACCCGCATCGGCACGCTTCAGTCGCGCCACTGGATAATCCTGTATGCGCGCGCCATGACCTACGACAAGCTCAAGCGTTGGGAAGACGCCGAGCGCGACCTGATGCGCGCCAACGAGTTGAGCCCCGACCAGGCTTTCCTGCTCAATTATCTGGGATATTCCTGGATCGACCGCGGAATCAACCTGGAACGCGGCAAGGCGATGATCCAGCGCGCGGTGGAGTTGAAGCCGACCGACGGCTACATCATCGACAGCCTGGGCTGGGCGCTGTACCGGCTGGAGGACTTTCCCGGCGCCGTCGCCAACCTGGAGCGCGCGGTCGAGCTGAAGCCGCTCGACCCGACCATCAACGACCATCTCGGCGATGCCTATTGGCAGGTCGGCCGCGAAGCGGAGGCCCGCTTCCAGTGGCGCCGGGCGCTTCTCCACGCGGAGGAAAGCGAGTTGAAGGCGGCGATCGACGCCAAGCTGGCGAACGGCCTGCCCCGGAACCGGACCGCAGCCAGTCAGACGGCGCCCAGATGACCGTTTCCAGCGATCCAGGCACTGACGGCGTCATCACGGAGGAAGCGCCGGCGAAGCTGAACCTGTATCTGCACGTGCTTGGGCGGCGTCCCGACGGGTATCACGAGCTGGACAGCCTTGTCGCCTTCGCCGATGTCGCGGACACCATAGGCGTCCGTCCGGCCGACGGCCTGTCGCTGACCATCGACGGCCCCTTCGCCTCTTCCCTCGCGGCGGAGCCGGCTTCCGGCAACCTGGTGACCCGTGCAGCCCGTCTGCTGGCGGAGAGCGTCGGCCGCTCCGACCCGGCCGTCGCGATCACGCTGACCAAGCGGCTGCCCGTGGCGTCCGGCATCGGCGGCGGCTCGGCTGATGCCGCGGCGACCCTGCGGGCGCTGGCAAGGCTGTGGGGGCTTGGCGCCGACCATCCCTCGCTCGGCCCGCTGGCGGCCCGCCTTGGGGCCGACATCCCGGTCTGCCTGACCGGCAGGTCAGCATATTTCGGCGGGATCGGCGATATCGTCGATCCGGCGCCGCCTTTGCCGTCGTGTGCAGTGGTGCTCGTCAACCCCGGCATTCCGCTTTCGACACCGGCTGTATTCAAGGCACGCAGCGGGCCGTTCTCGACTGCCGCGCGTCTGTCCGGCGATAGGGCGCCGACGGATGCCGCCGGCTTCGCCGGCTTGCTGGCCAGCCGCCACAACGACCTGACGGCTCCCGCCCTGTCGCTGGTCCCGGAAATCGGCACCGTCCTGGAGGCGCTGTCATCGGCGCCGGGCTGTCTGCTCGCCCGCCTGTCGGGCAGCGGCGCGACCTGCTTCGCCCTTTTCGGCGACGAGGCGACCGCTCGCGCGGCGGCGGCGAAGATCAAGGCGGCTCAGCCGGACTGGTGGGTCGTTCCGGGCAAGCTGTCCGCCTGAGCGGTCAGGGTCATCGAATACCCATTTAGTGCAGGTTCGTTGTAGGTAGGGTCGATCGCGTGTATGGATAGCGCGTACGCCCTTTCCTCAAGACCACCGGTGACGCCTTGTTCCGTCGATACGCGATATTCCGGGTTGCCTGCCTATCCGCGCTTCTGCTGTTCGCCTTCGCTCCGGCCCGGGCTTCCGAGGGTGGAGCGGAGAAGAAGGAAGGCGCCGTATCGCTCAACGTCCCGATACCCAACCTGACGCTGCCGCTGACGCTCGAGGACAGCCGCGTGGTCGGTCGACTGGATCTGACGCTCCAGGTTCAGGCCGTCGATGCGGCGGCGGTCGGCAAGCTCGAAGAGCAGCTTCCGCGTATCCGGGACCTGCTGCTGACCCGCGTGAAGCTGGCGCCGATCCCCGGCACCAGCAACCTGTCGGCGGAAACCCTGACCGAGATGAAGGGCAGTATCCTCGACATCCTACAAGAGGTCCTCGGAGCAGGTGCCGTGGACGCGGTCTATATCCTGAAGGCCGTGACCCGGCGGACCTGACCCTGTGGACCCGGTCCAGAGGACCTCCGGTCCCGTGGATGTGGTCGAGCACGGCCTTCGGATCGGTGGATTTGCCCCGGCTTACCAGCCGGTGACGACGGCGCCCTTGAACTTCTCGGTAACGAACTGCTTGACCTCGGGCGAGTGGTAGGACTCGACAAGCTGCTTGACCCAGGGCTTGTCCTTGTCCACCTCGCGCACCGCGATGACGTTGGTATAGGGCGATTCGGCGCTTTCGCGGGCGATGGCATCGGTCAGCGGGTTGAGCCCCGACTCGATCGCGTAGTTGGTGTTGACCGCCGCCGCATCCACGTCGCCGAGCGAGCGGGGAAGCTGTGCCGCGTCCAGTTCGACGATGCGGAGCTTCTTGGGGTTCTCGGTGATGTCGATCGGGGTCGCCTTCAGCCCGGCCTCGGGGCTCAGCTTGATCAGGCCCTGGTCCTGAAGCAGGAGAAGCGCCCGGCCGCCGTTGGTCGGATCGTTCGGAACGGCGACCGAGGCGCCGTTGGACAGTTCGGAAAGGTTCTTCACCTTCTTCGAGTAGATCCCCATCGGGAAGACAACGGTCTTGCCGACCGACACCAGCTTGAGACCGCGATCCTGGACCTGATTGTCCAGATAGGGCTGGTGCTGGAAGGAGTTCGCTTCGATCTCGCCGGACGCCAATGCTGCGTTCGGGATCACGTAGTCGGTGAACTCGATGATCTTGATGTCGAGACCCTGCTTGGCGGCAATCGGTTTGACGGCATCGAGGATCTGGGCGTGCGGACCGGCCGAAACGCCGATCCGGATGGTCTCGGCGGAGGCTGCACCCGCCAGGGCGATCACGGCGACGCCGACCAGGGCGGCGCCGACGCGGCCTGCAAGGGTCTTGGCGGACAGGATATTCATGATGGTTGGTCTTCCTCTCAAGAGAGTGTTGCTATCGGTATCGTGCGCGAAGGGGATCAGGAGGCGCAGGATCAAGAGACAATGGAGCGCTTGTTGACCCGGCGGGCGATCCACTCGCCCAAGCTCTGGACAAGCTGGACCAGGACGATCAGCACCAGGACGACGGCGGCCATGACTTCAGGCAGGAAGCGCTGGTAGCCATAGCGGATGCCAAGGTCGCCAAGGCCCCCGCCGCCGACGGCGCCGACCATGGCCGAGTAGCCGATCAGGCTGACGGCGGCGAGCGTCAGGCCCAGGACGATGGCGGGCAGCGCTTCCGGCAGCAGGATCTTGGTAATGATCTGCAACGGCGTGGCGCCCATCGTATGGGCGGCCTCGATCAGGCCGTGGTCGACTTCCCGGATGGCGCCCTCCACCAGACGGGCGATGAACGGGACGGCGGCGACCGTCAGCGGCACTATGGCCGCCGTGGTGCCGATCGACGTTCCGGCGATCAGCCGCGTGAACGGGATGATAGCGACCACCAAGATGATGAACGGCGTGGAGCGGGTGGCGTTGACGAGCAGGCCGGCGACCCGGTTGAACGTCAGGTTCTGAAGCAGCTCGCCCCGGCCGCTGGTCGCCAGCAGGACGCCGAGCGGCAGGCCCATCAGCGTTCCCAGCAGCCCGGCCAAACCGACCATATAGAGCGTTTCGATGGTTGCGTTAACCAACAGCTCGAAGATTTGCTGGGACATGGCCGAGCACCTCTACTGACAGATTATTGACGTTGATGAATGTGATGGCGGCTTGGACGGCCTCGGCGCTGCCGACGGCCTCGACCACCAGCGTCCCGAACGGAGCGCCCTGGATATGGTCGATCCTGCCGTGCAGGATGTTGAGGTCCAGTCCGAAGCGCCGGGTCAACTGGCTGATGATCGGCGTATTGGCGAGCGCGCCCTTGAAGGTGATGCGCAGAACAGGATTGCCGCCGGGCAGCGGCTCAGCCGACAGCCGCTCGACCAGGGTATCCGGCAGTTCGGCGCCGACGACGGACGACACGAAGCTGCGCGTGGTCGGGTGCCTGGGCGCCGTGAAGACGTCGAACACGTCGCCTTGCTCGATGACGCGGCCTGCTTCCATCACCGCAACGCGGTGGCAGATCTCCTTGATGACAGCCATCTCGTGGGTGATCAGGACGATGGTCAGGCCGAGCTTGGCGTTGATGTCAGCCAGCAGGCGAAGGATCGATGTCGTCGTTTCCGGGTCGAGGGCGGAGGTCGCTTCGTCGCACAGCAGGACCTTCGGCTCGCTGGACAGCGCGCGGGCGATGCCGACGCGCTGCTTCTGCCCGCCGCTGAGTTCGGCCGGATAGCGGTCGCGCTTGTCGCTGAGACCGACGAGGTCCAGCAGGGGTTCGACCTTGGCCCTGATCTCGGACCTTTTCAGGCCGGCGAGTTCCAGTGGCAGCGCCACGTTGTCGTAGACGGTGCGGGAGGACAGCAGGTTGAAGTGCTGGAAGATCATGCCGATGCCGCGCCGGGCGGCGCGCAATCCGGCGGCGTCCAGCGCATTCATGTCGATGCCAGCGACGGTGACGCGCCCGGATGTGGGCCGTTCCAGCATGTTCACGACACGGATCAGCGTGCTTTTGCCCGCCCCGCTGCGGCCGATGATCCCGAAGATCTCTCCGCGTCCGATGTTCAGGTCGATCCCGTCGAGCGCCTTTACCGCCGCTCCGCCACCGCGTCCGGGAAACTCCTTTTCGACGCCGTGAAATTCGATCATCGCCACATACCCTCGACTAAACAAAAATCCGCCAACAGCAGCATCGCCGGGCGGATTGCCACGCTCTTTAGCTGCATTTATAAAGCGCCCGCAAGCCGGTGCTCAAATCGGCGCTGTGAATTGCTATATAATCACACTCTGCACCGCGTCAATTGGATTTTCCCAGCGGTCAGCCCTGTAGTTTATGCAAACCGGCGCAAAACGCGAAAGGATAAAGCCCGCGCTTGCGGCGCCGTATTTTTGTGGCTATGTTCCGCGCACCTCAAGGCTGGGGCGTCGCCAAGCGGTAAGGCAGCGGTTTTTGGTACCGCCATGCGGAGGTTCGAATCCTCCCGCCCCAACCAATCCACAGCACTTAATTCGCTGCATTTTCAAGCGGGCCGGCCATCCAGGCTCGCTGAGGGTCGACGATATAAGCTCTATTCTGATGCGGACATATCGAGCTGCGTCGTCCTGGCTCTCTTGCTGCCGTCTTCAGTGCAGGCTTCCTCTTGCTCCTCTTGGCGCATCCCGGTCGTCATGCCTCCGGGCTGAACCGAGACATCGAAAATCGTTGCCAGCCCCTCGTAGTCCTTGTCATATTTCGAAGCTACGAAAGTCATGAGATGTCCTCTCGACTCCGCGATTTTTTGCAGCCGCATAAGTCTAGAACCCGTATCGCGGTAGTTATTTCGAAGACGTAGGCGGACAGGTTGGCCCTTCTCGATTGCCTGCTCGATCCTATGAAATTTCCGGTTGTTTGTAAGCAGCTTCCAGCCGACGTAAATGAACGGAAGCAAGAACAATGCGGTTATAATCATGGATATCTCGTACATATCGATGGCCTTCTCACCAAGCTGCATCTCTATTTGATTCCCCAACGCACTCGAATGTTCCTTGGAAAATTAGTCGAGGCAAATAGCCAAAAATTGATAATGATCGGATCAAGTATGTCACTCTTCGATAGTCTTGCATGACTCTATAACTATAACTTTCTCGATGGTGAATATTTGGAATGTTCCTTGTTTTGTAATCAACCTTAAGTTCTGTGTGCACTCATTGTTCGATGTTAGTTTATTAAAGCATCAAAAACTTCGGTATGTCGCCTAGGCTTTCGGATGCGTAAGCCTGAAATCTCCGTGCTTGGCTCGATACAAGCTTTTTCACGACCTGATGTCTGTGATCCACCTAACAGGAACCACACTAAGTCAACTTCTTCGGCCGGAATCCGGCTTTCGCGGCTCCCCCTGGGATTCCCTCGCCGGCACTCATGCCAGCGCCGGATACCCCGCAGCGACTGCTTGATTGGCAAGTCCTGAAATCACTCGGTAAGCGCGGTCGGGCAGCGTCTCGAACCCTTCCAGCAGCAAATCGGCACGAGCTTCCGCCAGTTCCGGCGCCGTGGCGACCGCCTGAAGTGCGGTGCGCAAGGCCGCCAGCGTGTCGTCGTCGGTCGAGGCGGCGGTGACAAGCGGCAGGCATGGGGTCGCCGCCGTGACGGCCAGCACGCGGGTGCTGCCGGCCAGTTCGGGGCGGTGGCGGCTGAGATGCGCGTAAGTGATGCAGTCGATGGCGGCTATGTCTGCCGTACCGGATGCTACGGCCTGGAGGCTGGCGAGATGGCTGCCGCTGACGGTGACGGAGCCGAAGAAGCGCCCGTCGCGCGACAGCGGGGCGACGGCGGCGCGCAGCATGTTCATGCCGGTGTTGCTATCCCAGCCGTTGATCATGCACCGGCTGTTGCGGAGTTCGACCAGGCGCTGGACGGTGCTGGCGGCCGACACCACGATGAAGCCCCGATGACGGCTGCCGCTGCATCCGGGCGCGCTGTAGCGCGGGGTCGCCACGACCTTGACCGTGTTGCCGAGCGACGTCACCAGCGGCAGGCCACAGGTCTGGCTCAGCAGCAGGTCGGGAGCCTGCCAGAGGTCGGCCGGCTCGCCGTCGAAAGTCAGGATATCGGGAACGCCGTCCAGGCCGGCCCGGGCCAGGTTCTCCGCGATGGCGCTCCAGAGTGCCGTATGAGCCGGGCGAAGCTCCGGGAAATCGTACATCGGCAGCGATGCTCGCCGGCGGAACCCTGAAGCCGGCGCCATCGTCATGGGCGCGGGCCGACGCGGACGGGATCGGGTTTGCGGCGCGTGCGGAGTGCCGCGGTCTGCGACGCCTCCAGCGCATCGAGTGCTATCCAGCAGCGGATCATGTATCCCTCTCCCGCGTCGCGCCAAGGCGGAGCCTCGGTCCGGCACGGATCATACGCCCGAGGGCACCGGGTATGGAATGGGCAGCCGCTAGGACGATCGGCAGGGCCGGATGGCGCAACGTCCAGACTGACGGGACGTGCGGGTTTTTCGGTGCCCAGACGGGGAACGGCCGCGATCAAGGACTGGGTATAGGGATGGAAGGGAGGGCGGAAAACGCGCTCTGCCGGTCCGATCTCGACGATTTCGCCCAAATACATTACGCCGATTCGGTCGGACAGATACCGCACCACCGCCAGATCGTGGGAGATGAACAGGTAAGCCACCTCGCTTTCCCGCTGAAGGTCGAGCAGCAGGTTGAGGATCGAGGCCTGGACCGAGACGTCCAGGGCGGAAGTCGGCTCGTCCAGGATCACCAGCTTCGGGTCTCCGGCGAAGGCGCGGGCGATGGCGACGCGCTGTCGCTGGCCGCCCGACAGCCGGTCGGGCGTGGCGGTCATCATCTTCGGCGGCAATTGCACGTCGGCGAGCAGGGCCGAGGAGCGGTCGCGCTTGCGGCGTCCGGTCAGGCCGGCCAGCACCCTGACGGCGCGGCCGAGGATCGAGGCGAGCCGCTTCTTCGGGTTGAGGGTCGCATCGGGCGTCTGGAACACCATCTGGACATCGCGCCGCTGGCGCCGGGTCCGGCGGGACGCCGTTCCGGCGACACGCTCGTTGTTCAGCGCCACCGTGCCGGTGCTGGGCGGGACGAGACCGGCGATCACCTTGGCGAGAGTCGACTTGCCGCTGCCGGACTCGCCGACGAGGCCGAAGGTTTCGCCGGGTGCGATCTCGAGGTCGATCTCGTCGAGGATATGCGCCTTGCCGAAGCGCCGGCCGACCTTGTTGAGGCTGAGCAGCGGTAGCCGGTCGCTTCTGCCGTTCTCGGGCGACTGGGCGACGCCGGCAAGCGGTGCGGCGCTGCCGGGCAGCGGGGTTTCCATATGGAAGAAGCAGCGGCTGAGATGGCGCGTACCCGCCCGCATCAGCTCCGGGTGATCGACCCGGCACACGGTGCGGGAGATCAGGCAGCGCGGTTCGTATAGGCATCCGGTACCCAGGTCGGCGAGGTCAGGCACGCCACCGGCGATGCCGGCGAGCCGGCGGTCCTTCTTCCGGACGCCGAAGTCGGGGATGCAGTCGAACAGGGCCGCGGTATAGGGATGGCGCGGGCGCTGGAAGACTTCGCGGATCGTTCCCTGCTCGATCAACTCGCCGGCATACATCACGCCGATCCGGTCGCAGACCTGCTGGACCACCGCGAGGTTGTGGCTGATGAACAGGATGGAGGCCTTCAGCTCGCCGCGCAGATCCTGGAACAGGTCGAGGATGTCGGCCTGGACGGTGGCGTCAAGCGCTGTCGTCGGCTCGTCCAGGACCAGCAGCGCCGGGTCGGAGGCCAGCGCCATCGCGATCACGACCCGCTGCTGCATGCCCCCCGACAGCTGGTACGGATAGAGCGCCGCGACGCGGTCGGGCTCCGATATGCGGACCTTGCGCAGCATGTCCAGCGCCGCCTCCGTCGCTGCCCGGTGGGCTAAGCCGCGATGGTGCCGGTAGACCTCCGCCACCTGTGCGCCGACGCGGATGGTCGGGTTAAGGGCGCTTCCGGGGTTCTGGTAGACCATCGCGATGCGGTCGCCCCGGATGCGCCGCAGTTCCGGCGCCGTCATGGTGAAGAGGTCGCGACCCTCGAACAGCACGTGCCCGGATGTCAGCAACCCATTGCGGGGCAGGTAGCGCAGGACGGCCATGGCGAGCGTGGACTTGCCGCAGCCGGACTCTCCGACGAGGCCGTAGGCCTCGCCCGGCTGGACGACCAGCGAGACGTTGCGGACGGCGTCGACCAGATCCCGCCGGCGCTGGTAGCTGATGGTGACGTTGTCGAGTTCGAGCAGGGGGGCTGTCACGGCTCCAGATATTCCTTAAGCCCGTCGGCGGCCAGCCCGATGGCGACGACCACCCAGGCGATGCCGAGTGCGGGAAACAGGACGGTCCAGGGGGCTGTCGTCAGCAGCGCTTGGTTCTCGCTGACCATCAGCCCCCAGTCGGGGGTCGGGGGCTGGACGCCGAGGCCCAGGAAGCCCAGCGTCGCCGAGGTGAAGACGGCGTAGCCGAGCCGGACCGTGCCCTCGACGATCAGCGGCCCGCGGACGTTGGGCAGCAGTTCGACCGCCATGATGTAAAGGGACCCTTCGCCGCGCAGCTGGGCGGCCTGGATGTATTCCTTGCGAGCCTCCACCAATGCTGCGGCCCGGACCGTGCGGGCGATCAGCGGCGCGAAGACGAGGCCGATGACGAGGATCACGTTGCCGGTTCCCGCCCCCAGGAAGGTCAGGGCCAGCATCGCCAGGATGACGATGGGAAAGGCCATGACGGCGTCGAGCACACGCATCACGACCTCGTCCACCCAGGACCCGAACCAGGCGGTGACCAGCCCGATCGCCGCCCCCAGGACCAGCCCGAGCAGCGTCGCGGCCGGCGCTATCGTCAGGACATAGGTCCCGCCATGCATCACGCGGCTCGCCATGTCCCGGCCAAGCTGGTCTGTGCCGAACCAGTGCAGGGCCGAGGGCGGCTGGGAGATCGCGAGGAAGTCGATCTCCGCCGGCGGATAGGGGGCCAACCATGGGGCGCCTATGGCGGTCGCGACCCAGACCAGCACCATGGCCAGACCGATGGCGAGCGGGATCGTCCCGCGCGCCGGCGCGAAGCGGCGCCTGCGCGGGCCGCGCCGGCCGTCAATGAGCGTTTCGGCCATGGCGTACCCGTGGATTGAGGACGGCGTAGAGCACGTCGGCGGCAAGGTTGCCGAGCGCGAAGACGAAGGTGATGGCGAGCGAGCAGCCGACCAGCAGGGGGATGTCCTTGTTGGTTGCGGCGAAGTGGATAAGGCTGCCGATGCCGGGGTACTTGAACAGGGTTTCCACGACGACCAGTCCGCCGACCAGCCAGCCGATCTGCGCCCCGATCACCGTCACGGTCGGCAGCAGGGCATTGCGCAGCACGTGCCGCCAGACGACGGTCCGGGGCGGCAGCCCCTTCAGCGTCGCGGTGCGGGTATAATCGGCCGCCAGCGCCTCGATCATGCTCGCCCGCGTCATCCGGAACAGATAGGCGAACAGCAGGAGCACGAGGCAGCCGACGGGCAGGACGAGGTGGGCCGCCACCGTCAGCGGACCGGCCCCGTCGGGCGGCAGCGCCTGGATCGGCAGCACGGCGAGCCAGATGCCGAAGACGAGGATCAGGAAGACGCCGGTGACGAATTCCGGCAGGGCGCCGACGGCGAGGCTGACGGTGGACAGGACGCGGTCGAACAGCCCGCCCTCGCGCCGGGCAGCGGCCACGCCGGACGCGATGGCGAGCGGGACGAGCACGGCCAGACCGCTGCCGGCCAGCAGCAGCGAGCGGCCCAGCCGCTCCAGCACCAGCGGGAAGACGGCGGTGCTGAAGGCATAGGATCGTCCCCAGTCGCCCTGGGCCACGCCGGCCAGCCATTCCGCGTAACGGACCACCACCGGCCTGTCGGCACCCAGTTCGGCGTTCAGGCGCGTCACGGCATCCTGCGGGGCGAAGGGGCCGAGGATGATCCGCGCCACGTCCCCCGGCAGGACGTTGGTGATCGCGAAGATCAGCACCGAGGCTACCGCAAGCGTGAAGGCGAGCAGAAGCACCCGGCGGCCGACGAAACGCAGCATCTCAGGCTTCGACCCAGACCTGGGTGAGGTCGAGATAGTTGGACATGCTGCCGGTCAGGTTCTTCACCGTGGCTCGGGAAGCGCGCAGGTTCTTGTTGAAATAGGCGATGACCGCGGGGACTTCTTCGTTGAGCAGGGCCGCCATGTCGTTGCCGATCTTGGTGCGGGCCGCGACATCGGGTTCGGCTTCGAATTTGGCGAGCATCTCGTCGAACTCGGGGTTCTTCCAGTGGGCGGCGTTCCACTCCGCCGTGCTGCGGAAGCTCTGGGCCAGGATCTGGGCCGCCACCGGGCGGCTGGTCCAGTCGGTCAGGCCGAAGCCGACTTCCGTCCAGTGGTTATAGTAGAGGTTGGTCGGTTCCACCTTCAGGTTGACCTTGATCCCGGCGGGGGCAAGCATCTGCTGGGCCAGCGCCGCGAACTGCGGCAGTTCCAGATACTGGTGGGTATAGAGGTCGATCGTGAAGCCCTGGGGATAGCCGGCCGCCGCCAGAAGCTCGCGGGCTTTCTGCATATTGCCCTGGCGCTGGACGATCTCGATCTTCTCGGGGTAGATCGGGGCGATCGGATGGTCGTTCGCCACATCGGCCAGACCGCCCAGCAGTCCGCGCACCATGGTCGGCCGGTCGAAGCATAGCGCCACGGCCTGCCGGACCCGCTTGTCGTCGAACGGCTTCATGTCCGTCCGCATGCAGAGCTGGCGGTGGTCGGCGGCGTCGGCCTGGATCAGCGAAATACCGGGAGCGTTCCTGATTCCCTGGGCATCGATGTAGCTGAGCTGCTGGACGACCTGGATGTCGCCGGACTGGAGCGCCAGCACCATCGGCTGGGGCGATTCGAAGGTCTGGATCTCCAGCCGGTCCAGATAGGGCTTCGGCTGGTCCCAATAGTCGGGGTTGCGCTCGAACGTGGCGCCTTCCTGAGGGCGGTAGGAGACCAGCTTGAACGGACCGGTGCCGACCGGCTTTTCTGCGAAGTTCCCGGCATAGTCCGCGGGCAGGACGACGCAGTTGTAGGTCTGCGTGAAATACGGGAACGTGCCGATCGGGCGGTCCAGCGTGAAGCGGACGGTGTGGTCGTCGACCTTGGCGATGCCGTCCTTCTTCAGGAACGGCATGGCGCCGGCGGCGGGCGACGCGTTGGCCGGATCGACCAGCCGCTGGAAGCTGGCGACGACGTCGGCGGCCGTCATCGGCCTGCCGTCGTGGAACTTGACCCCCTGGCGGAGCTTGAAGGTCCAGACCTTGCCCCCTTCGGACGGCTCCCACGAGGTCGCAAGCACGGGGCGAAGCGTCAGGTCGGGCTCGGCGTAGACGAGGTACTCGGCGGCCTGCTGGACGATGGCGATGCCGCCGGAACTGTTCAGCTTGACCGGATCGATCGTGGTGGCCGCCGGTACCGCCACCTTCAGCGAGCCGCCGCGCTTGGGGGCCGGCGCCTGGGCGAAGGCGGAAGACAGCAAGGCGGAAGACAAGGATGCCGTGCCGGCAAACGCCAGGGCGAGAGCCATCGCCGACGTGCCCGCCAGGAACTGGCGGCGGCTGGTGCCGGCGGTGGAAAACTTGTGGTCTGTGCGCTTTACCATGATTCTGGTGCCTCCGGTATATTGGGCGCGCACATGTCGCAACGCCGGACTACTGCTTCGATGCCGCTTCGATGCGGAGTTCAGGATCGCCTAACCTGTCAGATCGGCATCGCCGGATGCAAGGCCGCACGGTAGCCTCCCCGCATCGATAAAGCGCTTCGACAAAACGGTGACATTAAACATCATTAACGGACTTTTGTTGCGTCTTTGCACAGTTCGGGAGCCGTCCGGGCGGCGCGCCCGGAGGTGGTTGCAAGGCGACGGCTTAACGGTTCCTTATCCGTCTGGATGGCAGGGTGGCGGCGTCGGTTCATAACGCGGGGACAGCGCCGTACCCATGGCGACAGCCGCTCAAGCCACAGCAGCTTCCGGCCGCAGTTACGAGCCGGTTAATCTGGCGGGCCGCTACGAGATCCTGCCGGGAACCCCGTTGCCGTCGCTGGATGGTCCGGGCGGAGCGGCGTTTGCCGTGAAGGCTCTGCGCGACCGCAAGGTGGAAGTCTTCGCCCGCGTCGGCACCTTGGGCGTACCGCCCCGGATGGACCTGCTGTCGGGCATCCGCGGGATCGAGCATGTGGCGCTGATGCGCATGATCGAGTGGGGCATGGTCGACTGGCCGGTCGACGGCATGAAGCGGATCGTCTTCATCCTGGAGAACCCCGGCGGCCGCCGGTTCATGAACAGCCTGGGCGACACCCGCGAACAAATGACGGAGGAGCAGATCACCCGCGCGGTGATCCAGCCGCTGGCGTCCGCCCTGCGGGAGTTGTCGAGCCGCGGGATCGTGCATGGCGATATCCGCCCGACCAACATCTTCCTGCGCGATCAGGGCACCAGCGGCATCATGCTGGGCGAGTGCGTGTCCGCCGTCACGTCCTTCGGCCAGTCGCCGCTGCTTCTGACGACCGAGCGGGCGATGGCCCAGCCGTCGGGCCGTGGCGTCGGCACGACCGCCGACGACCTGTACGCGCTGGGGATCACGATCCTGCTGCTGTTCATGGGGCGCAATCCCGTCCGGCACCTCGACGACGAAGCGATGCTTCAGGCGAAGATCGAGCGGGGCACCTATCCGGCGCTGGTCGGCACCTCGCGCATCTCGCTGGCGCTGATGGAGCCGCTGCGCGGCATGCTGGCCGACGATCCCAAGCAGCGCTGGACGCTGAACGACCTGGATCTGTGGCTGAGCGGTCGGCGGCTGAGTCCCCGGCAGCCCCAGGTGCCGCGCCGGGCGTCCCGTCCCTTCGAACTGGCCGGCGCGCAGTACTGGCATGCTCGGCAACTGGCGCGGGCCTTCGCCCGCAATACCGCAGCCGCGGTCCCGCTGATCGAGAGCGGCGACCTGGACCGCTGGCTGCGGCGCAGCCTGGGCGACGAGGCGAGGGCGGAAGCGGTGGCGACCGCCGTCGATACGGCGGGCGCTTCCGGGAAGGGCGCCAATTTTGAGGACCGTCTGGTCGCCCGCGTCTGTCTGGCGCTCGATCCTTCGGGACCGATCCGGTACAAGCAGAAGGCGGTCATGGCGGACGGCTTCGGCGCGGCCCTGGCCGACGCCTTCGTTCGGAACGAAGGGTATCAGGCGCTGGGAGAAGCGATTTCCGCCCAGCTGCCGAGCTTCTGGGTCAACATGCAGCCCGAGTTCAAGGCGGAGCATGTGCCGCTGGTCCAGGCTTTCGACGGGTTGCGGACCCAGCTGGAACGGCTGGGATCGGGCTACGGGATCGAGCGGGTGCTTTATGAGCTGAACCCGATGATGCCGTGCTACAGCGCCATGGTACGCAACCATATGGTGACCAGCGGCAACGAGCTGCTGTCGGCGCTGGAAGAGGTGGCGGAACAGCCGGGACGGCCGCGCGAGCCGATGGACAGGCACATTGCCGCCTTCCTGATCGCCCGCTACCGCAAGCTCGACGAGCGTCTCATCGTTCTGACGACGCCTGGCGGCGAGGATCTGCGCCGGATTTCCGCGCTGTTGAACGTGCTGGCCGATGTCCAGAAACGTTTCGGCCCGGTCAGCCTGCCCGGCCTGTGTGCCTGGATGGTCGAACTGATAGGGCCGGCGATCGAGCGTTTCCACAGCCGGAGCCACCGCGAGAAACTCCAGAACGAAGCCATGAGGATGGCTCAGGAAGGCAACTTGGCTGTTCTGCTGAAGCTGATCGACGATCCGGCCGCCATCCGCAAGGACGAGATCGAGTTCACCAAGGCCCGGCGGCAGTTCCAGCTCGCCAAGCGTGAAGTCGACAAGCTGAAGATCGAGATTTCGGACCGCGAGGAAATTGCCGAAACGTCGGGCCGGCAGATCGCGGCCGTCGTGTCGAGTATCGTTGCGACGCTGGCCTTCGCCGGGATCGTGCTCTACAGGCTGGTGCTGCGATGAGCCGGTCGCGAATGCCGGGCAGGAAGCGGAAAAGCTCGTCCAGCGGCATGGTGACAGTGCTGCTGATCCTTATGCCGGTCGGCCTGATCTTTCTGCCGACCACGGTCCTGTTGGCCGTCGGCATGATACCGACGGTGGTCGCCTATGTCGTGGACCGCGATCCGGACAAGACGGCGCCGATGACCGTGGGCGGGCTGAACTTCGCCGGGGTGTTCGCCTTCGCGGTCAGTCTATGGCAGGCCGGCCATACCATGGCGGCATTGTCCAGGATACTGACGGACCCTTTCGCGTGGCTGGTCATGTACGGCGCCGCCGGGCTGGGCTGGACACTGTACTATGGCATTCCCCCGGCGGTGGCAGGCTGGATCATCCTGCGCGCGGAATCCAAGATCGCCCAGAGGATCGAGGAGCAGCGCGAACTCATCGACCTTTGGGGCACGGAGGTCAACGGCATCGTGGAGGACGTCAAAGACGCGTAGCACCCCGTTCCACGGATCACTCCTGCGGATTACTCCTGCCGATCACTGGGCCAGCCGCTGCTCGATCGCCGCGTTCTTGATGTTCTTCTGCAGCTTCTCGAACGCCCGGACTTCGATCTGGCGCACCCGTTCCCGGCTGATGCCGTAATGCTGCGACAGGTCTTCCAGCGTCGTCGGCTCGTCCTTCAGGCGGCGCTCGGTCAGGATATGGCGCTCACGCTCGTTCAGGTTGGTCATGGCGCTCTTGAGCAGGGCACGGCGCTTGCCGAGCTCTTCGCGCTCCGCCAGGGAGATTTCCTGCGTATCCTGCTCGTCGACCAGCCAGTCCTGCCATTCCCCCTCGCTGTCGGCGCGCAGCGGCGCGTTGAGCGAGTGGTCCGGGCTGGCCAGACGGCGGTTCATGCTGACAACGTCCTGTTCCGGCACGTCCAGCTTGGTCGCGATCTGGGTCACGTGCTCTGGCGACAGATCGCCCTCGTCGATCGCCTGCATCTGGCCCTTCAGCTTGCGCAGGTTGAAGAACAGCTTCTTCTGCGCCGCCGTCGTTCCCATCTTCACCAGCGACCAGCTATGCAGGATGTATTCCTGGATGGCCGCCCTGATCCACCACATCGCGTATGTCGCCAAGCGGAAACCCCGGTCGGGATCGAACCGCTTGACCGCCTGCATCATCCCGACATTGCCTTCGGAAATCAGTTCCGACAATGGCAAGCCGTAGCCCCTGTAGCCCATGGCGATCTTGGCGACCAGGCGCAGATGGCTGGTGACCAGCTTATGCGCCGCTTCGGTATCGCCATGCTCGCGCCATGACTTGGCGAGCATGAATTCCTGCTGAGGCTCCAGCATCGGAAACTTGCGGATTTCCTGAAGGTAGCGGGACAGGTTGCCTTCCGAACTGATGACTGGAACGCTGGGAGTGTTCGACATGCTATACTTGCCCCTCTCTTCTTCGGACGGTGTGCAATCCCCTGAGTTGTCCGGTCCCGACCGCCGCGGAAACCAACCTGGAAAAAGGATCTGGCCATGACAGCCATAATACCCCAGCCCCAGGCTCAGTCATAGTTTTAAATCGATTCCAAGCTTTCGATTAAAGCATGGATGTCCAACGGCAATTCCGATTCGAACTTCATTTGCCGAGCGTCTCTCGGATGGTTGAACCGGAGAGCGACGGCATGCAGGGCCTGACGTGGGAAACCAACAAGAGCACCCCGGACGTGTTCCGTGACAACGCACCGTTTGGCGTTGCCAACCGAGCCGCCCATCGGGCCGCCCGCATTGCCGCCCACATTTCCTCGACCTGCCTGTCCACCACTTCTGCGGCTACCATAGACCGGATCTCCGACCACGGGATGTCCGACATGAGTCATATGCACTCGAATCTGGTGCGTACGCCCAGTAGCCAGCACACATTCTACCACCGATGCCGCCGTTCCGAAGGTTCGCAACACTCGGTAGCGGGTAAGTGCGGTCTTTCCACCGGATACCACCGCCATCTTCTTGCGGTCCGACGAACTTCGCCCGATATTGCCCTCGATCTCGCCCTTTGCCGGCGAAGGAACGCCGAACACGACGGCTTGGTAGGTCCGGCTGAGCGACCGGTCGGCGAACTGCGCCGCCAGGGCCTGATGCGCCAAGTCGTTCTTGGCGACCACCATCAGCCCGCTGGTATCCTTGTCCAGCCGGTGGACGATGCCTGGCCGGCGGACGCCGCCGATCCCGGAAAGCCTGTCGCCGCAATGCCAGAGGAGGGCGTTGACCAGGGTGCCGTCGGCGTTGCCGGCGGCGGGATGGACGACCATACCGGCCGCCTTGTCGATCACCAGCAGGTCGTCGTCCTCGTACGCGATGGCGAGCGGGATGTCCTGCGGCACTGGCACGGCGGCTTCCGGCTCGGGAACCGCGATATGGAACGTCTGGCCGGGTTTGACCCGCATGGATGCGTCGGTTATCGTCGCACCCAGGGATGAGACCCGGCCCTGATCGATCAGCGCGCGAATACGGGAGCGAGACAGGCCGTCGAGCCCGCCGGCCAGCAGCTTATCCAGACGTTCGCCCCGATCGCCCTCGGCCACGGTCAAGCTCAGCGGTTCCCCGTCGGCGTCGGGTCCGCCGTCCTCGGGTCCTTCCACATCGGGATCACCGGCATCGATTTCGTCTTCGCTATCCGTAATACTCAACAGACTGGACCTCGACCGTGCGGGCAATCAAAGCTTTCCTTACCATAATGGCCATCTTCATAATCGGGGGTTTCGGTTTCCTCGGTTATGAAATCTACAAACGCGCCACCGATCCCGAACGTCAGGCCGAGGCCGGAGCACCGCAGCCGCCGGTTCCCGGCCGTATCGCCGAAACCGCCCTGGACCTTGGCGCCGGTGCTCGCATCGAGAGCGTCGTGCTTGCCGGCAGCCGCGTCCTCTTCACGGTCAGGCTGCCGGAAGGGCAGGGGGATCGTCTCTATATCCTGGACCCCCGTACCGGCGCCGTGACCGCCAGCGTCACCACCGGACCGGCTACCGCCCCGAATTCCGAGCGCATCATGCAACAGCCGGCCTCCGCCCAACAATGACGGCCGTCACACCTTATCAGCAACACCGGACCTCATCCCCGTGAATTTCACCAGCGACAACGTATCCGGCGCAGCGCCGGAAATCCTGGAAGCCCTGATCGCCGCATCCTCCAGCGGCCCTACGCCGTCCTACGGCGCCGATCCGCTGACGGCGCGGGTGACGGAAAAGATCTCCGCATTGTTCGAGCGGGACGCCGTCGTCTTCCCGGTAGCCACCGGTTCCGCCGCCAACGCGCTCGCTCTCGCGACACTGGCGCCGCCCTATGGCGCGATCTACTGCCACGAAATGGCCCACGTCAACACCGACGAATGCGGTGCTCCGGAGATGTTCACCGGCGGCGCCAAGCTGGTGGGACTGCCCGGCGCCGGCGGCAAACTGACGCCCGGCCTGCTTCGGGCGACGCTGGAGAAAGCGGGCGTCGGCGTCGTCCACAGCGTCCAGCCGGCAGCATTGACCCTGACGCAAGCGACAGAGTCCGGCACCGTCTACACACCCGATGAAGTAGCGGCGCTGGCCGAGGTCGCCCGCGGCTACGACCTTCCGGTCCACATGGACGGCGCCCGCTTCGCCAACGCCCTGGTCCGGCTCGGCTGCTCGCCGGCCGAGCTGACGTGGAAGGCCGGGGTGGACGTGCTGTCGTTCGGCGCCACCAAAAACGGCGCCCTGGCGGCTGAAGCGGTCGTCTTCTTCCGCCCCGAGCTGGCGGACAGCTTCGCCTTCCGCCGCAAGCGTGCCGGACACCTGTTCAGCAAGATGCGCTTCCTGTCGGCCCAGCTCGACGCGTACCTGACGGACGACCTGTGGCTGCGTCTCGCCCGCTACGCCAACGCCATGGCCGACCGGCTGGCGGCGGGCTTGACGGCGATACCGGGCGCACGGCTGCGCGACCCGGTGGAAGCCAACGAGATCTTCATCGACCTGCCCGAGCCGGTCATCGCCGGCCTGGAGCAGCGCGGCTACGCCTTCTACCGCTGGGACGGCACGGTGATCCGGCTGGTGACGGCCTGGAACACCGAAGCCGGCGACATCGACCGCATGATCGCCGACGCGCGCGAGCTGAGTGCCGCCACGCGCTGAAAATAGCCCTTGCGGGAGGCCGGCCCAGTAGGTATATAGCCGGCCTCTCGCCCAGCGATGTCCCCATCGTCTAGAGGCCTAGGACACCGCCCTCTCACGGCGGTAACAGGGGTTCGAATCCCCTTGGGGACGCCATCTTATCAAGCACTTAGCTTGGGTCGTTGCGACTTTTGCGGCTCCGTTGCGACTCAGATCTTAGGTTTGGTCGGGCGTCCGAGTCTCATTTTTCCCCCGTATTGCTCCTACGGTAAATTCGACGTGGATTTCGCGCCATTGCCATGAATCCACCCATTGCTAAATTCCTCGAGTTTTGCTGATCGCATTTGCTCGGCTGAGAATCTGTTCGCAGATGGGTCGTGCCAGCCGATGCTGATCAAGATGCTACTTTGAGGAGAGTGAGGGCGGACACGCGAGAGGGTGCTGGGGCCATGACGGAACTTTCAATCCAAAGGGAATTCAAAGAGTCGTCGAGCGATCGCTGACGTGAATCAGTCGCTATTGTCGATTGAACACCATCTTTGAGCGGACAGAGGCTCACCTCGTCGCTTTCATCGAGATCGCCTTCATCTCCATCCTGTCCCTCCTCCTGGTGCGCCCTGCGACCCAGCAAATCAGCGCCTGACGTCTACAAACAAACTCTAACAAATACGCCTATATTTCCGTGATTCAGGTTCTCAGGGAGCTTAGTACGGCGACGGAGAAAGCTGCGACGATAACAAGAAATCGTTAGCTCGATCCTGCATCTGGTCGGACGGCATCGTCAAATTGACGGCTTGGTTCCGGGCGCTTTCATGTGGAAATTCGAGTCAACGTGCTATCCAGATCTTCGAAGTCGGCTTCCAGATAATGGAAGCTTAGCGGATCTTGGATGAAATCGTACTTGCGGGCCTATCAAATCGATCCAGAAAAGAAAGGGAAGGCAGAATGACGGCGTGGGCGTTGCTGCCGGTTGGTCTCGTGATCATCCTGCCGATCTTGCTGTCGTCGACATGGCGCAGTCGCCGCGATCGCGCGGAGGACGCTCTACGCGAAAGTGAACAGCGGTTCCGCAACATGTCGGATCGTGCGCCAATGGTCATATGGGTCACGGAGGCCGACGGCGCCGCTTCTTATCTCAACCGGCGATGGACCGACCTGACGGGGCAGGAACCAGACGAAGCGCTCGGTCACGGATGGTTGGACTGCGTGCATGACGAGGACCGGGACGGTTCCATCGCCGTTTTTGACGATGCCAATAAACGAGGCGTGGAATACCGCTACGAGTATCGCCTTCGTCGAAAGGAGGGAGGCTGCGGGTGGGTGATCAGCGCGGGTGCGCCGCGATTCAGTTCAGGCAAGGTCTTTCTCGGTCATGTCGGAACGGTATTCGACTGAACCGCGCCGGGCTTATCGGAGACCGATTTGCATGGGTCACGCCATCATGGCGAGATGCTCGATTAGACCATGATAGGATGCTTGTGGCTTGGCAGATGGAATGTTGCCGAAGGTTCGAGCAGGTCGAACCACTGAGATGGCCGAAATAAGCGGATACTCTGCCGCCGCTTGCTGTCGAGGCTCAACCGCTCCGATATCTTTATTCCCGATAGAACTCGGCACGGTCCACCTGACTGCGCGACCAATGAGCGAGAAGTCGCTAGAGTACTCAACCCACTGTCGTATTCAGGCGATATATTGGATGTATAAACCGAGAATTGGGATGAAACCAAAATCGACAGGCAAATTCTGCCGAAACGTGCTGGGATCAACGTTGCCTCGCTGTTCCACAGCGTGAACCCCCTACTCAGATAAAATGGTTTATGGCTAAATTCTGGGAGTCTGAGATCTGTGATGGGGGATGGTTATGCAAGTTCTTTACACCGCAACTTCGACTGCTACTGGTGGACGCAGTGGCCGAGTTCTTTCATCGGATGGAGTGCTTGACCTTCAGCTCGCTTATCCCAAGGAGCTGGGAGGACCCGGAGGCAATGCTACAAACCCTGAGCAATTGTTTGCAGCCGGCTATGCCGCCTGTTTCGAGAATGCCCTGATGCGGGTAGCCAGGGAGAGAAAGACGCCGCTCAGCAAATCGGCCGTGACGGCCCATGTGGGCATCGGCCGGGAAGAGGACGGCTATTTCAGGCTCAAGGTGGACCTTGAGATTTCCGTTCCAGACCGCGATCGAACGGAGATCGAAGAGTTGGCCAGGATCGCCCACGAGGAGATCTGCCCCTATTCGCGCGCCACACGCGGCAACATCGAGGTCAACCTTCGTGTCGTCTCCGCGTCGCCAGACACACAGGCATGAGGCCCAGATGACCGATCACTGCATCTCCTGGGACGATGTCCCCGAGCAGGTTTCCGCCTCGGGCGTGGCGAAGCGTGTGCTGTCCGGTGCCGATGTATCCCTCGTGATGGTCAAGGTGCCGGCAGGGATCAAGGCTGACCGCCATAGTCACGCGCATGAGCAGTTCGTGCAGGTAGTCTCAGGGGCCGGCATGCTGGAGACGGAGCAGGGCTCACGTCGTTTTGGACCCGGCAGCGTGTTCCACTTTCCGCGCGACACTTGGCATGCCGCCCAGTTCGACGTCGATACCGTCCTCGTCGAAACAAATCTGATGGAGCAGGGCAAGGGAACTTGAGCAAAGCCTCGGACCGGAGCGATGGTTTGCCTAACGTTCGTCTGCACCTATGAGACCGGCGCCATTTGGAAGTGACTGACGACTTCCGGCAAAGAAGTCGGGCCTTTAGAGCCCGACTTCTTTGTTCCGAACCGATCAGGCTTCAGGGCCGCTTGTATACTTATACCTATCGTCAGATTTGCACGTAGGAGACGTGCGTCGTCGTGTACTCATAGAGGCCGTGCTTTCCGTCCGCTCCGCCGATCCCTGATCTGCGGTTGCCGGCGTGGAATCCCTGCATGGCTTCGAAGTTTTCGCGGTTGACGTAGGTCTCGCCGAATCTCAATTCGTTGCAGGCCCGGAACACTGACGAGACGTTCTGGGTGTAGATGGACGATGTCAGTCCGTAGTCTGAGTCATTTGCCCGTTCGATCGCTTCATCAAGGTTCTCCACGACATTGATCGGCAGGACGGGTCCGAAGACTTCCTTGCGCATGATGTCCATGTCCTGACGGCAGTTCATCAGGACTGTCGGCTCGAAGTGGTTTCCGGTACCGAGATCGGCAATCCTGCCGCCCGTCAGAACCTCGGCGCCCTGGTCCACGGCGGATTTGACCAGGCTGTTCACCTTGTCGAGACCGGCCCTGTTGATGAGCGGTCCCATGTCCACGGGCTTGTCGCCCAGCGGATCGCCGTACCGGGTGGCCTTCATGGCATCGACGAGAGCCGTGACGAACTGGTCGCTGATGCTTCGCTCGACGTAGACCCGTTCCGCGGCGTTGCAGACCTGCCCGGTGTTCAGGATTCTCGAAGCGGTGATTGCCTTCGCGGCGCGGGCGATATCGGCATCGGCCAGCACGATGGCCGGGGCCTTGCCGCCAAGCTCAAGGTTGACCTTGGTGATGTTCTTCGCGGCCGATGCCATGATCCGGGAGCCGGTTTCGACGCTTCCGGTAAAGCTGATCATGCCGACGTCGGGATGACTCGTGAGCGCATCGCCCGTGGTGCGGCCGCTGCCGAAGACGAAGTTGATCACGCCGTCGGGGATATCCAGACCGTCGAGCAACTCGATGAAGAGCGCCGCGTTGTTGGGGGTTTCTTCGCTGGGTTTGATCACGATCGTATTGCCGGCCACCAATGCCGGAGCCAGCTTGCGGGCGATCAGGAAGAAGGGGAAGTTCCAGGGCAAAATCCCCGCGATCACCCCGATCGGCTGCCGGTTCAGGAAAATGCTTTCTCCGGGCCGGTCACTTTGAATGATCTCGCCTTCGATCCGGCGCGCCCATTCCGCCATGTAGTCGATGTAATCCGCCGTGAACGCGACTTCGACTTCAGCCAGACCGAGAACTTTACCCTGTTCCTCGACGATGACCCTGGCGATCCGGTCGACGTTCTGCCGGATCTTCGCGGAGATCCTGCGCAAAGCGGTCGCGCGCTGAATGGCCGGCAGTCTTCCCCAGCTTACCTGCGCCGCCTTCGCCGCTTGCACAGCTTGGTCCACCTGATCGGCCGACGTATCCGGAATCTCGGAAAGCAACGTGTCCCTGGCCGGATTATAAACAGGAATCCGGTTATCGGAATTCACCGATAACCGCTGGCCATTGACGAAGTTCATGAGAATATTGCTCATTGGTGTCTCTCCCTTTACTTCGGTTTTTTTATCGATGTCGATCTGAAGATGCCGGCAACGACCTTGTCGCGGGCGGGGTCGTTGGGTTCACGCCAGCAGCCGGATGTTTCTCAGTCGTTGTCTTTTCGTGGCACGGGATTGACCAGCGCGATCCGGTAGACGTCCTGCTCCTTGCCGATCAGGAACACGTCGGTCGGCGGAATGCCGGACTCGCCCGGCGGCTCGTCGAAGATGACGCGCAGCCGGTGCGAGACCGCCATGTTGGCTTTCTGGGTGCCCCGGCTCTCCGTTTCCTTCAGTCCGTCGGCCGGGAAGTCTTCCAGCGCGATCGAGCGGATCGGGCGGCCGAAGGTGGTACGGATCTGGTAGCTGACCACCCGCTTGCGGATCTTCCGCGCATCCTTCCAGTTCACCAGATCCTCGAACACCGCCATGTCGCGGGCGGCGATCGCCTGGGAGACGGTGGAGATCAGTTCGTCGGGCGTCTTCGGCAGGTCCCGCGCCAGGGCCGGCGTCCCGAAGGACGCCAGGGCGAGGGCGCCGAAGATCAGCAGGCCGGAGGTTGTCGAGTTTGGCATCCCTCGCTCTCCCTTTACTGAGCCGCTGCCTGCTGCTTGGACTGGTCCTTGCCGAGGGCGAAGACCCAGATCACGCCGCCCTGCGTCATCTTGGGCGGACGGCGATCTTCCGGCAGCAAGCCGTCGATGCCGCCCATCATGCGCTCGGCATCCACACCCCAGCCGGCCTGCACGGCGATGTACTGCACGCCGTCGACCATGTAGG
>NZ_AVFK01000064.1 GCF_000936425.1 Skermanella aerolata KACC 11604 | reverse complement strand
GGCTTTTCACACGAACTACCCGACAACGACAAACTTACTTCCGATAATGTAACGTTATCGGAAGTTATAGTGCAGAACAGCAAAAATATGGGTGTATCAATCTATCTGCTATTTAAATTGGTTATGAAGGTCAACAGGCTGTATTCAAATGAGAAATTGTCATTGATAGACGGTGCTGGTGGTCAGTGTACCAACTATCGCCGTACTGCGGGCGGAAGTTCATCCCGGACCGCCTCGAAGGAGGGGCGATGGCCCACCCACCACGGAGCGATGATGGCCGACCCTATTCTTCCTCTGGGCGGAGATCGGCGCGGAGCTCGAGGAGGTCGCCGTTGGTCGCCTCGACGCCGCCCTGGCTGGCAACCGGCTCTTTTTCATCCGCGAGGGGCGTGGCGCTCAATTTCACCTGTTCGATCTATGCCAGGAGCGATCCAGTGACGCGCTGCGGTGGGCTGCGGGGAAGCGTCGGCATAGATAAGAGCCAGGATGAAAATACCGGCGATGGTCCCAAGGATGGCGAGCAGGATGTTCAGGCGATGGGTTGTCATCGTTCGACCTCCCTGATCTGCTGACAGTGTCTGTCGACGTTACTTCCAGTCCTTCCGAGTTCCCATCGCGATTTCGCAGTATACTAACCTTGGAGTGATCTCCAGTTTAGCGAACATGAAACGGATCCGGGCCGGTGGCCCGATCTGAAGCAGCGCGATCTGCTGCCCAGACAACAGCGGCTATTCACTGTTCCGGCAGGGCGTATGATTCAGAGAAATTCGTATTTCCCTCCTTTGGCGACGGAGAGCGTACATGAGGATCATCAGGTTAATCTGGGACATACTGTACGATGCCGCTATGGGCTGGATCGACGACGAGGCCATGACCAGGGGAGCGGCAATCGCTTTCTACACGATTTTCGCCCTCGCCCCCTTCGTGATCCTGGTCACCGCGGTCGCCGGGCTCGTTATCGGCCGGGAAGCGGCCCAGGGCGCCCTGATGGACGAGGTTGGCCGACTGATCGGACGGGACGCCGTCATGACCCTCCAGAGCCTGGCCACCAGCGCCAGCGACACGCGAGCCGGAGCGGTCGCGAGCCTTTTCGGCATTTCCACGATTCTCGTCGGAGCCACGACCGTTTTCGCGGAACTGCATACATCACTCAACCGCATCTGGAAGGCTAAGCCGCCCGACAACTCGCCCGTCACATGGCTGGTCAAGGTTCGGCTGAAGGGGCTGGCGCTGATTGGCGTGATCGGCTTCCTGCTCATCGTCTCCCTGATCGTCAGCACAATCCTGGCAGCTTTCGGTACCTGGTTCTCCGGGGTCTTTCCCGATGCGTTCGTGCTGATCTGGATGACCAATCTGATCACTTCCCTGATCGTCTTCACGGTTCTGTTCGCAATCGTCTACAGGGCGCTCCCCGACACCAGGATTCCCTGGAGGGATCTCTGGCTGGGTGCCACCATCACCGCCATTCTGTTCACCGTCGGAAAATCCCTGATCGGGCTGTATATCGGCACCAGCGGCGTCACCTCGGCCTATGGAGCGGCCGGATCGTTCGTACTTATCCTGCTCTGGGTCTACTACTCGGCCACCATCTTCCTGTTCGGGGCGGAGATAACACGGGCCTACTCGGAGCATGTCGGCAGCCGCGCCAGTGCGAAACGGCATGCTGCCGGCGCCGGCAGCGATTTGTCCTGTTAAGACCTGCTCCCGCCTTTGATCTTGTAATTCGATGGCCCTGAAGGCGCGGCAGGATTACAATACCAGCAACAACTTTCAGTTAACTTGACAGTGCCGGCCAGGGACTGAGGACGGTTTCGGGCATCTCTTCGAAGCCGAGGGCAGACACTGCTCCGGGTGGGCCATGGCTGCCTGCGCTTCCAATCTCCGGTCGCTTCCCCGTGATAAGGGCTTCAAAAATCGAAACGACATTCGACGAACTCAGAACTGCGATCGACCTGAAGTGACCATTGGACTGGGCTCGAGTGCCGGAATTCTCCTTCACAGGTCCAGTGAGAAGCTCAATCGCTCGTACTCCATCTGCAGGCAGTCCTCTGAGCCGCCGAGCAGATGCGCATCGAGCAGCATCCTGACATCGACAAGCACGTCCCTGGATCCGCGTTTCAAAATCCCGGCCAAGCGTAGTGCGGAAACCGGCTGATGTTGCCGGACCATGCGCAGCAGCGCCAATCTTTCCGGCGTCACGACATGCAGGACCAGGTCCCAGCCCTCATAGGTAAGTTTCATGCCGGACTGCCTGAGGCCGATGCCCTGAACGACGACGCGCGCCGCACCTGATTGTCGATCATCAAGCCCACGCCCCTCAACCACTCGCAGTCCCGTCATGCTTCAGCTCCGACGCGGTTTGCCTGTGGCAATTGAGTATCGCAACGACTTGTGGATGCAAATAAAAAGCGCCCGCTTCCTGTGAACGTCATCACCCCGCCTGCGGATTGTCATATCCATCAGGAAAACTGACTTTCCTGACGGCAGGCGATCCTGTCTGCTGCTGCGAAACGACCTCGTCTCAGCAGGCAAGGCTGCGAATCGGCATGGTGCCGTTGCAACTATTCGCGGGATGGCTGATTGGGTAGAACGGCGGAATTTGTGACCAGGAGGGTGGTCAGGGCATGCAGAGCAAAGAGCCTGTTCAAGGGGTGTCAGGTCACGTTGGATGTGTCCTGGATTTTCCGACCAGCGGACGCGGATCATGTCGGGTCGATCTGGAACCGCCTGAATGGCGTTCTGCCGGTTCCGCCGCCCGGTCCGATCCTCCGGGTGATCTCCGGCGGCTGTCCCGATGACAGTTGAGCGGGGGACGATCCGGATGGGGCTTTGTTTCGACCATGCCCTGTCGCCGGAGGAACAACAGCAGATCGAAACCCGGATCAGCCAGTTGCTCCACGCCGCCGATTCCGAGGCCATCCTGGAACTGGTCCGTTTCGAGGGGGAACCCGGCTGTCCGACCCGGATGACAGCGACCATCCTGGCTGCTCCCGCTTTCGGCGAACGTCTCCGGGAAGCGTTCGGGGGCAATGCCGCACTTGATATAACGGAGGCTTGAGATGACGATGACCAGAGAGCAGATGCTGGAATACATTACCGCCTACGAGAGCGGCGCTCCAGTCAAGGATTTCTACACTCGCGATCAGGTCCAGAAATGGCTCTATGAGTTCTGCCTGGAAGGGGCCCGGATGAAGCCGCCGGAAAACCGGGAAGGCGGCGGGGTCCGGTTGCTGACCACACCGGATGACAGCGCGCTGGACTGAAGCAGATCATCAATCGGATCCACTGCGGCGACTGCCGGGAGAAGCTATGGGACGAGCGACGAGGTCTCAGTACGCTGACGTGCTTTTCCGCGCGTTCAGGCCTTCTAACCTTTGATGCATCGCTGACAGGGCAGGCGCGGAGCTGTTGTGGTGCAGAGTTTTTGCCATTTTTCAAGCGACAATCCCGACACCAACAGCTTAAATACTCGGTTACATGGCTATCTTCGCCTGGCGTTGTTTACCTGGTATCCGGCACGCCACCCTCTTCCGAAAGCCCTGTGACGCACAGGCGACGTCGGCCAGCGGTGCCGGCCTTCCAGAGGGCTGGTTGAACAGGAAAGCAAAAAAGCCGGTGATGCTGAAAAGGGAGAGGTCGAAATGATAAGGTCGCCGTTGGACCAGACCCGGAACCATGCCGCGGCTGCCGCGGCCGGAGACCGGGAGGACAGCGCGACCGGACGCGACATCGCACCACGGGACCGGTACATCAACCGCGAGCTGTCCTGGCTGAAGTTCAACCGGCGGGTCCTGGAGGAAGCGGCCAATCCCCGTCATCCGCTTCTCGAGCGGCTGCGCTTCCTGGCAATCTCGGCCGCCAACATGGAGGAATTCAACATCGTGCGCGTCGCCGGTCTGATGACCCAGCACCGCGCCGGCATCAGGACGGTCTCGGATGACGGGCTGACACCGGCCGAACAGCTGACCGAGATCCGGGTATGCATCAGCGCGCTGATGCAGGACCAGCAGGACTGCTGGCGGGCGCTGCGGCAGGAGCTGCGCGAGGCCGGCATCGCGGTCGTCGATCCGTCGGAGCTGACGGCCACCGATCTCGACGCACTCGCCGAGCGCTTCATGTCCGACATCCTCCCGATCCTGACGCCGCTGGCGATCGATCCCGCTCATCCCTTCCCGTTCATCGCCAACCGCGGCATGGGGCTGGCGCTCCAGCTCCATGATGCCGAACGGAACCGCGACCTCGACGTGGTGGTGCTGTTGCCGACCCAGATCGACCGGTTCATTCGAATACCCGGTGCCGACCCCCGCTTCATCCTGCTGGAGCAGGTTGCCCTGCTGTTCATCGACCGGCTGTTTCCCAAACCCTTTACGCTGGTGGGGTATGGCCTGTTCCGTGTTCTGCGTGACAGCGGGATGGAGATCGACGAGGAAGCCGAAGATCTTGTGCGGACCTTCGAGAGCGCATTGAAGCGCCGGCGCCGTGGCGGCGTGATCCGGCTGACCGTCAACGGGGGCATGGCGCCCGATCTGCGCGAGTTTCTGCGCAGCCGGCTGGCCGTGGCGCCGGAAGACGTCTTCGTTCGCGAGGGACTGATCGGGCTGGTCGAAACGAAGCGGTTGATCGTCGACGAGCGCCCCGACCTCGTGTTCCCGCCGTACACTGTCCGCTTTCCCGAGCGGATCCGCGATTTTGGCGGCGACTGCTTCGCGGCGATCCGCACCAAGGACATCGTCGTCCACCATCCGTATGAGAGCTTCGACATCGTTGTGCAGTTCCTGCAGCAGGCGGCGCGCGATCCGGGTGTCGTCGCGATCAAGCAGACGCTGTACCGGACCTCGAAGAACTCGCCGATCGTCGCGGCGCTGATCGAGGCCGCCGAAGCCGGCAAGTCGGTCACCGCGATGGTCGAGCTCAAGGCGCGCTTCGACGAGGAAGCCAACATCCAGTGGGCGCGCGACCTGGAGCGTGCCGGGGCGCAGGTCGTCTACGGCATCTTCGATCTCAAGACCCATGCCAAGGTCTCACTGGTGGTGCGGCGCGAGGACGGAACACTGCGCTCCTACGTCCATTTCGGCACCGGCAATTACCACCCGATCACGGCGAAGATATATACCGACCTGTCCTTCTTCACCAGCGATCCGGCGCTCTGCCGGGACGCCTCGGTATTGTTCAACTACATGACCGGGTACGTGCGGCCTGCGGCGCTGGAGAAGCTGGCGATCGCACCCCTGACCCTGCGCAGCCGGCTGGTCGAGTTGATTGACCGGGAGATCGCCTTCGCCCGCGCCGGCAAACCGGCGCAGATCTGGGTCAAGCTGAACTCGCTGGTCGATGCCGCTCTGATCGACAAGCTGTACGAAGGCTCGCGGGCCGGTGTCAGCATCGACCTCGTGATCCGCGGCATCTGCTGCCTGCGGCCGGGCGTCCCCGGCCTGTCCGAGAACATCCGGGTCAGGAGCATTGTCGGCCGCTTCCTGGAGCACGCCCGGATCATCTGCTTCGGCAACGGGCGTGCGCTGCCATCGCGTGACGCGCTGGTATTCATCTCATCGGCGGACTGGATGCCGCGCAACCTGGACCGTCGGATCGAGACGCTGGTGCCGATCGAGAACCTGACCGTCCATCGGCAGATCCTGGACCAGATCATGGTCGCCAATCTCAATGACCAGGCGCAGAGCTGGGTGCTCGAGCCCGACGGCAGCTACCGCCGCATCGCGGCGGGCAGCACTGCCTCCAGCGCGCACACCTACTTCATGACCAATCCCAGCCTTTCCGGTCGTGGCAGCAGCGCCCTGCACGAAAAGCCACCCCGCCTTGCGGCGGTCGCGCCGACATGACGCAACGTGCCGGGCAACCAGGGTTGGCGGATCCTGCAGAGACGACACATGAAGTAAGCTGGGATGATCTGCCAGTTGTACGGCGGCGTCATTTTCACCACCATCTGATCATGTTCGAGAACTTAACATCATCGGGCATGGATCAGTACTTTGTACTGCTGCGCTTGCAGCCACCGGATTGCCGCCAAAGCGTCGCCATGCCATCAGCCACAGGATCAGGACTAGGTCGCTGACGTCAGAGCCACAATGCCGCCCCAACTTCCGGACACCATCAGCGCGCCAGAAAAGAGAGCCACCGATCGATGGCCGGTGACACCATGGGACTGCCCGCCAGTTCGTGCCCAATCCCCTCGAACGGCACCAGCCGGGTACGGTTGCCAGCTGCGCCGGCAAGTCTCACCGCGTGATCGTAAGGGATGGTCCGATCCGCCGTACCATGAAGGATGAGGATTGGCGCCATGACCTGACTGAATTTCCCGATATTGTCGAAGCGGTCGCGCATCAGCAGCCGCACGGGAACGAACGGATAGGTGGAGGCTGCGACATCGGGCAGCGAGGTATAGCCGGAAATCAGCACCAGGCCGGCAACCGGATGTGTGGCAGCCATTTCGGTCGCCGGCCCCGAACCGAGCGAGTTGCCAACCAGAACCGTCCCGGAGCCTGGCACGCCATGCTCGGAAAGCCACCTCAGGGCGCTGCGGCCGTCGGCATAGAGCCCTTCCTCGGACGGGCTGCCCGGGTTCCTGTCATAGCCCCGATAGCCGACAAGGAGCAGACCGTATCCTTTGGCGGCCAGACGTTCGGTGACCCGGAGCGAGCCCGACAATCCATCGGCATTGCCGTGGAAATAGACCAGGGTCAGTGCCCCTGGCGCGGCTGGTCGGTATAGTGCGCGCAGGTCGAGGCCGTCCTCGGTGCGATGGGAAACTTCCTGAAATCCAGGCACGCTGTTGAGGACGGGTGGCACAGGGGACATCCCGGCCTGAAAGATCATGGGCCGCTGCAGGACATAGAGGGATCCGACGATCAATACGTAGAGGCCGATCAAGGGAAGTACTATTGATAGAAGCTTGTTCGACCACATCTCCGAACCCTGCTGGTATTGCGCTCTGCGGGATCCTGCTTGGCGCGAGAATTCAGGCAAGCGGCTTTTTCCGGTAGTCCGGTTTGGGCTGCGGCACCGTTCAAGCAAGCTTCCGCGGTAGTGCCGGACCGAGCGTGCCGCAATGATGTCCCGGAACGAGGCTGCTAAAGCGTCGAGCCCGTCGCCGCCCACTCCTCGAACAGATCGCGGAAAGGGCGACCGCGCGTGCCGGGCTGCTCCGTCAGCACCAGGGCAAAGTCCACCCCTTCCAAGCCGGGCGTGTGCATCACCGCGCTGACACGGAAGGTCGAGAGCACGCCGCCATCCTCAAATTGAATCCACTCGTTGATGCTCGGATCAAGCCGCAGGTCCTTGTCGCTCCAGATGGGTTTGTCACCCTCTCGCACGAGTAGACAACGGCAACGGATACTCATGGCGGTGCTCCGGAATGCTGAAAAGGCTGAAACCAACCGCGGTCAGCAGGAGTGACGCCGGAATGGATCCTGCATAGTCCGGCCGGCTCCTGAAGCAGAACAACATTTTGCACTCACATTCGACACGGGACATCCAACCGGCGCGGATCAGCGGCAGTTCCGGACCAGGCAATGAAACTGCTGCAACAGTCCTGGTCAGCGTAATGCGCTCGACATCTCGCATGTCGGTGCTTCATAACCGGCGAGGTCAACGCCTGACATCCAGGGACGGGATCAGGCGTTTGTGGTTCCAGCGGGCATCCGCCCGTTTCTGCAGCCAGCTTTCGACGTTGACAGCTGGCGCGTCAGGGGCTCCAAGAACGAACTCAATCGCCATGACGTCGTCCTGCTTTGGCTCCGCCCGCGTCCATCTGTCCGGGTCGGGCACAAATGCACCCTCGTCAAAAGCCAGCACCTCACCAGTCTCCACATCGATCGCGAGCAGGCACCCTCCGAGATTGGCGGTCCCCCGGCCCCAGATCACGACACGCGCCGTGCGGCCCGGACCGTCCTGCCAATCGGCCAAACTCCAGGCGTTCTCGATCTCCCAGACTGACCCGCGCTCGAGCACCTCGAATAGATCGATCGTGGTGCGCGCCCGCTCAGCCTTGCTGACCTTGAATGGAGCGATAGCCAGGGGTGGACGGTTCGCCAGGTAGTCCCAGCCCCGGTCAAGCATGGGTGACGACACGACGGTCAAGCGTCCTTTATGCGGACCGGTCGCTGTCCGCATGCTCGAACTCCAGCCAGGCATGGTCTCCAGGATCTGTGACAGCTTCAAGGTTCCCCCTCTCCCTCGTGGGTGCGCGATCTCTTCACGACGCTGGACCAAAGGCCAGACCCTAACGTCGATGGCCGGGCTTGACTCCCGATTGAGTAGGACCGTCCCAGCACAGGCTGGTACTGCCGTCCACGTTCCCAGCGCCAATCCAGCCTGACCGATCATACCGGCTCAGGAGAGCGTCAACTCCGCTTTGACGTTGTCGGCGATGATGGCGTCGACGACGTCGCGGTCAATGCGTCCGTCAGACCTGAAGTCGATGCGCACCCGACAGGCCACCGCGGGAGCAACCGCCACAGCCTGTTCGACACCAACACCGACGAACCCGGCATGGTCATTGAAGCCGCCCTGCCTGCGGCCCAGCGCCAGCAGGTCAGGATCCTGGACAAGCGCCTCCTGCAGCCCCTGGCGGAAGCTGTCGACATCAAAGCCGGGCTTCCTTGCCTCGACAACGACATCGAAGTAAACCGACCGCGGCCGGGTCGGAGCGATCGGGCCCTGGTTCTCGGTCAGAAAGTCGACAGCGTCCAAGATGAAAGTCCTTGTATGATTGTGAACTGAATTAAAGCTCGCCTATGCGGTTACCCGGCGTCTGTATAGCACATCAGGACTGTCAGACTCGTCCGATCGATCCGCCGACGGGCCAAGTAACTTCGGCGGACGCAGCCGCTTGAAGGTGTGTCGTTGTTCCTTAACGATCTCAGCTTTGTTTTGGCGGTTGCACCGCTTCCCCCTCCTCAGGTTCGATAGCGCATGATCTTCTCGGTGACGTTGTTGCGCCAGAGGTCGGTGGAGCGCATGTAGCGGCGGGCGACCTCGATGCTCCTGTGGCGGGTCTGGCGCATCACGTCGTGGAGCTGGGCCTCGGCCTCGGCCGCCGTGGCGAGGCCGGCGCGCAGGCTGTGGCCCGAGTAGGAGCGCTGGACACTGACAACGAGATTGCCGAAGGTTCTTTCCATCAGCCCCGGATCACCGTCGCCGACTGCCTCGGCGGTGTCCCTGACCAGCCGGACCACCGCCTTGTCTGACAGCCGGGTTGCGGTCATCATCCCGCCGGCGCGCAGGCCGATGAACAGGGGGTCGTCGGCGTGGCGGGGAGCCCGGTGTTCCAGCCAGCGCCGCAGCGCGGTGGGGGCGCACAGGTCGGGGTCGTCGGAGCACCGGATCGCAACCGCCTGCCCGGCCCCGTGCTGGCCGGTTTTGGAGCGCCGGACGGTCAGCACGACGCCCTTGCCATCGACCAGCTCGACGTCGAGCCCGACGATCTCGGAGCGCCGCAGGGCGCCGCCGAAGCCGGCGAGCAGGATGGCGCGGTTGCGCAGGCCGAGCGCTGTGTCGGGCTGGGCGCGGACCATGCGGGCGAGCATGGGGTAGGTTCAGGATACGTGTTTTTGCCGAGCTCGGCAAAAACACGTATGTTCAGCCTACCCGTACTCAGACCTTCTTAACCGACATGCGTCATAATCGAGGGAGTCTCAATGCAACCAAGCAGTGCTCATGCGCGTCATAGATCTATTTGCGTTCACTGCCGCCTTTGCCGCCATAATCTTATTGGCGTATAGCTTCACACCTGCGCTTAATAACCCCGCCGCGCCACAAACGATTACCAGCACCGACTGAGGTGGCTCCGTTCGTCTGAATAGCCTTGTCACAGGAACGAGGCAGGCTTGCAGAGGCCCTGAGTTTCGAACGGCCCTCACGCAGCAGCGGCCGCAGCATTCCGGTGGACGGTAACCAAAGTTCACACAGCACTTGGTTTGTCAGCGCCGCGCGGTTTTCACGTTCGATGGCAGGCGTGCCGTCAGCCACTCCAGAGCGCCCTGGGTGTTTGCCCAGGCCGCGGCATAGCGGCGAGCGTACTCCTGGGCCTCGTCTTCTCCTCCCATCGTGATGTATGGGGCCAACTTCCGCGGCAACTTCTTCCGGCCCAGAAGGTAAGACGCGACATGGCTGTTCGCTGTCGTAGCTTTTTCGAGCAGGGATCGAGCCTCCACGCTGTCGCCGTCGCGGCGATACGCGATCAGCGCCCACGTGTAGCTCCATTCTGCCGTGCTCTCTTGTCCATAGGCGGTGAGCAGCGCCGTCAGGTCAGCGTCCCGATCCAGGGCAAGCAGGCAGCCCGCAAGAAGATAGCGGTTGCCCTGATTGTCGTTCGGGTTGAGGCGCAGGAGTTCCCGATAATGCTCAAGGGCTTCGTCGTGGCGCCCGACATCCCAGAGCGCCTGGGCCAGTCCGCCGCGGGCACGCATGTAGGGACGGGTTTCCAGCAGGCCCCAGAAATGGCCGACATCCTCCTGGAGTGCCGCCGGACCTATCGCTTTCTCACCGGCTTCCAGGCCCTTTTGGTACAACTCAATTGCTTCTGCGGGAGTTTTCGCCGTCTCCTCGGCGAGCAGAACGTAGGCATCGGCGCAAAGTGGGGACCGGCTCAAGGCCTCCTTCGCCAGGGCGACCCGCTGCCGCTGGTCGGCAGTTTCCCAGGCCCTGTACATAAGGTCCTGAGCGTCCTCCAGAGCATTGCCGCCGGGACCAGTTCCGAGCCCGGAGGAAAGCATCGCAAGCACTCCTTCCATCGCACGGCGATCCGGCAGCATGGTGACCGCGTCAGGCTTGCGCTTCGCAGCAACGCTTGCGGCTTTTGGTTTTCTCGGCTTCTTCGAAGTCGGCATCGACAGGCAATCTCCGGATCCTGGGGTGGCAGGATTGATGTGAGGCATGGTAGCGGCCAGCGACGTCAGGACCAGGCATCGGTGGAAGATGAACACGAAAGAAAAAAGCCTTCCGTGGAATCGGGCATGACAGTCGATGAGGTGGCGGGAGCATCCCGGTATAGCGCCATCAAAAGCGGCCAAGGCTAGGGGGGAGAGGTTTTTCAGTTCAGACCAGGGCCCGTCATCCGTTTGCCGATCAACTCGTTATAGGTCTTCATGAACCGGTATTGAGCCTCGTCCTCATCGAATAAGGAACGGAATTCCGCAATGAGGCTGGTTTGCCATTCCGGCATCAGGACCTTGACCTCTCCGGTTTCCTCGTTGATGTGGAAATCCTCGATCAGCCGAAGCGGCTCGCCCCGCCTCTGATACTCCATCAGGATCCCAAGCGCCAATTCGATGTCCGACCGCATGCCCGGCCAGGGCTCATCCAATTCAGCGGTGAACGCATCCGGCTGCGTGGTCTGAAGTCTCAGTAGATCCTTCAGTTTCTGGTCAAACCCCATGGCATGCTCACGTCACGAGTCATACTGATACCTCTCCAATATGATCCCACGTTCCTTGAGTTCCATAAGGTTTTCGGCATTCCTCCGGCTGCAAAATCGGATCAGCCGGAGATAAGGTAGATGAGCCCGACCAGTCGGCCTTGGTGTGGCGAGGTGGGAATGAATGGGTTAGGCAGTGGTGTGCTGTGGAACGGCTTCCCCTTCCTTCTCGCGGACTGATCCCTCGCCATGCCAGCGGTCGAGGGCGACATAGCCACTGATAACGTCCTTTATCAGTGGGAAATGCTTGAGGGGGAAGGGAGGGCGGCTCAATCAGCCACGTCAGGCGCCTGGGATAGATCGCATACCGCCTCGTGGATCGAGTCAGGCACCCGGCAGACCAGCAGTAGCCTGTCTAGGCAGCGCCGGCGCCGAAGAACTGGATCATGTTGCATGGATCGAACAGGCCAGTGTGGCCACAGGCCCGACAAGTCAGCCGCAACAGCGCCCAGCCCAGCAACATGGAGGCTATGCGCTTGGAAGACTAGAACAAATCATGAACAAAAATTACCCTTACGGCGTGCCAGCCATTGAGGAGTACCGCGCGCCATGACCGCCCTACCCGCCCCCAGCCCCGATGCAATCCGGCTGCGTGAATTCGTCGCGCAGCTCTCCAATTGCAGCACGATCGACGAGCGCGATGAGCTGCTCGGCGCCATCATTGGAGAGGTCAAAGAGATCCTGATTGCGCGGCCAGGGTTTGTGCGTCACTGGCTGCTGGCGTTGGACCGGATCAACCGGCGCTTCATCGGGGCGAACTCCGCCCTCCCCTGCCCTGTTGCACCGGAGACTTTTCCATCACAGCTAGAGGCATAGCTTCCCTATGGAACTAGATATCTACTCGTATATGGAAAAACCGGTATAGACACATAGCACCTATATGGGTAGAAAACATAGGTGACGCTATTTGATTGGGTCCAACGCTTGGACCGCGTAGGCTTCACCGTATCGGCGCCCACTGACAACGGTGACGTAGCCTTATTCGAGACGTCACCGCTAAGCCCATAGACGAATAGCAACTTAATTGAGCTAGGGGCTTATGCCCCTAGCCGTCTAGCTCCCTTTGCCCCCTACGCCGCCTAGTGTCAGGTGGATTAACGTCTACTTCCGGCACGTCGTAGCCAGCGTCCCGCAACAACCGAGCAAAGAAACGCCGCGTACTGCCAGCCTTCTCGGCCTCAATGGCTACCAGTTCAGCAAACGGCTCACTGGCCTGAAAATTGATCTGCACCTTCTTCAGCGGAAGGGGCTTTGCCACCGGTGCGGGCAACGCCGATAGCGACGGTGTCGGAACGGAGGCGGGCAGGCCGCTGGTGGCGGGGCTGATCTGTGAGACGAGATCCGCACCGGAGACGCGCTTCGGCTTGAACGATGACATTATGCTGCTACTCCTGCTTTCTCCTTAGTCTTCCTAGCCCCTCTAGAGGAAATAGCCCCCTTTGCTACTAGGGCGGCTATGACCTTATCCGCCTGCATGCCGACCTTACCGGAGAGCGGCACTGATCCGCTGAAGGACAGCTTGGCGTAATCGGACAAATCGGCGAAGCCGTGCTCGAGGACCGGCAGGCTCGCCTCCTCGATGCTATCGAGCGCTGCCCGCTCAGCCAGCCCCTTCGTCTTCCAGCGAGTCAATATGACACTATGGGGGATAGCCCGTCTAGCTGCCTTAGACAGACTAGCAACCTGCGAAGCGGTCCGCAGCGTCTCGCGCACGCTGCCCCGGTCAGGCATGCAGGGGATCAGCACGTAGTCGGCCATGCCGATCGCCGACGCGGCCGTCAAGTTCTCGAAGCCCGCCGTGTCGACCAGCACTAAGTCGTGCGTCTCGGCCTGCTCGCTGGCGAGATCCACGACCTTGATATGATCCACCTCGGACAGCACGGTGAAGGGCTTCCCCTCATAGGCGTTACTGTGCCAGCTGGCGAAGCTCTGATTGCGGTCGCTGTCGATCACGCAGACCTTGTAGCCCAACGCGGCCAAATTGGCGGCAAGGACGATGGTGATCGTGGATTTTCCACACCCACCCTTGGCTGACGCCAAAGTAAGAATATTGCCCATAACATGCTTGCTCCTCTATGGTCGACTAGCGGGGATAGGATCATAAAGCGACAAAGGCAGGCAAGGTTGCTAGAGGCCTATACCCCTACCCTCAAAAGTGAGTGTAGCCCAATAACAACATAGGTTGTTACGATGTCGTGGAACGCACTGCTGCAATTTACTATCCGGCTGCTTACTATCCGGCTGCCGGGCTCGATAAAGCACGGGATCGTGAAAGGAAGCTGGGAGATAATGGAGCATGGGTGATGGCGCGACATTCACGAGCCTGCTGGCAGCCGCAAACGAGAGCAAGACAGAGTGCAATCTTGGCCAGTGGACGCCGGCGGCGTGCAAGACCTGGCACAAAGCCGATTCCGAAATTTCCTGCCACCATCAGCCCAAGCGAGTCGATGCTCCACGGTTCTTGTTGCTCACCACTGCGTGAGCGCGTAACGAAGCCTCAGCCTACTCCTGGCTTCGATCCGGCGGAGCCGGCGATCATCAACAAGGATGGGATTCCGACAGGTGAAGTACAGGAAGCCACTGTGCCGGTCGAGCCTGAGAAACCTGCTGACGAAATTACCAAGTGGATGCTCCGCGTTCCGGCCGAAGTGATGGCCCCAGTCGAGAAGGGTGCAAAGAAGGCCTACGCGAAGAAGTCGATCAACACCTGGTTTGGCGAGGCAGCGGTGTAGAAGCTGCGGGCGGCAGGGATCGAGGTTGAGCCGTAAGGCGTACCAAAACTCCGAATTCATTTCCCACTCGTACAAGAACTCCGAATTCGCCGTGCCAAAACTCCGTTGAAGCCGTGCCAAACCTCCGAAAAGGCGTGCAATAAGTCCGAAAAGGCGTGCAATAAGTCCGAATATAGTTGCTAACATATTGTTATAATTAGGAAATCTTCCTATAGGAACTATAAGGAATCAAGAATCATAAGGATTCCTGTCGCGCAATTTCGGAGGTTTGGCACGGGGCAGGATAGTTTCTGAATTCGGAGTTTTGGCACGCCCTTTTCGGGATTGCATTTCGGAGGCCGACCCTATTACCGTTCCCGCCCATGAACAAAGCGCTGGCCAAACCGCTCCACCTGATTAAGGCGACAGGAGCCGTCGAAATCAAGGCTAACGAGGATCTTCCTCTATCAGCCCGGCGCCTGTTCGACCATCTGCTGGCTCATGCCTATCCGCGCATGAAGGAAGTTTGGGATAAGGCCCAGCGGGCAGGGGAGATAGCACGGCTGCAAGCACAGGAAGCGCATGAATCACCGATTGAGCAGGAACGCTCTGTGCGGAAGACAATGCGTAAGGTGCTGGCTGATGGCCAGGAACATGCCATTCCGATGGTCGCGATTCGCCGCTATGCTGCAGAAGCGCGCGACGGCTATGAGGACGATAACAGCTTCCGACTGAAAACCGCGCTCACCGGCTTGCAACGAGTGCTCGTGCAGTTCGACTACCTTCAGTCGGACGGGACGAAATGGGAGTCGACCCAACTGCTGGGGCCGAGCCGGATCGAAGATGGCGTGCTGCACTACACCTTCCAGCTTCCTCTCATGGAAAAGCTGATTGAGCCGGCACTGTACTCATACATCTCTCTCCGTGTCGTCTATCAGTGCGACTCCAAATACACCCTGATCCTGTATCAGGTACTGAAACGCTACGCGGATCGAAATGCAGCCGAGCCGTACTGGCAAATCTCGGCCGCTGAATTACGCGATCTGCTCGGCTGCTCTGACAAGCTGAAAGACTGGAAGGATTTTCGGAGAACGGCGCTCAACCCAGCCATTGAGGAAATCGGCCAAATCGCGGAATTCTCGGTCGATCTGTCCGAGGTGAGGCAGGGCAGGGGACGCGGCGGCGGCAAGGTGATTTCCGTCGTCTTCTACATCCGAAAAAAGGGAACGACCGAAGCAGCCGAAACAGCGCGCGCTTTAGATCGGCCGAAGGGCCAGCGCCGGGCAGCGCGAAAGAAGCCGCTGAATTCAGAGGCGCAAGCGGCTCTGGCCTTCCTCAACAGCGCAGACAGTTCAAAGCGCATTGCATGGGCCAAGCGAGCCGAAGCGCTCGGTGTCAAGGTTCCGGTAGCAGCTGCCGCGAGGGAGAACCTGGCGCGGTGGGTGCCGTCGGTGGCGAGCGCAATTGTCGAGGAAGAAGGGCTTCACCCCTAGCTATCCACCTTGAGAGCAACAAAGCCGCATGCAGATGGCGCATTTGATTGGCAAATACCAGCGCTGTGCGGAAACCCTGGCTATCACCGACTATATGTTACAGACCCCGTCGCTTGGGACGCGGCGGGCCATCTGGAGAGCCGCGCGCTTGAGGCCCTGTTCGACGAGCGCACGGCCAGTGGGCCAATGTGGCGGAGTACCACGCCAAGTTCGAGACCTTGATCCCGGCCACCAGGAACGACACCGAGTTCTACCTCCTGCGTGCACTGGCCGCCGACGCCCGCGAGCTGGCGGAGGTCGCGCGATAACGGAGCACCCCGAGCTGACTGGAGGACCCCTTCAAAGACCGCACCCTGTAGCGGGTATCGTCGACAACTTACGAAGAAAGCGGCCCCTCGCCGGGGAGGCAGTTCCCGGGTGATCTGAAGGAGATCACCCGGGAACATGCCGACAGGGTATTCGGTTTGTGGGCATCAAGACAATCAGCAGCCCGGCTTCGCCATGCTCGGGATGGGAAATTAGATCCGTCGCCCGACGCTACACCCTGCGCGTGGCTCCAGGCGGGCCGCGAATTGTCTTGACGTTAGAGCCTACCGAACCGGTCGGCCGCTCGGTGGCGGCCTCGCCTGTCGAGAGCTTTGGCATACGGTTGACCTCCATCAACCAGCGCAATCCGAGGGCATCTTTTCCAGCTTGAAGATTATTACCCGTAGTTCTGCGGTCAGCGCTTCCTCCGGCTCACTAACCTTTCCGACATCAAGGAGACAAGTCTCCAGGCACCAGGAAGACGGTTCTTCGAATAGGCGGCGGGGCGAAGATGCCGGCAGGAAGTTCCTGGGCGGTACGACGACCGTCGAGTTTGTCGAGCACGCTTACCTGTTGAATGTTATTTGAGCTATGCGCAATCCATGATAAGCGCCTTCCTCCTGTGGAAAATCTAGCGAAACGATAGAGCTGGCTCGGGAAATCTGAACATCGGGATAAGTGGAGTTTCTGCCTGAAAGCGGCCAGTATGCGTGCCGCACAGGAGCAGCAATGACAAGACGACCACGTCGGAACCACACACCGGCCTTCAAGGCGAAGGTGGCCTTGGCTGCCGTCAAGGGCGAGAAGACGCTGGCCGAGTTGGCGCAGCAGTTCGACATTCATCCCAACCAGATCACGCAGTGGAAGGCGCAACTTCTCGACGGGGCAGCCGGGGTATTTGGATCAGAAAGTCGCGGTGACAGTCCGGGGCCGGTGGTGGATCTGACGGTGCTGCATGCGAAGATCGGAGAGCTGACGCTGGAGAACGATTTTTTGGCCGGCGCGCCAGGCCGAAGCGGGTTTGCTGAGCGCAAAGCGATGATCGACCGCTCGCATGATCTGTCGATCACCGGACAGGCCAGGATACTCAACGTCAGCCGGGGCAGCGTCTATTACCTGCCACGGCCAGCCTCGTCCGCCGACCTCGCGCTGATGCGCCGGATGGACGAACTGCATCTCGATTTTCCCTTTGCGAGCAGCCGCATGCTGCGTGATCTGCTCACCGCCGAAGGCTTCCAGGTGGGCCGTCGGCATGTCTCGACGCTGATGAAGCGGATGGGAATCGAAGCCGTCTATCGCAAACCCAACACCTCGAAACCGGCGCCGGGGCACAGGATCTATCCATACCTGCTGCGCGATCTGCCGGTCACGCGTCCCAATCAGGTCTGGGCCATGGACCTGACCTACGTTCCTATGGCGCGCGGCTTCGTCTACCTCGCTGCCGTCATCGACTGGTTCAGCCGGCGGGTTCTGACGCCCCGGACAATTTGCAAAATCCGGTTGCCGATATCGGGATCATGCCCATCGGGTAAGGGTGTGACCCGGAAGACGACTGTGATATCGGTATGGTCGATCTCCACACGCTTGACCAGCAGGCGGATCAGGTCACGACGCTGGTGCCAGTCGAAAGCTTCGAGCTTGTTGCGGACATGACCAGCAAAGTCCTCCAACCGTCCGACCAGGAGCGTCAGGGTGGTTTCCAGGGAAGTCCGATCGAACAAGGCTCGGCGGCGTTCCTCCAAACCACCGAGGCGTTGGCGGAACCCGACAAGGCGCGGTTCGAACTCTCCCTTGTCGATGACCCCTTCGGCATAGCTGTCGATCAATCGCTCGATGCCGCGCTTCAGCTTGGCCACTTGAGCTTCCAGAGCGGCCAGATCGATTTGCTCGGGGCTGCCATCCCGCACCTGGTCGAGGCGGCGCTCATATTCGGCGGCCAGGCGGTGCGGATCGTTCAGCAGCCGCTCGACCTCCCGCCAGACCGCGGCATTCAGGTGATCGGCGCGAACCTGCGCGTTCGTGCAGACGCGCTGCCCGCCGAAGCGATACGCATCGGAACCGCTGCACCGGTAGTACGGGTACTCGCGCCGTTCGCCGCCGCGGGATCTCGGATACACCGTCTTGCCGTAGTAGGCATAGCCGCACAGCTTGCAGACGACCAGCCCCTGAAGCAGATGGCGCTGCCCGGCAGGCGCTCGCCGGTGGCGGAGGCGGTTCTCGGCCAACTGGGCCTGGACCGCCTCGAACAGCGCGGGGTCGACGATTGCCGGGACAGGCACCGTCACCCGGTCTTGCGCAGGGGCGTTGTAGGTGCCGCCGTCGACCTTGGGGTGCTCAGGCTCTCCGCGCCTGGGGCGGAGCCGAGCTGGTGCGGGTCCCGCCCGGGTCTTGCCGAACGCCGCAGCGCCCATGTAGGCCGGGTTCTTGAGCATATCTCCGAGGGTCGAGGATGCCCAACGTGGTCGGCCTGTCGGCGACGGCTGACGGGACCGCTCCAGCCGAAGGCAGATCTCGCGGATGCCGAGACGGTCGACGCCCATCCAGTGGAAGATCCGGCGCACCACGGCAGCCTGCTCCTCAACAACCTCGTAGCGCGCGACACCGCCGCCGGCATGCCGGTCGACATAGCGGTAACCATAGGGGGCGGCGCTTAAGACACTCACGCTGCCGGCATGCGCGGCATGTCGCTTGCCCCGGCGGCTCCGCTCCAGGATCTTGGCCCTCTCATACTCGGCGATCATCCCCTGGACCTGGAGCAGCAGGTCATCCTCCGGCGATTGGCCCAGAGGGCGGTTGAGGAGCACGACCTCGACGCCGGAACGCCGGAACTCGTCGATGAGCAGCACCTGATAGGCATAGCGCCGGGCCAGCCGATCCGGGGAATGAACGTAGAGGCGGTCGACCAGGCCAGAGGCGACGGCATCGCGAAGGCGCTCCAGGCCGGGTCGCTTCAAAGTGGAGCCGCTGTAGCCATCATCGACGAAGCGATGGTCTGGCGTAACCTGCAACCCATCCTGGGCGAGGCGGGCCTCCAGCGCGGCGATCTGGCTGGCAATCGTGCCGCCCTCGGCCTGATGCTCGGAGGAAACGCGCGCGTAGATGGCAGCGTGACAGAGTAACATGGCTAGCCTCGGGCTTCTGTGACAGCGAGGTCGGTGTCATCGGTCGCCTCATCCGGTGCGCAGGGGATCGGTTGGCGGCGTTGCTGCCGGATCGGTGTCACGTATTCGTACGACTGAGCCAACACGCAGCCACTCAACCGGGTCGTCTCGAAATACACCCGGACTCTGACTTGGGGGCGATCTTGCGCGCGGCGTCCCATCGGCGCCTCCGCTCCTCGGCCATCCGATGGCGGACAGCCGATCCCATATTAACGGCGCCGCCGTGTAACCGTCACCCCTCCGCGCGGCAAAGGGCGATCAAACACGATAAAAGGTTCAAAGGGCAATTTTGCAATTCTGTCCGGGGCGCGCTGTCCTGGCGGCTGTCGATCACGATGGAAGCCGGGTTCTGCGTCGAAGCGGTCGAAGAGGCCTTGGCCCGCCATGGCAAGCCGGAGATCTTCAACACTGACCAGGGCAGCCAGGGCGGATTCAAGCGGTCGTCGCAACACTTCGACAGAGGAGGTTGCGATGAAGAAGCCGAAGCGGCATTCGGATCGGTCAGGGCGAGATGCTCTTCGGTCGCCAGGTCGGCCCTCCGTGGCGCAACGTGAGGATCGCCGGCGGTTCTGGGAGGCGATCGCGACGGGACAAACGAGCGTGGATGCGGCATCTCTTGCCGGAGTGTCGCCCGCGGTGGGAACACGGTGGTTCCGAGATGCAGGCGGCATGCCACCAGCAGGGTTCTCATCATCGGCGAAGCAGCCGTTGGGACGGTACTTGCAGTTTGCGGAGCGGGAGGAAATCGCGCTGCTGCGTGCCCAGGGGCATGGCGTGCGGGAGATCGCTCGCCGCCTGGGAGCGGACCGCATCGACCTTCTCCCGGGAACTGCGGCGGAACGCGGCTACTCGCGGAGGCGGTCTGGAGTATCGGGCGACGGCCGCACAGTGGCACGCTGACCGCTCGGCGCGCCGTCCAAAGCCGACCAAGCTAGCGGTCAACCCGGCGCTGCGGCAGTACGTGCAGGAGCGTCTGGCCGGCACGGTCGTCACCCCGGACGGGGCGGCGGTTCACGGGCCGGCCGTGACGTGGAAGGGCCGCCGTCACGGGCCCCGGCAGGACCGGCGGTGGGCCACGGCGTGGAGCCCGGAACAGATCGCTCGCCGCCTGCGGCTCGACTTTCCCGAGGATCAGACGATGCGCATCAGCCATGAGGCCATCTACCGGGCGCTGTTCATTCAAGGCCGGGGAGCCTTGCGCCGCGACCTGACCGCCTGCCTGAGGAGCGGCCGGGCTCTGCGCGTCCCGAGGGCGCGGCCCCGCAGGCGGGGCAAGTCCTTCATCGCCCTGGAGATCATGATCAGCCAGCGCCCGGCGGCGGTGGCTGACCGGGCGGTGCCGGGGCATTGGGAAGGCGACCTCATCATCGGCTTGGGAGGGTCGGCGATTGGCACCCTGGTGGAGAGCACGACGCGGTTCACGCTGCTGCTCCACCTGCCCCCGATGCCGGGTCACGCCAGTGGGCCGCGTGTCAGGAACGGGCCGGCGCTCGCCGGCCATGGCGCCGAAGCGGTCCGCGACGCCATCACGCGCACGATCACCACCTTGCCCGAGCACCTGCGGCAGTCGCTGACCTGGGATCAGGGGGCAGAGATGGCACAGCACGCCCATCTGCGGATCGCCACCGGGATCCAGGTCTACTTCTGTGACCCTCACAGCCCCTGGCAGCGCGGCACGAACGAGAACACCAACGGGCTGCTGCGTCAGTACTTTCCCAAGGGCACCGACCTCGGCGTGCATGATGCCGACACCCTGGCAGCCGTCGCGCTCGCCCTCAACACCAGGCCCCGCAAAACTCTTGGCTGGAAAACGCCTGCCGAGGCCCTGGACGAATTCCTTGCGTATTTCGGTAAAAATGAACAGTCTGACCGGACGAATCTGAACAGGGTGTACGGTTCAATCTGAACGGCCTGTTCGGTAGCCTGAACACCCTGCGCGCGCTGCTGAACGCAGACTGAGGCTCGCTTTCGCCTTCAACATATGTACTGTAACTGGTCTTTCATCTGGCGGTCAATTCTATTTATGTAGCCATATATTTCAAGTCATCATCCTGTCCCTGTTTCATGTTCCAAGTCCATGACCAGTGATAGGTGCGAGCATTTCTCGCCCTTTTCTTTGATGGTGGAGCGTCTGTCCGGGGGGTGGGGGTCGGTCAAGTGCGAAGCCGCCGCAGGCGGTGGCGCCCTGGCGCCACACTTGACGGAGCCCCGCCCCCCGGACACCATCGATGCCCAAAGGCAAGGTGCCATCTACGTCGCGGTGGTCGTGTCCTCCTCGCTGCTCACCGTGGTCCGCCGACGCATCGACTCGCCGCGCAGTTCGATGCGATGGGCGTTGTGAACGATGCGGTCCAGCAGGGCGTCGGCGTAAGTGGCATCCCCGATCTGGTCGAACCAGCCGGACACCGGGATTTGGGAGACCAGAATCGTCGCCGCCCGGTCATGGCGGTCATCGATCACCTCCATCAGGTCACGCCGCTGATCGGCCGTCAGGCGCGTCATCATCCACTCGTCGATGATCAGCAACCTTGTGCGCGCCAGCTTGGTGAAGGCCGATCGGTGTCGGCCCGCCACCCGGGCGATCGCCAGGTCGTCCAGCAGCCGCGGCAGGCGCCGGTATAGTACCGGGAAGCCGTCGCGCGCCGCCTGATGCCCAAGAGCGCAGGCGATGAAGGTCTTGCCCACCCCAATCGGGCCGGTCAGCAGAACCGATTGTGAGGTGCGGATCCATTGGCCGCTCGCCAGCGTCGCCACCAGCGTTCGGTCCAGGCCGCGCGGCG
>NZ_AVFK01000075.1 GCF_000936425.1 Skermanella aerolata KACC 11604 | reverse complement strand
CCGCTTCCTCAGCTCTGGAGCGCGCACCTGAACTGATAGATGGCAAGGGGAAGAACTTCATCTACATGGCCATGAGCCGAATCTTCAACGAGAGATTGGCAAAAAGCCTGGAGCAGATAATCTGAAATTTGCCGCTATTTTCTCAAACCTTCACCTCAACATGCTCTTGGAGAGATCACTTCTATCATAAACCATGTGTTCCAGCCAATTTGAACCCACTATGATCGAAGCGTTCGGACGGAAAGGGTATTACCGGCCACGTGCTCTGGTATCAGCGGAAGCAGGAGTACAGGATCAATGTTAGCGGCATCATCAGAAATTCACGTCACCCGGGTGCCTGCCTCTTCGGCTCTTGGCAAAGCAGCGCTAGAGCTTCGCCATGAAGTTTTCGTAGTAGAGCAAGGCGTTCCCGTAGAGGAAGAGATCGATGAGGACGATCCGATCGCGACCCATTTGGTAGCCTTCCACGCGGGCGAACTCGTCGGAACTTTGCGGGTCGTCTTCAAACTGGAGCATGCCAAGATCGGCCGGGTCGCCGTGCGTCGCGAACGTCGTGGATTAGGCATCGCACGGAGTATGATGGCCTCAGCGATGGAGTTTTGCCGAGAGGTCGGTGTTGGTCGCTTCTACCTGACGGCTCAGGTTGATAAGCTCGGCTTCTACGAGAAGCTAGGGTTTGTCGCCTTCGGTCCGCAATTTACGGATGCCGACATGCCTCATTTGGCTATGAAGGCCTACTGACCTACGTCCGCTTCCGACTCATTTCAGACATTCCGATAGCTGTGAATCGGCGTCGACTCAGACCCTCTATCGGCATCTGCATGACACTTGGTCGAGCATGCGAAGTCATGGCGAAACAACGACTTGCGGCGAATGACCCCTTGCCGATTCAGGGTCATTCGTCCTTGCCGAGTCACACCTACCCCTCCGTCACACGGTGGCCAGCGCTCGACCTGCTGGGGGCGATCTCGTCGCACGGTGCTCCGGTGTCCATCAAGCCGATCGGGGCCGAAGACGGCGATGCGGGAAGCGCCATCCTGGCTGCGGCGCCTCGGGAAGCAGGCGATCTCATCGTCATGGGGGCTTATGGACGGTCGTAGTTGAGCGAATGGATCCTGGGCGGCGCCACACGGCATGTCCTTAGCCATATGGCGGTTCCGGTCCTGATGGCCCACTGATCGACGGGCTCGGCTCCCGGCGGCCATGCGTGTTGCCATCAATGATGGTATTTCAGATTGCCGTCAAATAAGCTCATTATACGAGGTAAATATAGTCCACATCGCCGCATCTTATCAATCCTTGGTTTAAACTCCTTTGGTCAACCATCGTAGTCACTTCGAACACGGCTAAAGTTCAATCAACCTTGGAATAAAAGGTGTGCAGGCAGTGACGACATCTCTCGACCGCGATATTCTGTCGCCAGATCTTTTACTCACCGTACTGAGCACGGTCCAGGATCCCTTGCTGCTTGTAGACCGCAAGGGCAGAGTTGAAGCATTCAGCGACGCGGCCGCTGACTTCCTCACCGTTCCGCTTGGAGCCATCCACGGCCAATCGATCGGCAAGATCGCCGGATCGAACAGTCTCCCTCTGCACAATGCGGTCGCATCGGTCGTTATCTCGGGTAGGCCTCTTACCATCGAACTCTGCAATCAAAACCGGTGGTTCAACATCGTGGTAAGACCGATCACTAAGGAAGCCGGACTGGTGTCCGGAGCGGTGATCCACGCCAAGAGGATGACGGGTCCCTTGAGGGAAACTGGGCCGGCAGAGGGCAGTGACTCGCTTTGGCGGATCCTCAATCAGTTACCTTACGCCATTTATTGGAAAGATCGGCAATCCCGGTACCTCGGCGGCAATCGGATATTTGCTGAGGTGGTCGGTCTTCGCTCGTCCCGTGCTGTCCCTGGCATCACCGACCACGACATCATGGCCCCGGCCGATGCAGAGGCAGTCCGCCGCGAAGATGAGCGGATCATGCGGACCGGTGAAAACCTGGTGACCATCGAGCAACCGCTCCGGCTGGCCGCAGGCGGAACGATCCTCGAGAAGTTCAAGATGCCGCTGCGGTCCGAGAGCGGCGAGATCATGGGGATCCTGTGTATAGCTCGGGACGTGACCGAGCAGAAGCGGGTGGAGGAGGGCCTCTTGGCGGACAAGCTGGCGGCCGAGCAGGCGAACCGGGCGAAGACGAGCTTTCTGGCCGCCGCCAGCCATGACCTTCGTCAGCCCATCCAAGCCGTTGCCCTGTTCGCCAAGCTCCTGGACAACCGCGTGGTCGAACCCTCTTCCAGGAATCTTGTCAGATTGATCCAGCAGTCGGTATTGTCGCTGGCGAACCTGCTGGAGGCAGTCATCCACCTGTCCAAACTCGATGCGGGGGTGGTTGAACCAAGCATCGGACCGATGCCGTTGGGCGACCTGCTCAGGAGGCTTGGCGGAGAGTTCGCGCCTCAAGCGACCGAGAAGGGCTTGGACCTGATCGTCGTCGAGACGGGCATCGAAGTGTACAGCGATCCGCTTCTGCTGGAACGCATACTGCGAAACCTGATTTCCAACGCTATCAGGTACACGGATCGCGGACGGGTGCTGATCGGATGCCGACGGCATGGAGCGACGGTCACCGTTGAGATTTGGGATACCGGCATCGGCATACCACCGGATCAGTTCGGCGAAATCTTCCGTGAGTTTCACCGAAGCCACAGCAAGACCCACAGGGCCATCGAGGGATTCGGTATTGGGCTGGCCGTGGTTGATCGCCTGACGACCCTGCTCGGACACCGTATCGGCGTCTCTTCTACGCCGGGCAAAGGAACGGTGTTTCGGGTTGAGGAGGTGCCCGTGGCGGGAACATCTGAACAGACTGCGGAACAGCTCCGTTGAGATGGTTTTACTGCTCAACCCCAAGATCGTTGGCAGCGCAATCGACAGTATTCACGATCCCCGTTCCATGGCTGCCGTACAGGCAGTTGAATGGCCGCGGCAATCGCAACGTCGTGATGCCCGCAGATTGCGGAGACATCAAGTAGACATAGGCAAGGGCCACCAGCATGACGCGGAGGGTGCTCCTGCCGCTGTGACTGACCAACCAACCCATATGCCGCGGCTCGAGGCTGTCATCGGCCGGGGGCCGGATCAGGCACGACAGGCACAGGGCTGCGATGAGAAAGTTGAGTGTCACTGCCGAGGACCAGCGCAGGAAATCAAGCCCCAGGGGGAACATGAGGACCGGCATCAACGCCGCAACGAAGCAGGTCAGCCTTTCCCATCTGATCCCATCGGGTATCCAGTACCTCCAGACTGCCGCCGCGACCCCTGTCGCCGCAGCCACGGTGGCTATGCCCATGATGAGCCCGATGAGGCTGAAGTAGCTCATCGTGATTCTCACGTCCTCGGCTATGCCGGCGTAATGGAGTTCCAGCGCGCTATCCGTGTAGATGTTGGATTGAGTCAGCTGCGCGTTCCAATGTGCTCTCCATTCGGTCTGGGGAACCGAAGGGGAGCCAAGTACCCAAACAACCGCGAACGCGGCAAGGGGCAGCGCCGCCGCTATCATTACTGTCGCGACCAGCGACCTTCCTCGCAGTCCGTCTACCGTTGCCAGGCGCATCGTAAGGACGGCCAGCAGCAGGGGCAGGTGCATGATCAGGAAGGCCTCGTGCACCAGCATGGCGACCGAACCGCACGTGGCGACAGCCGTCACGGCCAACTGTCGGCTGCCAGAGACGATTGCATGGCAGGCAAGAAGAAACAGGAGAAAGTTGATCGCGTCGAACCGGCCAAGGTCGAAGGCGAAGTTGGGCAGGGCAGGCTGGAGGAGAGCACCCGAGAGTGCGATGACTGCTACTCGAGGGGTGGGTCTGCCATAAGCCACTACGGCTGCAAATGCAGCATAGGCGAGGAAAACCGTCAGAACGACGGTCGAGGATATGTAGAGAATGGTGTCCTGGCCGTTTATCCTTTGGCCTAGGAGCCACTCTGCCGTGGCACCGGGCAACGCCCGCTTGACGAAGCCAAGTTCATAGTTCCAGACCCAATGAACCGTTTTGAAGGCGTCGACCTCCCTCAGGTTGTTCATGAATTGAAAGGCCAGAACTCCGAGTGTTACGATGTATACCGAAACAGCGAACCGTATTCTCTCAGTAGTAGACCTGACCGTTTGTTTGCTATTCGCGCCAGCGGCCAAGTCGTCAATCGAAATTTTGTGGATTTGCCTTGCATTCAAGGAATGTGATTCTATCGATTTTGCCATCTGGGCTACCGAAATTCACCGTTGACGCGAGGTCAACATAGACGGAAGCAAGGCAACCGCAGTTGATCCAAGTTAACAGCGTTGCAGTCCGGCCCATTCGCAACTTTGATGCAGGCGGGGAACTACAGGGTGTGGGCTTGGTATGCTGGCTGCTCCCACCAAGATACCAGGATCAGCCGACACCTTCACATCCCTGAAAGTGCCCCATCCCTGATGGTGCAGTGAAGTCGCTGCACGCGGACAAGGTCGAATGGACGAGCCACCCGAAGACATGATCTGGATCAAGGCGCACCGGCCAGACTCTGCCAATCTGGCCGGAAACGTCCCACAGAAGGTGAGGATCGAACATGGCGGAGACGATGAAGGCGGCGGTCGTCCATGAGTATGGCAAACCGCTGGTCATTGAGGAGGTGCCGGTTCCCGAAGTGCGGCCGGGCCGGATCCTGGTCAAGGTCGAGGCCTGCGGAGTGTGTCACACCGATCTCCACGCCGCCGAAGGCGATTGGCCGGTCAAGCCGCCGCTGCCGTTCATTCCGGGCCATGAGGGCGCCGGCACCGTCGCAAAGGTCGGCCCTGGCGTGACCACGGTTAAGGAGGGCGACCGGGTCGGCGTTCCCTGGCTGCACACGGCCTGCGGCCATTGCGAATATTGCATGACCAGCTGGGAAACGCTGTGCGACGGCCAGCAGAACACCGGCTATTCGGTCAACGGCGGCTTCGCGCAGTATGTGCTGGCCGATCCGGATTATGTCGCCCATCTGCCCACCGGGCTGGACTTCGCCGCAGCGGCTCCGATCCTATGCGCCGGGATCACGGTGTACAAGGGTCTGAAGATGACCGATACCAAGCCCGGCGACTGGGTGGTGGTTTCCGGCATCGGCGGTCTGGGTCACATGGCGGTCCAGTATGCCAAGGCCATGGGCCTGCACGTGATCGCGGTCGATATCGCCCCTGAAAAGCTGGATCTGGCGCGTGGTCTGGGGGCTGACATGACCATCAATGCCGCCGAGGAGGATCCGGTTGCCCGGGTTCAGAAGGAGATCCGCGGCGCCCACGGCGTTCTCGTGACCGCCGTTTCCCGCCCGGCCTTTGGCCAAGGGCTCGGCATGCTGCACAAGCGCGGCACCATGGCCCTCGTCGGCATTCCGCCGGGCGACTTTCCCCTGCCGATCTTCGATGTCGTCCTCAACGCCAAGACCGTGCGCGGCTCCATCGTCGGCACCCGCATGGACCTGCGGGAGTGTCTCGCCTTCGCCGCCGAGGGCAAGGTGAAGGTCCATTTCGCACCGGACAAGCTCGACAACATCAACGGGATCTTCGAACGGATGAAGACCGGCCACATCGACGGGCGCATCGTCATGGAGATCGCCTGATCCGGTGCCGGAAGCCGAGGATGGGGCCAAGGAGAATTCCCGAAGGTGAGGCCTGCCACTGCATGACTGTCCTGGGGAAACCGTGTCAGCGGGCCATAAGCTGCGCCTTGATGTATCGGACGCATCCGTCGATGCTTGCCAAACGCGGGTAAACATCCTCCGGGACATCGATCAGGAACGTCGTACGCAGGGCGTTCACGAAGTTGAGGAAGTCCATGGAGTCGATCTCGACCTGATCCCGAAGGAATTTGGCCGGATCGATTGGCTGGTTTTCGATTTCCGGTGCCACGCATGCGAGTGCTCCAAGCACCCGATCCAGAATCTCCTGCTCGGTCATATCAGCGCTTCCTCCCCAACGGGGTTCGACAAGGCCCCAATGCCTGAACAATGTGCCGGATGAAGGACGTTGCATTGATCTGCATCATGATGGTCCCGGTGCTCTTCGTCCAAAATCAATGGCATCTGCCTCGAACAATGCGAGGATGCCGATGACTGGACGCAACCTGGAGCATCTGCTCAAACCCGCATCGGTGGCGTTGATCGGCGCCAGTGACCAGCCATCCTCCCTGGGAGCAGCGATCCTGCGAAACCTGCAGGACGCCGCATTTGCCGGACCGATCATGCCGGTCAATCCCAAATACACCGAGGTCAGCGGACTAGGTTGCTATGCGAACGTCGCCGGCCTCCCGGCCGCACCCGATCTTGCCGTTCTGGTCACGCCGCCGGATACCGTTCCGGGCATCATCGCCGCTCTCGGTGAACGCGGCTGCAAAGCGGTGGTGGTGATCAGCGCGGGGTTCGCGGAGAATGCCATGGGTGCTGGCCCGGCTCTTCAGCAGGCCATGCTCGACGCCGCACGGCCCCACATGCTGCGCATCGTCGGTCCCAACTGCCTGGGTGTCATCAGCCCTGGGCACCGTCTCGACGCGACCTTCGCGCCGATTGGAGCGAAACCGGGGACCCTGGCGCTCGTTAGTCAATCCGGCGCCATCATGACCGGCATCCTTGACTGGGCGTCGGTGCGGAACATCGGCTTTTCCCATCTGGTTTCGGTCGGCGCCATGGCCGATGTCGATTTCGGTGATCTGCTCGACTACCTGGCGCAGGATGCCGGGACCGCTTCCATCCTCCTCTACGTGGAAGCGCTCACTCATGCGCGGAAGTTCATGTCCGCCGCGCGGGCCGCCAGCCGGCACAAGCCGGTCATCGTTCTCAAGGCCGGTCGCCATCCGGAAGGCGCACGGGCCGTCGCTTCCCACACAGGCGCACTTGCCGGTGTCGATGCCGTGTATTCAGCCGCGTTCCGCCGGGCCGGCATGCTCCGTGTGGGAACGCTGCGCGAGATGTTCGACGCGGCCGAACTCCTGGGGCGGGTGGCGCCGCTCCGCGGCGATCGCCTGGCGATCCTGAGTAACGGCGGTGGGTTCGGTGTGCTGGCGACCGACGCCCTGATGGAGGAAGGCGGCCGGCTTGCCGATCTGGCGCCCGCGACGATCCGTGCGCTCGATGAGGTCCTGCCATCCTGCTGGAGCCATGGCAACCCGGTGGACATCCTCGGCGATGCGTCGGGACAGCGCTATGGCGACGCGCTCGCCGCCCTGCTGAAAGATCCGCACATCGACGCGGTCCTGGCGCTCCACTGCCCGACCGCCCTCACCACGCCTATCGAGGCGGCCAGATCGGTGGCCGTCACTGCCAAGCGGTCCCGCGTTCCCCTCATGGCGTGCTGGGTTGGCGATAGTCCACAGGTCGCCGAGGGCCGCCATCATCTGGAGACGGAGGGTGTACCCGCCTATGGCACGCCAGGCGATGCGGTGACCGCGTTCATGCATCTGGTCCGCTACGGCGATAGCCGCCGGGCGCTCATGGAGACGCCGCCATCGGTACCGGAGCAAGTCACCCCGGATCGCGGTGCGGTGCGGGCCGTGATCGACCGCGCGCTGGCGGAGGAACGGTCCTGGCTCGGCGAAGCGGAGGCGAAGGCGGTCTTCGCCGCCTACGGGATTCCCGTGGCCACGACGCGCATTGCGTCGGGCGTGGACGAGGCGGTGGCCGCCGCCAAGGAGATCGGCTTCCCGGTCGCGCTGAAGATCGTATCCCACGACATCGTCCATAAGTCGGAGGTCGGTGGCGTTGTCCTGGGCTTGGGCGATGAAGGGCAGGTGAGAAACGCCGCCGCCGCCATGCTCGCCCGCATCGCCGGAGCCGCACCGGATGCAGCGGTCGAGAATTTCTCCGTGCAGCCGATGATCCGCCGGCCGCATTCATGGGAGCTGATCGTGGGTGCTACGGAAGACCCGCAGTTCGGCCCCGTGATCCTCTTCGGGCAAGGAGGGACCTCGGCCAACGTCGTTGCCGACCGCGCGCTGGCGCTCCCTCCGCTCAACATGCGCCTCGCCCACGACCTGATGGCCCAGACGCGCGTCCACCGCCTGCTTCAAGGCTATCGTGACTGCCCGCCGGCCGACCTCTATTCGATCGCCGTAACCCTGATCAAGGTCGCGCAGTTGGTGATCGACATGGCGGAGATCGTCGAGCTTGATATCAACCCGCTGCTTGTCGACAGCCAAGGGGTGATTGCCCTGGATGGCAGGATCCGGGTCGCTCCCACGGCTCTGCCGGCCGAGCGGCGCCTCGCTATCCGCCCTTATCCGTGTGAACTCGAAGAAGAGATCGAACTCGCCGATGGTCGCCAGCTCCTGCTGCGGCCGATCCGGCCCGAGGACGAACAGGCTCTGATCGCCGCGTTCCGGAAGCTGTCGCCCGAAGCCGTCCGCCTGCGCTTCTTCGCACCGGTCAAGGAACTCACGCACGAGACGGCGGCCAGCTTCACGCAGATCGACTACGACCGGCAGATGGCGCTCGTTCTCGCCGACCGTGAGGTGGCGGAGACGGCGCAGATCTACGCGGTAGGACGGTTGAGCGCCGATCCCGACAACATCGAGGCGGAATTCGCGCTGACCGTCCGCGACGACATGACCGGCATGGGGCTGGGCATGCTGCTGATGCGCCGCCTGATCGAGCATGCGCGCCGGCGCGGGATCGGGATGATCGTCGGCCACGTGCTGCGCGAGAACAAGGCCATGCTCGGCATATGCCGCCTGCTCGGCTTCGAGGAACGGCCAGACCCGGATGATCCGGCCATCCGGATTGTGAGGCTGCATGTGTGATGCCGGCGGTCGGGTGCCAGCCGCACCACATGCATGCCATCTTCAACGCTTCCTCTTCCTGAGTTTCTCCTTAACCTGAATCAAACCAGCTTCGCGGGGCGAAGGTTAGTTCGCGCGGGAGATTTAGGAAACCGTACCTCTGACACGAGACATCGACCTAGCCCGGATTATTCATGATGGGTTTGGGAGAGGCGATGGCGTGGTGTGAGGCCAACGGCGTCGGCTACATCCTTGGCCTCGGCATCAACACGGTACTGAAGGCGACGGTGCGCGACCTGACCGAGGACGCCGCCCTGGCCCGGCTCGACCTCGAGGATAAAGCGGCGAAGGTGCGGCGCTACGACGAGTTCCGCTATGGCGCCAAGAGCTGGAAATGCGAACGCCGCGTCATCGCGCGGATAGAAGTATCACCTATGGGGGCGGACTGCCGCTTCATCGTTGCCAACCTGACCGGCACACCCCAAGCCCTGTACGAACGGAATTATTGCCAGCGCGGCCAGATGGAAAACCTGATCAAGGCCCACAAGCTGCATCTGGCGTCCGACCGGACCTCATGCACCAAAGCCACCGCCAACCAGTTCCGGCTTCTGATCCATACCGCTGCCTACTGGCTGCTCCACGGTCTGCGGGAACTGGCGCCCAAGACCTCGTTCTGGCGCAAGGCCCAGTTCGACATCATCCGGTGCAACCTGTTAAAGGTCGCCGGCCGGATCGAGGAGACGGCGACCCGGATCAGGATCGCCCTGCCAACGAACTTCCCCTATCCCGACAGTCTGCGCCTGCTGTCCGGACGCGTGGCGAAACTCCCGCCGTAACAGACCGGGCGATATGCCCGCGACCTCGCCATCCCGCCAACCCTCAAGACAAGTCAGACGCGCGTTCCGCGCCACGGTCCCCCTTGACCAAATGCAGGGATGCAGCCTTGGGAAGTGTCTCTCCCAGCCCCCCATGAATAATCCGGGTTAGCACCCGGCGGAAAAGCCATACCTTCCTTAAAGTTGTTTAATGCCGAGACCCCCGATAGCGCTTCTGAGCATATCCCGCACCTCTCCAGCGGTGTCTGCTAAAGCGGGGTTCTGAATTGCCTGCATGGAGGCAACCGGGTCCACCGCTGAAACCTCGATCCTGCCATCCTCATGCTGCTGGACGATGACATTGCATGGCAGCATGGTCCCGATCTTGTCCTCAGCCTGGAGCGCCTGATAGGCCATCTTCGGATTGCAGGCGCCCAGAATGCGATATGGACGGAAATCGACGCCGAGTTTCTTCTTCAGGGTTTCCTTGACGTCGATCTCGGTCAGGACACCGAAGCCGTGCCTCTTCAAGGACTCGGTCGTAGCCGAGAGGGCTTCGTCAAATGACATGTCGAGGGTTTTCGAGAAATGGTAGCTCATTGCCCATGTCCTCTTTCCAGTCGGCTGCTGCAGCCGACGATGCACCGTCACATCATACCTTTATTCTCTTGCTGGAAGATATGACAGCGACTCATCACGGAAGTCATCCGCTGTAGATCGCTGCCCGCTCGTGAGAAAAGGTCTTGTTTCGCTCATTGCGGCCGAACTGGCCGCACACCTGCTTCGGACCCTCATATCCTTGCTGAACCGTGCTGGACCTGATGGAGCCTGTCGGCATTGCGTCACGCCGCCATGGCGACATAGGCGCCTCTGACTTAATTGTGTGCCCCAACCTCCTGGGCGAACCGTCTTCCTCGGTTCGCGCCCTCAACCAAGGTGGGCGATCAGGTCGATGTGATCCAGCGTGGCGAATACAGCAATGGGATATGCATCGCAGGCGTGTGGCGCGTTGTCGCATCACCTTCCGTCATGCCCATGGGGATGGAGCGGTCGGCGTAGCCTGGGATGTCTCATTCCCGATCCACATTCAGGCTGATGTCAGGAACACCGCCATGATGTCCAAGGCCCTAACGCTCTGCCGGACATTTACCGTCGGAAGCGGCGCACTCATCGTCACCTTGGGTATCGTCGCGTCCTTATCCGTTGGAAGCGCCCGGGCGGATGCCGCACGCGACGCTGCCCTGCTGGAACAAGCCAGCGGCCTATTCGAGCCGATCCCGCCAGAACCGCCGCAGTTGCCCGGCAATCCGTTGACCGTGGAAAAGATCGAACTCGGGAAGATGCTGTTCTTCGAGCCGCGCCTGTCCGCCAGTTGGTTTCTCAGTTGCAATTCGTGCCACAACATGGCGACCGGGGGCGTCGACCTTCAGCCGACCTCCATCGGCCATGGCTGGCACCGGGGCGGGCGCAATGCGCCGACGGTGCTTAACTCGGTGTTCAACTTCGCCCAGTTCTGGGACGGCCGCGCCAAGGATCTGATGGAGCAAGCCCAAGGTCCGGTCCAGGCGGCAGTCGAGATGAACAGCAAGCCTGCCGACGTGGTCGCCACCCTGAACGCCATCCCGGAATACGGCCGGCGCTTCGCCGCAGTGTTCCCGGACGAGAAGGATGCGGTGAACTTCCAGAACATGGCGCGCGCCATCGAAGCCTACGAAGCGACGCTGATCACGCCGAACGCCCGCTTCGACAAATTCCTGCGCGGTGACAAGGCTGCGCTGACCGACCGTGAAAAGGCCGGTCTGGGCCTGTTCATGGAGAAGGGCTGCGCCGCCTGCCACAACGGCATCAACCTGGGCGGCAACAGCTACCAGCCCTTCGGCGTGGTGGAGAAGCCCGGCGCGGAGATCCTGCCCCAGGGTGACCCCGGCCGCTACCAGGTTACCAAGACGGCAAGCGACGAGTACGTCTTCAAGGTGCCGACGCTGCGCAATATCACCCTGACGCCGCCCTATTTTCACAGTGGAACGGTCTGGGACCTGGAACAGGCCGTGGCGGTGATGGGCCGCTCGCAGTTGGGAGCGGCCCTGGACGACCGGGAGATCGCCGCCATCACCGACTTCCTCGACAGCCTGATCGGCGAGATGCCGCGGACGGAACTGCCGGTCCTGCCCGCGATCGGGACCGGCGGTCCGGCGCCACATCTTCAGCCTGTGTTCCAGGGTCTGCGGCCGCAGAACTGAGGCCGGGAACCATGCGGATTCGGATGTTCCTTTTCGTAGTCGTGGTGTTCGTGGCAGCCGGCGCCGTGGCGGACGACCTGCACCATTACTGGGATCAGGTCTGCGGTATGGCCTGAACGCCCGGACTTTTGCCCCTGTTACGCAAAGCTCGCCTAACCCTCTGCCTTCGCTCATAAACTTGACGATGCCGGTTGTTGACTAGCTGACCTTCTACGGCCGGAACAGAATGCATTCTACCCTGGGCTACACAGGCCCGATGGCGTTCGAGAAAAATTGGCGTCGCCAGCAGGAAACGTCGGCGGCATAATTCAGGCGCTATGGGAGGCGCTGCACGGGGGCCAGGTCAGACCTCCGATAAGCTCGACAGTCCTGATAAACACGCATAGGCCTCAGACGGATGAACTTAACTCAGATCAAGGCAAACAAGTTTATCCCACATCATAGTCAAGTTTCAGTCCACTTTTCTTCTGGTTTTCTTCTGGTGGACTTCACAACGTCATGGAGGACAAAATCATGGATAAGGACCGTGTTGTCGGGTCCGCGAAAGTAGTCAAAGGCAAGATCAAGGAGGCCGCCGGCAAGATGCTCGGTGACGCCAAGCTGGAAGCAGAGGGCAAGGCCGATGAGATCCAGGGCAAGGTTCAGAACGCGGCCGGTGGTGTCAAAGATGCACTTAAAGGAGAATAGGCATCACGAGCTTTTGGTCCGCTCTAATTGAAATTGGATCTTATTCTTAGTCGGTGAAGATGACGAATATGCTCAGGTAGCAGGCACGTCTAACGCGCCAAACACCAAGCATCAATGCCTCTGCTTCGGGATTTGGTAAGAGACCCCGCTTGGGAGCATAATGCGGACTCGGGTTTGCTTCGAGGGCTTGTATCGTTGCAACGGACATGTCTGCACATCAGAAAAGAACGCCAACAAACGATATGGAGATTGATGTTGGCAAGGATGGTACTTCCATGGAGATGAAGTAATGCAGCGTTTTCCCAGCGGAGCTCGACAAGGTTCGATGTTCAACTGCCTTCATAATTGAGGATAGATCATGTCGATTGGGCTTATACTCATCGTTATCCTCATCATCTTCCTGCTTGGTGGCTTCAGTGGCCGCTTTGGTGGCTACGGTTATGGCTACGGTCACGGTGGCGTTGGTGTCATTGGCGTCATCCTGATCATCCTTGTCGTGCTGGTTCTCATGGGTCGACTCTGATGTGACAGGAGTTGTTCATACCGTCAGAAGCGGCCCACCCGAAGGGTTGCTGCTTGTATCGGGAGGTATTAGGTTTATACTTACCTCAACCTCAAGACATGCTTTGATGAACGGTTGCGGGCCAGAGAGACCGTTATGGCGCACTGGATCGCTGAATCCATTCGATACCGCAGCAGCCAGCTGCAGGGGTGGATCTTCAGCAGCACGCGGGTGGTGCTACAACCACTGAGAGGTCCGGTGTCAACGAACCGCAGAGGTATGATCTTCGGTCACGGATATGCCGGTTGCGGCATCCAGTGTCCGCGGTTGGCGATCGAGTTCGTCAAGTGATATCAGAAGCGAGCCCACGCGGTTAGCCGATGAGACCCAGTCGGCGAAACGGGGATAATTGTCGACGAGCCAGTTGAATGCGGCCTGCACTATTACGAACGCCGCTGCGGCCTGTGTGACCTCACCCAGCGACATTGTGCCGGCAAGATATTTTGGCGCACAAAGGGTCAACGCGACGCCTGGGGCCAATAGAAAACTACCATGTGAGATTAAAGTTGTTTGCATAAGTTGCCAGCATAGATCCCGCCATCGAGCGATGACATGCTCCAGTGACGCCTGCAATTCCTTACGATCTCCAGCATTATTATCCTGCAGCGCATTCTCCCGAATCCGCGCTGCCGAACGCCGCAACTCTGCTTCAGCCTGGTTCTTCCCTTCGAAAACACGCACCAGCCGGCGCCCGATTACAAGCATCCCTGCCGTAGTGAGCGTCGCATAGGCTATCGCGGCGATCACCAAATAACCGGGAAAGTTAAGGTGCCGGCCAAAGGCATTAATATCCAAATCGCCACCGACATTCCAAAGAACGTTAATGAAGGTAAGGGCACTCAGCAGTGCCGTCAACAGTCCCACCGCGAAGTCGACAGGCGCATCCGTCGCCACCCTGGCGTCCTCGGCGATCCGGTATTCTGGAGTCTGATGGTCGTCGATCAGGAGCGTGTGGCGACGATAACCTTCATTCACGAGCCACTGTTCGATCAGACGCCGGCTCAGCCATTCACGCCACTTCCGCTGCGTCGTCATGCGACCCCACACTCCAAGGATCGCAAGCGCGATGCTGGAGAGAGCCAGGGGCACGAACACCAATGCCTGCTCGCCGATGGCCGTCCCGTCCCTGCGCTCCAGCGCATTGAAGAAGTCACGATTCCAGACGTTCAATCGGTACTGCGTCAACAGCCCGAGGAATACAACGACGATCAGAAATACATTCAGTGTCCATATCTTCCAGGCGGAAGGGCCGCGCCAGAAATCAGAAGCGCATTGCCAGAACCGCAGGAAGTAGCTGTTCAGACCCAGAGTTGACAACAGCTCCTGATACATGATCATGCCCCCTGAATCCGAGACACCCTGCGGCGCTCTTCATCGATGCAATGATTGGTCAACCCTCGCATATATCTCGTTATAATTCGACTTGGTTATCGATGGAACCGTCAACGGAATGGGAGTCAGGCAGCCATAGCCATTTCGAAACCGGGATTGGCTTTGAAGGACGTTGATGAGATAGTCGGCCTCCCGCATCTGGCACGTCATTGCCATGTGACGTAAGTCCCTCTCACCCTGGAGATTGTGCGATGTGTTCTCCTTCGTGCGCCAACACCATCCGCACTGCGCGCTCGCGGACTTCAGGAGCGTATTTGGGTGATGCTTGC
>NZ_AVFK01000103.1 GCF_000936425.1 Skermanella aerolata KACC 11604 | reverse complement strand
CGTCATGATGACCCCAGTCTCTCAAGAAACGGGGCCTCCGGTAAACCCGGTGCGGTTCAACTCTCAACCGCGTCCCCCACAGAGAAGGCTTATATGTTTCTCAAGTTCATCGGCTGTGAAGGGTTTGGTCAGGCGAGCGTGGTCCTGGAGATCTTCAGGAAGTGCCCAGTCGCCGTAACCGCTCGCCAGCACGAACGGAATGCCGCGGGCACGGAGGCATTCGGTGACCGGGTAGACCCGTCCGCCCCGGATGGTCACGTCCAGAACAGCGCCGTCCAGCGTCTCCTCGCGAGCCAGCCGCAAGGCGTCGTCCAGTTTAGCCGCCGGCCCCACGACCACGCAGCCGAGATCCTGCAAGGCTTCTTCGATCATCACTGCGATCAGCAGTTCATCCTCAACCACCAGGATGCGGCATCCCGCAAGGTTATGGGTTGTCATCGGGAAGCCCCCCGGCTTCGGCGGCATTCCGAATGCGGCCGATCTCCTCTGTGAGAGGTACCGTCACGGTACAGCGAAGGCCAGCCTCCAGGAACTCCCGGTTCACCTCGGCGTCGAGTTCGTGGGCCAGCGTCCGCTCGATCAGCGTCGTTCCGAAGCCGCGCCGTGTCGGCGGCTGAACCGGCGGCCCGTCGATCTCCATCCATGTGAGCGTCAGCGTGGAGTATTTCGGCCCCGTGGCGATTTCCCCCTTCACCCTCAGGCGTCCGGTGGTCGTTGACAGGGCGCCGTACTTGGCAGCATTGCTGGCGAGCTCGTGCACGGCCATCGCCATGGCCAGCCCGGCATTCGGGGACAGCGCCACATCGGGACAATCGATCTCGACGTTTCCTTCCCCACGATCATACGGAGCCAGTTCCGTCACGATCATGGTCCGGAGAGACATCTCACCGTGCCCCTCCCGTGTCAGCAGGCTATGAGCCTTGGCGATCGCCTTGATGCGTCCTTCCAGCTTGGCGGCAAAGGCTTCGGGCGTAATGCTAGTCTTCAGCGTCTGCGACACCACGGCGGACACGATCGCCAGGATGTTCTTGACACGATGGTCGAGCTCGCTGAGCAGCAACGCCGTCCTGCGCTCCGCCGCTTTACGCTCGCTGACATCCCGCGCTACAAGCGACGCGCCGGTGATCCGCCCACCACCTTCCATAACGGGCGAAATCGTGATCGAGACATCGACCGACCGACCGTTGCCGCCGCTCCGGGTACTGTCGAAATGGGCGATCCGCTCGCCCGCTTCCAGTCGCGTCAGCAGATGTTCCCAATCGTCCGGCAGCGTTCCCGGAAGGAGTTTGGTCATCGACTGGCCGATCGCCGTGGAGGCGTTGTAGCCGTAAAGCCGCTCGGCTCCGGCATTCCAGCTCGTGACGACACTATCTAAATCAAAACTGATGATCGCATCTTGCGATGATTCGACAATGGCTGCGAGAAGGGATCTTGCCTGTTCGTGCTTCCTGCGCTCGGTAATGTCGATGAAGGTGACTACGGCACCGTCAATGACGTTGTTCAAGTCCCGATAAGGCTGGACCCGCATCAGGTAACTGGTGCCGTCACCGGCCAGGGCCACCTCGCGTTCGACCGGGATCAGGCTTCGCAGGACCTGTCGGACGTCGTGTTCCAATCCATCACGGCTCAGGCGGCTGACGATGTCGCTGATAGGCCGCCCTTCGTCGCCCTCGCGGAGCTTGAAGATCTCCAGCAGGCGAGGTGTGAAGCGCCGGATGCGCAGGTCGCTGTCCAGGAACAGGGTGGCGATCGCGGTGCTGTCGAACAGGTTCGCCAAGTCACTGTTGGAGCGTACCAAGCTGTCATTTCGGTTGTTCAGCTCGGCGTTGATCGTCTGGAGCTCCTCATTGAGAGATTGCAACTCCTCCTTAGAGGTCTCCAGTTCCTCATTGGTCGATTGTAGTTCTTCATTGACCGACAGATATTCCTCATTGGATGACTGCAACTCTTCGTTAGCGGCCTCCAGTTCCTCGGTCGTGTTGCGCAACCGCTCTCGGGTCGTCTGCAATTCCCTGTTCAGAATCTCGGCGGCGGCCTGACCCTCGGCCTTTGCGTCGGAAGCCGAAGTATTCTGCTGTACCAATTGAATTCGTTCGACCGACTGGAAGGCGACAACGAACAGATCGCCTTCTCCCGCATCGGCCAGCGGTTCGACAATCACCCGGATAGCCTCTTCGCCCGCTGCGGGGCTGACGGTGTCGTGCAGCACCTGCTCACCGGTAGCGGCAGCCCGCTTCAGCGCAGCGCGTACGGTTGCTCGCAGATCCGGATGCAGGAGGGTGAACAGATTGAGGCTGGCAACGCCTGTCGCGGGCTCGAGATACTTTACGGTTTGGCCGGAAAAGCGCAGGACGTCGTGTTGCCGGTCCACGACCAGGTATGCCGGGGCGTAGCGGGCCATGGCGCGGGCTGCCCGCCGGTCGATGTCGTTCTCGGACCGGGACACAGCAGGTCTGGTGGCAGGCGAGCGATCCTGAGCCGGCGAGAGCGGGAAGGCGGGCAGCCGTACGGCCGTCTCCTGTCTTTGGAAGATCCGATGGCGCTTGTCGATCGGTTCGAACAGGCGGGACTGTCCGGCGACACCCTCCGACAGCCCCAGGAACAGATGGCAGCCCGGCTTGAGGGCGTAGTGAAAGGTTGTCAGGACACGCTGTTGCAGCAGAGGAGTAAAGTAGATCAGCAAGTTGCGGCAGGTGATCAGGTCAAGCTTCGAGAAGGGGGGGTCCTTGACGAGGTCGTGCACCGAGAACAAGCACATCTCCCGTATATCCCTGGTGACGCGGTAGTTGCCGTCCTCCTTGACGAAATTCCGCTCCAGCCGTTCGATGGATAAGTCGGCGGCAATGGTTCCTGCGTAAAGCCCCATCCGAGCGGTTTCGATCGCCTGGTCGTCGATGTCCGTGGCGAAGATCTGGACTGGCCGGCGGCAACCGGTGCGGGTCAGCCCCTCCCGAACCAGGATCGCGACCGAGTAAGCTTCTTCGCCGGTAGCGCAGCCGGCCACCCATATCCTTATTGGCTCGGTGCTGTGCGGGTCGGTCAGTAATCCCGGGATGATCGAGGCTTCAAGGACGCCGAAGGCTTCGGCATCGCGGAAGAAGCGGGTAACGCTGATCAGCAGTTCACGGAACAGAAACTCGGCTTCGTGCGGTTGGGTGCGCAACTGCTCAATGTAGGCAGCTACCGAATCGGCCTGGAGCACGTGCATCCGACGCTGAATGCGGCGCATCAGCGTTCCGCTCTTGTACTGGCTGAAATCGCGACCGAGCCTGCCGTGCAGCACCGTGCAAATTGCCGCCAGATAGCTCGGAAGGTCTTGGCGGATGCCGTCCGGTCCTTTCGCGGCATCGTAGATCGCCCGGTGATGCCGGTAATCCATCAGGGCTCCCGGCATGTCCTCTACTGCCAGGACATGATCGACGAAGCCACCGGCCGCAGCACTTCTCGGCATGCCGCTCTTGGCATGGTGATCGAACTCGGCTTGGCTGAGGGTCAAGCCGCCATGCTCCTTGATCGCAGCGACGCCGAGCGCGCCGTCGCTGCCGAAGCCGGACAGGATGATGCCAATGGCGTTTTCGCCCTGATCCTCGGCCAGCGAGGTGAGGAACGTGTCGATCGAGGTGCGGCGGGCCGAGGGAGGTGCCGGACGGGAGAGATGCAAGGCGCCGCCGCGGATCGTCATAATGGCGTTGGGCGGAATGACATGGACCTGGTTCGGGTGGACCTCCATCGCATCCTCGGCCAGATGCACCGGCATCGAGGTGTAGCCGGCGATGATCGCGACCAGGGAACTCTCATGGTGGGGATCGAGGTGCTGGATCAGGACGAATGCCATGCCGCTGTCGGCAGGCATTTTCGAAAAGAACGCCTTGAAGGCGTCGATGCCGCCAGCCGATGCGCCGACCCCTACAATCAGATTGGTTCTGTCCGGTACATCATCCGGCTGGGCGACAGCTTCATCCCTGTCTGAAGGCTGTACCGATCCAGCGCTCTTGCTCTGGCTGTCAACGGACTTGCCTGGCTGGTTTGGGTTATCGGCCACAATGCGCCATGGGAAAGCAGTTCCTTTCAATCAGTTTCATGACTTTTACCTGCTCTACGGCGAACAGTCAGTATATTAGCCGGTTCCGCAGCGTTTACCGGAATGCGGTCATCTGCGCTCTGAGTTGTGCGGTTATGGTCCGCACCGCATCAAATGGCTGGATGATCGCCAGTCAGGACGATTCAGGATCGCCTTGCTCTCTGGACCGAACGGGATATCACTTTGAATCCCGAAGACCGCTGCCTGCAACTGCCCAGTGCCGGGACATCACTACCGGCGTAGACCAAGACGTTCCGGAAGGTCGAAAGCCCTTCGGATTCTTAACGCTCCTTATCGGTACCGTGCGGCGCCCGCAGTAGACGAGCCTCCATCACCATGTTCCGCGAATGTCGAATGATATCCCAGCCCTGCTCCATGCCCTCGACAGCAGGGCGACCGATTGGCACGGTGCAACTGACTTGGTCAGCTTCGCCGCTGACTATCGATATCAATGCTTCTATAAAAGTTGTGGATTCGAAAGGTTTTTCGACTCTAACTACTTGGCTCCAGGTGGTTGGTATGGCGTTCGTTCCATAACCGGTCAGGAATAACAGCGGTACGCCACGTAATCGAAGCATTTCCGCGAGAGGGTAAACCAGTGAGCCGCGCAGATCGATGTCGAGAACCGCGACATCGATGCAAACATCCGGGCGTTGAGCAAACTCCAGTCCAGCTTGGAGAGTAGCCGCTGGACCGACTGGTATGCATCCGACCTCATGCAAGGCCTCCACGACCTTTGCGGCGATGAGGCTACGATCTTCCATGACCAGTACACGCAAGCCCTGGAGCGTTTGGGTCCCAAGTGCATTGCTCGTCAACCGGTCGGTCATGGACTTTCCCCTACAGTATCCGCTGCTTCGACCAGCAGCCACGTGATCCTACCGCGCCGCAGCCTGCCGACTTCGGACGTCGTTTTCGAACATGCAACGTGCTGGTCGTTACCCAGTATAAACTTCGGCCACTTTGCTTCGTCAGATTCCGGAGAGATAACACCGAAGTGGAACCGGCATCAGAAACATGTGCTGGCCTCAAGCGGCGGGCAGAGCATGAGCACAAGCCGCAGGGGCTCAGCCCACAGGCTAGCTACAGAGACAGGTTGGATACGATACGATCATAGAGCAAGGTTGCATAGCATGTTTTGGCGCTATATTGTTGAACGTGATACGAATTCAACAATGAACTTTACCAAAGGTTGCATCTTGCACAAAGACTTTTTGTTGCAAGTCTTGCTGTCGCAGTGGATCTTTCAAAGATCATATAACGTTCAGGATTAGGATTGTCGAGCATGCAGACTTCAGTTCAATGATCCTAATGATCGTCTTCATACGCCTGCTGCCATTGGCGTAGCCTCGACTACGGGATGACCGCCTTCTGATAAAGTGAGTTTTGCGTTCTCCTCAACACGATGTTGCGTGTCGATGATTCTAAATTATCATCATCAGGAAATAATAGTATGCTGTTCAAAGGTAAGGGGTGGACCAGGAAGGAGTGGACCGGGACGGATCTCGAAGATGCCCTCAGGCGAGTTGATCATCTGACCTGGGAACGTGATCATGCCCTGACATTGCTGACTGCACACCAGCGAACCGCGTTTGAAGGATCGGCTCCCCAGACTCACCTTTTGAATCTCGTTCAACAACGCGACGTTCAAATCGCCGATCAACAGGAACGGCTTCTCACCCTCCAGCAGCGTATTCAAGATCTGGAGGAGGAAGTGCAGAGCAGCCATGCCGCCACGCTTTATTGCCGTGCCGAGGCCAGTACCGCAATTCGGGAATTGCAGATTGCTGCCGTGGAACTTGAAGCGACCAATAAAGCTTTGCAGGTGGCCAATGAAAGGTTGGTCACGACTCTACGCTGTGCTCAGGCCGGTACCTGCGATTGGGACATGGTCGAGAACCGCGCACGCTGGTCGGAGGAGTTCTACAATCTGCATGGTCTCGATCCCGGATCAGAACCGGCGACTGATCAGATTTGGTACGGTGCGATGCATCCGGAGGATCAGGAGCGAGGGAAACAGACTATCCAGGACTGGCTCGAGCGCCGCAAGGGCGACATCGATCTCGAGTACCGCATCCATCATCCTGCCAAGGGACTGCGCTGGCTCGCTCTCACGGGCCGCATCCTCTACGATCCTTGCGGAGGGCCATGCCGCATGATGGGTTTGGTCATCGACATTACCGATCGCAAACAGGCGGAGACACGGGCTCAGGAGGCCCAAGCGGAGGCCGAACGGGCCAATGCCGCCAAATCGCGTTTTCTGGCTGCCGCCAGCCATGACATTCGGCAGCCGATCCAGGCGGCCGCCCTGTTCCTCGGCCTGCTGGAAAAACGCGACCTCGATCAGTCAACCCGGGATTTGGTGAGCCGATTGACGGACGCCGTCAGCGGGGTGCAGGGCATGTTGGAAGGGCTGCTCGACCTGGCACGGCTGGAAGCCTGCATGATCGTGCCCGACATCCGCGACATTGCTCTCGACGACCTTCTGCGACATTTGGCCGTCGAGTTCGGTGGGATTGCCGAGGCTGCCGGATTATGGCTGCGTGTCCCGATGACAGGCCGAATCATTTCCACAGATGCACTGCTGCTCGAGCGAATTCTGCGTAATTTGGTTGCCAACGGCCTCAAGTACACCGAGCGAGGCGGTGTAACAATCGAGTGTCAGGAAGTGGAAGAAGGGATCAGGATCACGGTAAACGATACGGGATGCGGAATTCCGGTGGAGCAACTCGACGCAATCTTCGAAGAATTCATCCAGCTTGACAACCCGGCGCGCAACCGTGCCCAGGGGTTTGGACTCGGGCTCGCCATTGTCGAGCAGACTGCACGACGGCTAGGCCATCGACTGGCAGTGAGCTCTAAACCGAACGAAGGCTCGAGCTTTTCTCTGACGGTGCCACTCAGCCGAAGCGTTCCTGACCTTGCTCCCGAGCTGCTCGGGGTGGAAAGGCGTCAAGCGGGCTCTCTTCTGAAAGGGCGGACTATCATTGTCATCGAAGATGATCCAGCTATTCAGTTGGCATTGGACATGCTGCTGCAGGACTGGGGTCTCAAGGTGCTTATCGCGTCTTCGCTTGAAGAGCTGGACGCTCTGCTGAACGAACTCCAATCTCCCCCGGACCTCATGCTGGCGGATTATCGGCTGCCCGGCGGCACGTGCGGTACGGACGCCATCGAACTCGCGCATCTCAGGTGGCCGGTTCCAGCGGTGTTGATGACTGGCGATACAGCACCCGAGCGTTTGGAAGAGGCACGGCGCAGTGGCTGCCGATTGTTGCATAAACCGGTCAATCCAGCCGATCTCAGACGGACTCTGAACGCCTGCCTGTAACTTGGCAGTTGATTGGAAAGGAGATGCGTGAGAATGACGGCTGAGGTGGCTCCGCTTGTCTGAACAGATTTTTCGGCTGATAAGTGGAGCGCCTGCCGGGTTCAGGCTGCCGCGATCTGCGGAAGCGGGGTGAAGTAGGCATGATCGGATGTTTGCCGATCAAGGCTCGAATGAGGTCTGCGGGAGTTGTAAAAGCCAAAGTATCTGGCGAGCGACTTCGAGGCTTCGGCTACCGTATCGTAGGCCTTGAGGTAGGTGAGTGGCGCGGGGCATCTCAGCCCCGCGCTCTCCCAGAACC
>NZ_AVFK01000086.1 GCF_000936425.1 Skermanella aerolata KACC 11604 | reverse complement strand
ACCCCAGTCTCTCAAGAAATGGGGCCTCCGGTAAACCCGGCGCGGTTCAGTATGGCACCAAGGCCTGCGCGATCACCGACGGCGCAAGCAGGCTGGTCAGTTTCGCTCTGGCGCCCGGTCAGGCTCACGAACCATCCCTGACCCAGGACCTGGTCGAATTCCTGCCCGACGTTCCCAGCTGGATTGTCGGCGACAAAGGCTACGCCTCGCACACTTTTCGCCGATTCATCTGGGACCAAGGCGCACGGCCAGCGCTCCCGTCCAAGAGCAACGAAGCGCCTGTGGGCACGTTTGAAGGATTGGGTCTACCGTCGCCACCCATTACGAGACGTTGGGGGAGAGCCATCACACTCGCCAGATCCTTCATGGCGCGCTCTCTCTTGTGGCCGTCTTTGACTGGATAAGGCATGAAACCAAGCTATAATAGGACCTAAACTTAAGGGCTGCAGCGCCGGTCGATCTCTTCGGCAACCGTGTAAGGTAACTGAGTCCCCGCGCAGGCGCCTCACTGTGGATGGTTTTCCAGCGATCTCATGTTCAACTTGACGATCGACCAGCCGGCTCCACGTTCGTCAATCTTGTGGCCGAGCGCAGCCATCTGCTCGGCGATCTTATCGCAATCGACATCCTGTCGGTAAGGCAGCCGCTGGCACAGGTAATATTGGGGCCGTCGATAATCCAGGTTGACGAACCGGTCGGCGTTCCAGTTGTAGGTTTGGTCGAGCTTCTCGTTCGGGCCGAACAGGAGTGGGCTGTAGTAAGACCAGTTCCCCGTGAAATGGGCGACCATGTGGGGATAAGTCGTATTGGACACGAACGTGGCGTTGCGGTACTTGGTCGCGAGGATCTGGGCCGGCAGGTGCACGAACAAGGGATGACTGGCTAGCCCCTGTATCGAATTGCCAATCCAGAGCAGTACGATAGGAAGCGCCAGCACGGCGGCCACTCGGTTCCGATCCACGGTGATGCGGGGTTTTACGAGCGTCGGCAGGCTCTCCCAGGCGAGTACGATCAGCGCCGCCCCATTGACGACGATGCCGATCAGCGCGACCGAGAGCGGGAACCCCAGCATAGGCCCCCAGCGCTGGATATAACCGGACATGGTGTAGCCGGAAACACCATAGGCGAGGAAGGCGAGCCCGGCCAGCATCGGCCATAGGAGCAGGCCGACCCTGGCATTGACCTCGCTGAGCACGGCCAGCACCCTGATCGACGTGAACCAGTCGGGGCGCAGGAACGCTCCGGTCACGATCAGGCCGTTGAGCACGGTCCCGAGGAGGCCGAGAACCCACAGGGGTTTGCCGTACATCATCGCGCCGTAAGTATGGGAGACGTACAGGAAGCGGCCGAATCCGCTGTTGTTGTCCTTGAAGGACGGCCACATCACGATATGGCGAGTTTCATAGAAATGGGCGATTTCTTCCCACTGCACGACAGTCGAATTGCGTGCAAGGTACGTCGTTCTAAGGTCGAACAGGAAGCCATCCCAACCCAGAAAGAGGATGAGCTGAGCGATGAAGATGAGCAGGGAGAGCCCAATGGCCGTGCAGATCGTCGCCGCCATCGGCCAGGTCTTCGGTTCCCGGACGGTCAGCAGCAGGATGCCCAGCGCCGTTACCGTGGTGAAGACCGCGAACACGAACTCCATCTGCCACAGCAGGAAAAAGCACACGAATGCCAGGGAGTAGGCGCCGCGCCATCGGGTGCAGACGAGACACCCGAAGAACAGCGGCAAGTGCCAGGTACGGAACAGGTTCGTGTACCATTGGAGATTGCCTAGAAAGTCGGTGGCCATCAGCAGGCCGAAGACGACCGCCGCTGTCGTCAATCCAAAATGGGCACCGACATGCCGAGCAAACCATACTGCGAGCAGAATCGATACGACGCCGGCGATCAGGATCTGCCATTCGATCGAGGTGATCCCCAGCAGGAGCATGACCGCGCTCAGATAGCGTGGCAGATTGCCTTGATGGGTATAGGTAAATGGATGGGCCCCGGGATGGAAGGCAACCGAATCGTCCGTCAGGAAGGCATTGGCGAGCGGATCGAACCACAGCATGTTCCGGGCATGGACATAGGCCGAGAAACTCTCGTTGTTGTCCGTGAAATACGGAACACCGTTGCTCCCGAGCCAAGCCCAAATCAGGAAAGCGAGCGGGATCAGCATGACAGCCCAATGCCACCGGCTCAGCAAGAGGCTGAAGCCTGCCGCTGTCGTCGGACGTACGGGCATCGCGGTCCGGTCCACCATATCATCCATCCTTGGTTCTCAGTCCGTCCGGGTCATTCGGGAAGGACGCCGGGACCGGCCTCCACGCTCATCACGTCGAATGTGTCTTTGTCGATCATCCGCATCAGGCGGATTGAGTAGAAGTCGTCGTTGGACAGGATCAAGTTGTCGATGTTGAGAAGCAGGGTCTGCCAGTCTCCTGTCGCGATAGCCTGCCGCTCGTAGATTCTTGTCCGGTCGCCGGCATCCCGGAAGTCATAGGCCTGGATGCTGACAATCTTGCCCTTGGGTGCCCTTACCACGGCCCTGATGGCCATCGGTAGCCGATCAACAGCCAACCTGTGGAAGTATGTGTAGATGCCTATGTCGTGTGCCGATCCACGGGCAGGGAAGATGCGGTAGAATGTGCTATCGCCGTCGTCGACCCTGGTGAACCGCGATGGAGGCGCGATCTTATAAACTGAGCTGAGATCCGGATCGGGAACGAACGGTGTGAAGGTGAGCGGCGATATGAAGGGTGCATTCCGATCGACCGTCCATTGGCCGTCTCGGTAGGTCGCATTCAAACCGGCGAACCTCCTGCTTTCCGGCCGGATCGACCCGGCGAACGTCAGTGTCGTTTCCTGCCCCTCGGTGCCAACGGTTTCGAAAAGCCGGCCATCCTGGAGGCTGTACATCCGGCCGCCGACCAACAAGGCATTGCTGACCATGTCGGCGGCTTTTCGCACGCCCGTCACAGGCCGCTTGCGGCATCCGACCAACACGCGCTCTTGGTCGGGCGCATAGGGTGTGAAGTCCGAGGTGAAGCGCCGGCCCGCCTTGACAGCCGGCAGGAAGAAGTTGAAAGGGGCGCTGCCAAGGCCGAGCAGTTCGGCACATTCAAACAGGTCCGGATTGAACTGGAAGCGTTCTGCGTTGAGCTTCAGGATCTCGTCGGTTCTGCCCTTGTAGGTGACGAAGACAAGTCGCTCATACTCGTTCGGGCGGATATCGGCATTCGCGACCGAGATCAGGAAGTCGCGATCCTTCACCAGGCCATGGACCAGCGGGCTGACGCCCCAAACGTTGACGTTGGTGTCCAGATGGACGTCGGTTCCGCCCTTGGCCAAGGCGGTATCGATCGTTGTCGGGCGAAGATCATTGAAGGGGATCAAGACAACCGTCCGCCCCGGTCCGGCATGGACGAAGGCATCGACCACCCCGGCCGCTTCTGTCGCGGCACGGAAAGCCGGCGTGAACAAATCGAAGAAGCGGGCCGCCCCGGTGATGCCGGCAAGCCCCAGCAACACCAGCACGACGCTAGGGGCAAGACGCAATGGGATCGGGGCTACGGCAAACCGCTGCCGCAGGTATGGAATGCCGACGGCCGACAGCCAGATCGTCAGCGCGACCAGAAACGCCATGTTCACTTCGATCAAGGTGGGCGGATAAAACCTCTGCAAGGCTGTCGCGGCCGACAGGATGGAAGATGGCAGGAGCGCCGCCGTAACCGGCCGATTGGGCATGAAGACCAGCGACAGGACCAGAAGCACCGGCCAAACAAGGGCCAGGGTGGCCAAATCGAGCGGATTGCCGAACAGATTGACCTCGAGCCGCTGCCACAGCGACTCCGCCGCGCTGGTCTGGAGCGCCGCCATCTCGGCAATGTCGAAGTGCCGGCCGATCGCCGTATGATCGCCATGGTAGACCAGCACCGTCACGCCGAATAGCACTGCCGCCGCCACGAGGACCGCGCTGCCGATGGAGCGACCGAAAACGCCGGGAGCGCGAAACCGTGGCAGCATCAACAGGGCTACGATGATAGGAAAGACCAGAAAAGTGAGCTTCATTGCAGCGCAAAGCGCGGCATAGACGCCGAGCCGGATCGCCGGTCCGGCTGACCGGATAGTCTGCTCGTTCAGTACCCGCAACGCCAGGGCAAGCCCGACAAGCCCCAGTGGCATCACCCAGGCGTAATAGTCGGGAAGGACCAGATGGTAACCGCCACCGCTTCTCAGCGAATAGGCGCAGGTAACCAGCGCCGCTGCCAGGGCCCAGGTTCCGATGGCGCTCCGAAGCTCGCGTGCGGCGAAAAGGAAGGCCGCAGCGCCGGCACAAGCCGCCAGCAATGCCGAGAGATAGGAGAACAGTTCTACCCGGTCTCCCAGGTCGGCGACTGGAAAGCCAGCGGCGCTCAAGGCCAGCTGAAGCGCCTGATGGAGCAGCCCGATCAACTGCCCCTGGGGCAGCCAGGGCGCCTCGTTCTGGCCGTAGAGCAGGCGAAGGCTATAGAAATAGCGATAGCCGACGCTTTCCTCGGCGCCGCCGGACAGCTTCAGGCCTTCCATCGCAAAGATGAACGCGGGCCCGGACAAGGCAATGAACACCGCGAGGGCGGCAAGCCCGGTTCCCCGAAAACTCCGGACGGACGGTGTCGGTACCGTGCTCCGGATCGCTGAACGACTGCCACTATCGCCGATACCGAATCGGCTTAGTGAACCGGTCAGGGTCTGCATGGTCGAAGGCTGGGTCATGCGAAACAATCGTTGGACGAGGTGTGGAGTGCTATGCGGCGGATATTCAATTCGACGCCGACCTGGCCGGCAGCCGGCCGCCAGCGGACACATCGTCGACGCGCAAAGCCAGGAGGCCTAAACCGAGCGGTCGTTCGTCGCGACCGAAAGCAAGTTGCCTGGGGGGACGGGTATCGGCGGTCCGGAAGGCCAGTTCGAGCTGATGGTGACGGTTCAGGATCGAGGCCGGAACCTTGATCTCCACGGTCCTGACCGGTTGACGAATGTCCAGTTCGATCATCCCGACCGCTTCGCCGTTCACAAGCACTTCCGCCTTGAAATAGGGGCGTGTCGGGATAACCAGAGCCGTAGACGTCATGGTGAGGATCAGATCCCCGCCCTGCTTCGGTGTCAACGGGATCACCAATTTGGCCTCCGGAGCGACGGTCCAGCGGCCCCAGTCCGAGGCGGTATCCGACCAGCCGTCCCGGAGGTAGCGGTCGGCGTTTTCCCCAGCCCTGAAAAGAATCGTCTCACCCATTGCGATTGGCCAGGGCGCGTCACCGATCGGTTCACAATGCCTGGACGGCAGCCGCTGCTGCGTCACGCGCACGGTGTTGGACAAGATAGGACTGGCGAACCGGTTGGAGAACCGAGGTGTCACCCGTACGGCGACATTGCCTTCGAATTCCGCCGGCAGGATGAAATGGCCATTTCGGTCCTGCACCGGCAGTGGGACCTTGCCCGACGCATCGAAGGCGCAATTGATGTCGAAGGGGGCGCCGAGCAATTCAATGTGAGGAGGCAATTCCGCCCCGTCACTGCGCCGATCCGCCCGGTATGCATAGTCGATCCTGTTGCCCTCGGGGCCGATTTCCGTTCTGGCCACAACCACGCGGCCGGGTAGCGCGCCCGGAATTGAAGAGGAGATGGGCGCAGCGATGGTGCCGAGTGGCTCGCAATCCCGTGAGGGCAGCGGCCGTGAGGTGATGCGCACCGTATTGGAAATGGCCGGCCGGCCAAGCTGACCGGAGAAGCGCGGCCTGACCCGCACGGCCACATTGCCTTCGAACTCCGCGGGAACGATGAAATACCCGCCCTGGTCCTTGAACGGCACAGGTGCGGCGGATATCGGGTCGAAGGCACAGTTGACATCCAGGGGGCCGACGATGACCTCGACCCGCGGTGCGCCGGCGCCATTACGCTTGTCAAGGTTGAAGGCATAGTCGAGGCGATAGCCACCCGACACCCGGTCCGCCTGGGCAACGACAGTGCGGTTCGCCGGGACGCCGGACAGAGGCAGAAGCGCCTTCCCGGCCGAGTGGGCGAGTTTCACGATACCCCAATAATCAGACTGCTTGTTGTCTAACGCGACGATCCGATGCTGCAGGGGCGACTGAGCGTCGGTCGTCTTCCGGAAGATAGGCCGGTTGGAACACTCCTGGCCGACGGTCATGATACCCTGGTAGCGCGCTAGAGCCGTGCTGATGCTCTGAGGGATTAAGCAGGCATAGTAATCAGGCTGCGCGTACTTCGCCGGATTCGTCCGTCCGTCCGCGAACCACATGTACGACGTGCCGTCCAGAAGCGGGCGTGGGTCGTCTGGGGAGCCCTGGATGGAGCCGCTCTCGACCACGGGGTCATAGTAGCCCCAGGTACCGGTATGCCAGGCGATCGTAGCTGCGTAGTTGTTCACCGCGAATGTCGCACCTTTGAACTCCTCCCGTTCAACGACCTTTAGAAACGAGACATGATCAGGAGGCAGGAGACGTACGTAGAAGGCTTGTTGCGCGGTCCAATAGCCGACGACCATAAGGACGCAAGCCGATCCGCCCACCCAGACTGCGCCCGGACTGCCGACGTTGCGCAGCCATACAAAACAGCCGTCAATTCCAGACCCGCACCGAGCAGCGGTCCGCCTGTTGTGGCGCCACCCGGCATAAGCCCGCTGCACGGCTGCGATCAGCAGATAGAGACCGACAGCAGGAAGTGCCGTGGTAAAAAATACGCTGAATGGAGCATGGCGCCATTGATAGCCAGTCAGGACGTAGCCGGGGGACAGATAAAAGATGATGCCGTAGGCGACCGATCCGGCCACCAGGAAGACAACTACCCACCCTAATCCCCTACCGGCGTTGCCGAACACCGTCCGCGGGCCGGCGGCCGCCCCGAACAAGCACACGGCCAGGGTCAGCAGCAGCAGGAATCGGCCAAGCGTTACCAGACCCGGCGTCGTGAGCAGCGCCGTCCACATCAGGAGCTGGTCCTGGACGAACAATGCGGGATAGTGCCACATCAGCGCACTCACAATGCCAGCCAACGCTGTTGCCCTCATTGCGGGCCACAGCGTTGGCGCGTCGGTCCCGGAACGCAGCGCACTAGTCCAGAGGTGCAGACCGATGGCAGCCGCGCAGGCTAAGGCGACAGCGATCAGGTTCAGGAAACCTTCGGGCCGGAGCACGCCCGGATTGGTCGGCGGAAGGCCCCACGGGCGCCCGCCGACCGCAAGCAGGGCCAGCACGGTAAAAGATCCTGCCATCAGCACGACCGAAGCGCTGGTAATCTGCCAGCGGCCCTCGCCAGGCACCCTCGACAGCCAGATGTCACGCTGGGCCGGTCCACCCGCGGTCGGCGAGTCGGCGCGGAGGATGACCATCGCGATGAAGCGCCGCACCGCTGCGGGATTGAGCAGCAGAAAGACGGCGGCGCCGAAAGCTGTGCTCGGGAGGACTGGAACCCCCGAACCAGTAGCCAGAAGTGGAACGGTGACGAGCAGAAGTCCCAGCCCACCGATCGTCAATCCGCGCTCCAGCGAAGCAGGACCGCCGATTCGCGTCAGCCATGCCGCGCCACGGTCCGAAAGGCGCAGCTTGGCAGGACCGAAGGAGCAGCCAAGCCCCAGCAGAACGGCTGCACCGATTGGAACGATGGTCAGCATGCCCCGCAGGACGGCTTCGGCGCCTGTCACACCGCTTGTCGCAGCGACTACCGGCTGAATGCTGAGGGCTACCGGGATCAAGGCCACCATTGCGGCCGACCCGGGCTGGGCTAGGGCGGATAGCCACCTGGCGGCGGCGGCGGCCAATCCGGGTTTCGCCGCGACAGCAGCACCCAGCGCGATCGTGGCCAGTAGAAGCACCAGCCCAAGGGCCGCGGCGGTAAGTGACAACCCGCCTTCCGCCGCCATCGCGACGATCCGCCCCATCAAGACATACAAGCAAGCCGCCAATATCGTCGCACCGATGCCACCGCCAAGACGAACCTGCCGGTTCCCCGGCGCGTCGGCTACGGCAAGCTGGCCGGCCAGCTCACCGGAGTTCCGCCAGATCCGCACGAGTGCAAACAAAGCCATGGAAAGCACCGCGAGCCCGGCGACTCCGCCGGGCAGCCCCAGAATACCAGCCGTAATGCCGGCACCGATGCCAAGCAGGACGCCGACTACCAATAGGCCGGAACTGTGGCGCCGTCTGAAATCAACCATCCTGCGGACGGCAGGAGAAACGCCTGAGAACCCAACCCGCAGATCCGCCATCGAGGCGACTGCCCAACCTGCAAACCAAATGAAAAGAACCATGAACAGGATCGGCGTATAGGCCTGGACATTGATTTGGGTCAGGGACTTTATGAGATAACCCCAGTCACGGTAAATTCCGGCATCCATGAAGTTCTGCCAAAAAGCAATGTTGTTTCTGGCAAAAAAATCAATGATGCTCTTCTTTCCTTCATCGGACATACCAACATTTCGAGCAACGAAGGTAATGTAAAAGTCCTGAAGGACGACATCCAGCCCAAAGACCAGGGTTAGTTGGACGAAAAGCACAAGCAGGGCCGATACACCCGCGATAGCCGTCAGAACGCCAATCCTGACTGCGGTTGCGAGCTGCTGCCTATAAAGCGAGAGCGTATAGATGCCAGCGGCAATCGAGATGAAGCCAGCGAACACAAGCTCGAAATAAAACAACAGCCAGAACATGACCGCAAGGCCGACTCGAGCGAACATGGCCCGAGGCCCCTCTGCTTCATGCAAGCACAGGAAGATCCCGAAGACGAGGAAGCCATACCAGACGCGATAGGTAACGACATGCCATTGGGCGAACAGCAGGTAGTCGGTGCACAACAGCGTGCAAAAGATAAAAGCAAATAGAGGGTTAACAATTTTGGCAAAGTAGGCGTAGGCGAACCAGACCGTCGTGGTGCCGATCACCAGCGTGGTCCAGAAAACCTGGCTTTCAGGGCTTCGTGCTCCTAGCGCATAGATCAGGACACCAAACAAACGAGGCATATTGCCTTGGTGAGTATGCATGAAGGGGTGAGCGGCGGGATCAGGACTGAACGACTCGTCCGTTACCCAAAAACTCTGAAAAAAATCAAAGTGAAACATGTTATAGCTATGCCATAGAACGGAATAAGTCTCATTTCCGTCCATTACATATGGGATAAAATCCGATGCCAGCAACAACCAGCCATAAAAAATGAAATAAACCGCTGACAGCAATAACAAATACGTCCAGTACTGACGCTGGTCTTTATACAATAATTTCATTTTCATTTCTTACCAGATATATTGTTTTGGAATACAATATTAATTTAAATTGTATGGATATATACGTTGAATCCATTATCAAATGGTAAGCGAATGACGTTCAACATTTCGCCTTCGGTCATTCCATACGTTGACAAGGACTGGCGGACGCTCACCTCCGGATCGGCAGGGAGTTGATTCACCGAGCTGGACCCCTCCAGATTTATCCGTCGATACCGAATCGCAATGGCATACCGTGATCTGCTTTATTGCACGGCCCTTGACGGATAGCTTCGTTTCCAGCATTGGCACGTCGAGCAACTCCCTATCCTTTAGAGGTAGCGCTTTAGTCAGGGAACTGATACCATAAAAAAAGACGATGACAAGTGCTATCCGCAGTCACGGGCGACTGGCCGTTGGAAGGATTTCGGTATCCTAACGATTCTGCGATCGGGCTGCGTATCCCCTGGCACTGATTTTCGCCTGCCTACCCCCGTTCCCATTGGTTGCCCCAAGGCAACATGCATCCTGTAATTCTTGGAGATGTTTCGGTGGATTTGGAAGCACATCATAATGAATCCGATCGGGGGACCAAGGAACCCCAGTATGAAATCTGCCTCAACCACCGTGATGACCATGGGCTGGAGCCCCTGGGCCTGATGATGAATCAAGCTTGGTATGATGACCCGAAGCGGCTGACGTTTACGTTTTCCCGCTATAAGTTCGCCGGCAAGATGCTCGCCGGCTGCAAGAACGTTCTTGAAGTCGGCTGCGGTGACGCATTTCCGAGTCGGATCGTGCAGCAGGAGGTCGAGCGGCTGACCGTGACCGATTTCGACCCGCTGTTCATCGATGACATCAGGAGCCGTATGGTCAAGGGTTGGGAGTTCGCCGATGCCTTCACCCATGACATGTTGTCCGCTCCGGTGCCTGGCCATTACGACGGCATTTACTCCCTTGATGTGCTGGAGCACATCGATCCCGCGCATGAAGAACTATTTCTCGCCAATATGGTTACGGCTCTGACGGAGCACGGTACAATGATCATCGGCATGCCGACGCTCGAAAGCCAAAGTTATGCTTCACCCCAAAGCAAGGCCGGTCACGTAAACTGCCAGTCCATGCCTCAGCTCAAGCAAGGCATGCAAAGATTTTTCCATAATGTCTACATGTTCTCTATGAACGACGAGGTCATTCACACCGGTTACCACAGGATGGCCCACTATATTTTTGCCTTGTGCTGCGGGAAGAAGACGGCTCCCTGAGGCTGGTCTGAACGGTGATTATTCAATGACGAAGTTTTTTCTTTCAAAGGCTTTTTGTACCGGGGCGCACTTCGCTCCGGTGCCGATGCGGTCACTTGGCGGTGTGTTGGCGGACATGTTGCGGAGCAGGGTGTGCTATCCACTATGCGTCGCGGCACTTTGCCTCAGCGTGGGATCCGCCAAGGCCGAAACGGTCGGCACTCTGGATTCTGGCAACGCTTCAGCGGACGACTTCATCAGGAGCATCCTGGAGACAGCCGGAGCGGCGGGTACTGTTTCCAAGCACCTCGTGCCTGCGGGCAGGAACAGGGTCGACTCTGCAAAGCCAGGCAAAAGCGCCGGAGAACGGAATGCCAGCCCATCCTGTCCAAACGAGGCTGGCAAGACCGAGCTTGATGTGACTATGGAACTTAGGTCGGCTTCGCTCTCCAAGCAAAACCAGACTGGGCTGGAGCAATTAGCCACGACGATGAATCTGCCCCAATTCAGAAACTGCCGATTCAGGATCGTTGGCCATGCCGATGCTTCCGGTTCAGCGGTTGCCAACCAGAAGATTTCGGAACGGCGCGCCGCCATGGTCCGCGACCATCTCATCAGCCTGAAGGTCGAGCCGAGCCGGTTGATAGCAACAGGAAAGGGAAGTTCCTCGCCATTGAACCAAGCCAATCCCCTCGCTCCCGAGAATCGGAGGGTTGAACTGTCGATCATCCGGGACGTTAACGGGAGCCGGGGGGAAACAACGCTGGCGGCAATCACCAACGGCGATGGGGAACGCCCTGAAATTTTCGGCACTGACTGGGCTGGTTGGATTGGCCAGAACCTGGACTCCCATTACAAGAAAACCGACAGTCACCTCTGTGTTGGCTCTCTTGATCGAATCGATCCCCCAGCCCCCGAGTCACAGATCTACCGCTCCGTTCATGGCTGGGCATGGGATCTGAAACGCCGGCGTGCATCAGATCTGATCGTGCTTGTCAGCGCCAATGGCTTGATCAGGGGTTTC
>NZ_AVFK01000087.1 GCF_000936425.1 Skermanella aerolata KACC 11604 | reverse complement strand
GATACAAATGTCGGCTGGTTGGGGTACATTTCAGGAAACGACCCGCAGCCGATAACAGCCTACGCGATACTGAGCGACAATAAACAGGCCTGTCAACTCTCCGGTACAGGTACCGAGTGAAACGACGAGCCGACTATCAGGTTGGCATTGGCTGGGAAGGTTGCGGTTACCTCCGTGCGAACAGTCCCTGCCGGTTCGGCTGGTACGGCATGTTGCGCAACTAGCCCTTCCTCGATCCAATGCCAGCGGCATTTCATTGAACGATTGTTTGATTGGGCATGATGACGATGGACATAGACAGCGAACGTGTCGAACGCATAATTCGGTCGACTGCGGAAGCCGTCATTCTACCACGCTTTCGAACGCTGAAGGCTGACGACGTGAGAGAAAAAGCACCCGGTGACCCAGTAACCATCGCAGACACCGAAGGCGAAGAGATGCTGGGAAGTCTGTTGGCCGACGCATTTCCCGATACCGTCGTGATGGGAGAGGAATTGGTTTCCCGCGATGAGAGCGCCATCGCCCTGCTTCACGGAACGCGACCGGTCTGGGTGTTGGACCCGATAGACGGCACAATCAACTTCGCCGCCGGCCGTTCTGCCTTCGGCATGATCGTCGCATTGATCGTTGATGGCGTAACGATTGCCGGTTGGATCCACGAGCCAGTAAGGAATATAACCGTTTCCGCGGTATGTGGTGGCGGCGCCTGGAGCAAAGGCAGGCGCTTAACGATTCAGCCAGCGCCCTCGCTGGCCACCATGACCGGCGCAGCCTATGGACATGGATGGCGGTGTACCGAGCCAGACCCGCCGCTCGTCGAGGCCGGAATATTCAGGGAGGTGCGCAACCAGATGTGCGGCGCCGTCGAGTATGTAGACATTGCACTCGGGTTTCGCCACTTCATGATTTCTTCGCGGTCGCTGCCATGGGACCACGCTGCCGGGGTCCTGATCGTGCAGGAAGCAGGTGGGGTCGCCAGCTTCCTTGATCGTTCTCCCTACTCTTGCAATCGCCAAGATGGGAGGGTACTCGCTGCTGCATCTGACGAGGCATCGGATGCCATCATCGGTCTGCTCAGCTTGTAGTAATCGTTGTTGGGGCCGGGCCGGTTCATTGATCAAGCCTAATGTTCGGCGGGCCACTAGCTTGTTTGACTCGCATGGGTCACGGCTAATTTGAGCCGGCCGCGGTGGAACTATCAAACCAGGGAATAGTAGGGAAACGCGGTCAAGTAGCCAACGTCAGAGGACGTAAGTCCAAAAGTAATCCCCCGTATATCCCGCCTCGTCAAAAATCTGCTTCCAGTAGTCCGGATACCCATGTGTATAAGCGGTTAAAACCCAATCTTCGAAAATCTTCCTTTCTTCGTCATTCCGATAGCTGTCGACTTGCACATAGCTGTTGCCATGGCGGGACACGCGCTCAATTTCGCGAAGGGCGGCGACTGCTTCCTCCCTAGGCAGGTTGTGTAGCGTATTTACACAGACTACTGCGTCGAAACTAGCATCTGGAAACGGCAGTTTCTTAACGTTACCGATATGAAGTCTCCCGGTGACTTCAGGCTCACAATGCAGAAGGGCATACTCTGAGATATCGAGACCAAAGGCTTCTAGACCTGGCTGAACCTTCATCAGATCCTTCACCAGGAAGCCTTTGGCGCAACCCAGGTCCAAAACCCGCATGCCGGATTTTAGGTTGAAATGGGCAATGATATCTTCCGCAATGGGGATCCAGCGGCCATCATACCGGTAGCCACCATAGCCAAACTCACGTGGTCCGTCGAAATACTCTTGGCCATATTGCCGAGCAATCCGGATAAGTTCTTCGGTCTTTCTCTCGGCACGTGACTGGACGCTACGCTTCCCATTCGGATAGCGGCGCAACAGATTTACTTCAGCCATGAAGAACCTTTCCGACCATGGGAGGTGAGAGGAATTACATGATCCGGTCTGTGGCCGGGAGCCGATAGCCCCTCGACTGCGTCCCGGCCGAATTTCTCAGGTGGGCAGCGCTTCGGCGAGCATTTCCCGATGAGCTTTGGCTAATCCGTCATCGATGGTCTCGAAGACGAAGGCAGGAAATGCCCGACGTAAGTTGATGATATCATAGTGTTGATGGTTGATTGGTGACTGCCGTGGAGTCAGCACTACATCGATTGGATCGCTAAATTGGTCTGCGATCTTATAGGCCAAATCCAAGTAGCTGATGGAACGACCGGTCGCCAAATTCAAGGTGCCCGCACTGCGGTGAAGCAGCGTCATTAACAGGAGTCCGACTACATCGTCTACGGAGATATGATCACGCATTTCCTCGCCGCCACCGAACAGCGTGATCTTGCCATCTTTGTGAGCGGCGCGGCGCAGCCGGTTAGGGCCATATGAATTGTGGGTATCGCCCGCACCATAGATCATGATCGGCCGAAGGACCGCAAGTGGAGCTTGCGTCGCCGCCTTCAACATGAGTTCGCGGGACAAGTGCATCGCCCCATACAGATCGAGGGGTTCGGCCGGAGTAGCTTCGCTGATGGGTCCGCATACTACAGGATACACCGCGTTTGAACTCATGTACACGACATGAGCCGGCGCGACTTTTTGCAAGGCGTCGGACACGGCCTCGCTCATCCGGAGGTTAGCCATGAACGTCCCGGCACCTCGGCCCTTGTCGGGCGTCAGAGCCGACAGCATGACGAGTGTATCGGTTGGACGCAGGATCCCGGCCAGCTTTTCGCCGGCGCCAGGGGCAGCAAGGTCCAGATCTGCACTCGACAAGCCGATCGATGGAATTTCCGCCGAGGCCAGGGCAGTTAGCAGCGTCCGCCCAACAAAGCCGCGAGCGCCCAGGACGACAACACGGTCTGGGGCAGTGGCTTTAGGCCAGTGATGGGTCAACATTTCATTAATCTCCGCCTAAGGTCGACCGTCTAGGACGCCACGCCCAAGGTGACATAAACCAGACCGGCGTTCCGGCAGGCGTCGGCGTCGAGCACGGCATAGGGATCGATCACGGTCCGCCCACGCAGGCGTTCCGCTATTTCCGATGGCGAAAGCGCCTTGAATTCGCTCCAAGGCGTCATGATTACCAGAACGTCTGCGCCGTCGCAGACGGAGAGCGCCGAGGAGGCAGCTTGGATGCAGGGGTGGAAGGTAGGGTCAACAGCCACCACCGGGTCGTAGGCCTTCACCCGGAACGGCCCCAAACCCGACAGCAGCGCGAGCGAGGGCGAGTTCTTTGTGGAATGAGTATCCTGCTTGTAAGCAAGCCCAAGCACGCTGATCAGTGGATCATGCACATTGGCCAGGATGCGCTCATGAAGTTGACTGAGCACCCAGTCACGCCGGTACATGCTATTGGCGACCCAAGACTGCACCATCCTAGGATCGGTACCATGTTGATCGGCGAGTGCGATCACAGTGGTCAGATCCCGCTCCAGATTGCCACCGGCAATACCAAGGCCAGGTGCCAGATACGAATATGGTCCGATGCGCTTGTCGAGCTTCAAGGATGGCACGATCTCCGACCAGTCGGCTCCGACCTTCTCGCACAGTTCAGCAAGCGTGTTCGCCGTGCTGACCATTGCGACCAGGCACATATTGATCGAGATCTTGGCAAGCTCAGCGCTTTCATAACGCATCGGCAGGATCGGACAGTCGAAGGCGGCTAGGAAGGTGGCCAAAGCCGGCGGCAGCGACGCCTTGGGATCGACTGTACCGACCATGAACCGTTCCGGAAAGCGGGCACGCTCGACCGCGCGGCCGAAAATCAGCGTCTCGACCTGATAGAAGAGATGCGTCTTGGCACGAGCCAGACTGCGCGTGAAACCGGGTGGAACCTGACTCAAGACGACCAGGGCTGCGCCGGACCGCATGGCTCCGTCGACTATTTCCACAAGGGCGCGAACCGGCGCCAGATTGCTGTTACCCCGGTCGTCGGTCGGCACGTCGGGTGCTACGTAGATTACATCGCACTCCGCAAGGGCCGCGGGATCGGACGTGAAGCGGAGGCGCTCGCCGAATTCGGCGAAGAGTTCCGGCAGTTCAGGTTCGACTACGGGAAGTACATGCCGCGCCAGCGAGAAAATCCGTGCTGGATCGGTGTCGAAGCAGATAACGTCAAAGCCTCGGGCTGCTGCAGCTGCGGCAGAATTGATGCCGAGATGTGTCATACCGGCATAGCCGATGACCGGGTTACTCATTCCGGATTCCTGTTCAACGAGTCATTGGCAAGCTTTTGAAGTTGGGCGTTGATCCAGATATCGTTGTCGATATTCCCTTTCCCGCTAGTGCAAATCCGCTTGAAGTGGGCGTATTCCGCTTCCCAGGTAGGATCCGGCTGGACCAGCGTTACAGCCCCCTCTTCAGGTCGGCCGCTCGGCAGCTGGCGCTTGCGATGAGTGAAAATGCTCGGTCCCCACTTGCACAGAGACTCGATATGGGCTGAACCATGCTCAGCCAAGATGTCGCAGGTAAAGTGGTTGCGCCACGACAGCAGTGTCATTTCCAATTCAAGAACGGGCAACCCGGCGGCCGGGCTGCCCTCCCCGCCGATCACGACATGGTCGAAAGCCCGGTTTTCAAATCGGTGACACGAGGTTATTGCCAGCGGCTCACTTGGTTGCCCGAACCAGAAAAGGACAGTATCAAGCAGATGTGAGCCGAGGTCTGGAAGAACCCCGGCTCCCTTGTCTCGCCATGCCGAATTCCGCACGTCACGGGCAGTACCGTTACCGTAAAACATCCGGCACCGATAGACCCGCCCCAGTTCACCACTATCGAGCAGCGCCTTCATGCGCATGAAGTGCGGTTCGAATCGGTGGTTGTAAGCGGTGTAGCACGTCACGTCGTGGCGTCGCGCAATTTCGCCAAGACGTTCGAGCGGACCGGCATCCGGAGCTATTAGGGGCTTCTCGACCAGGATGTGCTTACCGTTTCCGAGCAGGTACTCCAGTATTTCGAGCTTGGCCTCATCGGGAGTACAGACCAGGGCCGCGTCGTAGTCATCAAGCGGCACTTCCTGCACTGTCCGATAAGTCGCTTCCGGCTTGAAAGGGTCGACGGAAGCGACGGCATCGGAACCAGCCACCCGCTGCCGCTTGACCCCTTGGATTCCCATTCCGACGACGATTACCCGCATGCCGGCTGCACTCTCATGCATAGGAAACCTGCTGCTCGACCTTGTCGATCTTTCTCAGCAGATCCTGCGGGGTGACGGGGAAGTTGCCGTCATGCTCGCATTCGATCCCGGCGGCGAAGGAACCAAGGATGCTCGCGATCACCTCGTTCTTGGTGGCCACCAGAGCCAGAGTCGAATAGGCCAGCAGGGCATCGCCGGCTCCAACCGGGTCCACTGCATGATCCGCGAAGCTCTCGATCATAAAGAAGCTGCGCGTCTCCGGACCGCTGTCGCGGAAAGTGATCATACCGCGATCGCCGAGTTTGAGCATCAGCGTCTTGCAATTGGCACGGCGGTACAACTCGCTGCCCAGCGGGCGCACGATGGAGTCTTGATCGCCCAGTGAGAAGCGGGCTTCACGCTCGTTCGGCGTGATCAGGTCGAAGCCCTGGAATTCCAGTATATTGCCCCAGCGGCTGGCGACCTGACTGTCGGCAACCCGCAGGACACCTTCGGGGATCGCGGAAACCAGGTCAACGATCGTGTGCTTGTTGAAAATGCCGTGACGAAAATCGGCGTAGACGATAGCGTCGGTCGGAGTCTCGCTAATCTGGCTGATGAGTTGCCGAACCGTCTTCTCGGAAATCGAACGGTTGTCCAGTGTGTCGACCTTGAGGAGTCGGTAGTTATCAACGACGATAGCGTTTTTGTTGGTCGTAGGTCGGGTAGGATCGACAAGCGCAAGGGTCTGGATACCCTGCTCCTTGAGATCGTCAATCACGTAGTCCTTGAAAGCGTCCTGGCCCATTACGGTGGAGAACGTCACGTCGGCACCGGCCGCCCGCAAATGCTTGGCAACGACTGCGGCGCCGCCGACGAAATCCTGGCGCCGTTCGAAGCGGACACTCATCGTCGGTGTCTTGGTCTGACCGCCGATCATGCTGCACTGGGTATAGCTGTCGACGATGGTGTCGCCCAGGACATGAACACGAATGCCCGGCATCTTGGCGACCGTGTCGCGCAAATTCTTGAAGGTGATGCCCTCGCCCTGCATCAGCATCAGCAGTTTCTCGATGGCGATCTTGGGCGGAGCCAGTTCGATAAGGGACGAGGATGAATATACGATGTCGCCGGGGGTGAAGATCATCTCACCGCCATAGCTGTCCAAGACGTCGATTTCTTCCTGCGTCTTGGGATTGATGGCGCCCTTGACGTACTCATAACCCTTAGCAAAATAGTTTGGCTGCAGGATCTGCAGGTTTGCTAATGGCTTAACCTCCCGATCGATGATCACGTAGTCGACCACTTCGAACGCGGCAAGGTTGATCGCACGCAGGTCTTCTGGAACATAGGGACGTGTATTGCCCTTGGTGATGTGTTCGTCAGCTGTCAGACTGACGACAAGGATATCGGCCTTGGACTTGGCGTACAGGAGATGGCGCAGATGACCAGGGTGGACGATATCGAACACTCCATGGCACATGATGATCTTCTTCTCGCGCGGATGCGGGCCGATAACTTCACGCAACTCTGCGGCGGTCTTGATCTTCCGCTTGTACTGGAGAAGTGCTTGTTCTTCCATCACGCAATCTCGCTCGATAACATCTTGAACCATGTCTGCGTCGCCTGGGCGATCGAATCCGGATCCCACAGGGGCGCATCGCGCCAGTAGTCAATTTCGGCAAGAACGCGACCAACGCCTTCCTCGAACGAAACCTGAGGCTGCCAGCCTAAATCGCGCCGGATCTTGGCGATCTCAGCCCAGGTGCAGTCGGGTTCACCCGGCCGTTTCGGCAGACGGACCACATCGCCCCCGAGCAGTTCGACCAGTCGATTGACCGATTGGGGATTACCTGCGCCCAAATTCCAGGTCTCGCCGGTAATATCGCTTTCCGCAGCCCGGACGAACGCTTCCGCCACGTCGGTCACATAGAGGAAGTCGCGGGTTTGCGTTCCATCGCCAACCACCGTGAACGGATTGCCTGCCAGCTTCTGCTTAAGGAATACGCCAAACACCGCACCATAGGCACCCGAAGTTCTCGACCTTGTGCCGTAGGCATTGAAGATCCGCACCGAGTTCACCGGCAAACGATAGACACTGCGCCAGTGGAAGCACGCCATCTCACCCATCCACTTGCTGAGCGCGTAGGGATACTTGGGCTGGATCGGGTGGTCTTCCGCCGTCGGTACCGCGGCAAGGCCGTAGCATGACGACGATGCAGCATATACCAGCTTGGAAACGTTGGCGTGCCGCGCGGCTTCCAGGATGCAGACGGTCCCTTGGACGTTGACCGACATGTATTCCGCCGGCTGCTCGATGGAGGGAACGATATCGCCGATGCCTGCGTAATGGATGACCAAGCGGGCACCGGAGAACAGTGCGTCGCCCGGAGCAACGCTCCGGATGTCCCGCGTCTCGACGACGACATCTGGATTGCTCGCGTGCTGCTTCAGGTTTTCCAGACGGCCACCGGCTAGATTGTCGATGACGTGGACGCGATATCCGCGCGCCACTAGGTTGTCAACTGCGTGGCTGCCAATGAAGCCTGCCCCGCCGGTGACGATCGCGATCGGCTTTGCTGACATCACGCGATCTGCTTGGTCTTCAGGGCCTTGACGTTGAAGAACCGCTCGTCGCCTTCCTTAGGCAACCTGCCGTCCTTGAAAGCCTGACAGAGGTCGCGCGCGGCATCTTCGATTCCACGCTTGGGGCGAAAGCCGATCTTGTCGGCGATCTTGTTGGAATTGATGTGGTAGGACCGGATGTCGTTCGTCGGAGTTGTGACGATTTCGATATCGCCATTTTCCGGAAACTCTTGACGGACGACCGCGCGAACCATCTCCGCGATCTCCATGATCGAGTGGTTCTGATAACCCGCGTTGAATGTCTCGCCCTGGATCTTTTCCGACCCGATCTCGAGCAGCAGCTTATAGAGATCGCACATATCCTGGATGTGCAGGTTCGGGCGCAACTGCGAGCCACCGAACACCGTGATCTTGCCCGCGTTGACGGCGTGGTTCGTCAAGATGTTCACGGACAAGTCAAGGCGCATGCGAGGGCTGTAGCCGCACAAAGTGGCTGGGCGGATCGTCACGCACGTAAACGTATCGGACGCGTGCTTGAACAGCAGAGGCTCGCATAGGCCCTTGAACTTGTTGTAGAGCGTCAGCGGAATCAGCGGGTGATCCTCAGTTACGTCCGGCTGGTCGGAAACTCCATAGACGGAACTGGAGGACGCGTAGATGAAACGACCGACACCCTGCTCCTTCGCGGCGACGACCATCGGCTCGAAGCAGTCGTAATTGATCGACTTGCTCAGATCCTCGTTCAACTCGAAGCTGGGATCGTTGGAGATGCAGGCTAGCTGGATGACTGCATCTACGCCCCAGCAGGCATCCTTGAACCGCTCAGTATCGCGGATATCGCCTTCGATGACCCGGAGTCGATCCTGGGGCTCAAGGAAGCAGCCGTAGTACATCGTATCGTACACGGTCACGTTATAGCCAGCGTCAAGTAGCTGGGGAACGAGCAGGGTGCCGACATAGCCAGCCCCTCCCGAGATCAAGACATTGCGAATGGTCATATAATCCGCTATTCGATTGGGGATTTCTAATAAAGGGACGTGTTTGAAATCAGGCAGCGGCGGCGGCAGCGCGCTCGATCCGGTAGCCAGCGGCAGAAGCGTCCCGGTAGAACATCTCCACGGTTTCGAGAGAGTACTGACCGAGATCCTTGCCGAGCAGCGGAAGCTTGCTGAGCATGTCGTTTGTCATGGTGATGATGTGGCAGCCGCACGCGTCCGCCTGAACCAGGTTCAGCAACTCGCGCGGGCTTGCCCACAGCAATTCGGTCTTGGGCTTGGACGCGATGATCTGCAGCGACTCTGCCATCAGAGGAACCGGATCCAAGCCCGTGTCCGCAATGCGACCCGCGAAAATCGAAACGATGGCCGGCACGTCAGCCGACAGATTCTCGGTTATCCCACGAACTTGCTCAAGCGTGAACACTGCGGTCACGTTGAGCATGACGCCTGCATTGGTGAGGCGGCGGATCAGCGGACCGGCAAATTCCTGCCTGGTATTGGTCACCGGGATCTTTACGTAGACGTTCTTGCCCCAAGACGCAATCTCAAGCGCCTGTTGCTCCATCTCAGCAAAGTCATCGGCAAAGACTTCGAAGGAGATCGGGCGCTCCTGCTCGACAGCCAGGACCTCAAGCGCGAAAGGCTTGTAGTCGACGATACCGGCTTTGCGCATTAGCGTGGGGTTGGTGGTGAAACCTTTGACCCACGGCTTCTCCGCCATGATTTTGATGCCGGCTAGGTCAGCGCCGTCGGCGAAGATTTTGATGGTCAGATCGGATGCGACAGGCATGCTAAATCTCTTTATTGGAGAGGGTTTAATTTGGCATGAGCCAAGATGATACTGGCGGCTTCAAGCAGATCGGCACAGACGGCGTCGGGCTGGTCCCGAAGCGTCTCCTCATAGCCATAGTCGATGAACACGGTGTAGCAGCCAGCCCTTTTACCGCAACCGACATCCCGCCAACGATCGCCGACCATGTAGCTATGCGATAGATCGATGGACCAATCGCGGGCTGCTTCCAGTAGCATACCGGGACTCGGCTTGTAGCAGGAGCTTTCCGGATGGTCAGTATCATAGCAGACTTTCACCTCGCGGAGAGGCAGAAGGTCGTGTAGGACATCGTGCATCGCTTCAACCACTTCGCGGCTCTGGATGCCACGCACCACATCTGGCTGGTTGGTTGCAACGATCAGGAGAAACCCGGCGTTGTGGAGAGCGCGGCAAGCTTCCATGACTCCGGGCAGTATTTCGAAATCCGCCAATCCTTCTGGAGGATAAGGCTTTCCATCCCGAACGACAGTACGGTTCAAAACACCGTCGCGGTCCAGAAAGACAGCCCGATTCATTTTGCAGGCACCTGGGGCGATAAGGCGGTTTCCCACTTGGTGCCGACGATCTGGAGCACCGGATGAGAGACGAGGCAGTGCCAGACCACGGCTTGGAAGGCTTCCGACAGTGGCGTCACGCGTGACGGATTGACCATCGGCACCACAACGACCTCGTCACCGACCTTCTTGGTGTAGCCGGTATCCCGTCCGACGACTCCAAAAATCTTCATGCCGCGCTGCTTGGCAAGGTCAAGTGCCTTGACGATGTTGGCGCTGATGTTGCGCTCGGCATCTCCGCCACCGACCGAGAACACCATGACAGCGTCCTTGGAGTTGGCTTTGCTGACTGCAAGCCAACTTGCGAAAACCGTGTCCCATCCTTCGTCATTTGTACGCGCCGTAAGTTCGGACACGTTGTCGACCGGGCTGTAAGTCTCGATGCCGCACAGCTTGCGGAAGTCGTTGACTGCATGGGAGCAATTGCCTGCGCTTCCACCGACGCCAATCAGAAACAGGCGCCCTTCACGTTCGCGCAGTTCTGCAAGAGCCTTTGCCATGCGATCAATCAATAAGGTATCGATTTGTTCGGAAATGGCCTTGACTTCAGAAAAGTATTCACTGACGAACATTTAATCCTTTTACCTCGTTGATCTCGTACATCCGTACCCTGCACAGTTTTTTGCCTAGGGCCGCTCGCATCGAGCGCCATAGGGCACGGTGAGGGTGCATGGCGGCTGTAACAGTTGATGAAAGATTCTTTCTTTCGACTTAGATATCTGTCTTTTTGGATTAACCCTATGGTTTAGGCATATCCCAAACCGGGTATGAGGTCAACATGTTCGTTTGCTTACCCGGGATTTAAATTTCTCAGTATCAAATTCGGCACACTTGGCCCTCATGATATTGAAATAACTGACAATTTCCTTTGAACATTTTCCGAATGCAAGCACTGCGCACCGCTTTTCGCCTTTCCCCTGCAAGGAATCCCCCCGAAGCTTCGGAAATCGGCTGATAGGTCAAGTGTGCAGCATTTACCATGCCTCGGCGGTTCCTGGCCCAGTCGGCTTGAGCCGGACATTCAAGCCGCACGGACCGTTGATGTGGACTGAGTATCCGTTGGCGATGCGGCGGGTCGGATTTCGGCCGCGTCGGTAGCGTGCTCAACCCCAAGTGCTGGTTCAGGCCGCCCGATGAACGCCTGCTCTGCGCGGCATGCTTCGCTGCTTGAGCATCACGCCGACAGAGTCAGTATGAACCGCGCCGGGTTTACCGGAGGCCCCATTTCTTGAGAGACTGGGGT
>NZ_AVFK01000063.1 GCF_000936425.1 Skermanella aerolata KACC 11604 | reverse complement strand
CAGTCACCCGCCTGACGGCAAGCTGGCGCGAAACCTGACGGAACCGGCCTGAAGGCTGCGGCGCCGGCAGGTTTCGGTGAGTCTCACCGGATGCCTAAACCCATACAGAACAATTAAGGTATAGATATATACCATCACACCAAACTGCCGGCAGGATCAGGAAAACCTGTCTCTTGTGCATAGGGTCGCTATGCGATCAGATGTCCGATAGGAGGTTATCTTTAGGGTGGGTAAACTGTTCCTAAATATGTTTCTAACGTGGGAAATATCTGTGTATCAATAACATTCAATTAATGTTCAATCGCTTGACCTGACAGTCACCACCGAGCCATAACTATGATCGACGTGATGGAGAAACCAATCAGAACTCAGCAATCTCGAACGGATTCAGCGCAGGTCCATCAGGCTGTGAATGCCTTGCCGCCTGCCGAACGGGAAGCTGTCATGCTGGTCTGTGTCAAGGGGTTGAGCTACCAGGATGCCGCTCGGAAGCTCGGGATCTCGCCTGGAATGCTCCAGGAGCACTTGCTTAGTGGCCGACTGACACTGATCACCAAGCTCAGCCAGAAAGGCTGATGTGATAGGGATCAGGTCTTCTCTTTGCCGTTCACATCATAAGCGGCTTTGAGCAAGGCATTGAGTTCGCGAATCTGTTCGACCCGCTGACGAGCATCCGGATCTCGTGCAAGCAGAGCTTCGACGAGACACCGTTGCTCCTCATCCAGTTCGCCATCCACATAGGCGAACAGCAGGATATCTCTGGGTTGTTCGTCAGAACCCACAGCAATTCTCTCTTTCTTCACTCTTTGCGAACAGGAAACAATGCTGCCTCTAAGAAAGTCATCTACAGAGCGCATCTTCTATAAGCGTACTAAACTGAATATTATTCCTTGTACAAGAAAAAAGCTCTATATGCTTAGGACGTAGTTCTTTGTGCTCTCATTGCCACGATCACAAAACGATTGTGTGAGCCTTCTTTTTCGTCAAATTTCTCACCGATTGGAAGTTTCTTAACGGTAGACATAAGCAAAAATACAGCTTGAGACCCTATTAAAATATATTTTATATAAAATGCAGTCGGATGCGGCGGCGCCGACCCAATGAAATCGCTACAGACTAGCCCCCGCCTTGGGCAACAACGGCGGGGGCTCTTCTGAGCGAGGCTAATGAATTGGAATGAGCGCCTGGGGCTGTTGCTGGTAATCGGCGCTGCATGTCTGAGCATGCTCGTGTTCATCGCGATTGCGACGTGACTAAGAGCAACAGCACAGAGGTCGCAACAAGATTATGGTTAATGAAGCCTTAAGACTTTTTGCTGGATGATGGCCCCGGCGCGATGTGGTACCGCGCCCAGACCTCGCACTGACCCGCGCTCATTTGATTGGGCACGGGCTTCTTTGTCATCACGCCCCTTCCTCATCACAAATCTGCTTGGTGATCGCCGGCACCCATTTTGGCAGGTTCTCCCTGGCAATCCCATCTTTCGGTATCGTTACGCCTAGTTCCTCGGCGCGGGCTTGCCAGCGCATTCTGGTCGCCACGTCAGACCCTTCCAACCAACGCAAATCCAGGATCTGGCCTTCGGTACCGTGACTACCATCTCCAGCACTGTGGCCGGTGGCACAGCGGCCATGACGTGCGGATCACCTCCTCTGCACCATCGTGACTGCAGGGGCGTCAGCGCCGATCATTCCCATCATGAGTGCCAAACGAGGCGAGTACGAAGTCAGCGATGCTCCGCCCCTCACGCCCTCGACATCACCTTGCCTGCCAATGTCCCTCTAGCCGGCGGCACCGTAAACGCGGCACTCGTCCCGCAGAAACCGGTTACCCGCTGGTTTTCGTCATTGGAGACAGGATGGATCGAGGGAGAAAAGATCTGTGGCATTCTTCAAAGTCAGAATCGGTCCTGTCTGATCCGTCAGGCAGCGGAACTCGTCCAGGCACCGGATGGTTTATTTGATGGCCGAAGCAATTGTTTCGCGCATCGGTTGGAGAAGGTAGGAAATCAGGGTGCGTTCCCGCTTCTCGACCACGACTTCCGCCGGCATGCCGGAAAGGATTTCGAGACCCTCCTACCCATCCCGGGCATTGACCAGAACGTGCATGCCGTAGTAAGGCGCCGCGGTTTTCAGATCAGTGAGGCGGAAGGCCGAGATGGAAAGAACCTGTCCGTGCCGAACCGGTGTCTCGACCTGGTTAAAGGAGGTAAAGCGGATCTCAGCCGGCATTCTGACCGCCAGGCCGTCGATGTCACCGTGTTTGATCTGGACCTCCGCCACGATCTGATCGCCATCGGGGATGATGTCGAGGATGCGGCTTCCCGGAGTGATCACGCCGTCGACGGTGTGGTGAGCCATGTCGACCACGGTGCCCGAGTAGGGCGCGCGGACATCGAGGCGGGCGAGGTGCGCCTGTGCCGCGCCCAGCCGCTGCGAGGCTTCGAACAGTGAGGCCTGTGTCTTCCTGAGGTCGGATTCCAGCTGTTCCAGAAGGGTTCTTCCGATCTGCACAATCTGCAGCTCGACTTCGCCGATGCCCTGCCTGACCATCGCCATGCTCGAGACGATCTCACCCCGCTCGGCCGCGATCCGCTTGGCCTCGCGCTCATACTGGAGCACCTTGTTGCCGGGCGCATTGCCGCGCGCTGCCAGGCCGCGTAGCCCGGACAACTCCTTCTCGATCAGCGCGCTCTGGGCTCGCTTCGCGCTTTCCTGGCGCCGCATCGCGTCGATCTGCTGCCTGGACTGGGCAATCCGGTTGCGCAGGATGGCGGTCTGGCCATCCTACGCCTGCTGGCGGCTCTCGAACAGGCTTCTCTGGCCACTCAGAATCGATGCCGGGCCTGGCTCCGTGCGGGCGTGCTCCAGCAACTGGGACGGGAACTCCACGGATCGGGCTCCAGTGCGCTCCGCGATCATCCGGGCTTCCTCGGCCTGTCCCAGATCGACCTGATTGCGCAGCATATCGACCAGTGACTGTGTCTGGGTCGGATCGAGTCGGAGCAGGGCGTCGCCGACCGCCACACGCTGGCCGTCGCGCACCAGAATTTCCCGGATGATGCCACCCTGCAGGTGCTGCACGGATTTTCTGTGACTGTCGACCACGAGGGTACCGCTGGCAATGGCAGCGGTACTGAGATGGGCGGTATTGGACCACACAGCCAGACTGCCGAAGCTGACGGCGATCACAAGGCAGCCCGCCACGATGAGGCCGCGGCTGGAGACCGGATAAGGGGGCTTGCCGGTGGATCCCGTGGTCCGCTGCGGTGTGGAGGTGGCGAAAACTTCGATCAGATCGCTATATCAAACAGCCTGCTGTTCAAAGTGGCCGGGTCCGGATGCGAGCCGGTCACGGGTAGCGGCGGCGTTCTGACGGGCAGGGTCTATTTGGTTTCCGGTGGGCTGGTCAGCGGCTCGTTCGCCGGCGGTGATGACGGACCTGGTGACGGCCGCCAGAACTTCGGCGCGGTCCCCGATCAGCCGGATCCTTCCCGCTTCAAGGACCATGATCTGATCGGTGGCACTGAGGATGCTCGGGCGGTGGGAGATGATGACCACAGTCGTTCCGGTCGCCTTCATTTGGGAGACCGCATGCACCAGGGCCGCTTCGCCGTCGTCGTCGAGATTGGAATTCGGTTCGTCCAGCACGACGATCGCCGGATTGCCGAACACAGCGCGCGCCAGACCGATGCGCTGGCGCTGCCCGCCCGAGAGCGCGCTGCCGCCCCTGCCGATCGACGTATCGTATCCCTGCGGCAGCCTCAGGATAAGCTCATGGACGTCGGCCCGTCTGGCGGCCGCCACGATCGCCTCGCCGTCCAGGGTCCCGAACCGCGCGATGTTTTCCGCGATCGTGCTGTCGAACAGTTCGACATCCTGCGGCAGATAGCCGACAAAAGTACCGCGAGCTTCCGCGTCCCAGCTCTGGATGTCGGAACCGTCGAACCGCACGGTACCGGCATCGGGCCGCCAGGCGCCGACCAGCAGGCGGGCAAGGGTTGATTTGCCGGCCCCGCTGGGTCCGATGATGCCAAGGACCTGACCGCTGCCGAGCTCAAAGGTGAGATCTGATAAGGAGGGAGTAGCGCGGCCGGGAGGTGTCGCACGGATGCCGTCGGCGCTGATAGCACCCGCGGGGCGGGGTGGATTGCTCCGGCCAGCCGCTCCCGTGGTTGCCGCCAGCAGGCCGTTCAGGCGGCGGTACGCGACGCGGGCGCCGAGGAACTGCTTCCAGATGCCGATGGCCTGCTCGACCGGTGCCAGCGCCCGACCCATCAGCACCGAGGAAGCGATAATGCAGCCGGCCGACATTTGCTCGTGAATGGCGAGCCAGGCGCCGCCACCGAGCATGGCGGTCTGCAGCAGCAGGCGGGTATACTTGGTAAGACCCATGATCACGCCGGCGCGATCCGCTGCCTGGGCCTGGAGACGCAGGACATCGCCCTGCCTGGCCGCCCACCTGTGCCGGAAATTCTGGAACATGCCCATTGCCTCGATCACCTCGGCATTGCGCATGCTGCTGTCGATCGCCCCGGACAGAGCCGAGGAAATCCTGCCGGCGGCCTCCAGCGGCTTTCTGGTGACGGCGTTGTTGGCAAACGCGAGCGCCAGCAGCACGCCGCCGCCGGCCAGTGCGATGAATCCCAGCATGGGGTGGAGCAGAAAGATGATCGCCAGGAAAATCGGCGCCCAGGGTGCGTCGAAGAAGGCGAAGATGCCGGATCCGGTCAGGAACTGGCGCACTGTGTCGAAGTCGCGCATCGCCTGGGCGGGGTTGCCGTCGAGGCGCTAAAGGCTGCCGCTGAACTGGGCGGCCAGCACCCGCTCGCCCAGCCTCTGATCGAGACGTCCGCCGATCCGCACCAGGATGCGCGACCGGAAGACCTCGAGCAGCGACATGGTTCCCAGCAAGCCGACCGTGATCAGGGTCAGCATGAACAGGGTGGCCTGGCTGTGACTGTGCAGTACCCGGTCATAGACCTGCATCATGTAGAGCGAGGGAACCACCATCAGGAGGTTGATCACGGAGCTGAACAGCGCGGTCATCACGAAGGTGCCGCGGCAGGTCGCCAGTACCGCTCCCAGTTCAGATTTTTTGGTCATTTACCGGGGCTTTGACAGTTGTTCGAAAGATTCCTGCAGGGCGCGGTGTCAGGAGCGGGAGCCACTCGCGCGGGAGACCGTTGCCGGTGACTCTGCCGCCGTGATGATTAACGCGGCATTAAGGCCGGGGCCTCGGTCTCGTTCGAATTTGACTGAACCAGGAAGGTGACATCCTGACCATACCTGTCGGTCAGGTGTTAACATCGACAACACAAGATGCTATGACTTCCATGATGTTGAAAGGGTTAGTCAAAGTTCGTGCGTTTATGACATTGCCGTAATCGTCACAGGGACTTATTAGGTTTATTAAAAATATTTGATTGTGGGAGGGAGCATCAGTGGCAGCAGCACTGGGTTTTGCATTGATAAAGTTGAATTTGATTGAGCTTTCGCCATGCTGACTTGGCTCGACTATTATATCGAACAGATACTCAATAACTGGAAGCATCTGGTTGGTCCTGAAGGGCCGATCAGGGAAGCGAACGGGTCGGAGGTCGCCGCCGAGATCGAAGCGTTCGCCAGGATGAAAAGGGCGAGCGACTATGTGGATCAGCTCGATATCGTCCGGCATCTGGCCTATCGGCTGACAATCCAGTCCAACGATTTCTCGTTCAGGATGCGAGCCGCGGGTCTGGGCTCCAAGGGGCGATTCAGGAACGGTGAGCGGATGTGGCCGTGGTTCATGGAGGCTGCCTGCTTTGCGGAACTGCTGCCGTTCCTGGGACGCGGCGCGGGCGCGCCGGGCTGGCCGCATGAGTTCGCCGGACGGGGCGATATCGATGTCGAGACGATCACCGCGGTGCAGCCCGACGCCGCCCTGGTCCAGCTGCTGGCCGACGCCCGACCTCCTGCGGATCCGGAAGGCTATTTGGAGCGGGCACTGAGCGCGGGCGGCACCTGGTACATCGATCTGCCTCACAGATCCGTGCTCCTGGGGGACGGAGAGGTACGGGCGATCTTCCTGATGCCCGGTCTGCAGACCGGGCACCGGGTCACGGCCGTGATCACGCCTCCCGGACAGGACAAGGTCAGGGGCCGCGTGATATGGCACCTCGGCGCCCCGGAAGACTGCTATGGCCACCTGATCAACGGTGTGGATATGAAAACCATAGCCGGACAGGTGAACGACCTCGTCCGGCTGCTCGTTCTCTACCGTGCCACCGCCGAGAGTGCCGAGCGCTCCGAGCTGAAGCGCATGGATGCCCGGCAGCTGAACCAAAGTCCGCGCCGAATATCCCAGAACCGCAAGAAGACCTCCCTGTTCCGCGTCGAACGGCTGGCAGCGCCCGCCGATCGATTCGGGCGTCAACCGCTGTCGAACGGACATACCGGCGGCTGGACGCTCGGATGGCGGTCGGAGGTTTCCGGGCACTTCAAGCTTCAGCCGCACGGTGTCAGCCGGTCACTCAGGAAGCTGATCTGGATCGATGCCTACGAGCGCGGCCCGAAGGATGCCGCCCACAAGGCCAGGCTTGAACGCCTGACATAACCGGCCTGATCCGGCGAGAATTCCGTCAGAGCATCCGTACTCCTCCCCGGCTGAGCGCCCTGTCAGTCATCATCCATGTCAGCGGGCAGGATGGCGCCTTCCAGCTTCGCTCCGTCCAGAACTGCTCCGGTCAGATTGGCGTCGATCAGAATCGCATTGGTCAGGTCGGCGCCGCTGAGGTCGGCATGGGCGAGATTGGCATCACGAAGGTTGGTGCCGATCAGGCTGGCGCCGACAAGCCTGGCCCCGCTCAGATTGACAGGCCACCTGCGCCCGGTAGCCAGCCCGCCCCCGCTTTTGATGTCGACCGATCCCAGCTTCGCACCATCGAGCCGTGCACCGCTGAGGTCACTGCCGCGCAGATTGGAGCCATCCAGCGTTGCCGCGGTGAAGTCCACATCGCGCAGAACAGCGTCGGAAAGGTCCGACATGACGATCAGAACCTCTTTCAGCGTTGCGCCGGATAGATTGATCCCCCGCAGATTGGCGCCGCTGAGATTGACCTGGGTCAAGTCGATATGGGACAGATCGTGACCGGCCAGTTCCGCGCGCTCTCCCCTGGCGCCGTTGCTTTTTACCCAGGTGAAATGCCCTTCCAGACGATTCTGGATCGTCGGCGGAAACTGATCGGCGTTTCTGCGGATGTTCGCCCCCGTACAGTCGACGCCGGTCAGATCAACCCCGTCGAGATTCGTTCCCATTAGATCCGCATTTCTCAGGCTGGCGCCCATCAGGGTCGCCCCGGTCAGATTGGCGTCCTTCAGGGATGCGCCCGACAGGTTGGCGCCGCTCAGGTTCGCGCCCTTGAAATCGACCGAACCCAGGTTGGCGTCGCGCAGACTGGCATTGCTGAGGTTGACACCGGCCATCAGGGCGCCCTGGCAGTCGGCTCCATTCAGTCTCGCCTCCGACATGTCGGCGCCGGAAAGGTTGGCTCGCGCCAGCAGGCCGTCGTCGAAATCGGCACCGCGCAGATCCGAACGCTGGACACTTACCGAATTGCTCCCCTTGTGGTCGAGCAGAGCACCGCCTCTCAGGTCCGCTTCCCGGAGGTTGGCGTTTCGGAGCCGTGCCCCTCGAAGATGTGCCCCCCGCAGGTCGGCGCGCTCGAGATTGCAGCCTGTCAGGTCAGCCGCTTGCAGATCGGCGGCGAACAGGTCGGCCTCGGAAAGATCACTCTGCTTCAGATCGCAGTTGGTCAGGATCGCACCTGCCAGCTTGATCTTCCGCAGGTTGGTCCTGGCGAGGTACATTCCCCTCAGATCGGCCATGGCCAGACAGGCCCGCGCGCCGCCGGTGCGCCTGGCGAGCCAACGGTCATGCTTGTCGATGATGGCCAACAACTCGTGCGGGGTCATCAAGCCTCCTGCGCCTCAAGATTCATCCAGCCTCCAAGTGCAACAAAAAGTTTAAGATTTCGGTGTAATTTCTTGAAGTTCGATACCGGACCCAGCCCGATCCGTTCGGGCCGACAGCTGTCCAGGCGGGATTGATGGCTCGAGCGGGGCGAGCAAAGATGATCAAGGGACGGGTATTCCACTATGAAATTCTGGTTTTCCAGGAAGGGCGCTGGACCATCAGCAGCGTGGTCAAAGACGGACAGTCGGAAAGCGGTGAACAGGAGGCCATCGACGTGGCGCGCCTTCGGCTGGCGAGCGGCGAGTGCGACGAGGTCAAGATCGTCCGTGTCCGCAGCATGATCACCGGCTACTCCACCAAGGCGGACATCTTCCACGAGGTAAAAGCGTCGGTAAAAGAAAAGCCGATCATCGTCAAAGGTAAAGTCGAGCGCGTTGGTCCCTGCACCGCATTAAGCGATCTTTATGGCCTGGAAAGCCGGATGATACTGGGCCTGCTGTTCAGGATGTTCTTGGACAAGTACCAGATCACGACGACGGAGCTCCTGCACAATTGGACTTATCTGAGGAAGCTTCAGGACACCGGCAGTCTGATCAACACCGCCACTCACCAGATCGCGGCGGCACAGGCCAAGGAGCTTGGCGTTCCCGCCAGGGACCGGATGCGGGCACTGGAAAAACTGATCAGTGAAGGGATGTCCCAGGCGCGCGACCTTGCCGCGGAAAAACGCCGGCTGCCACGCTTTGACCCGCAGAACCTCGAGCATTTCAGCCGGCGGGTGAGGGCGAAAGAGGGTGCCGAGCGCCATGATTATGTCTTTACCGCTCTTCTGTGCGATCACCTGCTCAGCTACCCGTCGGTCGGTGGGAAACTGGAAGCGGTTATCGGTCTCATGAGCGGCTCCGGGGCTGTCGCGGCGGCTGATGACCTGGACCGACAGCTCTGTGGGTTGATGGAGGGCATTGCGGCCGACGCCCTGGGAAACTCTGACACAGTCAAGGAGCTGCTTGGCCCCCAGCGCCATCTCGCGGCCTCCCTGTGCCGGCTGGCCGACTTCCTGCACGGCCGCCTGGACCTTGGCGCGACTGGCACGAATCCATTGCTGGCGCAGCTTGGGTCGCTGATGCGTGACGGGCGGGCGCCCTCCTGCCGCGCCATACTGCTCGAGCGGCTGATGACGGAGCTGAGACGCAATCACCCACTGGACCGTAAGGAGCCCGAGGCTGAGGGCCGGTTGCTGGAGGAGGTGATTCATCATCTGCGCCGGGACGGCACGGACGAGCTGCTCGGAGGATCGGTCGCTGAGAAGGCTGTGTCCGTTCGGCTTCTGCGCCATCGCCAGGGCGTGCTGCGCAAGGGCGGCATGCTCGAAGCGGCGGACGCGCTGGCACGCAACTGGAACCCTGACATCAGGCTGCTTGGCAAGCGGCGACAGATCGATACAGGAAATACACAGATCGCTATGGGTAATTTCTATCAACCGACGTCACGATAGGGTCCATCCGCATTTCCGGTGCAGCGATATCGGGCTGAACCACCAATTCAGGCGGGTTCGAGAATCCGTCTATATCACTGAGCTTGTCTTGAATGTCGATCAAGGAACTGACAAGGCATCACTTTTAGATCCGGCATTAAGCTTGGCTCTTTCTGGGTTTCGAGGCGGTGGCGGTTTGAGCGTGATGAGGTGCGCCGAGACGTCATTCGCCGGGCACAAGGGCAATCCAGCCGCGGTCGCGAAAAAAACCGGGCTGGACGGGGCCGTCGTCTGAGATGCAGAAGCTGCCGCTTTATCTCGGCTTCTTTCAATTCGTCCACAATACCCGCAGGCGGGGCAAAGCGCTGCTCGGCGCCCTCGTTGCCGCCCTCGTCGAATGATCAAACCGCCACCACCCCGCAACCCAGGAAGAGTCTCTTGAGTGAGGTTCGTCAGAACTTAAGAAGTTCGCGTTTAATATAAGTGACGATCAGCCTATGCGTATCGTAAATCATAGGCGGCATGTCTAACCCTTGCCAAAGGCTTTTTAATGCGCGTCAATGAGCCTGTTACAGGTCAGGAGGTTCTGCTTCCGGATGGCGAACTGCTGGTGTCCCGAACCGATGCCGGGGGTCGCATAGAGTTCGCCAACAAGGCATTTGTCGATATCAGTGGTTTCTCGGAACAGGAGCTGTTCGGCGCTCCGCACAACATCGTCCGCCATCCCGATATGCCAAAGGAAGCATTTCAGGATCTCTGGGCCACCATCAAGAGCGGCCAGTCCTGGGAAGGCCTGGTCAAGAACCGCACCAAAACTGGTAATTTCTACTGGGTCCGGGCGAATGTTACGCCCATCATGGAAAATGGTAAGCCCGCAGGTTTTATTTCCATCCGCTCCAAACCAAGCCACGAGGATGTCACGACGGCCGAGGCACTTTACGCGTCCATGCGCCGGGGACAGGCGCGCGGCGTTGCCATCCAGGGCGGACAGATCGTTGAAACCGGCCTCTCACATCGCCTCGTCAGATCGTCCCGCAGCATCAAGGGACGGCTGATCGGCGCCTTTGTCATCATGATCATCATGATGGTGACCGTGGGCGCGCTGGGACTTTCGGGCATGAATGCGTCCAACACCAAAATACAGACAGTCAGTTCCGAGACCGTTCTGCCGCTGCGCAACCTCAAAGTCATTTCCGATGCCTATGCCGTGTCGATCGTCGACGCTTCACACAAGGTTCGCAACGGCAACATGAACTGGGACGAGGGAGCGGCATCGGTCGAAAAGGTACGTTCCGTCATCCAGGCAGGCTGGACCGAGTTCCGGCACATTCAGCTGTCCGATGAGGAGAAAGCCGCCCTTAGCAGAATAGAAGCCCTTCTCACCTCAGCCGATACAGTCGTGGCTCGTTTGCAGGATGTTCTGGCCCGCACCGATGCAGTCGCTCTGGACGACTTGGTGCGGCATGAACTGTACCAAGCCATCGATCCGCTTACGGATCAGATCTCTCATTTGACGGACATGCAGCTGATCGAGGTCGAGAAAACGATCTCGGCCGCGCAGAGCGAGTTCAAGTGGCTGACCGGACAGATCATGGCTATTCTCCTGGCCTGCTCACTTGTTACTGCCGTCTTCGGCGCACTTCTTCTGAGAACGGTAGGGCGGCCTTTGGGCCGGCTTGAAGGCCATTTCGAGGCGATCGCACGCGGCGACAGCGGCCACATCATCGAGATGCCGAGGACCAGCGAGTTTGCTCACGTCACCTGCCTGCTGCGCAGCATGAAGGCCAAGCTGGGCTTTGCCGCCCAGGAGCGTGTCGAGCAGGACCGGCAGATCGCCGACGACCGCCGTAAGGCTGTCGAGGCCATGGCTGAAACGGTCGAGCGTGAGGCCGGTCAGGCGATGGAGCGGGTTGCCAGCCATACCAGTGCCATGGCCAGAGATGCTGACGGCATGGCTGTTCTGGCCCAACGGGCCAGCGCCAACGCTCAAAGCGTGGCCTCGGCGGCGACCCAGGCTCTTGCCAACGCCCAAACGGTTGCGGCTGCCAGCGAGGAGTTGACCGCATCGATCCGGGAGATCTCCACTCAGGTGGCCAATTCCAGCAGTATCACCCGCCGGGCCGTCGAGGCGGGCCGGAGAACACGCCAAACCATCGAAGCCCTGTCCGCCGCCGTCACCCGCATTGGGGATGTGGCGGGGTTGATCGGCGACATTGCGAGCCAAACCTCGCGCTCCACTGAAGAGATCACCCGGCAGATCGAGGAGATTCAGCTGGTCACCGGAGCCGCGGTGGCGGCGGTCGAGGAGATCGGCGGCATCATCGCCGAAGTCGATCAGGTGTCCGGCACGATCGCGGCCGCCATGGAGGAGCAATCCGCAGCCACCCAGGAGATCAGCCGCAACGTGGCGGAAACCTCTTCGGCGGCGAGCGAAGTTTCCCTGCGGATTGCCGAAGTGTCGGCCGATATCGGCAGAACAGGCGATCAGGCAGTCCAGGTGAAGATCGGATCGGGTGAGGTGGCTGCCAACGTTCAGGACCTGCGTGGCACTCTGGTCAAGGTTGTCCGGACATCGAGTGCCGAAGCCAACCGGCGGCGTAAACCTCGGTTTCAGGTCAACGAGCGCGCCACGGTCTCTCTTGGCGCTGATTGTCACACCTGCACGATCATGAATATATCAGAAGGCGGAGCCATGCTGACTGGCCTGCTGAACGTGCCTGTTGGCTGTCAGGGAGAGCTGAGTCTAGGCCAGCACGGGATCAGGATCGGCTTCACCGTTCTGGGTATGACGCGAGGGCGCACGCATATCAAGTTCGATGCTCGACAGTCTGAGTCTTCGGCTTTCGAGCAAGACCTACAGGTCATGACCAGGGGCTTGGCCCCTCTGAATGCGGCATAATCCACCAACCCTTTCCAGTCATCCAGTGAATTTCACATGTCAAAAAAATTCACTATGAAAGATTTTGTGGAGAAGGCAAAGTCTGTCCATGGAGACACGTATGATTACAGCCAGACTATATACACAAACAACGCAAGCCCCTTGCGAATAGATTGTCACGTTCCCAGGCATGCTCCTTTCTGGCAAACGCCAAACAATCACTACAAAGGAAATGGCTGTCCAGCCTGCTCAACTGAGCGCCGCGTTTCCAAAGTTCTATCCTCCGCCGCCAGTAAATTTGTGTCTAAAGCCCAAAAAATACACGGAGATTTGTACAGCTATAAGGAAACTGTTTATGTCGACAGCAAGAGCGACGTGACAATTCACTGCTCACGTCATGGCCGGTTCCGGCAAGTCGCGTCCCTTCATCTCCAGGGGCAGGGATGTCCGGCGTGCGGCCTGGAGCGCGGCGCTGCCGCGCGACGTGATGGCTTAGAGGACTTCAAAGCCAAAGCCATTGCCCGGTATGGCACGACCTACGATTATGCTGAGGTTGAGTATGTGAATTCGCGAACCAAGGTAAAAATAGGGTGTCCGATCCATGGTCCGTTTTTCAAGAGACCGGCCATGCATATCAACGGTGAAGGCTGCCCAACCTGCGGCATGAAGCGGAGGCGAAACCCTGCACAGCACGGCTTTGGCGGATAAATCAGTTCCGACTATCAGCTGAGCTGGGTATGGAGGCAGCCTTGTTGCCCGGAGCCCGCATGCCGTACAAGCACAAAGAACCAAGCTGCCGCAAAATCCCGGAGGCCAAATACCAGATACAAAATTCCAATCGGTGGGAGTACGCCCAGGCACCGCAGCAGCTAACGTCAGCTCCGGCGCGGCTTGCCGCCGTGTTTCTCATGAAGCTACTCGCCCGGCCCAACGATCTCGGAATGATCTGGAATGTTGAGCTTGCAGGCTGGCCTCATATTGATGTGGCCATCTGGGTTTTGGCTGCGTCCTTCATGTTTGCGCTCGGTGCTTGATTCGATGACTGGCTGCGCCGGCTCGCGACTCGGCTTATTGGCGCAGGATGCGCCGTCCCAAAGAACGGTAATCCTGTCAATCGGGCACGTCGATGCCCTTGCTGGACAAGTAGTCGCGCATTGCCCGCAGGAAGAACACGGATTGATGTACTCTGTTGGCCTCACAGGTTTTTGCCATCGCTGCGGCGACGCCGGGCGTTAGTCGGATATGGCGACCTCTTGAGCCCTGACCGGGAATGCTGGCAGGGAAGAAGACTTTCTCGCCACCGGCAATTCTGTTCACCATGGCGGTGATAGCGTCGTCGTAGATGGCACGCATGGGCTGACAACAATCTTTCGCGTAGGCACGCACGACAGTCATCAATTCGTCCGACAACCCCGTCACGCTGGTTTCGGTCGTCGGATAGGCGGGTCGCGGCAAGGTTGAAAATCCATCATTCCGTTACTTTTCCGGAAAAGGAATATCACTATTTATCTGAATTCGATAGATAGCACCGGATCTCATCGTCAGTACCGGAGGTCTCATTAATTCCCGGTTAACGTACTCGCCGCCGGCTCCCCGGATGCCTCGGGTCCCGACATTGACGGCAACGCCGGCCGGTCCCTCGATCAACCCGCCCAGAGCGCCGACAAACGACAGCGCCCCTTCAATCAGGATGCCGGTAGCAATGCCCGACCAGGCGTAGTCACTCTCGGCCTCGACACCGCTGGCGCCGTCCTGGCCGAGCGCAGGCGAGCACGCCATCGGCATGATCCCGCCGCCCAGCAGATCGACTCGGGTCGCGCACATCTGCACCCGCATGTCGCCGCGCGACACGCCCGTGGCGTTTACCTCCGTCATCACGGTGCTGCCGGCGGGAATGGCGAGGCACTCCCGCACACGGCCACCGCCCAGAAAGATCCGGCCATAGGCATCCTCGATAAGGATCCCCCTGACCTGTCCCGGCAACTCAGTGCGAACCGGATTGGGGTTCTGGATGATCAGTTCCTCTCCGGCCTTGAGCACGCAGCCGGAAAGCTCGGGCTGGAGGCTGTGCGGATGGTAGAGCCCCTGTTTGCTGCGTCCACCGCCGCCCGTGTAGAAATCTTCCTTGACGCTGGCTCTGCCTTCCTGCTGTCCCACATCGGCAGCAACCGGTATGCCCCCGCTGCTTCCATTCCGACCTTCACGCACCGTGCTGCTACCTTCCAGCAGCGGGCTCAACACGGGTGTCATATGCTTGTTGCCGAACGCCAGCACACTGACCTTGAAGTTCTTCGGGATCGGCCTGGCCGGCTGGGTGCGGTGCTCCAGCCCCTGATCCGGCTGTGATCTTCCGGGATCCTGGACTGACGGCGTTTCAACCTTCGGCACATTGGGTGGGGTAGCCTCCGGCACCCGGGCGCTGATGCTGGCCGGCTGCAGTCCTTTCGGCTCCTCCCGCTGAGGCTCGGTCGTGATCCCGGCCAGGGCGTAGAGCGCGCCCAGGATCGCGACACCCGATGCGCCGCCGAGCAGCAGCGTTCGGCGGTTGAACCGACCGCCATACTCGCGGGCCGGCTCATCGATGCCATCATCACCGGGATGGCTCTCCTTCTGGTAGCTGTTCAACGCTCCCTCCGAACGCTCATGGTGAGATCACCGCGGCTGAACACGACCTCGTCAGGCAGGCCACGAATGACGTAGTGACGCGATTGCGGATCGACCCAGAACGAGGGTGCCGATCCCCTGGGCAGGAATGGCACCGGACGGCTGGCAAGGCGGGACGGCGGCAGGATGTAGGTGTTGACGCCATCGTTGTACGCCGACCACTCGCGCGGCAGGAAGTCGGCCGGACCATCATAGGTGTACCGGGTGTCCGACACCGCCGGCGTCTCCTGACCTGGAGCCGCTGCCGCAACCAGTTTCGGTTGATCGGATTCATAGGTGTGCTGGACAACAGGGTTGTAGGGGGCATTGCACTTGTGCGGCGGTTCGACCTCTGACTGTTTGCAGGACGGCACAACGAGATCGTAGAGATAGGTTCTGCTGCCGGTGGAAATGGTCAGCGATGTCCGTTCTCCCGGCTTGTAGTTCTTGACGGTGATGATCAGCCTCGCACCGGGCGTGTTTCGGCCATGAGCCCGATCGCGCTTGGCCCGCATGGAGGTCGCATCGACACCTCCGGCAGTCACCTCGGCTGAGAAGTACTGGGGATTGCCGAAAATGGCTTCGGGCGTCTCCTCTCCCGGCTCGAGCCAGAACTGCGTGTCGTTGCTGTCCGTCGCCCCCTCGGTTGACGCACCATCCAGGATAACCTCATGACGCAGGCCAGTGTGGTACGGGCACGTCATGATCGAACCCTCGAAGGTGCAGTCCAGGGCTGTGCGCCGGGATTGTCTAACCGCGTCCGCAATCTTGGCCGATGCCGATTTGTACCTTTTCTCAGGCTGGGCCGGCCTGGTTGCGACACCGCCGATCGGCATCGGCGCGCTCGGCATCAAGGGTCTCGGTGGGGCCACTTCCCGGGCTTCCACATAATCGTACGTCAGGGGTGGTGCGGGACCTCCAGGGCCGCCGGTGCAGCCTGCCAGCACCAGTCCCGCAGCCGCCGTCAGCAGAGACCTGCGCATGGTATTGGTCCTCTGTCGCAGTTAATGGGTTAATTAATAGCCCTTAAACGCTCGGCACCAGACGCTACTCAGAGCCGAAAATTTCGTAATCCGTGACCAGGATGCCCATCGGGTTGCAGTTCCGGATTTCTGAGGATACAGCCTTGAACTGCTGGACCCGAAACTCCGCTGAGTGCTGAACCGTGGTCCGCCTCATGCCATCGTCGACTATTTCCGGCCACGTGGCACCGATCCACATCCCGTCAGCGCTGCTTCGCTCACCGGGCCTGCGGCCGACTTGAACCTCCTTCTCGCTCACGATCCTCTTCTGTCCCTTGCGGACCATGTCGACGCCGGCCGATCGCTCGAAAGATCTGTTGGCCTTCACCGCTGCCATGCCTGTGACGGAGCAGTACAGCGTGTCGATCATCTCCTGGACTTGTGCTGGTGAGTCAATGCGGCGCAGCCGGTAGACCAGTCGCTTGACCTCGGCCTTCGACGCTGCCTCGAACTCATCGGCTTTCAGGTCGTTGGCTCGGATGACCTTCAGTGAGGCAAAATCAGCATCGAGCAATGCTGCGAAGACTTCCGGTGGCTGCACCGCGATCTGCTCCCGCTTGTAAACCTGATAGCCGTTCAGGCCGAGGCTGCTAACCAACCCCAGCGCCAGCATGCGCAGGGTGGTCCGCTGCTGCTGAGCCAGCCATCCGGGTGTGAACCGTGGAGCCGGAGGAGTGGTGGGAATCGGCTGGGTGCGTCGGATGCGGATCTTTTCAAACATGTCTATGACCTCCTGGACTGAGAGGCAGCACGAACACGCGACCAGTATTGGCTTGTGGATGCGGCGGTTGCCGCCTGTTTCGCCCCAGTCGCCATCCGCTGGGCGCCGTGGCCGATGCCCCTGCCGGTGCTGGCCATATGGGTGACTTCGCGCTGCGCCAGCGATCGCCCGCGCTCCACCATCGACCCGGCGCCGGTCGCAGATCGGACGACATTCCCGACGCCACGGGTCACAGCCTGGGATGAAAGTTGCGGCACCGCGCTGATGATGCCGGCGGACAGAACACGGGACTGCCACGCCAGCCATGCGATAAAGACGGCCAGGAGAACGGCGGGGATCAGATCATCGAAAACCGGAGTTGGCGGTAGATCCATCAGCTCGAACGACCGAGCGCCGATACCGGCTACCATGGCGATAATGGTCAGCTTCACCAGATTATTCAGCCAGCCTTGGATGGCGCCTTCAGCCATGTTCTTCGTGAACGGGGTTACAGCCATCGGAGTAAATATCAGCATAAATAGACCGTTCACTTTGTAGCCGATCGCAGTTGTGGCAATTTCGAAGATAATAAATGCGAAAGAAATATAGATTAAAAGCGCCGCAAGTTCCAACATTAATCTATCATCCAGTGTTTTTATACACTCCCAGTTGCCCGTACAAAGAGCGGATTCAGTTTCCAGTATTTTATTAACTTGATCATCTGCTATTCCCCATTGGGCCGATGGGGTGAACATGTCACCGCTCGCTTTATCAACACCAACGATGCTGGAACCAAGGGTAAGAGCAAAGTTACCAGCAGCATCCACGATTTCCTTCGCGCTCCAGGCAATGGCTAGGAACAACCAGAAAACGACGAAGAGACCGATCAGGTCGCCGACGATGTTCTCCATGGCTCCAGCCAGCCATGCGAAAGCCAGTCGGGTAATTCCCCAGCCAAAGGTGATAGCAAAGGTTGCCAACACTACCGGCATGACCATGGCAAACCCGGCATCAAGGATGCCGAGCACCAGAAAAAAGACTTCATCTACAATGGTCATGGAGTTTTTGCTCTGGTCATGGTTCGGGGATCCATTCGTTGCTTGCCGCACTCAGGGCAGTCACCCAAGCCACGGCGCAGCCGCTCGATCTTCTCGTCTGCTTGCCGCTCCTGACGTTGCATTTCCTCCTGCATCACGCGTAATTCCTCGGCAGTGGGATCGGGTCTAGCGGGACACAACACCGTCAGGCCGATGCTGATCAGGATTCCGCACACGTCCATGTCACTACCTCACCGAAAAAGGTTGCGGCCAGTCGGTCTGATGGTTGTCATTGTGCCTGGCCCATGAAAGCGCTCTATTTTCTGATCGGCGATAATCTCCTGTGCTCGGCGTTCCTCATCCTCCCGAAGCGCCGCCGTCGATGCTGCTGCATCACTGGCGTGCTGCGCGGCCTGTACGCCGATCAGCGTCCGCATCATCTGGGTCTGGGCCTGGATTGCCTGCGTCTGTCCTTCTGCCCCCTGGCTCAGGTCGAGAGCTTCATCGGACAGGGTCAGCGCTTCATCAATTCCCAGCTTTGCGGCAGCATGGGCGGCCGCCGCCTCGCGGGTCGCCTGATTGGTCTGCATCCGCATTGTTTCCATGAAGCGGGGTGCCGTCTCGAACGTCCAACCCGGTGGCATTCCGACCTGATAGCGCTCCTCAAGGACACCTTCTGCTCCAGCTCCATAGAGGGCATCATCGATGCTGCCGAGCGGGTCACGGGCCGCGCGCTCAATCTCACCAATCCTAGCTGCGGCATTGCCGCGGAGACGAGCCGTCATGCGCCGCTGCTCCTCAAGCTGGCCGGACTGCAGGGCGGTTTGTTCGGTATCGCACAGGGTCTGGGCGAGCAGCTGGAGTTGCTGCGCGACCTGCAGGCCTGCCGTGGCGCGGCCGGTGATGCTGCTGATCATTCCGAATGCGGTAGCGGCGGCACTGGCGGCATTGGCGAGGGTGGCGTCACAGCCCCCGTCGGGAACAGTTTGCGCTATTGTCGGATGTGCGATGGACATTCCAGTCAGCAACGCGGCGGCAAAGAGTGCATGCCTCATTCGCCGGATCCTCCCTGTTAGCGGGTCAGAATATAGCCCAAAATAAGCTTACCGACTATGCTGATCGTAGCCAGTCCGGCGGCAAGCGTCGCCAGCAGCAACAGTGAGCGCCAGGGCTGGGGCAGGGTGCCGGTGAGAGAGCGTACCAGCGATGCCCCTTCGGTAACGATCACCACGCCGACACCCAGCATCAGCAGGCAGACAGCCAGTGCGACGGCAATCCTCGGCAGGGCGGCTGCCAGGGTCTGCTTCAGGATTTCCGCTTGGTCATTCATTCCGCGGCCCTCAGCAGTGGTTCAGACTTCTCTCCAAGGATCCGGTCGACGGCGATACCCTGCTCGACCATCCACTCGACCAGGAAGTCTCCGCCCCGACGCTCCACCCGTCGGGCGAGCTGGTAGTGCTGGTCATCAGTCATCAGCACCAGGGCCGATGAAATCGGTGATCCCAGGTCGAACGACACCACGGCCTTGCCGGCGCCGGGCCGGTGAACGAAGTAGTCCCCGGCCTGGTTCATGCCGGCGATCACTTCGGCGTCATGCTGGCACAGCCGTAGCTCGCCCAGCACCCGCAATCCTTCCGCCGTCAGGACCGCACTGTCCTGCACATAGACCTGGGTCGGGCAGGAGTTCAGGATAATGTGAGAAATGTCGGATTTACTCAGATCCAGAACCGACTGGGTGGCGAAGACCACCTGCGTCCTGAGCTTCCGGTATGTCCGCAGCCCCCAGCCGAGCCCTTTGACAAACCCGCCCGCGACATAGGCGCTGGCCTCGTCGAGCTGGAGCATCAGCGGCCGGCGCGCGCTCGACAGCCGCATGATGTGCCGCCACAGGTAGGCGATCAGGGCCGGCGCCGCCATGGCCTCGTCGTCGTCGGTGATCGCCGACAGCTCGAAGTTGATCCAGTCCGCCTCATAGGAGCGGTTGTCGACAGCATCGAAGATGTAGCCGAGCGGGCCGTCGTGGCTGTACAGGCGCATCGCCCGGGCCGCTTCCTCGGAGGGTACATTCAGCACGAACGTGGTCAGGGTGCGGTCCTCCGGCGGCATCCGCGCCATGATGCGCAGCGCCGTATCAACGGCCTGGGAGATGTCCGGCGCATCCGCCGCGGCACCGATCTGCGCGCGGATCCGCGCCATCGTCCACGAATGCGCCCAGGCCCGGTCAGTCGGTTTGTCGATCTGGCGATAGGGCTGCACGCCGCAGCCCTGCTCGCCGATGTTGAAGGTGACACCGCCGACCAGCCGGGATACCACATAGCCGGATCGACCCGATTCCACCCGCATGACCCGGCCGCCGGGCACCGCGGTGAGGTGGCCCAGCCCCAGGGCGTTCAGCAGGCTGGACTTGCCGCCACCGGTGCCGCCGCAGATGAAGCCGTGTCGATTGGCGCCATCGATGTGCAGCGACAGGGCGAAGCGGCTGGTGGCGCCGGTGCGGCCGTGGAGCAGGATTGGGCTCGTGGTGACGTCGAGGTCGCCCGACCACGCCCGGGTCAGGGGGGCGCTGACGGCGGCCGCCAGCAGGTTGACGCCCGGTCGCACGAAATCCACGTCGATCTTTCCGGGGATGGCGCCAAGCAAGCAGTCGTGCGTCGTCATGTCGTTGATCTCGACGCCGAAGCCGTGATCCAGGAGAAACTCCTCAATCCGCTGCGCCTGCTTTTTCGCTTCCCCACGATCCTTGTGATAGATCAGCACAGTGTCGGTCGTCTGGCAGCGCAGGACACCGCCGCGCTGAAGCTCGAGCAGCATCGCATCGGTTTCCTCCAGCGTCACCGTGGCGGCCTTGTTGTTGAGCGGCGAACTGGCATCCTTCTGAAACTGCCTCAGGACGTTGAGCAGCATGCTTTCCTGCGTCAGAGCGGCCTTGCGGACCAGCCACTCGAGTTCGCGCACGGACTCGGCCTTGCTCTGCGTCCGGATCCGCTTTACCCGCCGGATGCGGTAGCCGAGCTCGGACAGGCCGTCGAATGTGTCGTTGCCAAAATCCAGGGCTCCCGCTTCCAGGCGGCGCGGATAGGTGTTGATCTGGACCGCCCGCACATTGAGACGGTTATGCGCGTGGCCCAGCCACAGCGGGCGGCCGCCGTACAAAGGGCTGTCGACAAGCTGCGGAGCCAGGAACTCGTAAGGATCGACCGTAATCGGGCCGTCGTTGACCGAGATGGTTGAGCGTAGAAAGGACGCCAGCGCATCCCCCTCCAGGACTTCGGCGTTCATGAAGCGGAGCAGCCCGGCCATGCGATCCACCGACCGGACATAATCGTCGAACAGCGGGCCGTAGTCGCCGCGGGTTTCTCCCGGTTCAGGCAGCAGCAGGGCATTGCGCAGCCGCACGGCCAGGCCGCTCGGCGGGTTGTGCCGGACCGACAGGAAGTGCCGGCTGCCGTACTGCGCCCCGTCGCCGTGGACTGCGGACCGGTCGATGCCGAACAGGCGCGCGGCCCGGTTCGCCGGATTGGGGATGGCAATTCCCGGCAGGCGAACGCGGCGCTCCTCAATCCAGATCCAGCACCCGCCTCCCAGCGTCTGCAAGGCGACGGCGAAGCGGGCGGCGTTGCGCAGACGCTGCTCCGGATGAAGCGTACTCATGTCGCTGGGGTGGAGGGACGCCGCCATCAGCCAGCCGAACTGGCTGCACGCCACCACGCGCGGACGTCCCTCGTGCGGCAGCATGGTCAGCCAGGGTATTTCGTCCCACAGATACTTCTTCGTCATGTCATGTTTCCAGGTCGGTCCGGCCGCAGATGGCCCGGACAACGAAGCGTAGGATGACCTCCTGGTGGAACGGGTTGCCCCTGGCCAGATAGACCCCGGCTGCCCACAGCGCGCCCATGCCCAGGCACAGGATGATCAGAGCAGCCAGGATGGTGCGGCCGGTGGGTTCGATGGCCTGCAGGACGAAGACGGCACCGCACAGCCACCACAGCACAATCAAGACCCAGGTCGAGAATCGGGCAGCCCCCGGCATGTAGGGGTGCTGCCCGGCCCGACGGATCTCGATGCTGTAGTCCGGGGGCGTCATCAGGCCCCACCCAGACCTAGGACGTACTCGGCCAGGACCGGAACGCCGCCGAGAAACGCGCCGATCGCGGCACCGACGATAGCCTTGCCGATACCCCGTCCCGGATCGCCGACCATGGCACCGAGCAGGGCGCCGATGATGGCGAGGCCGACGATCATCAGGCCGACATTGGCGATCATGAAATCCCAGATGTCGGTGGTGAAGGTTTCGATCCCGCCGGCCGGGATCTGCGCCAGGGCCGGTCCGGCCACGCCGCTCAGACCAAGAGCAGCGGCGGCGGCAAGGGACTGACTGGTTTTCATCATCATCTCCAGAGCATGGGTTGATGGGCTATGCCGTAGCCCTCATATGCGAGATGAGGGACATCAATACGGGCTAGTTTATAGCCGCAAATGGCGTCGTAGCCGTCGGGGCGGTACACTCCGACGATGTCGCGGCCACCGCCGGGGCGACGGCGGATCCAGACGATGCGCTGCAGGGTCTTCATCAGCACGCGCCGCTGCGGCGCCGGGTCGACTCCGGCCTGGGCTACCATCTGCTCAACGCGGTCGAAGAAGTCGGCCGGATTGCTGGCGTGCAGGGTGACCAGCCCGCCGCTGTGGCCAGTGTACTGCGCCATCACGAAGATCCAGAACACGCCATCGCGCGCTTCGCCGAGAATGATCCGGTCGGGCCGACAGCGTAGCGCATCCCTGAGCAGGTCGCTCATGTCGAGGCCGATGCTGGACAGGCGCAGCACGTCCTGCACGCAGGGGAATTGCAGTTCCGGCGTGTCTTCCAGGATAACGAGCCGATCCGGCTGCACCGCCGGATGGTTGACCATGCTGGTCAGCAGCGAGGTCTTGCCGCTGCCGGTTTCCCCGAACACCGCGATGGTCAGCTTCGCGGCCAGGGCGGCGGCGATGCAGTCCATGGTCGGCAGACCGATGCCGACACCTTCGTGGTCGTCCCAGGCGACCTCGGCCTCCCGTCCCTCGATCGGCGCCACGCCATCGTCTATGTAGTCCTGAAAGGACCGCACGGTTCTGGGCAGGAAGCGCAGCACGACGTAGGGTCCACCAACCGCGCGCGGTGGAATACCACCCTGGAACCGAATCTGCCCCGGAAGATCGGCGGCAAAGCTCAGGCGTCCTCTGCCTTCCGCGACGACACCGGCAAAGCGGGCGGCCAGCGTCACGATCTGCGACCGCCGGTCGGCATCGAACCGGGTTTCCAGCCGGCGCTTGCCGGCTGAGTCGTAGACGAATGCCCGGCCATCCGGGTTGATCGCGATGTCCTCGATGCCGGCCTGCGCCGCCAAGTCCTGGATTTCTCCGCCCAACGCACTGTTCAGCAGTCGTGCGGCCTCCTCGCGTTCCCGGTCACTCAGCGGAACCATGGCGGGCTCCCTGGCTCATGCGCTGCACGGTTTCGCTGACCTGACGGGCGTGATCGGCGTAGCAGGTTGGTCGCTGTTCCGGGGGCAGATAGCGCAGCCGGGTGTCAAAGTTCAGGATGGCCAGCGTCATGCGGAGCTGGTGCGCCAGCTTGTCGAGGTCTGCCCGCATATTAGCCAGGGTAGCGGCAACGGCATCAGACTGGTCGACGGCGGCATCGACCTTGCCCATCGCGATGTTGATGCACTGCTCGATAATGGCGTTGCGGGACCATTTGCCCGCCATCTGCTGCTCGATCCAGGCATCCTGCTCCTCGCCGATCAGGATTTCCCGGGCCCGCCGCCCGACATGGCGGTTTGCCCTGGGACGCTTGGCGCGGTTCTCGGCAGCTGTGCTGTGTTCGGCAATCAGGGTCATTGTTCCCTCACATCATCAGGGGATAGTCCTCGGTAGGGATAGGGATAGGGATAGGGGTAGGGGTAGGGATAGGGGTA
>NZ_AVFK01000062.1 GCF_000936425.1 Skermanella aerolata KACC 11604 | reverse complement strand
GCCCCTGAACTTCCTCCCAAAGCTGTGCACACAAAAGAACGAAGAACCCCTATCCTGACGTCGGTTGACATCACGCGGCCGCGGTCAGTGGGAGTGGCGCCTACAGGAACATCCCGCAGATGGCAAAACCACTTCACCCGGCTCCATTGATGGAAACCAACAGCGAGGAAAGCAATATGAATAACGCTGTCCGACGCTGCCGACCGACGGCTCGATGCCGGCCTTGGCCAGGCGCTCGGTGTAGCGGATACTGACATATTGCGAGCCGCGGTCCGAATGATGCACCAGGCCGCTCCGATGTACCGGTTGCCGTTCGTACAGGGCTTGCTCAAGAGCATCGAGGACAAAGCTCGCGTGTGCCGTCCTGCTTACCCGCCAGCCCACGATCCGGCGGGCGTATGCGTCGATCACGAAGGCCACGTAGACGAACCCTGACCAGGTGCTGACATAGGTGAAGTCGGAAAGCCACAGCCTGTTCGGCGCTGGGGCATGAAAGACCCGGTTCACATGGTCAAGTGGGCAAGGTGCGGCCTTGTCCTGCACGGTGGTGCGGATCCGTTTGCCTCGGATGACGCCTTCAAGGCCGAGTTCGGACATCAGCCGCTCGACGGTGCAGCGCGCCACCGGGATGCTCTCCCGGTTCAGCTGCCGCCAGACCTTGCGGGCGCCGTACACCTCGAAGTTCCTGGTAAAGACGCGCTCGATCTCCGGCTTCAGCATCAGATCCCGTTTTGCCCGTGCCGACATCCTTTCGGGATCGACCCGTTTGGCACTGTGGTCGTGGTAGCTGGACGGGGCGATCGGCAGCACTTTGCAGATCGGCTCGACCCCGTGGACGGTGCGCTGCTCGTCGATGAAGGCGATCATTTCCGGAACGGGCGGTCGAGCTCCGCCTGGGCGAAATACGCTGACGCCTTGCGCAGGATTTCGTTCGCTTGACGAAGTTCGCGGACCTCGCGCTCCAACGCCTTGATCCGCTCCCGATCGTCCGTCGTCGGGCCGGGCCGCTTGCCCTGATCGCGCTCGGCCTGCCGGACCCAGCCCCGCAGCGTCTCCGCCGTGCAGCCGATCTTCGCCGCAATCGAGCTGATCGCCGCCCACTGCGAGGCGTGTTCCCCTTCGTGCTCCAACACCATCCGCACCGCGCGCTCGCGGACTTCAGGGGCGTATTTGGGTGATGCTTGCTTCGTCATAATGACCCCAGTCTCTCAAGAAATGGGGCCTCCGGTAAACCCGGTACGGTTCACTACCAATAACGCGCGGTCGCTTGAGATCCGGTCGATGTGAGATCGTTGGACCGATGCATGGGTCCCCAACTCAGGTGCATCCAGGGTAATCTGCGGTTGCCCTACTGCGGATTACAGGTCGGGCCAGTGGCGCGCACATCGCTGGCCCGGCTATCCTGCCTTGGCAATATCGAAGACTCAAATCACCGCCGCCGAACACGCCAGATGGTATATACCATCCTGGACCGCGCGATATTCTGGCATCTTCTTTGTTTCAGGTTCTGGTGTTCCTCCGAACATCAAGCATCAAATGACGTGGCATAAGACATCTCATCGCTGCTACCCCCCGCGTCTGACCAGCGCGGGGATTTTTCTGTATCTCCGCCACCGCCAAGGACGGTCCCGCTGGATAGAGCGGCCTGACGGCGCCGACATCCTGCGCATCGGGACTTCGTACAAACCGAATTGCCAGTCACCCTTTTCGGATTCCGTACTAACCGTGAGAATGGCGCACCCGCCGATTGACCTTGCCCCGCCAGGCCGGACCAGTGGCAACGTTTGTCATGCGGCCGCTTGGATCAGCATCTCCGCGTGAGCCTGGGCCGGCGTCCTGTAGTCGATCCCGGAATGTCGGCGTTTCCTGGTGTAGAAGATTTCGATGTATTCGAACAGCGCCGCCTTGGCCTCGTGACGGGTGCGGAACCGGGTTCGATGAACCAGCTCGGTCTTGATCGAGCTGAAGAACGATTCCATCGGTGCATTATCAAGACAGTCGCCCTTGCGGCTCATGGATGCCTTGATGCCGTAGCGGTCGAGGATCTTCCGGTACGGTCCACAGGCGTATTGAACGCCGCGGTCGGAATGATGAATGAGGCCTCGGGGCGGTGCGCGATGCTGGATCGCCATCATCAGGGCGTTCTCGCACAGCGAACTCCTTAGGTGATCGGCCATACTCCAGCCGACGATCTCGCGGGTCGCCATGTCCTTGACGGCGGCCAGGTACAGCCAGCCTTCGTCAGTGGCGATATACGTAATGTCTGCGAGTCAGATCGTGTTCGGACGATCCGCGTCGAAGGCGCGCTGAAGCAGGTTGGGAGCGATGCCGTATCCATGCCGGCTGTCAGTCGTGATCGGTGGCCGCTTCCTGCGCCGGGGTGGCCGAATGCCGTTCTCCCGCATGAGCCGGGCGACCCGCTTGCGGGCGATGCAGACGCCCTGAGCCCGCAGTTCGGCATGGACGCGCGGAGCCCCATAGCGCTCGCCGCTGTCCTGGAAGATACCCCGGATCTGGCCGACGAGGTCGGCTTCGGTGCGGCTCTCCGCCGCTCTGGCCTGATCGCCGGCCTGCCAGTCATGGAACCAGCTGCGTGCCACTCCCAGAACAGCGCACAGCAGGCGGATCGAATACTGGGAGCCGTGGGCGGAGATGAAGGCGAGTTTCGCTTTCATGCTTTCTCCGCCCATCTGACGAAAAAAGCCGAGGCTTTCCGCAGGATCTCGTTCTCCTCCTGAAGCCGCTTGTTGTCGCGCCGCAACTGCTGCAGTTCGGACGCCTCCGCCCGGCGCCGCGCGACAGCTTCCGCCGATCCAGCCGCCTGCTGCTCCAGACGCCAGGTCTTCACCTGTGTCGCCGCGACACCGAGTGCCTGGGCAACACTGCTGAGCGTCTCGCCGGGCTCATCCAGCCGGGCAACGGCCGCTGCCTTGAACTCGGCCGTGTACCGCCTCCGCGTCTTCTTTGTCATGACCTTCTTCCAGATGGTTTGCGAATCTAACATCTGGTCCGGCCTGGCGGGGCAAGGTCACAGCAAGATAGCGGCAATCTACGAGACCGTCCCAGTCCTCATGCCTCCGACTGCGGAGTGCGGCAGCCCGCTCTGCCTTAACACGGAATGCAAGCGCTGCTGGGGCTTTCTGGACGACCTCGACGACATCTTCGAGCCGTCGCCCGGGGTGGCGGTGGATCTCGACGATATGACACATGATGCTCTTCGCGATGTGGCTCGGCAGCAGGGAACGACCGTGTCAGCCGTGGCGCAGGCAGTTCTTCGAAGATGGGCGGCAGGGCGGAAAGGAAGGGAAGCAAGACCTCGCCGGTAGGGCATGCCCCGTTTGCTATGGCAAACAGGGGCAACACAAGGATGTCTTATTGGAGTGGGGGTCAAGACCCTTCCGCCCAAATCCTAAGAGCGGATTTGGTTCCCCGCGAAGGGACTTGACCTCGACCCTTATGATCTGTTCGCGGCTCGTTGGCCGCTCGACTATCAATGACTGTTTGTCCTGGAAGCAGCCGCATTGAGAGCGTACCTCAATGTTTCCCCGGAAATAGGCTTGAGCAGAACGGCAATGCCGATATTTCTGGCTTCAATGCTGAGATGGCAAGCGTCACCAGTGATGATGATAATGGATTTGACGTCGTAGTTCTTACACAGACCTACGGCTATTGCATTGCCAGTCAAGCCATCACTCAGGCGAAGATCAACAAGAGCTACATCAAAATTTAGCATTTGTGCTTGTTTGAACGCACTCGCTGCATCGTTGGCAATGGTTACAGCTTTATAGCCAGCATCCATCGCAATTGCTTCATAGGCCATAGCAACAAGGGCGTTATCTTCTACAATCAAGATGTTCAATGCCACGCTCACTGCTATTTTGCTGGATGGAGGCTTGCCAGTTGCTCTCCAATAACTGCTAAAATTATTTTCTTTTCAACATAATTTTTACTCATAGTGGAGTTGGCGTTTGGTTGACCACAAGCGAGAACCGATGGCCGGCCGTGGCTCTTGGGCGAATGGCCGCTGCCGCTCGTCCGTGTGGTGTGCGACAAATGCGGGCGGACTGGCCAGTACCATACTCACAAGCTGATCGAGCAGCACGGCGCCAGTGTGACTATGCCGGATCTGCGGCATATCCTGGCGCAGTGCCCGCGGCGCAGCAATCCCTCCGACCCGTGCATGGTGGTGTTCGTCGACCGGATCGAACGCTGATCATCTAGCCGTCTCGGAGACGTTGCTTTCCAGGATATCGAGCATGCTGCGCTTACTCGGCGGCGGTGGTTCAGGCTCAGCTTCGGCTTCATCCTTCGCCACCTTCCGATTGCGTACCGAGCGCTTCGCATCGGTGACATTCGCCGCGACTTGCTGCGGCGGCAGAGCAGGGGACCATGTCCCGAGTGACTGCTGCATGTCGTCGAAACCTCGTAACCATGCGTCACGAAGGCTGCCGTCGTATTCTGCGGACGGATTCCGCTCGGCTTTTGCAGACATTCCAGCCATCATGCCAGCGAGTTTTGCGTCTTGGAGAGTTGCCATGGTATGCCTCTTTTTGCGCTTCGTGCCGAAGGTCGAGGGCTGAAGCCTCCAATAGTCTCACCCGCTGTAAGTTCCCCAGTCACGGAAGACGTCCTGGGGAATCCCGACAGCGTCGATGCGCAGTTCGTGAAGCACTTCCCCGGCGAAGGACGACGTCGTCACGACCGTCTCGCCGCCGGCCTCGGTGATGCTCCGGTTCGCGATCGGGTCGCCGTTCGAGTTGAACCATATGTCGCCCCATACCTGGTCCTCGGCTGCATTGAACCCGACGATCCGGTCAACGTCGCCCGAGTTGCTGAAGATGACGAAGTCATCGGCGCCGCCGCGGCCGGCGAACGTCTCGTTGCCGCTGCCGAAAATCAGCACGTCGGCCTGGTTGGACCCGGTCACCATGGCGTTGAGCGCCCCGCCGACGAAATAGAGCTGGGTCGCATCGCCGACCGTGAACTTCTCGATGCCGGAGAACTGTCCAATGTCGACGCTGTCGCGTAAGCATCCGCCGAGCACCGCAGGAGGGATCCATTGAGAAGAGGGTGGGACGTATCGCATGATTGCAGTCCTGTTGGATTGTGAGGCGATCATGGACATCGACACCGACCGGATCGACGATGCTGTACTGGCGCTTTTATGGTTGGGACTCCACGACAGTGCGCGCGCGTGGAAGTCTTTCGACTGGGACGCGATGGACCGGCTGCATACCAAGGGGCTGATCCACGATCCGGTCGGCAAGGCCAAGTCGGTGGTTTTCACCCCGGAGGGCCTGGCTCGCTCGGAGCAGTTGTTCCAGGAACTGTTTGCCAAGCGTTGACCCGGCTGGTGCCAAGGTCACGCCGCCTTGATCCGCTCCCGGATCGCCTTCCACTCCCATGGTAACAGCTCGTGCAGACGGTTCTGGGGCAGGTCGTTGATCCGGGCCAGCGCATCGGCGAGCCAGGCCTGCGGATCGACATCGTTCATTTTTGCTGTGATTATGAGGCTGTACATGACCGCCGCCCGCTCGCCGCCCCGGTCCGATCCAGCGAAGAGCCATGCCTTCCTATTATGACAATCTATCCATAACAGAAAAAATTACCTCTTTGCCGGCTCGGACGCCGGCGGCACCGTGATCGCGGACGCGATGACGATCATCGAGACGGCCAAGCTCTCGGGTCTCGATCCTGAAGCTTACTTGGCGGCGGTGCTCGACCGCATCGGCGACCATCTGGTCAGCCGCCTGCACGAACTCCTCCCCTGGAACTGGGCCGTCAGCGAGGCGCTCCGGGCACACGCCGCCTGACATGGCCGCGATCAGCTCCGTCTTCACCATCGCCCGCGTCGCCGAGATGCTCGGTGAGGACGAGGATCTGCTGCACGAGGTCAGCCTCTACATGGAGCCAGAGCACGGCGTCCTCTGGATCTATGGCATCGGAGACGAGGAAGTCCTGGCGTTTACTGGCTTCGGCATCGAGAACCTGCGCGACCTCATTCCCCTCTACAAAAAAACCGCCCCTGGGCCTTGAGCGGCCGGTTACTTCCAATGAGGGGAAGAGCTCGTACTTCACGTCGACGATGGTCCGGCGTGGGCCTTCGGTGCGGAGGCATCGTCAAGTTGGTGGCGGGGTGGGTTGCCTGGGTGGCGTGGGTTGGTTATGAGGCCGGCATGACGAGCTCGACCAAGTCCCTTTACGCCGGCCACCGCTTTCCTCCCGAGCTAATCAGCTACACGGTTTGGCTGTACTTCAGGTTCCCGCTCAGCCTTCGAATGGTTGAGGAGATGCTGGCGTTCCGGGGTATCGAGGTCAGCCACGAGACGATCCGCCAGTGGGGGCTCAAGCTTGGCCAGGAGTTCGCCAACATCATCCGCCGGCGGCTGCCCCGCCCCGGCGACAAGTGGCACATGGATGAAGTCGTTCTCAAGATCGCCGGCAGAAAGCATTATCTCTGGCGCGCTGTGGATCAGCACGGCGTCGTGCTGGATGTGCTGGTCCAGCGCCGGCGAGAAAGGGGACTGTCGGGAATTCCGTGCTTGGCGGAGCGGATTGACTATCAAGCGGTCATCGCCTTTGCAAACCGGTCGCCGAAGATGACGGCCATCTGAGCTTTGGCGGCCGTCCATTCCCGAGGTGGCATCTTCCAGTCTTTCTCCGCGCGGTTCAAGACGAGAAACAGGAGCTTCAGCGCGGCCTCGTCATTGGGGAAATGCCCCCTGGCTCGGACCGCCCGGCGCAGCTTTGAGTTCAGAGCTTCAATGGCATTGGTCGTGTAAAGGATGCGCCGGACCTCGCGCGGAAAGGCAAAGAAGGGGATGACCTCCTGCCACGCCCGCCGCCAAGCTTTGCCGATGGCCAGGTATTTCTCGCCCCAAGGCCCGGTCTCGAAGGCCACCAGGGCCATCTCCGCTGCCTTGTCGTCGACGGCGTCGTAGACCGTCTTCAGGGCGGCGGCGATGGCCTTGCGGTCCTTCCAGGACGCGAACTCCATGCTGTGACGAAGCAGATGAACGATGCAAGTTTGAACAATCGTCTCCGGATAGGCGGCCGCGATCGCCTCGGGAAAGCCCTTCAGCCCATCGACCACGGCCAGCAGGATGTCCTCCACGCCCCGGTTCTTTAACTCGTTCAGGACGCGCAGCCAGAACTTGGCGCCCTCGTTCTGTTCGATCCAAAGACCCAGCACCTCCTTGGTACCGTCGGCTCGCACGCCGATGGCGACATGGATGGCCTTGTTGCGGACCAGACTTTCATCCCGGATCTTGACCCGGATGGCGTCCATGAAAACCAGGGGGTAGATCGCCTCCAGCGGCCGGTTCTGCCAGGTCGTCACCTCCTCGATCACCGCGTCCGTCACCGTGGAGATCAGATCGGCCGAAACCTCGATGCCATAGAGCTCCCGCAGGTGTCCCGTGATCTCGCGCGTCGACATGCCGCGTGCGTACATTGAGATGATCTTCTCGTCGAAGCCGGGGAAACGCCGCTGGTATTTGCCGATCAGCGCCGGATCGAACGTCCCCGTCCGGTCGCGGGGAATGGACAGGCCCATCGAACCGCCGTCGGTCAGCACCGTCTTGTGGCCGTAGCCGTTGCGACGGTTGCCGCTCTCATCTCCAGCCAGATGGTGATCCAACTCCGCCTTCAGCGCTCGCTCCGTCAGCGCCTTCTTCAGCTGGTCGAGCAAGCCGTTCTGGTCGAACGCCGTCTTTGCATCGGCTCCAGCCAGCAGTTGGTCAAGGATCGCGTCGGGAATAACAGGATCTTTGCGTCGGGCCATTCAGGGTCTCCTTCTGTTTTAGGATAACCTCGCCAAGCACGAAATTCCCGACAGTCCCACGATTCTGCTGGACCACAGCCACAAGCTGCTTGCCCTGCGCCAGGGTCAGGCCTAGAGCCGCAATATCGGCAAGATCGCCGAGGTGGTCGATCACCATCACGTCGACGCTGCGGCTCGACCCCTCAACCCCGGTCTCCACCAGGCGCAAAACCCACCCCATCCTTGATCATCACCCAGCCAAAAAACTCGGCTGGTCATACCCTGATCACGACCGCTCCTCCAATCGCTAGACAGTCCCAACCACGACCCTCAGGCAACTCGGCCAGTTGCCAACTTGACGATGCCGGTATGCTTCGTCTGCGAACAAACTATAAGCTTCGGCGCCGATCCACATCAGCAAGGCTTATGTATCCTAAGTCAAACTTACTCGAGATCACAATCTTTAGTGACCAAACCAACCGTATCCCATTGAAATCTAATAGTAATAAACGGTGGATCATTTAAGTGCTTCAATTAAACCCGCAGAGTCTTATCAAATCATTATAAGCCAGTTGGGTACATTGCTGACCTATCCAACACCATGCTAGGCTGATTTTGCCTGCGTTAGCCAATTTTTGGACATGACAACATGGAAAAGCCCGATATTTTCCCAGCCGACAGAAACACGGCATTCGGTCGCCCTCCTGCGCTGACCATAATCTTTGCCGCACTCACTGCAGCTCTATGGTTGGTGCCGCATCCGGCAGCTGCACAGACCGACGAGGATCGGGGATCAGCTGCCATGCCTCTCTCCACTCTTTCCCAGGTAGAAGCATCGGGATATTCATTCCTGAGCAGCGACGAGCTTGATGAAACCCGTGGCACAATGAAGTTCAAGGGTAGCATCGATCTGACTGCCGAGGACGACGGTCATAAAAGAAAACATGAGCACTTTCAGTTCAATCGAAGATTGAAGCCAGGTGAGCATTATTCGGTTTCCAGAAAACTAACCGGCCGCAACAGCCAGTCTTCCAGTACTGTAAGGGTTTCGAGATCTCGCGACGGATCAACTATTACCTCGTCTTCCTCTTCCCACTCAAGCAGCGGATTACCCTGATCCGATGCTTTGGATTGGACCAGCCGTGAAAACTTCATACTAAAGAACATCGACTACGGGATAGGATGATACATACCAATAATCAATGGGCAGAGCTGAGATAAATGTCAAGATACCCCTGCCGCGTTCCACTATCCGGGCGAATTTACAATTGAGACGCGAGCTAAAGGGGGGAATACAGATGAAATTTCTCAAGGCAGCACTTGTCGCGTTGATGACTGTAGCGCCTGTTGGCGCTGGAGCAACCGAACTCGGCCGTACCTCATTTCAAGGAATTCTGCCGGCGCTTCAAACCGTTCCCTACGTGGAGCTTTCCGCTCAGGAACTGGAAGATGTTCGGGGAACGGCCAATCTGGCGGGCGTTACTGTGTCAGCCGCCGGTGTCGGCACCGGAGATTCCGTGCTGGTCAAAACCAAGGCAAAGACCAAGGTCGTTGAAAAACCCAACAAGACAGTCGCTGTCGGCAAAGCAAAGGTCAAAGTCGTGGTCACTGGCGATGATCGTTCCGCTGCCGTTGATCTTGTAGCCGAAGCCCTTGCTCAAGGGGAGAACTATGCATTGACCAAAACCAATACCAACATCAAAGTCATCGAGAAGAAGAATAAGACTGTTGTCATCGGCGTAGCATTCGCCAAAGCCGTCGCAAAGTGAAGCATTCGATGTTTACAGGCGTTGCCGAGAGGGAGCGCCTGTTTTCCATCCAAGAATACGCCGCATGCTATCTCCTCACCTGTCGTTTCCCTGCCACGCTTCCCTGATCAGGGCTTCAAAAGCCGCAGTGAAGGCCAATGCATCTCCCAGGTGGGACGTTGTCATGCGCTCCCTGAGGGTGTCACGCATCTCCACCCTGAAGTCCTGGTCCCAAGCTAGCTTGCGTGCGATGCTGATGTAGTCTTCAGGCTCAGTAGCGGCCAACTCTTCGAGATCGAGTTCCGTCAGGAAACTGAACGTCATGCGCGACACCGGCGTCGCTCCCGTAAGCGTCACCACCGGAACTCCCATCCACAAGGCCTCGCATGACGTAATGCCGCCCGTGAAGGGAAATGGGTCGAGGGCGACATCGATGTCGGCATACTGTCTCAGCATATCGGCATGAGTGGACCCTGCTCGGATTTCGATGCGCGCAGGATCGATGCCGTAGTGTACAAAGTCTGCCAGAAGGTTACGGCGCGCTTCATCCTCTCGGTAGGATGCCGATTTGAGGACGAGCCTGGAGTGAGGCACAGCGGACAGAATGCCGGCCCAGGTTCTCAGCACCTCGGGGTTGATTTTGACCGGCCGATTGAAGCTACCAAATGTCACGAAGCTGTTGCGCAGGGATGGCGGCGGCTCTACCGGTGGCGCGAATCTCGGCGGCCGGTAGCACAGAAAAGTCCCAGGCATACGTAGGATTTTTTCCGACGTTCGCCAATTGTCCTCCACTGGCGCGGTCATATGGTCAAGCACCGTGAAATCCATCGCTTCCAGGCCCGTTCCACCAACAAAGCCCATCCACGACACTTGGACCGGAGCCGGGCGTAGGGCAAAGGCCCCAAGACGGTTTCCGGCGGTGTGTCCAGCGAGATCAATCAGAACATCGATTTCGTCGGACCGAACCATTGCGGCAAATGCGTCGTCGCTAACACCAGCCGTCCGGCGCCAGCCATCGGCATACTGGCGCAGTCGGGCGGTGAGATCGTCCTCGACCAGTCGGTCTGAATAGCAAAAAATTTCGATTTGTGTGCGATCATGGGCTTCTAAAACCGGTTTGATGAAATGTCCAACCGGATGAAATCCAAAGTCGCGCGATACATAGCCCAATCGCAAGCGGCTCCGTGCAGGCCGCGGAAACGGATGCGCAACGGACCGCGTCAAGCCGCGGGTGATCTCGGCGTTGAACGCCGCCTGCTCGCGAAGCAGGTCGTCGGAGCCGGTGTCCCGGATATGCTGCAGCATGAAAAGGAGATTATCGCGTGCTTCGATATAGCTTGGCCTGAGCGCGATGGCCCGGCGCAGGACATCAATGCCTTCCTTGACCCGTCCGCTCATGCAGAGCGCCGTGCCGAGGTTATTCAAAATTTCAGGATTTTCAGGAGCGAAATCCGCTGCCCGACGAAGGGCCCGTACCGCCGCTCCACACCGGTTATCCGCGAGACACGCGGCTCCCAGGTTCTTCAGAAAAAGCGCGTTGTTAAGATTAGCGGCGGTCACTTTCTCCAGCAAAGCTACAGCCTCTGCCGTGTGACCGGCTGCCATTTCGACAAGCGCGAGATTGTTGAGCGATTCCGAATGGTCGGGCGCCAGGGCAAGGGCGCGCCGCAGAGGCGCCTCAGCTTTGTCAAGCAAACCTAAAGCGTGGCACGCGCTGCCCAAATTGCACAGCGCCTTGACGAAGGTTGGATCCGAACGCAGGGCGCGCTGCGTCAGTTCAACGGCCCGCTTATGGTCTCCTACAGCTAGGGCTAGAGCAGCCAGACCGTTGAGAGCCGCCGCATTGAGTTGATCAACTCCCAGGGTCTCGCGGTATCCTTGTTCGGCAAGGGCGAGCCGACCACCACTGTGATGCTCACGGGCAGCTTGAAGCAGCTCAGTGGCGCTGGCGGCAGTGCCATCGTTCGGAAGGGTTCTGTTGGCCGTCATGACGTGTTCAACACCTCTGCGCCGGTCTATGGTGCGATCAGCTGGACGCCACTGGAGCAGACTTGGTCAGAACAGCGCTCCCGGGATCGTGGCTCCAGTACTGACGGACTGTACAGCTTCCCGTGCGATCTGCAGTTCAGGTCTGATCGGGAGTTCCTTTTCGAGATCGAGCGGATGCTCTCTGGGCAGTCCAAAGCCTGGCTTGTCGAGAACGAGCGTGATGCCGGACCATTCCTCCAGAAAGCGGTCAATCGACATGCGTATGTTGCCGCGGCTCGGGTCAGCCAGATAGATCCGATCGCCCACGACTCCGCGCAGGATGGCGAAATGTTTATAGTCCTTGCGCTGGATATAAACCATTACCGGGCCTGGCAGGTCGGGCAGCGCAGTTGGCGGCAGGCGGACACCGGCCGCGCGATAGCCTCTGTGCTCGGCGAAGTTCTTCAGATCGAGCAGCGAGAAGCCGTTGACACGGCGGTTCTCGACCTGGTCCTCAGGCAGGCTGTCGAGAACACCGTCAAGAATGTCAGCTTCCTTGACATCATCCTTGAAGTAGTAATTCATCAAGGTTGCAAGCGCCGCAGCGCCGCAGCTGTAGTCGAAGCGCTGCATCACGATGTTACGATCCCGAATGTCCTTCCACGTTACCAGTTTCTTTTCAAAGCTCACGTTGCCCGCGCTCATGGGCGAGGGCGGGGCGTTCTCGATGCGTGCGCAGGCGGGGAGAGCCAGCAGGAGAAAGGCGGCAACAACAGGCCCCAACCTCATTTCTCACTCCATCTAGAAGCGGTGGGAGTACGACAGCTGCAAAATTACATCGGGCGCGCTGTCGTTGAGACCATAGGTCACCGCGGGTTCCAGGTACTGCCCATCGGCAATCCGGTAAGTCAGGCTCGATCTCAGTGCCATCGGCTCGCGGTTCGATCCGTCGATCTCTTCGCCATTCAGTTTGATCTCGGTTTGGTAGGCACCGAAGAACTGTCCGCTGAGAGATATCTGATTATTGATCGCAAAACCGGCGCCAAAAGAGTAGCTGACGCTCTGACCGCCCTCAATCTCGACGCCGCTCAGAGTGTCCTTGAAACTGTGGGTATACCCGACCGAGCCGAACAGGACGGCGGGATCGTAGGAGCGGATGAAGGTGGCCGCCCCGGAAACGCGCCAGCGGCCGCCACCAAGGGCGACACGGTTCGGATTGCCGATCGCCGGATCCTTGGCCGTCGGGAATGTCACCGATCCGGCGAGCACGATATCAGGCCACAGTTCATCCTCACGCACGGCAAGATACTTCAGGCCGGCGACCAGGTCGCCAAGTCCGGTCTCCTCTCCGCCAAGAGTTTCAGCGCCGGTGACGATCTCGCGATCTGCATAGGCTACCGCGATGTCGGCGAAGGCCTCCAGGCGATCCAGGATGCCGACCCGGACAGACGGCCCGAGGCGCAGGTCGCGGTTGGTTTCACCTCCCACCTCGTCACGCGCGTAGGAAAACGCAAGCTCTGTGTCGATTTCCCCCGGCGCCAGCAGAACGGTAGCTTCGCGCAGGAAAACACGGTTAAGATTGGGGTCCTCGTCCTGGTCCGACGGCTTGCCTACGGTTCCCGGTCGGGCTTGGTCCGACGGCGGAGAGGCTGATCCGGAATCGTCCGCCGATGTCTGAGCAATCTGTCCAGGCTGTTGTGGCTCTGGACCGCGCCCTTGGGTCAGCAGCTGAGCATCGCTCAGCATTTGAACCCTGGGAGGCCCATTTGCGATAGTCGAGACGGTCTCGGGAAGTGAAAGCTGAGTGCGAATGTCCGCAATCTCAGTCGTCGCCGCCTTGACGCTGCCGAATCGCTCCGACTTGATTCGAATGAACTGCCTGTCCCAGGCCACGCTGCCGACCAGCCTGTCGCCGCTGGAGAGAAGCACGAAAGCCGGCGCGGTGGTCGTCAGCCGTACGACTTCAGGAAGCGGGATCCTGAGCACGGCACCATGAGCCGAAGCGAACAGGAGACTTCCTTCCAGCACACCGGCTGGTTCACCCGAGATCCGATCCCCGTTGGAAAGTCGCAGTTCACCCGCCTGGAGTGGAGACGAGAGGATAAGTGCGACAAGAGCGCTCGTGGGCAACAAGAGTGCCGGTTTGCGAACTGAAGGCAATGCTCACTCCGGAGGATGACGGCCTGTTCTGGGAGACAGGCTTCTAAATCCGTTGACGCTATGTCACGGCTTGTTCTTGTTTCATGTTAGTACCGGAGGCCGCATGGGCAGCCTCCGGCGATGTCCATTCAGTGAGCGATTGCGGTCGATGAACTGACCGAGGAGGCGGAAACACCACCGCCGCCGCAGCTGATCGTGCAGGCTTTGGTGTCAGTATACGTGCTGGTGAAGGCGTACTTCTTACCGCGGGCCGTGGCATCCGCATCGGCAAAAGCCTTGGCAGTCTTCCGATAGTAGGTGCCTTTGGTCGCCTCCATATCACTCTGGCTGATGGCCGAATAGGAGTCGATAGACCCGAGGATCGAATTGTTATCTGCCGCAAACGCACTTCCCGCACCCAGGATCATGCCGGCGGCGAGCAGGGAAATCTTGATGGTCTTCATTGGTTTCCTCCGTGTTCTTTTGAAGTAGCGGATCCGCGTGCGTCAAGAGCACGGTCGTTTTTGTATATCCGGTTAGTCTTTTATTCGAGCCGGAAAAGCAAAAATCGACAAACGAATTAAGCCATCATAACTCTACGCATTCATCTTAGCTCTCAAATATTTTTTATCAAACCACAGTTACTTTGAAAATACAACATTCTCTGTTGAGTATTTGTTGGAACATACTTCCGGTATGATCCTTATTGCTCACCATGAACCATCATAGGTATAAGATTATCAAACATGATTACAACAGACCTTGATGTTTGTATCGATTTATCTACTAACCTGAGGTCTCCTATTTTTCACCGCCTCCAGATCCGACATTTCATGTGCTTTGGCTGTGTGCCTGCTACGCTGCTCAACTTTTTGTTTCCTCACGTCGATTATTACTATCTGAAACTGGATAGCATTTTCTGGCTGTGGTGCATGCCGTGGCAGGATAGGATAGGCGAGACTGTTGCCAGACACATTGACGACATAGCTGGGCAACCGTAAAGAAGCTCAGAAGACTAATAGTCTGTTGAGGACCCTTCAGTCTCAAACCCCTCTATTGGATGCAAATTCCCAAAAAGGTGTATAGTTGCGACTGTTCTTTGGACATAGAAGCACTATACATAATAAGATAAATGTTTATTCCTTGCGATGTTCAATGTTAATTATCTGATCGGGCGAGCTTCCTATGACCCGGTGCAGGAGCCGGCGGGTGATATTGTTTTCCCGTCAACACAAATCCAGCCTGTTCTGGCAGGCAGACACTACGAGCAGGAGAGCAAATATGAGTGACAAGATGCTGAACTTTGCTGATCCGTCGGGAATCCAGACCGTGTCAGGCTTGCTCTCGAACCTCATGACAAGAGCGTCAGTTTTCTGGGATTGGTGGGAGTTTCTCTGGTCTTTGCCGTAAGTGGTGCATCCGCTAAATCAATGAGATTGTCGGAAGGGGTGACAACACCGAGACGGCGGAAGTGGCGGTGTCGCCGCCGACGATCCCAGATGAAGGGATGCTTGTCAGCTCCATGCTGAAGGTCTGGCAAGCGGGTGTGCGGCCGTAGCGATCTTCCCCCAGCCTCGCGGCCCTGACGCACTTTGCGTGGATCAGGCGGCGAGAAGGATGCGGCGACGAAGGAGATTGAAGTTGGCTCGGCCATACATCTGCCGCATTATCATCTTGAGAGCCTGTTTGCAACCAGGGCGTGCCAGCCGATGCTGACCGGAATGCTACTTTAAAGAGAATGAGGGCTAAGATGCGAGTGAGCACTGAGTTAAGTCAGCTGCCATTGCCAACAGCCACTGGATCAGCAGCATATGGGCACTGCCTTCACACCCGCCAGGGCTTCTTCGACCTCGTGGGATGCTTTTAGTGACGTCGATGCCTTCGTTGACGCGGTGCTGGCTGAATTGGCGGCCATGGCGGTAGACGGCACCCAGTCAACCCGCTCCGCGCCGAAGCCGCCGCTGACCGGAGCGGCGTTGTGCAAGGCCATCATGGCGGTCTGGCATGTCGCGTTCCACGACATGGCGTGGCGTGCCACCAGCCAGCTGTGCAACATTCCGTTCGGTACGCTCTACACGCTGTTCGCCCGCTGGACCTGGCTTGGTTTGTGGCGTCGGCTGTTCACCCGCCTGATCCTGGCTTGGCGGCCAGGATGTGGCGACAAACCCGTACCCAACGCCGTCATCATCGACAGCCCCCTATCGCTGTCCGCAAGCGGACAGCTGTCGGGTGAGAGCTCATGTCGCTCAACGCCCACTTGCTTCGAACGCGGCTTCGACGGCGGCAAAAAGATCAAGGGCATCAAGATCCATCTTGCCGTGGACAAGTATGGCTTCTCGCTGGCGATCAACGTCTCGCCGGCCAACAGGCATGACAGCCAGGGCATCGTTCCAGTGCTGCATTAGCTTGCCGGCTGCGGTTTCAAGGGAACCGCTCTGGGTGATCTCCGCTATCAGGGCTAGCGGCTGTTCAAGGCTGGCGAAGCGCTTAGCATCACCATCCAACCCAGTGTCAGCGGTCGTGACAGATCCTACATTCCGGAAGGCATTCAATGGATCGTCGAGCGCTCGCTGGCGTGGATCAGTCGCTACCTTCGGTTGAGCACCATCTTTGAGCGGACAGAGACTCGCCTCGTCGCCTTCATCTCCATCCTGTCCCGCCGCTTGGTGCGTCTTGCGCCCCAGGAAATCAGCGCCTGACGTCTACAAACAGACATTGAAGGCGAGGTTCATTGTGTTTATATGGTATTCGGGATCTCAGCAGCATAGCATCCTATATACCGACTCGAACCGAATGTTGAAAGTTAATTTTTTAACCAAACACACAAGGCACAGCTTAAACCGACCAAATACATTAACAGTTATAGTTCCTCTAGCTTATTGAACGGTTACTTAAAAAATATTACCATATATCAAATGATACGCGGGAGGACATTGTGGTTGATCGTATGTCGTTGCCAGTTATTGATAGAGCGTTGACAGCTTACATCAAAGGAGAACTGTCTTTGGAGGTACATATCCGGATTGAACAAGTCTTGGATCATGACCCAGAAGCTGCTGCACGGGTGGCAATGTTGCGAGGACTGATTGCCCATTTTGAAAGTTCAGTTAGCCTCGGAACCTGTTCGCAGACGGGGTGTACCGGCCTGTGCTGAGCGGGATGCTACTTTGAGCTGAAAAAGGAATGACGGATGAGGAGCCGGCAGGCTATGTTGAGGGCGTCGTCAACAGCCACCGAGCCAGCATCATATGAGCACTGCCGTCAGAACCGCAAAGACTTCTTCAGCATCCTGGGACGCCTTCGTGGATGAGGTTCTGGCGGAACTCGCAATAATGGAGGCGGACGGCACGAAGCCAACGCGTTCCGGACCGAAGCCGGCGATCACTGGGGCGGCGCTGCGCAAGGCGATCATGGCGATCTGGTGCCTGTGCTTCTGCGGCATGCAGTGGCGCGAGATCGGCCAGCTGTGATTGAGCAACCTGATTTTTGGAAATTCGGATTTGGGGGTTCCGTCAGGTCTCGCGCCAGATCCTGAACGGAGGCGTGGATCAGCCCTTGGCGGCGCTGTCGTCATCAGGTGACGGCGAGCATATCGCGGAGGGCGGCGAACTCTGGACATGGATCGCCCGTCGACGACCTGCAGACACATGCTCCTTGCGCTGGGTAGCCGGGTGGAGGAAATCGCGCACCTCGTCGTAGGCCATGCAGAAGCGGAAGGCACTGGTGTGGGTCTGAAAGCCTCGCATCGGCTGGTAGCGCGCTTTTACCGCTCGGTGATCTTGCTCCAAATGGTTGTTTAAGTACTTTGAAGTACGGCATTCGAGGTCATCGCAGAACACTTCCTCCAGGGCCGGCGGGTAGCTGGCGTGCTTGTCGGTGGTGACCTTGTCCGGCGTCGTTCCGGTCACCGTGACGGCAGAGCGGAAGAGGGCTTCGGCGGCTTCCTGATCACGGGTTTCGCTCAGGTAGACAACGACCAGGTTGCCGTCGCGGTCGATCGCCCGGTACTTGAAGCCCCGTCCGCAGCTTCGGCAGCGAAAGCGTCGATAACCGTGCGTCGTTCGGTCCGAACGCTCTGTCGTTTTAGCCGAACAACAATGCGGACACGGCATCCCTCACCTCACCTGATTGGAGAGGCTCCTCTACGCAATCCCCCACCTGCCGGCAAGTTGGCGCCAAACCTGACGGAACCCCCTCCATGACCATGATGGCGAGACAGCTACCGTAACCCCGGAGTGCTAATTTTCCGTCAGCCAGGAAAGAACTCGCTCCGGCCCCTCGTTCAGCTGGGGCCCCTTCGCAGGCACAAGCTGCGAGATCAGATTCGGAAGAGTAACCGTCACGATGGTCCCTTCGCCCACGGTGCTGGCCAGCTGCAGATCACCACCATGTATTGTAATGAGCGCCTTGCTGAGCGCCAGTCCGAGCCCGGTACCGCCGGCCCGGCGTCCCAGCGAATCATCAACCTGACGGAACGGCTCGAAAACCAGTGCCATATGTTCGGCCGCGATGCCGATTCCGCTATCCTGGACCGTGATTACGAGGTCGCGCTGGCCACTCTCCCGAGCCGAGACACGGATCTTCCCTCCTGCAGGGGTGAACTTGACGGCATTCGAGAGCAGGTTGAACAGCACCTGCTTCAATCGCACCTCGTCAGCCATGATGTGGAGTGGTTGATCCTGCGGAACATCAACTTCGAGGTCGACGTCGGCATCGGCGGCACGCGTCCGCATGATCCTGCAGCAGCTGGCGATCATGTGCACGACATCGATTATGCCCTCGTGCAGCGCCATCTTGCCAGCGTCGATTTTACTCATGTCGAGAATGTCATTGATCATGGACAGGAGATGCTGACCACTTTCCCGGATATCGCTCACATATTCACGGTTTCGCGGACTGCCGACGGCCCCGAACAGTTCCAGTTCGAGAACCTCCGAGAACCCGATGATGGCATTGAGCGGCGTCCGCAATTCGTGGCTCATGCCCGCCACGAACATGGCCCGGGCATGATTGGCGGCAATCGCTTCATCGCGGGCGAGCTTGAGATCCGCGACGGTTTGATGCCACCCTTCCTGCGCTCGCTGCAATTCCTCGCGTGCCGCCATTGCCACTGCCCAGGCTTCGGTTCCACCCAGCATCAGGGCCCTGTTGTGATTTTTGAGATCGCGATTATGGATTAACAGCAGCACAGACGATCCGCAGAACAGAACGGTCAAGCCTACAGCGACGGAAAGAAACAAGCTCCCGTCTGCCTGTACAACTGCAATGGTGATGAAACAAAGGACCAGAGCACAGGCGCGCCACCACAGCGCCTTTCGCGACAGCCACGACCGCGACAAGGATGGAACTGCAGGGGGCATATCAGGAAACCACCTGGGTTGGTGATCCTGTGTAGAAGTGCGAGGAGACAGGTCCCGGCTGTGGCAGCACGCAGTTCTCCAGGTCGGTACCTTCAAGGTCGCATCCTTCAAGGTTCGCGTGGGAGAGATCGGCTCCGCGCAATTTCGACTGCCGCAGCCGGGCACCGCGCAGGTCGGCTCCAATCAGCCTGGCTCCGTCGAGCCGCACCGGCCACTGACGGTCCGGCCGATGAGCACTGACCAGCGGCCCAAGATTGGCCCCCCGCAGGTCGGCGCCCGACAAGCATGCCCGCGTGAAATTGGTGCCGCGCAGATCGGCATAGGTCAGGTTGGCCTCGCGCAGATCGGCAAAACTCAGGTCGGCCATGGCGATGATGCTCTTGTGCATCTGCCCCCTTACCAGGCGGCACCGTGCCGCCAGCATGGCGGTCAGATCAAGACCGCGCAGATCGGCATCGCTCAAATCACGGTCAGACACGTCGGCCCGCTCACCCTGCTGGCCGTTGCTGTCGAGCCAGCGTTTATGCTCCAGCGCTATCAGCGCCGGCGAACCGGACTGCACCGGCTGAATGGTCTGGGCGCCCCGGCGGGCAACCCTGTCCAGCGTTCCGGGATCGAGGATAGCGCCCCGGAAATCGGCCGTACCCAATCGTGCTCCATCCAGGGCGCTCCCGGTCAGCAGCGCTCCTGTGAAGCAGGCGCCGGTGAGATTGGCTTCTGACAGATCGGCGCGGTCGAGGTTGGCGCCGGTGAAGTTGGTGTTGCGCAGGTCCGCCCCGCGCAGGTTGACACCACACAGGATGGCATCGCTGAAGTCCGCCTGGACAACACAGACCTGACCGAACTTGGCATCGGACAGGTCAACTCCCCTGGCATCGGCCGAGGAGAAATCCGCACTGACGACCCGCAGATCGGGATCCCGGGAGCGGCGCCGGTTGTATCGGGCCAGAACAGCCTCGCGGATGTCGGCTCCGATCATGCGGGTTCCTCTCAGCGTGGCGCCGCGGAAGCACACTCCACGCAGGTCGGCGCGGGACAGGTCGACGTTGTCCAGATTGGCCAGCTTGAGGTCGGCGCCATACAGCGTGGCCTTGCGCAGAAGAGCGCCGGACATGATCGTCCGGTGCATCACCGCACCGGTCAGATCAGCCTCGTTCAGGTTGCGTCGGGACAAGTCCTGGTCGGACAGGTCATGGAAGGACAGCAGGGCGCGGCGCCCTCCCGGCTGGTTGGTGGCGAAGCGCTGGTGGTCCAGCAGGACCTGCTGAAGCGTTGTGCGGTCGAGGCAGGCAAGCTCATCTTCCGGCGGGGGCGAGGGGCTCATGGTCGGGGCTTTGCTCTATGCGGGTCCGCTCCGATACAGTGGGGACTGGTCGGTTCACCCAATAGAACAGCTTTCGGTTTCTGAACCGCTGTGCAGGACATGGTGACCCTTCCTGCACCACCAGGGTTGATCCGCCAACCCACTGCCGGAAAACTGTCAATGAAAGGGAACATGATCCTTGTCCCCAGAACTGGGCTTGGCATCTGCCATGCCAGGACGATCGTTTGACGGGAACTGAGCAAAGGATTCATGGTTTCAGGCGCGAAGCTGGTGCATGAACTCATGGACCCGTGCATCCAGTTCCTGAACCTGGACTGAAAGAGCATCGGCAAAGGTCCTGACCCGTTCGGAGCCTTCGCCGGTATGATCGGCGGCTCGGCCGACGTGCAGGATCGCCTCTGCGGCGGATGCCACGGCCGTCGCCACCTGCTGGGCGGTGAGCGCGATTTCACGTGTCGCCGCACTCTGTTCCTCGACGGCCGAAGCGATGGTGGAGGTCACCTCGTCGATCGAAGACACCGCCCCGGTGATGCGGGAGATCGCGTCGACTGCGGAACGGCTGGCTTGCTGGATCTCAGCGATACGCGCAGTGATCTCGACCGTCGCACTCTCCGTTTGACCGGCTAGTCCTTTGACTTCCGCCGCGACAATAGCAAAGCCTCGGCCCGCCTCGCCTGCACGGGCAGCTTCGATGGTAGCGTTCAGAGCCAGCAGGTTGGTTTGTGACGCAACGGCCTGGATCAACTGAATAACGTTGTCCACCTGTTCGGCGCCTCGCGACAGCGCCTCGACCGCCACCGCCACCGCCTGGGCCTGCTGGTTGCAGTCGTCCGTCATTCGTGACGCGCTGGAAATCTGCCTGCCGATCTCGCTGATCGAGGCGGTCAACTCGTCACTCGCGGTGGCGACACTCTGAACACCGCTGGCAACCTCCTCGGCGGAGCGGGCGGAAGCCTTGGCATCCCCCCGAGTAGCATCGGCTGTCCGCGCAAGATCGACAGCTTCGCCCCGCACCTGCTCCGATCCCTGCCGGAGCAGTGCTGAAACCTCTCCAACCCCCTCCTGGAAGGCGGTCGCGAGCGACATCATCTCTTCACGGCGCCGATGTTCGAGCTGTTTCCTCTCAAGTTCGCGTTCGGATGTTATGCGCTCATTCTCGGCATGGGCTTGATGAGCTTCCTCAAGCGCCTTTTCGGATCCGGCCAGAGCTTGCCCGAGGCGGGTGACCATCCAGATCAGCACGCCGGTTTCCAGCACCACGATGACGGCGTGCAGGACCACCCGTCCCAGGTCACCACCGCCCGGAAACACCGCCGCGGGCAGCAGAAAGTTCAGAATGAGGTGGTGGACCGCCGTGGTTGCCGCGGCGAACAGGATGGTGACCGGACACGCGAAGCCGGCCAGTATCGCGAGCGCCGCGAAATAGTACATATGAAGATCGATTTGCCAGGGGGAGCCCGACACTTCGTAGACCAGCACCGACACCATGAGCACGAGAGAGACGGCGATCACCGTGCGCGCCATCACTCCAGCGGGATCGCGCCATACCGCCGCACTGGAGGACAGTGCCGCACTCAGCGCGATCACAAGCGCGCCCAGCGTATCGGCGCCGGGCATGAGCCAGCCCAGGCCGAGCACCAGCGGAACATGAAGCCAAAGCAAGCCGACCGAGAAGAGCGCCATATTCCGGCGCTGGAGTACTAGAGCTTTCATTTTTCCACTGAACTCAAGGAGAAGCAGCCAGAGATCCCGCTGGCATCCAGGAGCAGGAAGGCGCCTTCCGGACGCCGGACCTCACTTCCTGCATGTCGGCGGGCGATGATCACAAACGATCTTGGCGAAGCGATGGGCAGCCAGCCAGCCTCCACTGTCCGGGTCACGGCCTCTGTAACCAAGGTCATGGGACCGAAAACGATCAGCGCTGCATGATCCGGACGGGGGGTGAGCATGACCACAGCACCGATGACGACGCTCGCAACCAGCAGGGCGAACGCAGGGAGGAAATCGTTCATTAAGGATCGAATAGCTCGCATGGCCGGATCATCTTAAAATCTGATTAAGTTAGATTTAACATGATGTTCGCGACCTATGAGTTGGCCACGCAAACTTATGTCCTCGGACCTTGTGCTCTAACGTTCCCGGAAAGGCACAGATTCGCCGTTGAACGCTGTCAGATAGCTTCGGCCATCTGATCATGGGTTGAAAACTTCGACAGATTGTTACCCAATTATTAGCACAAAGAATATTTTTATTTTAAGTAAAAATTAAACGAGTGTGTCAAAACTTTCAGCAGCATTATTCCGGAGCTAGATGATGAAGCTGCGCATTGGGACCCGCATCGCGGCAGGGTATCTTTCCGTTCTCACTCTGCTGACGGCCGTGGGAGCGGTCAGCGTTTACAGCCTCGACACCGTCAGTGACGATTTCACCGCCTATCACGGAACGGCTCAGGATGGGACGCTGACATCGGCGCTCCAGGCCGTTATCATGAACGTGCAGCTGAACGTCAATGAGTTCCTGCTAACCGGTAGCGACGAAGACAAGCGGCAAGTCGAAACCTTCTTCCACCAAGCCGACCGGCTCATCGCCGAAGCGGATCGGGCAATACAAAACCCGGAACGGCGCAAGCACCTCGCCACGGCCACTCAAGCGCTGCACCGGTACGAAGCCAGTTTCGAGAAGGTGGCGCGTCTGGAGGCGACACTCATCGCCCTGCGAACCGACGGGTTGGACATCAATGGTCCGAAAGTCGAGCGGGCGCTGAGTTCGATCATGCGGTCGGCTCATGACGACAACGACATCGAAGCGGCTTTCAACGCCGGCGAGGCGACCCGTTCCCTGCTGCTTGCACGGCTGGATGTTCAGAAATTTCTTGCCCGGCACGACCCAGCCCATGTTCAGCAGGCGCGTCAGCATTTTGAGGATTTCGAGCGTGAGCATGCCGACCTCCTGACGCATCTGGAGAATGGAAACCGCCGGCGGCTGGCCAACGAGGCCAAGGAGGGGTTCACAGCCTACAGGAGCGCGTTTGGTGAGGCGGTCGAGGTGGTCACGGACACGGACCGTCTGATCGCCCAGGACCTCAATCCCGCAGGTGCGGCCATCCTGGCGTCCGCTGAGGTCATCTGGAGTTCCCTGAAAGGCGAACAGGCCACCATCGGTCAGCATGTCAGTGACCAAATCAGTGACGGCGAAACCGAGGCTGTCGTCCTGGTGGTCGTCGCCTTCGTAGTCGGTCTGGGGTGCGCCTGGATCATTAGCCGGGGGATCACGCGCCCAATCACGCGCATGACAGCCACGATGGCCAATCTGGCCGGTGGCAACACGGCGGTTGTCATTCCCAGCCTTACCAGCGGGGACGAGGTTGGCGACATGGCGCGCGCTGTGCAGGTCTTCAAGGAGACCGCGATTGAGCGCATCCGCCTGGAAAGCGAACGGAAGGAAGCCGAAGCCGGCGCCGAGCGGGAGAAGCGGTTGACGTTGGAGGCGCTGGCGTCGAGCTTCGAGGCAGGTGTGGGCGGCGTCGTGGAGGGCATCGCCGGGCAGGCCGAGCAGATGCATTCGACCGCTCAGGGCATGTCGGCGATAGCTGAGGAAACCAGCCTACAGGCCACGGCGGTCGCCGCTGCCACGGAGGAGACCAGCGTCAACGTCCAAACAGTCGCCACCGCGACCGAGGAGCTGTCGAGTTCGATCAATGAAATTTCCC
>NZ_AVFK01000256.1 GCF_000936425.1 Skermanella aerolata KACC 11604 | reverse complement strand
AAAGCGATCCGCGACCTGGATTGCCTGCGGAGCTCCCTGGCGGGCTCCGCAGGCGTAGGCGCCGGCGCGATCCCGGACAAGAATCTCGATGCCGGGATGACGCCGCAGCCAGACTGCCAAAGTCGCGGCCTTGCGGTCGGGCAGCAGGTCGATGACGCAATCGCGTTCCAGATCGCACAGGATCGTGCCGTAGCTCTGGCCTTTGCGCCAGGCCCAGTCGTCGACGCCGAGAACACGGACTTCCGGCACTGGATCCGGAACCGCCTCGCGGATGCGGCGCAGCAGTGTCGTC
>NZ_AVFK01000060.1 GCF_000936425.1 Skermanella aerolata KACC 11604 | reverse complement strand
CGGCATTACTGCCCAGCGCCAGGGCGACGGCATGGTGCAGGGTGCGAAGACGATCGGTGTGGCGAGCCCTGGGCCGGGCTATGGCATCGGGACGTTCGGCGAAGGTCCGTTGGCGGCAGACGGAGTTTGCACATCGGAAGCGGCGGATGCGCACCAGAAGAATAAGTCGCTGCCCCAGACAAGAAACGTCGCCGAGGCTGCGCCAGTAGTGGCTGTGAACCCGCGCTGACCGAACGTCGCAGACGGGACAGGAGGCATCTACCTGATCCATCTGTACTCGGAGTGTAAGACGGGGGCTTCGAGGATCGATCCGATCAATGACGTGGAGACTTGGGAAGAACTCTGAAGGGTCGAGGGTGATCAATAAAAGTCAGCGTCGTTGTTGAAGATGCTGTCATCATATAAGACGCCTGACGGGCCATGGCATCACTCCCGGCAGACCGCTTGCTCGATCCATTCACTCAACCATGAGACGTGCACACAAAAGAACGAAGAACCCCTATCCTGACGTCGGTTGACAACCAGCGCGAACACTTCCTGATCGGTGCCCTCAGAACGTCCGGCGCACTGACCCTGTCACTGGTGGTCGACGAAGACGGTGTCCCCGTCGGTCACATCGCCTTCTCCCCCGTGAAGATCGACGGCGCTTCCCAAAACTGGTACGGCCTCGGCCCTGTCGCCGTCATCCCGGCTAGGCAGCGCTCCGGCATCGGCCAAGCTCTTGTCCACGCCGGCTTGGTCCGCTTGAAATCGATCAGCGCCGCCGGCTGCGTCGTGCTGGGCGATCCCGCCTTCTACACCCGCTTCGGCTTCGCGGCGAGCCCGTAACTGACCTTCGCCGGCGCTCCACCCGAGTACTTCCTGTCGCTGCCATTCGGCGCGACAGTGCCGGCTGGTACGGTCGAGTATCATCCGAGCTTCTACTATCCGTCCCAACATGCCGAGGAATGACGCGGCATATTTCCATAATGCAGAGCGTTTTTAGCTTGGCGTCGCGGTGTCAAGTTGGTGGCTGGGCAGGAGGTGGCAGCCCGCGACGGTAAGCTAAAAACGGGTTGGACTGAGCCGCGGGTGGGCCGGACAGCGAACGGGGACCAGCATTCACGAAGACTCGGGAAGCTGGGGCATGAAACAACTTCCGCGCGATTGGCATGATTTTTGAGTATATGGGCATTGAATCATTTGCCACTTCTGCCGTTTCAATGACTTACAGTAAGACAATAGTCCGCTGTGCAGCTTGAGGTAGAGCATGGTCGAAATGGCGGTGGACTGTTATGAACTCAGCAACGGTGAAAAAGGACGAGAGGTTCTGAATTAGATGAAGGCACAGGGATGGAGGCGCAAGGGGACGAAGGGACGGTACGTCATCGGCACAAATTTGTTGTCTTGGGGACCGCGCTTCCAGCGGCCAGCGAAGCACGCCATTCTGGCCACCGGTTAGCCCCTACGGGGAAGGGGCTCCCGACACGACTGCCGCGTAGCGGCTTAGTCCAAAATACCTTATGGAGACAGCGCCTCGATGATCCGGCAGTCCGAAACAAGCCCGCCTCGGCACTGGCGGGCGAGCCTGTCGAGCTCCGTCCTGAGCCGTTCCAAGTCCGCTAACTTGCGCTCGACCTCGCGCATCTGCTCGACCACCAAAGCGTCCACCTCAGCGCAAGGGCGGTCCGGCTGGTCCGACAGGGCCAGCATCCGGCGCACCGTCTCGATCGGGAACCCGAGGTCGCGAGCTTTGCGGATAAACGTCAGCCGCCGGACGTGCGTGTCCCCGTAAACGCGGTAGTTGCCTGAAGTGCGCGCCGGTTCGGGCAGCAGGCCGATCCGCTCATAGTAGCGGATGGTCTCGATGTTCACGCCGGTCAGTTTGCCCAGCGTGCCGATAGTGTGATCGACCGACGTCATTTTTCCGGTATCGTCCCTTGACCCTGTAGCAGCTACAGGGTCCATCCTTAGCACATCCAGACGGCGACGGTAACGCCCGTCGATGTTTATGGGGAGCTCCATGCTGGACGAGGCACATATCGGGCAGGCAACGGCCGGGGGCAAGAGCGCTGTCCGCTACAAGGTGGCGGGCATGGACTGCCCAAGCTGTGCGACCAAGATCGAAACCGCCGTCGGGCGCCTCCCGGGCATCGAAGACGTTAGCCTGAGCTATCACTCCCAAGTCCTGAAGCTTCGGCTCGACGAGACCGCGACACCCCGTGAGCGGCTGGAGGGCACGATCCGGAGCCTCGGCTTTGGTGTCGAGGACATGGATCACATCCAGGTGGTGGCCAAAGGCGAGGCCGACACCGGCACCACAGATTCTGCGGGACAGCTGTGGTGGACGACGCCCAAGGCCCGGCTGACCGGCCTGATCGGGCTCCTCGTCGCCGTGGGCTTTCTAATCTCCTGGATCCTCCCGGCCCTGGCGGACTACGCCCTGGTCCCCGCCGCCCTCGTAGGCCTGGTTGTCTTCGGACGCCGAGCATTGACGCTGGCCCGTGTTGGCTCCCCGTTCAGCATCGAGATGCTGATGTCGATCGCCACTGCGGGAGCGCTGATCATCGGCGAAACGGCCGAGGCCTCGATCGTGGTCCTGCTGTTCGCCGTCGGCGAGCTCCTGGAGGGTGTTGCGGCAGGCTCGGCTCGGTCCGGCATTGCGGCGCTGGCGGCCCTTGTGCCGCGCACCGCCCTCGTGATCGACGGCGAGACCGCCCGCGAGGTTCCGGCGTCACGCCTGGAGATCGGTCAGGTGGTGCTCGTCCGGCCCGGGGACCGCATTCCGGCTGACGGCGAGGTCGTTGATGGCGAATCCGACGTGGACGAGTCCCCGATCACGGGGGAGTCGGTCCCTGTCCCCAAGCAGGTTGGCTCACCGGTCATCGCAGGCGGCATCAACGCGACCGGCGCCCTGCGGGTCCGGGTGACGCGGGCGGCGGCTGACAATACCATCGCCCGCATCATCCACCTTGTCGAGGAGGCGCAGGCGTCCAAATCGCCGACGGCGCGCTTCATCGAGCGGTTCAGCGCGCGGTACACGCCCTTCGTCATCCTGGTCGCGGTCCTGACCGTCCTGGTTCCACCGCTCGCTTTCGGGGCGGACTGGCACACTTGGATCTACCGCGGTCTGGCACTGCTGCTGATCGGCTGCCCGTGCGCCCTGGTCCTCTCCACACCGGCTGCCATCACTTCCGGCATCGCCGCCGGCGCGCGCCGCGGTCTGCTGATCAAGGGAGGCGCTGCCCTCGAGACGATCGGCCGGGTCCGCGCTATTGCCTTCGACAAGACCGGAACGCTGACACAGGGACGACCGCAAGTGACTGACCTGGTGCCACTGACGGGAACCGACCGTTTCCTGCTCGGGATGGCGACCGCCGTGGAGAATGGCTCCAGCCACCCGATCGCTCGAGCCATCCTGGACCGGGCGGCGGGCGACGGTGTTCCGCTTCGTCCGGCGCGCGAGCAAAAGGCCCTTCCAGGACGGGCGGCGCAAGCCATGGTTGGTGGGAAACTTGTCGAGGTCGGCTCGCCGCGCTACGCGGTGGAACGCTGCGGCTCGGGGGGCATGCCCGCCACCCGCATCGCGGCCCTGGAGGACGAGGGCAAAACCGTCGTCGTGGTCCTCGCCGACGAACAGCCAGTGGGCCTAATCGCTCTGCGCGACGAGCCGCGGCCCGATGCTGTGCGGGGCATCGCGGCACTCCGGAAACTCGGTGTCAGCAGCGTCATGCTAACCGGCGACAACGCACGGACCGGGCAAGCCATCGGGCGGAAGCTCGGCGTTGAGGTCAAGGCCGGGCTTCTGCCCGAGGACAAGCTGAACGAGATCGCGGTTCTGAAAGCCGAGGCTCCGGTCGCGATGGTCGGCGACGGCATCAACGATGGGCCGGCGCTGGCGGCGGCCGATGTCGGCATTGCCATGGGCGGGGGCACTGACGTCGCACTGGAGACGGCGGACGCAGCACTGCTCGGCAACCGGGTCGAGGGTGTCGCCGACCTCATAGCACTGTCCCGCGCGACGATGACGAATATCCACCAGAACGTAGCGGTCGCCCTCGGTCTCAAGGCCGTGTTCCTCGTCACCACCCTGCTCGGCGTGACGGACCTCTGGCTCGCGATCCTGGCCGACACCGGGGCCACTGTGCTGGTCACCCTCAACGCTCTGCGACTGCTCCGTCGGTCAAGCGCCCAGCACAACCCTGCGCGCGCCAGTCAACTTTCCCCTCAGGATTCCTGATGTCAAAGCATTCCGTCATCGTCGGCGCCATCACGCTGGTCTTTGCCTTCGTCGTGTCGGTTCATGCCAAGACGGCAAGGGTTGGCGACATTGTCATCGAGCAGGCCTGGGCGCGGGCAACCACGCCGTCCGCCAAGACCGGCGCCACCTATCTGGTGGTCAGGAACAGCGGTTCTGAGCCCGATAGTATCCCGTCCCTGGAAACGCCGGTGGCGAGCCATACCGTGGCTCACCAGACAAGACAGGAAGGCAGCGTCTCGCGCATGAGCGAGGCCAGCCCGCTCAACGTGCCGCCAGGCGGCGCGCTGGAGATGAAGCCTGGTGGAACGCACATCATGCTGATGGACCTCAAGAGCGGTCTGAAGCTCGGCCAGCAGTTCCCGCTGACCATCACCTTTGAGAAGGCCGGAAAAGTCGAGGTCCCGGTCAAGGTTGGCAAACCCGGCGCCCTGGGACCGGAGTGAGGATGCTAATGTCTAACCTGAAGAAACTCCGTTTCTTACTGTGGACACTCGTCGGCATGGTTACCATTTCGGTCACCCTCCTGACTTTGGTAGTGTCGAGTGACGAACCACGACGCGAGGGTCTGGTTGAACCCGGTCGCCCAATGGCCGAGGGAGCTGACTGGCGACTGCTGGACGAGACAGGAAGCGCCTTCACGCCCGATGACCTGCGGGCCAAGCTAACGCTGGTGGTATTCGGTTTCACGCACTGCCCAGACGTCTGCCCGACCTCGCTGTCCTACGTGGCGAACACACTCCAGGCACTCGGCCCTCAGGCGGAGTCGGTACGTCCCTTGTTCGTGACGGTCGATCCGAAGCGGGACACGGCCAACATCATGGCCGAGTACACCGACCTTTTCGATCCACGCATCGTCGGCGTGACCGGCGCCCCGGATCAGGTTGCGGCTGCCCTCAAGAGCCTGGGCGTCTATTCCCGCAAGGTTCCCCAGGATGACGGGGGCTACACGATGGACCACACAGCGACAATGCTGCTGCTGGACGACCAAGGGCGTCCGCGCTCGACCCTAGACATCCACGAGGCACCAGAGATCGCTGCCGGTAAAATCCGCCTCCTGATCGAGAAGTCATAAACCAGAAGACGGGCCAAAAACTGTCTCCATCTCCCAATAAATAAACCATCCCTCCGCAGAAGTTTATCGGGATGCACTTCATGAACCCCGTGCCGCCGATGCGGGTGGTCGAGTTGATCCCCGGTATTGCTACCGATGACGAGACCTTCGAGGCGGTCCAGGAGCTGATCGGAAAACTAGGCAAGATCGCCGTAAGGGCCGAAGACTTCCCAGCCTTCATCGTCAACCGTATATTGCTGCCGATGATCAACGAAGCAGTCTACACCCTGTACGAGGGTATAGGCTCTGTGGAGTCGATCGATACGGCGCTGAAGCTGGGTGCCAACCATCCGATGGGGCCGCTGGAACTGGCCGATTTCATCGGGCTGGATACCTGCTTCGCAGTCATGACAGTCCTTTACGAAGGACTGGGCGATGCGAAGTACCGTCCTTGTCCGCTGCTCTTAAAATATGTCGAGGCGGGCTGGATCGGCCGCAGGTCGGGTAAGGGGTTCTACGACTATACGGAGACGCCGCCCCGTCCAACTCGATAGTCAACCCGTTGGCAATACTCCTCAGTCGGGCCGGAGGTTCGGGTCTATTCAGGACGGTTATCCGGATGCTGACCCAGCTGGGGACTGCCGAAAGCGCTCGGGAAGGCTTCGAAGGTGGACGGCAGGTTTGCCGAGGACGGGACTGCGGCTGGCTTTGCCGGCGACTGGCGGCAGCGGTTGGTCGCGAGTGTAAAATCCACCGATCCTGGCGCGGAATATTGCCGGGAAGAGGTAGTTTTCAAGTTTTGCGTCTGCCCACAATCGGCCGTTTGGTGAGGATCAAGAATGGTAGCTAATGCATGTCATAGGCAGGATCACCCAGGAACAGATCCAACCCCCTTGGCAAAGTGCCAGGAATGACACCCTGCTTAAGACCCTTTGCGACTTCGATAGTCTCCACCAGGCTTTTCGTCGCAAAAGGCTTGTCCAGGCAGCCAATTGCTGCCCCCATGTTCTCCCGCGCTTGCCGATGCTGAGCGCTGACAAAGATCGACATCACCCTCCAACGATCCAGCAGTACGCGCGCCACATCTATCCCGCTGCCGCCTTTCTCGAGATTGATGTCGATCAGTGCCAGCTCGGGCACCTCCTGTTCAACCAGCTTCAGACAGCCATCGAAGCTGGTCACCAGTCCCATGACTTCATGCCCGGCTTCCTGGAGAATCATCCCGATACATAAGGCAATGATGGCTTCATCTTCGACAACGACAACCCGCATACTCACACTCCCCTATCACTTAGCCTCAACCCCAATCGGCAATTATATTTCTTCTGCTTGGTCATAACATTGCAAAAACAACACTCATGAACAAAGATGGTTGCAGTCATTGCGGAGGGTTCTCAGCGGGGCTGTGCATATTTGAATGGATCGCCGGATTTAGTCAGCAGAGCATTCTCCAGAGGCACTCGAGATCAGTGCCTCCTTCCTGTTTGAGGCACCTGAGCCGCTGACATTGGCAGGATCCATATTGTCGCCGTTATCGGGACAGAACAAAAACTGTCTGCTGTCATTTTCGAACTAATTCTCCGGCTATACGTCACCTGCTTTTCAATCTAATAAAGTTAATCCCAAAAAAAACAAGCATGTTAATCTGACATTAATAAACAAACGCTTTAATGCGATGAAAGAGACCTGCAGGACAGGTTGAGAATTGTCTTCCGGAGGCACCCTCAGGCTTCGTAATTCGGATCTTTGCGTCGATCCAGGAGCCGGCCACGACCTGCTAAAATAAACGTCTGATAAAATGGAGCGCGGGATGTACCACTCGAGCAGCAGAGTAGAGAAGTGCGTTTTCGAGGGTCTTAGCGTCAGTAATGCCGGTTTATTGAAACAGGACGTCCTGCTTGTCCACCGGGAAGTGCCGCAGCCTTCCTGTCAATCCTCGCAATTCACTGCCCTGCAATGCTACAGCTCTGTTTTCTCCTCATCTATTGCCACATCTCCGGAAATCCGGGATGAGTGTTTCCGCGTCCGTTTCCAGGTTTACTGCATCGACAATGGGTTCGAAGATCCGGCCAACAGCCCCGCTGGTCTCGAGCACGACGGCTTCGACAGCCATTCCGTTCACTCAATCCTGACCCACAACGCCACCGGCAATGCCATCGGCACCGTCCGCCTGGTTCTTCCTGACGAGGACGGCGAGCGCCGCCTGCTCCCGATGCAGCGAATCGCCGGAGCAGTTGCGGCCGACGACGTGGTTCCCTTTCCGGTCCGGCGCACCGCCGAGGTTTCCCGCTTCTCCATCGTCAGGAGCTTCCGCCATCACACACCCGACCATGGGTTCGAAGCTCAGCTCTCGCCCGAGGAATGGCGCAGGATGCTCCTCCATCTGCCGCTGGGCCTCATCAGGTCCTGTGTCGAGATGAGCGTGCGCGAAGGGATGACGCACTGGGCCGCGGTGATGGAGCCGGCTCTGCTCCGCCTGCTGACCCGTCTCGGCATCCACTTCAATCCGCTGGGTCCGCTGGTGGAGTACCATGGCCGCCGCCAGCCCTGCTGGGTTGACCTTGGCATCATGCTCGACCGTGTTCATGCCGAACGTCCGGACGTCTGGAACGTGATCACCGATGGTGGCAGGCTTTGGCCGAAGCCAGAAGTCGACACCCCGTGAAACCACAAAGTTGAACCGCGTTCAGCCAAGTCATAGATGTTGCAGCCATGCCTAAACCTGCCCACCGGCACGGACCTGACCAAACAGGCTGGTATTTGGCAAAGCTGAGTTGAAATTATCCTTCTTCAATTCTTCATTTCACCGGCAGCTTCTTCATTCGTGAGCAGCATACCAGACAGCATCTCACAGTATTGTCCTGTTCGGGTCACAATAATGCCCCATCTCGTCCGCTCATTGCCACATCAGCTTCAGGGCTTTTACGCATAAGTTCGTCGCAGAAAAGATCAACTCCACTCCAGTTTGTTAGGACTTAACCGATAAACACTGGCTGAGGAGATCGTTGCCGCCGCAGGGTCGGTTGGTATCTGCAACAGTGTTTACTTGGGAAACCTGATGACTCATTTGACGAGCGGATCAGCCATGGTCAGAACCAGTGACCGGGGCTTAGCCACCGCGACGCCATTGACGCCGAAGACTCCTGAGCATCAGCCCGATATCAGCGTTACGGGAATCGAGCACTACAAATCAATTTTTGCTTCGTCCATTGCAGATCGTACCGAGGAACGTGTCGACTGTTTCCGCATTCGGTATCAGGTTTACTGTATCGACAACGCTTTTGAAGACCCTGAAGACAACCCGGACGGTCTTGAAACCGATAGCTACGACAGCCATTCCGTACATTCTCTGCTGACCCAGCGCTCGACCGGCAACACCATTGGAACGGTCCGGCTGGTTCTACCCTCCCGCAGTGGCGAGAAGCGCGTTCTGCCCATGAGGCAGCTCGCCGGTGATATTGCCAGCGATGCCCAGGCGCCCTTCCCGATCGAGCGCACCGCAGAGATCTCGCGCTTCTCCATCGCCAAAAGCTTCCGCCAGCACACGCCGGACCAGGGGGTCGAGGCTACTCTGACGCCGGAGGAGTGGCGCAAACTGCTTTTCCATCTGCCCCTTGGCCTGATCAGATCCTGCGTCGAGATGAGCGCCAGGGAAGGCATCACGCACTGGGCGGCCGTCATGGAACCGGCCCTGCTCCGCCTGCTGACCCGCCTCGGCATCCACTTCAATCCGCTGGGCCCGCTGGTTGATCACCATGGCCGGCGGCAGCCTTGCTGGGCGGATCTGGATGCCCTTCTGCGCCGCGTGTACGCTGAGCGCCCTGACGTCTGGGACGTGATTACCGATAGCGGCCGGTTGTGGCCGCTGACCGTGGAGCATCCTGTTGCGGTTCGTCGCGCCCGGGTCGGCTGATCCGGCACAACACCCCATAGGCCTGGGAAAACCATCTGACGCTATCGCCTGAAACATCGCCCAGGCATTAGGCATTCCGAGAGCATTCGCGAGGAATATCTTTACGGCTTCCTCATGCTCGACAATTGGGCCATCGACAGATCTGAGGAAGCCGGCTGGATCCAGTCGGCGCAACTGTACTCATCGATGGCCTATGGACATGACGCAGAGGCACCATGAGATCATATAAGCTTGCGGATTTCCTTGCCCAGGAGATCCCTGACCATCTCATTCTCGACATAGCGCTGCATTTTCAGGCTAACGATAACCGCTATGCCAGCAGTCGATCCCGGCAGTGGGAGCTCCCTCGCGGTCACCCCTGTCGTCAGGCCGGCCCTGACGCGGCATGGTCGCATCAGAACGAGGGCGAGCCTCATAGCGTTCCGCAGGGCGTCGACATCTCGGCTATTGGTGAACGTCTTGGATCGCTATGGAACTGGAGCCGCGCCACTGTGGCGCGTCCAGTGGAGGATGTCCTCTCATCGATGGCCCATGCCGTCCTGCTGGGAAGTCCTGACCGGCAGCCGGGTTGATCAAGCTCCCGATTAGCTTTCTCTCAGGGCATTGTACGCCAGTATGGAGATCCGGTGACACCGGCACTGTTGTCATGAGTGTCAGTGAACGGAACAGTCATGAAGTTTGCCCTGGCGTCCGACCTTTATACCGACTGCTCCCCGGCCGGTGAGCAGATTGACTGGCGCCTCGTCCGCCAGTGGATCGGGGTCGACATTCTTGTAATCGCCGGCAACACCTCAGGCTCTCTGGAACGCACCTGGGTGGAGGTGCTCGCGGCTCGCGAAGCATTCGACCGCGTGATCTTCGTCGACGGAAATCATGAGTTCCAAGCCGGCCTATCGGTTCCCGAAGGCATGGAGACGTTGCGCCATTTAGCGGCGCGGAATGACGGGATTCATTATCTCGACGGCAGGGCCGGTGTCTTGATCAGGCACACCCTCGTGTGCGGCGTCGCCGGCTGGCACGCTGACCAGGCCGCGATGCTTGCCTGTCGGATCAGCGAGGCGGCGGCGGATCCGACAATTGGTGAGATCGTCGTCGTGACGCACGCGGCCCCTCATCCCTTTAGTCGTGTTGTACCAGTATGCAACGAAACTGCGACTTTGACAGATGAAACCGTGGAGAGCACGAACCTGGCACCTATCTGGTCGGATTGCCTGGATGGCGGGAAGCTGACCGTCTGGTGCTTCGGTCATGCTCCTCATCCCATGGACTTCACTGAAAGCGGCGTTCGGTTCGTCTGCAATCCCCGAGGCCATCCCTGCACCGGTGCTCCTGGTCCATACAGCATCCATCTCGTTGATACCTCGCTCCTGACCGGCGACATGTGGGGTGACTGAGGGTATCTCCGGTCTCGGACTGATGGTGCACTGTGTCCCGACACTGAACCCGTGAGTGCAGGCAAGTCCATGAAGATAGGATCCGCCACATCTTGCGCGGTTTTAACGGCGCATTCCCTGGATCATGCCGTTAAGGAGTTCGATTTCCCGGATCCTGGCCTCACGCTCGTGTCTGACCTGATCCCACAGCATGCCGTTCTCGCGCCGGAGATCTTCAACATGGGCCTGAAGGCGGGCGATCTCGGCATCAGCACCTGGGACGGATGGCCCCACCTTTGGTGAGGTCGGTGCTGGCCATGCCGGCGCGTCAGCTGTTTCTTCTAACGGCTGAGTGTTGGATTTGGTGACGTTGACGACCTCAGTTCCAAGTGCAGGCGCATCCTCACTTTCCTGCACGGCAATCGCGTCCAGAGCTTCGGTGACCTCCGCCTCGGCCTGCTCGATCGATGATGGAACATCCGGCTCGTCCGGTGTCTCGGTCTTCGTGGCATTCCCACCGGACAGCGCGGCCTTGACCCTTCCCGCCTCCATCGCAATCTCGGCCTGCTCGGCATCCTCAAGCGTGATGCCATCGTTTGCAACCTTACTCCTGCGCCGCGACGGACGGCCTTGTGCCGGCGTCTTGGCATCCTGCTCCGGACGCCCGCCCTTGCTTTGAGACTTACCTGCTTGGCCCCTGCCCCGCCCGGCTGTTTCCGGAACGCTATCCTCCGCCGGTTCCGCCGTCCCATTCTGGCGTCCCCGCCAGGCTTCCACCACTGCTTTCAAACGAATATGGCCACCGCCACCGGCGGCCTCGCGCAGACGCGCAGCCGTCACCTTGCCGTCAATCGCCTGGATCTCGTCACACAGCGCAAACAACTCATCCTCATTCGACTTGACTTGCCTTGGCATGCTTGTTCCTGACTTTCATTATTCAGTTCGATGTCCGTCCCGCACTTTTTCTCGTCCGCGCCGGTTTCGCCAACTCGGATGGCGGGACAAACTGACGACATAACACTCGTCCGGTGATTTCTTTCCACGACCTCGCTGAAAGTAGTCCAATGTTGGCAGCAACGATGTCACGCACGGTGTGCGACACCCAGCTGCTTTGATTGTGGCTTCGATGGATCTTCACCCATCCCATTGCGTTCATCCGCTGGTCTCGCTCCGCCTGAGCGGGATGCGCCTTTTCGGTAAAACGATAATCAAGTGGAGTGCGACATGGCCAAATATGGCGAAACGATCAGGGCGCTTCCGCCGGCCGAGGTGGAGCTGACCGGGGACAGGATCACGGCCGGCTGGCAGGATCTTCTGCTTCTCGTCGGCCGCGTGGCGACTGGCGCGATCTTCGTGAACAGCGGCTTTGGCAAGCTGATGGAAATCTCGTCCTTCACTGGCCGCATGGAAGGGATGGGCGTGCCGGTCGCATCGGTCATGGCCCCGCTGGGAGCCGCCATCGAATTCTTCGGTGGGTTCGCCATCATTCTCGGTGCCTGGACTTGGCTGGCGGCGCTGCTGGTCGCGGCCTTCACCGTCGCCGCGACTTACATAGCACACCTCTTCTGGAACTATCCGCCAGAGCAGCAGGCAGCGCAGCAGACCCAGTTCATGAAAAATCTGGCGATCTTCGGCGGTCTGTTGGCTTTAGTCGCTGCCGGGCCCGGGCGCATCAGCATTGACGGCCTGAGATGGCGCAGGGAAAACGCCAGGTACCTCTAGAGTTGACTGCGCACTCAGGCCGGCAGTGCCGGCCTGTTCCCGCAATGCCTTGCGCGCACCGCTAAGCAGAGCCGCCGGACCTCAACCCGTGTTGTGCCTCCAGTACAATGGAAGCCTGGAACCGGAGAATGAATCGATGGGCAGGGTCATCGCCGCAGCCGCCCACAGCAACGGCATGAAAGTGGCGGATATCGAGGTCGATGAAAGTCCATTACATCCGGATCTCAGGCAGCCGGTTCGAAAGCATAGGGAGATACTGACGGCATGGCGTCGAAGAAGACCCTCAACCTGGACAATCTTGCGGCGCTGGGCCCGGAACGCCTCGCCGCCATCCTCATTGATGTCGCGGCCGGCAATGCCGAAATCAAGCGGCGTCTGCGCCTGGAGCTGGCCGAGCAGACCGGCGGGGGCGACGCTCTCGGCGCCGAAGTCGGTAAGCGCCTCACCGCCCTACGGAACGCCCGATCCTTCGTCGACTGGCAGAAGCGCCGGGAATTCCTGAAAGATCTCGATCAGCAGCGGGTGATGATCGTCGACCGGATCGCCCAGACCCGGCCTGACCTGGCACTGGACCTGATGTGGCGGTTCATGGATCTCGCCGAGCCGGTCTTCAATCGCGTTGACGACAGCAACGGCTCGGTCGGGGACGTCTTCCACACGGCCTGCGACAATCTCGCGACCATCGCCGTGCTGGCGCGGCCTGATCCGGCGAGCCTGGCGGACCGCGTCTTCACGGCTCTCTCGAAGAACGACTATGGCCTGTTCGACGATCTGGTGCAGCGGATCTATCCGGCGCTCGGCGAGATGGGAGTCGACCGTCTCCGGACAAGACTGACAGAGGCGCTGACCTCCCGGTCCCATGGAGGGAATAAGCGGGACCGGGACGCCGATGCCTTCCGTCGGGCCCTGCAGGCACTGGCGGACAGCGAGAGCGATGTCGATGCCTACATAGCACTGATTCCGGTGGAGGATCTCGATCGCCCATCCATCGGCGCGGCGGTTGGCCGCCGTCTTCTGGCTGCCGGTCGGGGAAACGAAGCCTTTGCCGCCTTGGAACGGGCAAAGCCGACGCCGCCGGCGGACAGATCGCGCCAATATGACGAACTGTATGAATTGGGATACCTGCGCGGTCGTGATGATGTCTGGGAGGAGGTCTACATCGATGCACTTGACGCGAAGGGCGACGGGGAGCGCGCCCAGCAGCTCCGTCGGGCGGCGTTCGAGGAGCGTCTCTCCTCCGAGAGCCTGCGCGCCTACCTGAAGAAGCTGCCGGACTTTGAGGACGTCGAGGCCGAGGACTGGGCCATGCAGCACGCCCTCGGCTTCAGGAGCTTCCCGGCAGCGCTGTACTTCTTCCATCAGTGGCCCAACCCGGCCTACGCCGACCAGCTCGTGCTCGAGCGCGCTTCCGAGATCGACGGCAACGCCTACTATCTGCTGGATCCGGTGGCGCGCCAGATCGAGGGCCGACATCCTTTGGCTGCGACCCTGCTGCGGCGGGCCATGATCGACGACACGCTCGACGGTGCGAAATCCTCCCGCTACAAGCATGCCGCCCGGCACCTTCTCGAATGCCAGTCCCTTGCCACGATGATCCAGGACTATGGCGCGTTCGAAACCGACGAGGCCTTCACCAGTCGCCTTCGCGCCAGCCATGATCGAAAGACCGGCTTCTGGAAGCAGGTCGCCGAAGTGTCCGGAACGCCGCCCTGATCAGGTTCGGCCATTTTGCACAGCTCTGCGGTCATTCGGCCGCATAAGCAGGGTCACTGGGTAGCCAAAGTCGCCTAGCACCATTATCTCACGATAAAGTATTAATTTTATCTTTATATCATCCTAAATATCATTCATTCTTGCTCCAACGCAGCATCGAACGCGCCAGGGCAGACCAAGCCGGATCACGCGGACGATGATCATCAACGCATTTGGAGAAGCCGCCATGACCTCGTCCCGCACCATCCTGATCGAAGCCAACCGCCTGTTCCGCCAGGGGCTGAAGCATTTGCTTGCCGACACCCGCTTTGCGGTCGAGGCGGAGTTCAGCACCACCGAGCAGGCAATTGAGGGTGCGGCTGCCTCGGGTCTGGTGATCGTCGGCGAGGGCGGCGATCTGCAACAGCTTCGAGGTGCCTACCCGGAAGCCCGCATCGTCGTGCTGGCCAGCGACTTCGCGGTGGATGCCCTGCGCGACGCCATGAACGCCGGCGCCGACGGCTACCTGATGAAGGATGTCTCGCCGGAAGCCCTGCTCCAGTCGCTGGAACTCGTCATGATGGGCGAGAAGGTGTTCCCGACCAACTTGGCCGCTATGCTGCTCGACATGAACGTCATTGCGCCGCAGCACTCGGTCCGTGGCCTGTCTCCGCGCGAGCAGGAGATCCTTCAGGCGCTGGTGACCGGCGCCAGCAACAAGCTGATCGCGATCAAGCTCGGCATCACGGAAGCGACCGTCAAGGTCCACCTGAAGACGCTGCTGCGCAAGATCGACGTCAACAACCGCACCCAAGCGGCGATCTGGGCGATGAACAACGGCTTCACCGCCGAGGGTGCGCCCATCCCGACCCGCAGTCTTTATGCGATCTCCGCCTGATCCTTTCCTGAAAATTCGCCAACACTGAAACGGAAGCCGGCCAGGTCTTTGATGGAAGCGATGTTACGGAAAGGCCGAGCTGCCCCAGGGTTTCTGGTACTCTCCGTGGAGCTTCAGGCGACACGCCGCGTCGAACGGAGCATACTGATGCAGACCTTCAGTGAGGACTGATCAGCATGACCTCATTCCACCTGATCACCGATGATGAGTTCGCCCAATTCAGTGCGGTGCTGCGTGAGAACGGCTGGCGCGAACAGGATTTCGAACTTCAGGAGGAGGAGCTCGACCAGGCGCAAGCCGAGGTCGAGACCTGTACCGGCCAGCTCGGCATCAGGAACCTTCTCACCCAGGCAGTCGAAGTTTATCGCCTCGGGCCGGGATGGGAATGGGTTGGCGATTTTGCCAGGGATCTCAGCAACGGCAGATTCGGTCAACCGCCCAGGAAATCGCCGAGGCTCTGATTGGCGGTTCTTTTAAGCAATCCTGTCTCAGTCATGCTCAGCCGGTCGCGGGATCGGCCGTCGCGGCACGCCTTGTTTCAAAAGCCCAATGGGCGATGCTTTGACCGTGGCGGGGACCAGTGACGCCAGCCCCGATCAGACCGATGGTGACCGGGAGAGGGTGAAAGCCGACCGGAAGCGCCGCAGCGCCAGTTCGTCATCGCCGGACGCCCAGGCTTCGAGCCCGACCGTGCCGCAGTACCCGATATCCGCGAGCGCCTTGGCGATGGCTGGGTAGTTGATCTCGCCAGTACCGGGCTCGCAGCGACTGGGGACGTCGGCCACCTGGATCTCGCCGATGAACGGCGCTGCCCGGCGCAGCAGCTCGATCAGGTTCCCTTCGCCGATCTGCGCGTGATAGATATCGAGCATCATCCGCAATCCTGGCCGGTTTACCGCCTGCACCAGCGCCAGCGTGTCCCCGGCCCGGCCGAACGGAACGCCGGGATGATCGACGGCGGCATTCAGGTTTTCCAGGACGAAGGTCATCCCGGCCCGCTCGCCGAGGTCGGCAATGCGGTCGAGCGTGTGCCGCGCCTTGAGCCACATCGCCCCGGTAACCTCATGAGCCGGCTTGACCGGCAGGCCGTGGCCGTCAAGACCAGTGCCGTGCAGGTTCAGGCGTGGGATGCCGAGCCGCTCGGCAACTGGGATCGACTGTTCCGCCGTACGGATCAGTTCGTCCGCTCCATCGTCGTCGGCAAGCGTGCCGGTGACGTATCCCGTCATGGACGAGAACGTGGCGCCAGTGCCGACCAGCGCGTCGATGTCGTGCTTGGTCCAGTCCCATATCTCAACCTGAAAACCGAGGCTGGAGATGCGGCGGACCCGCTCCGTGATCGGCAGGCTGCGGAACACCATCTCGGCACAGACGGCAAGGGTGAACGGTTCGCTGCTGGGCATAAGCGGTTTCCTTGCTCCGGAAAGCCCGGACATTGTTGGGTCTCAAATCGACTGAGAGCTAACGGCTGGTCAGATCATGCCGCCCAGTTCTGCGGACAGCGTCTGCAAATCCTTGCCAACCTTGGGGGACCCATTCTTTACATTCGACATATATAGGAGACTCAATGCCGTCTCCTGAGCCTGACAGCGGCAGATGCGACTGCGGCTGACAGCGACTTGGGCGCTCACCTTTCAAAGCCCGAGCTTTCCGGCGGAACTGCGCCGGAAGATGTTGGCCTCGCGGATGTAGCGGCGGGTCATTTCGGCGCTGGAGTGTCCGAGCTGGGCCTGGATCGCGCGCTCGTCGCCGTCGTTCATCGCGACCGTGGTGGCGTGACCGCTGCGCAGGCTGTGGCCGGCGTAAGTGGCGGACTCCAGTCCGGCGGCTTCGGCAGCGCGCTTGACGATCAGGGCGACCGAACGGTCGGTCAGGCGGTCCAGCCGAATGGTGCCGGCCCGACCGACCGGGCGGAACAGTGGGCCGTGGACAATGCCGGCATGGTCGAGCCAGGCCCGGACTGCGGCTACCGGGCAGGTGTCGGGATGGACGCCGAAGGGCACGCCGATCGAACGCCCCTCCCCTTGCTGGTCGGTCTTGGAACGGACGAGCTGAATCCGGATGCCCTCGTCGCAGAACTCAATCCAGCCGTGGCCGGCAGGATCACCCGGCGTCTGGCCCGGCCCGGCATCCAGCCCGACCAGCTCGGAGCGGCGCAGAGCCGAGGCGAAACCGAGCAGCAGCAGGGCGCGGTCACGTTGGCCGGCGGTGCTGTCACCCAGAGTAGCGAGCATAGCCAGGATGTCGGTGCCGAGTGCCGGCGCCTTCGGGGTTTTCGCCGTGCCGATCACGCCGCGGATGCCGCGCCAAACCTCACGGACGGCGGGGTGGCCAGTATCCAGGGTGTGCCGAGCAATCCGATGGGCCTCCCGGATCGCGGAAAGGCGGCGCTGCAGGGTGGCGGCCTTGTAGCCGGTTTCCGCCAGATCGGTCAGGTAAAGGCCGAGGGTTTCCGGCGTCGCTGGCAGGGCTATCAGGCCGTGGCTGTCGCAGAAGGCGGCGAAGTGGTCCCAGTCCGCCCTGTAGGCCCGTCGGGTGTTGGTCGAGCGGGCGCGCTCGGCATATTGCTTGGCCTTCTCCGCCGTCGCGGTGAGACGGTCGACCGCCCGTCCGGTCCGGAGCGTAACGGTCTGCGCTGGCAGTTCCGGGAGGGGATTGCTGTTCATGATGCCGTTTACGATCCGTCGAGGGTCTCGTCAGCAATTCCTGGTCCTGGAACTTCGACGTAGTCCCCCATCGCAGTTCGCTCAACTGCGGTGACGATGGTTTCTCTCAGACCATTGAGGATGCTCAGCCTGTTGCCGGGTGTCACGACGACCGCCAGCGGCAGTCTGCTGAAGTCGTGCTGCCGATACATCTGCCTGTCTGCGGTCAGCAACACATCGAAATCGGCCTCGACGGCGCGGGTGAGCAGGGCGCCATTGAGGACACCTTTCCAGCCGCGGAACGCGACCGTCTCGACGACGTGACCAGGGAACCAGGTGCGGCAGCGCGTCGGCAGGCACTCATCGATCAGGATGCGCACCGCTCAGGCCGCCGCGCGGCGGACGTACTGGCCAGCCAGGGCAAGCACGGCGACAACGTCGGCGCGGTTGAGGCTGGGCCACTCAGCGAGGATCTGGTCAAGCGAGACGCCGTCGGCCAGATTGTCGAACAGGGTAGCGACCGGTACCCGGGTACCCCGGAAGCAGGGTTCGCCGCCCATCAGGTCGCGGTCGGAAACGATCAGGTCTTGCAGGTCCATGGTCCGTCTCCTCAGCATCGTCGCTGTTTCCGGCCCAAGCAGGCTCGCCGGCGACACCGAAGATAGCAGCCAATTCGGGACAGGGCAATTTACTTCCGATAATACAAGGTTATCGGAAGTTAGACTGGACCAAAGTAAAAATAGAGGCCTATCAATTTAAATGCATTCTGAGTTGATAAAACGGGATAAACTGCTGTATTCAAATGCAAAAGGTATGTTCACGGGAAGGTCTGACGGTGACGGCGTGGCGGTGCGGAGTGAGCGATGGCTGACCTGTTCGTCGCCGGCGGGATCGTCACGGCGCTGGAGGATGCTGCCGTTGCCGTCGGCCGCCTCGATGCCGCCCTGGCCGGCAACCCGCTCCGGCGCGCCTGGACCTTCTGGAGCGAACTCGATGCCGCCCGCCGCCACGCCGGGGCCGACGGCAGAAAGGTCGACCTGTTCCGCCTCGCCGCCCACCTCCACGGCCTGCCGCTCCGGCTCGGCGACACCGCTTCCGCACCCGAACGCGGCCGCGAAATCGCCGGCCTGAACTACGCGATCGAGCTGCGCTCCTGGATGGCGGCGCCCGACCGCGAACAGCAACGCCTGCGCGACATCGCCCTCGACAGCCTGCGGGACTGCGGCGGTGGCCAGCCGGCACTGGTCGCCACCGCCCAGGGCATGCTCGAGTGGCTGGCGGGACAGGGCAGCCGGCCCGCCATTCGCGCCGCCGTGCCGCTCTACCTGCGCGACCGCGGAATCACGATCCACAGGCTGGCCGCCGTCACCGGCGGCGATTCCCTGCGGGCCGGGCCGGTCGATCCCGACGGCTTCACGGTGCGTTTTCTCGAGACGGTCGGGCGCGAGGCCGCCGAGGGCCGCGACCTGCTGCTGACGATGGAGCGGGAGTGGCGCCAGGCCCGGCTCCGGGTCGACCATCGCGCCGGCGCCCGGTCCAACAGCCGGCTGCCGGCGGCGGTCGATCTGCTGGCCGCATCGCCGCTGCTGTCGATCTCCGCTCTGGCCGAGGCGCTGGGCTGCTCGGTCGAGGGCGCGTCGCGAATGCTGGAGGCGCTGGTCCAGCTCGAGGTCGCTGCCGAAGTCACCGGCCGGACCGGGCGGGGCGCCCGGCGGCTCTACGGCCTCAAACGCCTGCTGCCGATCCGGGCCGAGACGACTGCCGTCCAGCGCCGGGCCAGGGGAGGGCCGCGCGGGCGGCCGAAGCGCGTCCTGATCGCGCCCTTCGCCGAACTGGCGGACGATGCCGGGGTGGCGGATGCAACGCCGGACGCCGAGCCAGCCGAGCCGACGCGCCTCACGGCGGCGAGCTTCGACTTCGACGCACTCGACCGGCTGATTGCCGCCGCCGACGAGCGGACCCGCGGCGTCCGCCGCCTGCTCGACCGGATCGCCCGCGGCGACAAACCCTTCCCAACCGCTGACGGAACAGAAGAGCCGGGAGCTGCCTGATCGTGATCGTGCCGGAACCGGAAGATACGCTGGTTTCCAGGTGATCACACCGCCGGCTCCAGCGGATCAACGGTATCCGGGTCAACTGGATATGAGAGCGGCTGCCCTCGTCTCCTAGGCTGACAGGATACCGTCAGGGCGAAGGCCACCCGGCTCGTCATCCCTCGAACGCCCTGCCCCCTCTGATCCGTTCAACGCCTTTGCCGGGCGGCTTTTGACCCGATACTGTTTCACGCCATGACGGATTGGGAGGGCGAGACATGCGGGTTTCCGCTCACGACAAGGCGATCGCCGCCATCATGAAGTGGGCGCAGCGGGAGGAATGGCGTGACCGTTTCGACGCCATCATCGCCGACCACTTCGAGCCGGCTTTCGAGCAGTTCGACCTCGAGCCGGATGAGCTGCCGGATCTGCTCGGAGCGGGCGGTTATACCCAGCTGATCGGCTGCGCCTTCGAGGACTTCGCGACCTGCGACTTCGAGCCCGACGACGGGAATGTCATCGACGACTACCTGAAGCGCCGCGGCTGGAAGGAGCCGGCGCCGGTCAGGCATTACCTGGAAGCCCTGCGCCGCTCGGTCATGAGCCTGTACGAGGTCGTCGGCACCACGCCGGGCCGCTACTTCATGGCCCGCGATCTGATCCGTGGCGGCGAGCCGATCCAGGTCAGGGACAAGCTGGCCTCCCAGGGCCTCGCCCAGTGGGACCGCATCGCCGCCCGAATGCTGCCGGTCGGCAATAAGATCCATATGGCCGGCGGCGTCGTGCCGCTGACGTTCGAGGACAGCGACACCCTGCTCGACGAGTTCACCCAGGCCCGGAAGAGTTTCGCCCGCAGCGTCAAGCGGCAGGCCAGACAGCAGGGCGTCCCGATCGGCGACATCGATCAGTATCCGGTGGCGGACGCCATTCTCGGCGAGATGGCGCCGCTGTTCACCCAGGCGTGGCTGACCCGTTCCCTGCGCAGCGTCCTGGGCCAGTCGATGCCCAACCTCGTCAACTTCGACGGTGACAAGCTGATCTTCTCGGAAACGCGGTTCCCGATCCAGGATCCCGCCCGGTCCGGCGAGATCGAGAACCGCCTCGACGGCCTGCCGGGTCTGGTCCGGGACGAGCCCGGTCAGCCGGCCTGGACATGGCTGACCGACGCGCCTCCGGTCAGCGCCGTGCCGGGCACCTCATCCGGTGCGGTGATGATCAGGACCTATGACGAGCAGGGCGGGCGGGTTCTCGGCTCGGTCCGGCTGGATCCGGCCGCCGTGGTGCTGCAGACGAACTCAGTGGAGCGGGCCGAGCGCGGGAAAAGCTGGCTTGGCGAGGTGCTCGGCTCCTTGGTGAAGGCGCCGCTGACCGCGCTGCAGACACCCGAGCAGGCGATGGCGGAGCACGCGGCGGCTGCGGGAGACGATCAACCCCCGCCCGAACCGCCGCTGCCGCCGGAGGAAATGGCGGCGCTGCTGCACGAGGTCGAGGACCGTCACTACCGCGAGATCCTGTCTCAGCCGATCCCGATGCTGGACGGCAAGAGCCCGAAGCAGGCGGCCCGGTCTAAGGCCGGACGCCGAAAGGTGGTCGAATGGCTGAAGTACCTGGAGAACGGCGCCGCGCGCCGCAGTCAGGCCAAGGGTCATCCAGCCTATGATTTCGGCTGGATGTGGGAAGCCCTCAAGGTCACCGACCTGCGCCACTGACGACGGCGATGTCCCGGTCATCACCGGTGCGCGGAGTCGGGGTGCGAAGGATCAGGCCGTCGCCCTGGGACGGCCATGCTTTTTCGGGACGGTAACCGGTTCGGGTTCCGGTCGGCGCCGGCCCAGGCCGCTTGCCTTGGCAAGGTCGCTGCGCCTCCCGGCATAAGCCGGCGCCACCATCGGGTAGTCCGCCGGCAGGTTCCATCTGGTCCGGTACTGGTCCGGCGTCATGCCGTAAGTCGCCTTCAGGTGACGCTTGAGCATTTTCAGCTTTCTGCCGTCCTCCAGGCAGACGATGTACTCGGCCGTGACCGATCGGCGGATCGGCACCGCCGGCTTCAGGGTTTCCTCCGGCTGCGTCGCCGGTTGACCGAGTTGGAGGAGAGAGCCGTGAACGATGGCGATCACGCCGGCGATGTCGGCCGCCGGCAGGGCGTTGCCGCGCAGGTAGGCGGCGGTGATCCGGCTGGTCAGGGCGACCATCTCTTCGGAAGAAGCGGTAGAGCTGCTGGGGTTCATCGAACTTTCTCCAACTGTCGGGTGAGACGCTGGCCCGGCGCCGGTGCCGGGAGAGGATGCCGGCCCGGCACCGGCACTTCAGGCTGGGCCATCGAGAGCGTTTCTGTGCCGTGCCACCAGACCAGACGACAGCGTCAGCCGATACAGTGTAACGACTTCGGCATCGGTCAGCGCCCCCGGTTTGCGCCGCGTCCAAAGATCGTCGCGCAGAACCTCCATCCAGGCGTCCGTGAGCGGCGCTGCGGCACCGGTCGAGAGAACGAAGCCGCCGACCTCGAACAACCGGGTGCCCAGGCTCATGCCCTCGCGCGCCGACTGCTCCAGCGCCTCGTTCATCAGCCAGAGACCGGTCCGCTCGAGCAGGAGGTCGTCGACGTACCAGCCGGCCACCGGATGACGCGCGGCGAACCGGACGATCGAGAACCAGCTCCGGCTCAGAGCCTCGACCAGTTCCCGGTCGAAAGCGTCGAGGGATCCTGAAACCGCTCGGGCGTAGCGGTCGATCGCCCGGGTCGATCCGGCGACGCGGCCGTAGATCGCCAGGTCGGAGACCAGAGCCATCTCGTCGTCGCCGGCATCGATGAGCCCGCCTCTGAGCCTCAAACCGAGCCGCTTGGCGACACGCGCCATTGCAGCCCCGGCGACGTGGTGGTCCAGGGCCTGATGATGACGGACAACGCCCGCCAGGATCCGGTGATAGTCGGTGCGGGCCTGATCCCGATCCATCAAGGTTTTGTCCCCTACTCCTCCTGACACGACGCACCGGTGCCGTTCAACCGACACCGGGTCCGGGATCTGACTGCGGGCGACTGTCGCCCCCGGCACCATCCGAAAGCTTCAACCTTTGCACCCTCGGATCGCCGACCGGGCCGAGGGTGCCAGCCCGATAGACTCAGCCGCCGTTGAGCGCGTCCTTGACGCCTTTGCCGGCGGTGAACTTAGCGGCCTTGGAAGCTGAGATCGTGATCGGCGCACCGGTCTGAGGGTTGCGCCCCTGTCGCTCACCGCGTTCGGAAATCCCGAAGGTGCCGAAGCCGGCGATGCGGATCTCGTCGCCCGCCTTGAGCGTCTCGGTGATCGTGCCGACCAGCGCCTCAACCGCCTTGCCGGCGTCGGCTTTGGTCAGGCCGGCACGCTCCGCAACAGCGGCAATCAGGTCCGTCTGGTTCATCCTCAACCTCCCTCAAACAGGCTGCCTCCATCGGCAGCGTCTCTTCGATTGCCACTGGTTCGACCGGGTGACAAGGCAAACGCGCCGGACAGCCTGCATCTCAGGGCGATTTTAAGGGTGTGGTTGCACCGACGCTACACTCGACAGATCATTCCGTCCGGGATGAAGGATGGGCCGGACCGGAGGTGGGAACGGCACGAACGGATCGGGGAGCCGATCTGTCAGCGGCGGTGCTGATCAGGAAGGATCTGGTATTCCATCCAGACGCCAGTGTCCGCTCATCCGGTTCGTCGGGCCTGTCCGGCGTCCTGTCGCGACGGCCATTCAGTCCGTGACGGATCTGAAGCGTCCAGCCGGGTTCCGCGTGACTGAGCCGGGGCGGCAGGGTATGCCAGGACCACTACCGTATCGCCTCAGTCGGCGAGGACCTCCCCTTCGAGTGTCGTTTGCGGATCATCCCCGGTCCGTCGGTCAGCCATGACCGTGCGGTACCAGTGTTCGGCATGCTGGAGGTTGTGCTGCATCGCCACCTCGTCACCAGCCGTTCTGGCCTGCTGGGCAAGTTCCAGGTAGCGGGTGTGTTTCGCCATAGCGCTCTCGCTGCCGCCCCGGCCGCGCCCCCGATCCAGACGAGCGGCACCGCCAGGCTGTGATGGCTTAGGGCCAGCAGGAAACCGGTTCCGGGATCCCGATCGGTTCTGGTTGGGCGGTCTCACTGAGCATCCTCGTCTTCTGCGTCTGATCACGGAAGCTGTATAGCTGAAGCCGGAGACATATCACGCAGGTGAGGGAAGAGCTACGAAACGATGTGCGGGATCCGGGGCCGGTCGACGTTGCTCGTCACCTGGACCTGCGGCGGCAGCGGTGAGGTGCGGGTGTTTGCGGCCGAATGAAGCAGGTTTAACGGTCGTGTCGATGGGGACCGTTGCGCCGGCGCTCCCTGTCGCCGGAGGGGTAATCGCCTGGATCCTGATGCCGGGCGGCGGTCAGACTGACCTGGGCGATGCCGCACCGGGAGAGCTCGTTCATTCCGGCCAGGTTCGAAGTGGCCGGGAAACTCTTCCGGAGTTCACCTCGTCTCTATCCAGCAAATGTTCCTCACCCGAACCTGTCTGTCGGCGATGGCCGAGCTTTGGGTATTGCCAAATCCGGCACTCTGTCAGCGACCGTCCGCCCAGCGTTGATCATGACGGTTTCAGCAAACGCAGAGCCGTGATCTTGTCGATCACGTCCTCGGTACAAAGCACCACCTTGCCATCACGCACACGTTCCATGACGATCGGGTACTTGGGCCGGTTGGGCGCCAGCCCGACCAGGCGGTGCTCTTCGCGGTCGAGGATGACGACCTGGCCGAGATCGCCGGCTTCCAGACCATACATCGCGTGGTACTTGGCGAAGTCCTCGGCTTCCCGGCGAACTGATCTGCCGTCGCCGCCGATCACCGCCAGCTCGAGCTTGATCTCGGCCGTGCCCTCCCGGAAGCGGGCTATGCCGGCGCGGATCGTAATACCATGCCTGCGGCCGAGGGCGGCGAGCGCCGCCTCGATCTCCGGCTGCAGTTTCCTGAGTACGACGGCATCGAATGCCTTGATCTTCATGGCAGGTTTCCCGACAGCAAGCGCGCGTCTCCCAGGACAGACACAATCCTTCTGCTCCGGTCCAGAGCTATAGCACAGCCTGCCGGTCGGTGCTGCAGGTTCCCCGCCGCAAGAGGGGACACGCTGGCGAAGACTCCGCCTAAGCCGGCCTGGCGTAGATCTCGCCCCACTCGCGCAGCCTAGTGAAGCGTGGCTTGGTCATGGTGCCGTAGACCGCCACCGCGCAGGCCTTCTTCTCGCCGACCAAGATGACCAGGCGCTTACCCCGGGTGACACCGATGTAGAGCAGGTTCCGGTGCAGCATGACCAGATGCTGCAGCGTCACCGGAATGACCACGACCGGGTACTCCGAGCCCTGGCTCTTGTGGATCGTCGTGGCGTAG
>NZ_AVFK01000004.1 GCF_000936425.1 Skermanella aerolata KACC 11604 | reverse complement strand
AGGCCGACGTCGCGATCTACCCGCTGCCGCACATGAAGGTGGTCAAGGACCTGGTCCCCGACCTGAACCAGGTGTATGCCCAGTACGCCTCGATCAAGCCGTGGCTCCAGTCCCAGTCGCCGGCCCCGCCGGACCGGGAACGTCTCCAGAGCCCGGAAGAGCGCGAGAAGCTCAACGGTCTGTACGAATGCATCCTGTGCTTCTGCTGCACCACGAGCTGCCCGAGCTACTGGTGGAACGGCGATCGCTACCTGGGTCCGGCCGTGCTGCTCCAGGCCTATCGCTGGATCGCCGACAGCCGCGACGAATACACCGGCGAGCGTCTGGACAACCTGGAAGATCCCTTCCGGCTGTACCGCTGCCACACCATCATGAACTGCACCCGGACCTGCCCGAAGGGCCTGAATCCGGCCAAGGCAATTCAGGAAATCAAGAAGCTGATGGTCGAACGGCAGTAGATATTGTAAGATATCCGACCGGCGCCGTTTGCCCTGTGCCGGTCGGATTGCTGCAAAGGCGCCCGAGAGTCATCTCCGGCGCCCTTCTCTTTAGGGCAAAAGTTTGTCAACTGGACAGTATCGTTTTGCCGCGCATGGGCATATTGTTCGCCCGCGCCGGGAAAGCGTCTTGACCGGCGCGATGGCGACAATCACTTAACCAAAGCGCACATAACCATAGCGCAATCCCTCGAGCGGACCAAAGGACTTATGGCTAAAGAAGATCTTATCGAATTCTCCGGCACCGTGATGGAACTGCTCCCGAACGCCATGTTCCGGGTCAAGCTGGACAACGACCACGAAGTGCTGGCCCATACATCGGGCAAGATGCGCAAGAACCGCATCCGCGTGCTGGCGGGCGACCGCGTGAATGTGGAAATGACCCCTTACGATCTCAGCAAGGGCCGAATCACATTCCGTTTCAAGTAATTTTCGGCATCGACCTGACGATGACCAGGTCATCCATGACCGGCATGTCATGACAGTTCCGGCGCCTTCCCCGCTGGTGCTGGCTTCGGCCTCCCCCAGGCGACTCGACTTGCTGCGCCAGATCGGTATCGAACCGGCCGGCATCGACCCCGCAGACCTGGACGAAACTCCGCATCGCGACGAGCTTCCCTCCCAGCATGCCGCAAGGCTGGCTGCCGAGAAGGCTGACGCGGTGGCATCCCGCCATGCCGGCAGCTTCGTGCTGGCGGCGGATACCGTGGTCGCCTGCGGCCGCCGGATACTGCCCAAGGCGGAAACGGAAGCCCAGGCGCGCACCTGCCTCAAACTCCTGTCCGGCAGGCGCCACCGTGTCTATGGCGGCGTCGTCCTCGTACTGCCCGACGGCAGGCGGCTCGACCGGACGGTCCAGACGGCCGTTACCTTCAAGGTGCTCAGCCATGAGGAAACCGAAGGGTACATCGCCTCGGGCGAGTGGCTCGGCAAGGCTGGCGGCTACGCCATCCAGGGCCGGGCGGCGGCCCTGATCCGGTGGATCGGCGGTTCCTACAGCAATGTGGTGGGACTGCCGCTGTTCGAGGTGTCCAACATGCTGTACGGCGCGGGCTTCGTTTCCAGCGCCCGCTTCATCAGCGCCGACGGGTAGAGTTGACCGGCAAAATCGAAATCCTGATCGACCACGCCGGCCCGCTCATGCGCGCCGCGGTCGTCGAGGACGGACGCCTCACCGACCTCCACATCGACAGCGACGACCGGCCTAGTCGCCTAGGCGACATCGTGCTGGGGCGGGTCGACCGGGTGGTCACTGCCTTGAACGGCGCCTTCGTCGATATAGGCGGTCCCAGCGCCGGCCTGCTCAATGCCGCCGACCTACGCATCGCGGCGCCGGCCAGCCGCAAGGCCGCGCGGGTCGATGCATCGCGCATCGGCACGCTGCTGCGCGCCGGCCAGTCTGTCCCGGTCCAGGTCAAGGCCGAGCCGGGCGGCGACAAAGGCCCCGGCCTGACCATGGACGCGACCCTGCCCGGCCGCTTCCTGGTGCTGACACCGTTCAAACCCGGCATCTCGATCTCCCGCCGGATCGCCCAGGGCGACGCCAAGGCCAAGCTTACGCAGACCATCGCCGGCATCACGGCTGGACTTGGCGGCGGCTGGATCGTCCGCGCGGGCGCCCTGAACGTGTCAGCCGAGGTGCTGGCGGCCGAGGCCGAGGCCCTGGCCGTGAAGTGGCGGAATGTCGAGCAGCAATGCGGCTCGACAGCGCCGCTTCCGCTGCTGTCCGGCCCTGCGGCTCCCATCCGCGCCGTCGTCGAGCAGGGCGGCCGGGTGGTGTCCCGAATCCTGGTCGCCGATCCCGGCATCCTTGCCGATCTGAACGCCTGGGCCGCCGATATGGCGCCCGACATCGCTCCGCTGATCGAGCGCCACGCCGGTCCCGAGCCCCTGTTCGAGCGCTACGACCTGGAGGGCGAGATCGCCCGGCTGACCAGCAGGCATGTCCCCCTGCCCGGCGGCGCCGGCCTCGTCATCGACCGGACGGAGGCGCTGACCGTCATCGATGTCAACGGCGGCGAGCGGCCCAACGTGCTGGCGACCAACCTGGAAGCCGCCGGCGAGATCGCCCGGCAACTCCGGCTGCGCAACATCGGCGGCATCGTTATCGTCGATTTCATCAACTTGTCAGGCCGGGGCTTCGAGTCCGGCGGACAACGCGTGCTCGACGCGCTGAGCCATGCCACCGCCGATGATCCTTCCGGGGTCAACGTTTACGGAATGTCGAAGCTGGGTCTGGTCGAGCTTACCCGCGCCCGGCGCGGCCCGGCGCTCGCCGATCTTCTGCCCGACCTTTTGTCGAATAGGCGAGACGCTCGTCATAGTCCTGTGGGTGCAGGTTGAACCGGCAGTCAAATCCGGCTATGCAAGTCAAGCGAACGAAATGCTCCGTGCGCTCTTGCGCGGTGTGAGGTCCGAGGAGAATTTGATGTTTTGGGTCATGGACGAGGAACCGAAGGAAGAGACGCCAAAGCCGACCCCGGCCCCCTTCAGCACGGTTCTTCAAAACCTGTTCAAGTCACGCACGATCACGATCTTCGGTGAGATCAACCAGAAGGTCGCTGAAAGCACCGTTGCCCAGCTCCTCGCCCTGTCGGTCGAGAATGACGACCCGATCCGGATCTTCATCAACTCGCCGGGCGGACACGTGGAATCGGGCGACAGCATCCACGACATGATTCGCTTCATCAAGCCGCAGGTGAAGGTGATCGGCACCGGCTGGGTCGCCAGTGCCGGCGCCCACATCTATCTGGCCGCGAAGAAGGAAAACCGGCTCTGCCTGCCGAACACCCGCTTCCTGATCCACCAGCCGCTCGGCGGCGCCGGCGGACGGGCGACGGATATCGCGATCGAGGCGAAGGAGATCATCAAGATGCGCCGCCGCATCAACGAGATCATCGCCCGTGAGACGGGGCAGCCGCTGGAGCGGGTCGAGAAGGACACCGACCGGAACTACTGGATGTCCGCCGAAGAGGCGAAGGATTACGGCCTCGTCAGCCGCATCATCGACAACTCGGACGGCATCGAAGGCTGACGGTCCTGTTGGACCGGAGCCTGAACGGCCAATGAAAAACGCGGGCTTCGGCCCGCGTTTTTTTATGCCCGCTCTCGTGACGGGTACATTATCCGGTCCAAGCCAAGCCCGGCCTATGCCTTGATATCGACGATCTTGCCACGCCCCTGCGATCTGCTCGACAGAGCCTGCGCCCTGGTGTCGACGGCTTGGCCGGTTTCGGTGCCGCTGGTCGGCCGGCGCGGCGTCTCTGCCCGTGCGGTGGCGGTGGCCGCCTGAAGCGTCTGCGTCTGGGTCACGCCTGCATTTTGCAGGGCTGCGGCCACTGCGGGCTGGGGTGTGTAGACGGGCGCTGCCGAAGCTGAACTGTACGGTTTCGAGACGATCGGCGGCGGAGGCGGTATGTTGACGTTCATCACCGGCACTCACAGGCCATGTTAAGCGAACGGCGTCATTATGGCACAACCCACCGCCGCTGTCACAACAATCGAGTGCGAAAAGACGGTCCAAGCGCTTCCCTGGTTCCAAAAGACGCTATTTACCTACCAATTTACGAGAATAATTGATAAATGCCGATAATCCATTTTTGTCACAGGATTACCCATGCTGCGCATCAACCTTGCGGAAACCGTCCGACCGAGGACCATCGTCAAGGCGCTGGCGGTGCTGGCGGTTTCCGCCCTGGTCGCGGGCTGCCAGTCGAAGAGCGAGAACGTTTCCGGCATGCGTGTGGTCGAACTCGATCCGGGCACCCGCGGACCGGTTGCCGGCGTCGGGATCGAGGGCCAGGACATCGTCTCGATGACCGACCGCATGATGCGCGACATGATGTCGACCCCGGTGCTGGCATCGGCGGCGCGCCCGCCGCAGATCATCGTCGACGGCGAGTTCTTCGAAAACGAGTCGGCGCAGCGGCTGAACAAGAACGCCATAACCGACCGCCTGCGCGTCGGCCTCAACCGCAACGCCCAGGGGCGCATGGTCTTCGTCGGCCGCCACTATGCCGAGATGGTCGCGCAGGAACGCGACCTCAAGCGCCAAGGCGTCGTAGATCAGGCGACCACCGGCTTGACTAAGGCGCAGGCCGGCGGCGATTACCGCCTGGGCGGCCGTATCTCGTCGGTGGATAGCCGCAACCCATCCAACGGCATGGTCCAGCGATACAACCAGATCGTCTTCGAGATGGTGGATCTGGAACGCGGGACCATCGTCTGGTCCGGCATCTACGAGTTCGCCCGCGCGGCACAGGACGACATCGTCTACCGCTGAGCGCCCGGAGCGTCACAGGTTCAGCTTCCCCCGCTCTGGAGAAATGCCGATGCGCATCCGGCGCCACGTTCTTGCCTACACCGTCTGTGCGCTCGCTCTCTCCGCGTGCGGTGCCACTCAGCAGCATGAAATCAGTCTGAAGATCGATCCCAAGCAGCAGGCGGAGTTCCTCGCCGACAAGCCCGACAAGCTGAAGCGCCTCTACGGACGTGTCCTGCCGGAAGGCGACCGCAACACTGTTCTGAACTACACCCGCATCGGCGTCGCCGCGTTCGAAGCCGGTGAGATCGAAACGGCCGGGAAAGCGCTCGACGAAGCCCTGAACCGTATCGAGGCGATCTACGCCGACAACGAAAAGGCGGAAGCCGCACGTTCCAAATTCGTCAAGGAAAACGCCAAGGACTTCAAGGGCGAGCCTTACGAGCGGGCGATGGCCTATTACTATCGCGGCTTGGCCTATCTTGCGGAAGGCGATTACGAGAACGCCCGTGCCTCGTTCAAGGGCGGCATGCTCCAGGACAGTCTGGCGGTCGATGAGAAATTCAACGCCGACTTCGCGTCGCTGGCGTTCCTGGAGGGCTGGTCCTCCCACTGCATGGGCCGCAAGGACGCCGCCGCTTCCGCCTTCGCGGAGGCGCATAAGCTGCGCTCCGACCTGATGGCGCCATCGCCGAAGGACAACCTGCTTCTTATCGCGGAAAGCGGGACATCCCCGACCAAGGTCAGCACCGGCGAGTTCAAGGAGAAGATGGAACCCCACCGGGGCACTCCCGGTATCGAACATGCCGCCTTCACGATGGGGGAGAAGACGGTGCCGGCTGCCCTGGCCGAGGATGTCTGGTTCCAGGCATCCACACGAGGCGGACGTCAGGTTCAGGCGATCCTGGACGGCAAGGCGGAGTTCAAGGATGGCATGAATACCGCCGCCGTCATCGGGATCGGGGGCGGCTTGGGGATGATCAATGCCGGCTCCCACTACAACGACAACAACATGGCGGCGGCTGGCGCGATCGTGCTGCTTGTCGGCCTGATGGCGCACGCGGCCGCCGCCGCGACAACCCCGGAAGCCGATCTCCGCTATTGGGACAACCTGCCCGACAACCTGCATTTCGCAACGCTGCGCATACCTGACGGCGAGGTCGCGGTGACCATGGCGGACAGCCAGAACAAGCCCGTCCAGATGCGCGTCGCGCACAAGGGCAAGCGCGCCATCGGCTGGGGCCGCACCCATTCCGCACTCGCCATCCCCACTATCGCGCCCTTCGCGGTCAAGGAGTGAACTCCGTGGACAAGCCAGCCATGCCCTTTCCCGCCGTCCTGATCGCATTGGCGCTGGCGCTTCCTTTAAGCGCCTGCAATCAGCCCATCCAGCAGACGCTGGGCTGCGACTTCGCGCCTTACATGGCTGCGCGGCAGATACCGGAACTGGCCCTGGTGCCGGTCCAGCCCGGTACGATGACGCCGATTCCCCTGAACTCCGTGTCCTTCTCCGACAGCTTCACGGCGGAAAGCGTGCTCGTCCAGTACACGGGCGCCCAGCGGACGCCGACCGGCACGGTCGAGGTCACGACCCGCATGGTCAACTGCACGGACTGGCCGCTGGTCGTCGAAGGGCGGACGAACTTCTTCGACGCCGGCCAACGCCCGGTCGAACCGGTCTCCGCGTGGCAGAAGATCCACCTGCCTCCCCGGTCGGTCGGGCATTACAGCGAGATGTCGATGGACGCCAAACGCGTCCAGACCTACCTGACCGAGCTGAGGAGCGCGCCGTGAGAAGAGTTTTTGCGGGCATCCTATTGCTGACCGCGGCGGCCTTTCCCGCCGGAGCGCAGCAGATCGACAGCCAGGGCTACCGGACGGGGCTGCCGCCGGTCATGGCGCCGATGGGCGGTCCGGGAGGGAATCAGCCACCCATCGATGACGGGACGATAGATCGATTCCGACAAGCCTACGCCACCCGGAAGAGCCCGCGTATCATGGTCTTCTGGAACCGGGAGCTGGACGACCATGCATCTTCGGCGGGCACCGCGGAGACACGGATCGAGCGGCGGGATTTCGGCGTGGGCGTCGCGGTGCCGGGCGCCATCATCTGGGGGCAGGACCGGGACGTGACGATCCGGTCGCGCGTGGCGGAACCGGAAACCGCCCGTCGGCCGGACTTCGCGGAGCCGTCGGAATGGGCGTTCGAGGCCTCCTTCTCACAGGCCTTCTCTGAGGCCGGGGTGAACTTCATCGATCGCAGCTTGGCGATCCGCACCACCGACCACGCCTCGAAGAAGTCTGGCGCCGCCGATCAGGCGCGGGGGGAAATGGCCGGCGTTGCAAGCACGGCCGATCTTCTGATGGAAGTCCTAGCGACACGCGATCCCCGTTCTCCCGTGGGCACCGCGTTCAAGGTGACCGTCAAGCAAATATCGAGCGGCGGGGTGCTCGCCAACGTCGTGACGCTGGCGCTTCCTCCGGAGCGGTCTTCCACCGGCTACGCCGCGACCAAGCACGGCTTCGTGCCCGTGACGCAACCCATAACGGTCGATCTGGTCGGCCGTCGTCTGGCGGTCGAGACGATGGTCGGCCTGCTCGGCGCATGGCACTGAATAACGATCGGAGCGGACTGATGCGCGTATTTCCCTTGATCCTCGGCGTCTTCTGTCTGGCGGGCTGCACCGGTCCCGACATCGTTCCCATCCAAGGGAGCGTGCCTCCCCTGGTCCAATACAATGAGGCCGGTGTGATGGCGAGAGCGCCGGTCGCCGCTGTTCCTACAGGCCCCGCCAATGCGTCCGCGATGACGCCGGATACGCCACAGGGGCGTTATGACGGCATGGTCCAGCGCGGTCAGATACGGGAAGCGAACAGGCTCGGCGTCGGCGTCATGACGGGCTCCCTACCCTGCGGCAGCGCCACCGGCGTAGTCGCCCCGCCGACACCGCTGTCCAAGCCGTGCGGCGTGGCGCCCCTGGACGACTTCACGCTTGAGCGGCAGCGACAGGATTACTGAACGGGCCGCCGCTCGTCTAAGCGCCCGTCTAAGAGACTGCCGGTCACGAAGGATTCTTGGCGTAAAGGTCGAGGAACGTCCGGCACGCGTCGAAATCGCCGGCGACCGCCGGAGACAGCTCGATCCCCCGGCGCTCGGCGATGGATTTGGCGAAGTTCAGCATCTTTTCGGTCGGCGGATTGCCACGCACACGACCGGGACGCGGTTCGGCAGTCTTCGTGCCTTCATCCGAAGCCGGAGCCGTGGCCGCCGTCATCGTCTGCTTCTGGCGCGCCGGGGACCGGCGGCGCTTGACCGTGGGAGACTTCTCCGGTGTCTCGCCATCCTTCGCCACCGCCTTGACGCGGGGCTTGCGCACCGTCTTCGCCCTGCCCTTGGTCTTGACCGAAGGAGACGGCGTCGGGGCACCAAGGTCGAGCTTGGCGCCGGAACGCTGGCGGAGCGCGCCGATCAGGCGGTCGGCTTCGGTCGCGATACCGTCGATCACGGTGCGGAACTCGGCCCGGCCGGTGACGATCTCGTCCAGCTTCATTTCCCAGACGGCCGTGGTGCCGGGATCGACCAGCACGGGGGCGGATGTCCGCAGCAGTTCGAACAGGTGGAGACCGGCTTCGGTAGGCACCACCAGCTTGCCTTCCGCAACCAGCATGTTCTGCCGTTTCAGCCCCTTGATGACCTCGGCGCGGGTGGCGGGAGTGCCGATGCCCTTGGCCTCCTTCAGGCGGTCGCGGAGAGCAGGGTCCTCGACGAAGCGCCATGCATTCTGCATGGCGTCGATCAAGGTGCCTTCGTTGTAGCGCGGCGGCGGCTGGGTCCGCTTCGCCTCGACCTTGGCGTCCGACAGCGCCGCGAGGTCGCCGTCCTTGATCGGCGGCAGCGTCTGTTCGTTCTCCAGCTCCGGCTGGTTCGACTGCTCGGCGCCGGTATAGACCTCTTTCCAGCCCAGCTTTATCGGCACCCGGCCGATGGTGCGGAACTCGACCGGCTTACCCTCCGGCATCGGAACCGGCATCGTCACCGTCGTCTGGCGGTATTCGTAGTCGGGCATCACGACGGCCAGATAGGATCGGCAGATCAGCGCGAACAGGCGCTTCTCGTCCTCGCTGAGGCGGGCGAGCCGCGGTTCCAGGTCGCCCAATACGTTGACGTTCGGCACGATGGCATGGTGCGACACGCCTTCCAGCGCCTTGTCGCAGAAATGGCCGGACTTGCCCTTGCGGATCACGGGCCGGGAAATGTCCAGATGGGCGAACCCGCGCAGACCGGTGAGCGCGCGGACGATCGCCGGCACGTCGTCGATCTGGTTCTCCGACAGGTAGCGGGCCTCGGCGCGGGGATAGGTTATCAGCTTCTTGCCGTCGCCATCGTAAAGCTCCTGGGCGACGGACAGCGTCTTGTCGGCGTTCCAGCCCCAGCGCTGGCCGCAGGTTTTCTGCAACGCCGGCAGGTCGAACAGGCGCGGCGGTCCCTGACGCTTTTCCTCGACCGTCACGGCCAGCGGACCCTTGCAGCCTTCCGCCGCCTGGGCGATGGCGTCGGCCCGCTTCCTGTCCTTGATGCGGTCCTTGGGCGGCGGCGCGTGACGCATCAGGAAGGCGCCGTTCTCGACCGTCGCGGTCGCCACGATCTCGAAATAAACCTCCGGCTTGAAATTGACGATCTCAAGCTCGCGCATGCAGACGATGGCCAGCGTCGGCGTCTTGACCCGCCCGATCCCAATCACCGTCTTGGAGCCGGGAGCGCGGAGCGTCGTCGTCGCCGTCCGTGTCAACGAGAGATTGAATATCTGGTCGGCCTGCTGGCGGGCTACCGCCGCTTCATAGACCGGGCGCAGTTCCGTATTGGGTTTCAGCCGCTCGAAGGCGTCGCGGATCGTCTTTGGGTCCTGGGCCGTGAAGATGGCGCGCATCACGTTGCCCCGGAAGCCGACATGCTCCAAGATCTCCTGCCCGATCAACTGCCCTTCGCGGTCGCAGTCGGTCGCCAGGATCACTTTGTCGCAGCCCTTGAGAGCCGCCACGATCGCCTGGAACTTGGCCTGCTTGTTACCGTAGGTGTCGGGCTTGGTTGGATAGAGGCCGTCGGGCTTCAGCAGCGCGGTAGTCCAGCGCTTCCATTCCGGATTGACTTCGTCCGGCTCCGCCAGACGCAGCAGATGACCTTCCGCCGGTAGAATCTGTCCGAACCGGTTGCCCAACGCCACGCGCAGGTCACGTGCCTGACTGGATTTTTCCGTGATGATGACGGTCGCCATGAGTCACCGGCCGATGAGAGTTCGTTGGTGGACCCTAATCGCCCAATGCAAACAAATCAAGAACGACAACTACACGTCACAGTAGCGCGTAGAGGTATTTTTATTGACTTTTTAGAAAATTTTGGGGAATTCTGACCCTCTTGGTTTAGCCTTCCGGAGAGATTTATCGTGACGGACCTGACTGTCAGCGGCGCGAACGAGGTGATGCCGGTTCCGGCACAGCCATCCCCGGAAACGAACTCAACGAAGTTTCGGCGGCACATCGCCTTGGAATGTGACGCCATGGTGCGGTACGCCCTGGGGAACGGGCTGAAGCTGCCGCCGTCGTTGCAGCAATCTCTCGATCTGTTCGAGAAAGTCGTCGAGGACGCGGATCAGTCCGTTCCGCTCGCTTACCTTGCATCCCTGCACGGTCAATTGGCCGATGTCGTGGCGCCCGCGACGCCGCGTACGATCTATCTCCTGCATATCGACAAATCGCGGAACAGCTGGGCATCTATCCTCGGGCCGCTGTCGTCGATCCGGCGTCTGGTTCTTGGCGCCGCCTTCTTCACGATGGTCTTCGTCCTCAGCAGCCTGTCGGATTCGATAAGCCACCAGAACCTGTCAGCGGACATCTATTCCCTCGACGGGCTGGCAAGCCTGGAGATCCTGATCTTCCTGATGAGCGCCGCCGCCATGGGAGGCTGCTTTCACGCCCTGTTCATCGCACACAAGTATATCGAGCAGGGCACCTATGATCCCCGCTTCGAATCCTCCTACTGGATGAGGATCGGCCTGGGCATCATTGCCGGCCTCGTCCTGTCCCAGATGATCCCGATCGGGCCGGGTCCGGAAACGGCCGACGCGTCCGCACCGGTTTCATCGGCATCGGTCTTCGGCAAGCCCCTGCTCGCCCTGCTCGGCGGCTTCTCCGCGACGCTGGTCTATACGATCCTTCAACGGCTGGTCGAAACCGTCGAATCGCTGTTTACCCAGAGACAGGCCGCTCCCGGGATGGCAAGGCGAACCCCATCCAATGATGCCGCCGTCCAGGCAGCGGGGGCCGGCGCTGTGGAGCCCAAGCCCACGGCGCCTGCGACCACGTCCCCGGACGACGCCAAGCCTGCCGCCGCCGCAGGCCCGATAAGCGCCGCCGCGGCCTCCACCGCCGCCCTCGCGGCAGCCACGACCGCGATCGCTACCGCTACGGCCGCAACTCTCGACAGCGGCGTGGAGACGGCACCGGCAGCACCGGCAGTAGATGAAACCGTCACGGCGGCATCACCCGAAGCAGCCCCGACCGGTGAGGTAGAGGCTCCGGCAGCGGCCGTGGATGACCCGACCACGCTGAAATCGGCCTGACCGTCCGCAGCCGCCGTCAGCGGCGGATATCCGCCGCCCGATAGCCCTGGGCATAGAGCAGAGCGGTCAAGTCCGACCGCTCGACCCGCGCCCGGGCCTGCGTCGCCACGACGGGCTTGGCATGGAAGGCTACTCCGAGACCGGCGGCCTGGAGCATGGGCAGGTCGTTGGCGCCGTCGCCCACCGCGATGCTGTCCCGCAACGGGATGCGGTTGGCGCCGGCCACCCGCAACAGGGCCGCGACCTTGGCGTCCTTGTCCAGGATCGGCTCCACCGCGATGCCGCTCAGGCGGCCACCGACGATTTCAAGGTCGTTGGCCTGATCCTCGTCGAACCCGACCGTGGCGCGCACCCGCTCGGTGAAGAACTTGAATCCGCCGGACACCAGCGCGCAATAGGCGCCGCTGGCCTTCATGGTGGCGACCAGTTCCAGCGCACCCGGCATCAGCTCGACCCGGCCATAGACCTGCTCCAGGCTCTCGACCGGCAGGTCCTTCAGCAAGGCCACCCGCTCGCGCAGAGCGTCCTTGAAGTCGATCTCGCCATTCATGGCGCGGTAGGTTATGCCTGCGATCAGGTCCTTCAAACCGACCAGTTCGGCCAGTTCGTCCAGCATTTCCTGCCGGATGATGGTCGACTCCATGTCGGCGATCAGCAGCCGCTTGCGGCGGCTGGCGACCGGCTGGGTGATCATGTCCACCGGCCGGTCTGGCAAGGCAGTATGGAGGGCCGCGTCGGCCTGATCGCAGTTGAGCCCGTCGAACGGGACGTCGCAGGCGATGCCCGGCGCCAGCCAGTCCGGCGAGCCGGTCTCGGCGCCCAGGTCCTTCAGGGCGCTCCGGGCAGCGGCAACCGTGCTATCGTCCAGGTCGGCGGCGCTGGGGTCGGCGATCAGGGTCAGAACATTGTTCATCTGGAATATCCGCGGCGAAGATCAGGCGCCTTTATGAAATGTCCCACCAAGCCTTGTCCATGCCCGAAACAACCGTCATCGTCGTAGGCGGCCCGACCGCCAGCGGCAAATCAGCGCTCGCTCTCGACTTGGCGGAGGAGTTCGGCGGCACCGTCGTCAACGCCGACAGCATGCAAATCTACCGTGAGCTGCCGGTCCTGACCGCCCGCCCCCCGGCCGCCGACGAGGCCCGCGCGCCCCATCGGCTGTACGGTGCGCTGCCGGCGCGCGAGCGCTGCTCCGCCGCCCGCTGGCAGGCGATGGCGCTGGCGGAGATCCGCGCCGCCCGAACCTCCGGCAGCCTGCCCATCGTCGTCGGCGGCACTGGGCTCTACCTGCGGGCGCTGATGGAAGGGCTGGCGGATATCCCACCGGTGCCGGCCGAAGTCCGCGCGGCGGTACGGGACCTTCACGCCGCCATCGGCAGCCCAGGCCTTCACGCGTTGCTGGCGGATCGCGACCCCATCACGGCGGCCCGCCTCAAGCCGGGCGACACCCAGCGGCTGCTGCGCGCCGTCGAGGTTTGGCAAGCGACGGGCCGCTCGATCACGGCCTGGCAGTCCGACCCGACCGCCGGCCCGCCGCCCGGCCTGCGGTTCCTCCCCATCGTGGTCGATCCTCCGCGGGAAGCGCTGTACGCGTCGTGCGACGGCCGCTTCGGCAGGATGATCGAGCTTGGGGCGCTGGAGGAGGTGCGTGAGCTGATGAGATTGGATCTCCCTGCCGATCTACCGGTCATGAAGGCGCTCGGCGTGCCCGAGCTTTCGTCCTATCTGCGGGGCGAGATCGATCTGCCGGCGGCGACGGCACTGGCGCGGCAATCGACCCGCAGGTATGCCAAGCGGCAGGGTACGTGGTTCCGTCACCAGCTTGCCCCGGTGCATGGCAGCCATGTTATTTCCGCGCAATATTCGGCAAGCCTCAAAGCCACTGTTTGCAACTTAATTCGCAAAATGGGTTGACCCTGGAAAATGTTTTTATTAGGTTGCGTCGTCGCGCCCTGGGAGAAGTCTCGGGACGGCGCGCTAACATGTTGGAATTCCTGAATTTGCGGGATTTTCAAAAACGGAGACTGGCATCCGCGGGGTGCGGGTGCGTACAGACGAAGGTAGTTCAAGATGTCCGAGAACAAGCTGACCGGTGCGGAGATCGTCATCAAGGCCTTGAAGGATCAGGGCGTAGACGTAATTTTCGGCTATCCGGGCGGCGCGGTACTTCCGATCTATGACGCCCTGTTCAAGCAGAACGACCTGCGCCACATCCTGGTGCGGCACGAACAGGCTGCTGTCCATGCAGCGGAAGGTTACGCGCGCTCGACCGGAAAGGTCGGCGCGGTTCTCGTAACGTCCGGCCCGGGCGCCACCAACGCGGTCACCGGCCTGACCGACGCGCTGATGGACAGCATTCCGATCGTCTGCCTGACGGGTCAGGTGCCTACGCACCTGATCGGCAACGACGCCTTCCAGGAAGCCGACACGACGGGCATCACCCGCCCCTGCACCAAGCACAATTATCTGGTGAAGGACGTCAACAACCTGGCGCGGACGATGCACGAGGGTTTCTACGTCGCCCGTAGCGGCCGGCCCGGTCCCGTCGTCATCGACATTCCGAAGGACGTTCAGTTCGCCGAGGGCACCTATGTCCCTCCGGGCGAGGTCAAGCACAAGACATACCGTCCGCAGGTCAAGCCCGACCTTTCGCTGGTCGAACAGGCGGTCGAACTGATCGCCAACGCCAAGCGCCCGATCTTCTATACTGGCGGCGGCGTGATCAATTCCGGCCCGATGGCGTCGAAGCTGCTGACCCAGTTCGTCCGGATGACCGGCTATCCCTGCACCAACACGCTGATGGGCCTGGGCGCGTATCCCGCTTCCGACCGCCAGTTCCTGGGCATGCTCGGGATGCACGGCACCTACGAGGCGAACCTCGCCATGCACGGGTGCGACGTGATGATCAACATAGGCGCGCGGTTCGATGACCGCGTGACCGGCAAGCTGTCCGCCTTCTCGCCGGACAGCAAGAAGATCCACGTCGATATCGATCCCAGCTCGATCAACAAGAACGTCCGGGTCGACATCCCGATCGTCGGCGACTGCGCTCACGTGCTGGAAGACATGATTCGCATCTGGAAGGCCCGCCAGAAGCGGCCCGACCAGGTGGCGCTGAAGCAGTGGTGGGCTCAGATCGAGGAATGGCGCGGCCGCGACTGCCTGCGCTACGTCAAGACCGACCCGATCATCAAGCCGCAATACGCGCTGGAGCGGCTGCGCGAGCTGACCCGCAAGCACGACACCTACATCACGACCGAGGTCGGCCAGCATCAGATGTGGGCCGCCCAGTTTATCCCCTTCGAGGAGCCGAACCGCTGGATGACCTCCGGCGGCCTGGGCACCATGGGCTATGGCCTGCCGGCCGCCATCGGCACCCAGATCGCCCACCCGGACAGCCTGGTGGTCGACATCTCGGGCGAGGCGTCGTTCATGATGAACATGCAGGAGATGGCGACCGCCGTGCAGTACAATCTGCCGGTCAAGATCCTGATCCTGAACAACCAGTACATGGGCATGGTCCGCCAGTGGCAGGAACTGCTGCACGGCAGCCGTTATTCGCAGAGCTACAGCGAGGCCCTGCCGGACTTCGTCAAGCTGGCGGAAGCCTTCGGCGGCGTCGGCCTGAGGGCGACCAAGGTGTCGGAAGTCGACGACGTCCTGAACCAGATGATCGACATCAGACGTCCGGTGATCGTCGACATGTGCGTCGATCAGAAGGAAAACTGCTTCCCGATGATTCCCGGCGGCCGGGCTCACAACGAGATCCTGCTCGGCCCGGCGGACCAGATGGGCGAAGAGACAAGGGCCGGCGAAGCCACTCCCGAAGAGGGCATGGTTCTGGTATAGGGCGGCCGCTCGTTCGCGGTCACGACAAGGCCGGCTCCGGGCTTAAGGTCCGGGGCCGGACGCAATGCGCCTGAACCACCTGCCGCCACTTCCCATCTGGAGCCATGTTCCGTGGAAACCACCATCGAAAAGCACACGATTTCCGTCCTGGTCGATAACGAACCGGGCGTGCTGGCCCGCGTCATCGGCCTGTTCTCCGGCCGTGGCTACAACATCGAGAGCCTGACCGTGGCGGAGGTCGATGCGGAGCAGAAGGTTTCGCGCATCACCATCGTCACCAGCGGCACCCGCATGATCATCGAGCAGATCAAGAACCAGCTCGACCGGCTGGTGCCGGTTCACCGGGTCCGCGACCTAACGGATGAAGGTCCGCATATCGAGCGCGAACTGGCCCTGATCAAGGTTGCCGGCACCGGCGACCGCCGGATCGAGAGCCTGCGCATCGCCGACATCTTCAAGGCGCGCGTGGTCGATGCCACGCTCAGCTCCTTCGTGTTCGAGATGACCGGCTCCGCCGCCGAACTGGACGACTTCATCGGCCTGATGCGCCAGCTTGGTCTGGTCGACGTCAGCCGGACCGGAGTCGCGGCCATTTCCAAAGGCGCCGCCAGCCTGTAAGAACAGGCGGAAATGCAAGACTATCCCCAGCCTCCAACCCCAGCGTAAAGCTGTCTGAAGCGAAAAACCGAGGAAATACCACCATGCGCGTCTATTACGATCGTGATGCCGACGTCAACCTGATCAAGGGCAAGAAAGTCTGCATCGTCGGCTATGGCAGTCAGGGCCATGCCCATGCCAACAATCTGCGCGACAGCGGCGTAAAGGACGTGATCGTCGGCGCCCGGCCCAACAGCCCGAGCGGCGCCAAGGCAGCCGCCGCCGGCTTCACCGTGATGACCCCGGCCGAGGCCGCCAAGGTCGCCGACGTGATCATGCTGCTAACCCCGGACGAGCTTCAGGCCGACCTGTACCGCGACCATCTGGCTCCGAACATGAAGGAAGGCGCCGCCCTCGCCTTCGCCCACGGCCTGAACATCCACTTCAGCCTGATCGAGCCGCGCGCCGATATCGACGTGTTCATGATCGCCCCCAAGGGTCCCGGCCACACGGTCCGCAGCGAATACCTGCGTGGCGGCGGGGTGCCCTCGCTGGTCGCCGTCCACCAGAACGCCTCGGGCAACGCCTTGGAAGTGGCGCTGTCCTACGCCTCGGCCAACGGCGGCGGCCGCGCCGGCGTGATCGAGACGACCTTCAAGGAAGAGTGCGAGACCGACCTGTTCGGCGAGCAGGTCGTGCTGTGCGGCGGTCTGACCGCGCTGATCCAGGCCGGCTACGAGACGCTGGTCGAAGCCGGCTACGCGCCGGAAATGGCCTATTTCGAGTGCCTGCACGAGGTCAAGCTGATCGTCGACCTGATCTATGAGGGCGGCATGGCCAACATGCGCTACTCGATCAGCAACACGGCGGAGTACGGCGACTACGTCACCGGCCCGCGCATCGTGACCGCCGAGACCAAAGCCGAGATGAAGCGCGTGCTGGAAGACATCCAGAGCGGCCGCTTCACCCGCGACTGGATCCAGGAATGCAAGGTCGGCCAGCCGAGCTTCAAGGCCATGCGCCGCCGCAACGCCGAGCACCCGATCGAGGAAGTCGGCGCGAAGCTGCGCGCCATGATGCCCTGGATCGCCGCCAACAAGCTGGTCGACAAGAGCAAGAACTAAGCAGTTCCCGCTCTCAATACTTTGTCTCCTCTCCCTCTGGGAGAGGGTTAGGGGGAGGGCCCGGCAGGAACTTACGCCATGCACCCTCACCCCGACCCTCTTCCAGAGGGAGAGGAGGAAAAAAGATAAAGAAAAAGGCCGCTGCCCTTTCGGGCAGCGGCCTTTTTCTGTTCAAACCCGCAACGGGACTTACGTCCCGGTGCGGCGTTCCGTGAAGTCGACCACTTCGGCGCCGGCATGGACCGTCCGCGCGGCGGCTGCGGCGGAGCGCTGGAAGGCCAGCACGACGGCGGCCATCTCGCGGCTGGTGGCCGGGGTCAGCGGACGGCCCGGCAGGCGGGTGATGCCGTCCTCGCCCACTTCGCCGTCCATCAGGCGGCGGAGCGCCTCGCGGCCACGGCAGAGACGGGACTTGACGGTGCCGACCTTGGCGCCGAGCACATCGGCGGCTTCCTCGTAGCTCATGCCCTCGAGGCCGATCAGCAGAAGCACTTCACGCATCTCGGGAGTCAGGCGGGCAAGGGCGCGCTCAAGGTCACGCACTGCAAGGCCGTGCTCCTGTGCGGCAGGCGCCGGCGGGCTCAGGGCCTCCAGCGTCTCGTCCGGCGTCGCCGTGGTGCGGGCGCGGCGCAGTTCGTTGATGTGCGCGTTGCGCAGGATCGTGAATAGCCAAGCACGCATGTTGGTACCGGGCGTGTAACTGTCCAGACGCGTCAACGCCCGTTCCAGAGTGTCCTGTACGAGATCGTCAGCCCGCTCGGGATGACCTACCAATGCTCGCGCGAAACGGCGCAGAGCCGGGATTTCCTGTTCCAACCGGTCGAGCGTGTTTTCAGACATTTTTGACGGCCTCCCCGGACATTTCGCTCTTCGCCCTGTTACTTACGCATGAGATGGTTGAGCGCAATACCATTTGACCACTTCCTGACCGAGCTTGAACCACCTTGACGGTGGCGAACCCGATCTGCTTGGATGAGCCACCATCCCGGAGCTTACGGCTGGACGCGAAACGCGAACCAGCAGACGGACCTCCGGGACATAAAACCTTAAACGCCCTCTTTGTTCCCACAGACTTCGATAAATCGTACTTCCCGAATTTATCTTTTGGGACCATGTGACATTCGATCGCGACGACAGTTAACAATGTATCGGTTCACGGCTGATCTGAGGATCGCCGCATCCTTGATTATGATATGGCCTTGGCGAAGCGCAACGCGACCTATCTTTAAGAAACAATTTCCTACCCCCAACGTCATAAACTGGCGTCTTTGCGCCCCATTTATGTCACAGCCTTGTCCGGCCCGCGCCGCCGGATGAAGATTCAGGTCGGACTACCAGCTTGGCTATGGAAAACGGTTGCGGGGAACCCCGCGTTTGAATTAGAGATAGCGTCCCGTCATAAGGTTTGAGCAGCGATGCTCGACGTGGCTTGGCGGCACGAGCTTTAACGAAGACTTAACCATAAGGCGCCATCCTGGCACCAGCAGCCGACCTCCCGACCTTCCCTGGTCGACGGTCGATTGACCGAAGGCAGACATTGGTGAAAACGCAGTTTCGCATGACCGACTTCACGAAGGCCCCCCGTGGGAGCCGTGGTGATGTGCGCGTGCGGCGCTTCGCCGGTGAGTCCGACGTGCTGCTGTCTGCCCGTGGGCTGCATGGGGCTCTCCTTCTGCGACTTATGCGCCCCTGAGCGCCGCCGTCTCGTTTGACAGGTGTTCAGGGGGATCATGGCGCTCAGCGCCATTCGTCACGGTCGCATCGATAATTCCGGTATCGTTCGCCTGCAGGTCCCTCGGGGCCGCGGACACCGGGAAGCTCAGAAGGAACAGGTTCCATGAACGCCATTTCGTCTTCTCCGAACGCCGCCCCCGCCGCTGACGCCAACCGCGTCATCATCTTCGACACCACGTTGCGCGATGGCGAGCAGTCGCCCGGCGCCTCCATGAACCTGGAGGAGAAGCTGCGCATCGCCCACGTGCTGGAAGAGATGGGCGTGGACGTGATCGAGGCCGGTTTTCCGATCGCATCCAACGGCGATTTCGAAGCCGTGCGCGAGATCGGCCGCGTCATCAGGAAATCCACCATCGCCGGCCTGTCGCGCGCCAACCGCCGCGATATCGACCGCGCCGCCGAGGCGCTGCAGTTCGCCGAGCAAAAGCGTATCCACACCTTCATCTCCACCAGCCCGCTGCACATGAAGTACAAGTTGCAGATGGAGCCGGAAAAGGTGCTGGAAGCCATCTGGGACAGCGTCACCCACGCCCGCAATCTGGTCGAGGACGTCGAGTGGAGCGCCGAGGACGGCTCGCGCACTGAGCACGACTTCCTGTGCCGCTGCGTCGAGACCGCGATCAAGGCCGGCGCCACGACGATCAACATCCCCGACACCGTCGGCTACGGCGTACCGGACGAATACGCCGCCTTGTTCACCATGCTGATCAACCGGGTGCCGAACGCCGACAAGGCGATCTTCTCCGTCCACTGTCATAACGACCTGGGTCTGGCGGTCGCCAATTCGCTGGCCGGCGTCGCCGCCGGCGCCCGGCAGATCGAGTGCACGATCAACGGCCTGGGTGAGCGCGCCGGCAATGCGGCGCTGGAAGAGATCGTCATGGCGATGCGCACCCGCGCCGATGCCATGCCCTACACCACCGATATCAAGTCCGAGCAGATCATGACTGCGTCCCGTCTGGTCTCCGCCGTGACGGGCTTTGTCGTCCAGCCGAACAAGGCGATCGTCGGCAAGAACGCCTTCGCGCATGAATCCGGCATCCACCAGGACGGTATGCTGAAGAACGCGCAGACCTACGAGATCATGACTCCGGAGTCGGTCGGGTTGAACCGGTCCACTTTGGTCATGGGCAAGCATTCCGGTCGCGCCGCCTTCCGCGCCAAGCTGAAGGAACTGGGCTACGCGCTGGGCGACAATGCCATCGAGGAAGCCTTCGTCCGCTTCAAGGATCTGGCCGACAAGAAGAAGGACGTCTTCGACGAGGACATCGTGGCGCTGGTCGACGACAGCATCGGCAGCACCAACGAGCGCATCCGCTTCGTTTCGCTGATGGTCGTCGCCGGTTCCAAGGGACCGCAGAAGGCCGAGCTGGAGTTGGAGATCGACGGCCAGCTCGTCAGCACCACTGCCACCGGCTCCGGCCCCGTCGATGCCACCTTCAACGCCATCGGCGCCCTGTTCCCTCACGAAGCCCGCCTGCAGCTGTACCAGGTCCATGCCGTCACCGAAGGTACCGATGCCCAGGCGGAAGTGACCGTGCGGCTGGAGGAGAACGGCAAGACCGTGAACGGTCAGGGAGCGGATACCGATACCCTGGTGGCAAGCTGCCGCGCTTACGTGCACGCTTTGAACAAGTTGCTGACCAAGCGTCAGAAAACTGCGCCGGAAGCACTCTCCGCTTGAGTGATTTACGGCGTTGCTCTATGGAAAAGGGCGGCGGATCGTCTATGATCCGCCATCCAGATTACCCCAAGCGGCGGTTCGCCCCTGAACCGTCGTTGCCTCGGATGCGCCGTCTCAACCGGATAAAGAGTTAATCAACTCCATGTTTTCCAAACTGCTCGGCGTCCTCTCGGCCGACATGGCAATCGATCTGGGCACGGCCAACACCCTCGTTTACGTAAAGGGTCGCGGCATCGTCCTGAACGAACCTTCTGTCGTAGCGATCGCCACTATCCGCGGCAAGAAACAGGTCCTCGCGGTCGGTGACGAAGCCAAGATGATGCTTGGGCGCACGCCCGGCAACATCCAGGCGATCCGGCCTCTGAGGGACGGCGTCATCGCCGACTTCGATGTCGCCGAGGAGATGATCAAGCACTTCATCCGCAAGGTGCATAACCGGCGCAGCTTCGCCAGCCCGCAGGTCATCATCTGCGTTCCGTCCGGTTCCACCGCCGTCGAGCGGCGCGCCATCCAGGAGTCGGCCGAGTCGGCGGGTGCCCGCCGCGTCTTCCTGATCGAGGAGCCGATGGCGGCCGCGATCGGCGCCGGCCTGCCGGTGACGGAGCCGACCGGCTCGATGGTCGTCGATATCGGCGGCGGCACGACGGAAGTCGCCGTACTGTCGCTGGGCGGCATCGTCTACTCCCGCTCCGTCCGCGTCGGCGGCGACAAGATGGACGAAGCGATCATCGGCTATATCCGCCGCAACCACAATTTGCTGGTCGGCGAAGGGTCCGCGGAGCGGATCAAGAAGGAAATCGGCTCCGCCTGCCCGCCGGAGGACGGCGAAGGCCGGATCATGGAGATCAAGGGCCGCGACCTGATGAACGGCGTTCCCAAGGAACTGATCATCAGCGAGCGCCAGATCGCCGAGTCCCTAGCGGAGCCGGTCAGCGCCATTATCGAAGCGGTCAAGGTGGCCCTGGAGCATACCGCGCCGGAGCTGGCCGCCGATATCGTCGACAAGGGAATCGTCCTGACCGGCGGTGGCGCCCTGCTGAGCAACATCGACTACGTGCTGCGGCATGCAACCGGCCTGCCGGTCTCCATCGCCGACGACCCCCTGTCCTGTGTGGCTTTGGGCACAGGCCGGGCTCTCGAAGAGATGAAGACGCTTAAGCACGTTCTCATCCAGATGTACTCCTGATATCCATATAGCGAGCCGCCACCCCCTTATTGGGAGTGACGGCACATGAAGCTCGCGGTCTCCGGTCCTTCCATGGTCCGGCGTATCGCTTGGTGCGCCACAGGTCCGGGATCGGCCTGGGACCGGCATTCTTAGCATAGGGAAGGTCCAGTGAAGTCACGTACCACCGGCTCCGTGGTTCGTCTTGCCGCTCCCCTACGCGCGCTGGCCCAGCGATTCTCGTTTCTTCTGCTCGTACTAGCCGCCATCGCCCTGATGATGGTCGGCAAGATCGACACGGTGCTGGTCGAAGGCATGCGCAACCGCGTGACCGACGCCTTCACGCCTATCCTGGAGGCGATCTCCCGCCCCGCGGCGACGGCGGCCCGGTTCGTCGAGAGCGTCCACGACGTCATCAACCTGCACGGCGAAAACGAGCGCCTGCGGAACGAGAACGCCTCGCTGCTCCGCTGGCAGCAGGCGGCGCAACGCCTTGACGCCGAGAACCGCAGCCTGCGCAGCCTGCTCAACTACAAGCCGGAACTCGCGTCCTCCTACATCACGGCCAGGGTCGTGGCCGATCCCGGCGGCGCTTTCGTCCGCACCGTCGTTACCACGGCCGGTCATCGCGACGGCGTGCGGCCCGGTCAGGCGGCGGTCGCCGGACAAGGGCTGATGGGGCGGGTCGTGCAGGTCGGCGAATGGTCGTCACGCGTGCTGCTGGTCACCGACCTGAACTCCCGCATTCCGGTAGTCATCGAACCGTCGCGCCAGCGCGCCGTGATGGCCGGCGACAACTCCGGCCAGCCGAAGCTGCTCTACCTGCCCGGCGATGTCTCGCTCGCGGTCGGCGACCGGATCGTCACGTCGGGTCATGGCAGCATGTTCCCGCCGGGATTGCCGATCGGGCTGGTGGCGAGCGTCAGCGACAACTCGGTCAGGGTTCAGCCTTACGTGGATCTGGGGCGCGTCGAACATCTCCAACTCGTCAATTTCGGGCTGCCCGGCGGCCTTGGCGCCAACGATCCCGCTATCGGCGCCGGCGGCCTTCAGTGAGCGAATACACAGGGACATTGACTGAGCGTTTTCCATGACGGGCGGGTTCTGGGGCAAGATCGATCAGGCCGGACGCAACATCGCACCGCTGGCGGTGACGGTGGCGCTGATGCTGATCGGCATGGCGCCGTTGCACCTGCCGGGCTACGCCGCGATAGCCCCTGCCCTGCCGCTGATGGCGCTTTATTATTGGGTGATCCACCGGCCCGACCTGCTGCGGCCCAGCCTCGCCTTCGGTCTCGGCCTGTTGCAGGACCTGCTGAGCGGCACGCCGCTCGGCATGACGCCGCTGATCTACGTACTGGTCTACTGGGGCGTGCTGACCCAGCGGCGCTTCTTCCTGGGCACGTCCTTCGCGATGCTTTGGTTCGGCTTCGCGCTGATCGCGTTCGGCGCCGGCTTCGTCGGGTGGCTTGCCTATTCGATCCTCAACCTGCGCCTGCTGTCGCCCGACCCGGCCCTGATGCAGGCGCTGATGACCGTGGTCCTGTTTCCCCCGTTCGGCTGGATGTTTATGCGCATCCACCGGGCGTTCCTCCAGCACTGACCGGAAACCCTGCGCCATGGTGGAGCGCGATACCGACCGATACCGCAGCCTGACCCGACGGGCGCTGATGCTGGGCGGCATCCAGGCCGGCCTGATATCGACCCTGGTCGGCCGCATGTATTATCTCCAGGTCCTGCAGTCCGACCGCTACACCATGCTGGCGGAGGAGAACCGCATCAACATGCGGTTGCTGACCCCCTCGCGCGGGCAGATCCTCGACCGGTTCGGCGTTCCGCTGGCGGTCAACCAGCAGAACTTCCGCGTCGTGATCGTGTCCGAGCAGGCGCGCAAGATCGACCGCATGCTGAACCTGATTTCCGAAATCGTCCCGCTGACCGACACCGATTACCGCCGTATCACCCGCGAGATCCAGCGAAAGCGCGCCTTCGTCCCGGTCACGGTCAAGGAGAACCTGACCTGGGAACAGGTCACCATGATCGAGGTCAACGCCCCCGACCTGCCCGGCGTGTCGATCGACGTCGGCGAACTGAGGAACTATCCCTACGAGGCCGCGACGGCCCACCTGCTCGGCTATGTCGGGGTCGTTTCGGAATCGGAACTGAACGGCGACCCAGTGCTGACGTTGCCGGGCTTCCGCATCGGCAAGGCCGGCGTCGAGAAGTTCCACGATGCCAGCCTGCGCGGCGTCGCCGGCACCAGCCAGCTCGAGGTCAACTCGGTCGGCCGCGTCATCCGCGAACTGTCACGGGACGAGGGCCAGCCTGGCCGCGACATCACGATGACGATCGATATCGGGTTGCAGCAATACACCCAGGACCGGCTGAACGCCGAGAAGAGCGCCGCCGCCGTCGTGATGGACGTCCATACCGGCGGCATCTACTCGATGGCCTCCCACCCCAGCTACGACGCCAACCTGTTCACGACAGGCATCAACGCGGAGACGTGGGAGGAACTGCTGTCCGATCCGACCACGCCGCTGTCGAACAAGGCCGTGGCCGGCCAGTACGCGCCGGGCTCCACGTTCAAGATGATGGTGGCGCTGGCCGCCTTGGACAGCGGGATCGTCGGCCCCCGGCATAGCGTGTTCTGCCCCGGCCACATGGATCTTGGTGACCACCGCTTCCATTGCTGGAAGAAGGGCGGACACGGCACGGTCGATTTCGTCGGCGCGCTCAAGCATTCCTGCGACACCTTCTTCTACGATCTGGCGAAGCGGATCGGCATCGACCGCATCCACGACATGGCGAAGCGCTTCGGTCTGGGACAGCGGCTGCAACTCGACCTGCCCGGCGAGCGGCCCGGACTGATCCCCAGCCGCGACTGGAAGCAGGCCAACCTCGGGAAATCCTGGACGCAGGGCGAATCGCTGATCGCCGCGATCGGCCAGGGCTATGTGCTGGCGACCCCGCTCCAGCTCGCGGTGATGCAGTCGCGGCTGGTCAACGGCGGTTTCGCGGTCAAGCCGCACCTGACCCGGCAGATCGAGCGCGGCGCCGGCGAACAGACGGCATGGCCGGCGATCGGCATCAGCAAAGCCCATCTGGACATCACGCTCGCCGGGCAGAACGCCGTCATGAACCAGGGCGACGGCACGGCCTTCAAGATGCGCATCACTGAACCCGGCTTCGAGATGGGCGGCAAGACCGGCACCAGTCAGGTCCGTCGCATTACCATGGCGGAACGCAGCACCGGCGTCCTCAAGAACGATCAGTTGCCCTGGCGTCAGCGCGATCACGCGCTGTTCGTCGGCTACGCGCCGATCAACGCGCCGCGCTATGCCTGTGCGGTCATCGTCGAGCATGGCGGCGGCGGTTCCGCCGTGGCGGCGCCCATCGCCCGCGACCTTCTGCTGGAGGTCCAGCGCCGCGACAGCGCGCGGGGCTCGGCGCAGGTCTCGCGGGCGGAACCCGTGGTGGAACCGGCGGCTGCGATTGCCGTCAATCGGGGCGCTGCGCGAAAGGTCGGCGGATGAGCGGCGATTACCTCGGCCACCAGCCGGAACTCAGCCTGGGCGAGAAGCTCTGGCAGATCAACTGGAAGCTGATCCTGCTGCTGACCTCCATCGCGGCGGTCGGCTGGACAATGCTTTATTCCGCCGCCAACGGCAGCATCGATCCCTGGGCCTCGCGGCAGGCGACCCGGTTCGGCATCGGCCTGTGCGTCATGGTCGCGGTCGGGCTGATCGACCTGCGGATCTGGCTGCGCCTGTCCTATCCGATCTACGCGGTGGCTCTTGTCCTGCTGATCGCCGTCGAGATCGTCGGCGAGATCGGCATGGGCGCCCAGCGCTGGATCGATCTCGGCGTGATCCAGATCCAGCCGTCGGAGATCATGAAGATCGCCATCGTGCTGGCGCTGGCGCGCTACTTCCACGGCGCCTCGCTGGAGGAGGTCGGCCGGCCCACCTTCCTGATCGTGCCGCTGCTGATGGTGCTGGCCCCGGTCGGACTGGTGATGAAGCAGCCGGACCTTGGCACGGCGCTGATGGTCATGATGGTCGGCGGCGCCATCTTCTTCCTGGTCGGCGTGCGGTTGTGGAAGTTCGGCATCGTCCTCGCCGGCGCCGCCGCGTCCATCCCGGTCGCGTGGCAGTTCCTGCACGACTACCAGAAGAACCGCGTGCTGATCTTCCTGAACCCGGAAAACGACCCGCTCGGCGCTGGTTATCACATCACCCAGTCCAAGATCGCGCTCGGGTCCGGCGGCATCGCCGGCAAGGGCTTCCTGATGGGGAGCCAGAGCCACCTGAACTTCCTTCCGGAAAAGCAGACCGACTTCATCTTCACGATGCTGGCGGAGGAACTGGGCATGATCGGCGGCACCGGGCTGCTGCTGCTCTACAGCCTGCTGATCGCCTACGGCATCGTCATATCGCTCCGCTGCCGCAACCAGTTCGGCCGGCTGGTGGGGCTCGGCGTCTCCACCAACCTGTTCCTCTACGTCTTCATCAACATCGCCATGGTGATGGGCCTGATCCCCGTGGTCGGCATCCCCCTTCCCTTGATCTCCTACGGCGGCACCGCCATGCTGACCGTGCTGTTCGGCTTCGGCCTCGTCATGTCCGTCTACATCCACCGCGACATCCGGATCACCCGGCGGACGATGGCGGGAGATCTCTGAGAAGGCCATCGAGGTGAGGCAGTTAAAAAACTGTCGTGAAAGCGTTTTTTTGCCATCGACAAGCCGGGAGCGCTTTGCTATCTACCCCTCGTCGCCGGGCGCTGGTGCAAAACACCGGATCGCGGCGCGGAATACAGAGGGTGCATAGCTCAGTTGGTAGAGCAGCTGACTCTTAATCAGCGGGCCCAAGGTTCGAGTCCTTGTGCACCCACCAAATTCTCCCTTGGATAACAGGGGTACGAAAAAGACTAAGGGCTGCCTTTGGGTGGCCCTTAGTCTTTTTCGGCTTTACCGGCAAAGCCGAATTCGTATGCGAAGAAGCCTTCGATACTATTAGATCGCGTCCTCCTATTGATTGGGGAGTCCCTGCATGACTCCCCAATCATCGTGCATGACAATTCCCGTCGTGATCCCGCCGGAGATGGTCATCCGAAGGGCCGGTGTCAGAGCGGCCGTCGCAAATTGAACTTCAACGGGTCCGGTTCACTTCGGCAATTCGCTGCCCCCGTGGGAGGGTTGCATTGCCCCAGCGCCCTGGATCTCGACCTGAATGGTAACAGAACCGGACTTTTCGAAGTTCAACGTCAGGGGAAAGGCCTTGCCGCTAACCAGCGACTGCTTAAGCCCAAGCAGCATGACGTGCAGACCACCCGGCGCGAACGGCGTCGGTGAGCCGGGAACGACTTCGACCGCGCTGACCGGACGCATCCGCATGATCCCATCATCGGCGATATGTGTATGCAGTTCGGCCTTTTCAGCGATCGGGGTCGACGCGGAGATCAGACGGTCCGCATCCTTGCCCTCGTTGCTCAGTACCATGTAGACGGCGCCGCTAGGTGCCGAAGGCGCGGTCGAACGCGCCCAGGGATGCTCGACCTCGATCGAGCCTGCCTTGTAACCATGCGCCCCGGCATTTCCAGACCATCCGGCCAGACAAAGCGCCATGCCGAGATTGATTGCCACATTCTTGATGTTCATGACCTTGTTTCCGATTGCTGATTGTTTATCGCAGGTTGTTTGAAGAACTGAGAGTAGCCGCTCTCGATCGATGTTTTGCCGCTTCACCGCATCTGAGTTTTCATGGTCCCGCACCCTCTGGGACGTTTAGTTCAGTCCTGAAGACGGCTTTCTCGAAATCGTCAATCAGGACGTCGAGAGCCAACGTCCAGCGACCGGCCATGGGCAGATCGATTTCACCGTCGACAGTCCCTTGCGCCGTGATGTTCAGGGAACGGGTGATCGGTTCGATACCCGCTCCGGGATTGGCCATATCGATGTGCGCCTCCAACGGTTTCACGACCGAACCGCCTGGCTCTGTCAGGTATGCCTTGAACCGATTGCGGCCGGGTTGCGCCGGGTCGATCTCGATGGTCGCCATGCGCTGTCCCGCCATTACGACCGTGGTATAGCCGTGCCGCTCTCCTGCAGGCCTTGCTCCGTCAGGATCATGATCGTGGCGACGACTTTCTCCGGCGCCGTCCTGGGTCAGGAGAGCCCGAGGCGGCGGCGTCAGACCGAAACTCGCGGTCGCCAGCACGACGACCGCGACCACTGCGATCTCGGTCCGGACGCTGCGGTCCAGCAGCAGATACGCGGAAGCCCCATCCCTGGTCGTCGACTTGACCAGTGCCGGACTCAAGCGCTGGCGATTGAGAGCCGCAAGGGACAGAAGAGCCGCGACCAGCGTCATTTTGACCAGCCAGACCCAACCGTATGGGGTGTTCGTCACGGCGTCCATTGCACCGAGCTGAAGCACGCTCAGAACCCCGCCGGCTCCTGCCAGCACGATGACAGCGATGACCGCAATGCCTGAGAACCGGCGCACGGCGTAGATGACCTCATCCGCCGGCGCCTCGCGCAGGACCTTGACGAGCGGCCACAAGGCGCCGACCCAGTAAGCCGCCATAAGGCCATGGACGAATACCAGGGGCCGGCTCAGCCACTCGGGCGGTGCCGTCGCCGCATGACCAGTCGCGGCTAGCGAGGCTGCCGCCAGCAATGCTCCGCAAATCAAGGCGACGTTACCTACCCTGCCTTTCAGCGCCAGTCCCACGACACTGGACAGCAATCCTGAAAACGCCACCATAGCGGCGACGCCGACAGAGCTCGCCAATCCGGTCCGCCAGACTTCCGCCGTCAGCAGGCCGTCCACGGAAAATCCTTGCAGGGTTGCCCCGGCAAGACCGACTCCGAGTACCGACGTGGCCCCGGCGACTATCGCGGTAAGGCACAAGCCGGTTGTCAGGCTTGCGCTCGACGCCGTCCCGTGCCCCAGCACGAGGACTATGAAAAGTCCTCCGCCGGCAGTGGCCAGCAACGTTCCGTAATGAAGCGCTCGCATTGTCACGGCCGCGACCGAGATAATAGAGAAGGCACCATCGGACGCTGCCGTGTCAGCCGGCTCCGCCTCCGGAGTTGTGCCAATCCCGAAGACGATGGAGCCTGCCACTGGATGACCATCGCCCGATGTCACCCGATAGCTGATGACGTATCCGCCTTGCTTCATGCCATCCGGCAGGGCAACGCGGACAGTTTCCGCCTCGCGAGATACACCTTCCGGCGAAGTTATCGCGGTTCCCGACGCGTCGAGCACACGTACCGAAACCGGAACAACAGGTTCGTTGAAACGCAGCCAAATTTCCCTCGGAGCCGTACTCAGCTCAGCGCCGTCTTCCGGACTCGTCTCGAGCACGACCGCATGGGCCCAAGCAGCCGATGCCATGAGAAGACAGATCGACAAGACCGCCAAGGCCACGATCAACCGGGTGGTCACCACCGAAGAAATGGGCGCCACATCTATACTCCGGATAGCAGATGGACCTACGGTTTGGCGGTGATGGTCACGCCGGGAGCCGGCTCCTTGTAGTCGTCAGCCACCTTGCCCGTCTCCGGGATCTCTATCCACCGGTGCGCGCCCTTTTCGCACTGCTGCACGATGGGAAAATAGACTACGCTGCCGGCCGGGCTATCCGGCATCCTGACTCGAAAAACGAACTCGTCATACCAAGCGTCGGGCAGGCTGCCGCCGGACCACGACACCTCCGTGACGCCCTTGGTCAACTTTTCACCATAGTAGTCATAGGCTTGGGCGTACTGGCCTTCCTTGGTCGTCAATTGCCAGCCCGGCTTGGGCATCGGCTTGACCGCGATGACCCCTTCGGGGATCTGGACGCGAATCGCGGTCGTGGGCGAGCCTTCGCAGCCATGTCCGATACGGACCACGGCCTTATAGAAGCTGCCCGCTGGGGTCTCCTTTGTTTCCAGCGTAGCATGCGCAAAGGCGGCGCTGACGCTCGCCAGGCAAAGAATCGCGGTGCCGAACGCCACCATGTGGACGTGCTTCATGATTGTCTCCATCGGGACGAAAGATCGGGCTGACGTATTTTGGAACGCCAGCAACTGATGAGGGATCAGACTCGAACTTCGAGCGGCGGAGCGCGCGGATGCAGGCAACACAGGAATTGCAGCAAGACGAACGGCATTGCTGCGTCTGTGATCGGATAGACATTGAAGAAGTCCGGAGTTGGCAAGGCTTGCGCACCGGACATCGACGGCAGCACCTGGATCGACTTAACGAAACAGAAGGGGCAGAGTTCGTGTCTGTCGTGGGAGGAGGGCTGGTCTTTCTCCGGCTTTTCCGGGGACTTCTCGGCGGCCCCGTGCTCGTGCCCGCCATGGTCTTGGTGCATCCCGGCAACAGAAATCGCGATAGCGGACTTCTGCTGGGCTGCCGCTTCTCGCGCGGCCATTGCCAACTCAGGGACGATTGCCTGGATGAGCAAAGTGCAGATCGCGATGAACGCGAGAAGGCGACGCCAGTACGACTTCACCTTCCGCTGTCCGCGATGATCTTCGTGCTCGATCCGGCCCATGGCTCCCAGGCCATTGTCATTATCTCGATTACAATGGCATACGCCAACCGCAAACGCCAGTCACAGCCAATCGATCTCGCCCGACATGATAGGCCCGGTGATGACCTTATCGGCCTCGTTCTATCTGGTATCGATCTTCTGATTCGGCAGAAAAACAATGTACTCCCGATACCCAGCTTTATAGATCGCAATACATCGGTTTGAATGATCTACATTGCTTGAACATGCATTCGGGAACCGCGCGATGAGCAGGAGCGGAGTCCATTGGTTGACAATGATATCAAGCTTGGTGGCCGGATCGACCGTCCTTGCGTTGTCATTTTCTCTGTGGCCGGGCCTTTTGGACGCTGAGCCTTATGCCGATGACATGGTCGAAATATGCACATCCGACGGCATAAAGCTGATCAAAATCTCACCGGCTGATTCATCCGTCGCGAATACCGCGCAAACAATTTCTTCGGATGCTCGCTGAGTCCAAGGGTCCTTGTTCGCTGACCAAACATGCGGTCAATGGTTTAAAACCCTGACCTGTAGATCTTCCGCCCTGCGGGACCGGATCAGGCTGTCCTGAACCGGTCCCCGGCAGTTTCCTCAGCTCACGCCGAGCGCCACGAAGCGCAGGTCGCCCTGCCTGTCCACCAGCAGCAGCACAGTGTTGCGGTTGGCGTCGCGGGCGGCTTTGACCTTGGCGGCCACGTCCTGCGGAGTGGCAACCTCCTCCTGGGCCACCTCGACGATTACGTCGCCGGGACGCAGACCCTTCTCGGCGGCGGCGCTGTTGCCGGCGACCTCCGTCACCAGCACGCCCTTGAGCTGCTCGTTGATGTCGAACTGCTGGCGTAGTTCCGGCGTAATGTTGGTCAGCTTCAGCCCCAGCGCCTCGACCGATTCCGGCGCCGCAGGTGTGGGTTCGTCGGGGATGGCGGCCAGGGCGCCGGACTCCTCGGCTGCTTCGAGCTCGCCGACCTTGACCTGGACGGTCTGTTCCTTGCCGCGGCGCCACAGCTTGACCGGGACCTTCTCCTCGACGCCGGTTTCGGCGACGACGCGCGGCAGGCGCCGCATCTCGTTCACTTCCTTGCCGTCGAAGGTCAGGATGACGTCACCGGCCTGGATGCCGGCATCGGCCGCCGGGCCATTGGCGGTGACGCTGGCGACCAGGGCGCCGGTCACGGCCTTCAGCCCCAGGCTCTCGGCAATCTCGGGAGTCACGCCCTGGATGCGCACGCCGAGCCAGCCGCGCCGGGTCCGGCCGAACTCCTGGAGCTGGGCCACGACGCTGCGCGCCAGGGTCGAGGGAATGGCGAAGCCGATACCGACCGAGCCGCCGGAGGGCGAGAAGATCGCCGTGTTGATGCCGATGACCTCGCCCTTCATGTTGAACATCGGACCGCCGGAATTGCCCCGGTTGATCGATGCGTCGGTCTGGAGGAAGTCGTCGTACGGCCCCGCGTTGATGTCGCGGGCGCGGGCGGAGATGATGCCGGCGGTCACGGTGCCGCCGAGGCCGAACGGGTTGCCGATCGCCAACACCCAATCGCCGACCCGCATGTCGTCGCTGTTGCCGAACGTCACCGCCGTCAGCTTCTTGTCGGTCTTGACCCGCAGCAGGGCCAGATCCGTCTTGGTATCGCGGCCGACCAGTTCGGCCTTCAGGTTGGTGTCGTCCTGAAGGATCACGTTGATCTCGTCGGCGTCCTGGATGACGTGGTTGTTGGTCACCACCAGACCGCCGGCGTCGATGACGAACCCCGAGCCGAGCGAGGTGGCTCGGCGGGGCGGCGCGTTCTGTTCACGGCCCTGGCGGTCGAAGAAGTCGCGGAAGAACTCCTCGAACGGCGATCCGGGCGGGAACTGCGGCATCTCCGGACCCGGACGGGGACCGGCGCCACCGGGGCCGCGTCGCTCGGGAATATTTTGCGTGGTCGAAATGTTGACCACGGCAGGGAGCAGCTTCTGGGCCAGGTCGGCGAAGCTCTCCGGCGCGTTGGAGCGGGCCTGGGCCTGCGCCAAGGGCATGGAGGTAAAGAGCAGCAGTGCCACCACCGGCAAACCGGCAACCCAGCGGAACCACCCCTCCTGGAACCTTCCGGGGCGGCGTTGCCCGGCGACGATCGTCATGTCGTTTCCTCCGTCCTGTCCTGGGGCATTCCCGTGTGCGGCATTACCTTGAGCACTATTCGTCACGGAAGCTCTCTCCTTGCTTCATTATGCACCCGCCAGCAGCCGCCGCCGGTGCGTAGGCGCGCTCCCAAGGAATGCGCTCCAACTGCCGGGTGTCAGCCCGTGTATAAACCGCCCGGCCCGGTCATGCCGGGAACGGCTTTCGTCGTCACAGGAATAATAAACGCTATTCAGCGTTAAAAGTAAGGCGTCCGGTTGGCTGTCTGACGAACTTATTATTTTTCTTCGCCGTCCGGCAGGCTCTTAGTCAGCCGCGCAGCAGCCAGACCAAGCCAACGCCGCAGATCGCGGCGACCAGTCCGGCAACCCGCAACTGTCCGACCGGCGTCATCAGCGCCAGCGCCAGCATACGCCGCATCATGTCAGGAAAAAGAGCGTAGGCGATGCCTTCGAGCACAAGAACGAGCGCGAAGGCCGTCAGGAATTCAGTCGTCAACGGTAGGCCCTGGATGGAAGAGAACGTTGCGGCGGCCCGATGGGCCGCCGCAACGGAAATACGGGCCGGCGCCGCGATGGTGCGGCGCCGGCCCGGCTGGAAGGATGGACCGGATCAGTTGGCGGCTTTGCCCGGCTGTGTGTTCTCGGCGCCCTGGGTCGCCGGTGGAGTCGAAGAAGGCGCCGAGGGGATTGCCGACGCTCCCGATGTATTGGCGGGTGCGCCGCCCGGAACGCCGCTGGGAGCGCTTCCGGCGCCACCGGCCGATGCCATGCCGCTGAGGGTGCCGAAGTACTTGAAGAAGTCACCCGTCGGCGAGAGCACCATCGTGGTGTCCTCGTTGCGCAGGCTGTCGCGGTAGGCCTGGAGCGTCCGATAGAACGAGTAGAAGTCCGCATCCCTGCCGGTCGCCTCGGCGATGATCCGGAACGCCTGGTTGTCGCCCTCGCCTCGCAGGACCTGCGAATCGCGCTGAGCTTCGGCGATGATGACGGTACGTTCGCGTTCCGCACGGGACCGGATCTGCTGGGCCTGCTCCTGACCCTGGGCGCGGAACTCGGCGGCTTCCCGCTCGCGTTCCGACCGCATGCGGGCGAAGATCGACTGGCTGGTCTCTTCCGGCAAATCGGCGCGCCGGATGCGGACGTCCACGACGTCGATGCCGAAGCGCTGGGCCTCCGCGTTGACCTGCTGGCGGATATCGGCCATCACCTGCGAACGCTCGTCCGACAGGATCGCCAGCACGGTCACGTTACCCAGGACCCGGCGCAGGGCCGAGACGACGACCGTATTCAGCCGCTGTTCCAGCACCATTTCCGAACCGACCGACTGGAAGAAGCGCAGCGGATCGGTGATGCGGTAACGGGCGAAGGCATCGACGTCCAGGCGCTTCTGGTCGGCCAGGATGACCTGCTCGACCGGCGGGTCGAGGTCGAGCACGCGGCGGTCGTAGACCACCACGTTCTGGATGAACGGGACCTTGGCCTTGAGGCCCGGATCCTGGATCACGCGACGCGGCTCACCAAACTGGAGGACCAGCGCCTGCTGGGTTTCGTTGACCGTGAACAGGCTGGCGGAGGCGAGGATGCCCAGGATGACGACGACGATGCCGAGAATTGCTAGCTTCTTATTCATGGCTCAAATCCTCACTGCGCCGGGCGGGAAGCGCCGGGAGCGGCGGCCTGGGCGGGTGCCGCAGGGCGTTGCCGCTGCAACTCCGTCAGGGGCAGGTAGGGAACGACGCCGTTGGCTCCAGCCTCGCCATTGCCATCGATGATGACCTTGTTGGTGCCGCGCAGCACCTGTTCCATGGTTTCCAGATACATGCGGCGGGCGGTGACTTCGCGGGCGCCCGAATAGGCCTCGTAGACCGACAGGAAGCGCTGGGCGTCACCCTGGGCCAGACTGACGGTCTGTTCGCGGTACGCGGAGGCTTCCTGGACCAGCCGTTCGGCTTCGCCTCGGGCACGCGGGATGATGTCGTTGCGGTACGCCTCGGCCTCGTTGCGGACGCGCTCGCGGTCGGCGCGGGCGCGCTGAACGTCGTTGAAGGCGTCGACGACGGTGGCCGGGGGATCGACCTTCTGCAACTGGACCTGAGTGATCTCGATACCCGACTGGTAGTCGTCCAGCATCGCCTGGAGGAGCTGGCGGGTACTGTTCTCGATCTGCTGACGGGCTTCCGTAAGGGCCGGCTGAATGTCGGTCTGGCCGATCACCTCGCGGATGGCGCTTTCGGCCGCCTTCTTGACGGTGGTCTCCGGGTCGCGGATCTTGAACAGGTACTGGCCGGCGTCCTTGATCACCCACAGGACCGTGAAGTCGATGTCGATGATGTTCTCGTCACCGGTCAGCATCAGGCTCTCGTCGACCACATCCCGCTCGGTGCCGGTGCGGCGGCCGTCGCCGGTGCCTGAACGGAAGCCGATCTCGATCCGGTTGACGCGCGTGACCTTGGGGGTCAGCGCCGTCTCGATCGGGGCTGGGATGTGATAGCGGAGGCCGGGCTGCTCGGTCCGGACCCATTCGCCGAATCGCATGACCACGCCCTGTTCGTCGGCCTCCACCCGGTAGATGCCGCTGAACAGCCAGATCAGCACGACCAGGGCGCCCGCGATGGCGATACCCTTGCCGCTACCGAAGCCGCCGGGCATCACCCGGCGGAACCGGTCCTGGCCCCTGCGGAGCAAGTCTTCGAGATCGGGTGGCTGCGGTCCGCCACCGCCACCGGAGCCGCCTGGACGACCCCATGGGTTGTTTCCGCCGCCATTACCGGGCGGAGGACCCCAGGGGCCACCGCCGCCCCCTCCCTGATTGCTCCAAGGCATGCCTCTCGGTCCCTTTCTTTACGTATTCGCTCGCATTTCGTTCTAACGCGTGGCTCTTTCCAAGCCGCGTGTCCAGTCTTATAACGGCCGACAGGCGCGGCGCCGACCGAGCTGACAGTTATCCGCCAATATTGGGAAAAGATCGGAGTTTTCAACCATGGCGCAGCTTACCGAGACCCAGGTCCTCGACGCCCTCCGGGCCGTCAAGGACCCCGACCGTCAGACCGACATCGTCAGTCTGAACATGATTTCGGGGCTGGTCGTCAAGGGTTCCAACGTCGGCTTTTCGATAGAAGTCGATCCCAAGCGCGGTCCACAGCTCGAACCGTTGCGGCAGGCGGCTGAAAAAGCCGTGGAAGCCCTACCCGGCGTTACCTCGGTAACGGCTGTACTGACGGCGCACCGCGAGGCCCCGGCGGCACCGAAAGCGGCGGCGGCTCCGGCCACCGCCAAGGCCCTGGTGCCGGGCGTGCGTGCTATCGTCGCGGTTGCGTCGGGCAAGGGCGGCGTCGGGAAATCGACCACGTCGGTCAATCTGGCGCTGGGGATGAAGGCCAACGGCCTGCGCGTCGGCCTGCTGGACGCCGACATCTACGGCCCGTCGATGCCCCGCATGATGGCGATTACCGGCAAGCCGAACTCGGCGGACGGCAAGATGCTCCAGCCGATGGAGAACTACGGCGTCAAGGTGATGTCGATGGGATTCCTGGTAGCCGAGGATACGCCGATGATCTGGCGCGGCCCGATGGTCCAGAGCGCCTTGCAGCAGATGCTGCGCGACGTCGCCTGGGGCGAGCTGGACGTGCTGGTGGTCGATCTGCCGCCCGGTACCGGCGATGCCCAGCTCACCATGGCGCAGCAGGTGCCGCTGGCCGGTGCGGTGATCGTCTCGACCCCGCAGGACATCGCGTTGCTGGACGCCCGCAAGGGGCTGAACATGTTCCGCCGCGTCGATGTGCCGGTGCTCGGCATCGTCGAGAACATGAGCTACTTCTGCTGCCCCAACTGCGGCCATCGGACCGACATCTTCAGCCACGGCGGAGCCAAGCGCGAAGCCGAGTCGCTGGGCATGGAGTTCCTGGGCGAAATCCCGCTCGACATCGCAATTCGCGAAACCAGCGACGATGGCCAACCCATCGTGATGTCGCAGCCCGACAGCGAGCACGCCAAGGTCTACCGCCGCATCGCCGCGCGCGTGTGGGAAAAGGTGGCGGGACCGCAAAGGGGAACGCCGAAGATCGTGATCGAGTGAGGGTTGGGGTAAGGGAAGCTTGAGGCTGACAAAACGATAGATGCTGGCAAAAACCGCCAGCATCTATCGTTTTGATACTGGAAAGCCCGTATGCTCATCCTATTGTAGGATATAGCTTGGGCCGAGGGGGTCGATGTGCGCAGAGTGGGTGATGTTGGGGCAGCCAAGAAGCGAACGCAACGGCGCCACTTTGTTGTCCATCTGAATAGTTCTGCTAGTTTTGCAACTAACCCTCAGCCTTATGGTCTCAGCGACGATCCTACCGGAGCGATGCTTCCCGGCTTCAAGATGATACCGAATTGGAAGCCACTCATAGAAGCAAAGCCAGGACAAGCGAAGAACGGTCTTTATGCTCATCTGGCTTTGAAGCTAGAGGATTGATTTCTTCGGATCGAAGCCAATGGCTGACCTTCTTCTGGACACTCAGGCCTTGTTCTGAATGATCTACAGCCACAAGCATGTTTCCGCAGCCGCTTGGGCTGTTATCAACAACCAATACGCTTCATCTCACCAAAGTGCAGGGCCATCGCGACCCGATGGATCGTCTGATCATCGCCATGGCGCTTGCACGAAGGATGGTGCTCGTGTCTGCCGACCATCATGCTCCAAGCTATCTCGGAACAGCCGTGATTGATGCTGGAGGAGCGCCAGCATCGGCAGAGAAGCGCCAGACGATCGATGCGCGAAATGCCTTTCGCACCCTGGATTTGCCTGAACGGGAAGCCTGAGTCAGACGGTCGAAACGCACTACCCGATCAGCAGCGCATCATCTGCCAGTTGCTGGCCGCGTACGCGGCTGAACATCGCGAGCAGGTCGGGGACGTCCAGGCCGGCCCGCTCCTGTCCGCCGACGTCCAGCACCACCTGTCCCTCGTGCAGCATGATCGTGCGGTCGCCGTAGTCCAGGGCGTGACGCATGGAGTGGGTGACCATCAGCGTCGTCAGGCCATGTTCCACGACGATCCGCCGTGTCAGGTCGAGCACGAAGTCCGCCGTGGAAGGGTCAAGTGCGGCGGTGTGCTCGTCAAGCAGGAGGATGCGCGAACCCGCCAGGGTCGCCATCAGCAGGCTCACCGCCTGACGCTGGCCGCCCGATAATAGGCCCATCTGGTCCTTGAGCCGGTTTTCCAACCCCAATCCAAGTTCCGCGATCCGCTCGGCGAAACCGGCACGCTGGCGGGTTCCGACCGCAGCGCCTAGACCGCGCCTACGGCCCCTTGCCGCCGCCAGCGCCATGTTCTCCTCGATCGAGAGGGTGGCGCAAGTGCCCGCCATCGGGTCCTGGAAGACGCGGGCGACCAGACCGGCGCGGCGCGGGGTGTTCCAGCGGGTGACGTCGGTGCCGTCAATCGCAACGGTACCGCGCTCCGGGATCACGTCGCCGGCGAGCGCCCCCAGCACGGTCGATTTCCCGGCACCGTTGGAGCCGATGACGGTCACGAACTGGCCGCTCGGGATCGCCAGATCGACACCACGCAGGGCGTGCTTCTCAAGCGGCGTTCCCCGGCCGAAAGTAACGTGCAGGTTCTTCGCGGCAATCATCGGGAGGTGGCCTCCGCACCCGCACGGGCTTTCAGAGGATTGCGAATACGCGGCAGGATCAGCGCGCCCGCGACCAGCAGCGCCGTCACGAGGTTGAGGTCCGACGCGCGCAACCCGATGAAATCGGCGTTCAGCGCAACCTGGATCGCGATGCGGTACAGGATCGAGCCGACGACACAGCCGACCAGCATCCATACGATGACGCGCGAACGGACGACCGTCTCGCCGACGATGACGGCTGCCAGCCCGATCACGATGGTCCCGATGCCGCTTGTGACGTCGGCGAAGCCGTTGGTCTGGGCGAACAGGGCACCGGCAAGGCCGACCAGGGCGTTGCTCAGCGCCATGCCGACATAGATGTGCAGGTCGGTCGAGACGCCCTGAGCGCGCGCCATCCGGGCGTTGACGCCGGTCGCCCGCATCGCGAGCCCGAATTCACTGGTCAGGAAGCGCGCCAGCAGAGCCACGACGACCAGCACGACCGCCAGGACGAACAGCGGCCTGACCACGGCGTCCGACAATCCGAGCGTCTGGCCTAGATCGTAGAAAGGCGTCAGCACGGTATCCTGGATCAGGATCGCGACGTTGGGCCGTCCCATGACCCGCAGGTTGATCGAGAACAGGGCGATCATCGTCAGGATGCTGGCAAGCAGGTGCAGGATCTTGAAGCGGACGTTGAGCGTCGCCGTGACGATGCCAGAAGCCGCACCCGCCAGCATGGCGATGCCGGTGGCGACCCAGGGGTTCCAGTCGGCCAGGATGAGCGTCGCGGCGACGGCGGCGCCCAGCGGGAAGCTGCCGTCCACCGTCAGGTCGGGGAAATCCAGGACGCGGAAGGAGATGAACACGCCCAACGCCACCAGGGCGAAGACCAGCCCCAGTTCCGCCGCACCCAGCAGGGCCACGGTGCTCATGCCCCGTGCTCCACCCGATGACGCACCGTCACTGACCGATCACCTTCGACGCCCGCGCGACCACTGCTTCCGGGATGGTGACGCCCATCGCCTGGGCAGCCTTCGGGTTGACGTGAAGGTCGGTTCCCTGCGCCGAGCGTACGGGGATATCGCCCGGCTTCTCACCCTTGAGCACGCGCGCGACGATCTCGCCGGTCTGGCGTCCGACCTGATAATAGTTGAACCCGATGGTCGCGATCGTGCCGCGCTGGACGCTGTCGGTATCGCCGCTGAAGACCGGCAGCTTGTTCTGCGCGCCGACGATCAGCAGGGCCTCCAGGGCGGAGACGATCGTGTTGTCGGTCGGCACATAGATCGCGTCCACCCTGCCGACCAGGCCGCGCGCGGCGCCCTGGACGTCCGAAGACTTGGTCGCGGGCGCCTCGACGACGCTGAATCCCTGCCCGGGTGCCAGCTTCTTGATGATCTCGATCAGGGTGGCGGAATTCGGTTCACCCGGATTGTACGGCACGCCGAGACGCTTCGCCTCGGGCAGAACCTCCCGGATCAGCGCCAGATGGTCGGCGATCGGCGACAGGTCCGACAGGCCGGTGACGTTGCGGCCGGGCTTGTCGAGGTTACGGACGAGCTGGGCGCCGAGCGGATCGGTGACGGCGGTGAAAACCACCGGGATGTCGCGGGCCGCCGAGACGACCGCCTGGGCCGACGGCGTCGAGATCGGAACGATCACGTCGGGTCCCTGCCCCACGAACTGGCGGGCGATCTGAACAGCCGTTCCGGGATTGCCCTGGGCGCTCTGGTACTCGAACCGGAGGTTCTCGCCGGGCTTCCAGCCCTGCGCCGCCAGTTCGTCCCGGATGCCGTCACGCGTCGCGTCCAGCGCCGGATGCTCGACGATGGCGGTCACGGCGACGGTGGCGTCACGAGCCTGCGCCAGGGCGGCGGTAGCACTCAGCGCGACCAGCGCCAGGGCCGCCCCCGCCATGCGGGTCATCTTCTTCATTGCTTTTCTCTCTTCCAACCCCGGTCCCGAAATCGCTACGGCAGCCGGGCATGCCGTCACGCGTCGGGCGAACGGCCTAGCTGCTCCATCAGTTCACGCCATTCGCGCTTGCTCAGGCCGCTATCGCCCTGAACCACGATTTCGCCCGCCAGCATACGCTTCACGATGGCAAGGCCGGTCGCGGAGAGATGGGTACCGCCCAGGCGGTAATCCCGGAACGCTTCCGATGTCATCGGCACCCAGCGTTGCAGGATGTCGATCATGATGTCGGCATAAACCCGGATCTCGTACTGGGCATGGCTGTCGGCGCGCAGCCGCAGGAAATGCATCAAGTTGTGCAGATCCACCTTCCAGTACCACTGCGTATAGTAGTTCAGCGACAGGTTCATCCGCGCCAGTTCGCGCGCCAGTCCGGACCGGTTCGGGTCGAGCGCCGCACCCTGGTCGTCCTGGTTCAGCATCTCGGCATAGCCGCGATACGCGCGCTCGGAATCCTCCCGCAGCAGGTCGAGTACACGGGCCGCTTCGTCGCCCTGAAGCACGTCGCCACGGCCCTGCCGGTTTATCTCGCTCTGAGCGGACAGATGCTCGGGTTCCGGTATGTAGAACTCCTTGTCGAGGATCGAATAGCGCGCCGAGTACTCGTTGACGTTGGCCGTCCTGTGCCTGATCCATTGTCTTGCCACGAAGATCGGCAGCTTGACGTGATACTTGATTTCGCACATCTCGAATGGCGTCGAGTGCCAGTGCCGCATCAGATAGCGGATCAGGCCGGCATCCTCGCTGACCTTCTTGGTGCCCCGGCCGTACGATACCCGCGCCGCCTGGACCACCGCCCCGTCGTCGCCCATGTAGTCGATCACGCGCACGAAGCCATGATCGAGCGCTGGGAACGCCTCGTACAGGATTTCCTCCAGCGCCGGCACGGTCGCCCGTCTGGTCTGAACCGGATTGCTGCGCTGCTGATCGATTTCGTCGCGTTGCTCTGGAGTGAGCGGCATGGTGTCCCCGGCTTGCAAAGTCCGGCGGCACTCTAGCGCTCCACCGCCGCTTAGACCAGACCCGGACCGCCGATAAGATGGCCCATGGACGGCGCATCGTCTCTTCAGAAATATAGACCTTGCGGCAATCAGGCTCTTTCGCACCGCCATCGAAATGCCTATATTCCAGATGCCGGGTAGCATCCGGCAGTGGCCGTACGCGTCACACGAAGTAAGCGCAGCGGAACCGGGAGCGGTACCCGGTGCCTCCACCAAGCCAGCTTCCAAGCCGTGCTCTGCGGCTTTGGAACATGGGGGCATCAAGTGGCGGAAACCTCCCGTTGAATTTTGATTCCACTCGATTATCAAGTGGTGTCTTACACTGATTAATTAGGTTGAGGCGGCGCCTGGAATGCCTACCGAGTACCTCAGATACGACAAAATGGTTGAAAACGCCTTGCGTGGCGTGGTCCGCGAGGCTTTGCGCCAAGCGGGTGAGCGGGGTCTTCCCGGCAACCATCATTTCTATTTGACCTTCCGCACGCACGATCCGGACGTTCATATCCCCGATTATCTTCGCGGCCAGTACCCAAGCGAAATGACGATCGTGCTCCAGTACCAGTTCTATGGTCTGGAGGTGGACGAGGAAAAATTCGGCGTCACGCTCAGCTTCAACAACATGCATGAGCGGCTGGTCGTCCCCTTCGCGGCGATCACCACCTTCGCAGACCCCTCGGTCAACTTCGCGCTCCAGTTCCAGCCGCTCGGCGCGCAGGACGGGCCGTCGAGCGTCGAAGAGATCGAGGCCGAGGTCACCGAGGAAGCTGCTCAGCACGCTGCCAAGCTTGGCAGCCCCAAGCCTGCGGAAGAGGGCAAGACCGGTCAGGTCGTGACCTTGGACGCTTTCCGCAAGAAATAGGTTTCGGATCTGAACATCGCCGGGCAGGCAAGTCTCAAAGGGCGCCGTCATCGACGGCGCCCTTTTTCGTTCCCGTGCGTTGTCATGCCTGTAAGTACCCGGACGCCTTCTCGACGCCGGAACGCCGGTATTAATCCGTTCGGTGTCACCCTTGAGAGTTGGCGATCCGGGTGGAATCAGCTTTCAATGCTGCGTTGCAGCAGTTACGGATTCGCGGATAGGACTCCGGTTTCGTCATGTACGACCCTCTCCTGAGATCAGAACGATCCCGCCAAGAACGATGTTATGAAAGCTGACATGCGGCACTCCGACCGTCCGAGCCTGCTGACGAAATTCTTTAATCTCGACGCCAAGCTGGCAAGCAGTCCTTGGGGCCGCGCCGCAGTTATTGTTCTGGCGCTGGTGCTAACCATTGCCATGACCTACCTGCTGATGGGCAAGCGTGAGGTGATCGCAGCCGATACGCGCGATTATCTGGCCTTCTCGCCGCTCCGGGTTTTCGGCTATCCCTCGTTCCTGATGCTGATGTCGTCGATTGCGGATGTCCGTATCAGCACCGTGATAATCCAGACGCTGATCTTCCTCGGGTCCAGCGTCTTCCTGGCGCTAGTGGTATTGAAGGCGACGCGCTCGCTGGTCCTTACGCTGGCATTGACCGTGCTGCTGTACGGCAACATCGTGACGACCATCTACAACTATATCGCGGTTACCGAGTCGCTGGTCACTTCGTCGGCCATGGTGGCACTGGGTGCGCTGATCCAGTTCTACCGGACCCGCCGCCTGTCCTGGTTCGTCCTGATCTGCGCCGTCGCCGCGCTCAACATCGCGATCCGGCCGGCGGGCCAAGTGTACCTGCCCTTCCTGATCGTCATCGGGCTTTATTCATGGCTGGCGCTTCGGGTCAGCCTAGCCCGGATGGCCGGCGCCTTCGTGCTGACTGTCCTGGTCAGCTACGGCTCCATCTATGCGGTCAACTACACGGTCCACGGCTTTACGGGCACCAACAGCAACCATGGCACCGGCCTGCTCGGCAAGGCGATGCTGCTGGCGCCGAAGCATGCCGGCGAGTTCGCCGGTACACCCCTGCAGGAACCGGTATCCGAACTTGCCCGCATCATGGAGCCGGTCGTCAGCCGCCTCGACCAGATGGAGAACGACCGGGCGCGGACACTGATTTCGCAGACCTATGTCAACTATCTACGCTTCGGGGTCCTGTTCCCGATGTACCGGGACAGGTACAACCATGCCGACGGCTGGGACCGCGAACTGTATGTCCGTGACATCGCGAGCGCCATCGTGTCCAGGGACCGCGCGGGATATCTGGAACTGTCCTGGCGCGAGTTCATGGCGCTGGTCACCCTCGCCCCGATCATGACTCCGGCCGAGGCGGACACGGCTCGCGCCGATGTCGAGCGGCTGGCGCCCTGGCCCTATGACGGCGACGAGAATTGGGAATATGAATCCGGTCCCCGCCTGCTCAAAATGGAAATCGGCATCGGCGACGCCCAGCGCGGCACGGCCACGGTCGTCGCTTTCCGGGTGATCTATTACGGCTTCTACGTCATTGGGATCGGCGGGATCCTGGTGATGGTCGTAACCGCGGTCCGGCGCCGGCCGATCGACTTGGATCTTCAGATCATCGGTTCTTCCGCGATCCTCTATGCCGGTACGATCAGCATGACCGCTCTCGGCGATGTCGGCGGGGTGCGTTATCTGGTGCCAATCTGGCCCTGCATCGCTGTATCGTGGATCTTCGCCGCCGACTGGGTCCGGGTAAAGGCGCTGGCGCCGCGCACGGCGGCCGGCACCGACTATGCCCCTGGCCGGCGCCCCGCCATCTCCTGACGGGGTTTCCGGAAACGGAAAAGGCGCGGCTGTCGAAGCCGCGCCTTTCCGCACATCCCGAAACCGGGATCATCCATCAGGAATTGATGGAGATCGAACCGATCTGGGTGTTGTCGCTCACGTCGCCGCCCAGGGCGCCGGCAGCGTTCGAACCCGAGAGGGCGTTGCCGCCGGTGGCGTCCGAACCGGCGCTGCTGAAGCCGAGACCGCCGGCCGAAGCCATCCCGGAGGCATCGCCGCCGAGGCCCATCGAGGACGAACCCGAGAAACCGACCGCTTCGCCGCCCGACTTGCCGCTCTGCTCAATACCAACATGCGTGCTCATGTGAATCTCCCGACCTGATAAGGTGTTTGTATCGCTTCGACCGGCAGCTTCTCCGCCAGTGCTTTCCTTATCAGCAAGGGTTGTGCCACTTTAGTGGTAACCATTATAGACCGATCCGCGATGGCGGACTCCCGCGGTTTTACTGCCCATGGCCGCCAAGTTCGGGCGGAAGGACAGCCGGATGGTCTACCTGTCGGTCCAACGGTGTGGACACCGTCAAGGAAAGCTGGACGATGCCTGCTCCGCCCCGGCTTCAGGCGGCCATCGACCCGCGCAGCCGGGAAGCCAGCCGGTCCAGCACCTCGGCATCGACCGTTTCGTCGAACTTGCGGGCGAAGAACGCCGACGACGATGCCAGTTCGGGCAGGTCGGCCGCTGTCAGGACCCGAGGGTTGCCGGAATTCGGCATCCACTTGATCAAGCGCTTGTTGTCGGCATCGACCGTGCCGGCGAAGGGACTTGCCATCATCATGGCCTGATACCAGGACTCATGAGGATGCTTGACGCGACGGAACCAGCGCAGGCACTCCTGAGCGACCGGTGCCGTCACGGCCCACTCGCAGAACTCCCGCGTCAGGATGTGCCAGCCGTCGCCGATCCAGTCGTTCCGGAACCCGCGCGGCTTCGGATAGGGAAGCGGCAAACGCCGCACCTTGCCGCCGGCTTCGACGCAGACCCAGTGGAACCGTCGGCGGAAATGCGGTTTGCTGTCGGCCAGCGGCAGTACCCGCATATGGTTGACACCCGGTTTGGAGCGCAGTTCCTCGATCATCCGCTCACGCGTCCGGAGCGGAAAGTCCTGAGCCGTGATGTTCATCATGTGAGTCCAGCCGGGGCGTCGGATCAGCGCATTCAGCGCATTCCATTCGGCTTGGCAGAGGCCGAAGCCGCCCCACACCACCGAAACCGGCGGGATGAACTCGATATTGCTGCGGCCCTTGGCGGCCAGAACGAACTCCCGGTGGACCTCGGGGGAGGTCTTGGCATCGACATGCACGGCGAAATGATCATCGGGATGCCAGAGCACGTCCATCAGCCGGGCAAACTGCGACGGCTGCTTGTAGGCGGTGATGATGTAAGCAAGGGACATCAAGCCTGGGAACTCCGCGAAGTCTCAGCCCGGTTGGGGCCGGTAGAGCCGGCCTTCATGGGAAGTGGGAACGATAAGACGCTCGAAACCGTCCGCCATCCGCCCGGCGGTGAACAACTGCGCCCGAACCCGTGCCCGCTCGGCCAGGACGGCGCGGCGTCCCGCGTCCCTTACCAGAGCTTCCAGCGCCGTGATCCAGGCCTCGTCGCCGTCAAGGGGCAGCAGTTCCCCCGCCGCCTCCGGACCGGGACCGCCAAGCGTCTCGACCTGGGCCGGGATGTCGCTGGACACGATCGCCAACCCGGCGTGCATCGCCTCAAGCAAGGCGTTGCTCTGCCCCTCGAACCGGGTCGGCATCGCGAAGATGTCGGCGGCGCGCAGCAGATCCGGAATATCGGCGCGCTTGACTTCGCCCAGGAAGTTCACCCGGTCGGCGATGCGGAGCCGGACCGCCGCCGCTTCCAGGTCACCCCTGTCCTCGCCATCGCCCGCCAGCACCAGATGCCCGGCGGACATAGCGGCCAGCGCCCGGAGCAGCAGCCCCTGGTTCTTCTGTTCGGCCAGCCTGCCGATGTTCAGGATCACCGGCTGCCCGGACGGCAGGCCGAACCGCGCCCGCGCGGCGGCGGAGTCCAGGGCCGACGGACGCCAGTCGATCCCGTTGTGGACCATCGTCAGACGTCGCCGGTACGAAGCCGGATAACGATCGAAGCTATCGAGCACGGACTGGGAGTTGCCGACATTGACGGTGTAGCAGCCGAGGCTTCCGGCCAGCTTGTCCAGCCGCTGCATCAGGGGACTGTAGCTCCAGCCGGGATTGCGCTGGGAGGCGACCCGGTGGCGCACCCCAGCCAACCGGGCCGCGATCTGTCCCAGGCCGTTGGCAAGCGGCAGGAAGCTGATCACGGCATCCGGACGGTGCGCTTTCAACTGGCCGACCAGCTTGGGAAGGATTTGGAGATAGCCGGACGCGCCCGGCGAAGCTTCCGGCAGCAGGACCCGGACGCGTTCCTCGTTCCGGTAGAGCGTCGACTTCTCGTAAAGGAACCATGTCTCCACGTCATGGCCACGGGCGCGCAGTTCGCGGGCGAGACGGAGCAGCGCTTCCTGTGCTCCGCCCTGGTCCATATGGGTGATGAGCAGGACCAGCCGCCGTGTTTCACGTCCGGACATGGACGCTGCCGCCGCCTGTCCGCTCATCGATTGACGCCCGCTTCCGGCTGCGCCATGCGGGGATGGACCAGGGGCCGGCGGACGGCCTGGGGTCCGAGCGCCAGTTCGAGATACGTATCGACCGCCCGATCAAGGGTAAACTCCTCGACTTTCCGCGCCATCTCGTTGGTTTGGACCGGCTGGTCCAGGGTGCGGAGGATGGCGTCGGCCATGGCCTGATCGTCATTCATCGGCACCAGGATGCCCAGGCGACCGTCGTCCATGATCTCCCGGGTACCGCCCGGACAGTCGGTCGCGACCACGGGAGTCCCGCAGGCCATCGCTTCGACCAGGACGGACGGCAGGCCTTCCCACTGCGAAGACTGGACGAAGACCGAGGCGCGCGACATCACCGCATAGGGATTGGCGTAGAAGCCAGGCATTCCGACATCGTCGGCGACTCCCAGATCGGATGCCAGCTTCTCGAGCTCGCCGCGCAGTTCGCCCTCGCCCAGGATCAGCAGCCGGGCGCGGCGGCGTGCCCTCAAATCCGCGAAGGCGCGGATCAGGGCCGCGAAGTCCTTGACCGGAGCCAGACGTCCTGCCGCCATGATGACCGGAGGCTCGCCGGGAGCCAGCCATGGATGGTCGCAGGGTTCCGCGGCCCTGGCATAGAGTTCGGGTGTCACGATGCCGTTGTGGATGACGCTGATGGTATCCCGCCCCATGCCGCTGAACGTCGCCAGATCGTCGGCGACGCCTCCCGATACGGCCACTACGCGGGTGGCGAGCGGGTAGACGCGCGGCACCATCCTGTATGCCAGCTTCACGGTCCGCGACGTCAGGGCCGCGAAGTTGCGGGTGATCTGGCTGTGCTCGGTCACGATGACGCGGGTCCGTGCCCGCGACAGCGTCGAGGCCAGCAGGGCGCCGACGTTGACGTGGACCAGCGCCGTCAGCATGGCGGCCGGGCGCTCACGGCGAAGGTAGCCCGCAAGCGCCGCAACGCTGTTAAGCGTCCGCCGCGTATTCAGCACGACGAGGCGCACGCCCGGCGGGATCGAGTCCAGGTAAGCGCCTTCGCGCTTGATCAGGACGAGATCCACGGCATAGGAGCGCGCAGCTATTCCGGCCGCCAGACGCAGCATGACCCGTTCAGCCCCTCCCCCATGAAGATCCTGGAGAAACAGGCAAATTTTCGGAGTCATCGGTGTGGAAGCCGTCATGGTTTCAGTGGTCATTCAACAGGACTGCAACAGTTGGATAAGGTCGCGAGGGGGTCGGCAGGTGGTCGTAGCGGCTGGAAATCAAGAGTTCCGACTATAGGACGGATGGTGACCGTTGTTGGCCTGATCGCCACGGCAATTAAGTCCTACCCGTAGTGGGCACCCATTGATGGTTCTCGATCTAACGTCCTTTGCCATGTAACAGCCATACATTGGCATCAAGATCTCTGTATAATAGAACCACCAAGAGAATCCAAATGCCTCCCAAAGCGCTGAGTACTATAGACTGTGGCAATTAGACTCAAATGTAATGCATCTCGTCTTCTTATGCGTTGGCTTTGATCTTTAACCCATAGGGCTAACATGCACCACCTTTTAGCATTGTCTGCTCTGCGCATAGGAAGACACCCGGCATTCCACTGAACAAAGCCTCAGGCGACAATGTTCGTCCTGAGATGTCGCATGCGCGTGTAAAACTACCGGATACCACCGATGAACAAGCTTTTGACGCCGGAACGCCAAGAGACCGACCGGCATGATTGGACCACCCACGAGGAGGGTCCGTCCAGAACGGCGCCTACCCTTGGGTTGGCCGACTTGCTGATGGTCCTGTCGCGCCGGAAATATTTGCTGCTCGGTACGATAGGAATTGTGACGCTGATCGGCATCGTCAACGTCTATATGTTGACGCCACTATTCACCGCGACCACCTCGGTCATGGTGGACCCGCGCGAGCAGCGCGTCATCAATATCGAATCCCTAGTCGCCGGCGGTCCTGCCGACCAGTCGACCATCGAAAGTGAAATCCAGGTCGTCCAATCCGACGAACTGGCATCGCGCGTCATCGCCCAACTGGGGCTGGACAGACTGGCCGAGTTCAACCCGAAGGTGGCGGCGGAACAGGAAGCCGACAGTTTCCAGCTTCCCAGCCTGCGCGACCTGCCGCCTGTCCAGTGGCTGAAGAGCCTGCTTTCCGACGGCGAGGAGGAGACGCCGGATCCGGCCGCCGCGGAAGCGCGCCTGCGCACCGCCATCGAGGCCAAATTCCTGAGCAGGCTGAACGTCTCCAGCGTCGGACGGTCGCGCGTCCTGAACATCAGCTTCACCTCGCAGGACCCCGCGATCGCGTCCAGCGTGGCGAACAGCATCGCCAATCTCTATATTACGCAGCAGCTCGAACAGAAGTTCGACGCCCGCCAGAAGGCCAACGCATGGCTGACCGAGCGGCTGACCCGCCTGCGCGAGGAAGTCGAGACGGCGGAGAGGGCGGTGGAGACCGCGCGCGCCAGCCAGGGCGTCGTCCAGGGCCGCGATGCCGGCCTGGTCAACGAACAGCTCTCCCAGCTCAACACCCAGCTCGTCATGGCGCGTGCCGAGAACAGCACCTCCGTGGCGCAGCTTCGCAGCGTCGAGAGCGCCGTCGAAGCGCGCGGCATTAGGGCCGTGTTCGACGTGACCGACAGCACCCTGGTGAATGGGCTGCGCGCCCAGGAGACGACGCTTCGCCAGCGTGAAGCCGAACTGCTCAACAACCTGGGTCCGCGCCACCCGCAGGTCGTCGACCTGAAGTCCCAGATCAGTTCGGTCAGCAACGAGATCAACAACGAAGCCAACAACCGCCTCCGCGCGCTCCGCAATCAGGCAGCGGTCACGCAGCAGCGGGTCGCATCGCTCGAGCAGTCGATGAGCAGGCTCGAGCAGGAATCGGCGCGCGTCAACCAGTCCGACGTCCAGATCCGCGCTCTCCAGCGCGAGGCGGACGCCAACCGGGCGCTGTTCGAAAACTTCCTGGCGCGGTCGAAGGAAACCCAGTCGGTCGACCTGGAACAGCCGAACGCGTGGATCGTCTCCACCGCCAACTCACCGCTCAACCCGTCCTTCCCGCAGAAGCCCCTGTTCATCGCGGTGGCGCTGATCCTGGCGACGGGCCTGGGCCTGACGCTGGTCTTCCTGGCCGAACAGCTCGAACGCGGAATGCAGACGCAGGAAGACGTCGAGCGCATGCTGCACCTGCCGTCCCTCGGCATGATCCCGCTGGTCAAGCGCAACCGGCTCAGCCGCATGCCGCCGCAGGACTACGCCCTGGACAAGCCGGCATCGGCCTATTCGCAGGCGGTCAAGAGCCTGTTCACGTCGCTGATCATCGCCCACCAGCGCAAGGGCACCGGCAACATCGTCCTCCTGACCTCCGCCGTTCCGGGCGAGGGCAAGTCGGCCCTGGTCGCGACGCTGGCACGAGTGACCGCCATCGCCGGCCGCCGCGTGCTGATCGTGGACTGCGACCTGCGCCGTCCCAACATCCACCGGTCGCTCAGCCTGCCGAACCAGTACGGCTTGGCCGACTTCCTCAGCGGAAACGCCACCCTGCCCGACGTGATGCGCACCGACAGCAGGACCGGCGCCGACGTGATTACCGCCGGGTCTCCGACCGATAACCCGGAAGAGATAATCCGGAACCCGCTGTTCGATCAGATGTTGTTCAACTTACGTCCCCAGTACGATCTGATCCTGCTGGATGCCCCACCGGTCCTGCCGGTGTCCGACACCCGCATCCTGGCCGAGAAGGCCAGCCAGTGCGTCGTGGTGGTCAAGTGGCGCCGGACCCCGCGAAAGCTGGTCCAACTCGCCATCCGCCAGTTGACGGAGGCGGGCGCCAACATCGCTGGCGTCGCCCTCAATCAGGTCGATACCAGCAAGGCGGCACGCTACGGCTCTGGTGAGGTGGAGTACTACATGGGCCGACGCGGCAGCTATTTCAAAAACTGAGCCTTAAGACCGAGCTATTGAAGACACTCCGCCGGGAACACAGTATGCCTTTGGGATTCAAGTCGAGCGAAATTTTCGGTGTGAAAGTGACGCCGACGACCATGGACGATCTGTTCACCCTGATGGATCGTTCCGTCGCCGCGAAGGATCAGGTCGTCATTGCCAGCCTGAACCTTCACGGCATGTACAAGCTGTTCAAGGACGACGTATTCCGCAGCCTTCACGAAGATCCGAAGACCTGCGTCCATATCGACGGCACGCCGATCATCTGGCTCGGGAAGGCAGCGGGGCTGCCTCTTAACGGCAGGCACCGGACCGGCTGGATCGACTGGTTCCTGCCCCTGATGGAGCGCGCCCAGCGCTCCGGATGGCGCGTCTATTACCTGGGCGGCACCGAGGAGGTGCTGACCGAAGGCTTGGCGCGCCTGCGCGCCGAGTATCCCGATCTGGCGATCGACGGCCATAACGGCTACTTCGACGCCCGTCCCGGCAGCGCCGGGAATGCAGCCGTGGTCGGCCACATCAACCGGTTCGAGCCCCACATCCTGATCGTGGGCATGGGCATGGGCCGGCAGGAACACTGGATCTCGGCCAACCGGGACAGCCTGCGGACCAACTGCATCGGCACCTGCGGCGCCTGCATGGAGTATTTCGCCGGCGCCGTCCCGACGGCGCCGCGCTGGCTGGCTCCCTTGGGGCTGGAATGGCTTTACCGGCTGCTCAGCGATCCGGCCAGGTTCTGGCGGCGCTATCTGGTCGAACCCTGGATCGTCGCATGGTTCCTGGTGACCGGCGTCAACCGGAAACGCCGCCGTGCGGCGGCCGCCGCGGAGGCAGAACGGTCCTCAAGCTGAAATCCGGCCGGTGAAGAACACGAAAAGGGCCGCCGGGCAGAAATGCCCGGCGGCCCTTTTCGTTGACGACAACCTCGGCCGTTCGGGCCGGCTTACGCCCCGTCCGCTTTCATCACGATCCACACCGTCCGCATGAGGACGTGCAGATCCAGCCAGATCGAGTAGTTTTCGACGTAGTAGACATCCAGTTCAAGCCGCCGCTCGAAGGTCGTGCGGTGACGGCCGGAGACCTGCCACAGGCCGGTGATGCCGGGACGGACGCGCGCCAGGACGCCCTGCTGGTGTGGGTATCTGACCAGTTCGTGCGGCATATAGGGACGCGGACCGATCAGGCTCATGTCGCCGATCAGGACGTTCCAGAGCTGGGGCAGTTCGTCGAAGCTGAGCTTCCGCAGGATACGGCCGAAGCGGGTAACGCGCGGGTCGCGCGTCAGCTTGTGGTACATCTCGTACTCGTGGCGGAGCACGGGATCGGCCTCCAGAAGCTCCTGAAGCAGACGCTCCGCATCGACATGCATCGTGCGGAACTTTAGCGCCCGGAACGACCGCGTGCCGCCGGCCCAGCGGGACTGCCGGAACAGCAGCGGCCCCCGGCTGTCCAGCTTGATGCCGGCCGCGATCAGCAGGAGCAGCGGGGTCACCAGCAGCAGGAGCAGCGCCGAGGTTACGATGTCGAAGCTGCGCTTCAGCATCGGCGTCACGCTGGCTCCCAGCGGCCGTCGAACTTCGAGGGACAGTATGCCCGACAGGTCCCGCACCCGCGTATTGACGGTCTGAAGCCCATTCCATTCCGGCACCACCAAGATGGTGGAGAACGGAAGATTGCCGATCATCTCCTGGAGGCGTTCCGGCTGGTCGTGCGGCACGGCAAGGATGCCGACCGACGCATAGCGTTCCAGCCGTTCGTCGACGGAGTTTCCGCCCGGCGGCACGACGGGCAATCCTTCCACCGTCGTTCCCCAGCGGCCGGGGTCCTCGTCGATGAACAGGACAGGATTGTATCCCAGGTGCTCGTTCTGGCCGAGACGCCGGACGATGTCGACGCCGGTCTTGCCGGCGCCGACGACGACACAGGGACGTCCCCAAAGACGCAGGCGCATCAGCACGCCGCGTCCCAGGGCATCGGAAACCCATATCAGGATCGCCAGCACCAGCAGAGCCATCAGGAGCCCGGAGTTCAGCCAGTGCGAATCGTTGAACTGCAGATCGAGGATCGTTACGCCGACCACCGTGCCCAACAGGATCATGAACTGCCTGCGGAGCCGCTCCACCGGCGACATGCCATACCCGGGATACAGCCCGACCATGCCCTTCAACGCCGGGACGACCAGGAGAATGCCGGCCAGGACCTGGGCCTCGTATGCGACGTCGAAAGAAAACGCAAAAGCATCGGCGGAGAGGGTCTGAACGCCGATATGAGCGATCAGGACAGAACAAAAGACTGCGGTAGCGTCGACGAAGAACTGGAAGAGAGCTGGCTGCAGCGAACGAAGCTGCCCCCGCGTTCTCTGAGCAGGACCAGATTTTACGGAAATCTGGAAGTCATTGAGCATTCTGAAATTCCCCGCGCCGGTTGCCGGACGCCAGCAGACCGGCTGATTCACATCTTCTCACCGAAGGTGAGATCGAGAGCATCCGCGTAGCATTACCCTATAATGCACTGCAACATTCCCATGCATGAAAGAAATGGTAAAGACAAAAGGCCCCTGGCCTCCGGACAATATCGACGTAAGCCCGTTGGCAGGTCCCAGAAATCGCCCGAGAATTTAAAATTTGAGCCTTAAACGATTCTATGCTTGTCTGCCACTGCTTTACCACTTCCACCTAGGGCTATACTTAACGAATCAACAAAATATATCCAGAATCCTTTCCGTATTACGCTTGTTGCCTCCATAGGAGTGTTGCATTCAAGCCGCTATGTCCGGCTATCGCGCGTACCGCACTGCCCGGTCCCGGCACCGGTACAATGCGCCCGGGCGGCCGATGGTTGCGGCAGACGCCGCAGTACCTCGAATACCCAATACAATTGAGAGAGATACCACGGCGGCCCTAGCCTATCCGATGGATGTCCGCTTCGCGGCAACTGCCATTCAGGGCTTGTGTCCCACGGTGTCCGCAACATAGGCACGGCGTTGCCCCAGCGGACGCTCAGCGCCTTTCGTCGTGTCGCGTGCCGTCTGATGCTCCATCTCGGCATTGAGTTCCGCCCCAAGCAGGACCGCGAAGGAACTCAGGTTGAACCAGAGCAGCAGGATGATGACGGCTCCCATGGCGCCGTAGGTCTTGTTGTAATCGGCGAAATTGGAGACGTAGACGGAAAAGGCGACCGAACCCAGCAACCAGATCGCCGTCGCGACCACGGCCCCCCAGCTTACCCAGCGCCACCGGGGCGCATCGCGGTCGGGCGCATATCGGTAGAGCACGGCCAGCGCCAGGATGATGGCGACGGCCAGGATCGGCCAGCGCGCCAGCCGGATCGTCCACTCGACGGTTTCGCCCAGGTTCAGGTAGCCGATCACGACCGGCAAGCCCACGACCACCGCTAGGGTGACGATCATAAAGACGATCAGCGCCACCGTCAGTGCCAACGCTATGGCGTTGAGCTTGACGAAGCTTCGGGATTCCTCCTCGTCATAGGCGATGTTGAGGGCCGTGATCATGGCGATGACCCCGCGTGAAGCGCTCCACAGCGTCAGCGCGATGCTCAAGACCACGCCGAAGCCCAATTGCCCGCCCGAGGCCGCTGTTACGGCGGTCAACTGATCGACCATGATCGAGCGTGCGTCCTCCGGAATCACGCCGGCGACCGCTTCGAAGTTCCGCTGCACGTCGACCGGATCGGCGACGAGGCCGTAGATCGACACGGTGGCGGCGAGCATCGGGAAGATCGCCAGCATCAGGTAGAATGCGACCCCGGCGGCGATCATGGAGATGTTGTCCTTGGACGTCTCGTCCTTGACCCGCAGCAGGATATCGCGCCAGCCCTTGGCCGGGATCTTGCGCGGATGATCAGCTTCCCGTCCGCGGCCGTCGCTGCGGGCCAGCGCCTGATCCTGGCCTTTCCCCTTGTTGCGTCCCTGACTGGGACCGATGTAGCGGTCCGCCATGACTTCGCGGTGGGCGGATTTGCTCAATCCAAGCATTTTCGGACCTCTCCGCTCATGACGTGGCGTTCTTGAGGGCGCTCATCCGGTTGTGGGTCTGCTGGATGGCGTGGAAATGCGCGCCGACCACCACGCGGGTTTCGTCCGGAAGGTCGGCGTGAAAGGCCATGCGGAAGGACTCGAGCGCCGAATCCTCGCCGTTCTCGATAGCGGCGATGATGGCCGGGGCCTCGCCCGTGACCAGGGCCCGCCGCAATTCGCTCCAGGCCGGATGCGGTCGGCTGGGAGCCATGACGCCGACCAGCGGCGTCGCGCCGTGCCGGCGCACTTCGGCGTCGAGCGCCGCTGCCGCCCGATCGTGCTGCTGGCCGATCTCGCGCACGATCGCCTGGATCTCGCTGTCGGGAATCTTCGCTTCGGCCTGACGCAGGCCGTCCACTCCCTGAAGCGTTACGGAGATCAGCGGCGACAGCACCTCCGCGATCTCGTTCGGACCGAGCCGGCTGAGACGGCGGGTGCCTGTTTCGTCATGCGGCTGCTGCGGCCGGTTCATCGCGAACGCCAGCCACAGCGCCCCGATGCCGATCATGACGACAGGGATCGGGTTGTTGCGGATGGCGTCGCCAAGGCGGCTGGGATTGCCGCGCATGACGTCCTTGACCAGGTCGACGGCGCCGGACGTCAGTTGCCCCGGTGACAGCCGGAACTCGAGCTCGTCGAGCGTGCGGTCCATGCGGGAGCGGATATCGGCGATGTCGCGCTCGATCTCGTCCGGACTGCGTTCGGCGTTCCCCTCGCTTCCGCTCTGAGCATTTCCATCGGACGGTCCGGTTCCGGGCTCCGGTCCTCTCGAAGCTCTCAAGTCATCGTTGTCGTTATTGCGATTCATCCCGGTATACTCCATGCCCCATTTGCCGCCATTCAACACTGGGCCTGGGTCTGTGTTCCGGAACAGGCCCGTTCCGGCTCGATACCGCAGGTCCGACCATGAATTCAGGAAAACAGGTGAGGCCGACAGGATGATCGATTTGAACCGCGCGAGGGCCGAAACACCCGGCGTCAACCATGTCACGCACTTCAACAACGCGGGCGCCGCCCTTATTCCGCAGCCCGTCCTGGATGCCGTGATCGGGCACCTGAACCTCGAGGCCCGGATCGGCGGCTACGAGGCGGAGGCAAGGGCCGCCGACGCGGTCGGCCGCACCTACGATGCGGTGGCGGCGCTGCTCAACTGCCGGCGGGAAGAGGTCGCCATCGTCGAGAACGCCACGGTCGGCTGGGACATGGCGTTTTACGGCCTAGCCCAGACATTCGCCGCCGGCGACCGCATCCTGACCTCGATGGCGGAGTATTCCAGCAACTACATCCCCTTCCTCCAGGTAGCCGGACGCACCGGCGCCGTGGTCGAGGCTGTGCCCAACGACAGGCACGGACAGCTCGACGTGGATGCCCTTGCCGGCATGATCGACGGGCACGTCAGGCTGATCGCGATCACCCATATCCCGACCAACGGCGGGCTGGTCAATCCGGCCGCCGAAATCGGCAGGATCGCCCGCCGGTACGGCATCCCCTACCTGCTCGACGCTTGCCAGACCGCCGGCCAGATGCCGATCGACGTCGAGGAACTCGGCTGCGACATGCTGTCGGCGACCGGCCGCAAGTTCCTGAGAGCCCCGCGCGGCACAGGCTTCCTGTATGTCCGGAAGACCTTGCTGGAGCGGCTGGAGCCGCCCGTCCTCGACAATCACGCGGCGACCTGGGTGGCGCCCGGCCGCTATGAGATCCACGCCGACGGCCGTCGGTTCGAGAACTGGGAAAGCAACGTCGCCGCGAAGATCGGCCTGGGCGTCGCGGTCGATTACGCGCTGGGCTGGGGCCTGGATGCGATCTGGGACCGGGTGCGGAACCTTGGCGACCTGCTGCGCTCCCGCATCGCCCCCTTGCCGGGCTATACGGTCCGCGACTTGGGAGAGGTCCGGTGCGGCATCGTCACCTTCACGGGGCCGCGCCCGCCGGCGGAGATCAAGGCGCTGCTCGCGGAGCAGGGCATCAACGTGTCGGTCACCAAGGCGGCATCGACCCTGTTGGACATGAATGCCCGGGGCCTGACGGAAATGGTCAGGGCATCCGTCCACTACTACAACACGGAAGATGAGATCGACCGGCTGGTCGAGGCACTCACCTGACCGGGCGCCACCAATCCGCGGCGGCGCGCCGGCGGGCCTCTTCGAGGCGCTCGCCTTCCAGCACGAGGCACAGGTGGATCTCCGGACGTCCCCGGCGGGACGACTCGACGACAAGGTAAAGATGCGTCCATGTCCCCCGACCGCGATGGACGGCGGCGAACACCCATTCGCGCCGGTCCGGCTCGCGCGCGGTGGCGCGGCTGCCGCCCGCGATCAATTCGAGCGTGTCGGCAGGGCCGCACAGCGGGATGGTACAGGGACCGGCGACGGGGACGACGGGCTGACGTTCAGACATGACTAAACCCTCCTGGCTTCTGTGCCGAGGAGGGCTGACGCAGCGGCTCGTTCCCGTATAGTTGCCGGTTCAGGCCGCATCGTTCCGTTACCGGAACCACCACCTTGCCCGGGAAGGCAGGTTGGTGTTGGGCGCCAGCCCAACTCTTGATGCTGGGGTCCATGTACAATGACGACCGCGTCCGGTGCAACAGCATTCTTAAAGCCCTGCGACTCTATACCCCTGTTGAAAGTGCTATGATATAATCCTGAAGAATCATATAAGAGCTAAGCTTCGTCCGCCGGTCCAGGGATAGCGTCACCATGGTTTCATCTTCCCCGATCTCGCCCGATCTCATGCGGACGGCTCCCAAGGTGCGTGACCTGACGCCACAGACGCAGGCGTTCAACCAGGAAATCAATCGGCAGGTCAGCAACACCAACGACGGAATGAAGGTCAATGCGCGGGTCGAGCCACTGACCGGCGTCACCAAATCCATCGTCGGCGAAGACAGCAAGGCGATCCAGGAAACCAATGCATCGACCAAAGCGGGCGCGAAGGTCCCCACGCTGACCGGCGCCACCAGCGCCTATGTGACGGAGATGAAGTCTTCCGACCAGCAGAACGTCCAGAGCATGATCGCCGCCGCCGGCCGTGCCCGCACGCTTGGACAGGGTCCCGGCGGCGGAACGATCGATCTGTCGGCCTGACCGGAACCGACGCCCCCTTCTCGGTCCACAGCATACCGAAGCGCCGATTTTCGTTGATCTCTGATCTCCCCGCTCCTATTGGCTGCAAAATCTGTTAGTCAGATCGCGCGCCTGACCGGAGAGACGATCGCCATGCAAGACCAGCACACCCACCCTGCCCCAGAGCGCCGCAAGGCGATGGACGTGATCGCAAGCCTTCTGCCGATCGAAGGCGCCCGCATCGTGGATGTCGGCTGCGGCGAAGGCTCTTTAGTTCGCGCCCTCGCCAAACGGGGCGCCCATGTGACGGGCGTCGAAATCCTCGACGAGGCCCTGAACCGCGCCCGCGCCGCCCAGCCGGTCCGGGACGAGCGCTATATCAAGGGTGTGGGCGAGAACCTGCCGATGCACAACGACAGCGTCGATGCGGTGATCTTCATGAACAGCCTGCACCACGTACCGATCCCACACATGGCGAAGGCGCTGGCCGAGACGGCGCGCGTGCTGAAGCCGGGCGGTCTGGCGCTGATCCACGAACCGGAACCGCGCGGCGGCTATTTCGAACTGACCAAGCTGGTCGACGACGAAACGGATGTCCGGGCCGCAGCGTTGAAGGCACTGAAATCCGTCCGGGTACTGGAAGCGGTGGATGAGCTGTTCTACCTCAATCCGGTGAAGCACGATGACTACCAGAGCTTCGCTGACCGCATGGCGGGCGTCGATCCGACCCGCTCGACCCTGATCCGCACGGAGGACGCGCATCTGCGCGCGCTTTTCCAGGCCTCCGGCGAGCAGCGCGAAGGCGCCTGGTGGTTCGACCAGCCAATCCGGATCAACCTGCTGCGAAAGCCTGACCAGTGACTGCCTCTCTAACCGAACTGCCTTTCGTCGATTACCAGTATCCTACCAAGGACCCGGCCGGCGGTCGCATCGCCATCATAGGCGAAGCTCCCGGCGCTGAGGAAGCGCGCACCGGCAAACCCTTCGTCGGCGTCAGCGGCCGTATGCTGGACGAGAACCTGAAATCCGTCGGGCTGGACCGCGCCACTTGCCTTGTCGGCAACACCTTCCGCTACCAGCCGCCCGGCAACAAGGTCGGCCATTTCTTCTCCTCGCGGACCAAGGCCCGGAAACTCGGCGTCGAGGTCGCGGAGGATTTGGGTCCGATGGGCATCTCGGACTACTGCCTCGCCGAATACGCCGCCGAAGTCGAACACCTGCGCCGGACCCTCAACGAGATCAAGCCGGCCGTCGTCATCGCGCTGGGCCGCACGCCGATGTGGGCGCTGACCGGCCAGAGCGGCATCACGGCCCTGCGCGGCCAGGAACTCCCCTGCCGCCTCTACCCGGACGCCATAGTCGTACCGACCTTCCACCCCAGCTACATCCTGCGCGGCAACCGCGTCGAAGAACCCCTCTTCCACGCCGACGTGACGCTGGCCGCGAAGCTGGCTAAGCGTTAATCGGGGCAAACACTAACTCTTTCGATTTTTCACCGTGACTGCTATGAGAGGCGCCTTCTCTTCAGGAACGAGCGGCGGTCACAGCCGCTTGCTTCTTGCTCTCATGGCTGATCGATGGCGAAGCGAACGGCAAACCCGAAACGTGCGATACGCCCACTCTCATCCAGCTTAGAAGAAGAGCAATTGCTGCGATCCATTTCTCTCAGGATTGGGTATGGCGGCAATCCGATGCACAAAATGCATCCGGGAGACTTTGGACTGACGCCTCCCGGATCGGCTCGCCAGAACAAGACGCTGTGCGATGCCGTGGTGATCTTCTCAAAGGCCGAGGCCACCCGCCTGCTTCGACAGGGCGCCGTCCTTGGATTGGTGAGCGTGGAGATGGACGGGGATTGGCCAAAAAACGTCTGGGCAGTAGCTCGGAACGGCGATCCTGTCGAAGCGATCCTGGAGAACAGGGTTCAGGGGATTTATCATGGCTATCCGATGGGTGAGGACGACCCGCTGGCAGTCGATGTCCGGAAGCGTTGGAGTGCGGTATGCCGACAAAGTTCGTGATGGATGCCGAATGGGTTGCGTGCGACTGCGGCCTGCCTGAGGATCGTGTGACAGCCACGCACCTTCACATCGCCGCCGGCGACTTTGTGGCGACGCATATCGAAGACACCTTATCCCACACCGTTCATGACCATGTTCATGTTTCCGCCTATCCGCTGGCCTTGTGGTTCGCCGCCAACTGGTGGCGTCTGCGGTGGGAACCTCAATCCTCGTGGGGTGAGTTTCCGGCTTCATGGAGGATGGCGCATGAAATGCCGGCAGCCGGTCATGGCTTTATCTGGCCTCCGGTGACGTTCAGCAGCGATGGGGAAACAATCGAAGTTTCGTGCCAGCCGTCACGACAGAAATCACCGGAGCCGATTCGCTATCTGGCGGATTTCAAAGCGACGATAGAAGGCAACGATTTCGAATCGACGGTGGATGCCTTCATCGACCATGTACTGGTCCGGTTGCGGCAGCAGAAGGCCGGAGAAACCGACTTGTCCCGCCTCTGGACCGAAGTCGCCGCTGAAAGGCAAGATCCGAAGGAGCGGGAGCGGCGGAGATTGGAAGCTCAACTTGGCTTCGATCCCGACGAAGCTCCGGAACAGGCCCTCCTAGACCTCCTGACCCTGAGAGAACAAGCAGGGCAAGCAGCGTTGGACGAGATCGCGCCCACTTTGCCCAGGACTGCCCTGAATGAAGCGATTCAGCGGACGACGCGTATTGCGACCAGAACGGGAACCCCCGCTTGCATACACACGCCGAATGCATTGCAGAACCTTCATTTTTCCCCTGGTGTGCCTCCCTGGAGTCGCGGTCGGACACTTGCCACGGCGGCCCGGCGCGCATGGGCCATTACGCGGGATGCCGTAACGGATAAGGAACTGGCGAGCCTGTTCGATATCCCTGTCCGCTCCTTTTCACCCGAACCTGGAACGGACCCGAAGGCTCCGTTCGGACTTGCCGTCCGTGAGCCCGGCGACTCCCGGCTCAAACTCCTGTTCAAGAGGCGGAGCGCTTCCGGCCGCAGGTTCGAAGCGGCAAGATTCCTGGCCGATTTTTTGATTGCGCCAGCTACCGACGCATGGCTTCCGGCAACCGACACCAGAACAGCACGCCAGAAGGTGCAGCGAGCGTTCGCCGCAGAGTTCCTCTGCCCGATCGATTCTCTTCAGGCATTCCTCAATGACGATTTTTCCGAAGACCGGATCGAAGAAGCCGCTGATTATTTCGGCGTCTCGGCATTGACTGCAAAAAACCAATTGGCCAGTCATCCATAGAACCGATTTTAACGCCCCCGACCTTACGCCGGGATCAGTTCGAAGCGGTCCACGTCCACCAGACCCATGTCGGTAATCTTCAGGTGCGGGATCACCGGCAGCGGCAGGAAGGCCAGTTGCAGGAACGGTTCGGCAAGCGGGCAGCCCATCGCGCGGACGGCGGCCCGTGAAGCGATCAACTGGTGCTCGACTTCCTCGAAGCTGCGGTCGCTGATCAGGCCGGCCAGCGGCAGGGCCAGTTCTCCTGTCACGTTGCCGTCCAGAACAGACACGAAGCCGCCCTGAAGCTCGATCAGCCGGTTGACCGCAACAGCCATGTCGGCATCGTCCGCACCCACCACGATGACGTTGTGGCTGTCATGGCCGACGCTGGATGCCAGCGCGCCGCGCTTCAGGCCGAAGCCCTTGACGAAGCCGCGCCCGACGTTGCGGTTGGTGCCGTGGCGGCTGAGCACGCAGACCTTGAGGATATCGGCTTCCGGATCGGGGTGACGCTCGCCGTTGCGATACGGCAGGCTCTCCGTCAGGTGCTCGGTCAGGATCTTGCCGGGGATCAGCCCGATCACCGGCCCGGTCGGGCCGTTTGAGGCGACGCGGAAGATATCGGGCGTGACCTGGTCCAGCTTCAGCGAGTTCAGGCCGACCGCCGCCACCGTCGGCCGCCCCTCGAAACTCTCCGGTCCGACAAGCCGGCCGCTGCGGATCACCGAGTTGACGCGGCAGTCGGCCAGATCGTCCAGCAGCACGATATCGGCGCGGAAGCCCGGCGCTATCAGCCCCCGGTCGGTCAGCCCGAAGCCGCGCGCCGCCGACCACGTGGCGGCCCTGTAGACCGACTCGACCGGAGCGCCCAGGGCGATCGAACGCCGGATCAGGTGGTCGATATGGCCTTCCTCGGCGATGTCGAGCGGGTTGCGGTCGTCGGTGCAGAAGCCCAGGAACGGCGACGTCATCGCGTCGATGATAGGGGCCAGCGTATTGACGTCCTTCGACACGCTGCCGTCCCGGATCAGCACCTGCATGCCTTTCCGCAGCTTCTCGCGCGCCTCCTCGACTCCGGTCGTCTCGTGGCAGTTCTTGATGCCGCACGACAGGTAGGCGTTCAGGTCGTAACCGCTGACCAGCGGGCTGTGCCCGTCGATATGGCCGCCCTGGAACGCCGCCAGCTTGTCCAGCACGCCCGGGTCCTTGTGCAGCACGCCGGGGAAGTTCATGAACTCCGCCAGCCCGATCACCTGGGGGTGACCCCTGTGGCGCACGAGGTCGGCGGCTTCCAGCCTTGCCCCCGAAGTCTCAAGCTCGGTCGCGGGCACGCAGGAGGACAACTGCACCCGCAAGTCCATCGCCAGCCCGACGGAGCTGTCGAGGAAGTATTGCAGCCCCTCCTCGCCCAGGACGTTGCAGATCTCGTGCGGGTCGCAGATCGCCGTCGTCGTGCCGCGCGGCAGGACGCAACGGTCGAATTCGAACGGCGAGACCAGCGTGCTCTCGCAATGGACATGGGTGTCGATGAAGCCCGGCACGGCGATCCGGTCGCGGCCGTCGATCACGGTGTCGCCGTCGTAGCTCTCGTAGGTGCCGACGATGACGTCGCCGCACACGGCGATGTCGCCCTCCGCGATCTCCCCCGTCACCACGTTGAGGAACCGGGTGTTCTTGATCACCAGATCGGCCTTGGTCCGGCCCATGGCCTGATCGATGCGCCGCTCCAGGTCATCCCTGGTCACATCGGGCTTGCTCACCCCCATAGCGCTGCCTCCGGCGGAAAGACGGTTTCGCCCTCGTATTTGAGGCCGGGCACCCTATCCCTAGCCAACCACAGCGGCCCGTCCAGATCGACCAGATCGACGCCCTGCGCGAGCACAACGCCGGGAGCCATCGCGAGCGAGCTTGCCAGCATGCAGCCGACCATGATGCGGAAGCCGGCATCCTCGGCATCCGATTTCAACCGCAACGCTTCAGTCAACCCGCCCGTCTTGTCGAGCTTGATGTTGACCACCTGATACTTGCCGCGAAGCTCGTCCAGCGTGCCCCGGTCATGACACGACTCGTCGGCGCCCAGCGGCACGGGACATTCGACGCCGAACAGGGCGTCGTCCTGTCCCGCCGGCAGCGGCTGCTCGATCAGCTCCACCTTCAAACCGGCGAAGGCGTCGCCGAAGCGCTTCAGGTGCTCCACCGTCCAGCCCTCGTTGGCGTCCACGATCAGCCGGGCGTCCGGCGCGTTCTCCCGGACCGCCCGGACCCGCTCCAGGTCGCCGTCACCCGTCAGCTTCAGCTTCAGCAGCGGGCGGCGCGACGATGCCTTTGCTGCGGCGGCCATGTTCTCGACTGTATCCAGGCTGAGGGTATAGGCGGTAACGACCGGCTCCAGCGGGCCGTCCAGGTCGGCGACCTCCCAGATCGGCTGTCCGGTCAGCTTGCAGGCCAGATCCCAAAGCGCGCAGTCCACCGCGTTGCGGGCAGCGCCCGGCGGCAGGGCGGACAGCAGTTCCTCCTGCTCCATCCCGGCGCCGATGGCAGCCGCTACACTCTCGATCTGCTCGACGACGCCGTCGATGCTTTCGCCGTAGCGGGCATAGGGCACGCATTCGCCGCGCCCGACGACTCCGCCGTCCTCCACCTCGGCGACGACGACATGGGCCTCCGTCTTGGCCCCGCGCGAGATCCGGAAGGTGCCCTGGATCGGGAAAACCTCGCGGCGGACGGTCAGGGTGCGTTTCGCTGAAACGGCTGCCATTGCATCAACCCAGCAGGTCTACGATCGGTGCCACTCCCCCACGGACGGGATCGACCGCCGGCATGCCGAAGCGGTTGGCCAGCTCCTTCAGGTACTTGGCGGCGGCAGCGTCGTCCATCGCCGCCGTGTTGATGCTGAAGCCGATCACCTTGGCATTGGGATTGGTCACCCGCGCCGCCGCCTCGTGGACCGCGATGCAGTCCTTCAGGTCCGGCACCTTGCGGTTGGGAAGACCACGCATGTGCGGGCGGGTCGGCTCGTGGCACATCACCATCACGTCGGGCTGCGATCCGTGGACCAGCCCTAGGGTCACGCCGGCATAGCTCGGGTGCAGCAGCGACGCCTGCCCTTCCACGACGTCCCAGTGGTCCTCGTCGTTGGCGGGAGCCAGGAACTCGACCGCGCCCGAAACGAAGTCAGACACCACGGCGTCGATCGACACGCCGTCGCCGGCGATCAGGATGCCGGTCTGGCCGGTCGCGCGGAAATCGGCCTTGAAGCCGCGCGCCCGCATTTCCTTCTCCAGCGCCAGCGCCGTGAACATCTTGCCGATGGAACAGTCTGTCCCGACCGCCAGCAGCCGCTTGCCCGGCCGCCGCTCGCCGGTGCCGATGTCGAACTCCCGCGTTGGATGGCGCACGTCAAACAGCGAACGGCCGAGCGCCGACGCCTTCTCCGCCACCGGCTTGATGTCCGAAACCTTGTTGTGCAGGCCGCTGGCGATGTCCATGCCGAGGTCCAGCGCCTTCAGCATGGTTTCCTGCCAGCTCGGCGCAAAGCGGCCGCCGCGATTGGCGACGCCGATGATCAGGGTCTTCGCCCCCTCGGCCGCCGCTTCCTTCAGGCTCTTGTCGGCCAAGCCGAGATCGGCCTTGCAGCCGTCCAGGCGCAACTGGCCGACGCACCAGTCGCGGCGCCAGCGGGCGACGCCATCGGCGGTCTTGGCGGAAAGCGGATCGGGCGCATCGCCGAGGAAGAGCAGGTAAGGATGGGCAATGGCCAAGGTCTTCTCCATAGGCATCGAATGGCGGGCATCGGATCGATAGTTACAGTCTAATCCAATATGCGGCGCTGACCAGAGCGAACCGCCTGAAGGATCAGCGGCCCGGATGCTCGACCCGCAGCACGCGGTTGACATGGGGGTGTTCGACGCTCCGCATCGTCCCATCCGGCCAGCGCACCTCGACCCGCTCTACCGAATGAACGGCCCCCAGCCCGAAATGAGCCACTGGCTCCATCTGGCAGAGATAGCCGCTGCCGGCGCAGATCGCGCGCCGCTGGGTCCGCCCCTTCGCCGTGCAGGTCACGACCGCGCCGCGCGCCGGCGCACCCGCCATGGTCAGCGGCATAACCCGCAGCCAGGCATTGTCGTTCGGATAGGGCCGGTAGAAGCCGAGCGGCTGGGGCGCCGATTCGCCGTGGGAAATCAGCAGCTCCAGTCTGCCGTCGCCATCGATATCGGCGACCGCCGCCCCGGTGCCCAGTCCATGGGGCTCCTCGGCATCGCCGATCTCGACCTCGGTCCAGCGCTCGTGCGACCAGGCGAACAGACGGTTCGGCTGGCCGATATTATTGAAGAAGATCTCCTCGTATCCGTCGTTGTCGAAATCGGCGGCGATGACGGTGCGGATTCGCGACGGCTCCGACATTTCCTCCGGCGCCGCATCGGCGAACCCGCCGCCCGCCTTCTGGAGGAACAGCCGGTGCGGCCCTTCCCAGTTGCCATAGACGAGGTCGAACAGCCCGTCGCCGTCGGCATCCAGGACGGCGATGCCACGTCCATTGTTTGCCGGATCGGCGATGCCCCATTCCGCCGCGATCTCCTCGAAGGTGCCGTCGCCGGTATTGCGGAACAGGAAGTTCGGCCCGTGTTCGTTGGCCGCGAAGATATCCATGCGGTCCGAGACCAGCGGCAGGCTGACTAGGGCCCTGCCCGCTGCCGGCAGGTCGATGCCCGCTTCCTCCGCGACGTCCGACACCCTGCCCCGCCGGTCGAACTCGTAGAGCCGGAAGCGCCCGCCATGGTTGGCGACCACGAAACCGTATTTGCCGGTGCCCGCCCTGTCGATGCAGGCGACCGAACGGCCCGCCGTCTGGTTGATCGCCGCGAAGTTCTCCGGCTGGCCGAACAGGTCCAGCCATCGATGTCCGAAACAGGCGAACAGCCGGTCGCCGAACTGCTTGGGTCCGCTGAAACTTTCCGAATTGAGGATATAAAGCTCTTCCCGCCCGTCGCCGTCGGCATCCGCGGCGCAGAGCCCGATGGCGTTGCGCCGCGCGTCGGCCATCACTTCGCCGGCGATATCGACCAGCCGGCGTCCATCCCATTTGAGCACGAGGTTGGCGCAGCCATAACCCGCGACGACGAACTCGAACGCCCCGTCGCCATCCACATCCGTCACCGCCACACCGTACCCAAGCCGGGGCGGGTTCCGGCCAATCGACGCCGTCTCATCCAGAAACATCGTCCACTCCCTATTCGGATAGGCGGGACCATGCTGACACAAGTTCCGGCGAAAAGGGGAGGATTACGTATCCGGTCAGGCGCCTGCCCTGACCACGCCCGTCGACGGCGTCCGGTTCGCCTTGGCGGCTCTTAGGCGTGACAGCACCGGCTTCTCGACGATCAGGTGCAGCGCGACCGCCAGGGCGACGGTGATGGCGATGTTGATGCTATAGGCGATTTCCGCCGTCAGCATCGGCTTCACCGCAGGGTTTGCCAGCAGCTTGACGACCACTGAATTGACCGGCTGGTTGATCAGGAACAGCATATAGGCGGCTCCCCCGAAAACGGTCAGGAAGCGCGGAATTCGCCATGCCGAACGCTGCTCCCACGCCGCCAGCGCTGGGATCGTTATGGCGGCGCAGAGATTATAGTATGTCTTCTCGATCGTCTCGCCGAACACAGGCGCCCGCATCGGGACGGTGTCCACATAGTACCACTCGGCGATCAACCCGGCGGCGAAGCCCGCCAGACCGAGCAGCGCCAAGAGGCGGGGAGCCGGAATACGGTCCTTCATCACAAGATGGGCGCCGATCATGCCGAAGGCGAAGCCGATGTTGGTGATATCCAGCGCCACTTCCGCGAAAGCACTTTCGGCAAAGGGACTGGCGGTATTGAACAGGATGGCGGCTTGCCAGACGACGAACACGGCCATGCCCAGCCGGGGCACCAGCAGCAGCAGCGCGAAGGCGAGATAAAAGACCATCTCCCGCTGCAACGCCCAGGCGGGAGACAGGACCAGCGCTCCGTCTCGCGGGATCATCAGGAAGTCCAGCAGCGCCTTGCCCGGCGTGATGCCCTTTTCGGCCCCCAGGCTCGGCACCGCCAGCATCGCGGCGGCCAGCAGGCCGACGACCAGCCAGTACATCGGATAGATGTGGATCGCCCGTTGATAAGCGAACGATCCGAGCCGGCCCGGGCGCCCGATGTCGGAGGCATGCGCGGTGTAGATGAAGAAGCCCGCCAGCACGAAGAAATACTCGAACCCGGCATGGCCGCCCCGGAACGGGTTGCCGAATACGCTGACGCCGAAATACTTCTCGTAGAAGCCGGTGGCATAGAACAGCGTGATCAGCAGGGCGGCGATACCGCGTCCGAACTCAAGACCCGCAAAGCGGCTGACCACCGGTTGAGCTATTGTCATGACGATATCCCCACGCACGATTGCCTTCCGTCAGCGCCCGGCTGCCGGTGATTGGCGATGATGCTGAGCTTTTGCCGAAAAGTTTATCGGCCTTCGGAGGGGCACTCCCGACTATTAATCCACTACACTGCACTACACGGTACTTACTTCGGTTGAGAACGATCGATTCGTTCCAGCCAGCTGCGATTTCGGATCGCGGGATTTTACGATCAATTTTTGCCACAAGCCTGCATTCATCGTGACGCGGCGTCCCCGGCATTATATCTAGGCGCACGCAAAGCAACCCGTGCCACCAAGGGGAAGCCAGACATGAGTGTCCAGGACAGCCGGCGGCGCGTCACCGTTCCGGAGTTGACCGCGCGCAAGGGCGGAACGCCCATCGTGTCGCTGACCGCCTACACCACCCCCATGGCCCGCCAGCTCGATCCCCATGTGGACATGCTTCTGGTCGGGGACAGCCTTGGCATGGTGCTCTACGGCATGGACAGCACGCTGCCGGTCACGCTCGACATGATGATCGCCCATGGCGCCGCCGTTGTGCGCGGCAGCAGCCATGCCTGCGTCGTCGTCGACCTGCCGTTCGGGAGCTATCAGGAATCGCCCGAAGCGGCGTTCCGCTCGGCGGCGCGGGTGATGGCGGAGACAGGGTGTGCGGCGGTCAAGCTGGAAGGCGGTGCCGAGATGGCGCGCACGGTCGAGTTCCTGGTCCACCGGGGCATTCCCGTGCTCGGCCATGTCGGCCTCACCCCCCAGTCGGTCAACGTCCTGGGCGGCTACCGGGCACGTGGCCGTAGCGGCCAGGAAGGCAACGCCATCGCGACCGGCGCCTTCGCCATCGCGGAAGCCGGCGCCTTCGCCATCGTGATCGAGGGCACGGTCGAGACGTTGGCCCGCCAGTTGACCGCCGACCTGTCGGTGCCGACGATCGGCATCGGCGGATCGCCGGCCTGCGACGGCCAGATCCTGGTCACCGAGGACATCGTCGGCCTGTTCAACGACTTCACGCCGAAATTCGTCAAGCGCTACGCCGATCTGAGCGTCCAGATCGGGCAAGCGGCCCAAGCCTATGCCGACGATGTGCGGGCACGCCGTTTCCCCGGCCCCGAGCATGTCTTCGCCCCCAAGCCGAGCGGGAACACCCCAAATGCCTGAGAACCTGTCGGTAGTCCGGACCGTCGCCGACCTCCGCGCCCGCGTCGCCCGCTGGCGAGCCGCCGGAGACAAGGTCGGCCTCGTCCCGACCATGGGCGCCCTCCACGAAGGCCATCTGAGCCTCGTGGAAGCGGCGCGCCGGCAGGGCGCCAACCACGTCGTGGTCAGCGTCTTCGTCAACCCGACGCAGTTCGGACCGAACGAGGATTTCTCGAAATACCCGCGTCAGGAAGCTGCCGACGCCGCCAAGCTGGCGACCGTCGGGGCCGACCTGCTTTACGCTCCCGAAGTCGGCGAGATCTATCCCGACGGTTTCTCCACCACGGTCCATGTGGCGGGGCTGACCGACGGACTGTGCGGTCCGTTGCGTCCCGGCCATTTCGACGGCGTCGCGACGGTGGTATCCAAGCTGCTGCTGCAATGCCTGCCCGACGTGGCGGTGTTCGGTCAAAAGGATTATCAGCAGCTTCAGGTCATCCGCAGGATGGTCCGCGATCTCAACGTCCCCGTGCTGATCGAAGGTGCGGAAACGGTGCGGGACGAAACCGGCTTGGCCCTGTCGTCCCGCAACGCTTATCTGACGCCGGAACAGCTTGCCGTCGCCCGGCAGCTGAACCGGGTGCTGTTCGCCATGGCCGCCCGGATCGCGGAGGCGCCGGAGCGCTGCCTGACCGAGATCGAATGGGGACTGGAGGAGTTGCGGGTAGCCGGCTTCGACCGCATCGACTATCTCGCCGTCTGCGACGCCGCATCGCTGAAGCCGCTGGATGTCGCGGACCGTCCGGCACGAGTGCTGGCCGCGGCCTTCGTCGGCCGAACGCGGCTGATCGACAACGTCGCTGTTTGAAATTCAATAAGAAATAGCCCGAACCGGCCGGATCTATCCGGCCGGCGCGTACCGCAAGGCCTTACAATGCAACCGCCTCAGGCCCGCTTCGCCGCCGTGGCGGCCTTCGCAGCGGATGCTGCATCGCCGCCGGCGGTGTTGGTGGCGGTGCCGCGCGTACGGACCCCCTTGTCCGGCGACGGCGGCGGCAGTTCGATGTTCACTTCGAGCGTCGAATAGTCTCCGCCCCGCTCGAAGCTCACTTCAACCTTCTTCTCGTCGATCTGCACATACTTGGCGATCACGGCCAGCAGTTCACGCTGGAGGATCGGCAGGTAATCGGGGCTCGACCCGGCGGCCCGCTCATGCGCCAGCACGATCTGGAGGCGTTCCTTGGCCTCCTCGGCGACGGATTTGCGGGGAGCCTGCCGGAAGAAGTTGAAGATGCTCATGCAGTCCTCCGCAGGAGGCGGTCCAGGAAGCCCTTCTTCTCCGGCTTCATGAAGCGATGCTCGACCGTCTCACCCAGGAACCGCGCGACCGCATCGGTATAGGCCTTATTGGCGTTGCTCTTCTCGTCCAGCGTGACCGGCATGCCGATGTTGGAGGCGCGCAGCACGGCGGTGCTTTCCGGAACGACGCCGAGCAGCGGGATCGCCAGGATCTCCAGCACGTCGTCGACCTTCAGCATGTCGCCGCGCTCGACGCGCTCCGGATCGTAGCGGGTCAGCAGCAGATGCTCCTGCACCGGCTCCTGGTTCAGCTCCGCCCGGCGGGACTTGGACGCCAGCACGCCCAGGATGCGATCGCTGTCGCGGACCGACGACACTTCCGGGTTGGTCACGATGATCGCGTGATCGGCGAAGTACAGCGCCATCAAGGCGCCCTTCTCGATGCCGGCCGGGCTGTCGCACAGGATGTAGTCGAAGTCCTTCTTCAACTCGTCCAGGATCTTCTCGACGCCTTCCTTGGTCAGAGCGTCCTTGTCGCGGGTCTGGCTGGTCGGCAGGATGAAGAGGTTCTCGACCCGCTTGTCCTTGATCAGCGCCTGGTTGAGCTTCGCCTCGCCGTTGATCACGTTCACGAAGTCGAACACCACGCGGCGCTCGCAGCCCATGATCAGGTCGAGGTTGCGCAGACCAACGTCGAAGTCGATGACGACGGTCTTGAACCCGCGCAGCGCCAGTCCAGTGGCGAAGGCAGCGCTCGACGTGGTCTTGCCCACGCCGCCCTTGCCCGATGTCATCACGATTACCTTGGCCAAGGAAGCCTCTCCACTCTTCGAAGTTGATAGATTGCTACGATTGCTGCGGCTCATGACAACGGGTCCATGCGAAGATATCCGTCGTCCAGATATATGTGTACCTGCTTCTTGAACACCGACGCGTCGAGGTCCTCGCTGACCCGGTACAGACCGGCGATCGACACCAGTTCGGCTTCCAGGCTATGGCAGAAGATGCGGGCGTTGGTGTCGCCTGAAATGCCCGCCAGCGCGCGTCCGCGCAGCGAACTGTAGACGTGGATATTGCCGTCCGCCAGAAGTTCCGCCCCGGCGCTGACCGGCCCCATCACGATGAGGTCGCCGCGCGCGGCGTAGATCTGACGGCCCGAACGCACCGGCTCGGTGATGATCATCGTCGTCTTCTGGAAGTCCGGCGCCGGCGGCGCCTCGCCGATCGGCGAAGGCGTACGGGGCGGCAGCGGGTCGGTCGGCGCGCGGCCCGGAGCCGGCCGCTGGAATTCGCGTTCCGGTTCGCGGCTGGGACGGCCGGTCGGCATGATCGTCAGCCCAGCTTCGAACGCCGCGTTCTGCTGGGCGGTCGTGCCGCCCTGGATGCCGACCGGGATCAGGCTGTGCTGGCGCAGGGTAACGACGAAATCGATGAAATCGGCCGGTCCGGCGCTCTCGTCCAGTTCCTCAAGGTCGAGCACCACCGGCGCATTCTTGAAGAAATTAGGCGCCTGACGGATCTTGCTGAGCAGTTGGGGGAAAAACGACGGGTCGTCCGGCGCCACCAACTTCAGCACCATCACGGTGAAGTTGTTGCCCCGGAGCTGGAACGGCGCGTCGCGCTCGGAAATCTGACTGGTGCTTCTCACAAACCCCTACCGCCTATCCATGATGTCCGCCGCCCCGCGGGCGGCAGCAGCATCCGCCGCCCCATGCTCCGGCCATCCCTGTTGAAAATCCGGCGACCTTCCAAAATCGAGAAAATGGCTACTCCTTCTAGCGAGCCATGGCCCCGAAGTGCAAGCGTCTAGTTAACCATAACCCACGGATATTCCAACAACCACCCCTGCCCCCGTCCCCAAATCTGGTCGAGGTCCAATTTGTTGGGGTCTGTGCCGGAAAAGCTACAAACTATGGTAACGGCACGAAGATGCCTTGGCAAAGTCTTTAAGCGACTCCGGCAGCCTGTTCCGGCTGTGAAGGGATCACCGAGGACTGGTTCCGGTAATGGCAGCCTTCCTCTCGTCGTATTCGGCCTGCGTCATCAACCCACGGTCGAGCATAACCTTCAGCGCGCGCAGAGACCGCGCCGCCGAGTCGTCGCCCTCCTCGCCGCTCTCGCTGTCGGCCATACCGGTCGCGACGCCTGCCCTCCCCGCCGGACGTACTGCTTTGACGGCGGATCTCTTCTCGTTCCAGATCGAGGTGAACCTGTTCGCCATAGTATTCTCCGTCGAAGATCAGCCATTCAGCATAAGCAATGCCCGGCAATTGCGCCATGCCGAAGCCGCGTTCGCACCTGCAATGCGGACAATTCGCAACAACTGAATGAATTTTTTATTCATCCCCCGAAATCTCGGGACAAAAGGAGAATTGTCTCGTTATCCTTCTTGTTACGAGCGGCAGTCACCGACGACAGGAAAGCGAAACTTGTCAGACCCGTCGAGACGCATTCACGATCCGGACAGCGGCCCCCGCATCCCTCCCTGCCGCCTCGCTTCCGTACGCTTAGTTCCAGTCACCAGCACCGATGTCCGCACCTCCCCCCGGGGAGGTTTTTTTGTGCCCGGATACTTAACCTCCAGTCGCCTGTACCACCCCGTTTCACCGAAGCCGTGTTCCAACGATTCAGGAGAACGACATGGTCCATCGCCGGTTCGGCAGAGGAGTTGATCGATGAGAGCCCCCATAGAGACGAATAAATTGTGGGACCCGCTCGATCAGGACACCAGTGAAGGGAAAGGACGACGTTCCATGGCAAAACGCACCGCATCCTCGGCCCGCATCGTGGCTCTGCCCGATGCCGACGGCGACGCTTTCCGCGACCAGAGCTACCTGAAGACGGTCAAGCCCCGGACCGCCAATCAGGAAGCGCTGATGACGGCCATCGACACCCATTCCATGACACTGGCGGTCGGCCCCGCCGGTACCGGCAAGACCTATCTCGCCGTCACCAAGGCGGTGGAGGCGATGAACGCCGGGCGCGTTTCGCGAATCGTCATCACCCGGCCCGTCGTCGAGGCCGGTGAGAGCCTTGGCTTCCTGCCCGGCGACATCAACGAAAAGATGGACCCGTGGATGCGCCCGATCTACGACGCGTTGTCCGACCGGCTGGGCGCCCGGCAGGTGCGGCAGATGACCAAGGACGGGACGGTCGAAATAGCGCCGCTGGCCTATATGCGCGGACGGACCATCTCCCGCAGCTTCGTGATCGTGGACGAAGCGCAGAACATGACGTTCCAGCAGATCAAGATGCTGCTGACGCGATTGGGCTGGCATTCCACCATGGTCATCACCGGCGATCCCGACCAGACCGACCTGCTGCCCGGCATGTCCGGCCTCGAGGAAGCCGTACGCCGGCTGCAACCGCTGGAAGACATCGCCATCGTCCGCCTGACCACCCAGGACATTGTGCGGCACCCGCTGGTCGCCGCGATGATGCCGCTACTGGCTTAGGCGTCATTCGCCACCGTGCGGCGGGGTGGTTTCCGCCGCACGGTGAAACCAGCGGTTATTTGATCCCCAGCGTCGTCACTGCCTCTTTCAGGATGCCGGCGCTGCGTGACAGCGCGGCCATCTCACCTTTGTCCAGATGCGGATGGATTGTGCCAAGCACGCCTTCCAATCCGACGATCCTGGGCAGCGACAGGGCGACGTTCTGGACGCCTGCGACCTCCGGGTTGACGACCGAACAGGTCATCACCGCGCGCTCGTCGTCGGAGATCGCCTGGACGATCCGGGCCAGTCCGCCACCGATGCCGTACCACGTGGCGCCCTTGCCCTTGATGATCTTCCCGGCGGCCCCGCGCACGCCCTGATCGATCTCCGCCCGGACCGCATCCGTCAGGGGATGGCCGACTTGATCGGCGAAGTCGGAGATAGGCATCGCTCCGGCATCGGCGCCGGACCAGTGAAGCACCTCGCTGTCGCCATGCTCGCCCAGCACATGCGCATGGACCGATTTGGGCGAGATGCCCAGATGCTTCGCCAGCAGTGCCCGGAAGCGGGCGGTGTCCAGGATTGTCCCCGACCCGATCACCTTGCCCACCGGGAAGTCCGGACTGGTCCGGCGCGCAATCTCCAGCGATACCTGTGTCATGACATCGACCGGATTGGTCGCCACTAGGAGGATCGCCTGCGGAGCGGCCGCCAGCACGCGGGGAATGATGTCGCCGAACACCGCGGCGTTGCGTTCCAGCAGTTCCAGCCGCGTTTCGCCCGGGCGCTGGTTGGCGCCCGCAGCTAGGACGACGACGCATGAGCCGGCCAGCGCCTCATAATCGCCCGCATTGACAGGCATGGGATATGCGAAAGGGGTCGCGTGATGGATGTCTTCCGCCTGTGCCACGGCCAAGTCCTGGTTCCGGTCAACCAGCACGATTTCCGTACCGACTCCGCGCATCACCATCGCGTATGCCGCGGCGCTGCCGACGAAGCCGGCCCCGACGATTCCGATTTTCATGGCGTGATCCTCTCTCGATCCTCTTGGCCCGAGCCCCGTAACCGATTTCCCCCGGTCCGTTCCCTGTGGACTGGCATCGGGCCGTGGCTTAAAGGAGTGCGGCGTTGCGGCCGGGCTGCGGCGATTGGTCCTCCTGATCCCAGGCTCACCCCTAACAGATATCCCGGTCAAGCAGCGAATCATCCGGCTTTCCGCAACTGTAGTTGACGATAATGAACCAACGTCTCCTCCGCCTCGCCATCGGTACGCTGATCGGACTGCTGATCGCGGCCGGCATCGTCTGGTGGCAGATCTCCAGCCTTCCGACAGGATCGTCGTCCGGGACCCAGACGGGCGGGGCGCTGATCGGCGGCCCCTTCTCACTGACCGATCAGACCGGCCGGCCGGTTACCGATGCCGACTACCGCGGCCGCTACATGCTGATCTATTTCGGCTTTACCTTCTGCCCGGATGTCTGCCCGACGGAACTTCAGGTCATGGCGAGCGCGCTCGACCAGTTGGGCCGGCAGGCCGACGAGGTGCAGCCGATGTTCATCACCATCGACCCGGAACGCGACACTCCGTCGCAGCTTGCCGGTTACGTCTCGCAGTTCAATCCCAGGATGGCCGGCCTGACCGGGACGCCGGAGCAGATCGCGTCCGTTGCGCGCGCCTACCGGGTTTATTATGCCAAGGCGCCGAGCAAGGAGAATGACGGCTATTACACGATGGACCACTCGTCGTTCGTGTATTTCATGAGTCCGGACGGCCGCTTTCTGGAGGCCTTCGCCCATGGCACCACGCCGGACAAGATGGCGCAGGGCATCCGGGCACATATCAAGTCCTGACACCGGAAGCTCGAACGATAAGAGCCGGAGAGCACTCACATGCGTCATATTTTCGCAGCCCTGGGCGTCAGCGTCCTGCTTGCCGCCGCCTTTACCCCGCCTGCATCGGCACAGCACAGCCCCGGCGTACACGCCGCGGCGGTTCAGACGCAGGGTACCCTTCGGATCGACGGAGCCTGGGCGCGGGCAACGCCTCCCGGCGGCAAGGTCGGCGGCGCGTTCGTCACGCTCGCCAACACCGGCGACGCACCCGACCGCCTCGTTTCCGCCGCCTCTCCGGTCGCCGACCGTATCGAGCTTCACACCCACATCAAGGACGGCGACGTGATGCGGATGCGCGAGGTGGAAGGCGGGATCCCGCTGCCTCCCGGCGATACCATCAAGCTCCAGCCCGGCGGTTTCCACATCATGCTGCTGGGGCTCAAGCAGGCATTGGCCGCCGGCTCCAGTTTCCCCCTCACGCTGACCTTCGAGAAGGCGGGCAGCGTACAGGTGGACGTACCGGTCGAAGCCATCGGATCGATGGGACCCGCCGGGCAGGCCGGCATGCACCCGCAATGACCGTTCCCGGCGCCTTCGTACAGCCTGCGTACATAGTGTCGCATTGGGGTGCTTCCGGCATGAAAGTGCGGGTCCAGACCCCTTTCGAACCCCTGTTTCGACCAGTAAATTCAAGAAATTCAACCACTTGGGCTGAGGGTTTTGCGACTTGACAGGGTACTGGCCTAACCGTATGGTGCCGCCGCTTTCGTGCGGTTGCCCGGCCAACCGGGGGAAATGGTTTCGAGTATGAGCGACGACCAGTCACCCCCACCTTCGTTGGCCGACCTTGACGCCCGGTTGCAGAAGGCGCGGGAACGTAGTGCCGGACCGGCTCCAGTGGCCGGAGGCGACGACGGCCTGTCCAAGCGGTCCATCGGGCTGGCCTTTCGCATCGGGATCGAGATGGTCGCCGCCATGATCGTTGGTGTCGGCGGCGGCATGCTGCTCGACAACTGGCTGGGCACGACGCCCTGGGGCCTGATAGGGATGTTTTTCCTTGGCGCCGGGGCAGGAATTGTGAATGTCTACCGCGCCGTCAACGGCATCGGCTACGCTCCGGGATACCGGAAAGAGCCGGGACCGAAGAGCGGACCGGAACAATAACAGCGCCAGACGCACAAGTTTGGCTGAACGAGGACGACCGTGGATCCGCTTCACCAATTCCAAATCCAGAGGTATCTGCCGATCAACATCGGTGGCCTCGACGCATCGTTCAGCAATTCCGCGCTGTACATGGTGATTACGGTAGCGCTGATCACCGGCCTCATCGTCTACGGCATGCGCGGCCGCGCGCTCGTTCCGAGCCGCATGCAGTCGCTGGCTGAACTCTTCTACGAATTCGTCGCCAACCTCGTGCGCGACAACGCGGGTCCCGATGCGCGGAAGTACTTCCCCTTCGTGTTCTCGTTGTTCATGTTCATCATGGTCGGCAACCTGATCGGCCTGGTCCCCGGCAGCTTCACCTTCACCAGCCACATCATCGTCACCTTCGGGCTGGCCTTGACGGTTTTCGTGTTCGTGACCCTGCTGGGCCTGATCAAGCACGGCTTCCACTTCTTCTCGCTGTTCATGCCCTCGGGCGTGCCGATGGCGCTGGCGCCGATCCTGATCCCGATCGAGATCCTGTCGTACCTGTCGCGTCCGGTCAGCCTGTCCATCCGGTTGTTCGCCAACATGATGGCGGGCCACACGATGCTGAAGGTGTTCGGCGGCTTCTCGGTCCTGCTCGGCGGCGCGCTGGGCGGACTCGGCTACACGGTCGGCATCCTGCCGCTCGTAATCAACATCGCATTGGTCGGTTTTGAAATCCTGGTTGCCATGCTGCAAGCCTACGTTTTCACGATCCTGACCTGCCTCTACATCCGCGACGCCCTGGAGCTGCACTGATCCCTGACGGATCGGTGCCGCGCCGCGGGTTCACTCCACACCACCCCACCAGTCTACCGACACAGTCTCACAGGAGAGGTTTTTATCATGGAAACAGAAGCCGCTAAGTTCATCGGCGCCGGTCTGGCGGTCTTCGCCCTTGCTGGTGTTGGCATGGGTATCGGTAACATCTTCGCGACCCTGATCGCCTCTATCGCTCGTAACCCGGCCTCGCGCGCCGCGGTTTTCCCGATCGGCATCCTGGGCTTCGCGCTGACTGAAGCCGTTGCGCTGTTCGCGCTGCTGATCGCCTTCCTGATCCTGTTCGCCTAAGCTCGAGCCTGAACGAAGCTGGTTTTCGCTCACATGCGGCGCCGGGTCATGCGGGATTACAATCCCGACGGCCGGCGCCGCAAGCTTAGGGGATCGATCATGCCCAAGTTTTTGGCTCGTCCGCTGATCAGCGGGCTGGCCGGGCGCGTTGGTCTCGCCTGGACGATGCTCGTCGTCACGGCGGGCGGCGCCTTGGCCCAATCCGACCATGGAGCGGCCCCCGGTGGCGATGCGGCGCACGGTGCCGAGCACGCCAGCGGCGGATTGCCCCAACTCGATGCTACCGCTTTCGCTCCTCAGCTCGTCTGGCTCGGGATTACGTTCATCGCCCTCTACTTCCTGATGTCCAAGGTCGCCCTTCCAAAGGTCGCCGAGGTCCTGGAAGAACGGCAGGAACGGATCACCAACGATCTGGACCGGGCCGGCGACCTCCGCAAGGAGTCGTCCGTGGTGATGGCCGGTTATGAAAAGGCTCTGGCCGACGCGCGGGCGCATGCCCAGTCGGTGATGGCCGCTACCGCCGCCGACATCTCGTCGGTTACGGCTGGCCGTCAGGCCCAGTTCAATACCGATCTTGCCGCCAAGACCCGTGCCACCGAGGACCGGATCAACGAGGCCAAGGGCACCGCTCTGGCCAGCGTTCGTTCGGTGGCCGCGGAGATTGCCCAGCAGACTGCCGAGAAGCTGGCCGGCATCAAGGTCGATGCCTCCGCCGCCGACGCGGCAGTCGGCGCCGTGATGCAGGAGCGTGGCTGATGTTTCAAGCTGCTGAATTCTGGGTTGCCCTCGCCACCATCATCTTCGCCGTCCTCGCATTCCGTCCCGGCGCCAAGGCCGTGACGGCGATGCTGGACGAAAGGGCGGACAAGATCCGCCAGGAGCTGGAGGAGGCGCAGCGCCTTCGTGAGGATGCCCAGGCTACCCTCGCGTCTTATCAGCGCCGTCAGCGCGATGCGCTGAAGGAAGCCGAAGACATCATCGCCCATGCCCGTGAGGAAGCGGAGCGGCTGCGGCTGCACTCCACTGCCGAGCTGGAAGCCGCGATGAAGCGGCGCGAAACCCAGGCGATGGACAAGATCGCCCAGGCCGAAGCGCTGGCGCTCCAGGAAGTCAAGAACCTGACGGTCGATATCGCCGTCGCCGCAGGCGGACGCCTGCTCGCCCAGAACCTGGACGCGCAGCAGTCCGCCAAGCTGATCGACGCCTCCATCGCCGATCTGCGCCGCAACCTGCACTAAGCAGGACCGCGGCAAGCCGGCTTAACATCCGGATTGGACTTCCAAAAGCCCTCGATGCTCCAGCATCGGGGGCTTTTTGCTTATCGTTTCCGTCGATCAGCGCTTGCGACAAACCCGTCCGGCTGCGGTAGGCTTGCCCTCAACAGCGCCGCGCACCGGCGCAATGACAAGGGAGAACGGGCTTCATGTCGATCCTGATCAGAGGCGGTACGGTCGTCACCGCCGAACAAAGCTTCCGGGCCGATGTCTACTGCGAGAACGGCATCGTCGCCGCCGTGGAGGACGGCTTCACCGCGCCGGCCAGCGCCGAGGTGGTCGATGCCGGCGGCATGTACGTGATGCCGGGCGGCATCGATCCCCACACCCATATGGAACTGCCCTTCATGGGGACGGTAGCCAGCGAAGACTTCTTCACCGGCACCTCGGCGGGTGCGGCCGGCGGCACCACCACCATCATCGACTTCGTGATCCCTAGTCCGCAGCAGTCGCTGATCGAGGCCTACAAGCAGTGGCGCTCCTGGGGCGAGAAGGCTGCGACCGACTATTCCTTCCACGTCGCCGTGACATGGTGGTCCGATCAGGTGCGGGAGGAGATGGGCGTGCTGACCCGCGAGCACGGCGTCAACTCGTTCAAGCACTTCATGGCGTACAAGGGCGCCATCATGGTCGATGACGGCGTCCTGCTGAACAGCTTCGCCCGCGCCCAGGAACTGGGCGCCCTCTGCACCGTCCATGCCGAAAACGGCGACGCCGTCTTCCATCTCCAGAAGAAGATGCTCGACCAAGGCATCACCGGCCCCGAGGGACATGCCTTGTCCAGGCCTCCGCAGGTGGAGGGCGAGGCTGCCCAGCGCGCCATCGCCATCGCCAACGTGCTTGGAGCGCCGGTCTATATCGTCCACGTCTCGACCGAGCAGGCGACCCAGGCGATTGCCCGCGCCCGCGCCGCCGGCCACCGCGTCTTCGGCGAAGTGCTGGCCCAGCAGCTCGTGATCGACGAATCAGTCTACCAGCATCCCAACTGGCAGACCGCCGCCGCCTATGTCATGAGCCCGCCGTTCCGGGCAAAGCACCATCAGGACGCCCTGTGGGCCGGCCTCACCTCCGGCAACCTTCAGACCACCGCCACCGACCATTGCTGCTTCTGCGCGCCGCAAAAGGCCGCCGGGCGCGACAACTTCACCAAGATTCCCAACGGCACCGGCGGGATCGAGGATCGGATGTCCGTCCTCTGGCATCACGGCGTCGGCACCGGCCGGCTGACTCCGAACGAGTTCGTCCGGATCACCTCGACCAACTGCGCCCAGATCTTCAACCTCCATCCGCGCAAGGGCACTGTCCAGGTCGGCGCCGACGCCGACCTCGTGATCTGGGACCCGGAGGGCACCCGCACGATCTCCGCGAAGACCCATCACCAGAACGTCGATTTCAACATCTACGAAGGGATGGAAGTGAAGGGGCTGGCCCGGCATACCCTGTCCCAGGGCAAGCTGGTCTGGACCGATGGCGACCTGCGGACGGTGCGCGGGGCCGGCCGCTATATCGACCGCCCCTGCTTCCCGCCGGTCTTCAAGGCGATCGACCTCTACAACGACCTGCACAAGCCGGTTGGCGTGGACCGCGAAGTCGCGACCGCCGTCACTCCCTGACGGATGCCGCAACAGTGGGCAAGGATGGAAGGCCACGGTTCGATGGCCTTCCGTTTTTGTCTCAGGGCGGACTGTCGCAGGCCCGGGAAATCATGTCGAAAATGTATTATGTTACCCCGAATCGTTTTCTCATTCGGGGTAACCAGCCGCTATGGGTGCAGCTCTCCGCCGATTTCTCCGAGTGGCGCCGGTTATCCTCCTGATCCTCGCAGCCGTGCCATCGCTGGCTCCAACCGCCGGGGCCGGTGAAATAGCGGTGTCGGGGGGAGGAATGCCCAAGCCGGCGCTGATCGAGTCGGAACAGCTCGAATCCCTCCCGGCCCGCGAGATCTCGACAGCCACTCCCTGGACCGGCAGGGCCAGCTTTTCCGGTCCCCTTTTCACCGAGGTCCTGGCACAACTGAAAGCCAAGGGCACGAAGGTGTCTCTAGTCGCCATCGACGACTACAAGGTCGATCTCTCGATGGCCGACATCGAACGCTACCAGCCGATCCTGGCGCTGAAGATGAACGGCGAGCGGCTGCCGCCGCGCGGACGCGGCCCCTTCTGGCTGATGTTTCCCTTCGACGACCACCCCGAACTCCAGAACGACGCCTGGTACTTCCGTGCCATCTGGCAGATCGACCGGATCAGGATCGAGCCGTGAAACGCGGTCTCCGGTCCGCCCTGGCAGGGATCGGACTGGCGGTCATCGCCTCCTTCTCCATCGTCGGCGGACTTCAATACCTGCTGTCTTCCAAGACGACGACCGTCCTGGCCGGCGGCCGTGACAATCAGGCTTGGACGTTCTACCAGTTGTCCGGCGAGCATCAGCGGCTCCACGTCGCCTTGCTGGAAGCCGTCACCGGCACCGGCACTCCGAACGCAGCATTACGACGCTACGAAGTCTTCGTCAGCCGCCTCAACATCGTCAACGACGGCGCCTATCGCGCGATGTTCAAAGACCAGCCGTTCTATGAGAACGCCATGGCGGAACTCGGGCGTTTCGTTTCCGAGACGGACCGGCTGCTGGAACGCTCCCCTGCCCTCAACTCGGAGGTCCTGACCGAGCTTCTGCACCGGATGCCCGCCCTGCGGGAGCCTGTCCAGGCCATGCTGCTCGGCATCAATGCCGAGATCGCGGGCGATGCGGCCAAGCGCTGGGCCGAAATCAACGAGATGCAGCGCCTCACTACCCTGGCGACGGTGATACAGGCTGCCCTCAGCCTTATCTTCGCGGGGTTGGCGGCATGGTACATAGCGCAAAGCATCCGGTCCCGCCGGAAACTGCTGCAACTGACCGAAACGCTGGATCTGGCGAAACAGGACGCCGAAGCCGCCAGCCGCGCCAAGTCCGAGTTCCTCGCCAATATCAGCCACGAGATCCGGACGCCGCTCAACGGCGTCATGGGTCTGCTTGGCTTGCTGGTAGACAGCCGGCTCGCACCCGAACCGCAGAGCCACGCGCGATCGGCGTTGCGCTCCGCGGAAAACCTGCTGACCATCGTCAACGACATTCTCGATCTGTCGAAGCTGGAAGCCGGGCGGATCGTCCTGGAGTCCGAGGACTTCCTGCTGACCCAGCCCGCCGAGGATGTCGTCTCGATCCTGCACCCCAAGGCGCAGGAGAACGGTAACGAGCTGTCCTATACCATCGCCCCCGACACCCGCCTGTCGCTCCACGGAGATGTCGGGCGCATCCGTCAGGTCCTGTTCAATCTCGTCGGAAATGCGGTCAAGTTCACCCAGCAGGGCAATATCCACATCCGGTTCTCCACGACCCAGCCGGATCCCGACAGCATCCTTTTGACCGTCGACGTAAGCGACACGGGAATCGGGATTCCGCCTGATTTCATCGGCCGGCTGTTCGAGCGGTTCTCCCAGGCCGATGGGTCGACCACCCGGCGCTACGGCGGCACCGGCCTCGGCCTGGCGATCTGCCGGCAGCTCTGCCTGCTGCTCGGCGGCGATATCGGTGCCCGCAGCGAAGTCGGCAAAGGCAGCACCTTCACATTTACCGTGAAGTGCCGGCCCGGCCCCGATAACGCCATCCTGTCGGTTCCGGAACCGCAGGCGACCCTGCGGGAGACCGGCCCCTTGCGCATACTCGTCGTCGACGACGTCCCGGTAAATCGGACCTTGCTGACCGGCCTGCTGGCCCGGAAGCAGCACATGGTCGATACAGCCACCAACGGGCAGGAAGCCGTGATTGCGGTGGCGAAGGCGGCGCCTCCTTACGACTTGGTGCTGATGGACATCCAGATGCCTGTCATGGACGGCTGCTCCGCCACCGAAGCGATCCGCGCTCTGCCGTCCCCCTTGGGCAAGACGCGGGTAATCGCCGTGACCGCCCATGCCATGGCGGGGGATCGGGAGCGCTACATAGGTGTCGGGATGAACGATTACGTTTCCAAGCCGGTTCGTCCCGGCGACCTGTTCTCCGCCATCGACAGGGTCGCGAGCGAACTCCCGGCCTACCCGCCGGCGAGCGCGCCGGCTTCCGGGCCACCGTCGCCACCACCACCACCACCGTCGCCACCGGTCGACGCCTTCACCGCCACCCCCCTGCTCGATCAGGGAATGCTGGACCAGTTGCACGACTGTCTCGACCAGGAAGACCTGACCGACATGTTCGCCCTGTTTCCCGGCCAAGCAAGGCTTCAGGCGGATGAGATCGACGCGGCCATCGCCAATGCCGATCCGGCAGCGGTCAAACGGGCTGCCCATGGCATGAAAGGGGCCAACGCCAATCTCGGTGCCCAGCGCATCGCCGCCATTGCCCGGGAGATCGAAGTCAGTGCCGGGGATTTCGAACAGGCCGCCCGCCTCGTCGCCCTCGTCCGTGCCCAGATCGCACCGACACATGAAGCCCTGGGCGTCCAGCTAAAGACTGAACCGGCCGACTGACGGCACCGCTCAGTCCGCGACCCAGTGCCCTTCCCGCCGTACGAAGCGGCCGGAGGCGCGGTAGCGGAACAGCTTTCCGTCCCACACGCGAACGCCGAAGCCGACCCGCTCGCCATCGACCTCAATCACGTTATAGGCGTTCGGTTCGTTACGCAGCCGGGTCGATGTCGCGGTGGACGCCTGCGCCACTAGGATCGACCGCTTGATCGCGGCATGATGGGTCCTGACATCGCCATGGTATCCCCGGTGCAGATGCCCCGCCAGCAGCAGATCGACGCCGCAGCCCTCGAAAGTGCGGAGCGCCAGGGAGGCGCGGCCGACCAGCTTGGTTTCCGGCGCATCGGGCGGCGGCAGGAACGGGTGATGGGTCACGACGACCTTGAACACATCAGCGCCCAGCGGCTCGAACACCGACCGAGCATGGGCGATCTGCGCCGAATTGATCCGGCCGTGCGACCAGTTCCAGTGAGGTCCGACCGGCCGCGCGGTGTTCAGCCCCAGCACGGCGATCTCCGCATCCATATGCAGCGGCCGCATGTCCTGCTCGATATAGCGCTGGTACCGGGCGAAGGGCGCCGCGAAGCGGGCAAGCATGTTGACGCCGGGAATGTCATGGTTGCCCGGCACGACCAGATAAGGCGCCTCGAACCGGTCGAGGAATGCGCGGGCCGCCCGGAACTGGTGGCGGTGACCGCGCTGAGTCAGGTCGCCGCTGACGACGATCAGGTCGGGGCCGAGGCTGTGCAGGTCGGCCAGAAGCGCCTCCACGACCGCCTCGTCTATCCGGCCGAAATGCAGGTCGGAAATATGGGCGAGTTTTCTCATTGGGCAGGCTGCTTCCAGAACAGGCAATCGGTGGAACACTCCGCCGAAAACGGTTCGGGAAGCGCCGCTGTTCCCTTTCTAGCCGAAACGGTCAGAGTCCAGCCTTCTCCCAGACCTCGTGGGTCCAGGCTCCTTCCGGCTTCTTGCTGATGACCGGATCGGACTTGCCGTTGATCAGGACGCCGACGGTGCGCTCATAAGCCGCCGGATCGAGATAGCCTGGCTTCGACCCGCCCTCGATCAGCTTGGCAATCTCGCTGATCATCTGCTTCTGGTGCTTCTCGGTCTGAGCGCCCGACGCATCGTTGTCCAGCACGATGCCGACCGCCTCGTCCTGGTTCTTGACGGCATAGTCCCAGCCCTTCATCGACGCCTTGACGAAGCGGGCGAGCTTGTCGACCATCTTCGGGTCCTTCAGCTTGGCATCCAGGGTGTAAAGCCCGTCCTCCAGGGTCGCGACGCCCTGGTCCTCGTACTTGAAGACGACAAGTTCCGATTCGGGGATACCGGCGTCGATCACCTGCCAGTATTCGTTATAGGTCATGGTCGAGATGCAGGCGGCTTGTTTCTGAAGCAGCGGATCGACGTTGAAGCCCTGCTTCAGGACCTTGATGTCCGGGTTGCCGCCGCCGGTACTGTAGCCCAGCTTGTCCATCCAGGACAGGAACGGGTATTCGTTGCCCGAAAACCAGACGCCCAGCGTCTTGCCCTTGAAATCCGCAGGCTTGGCGACACCGCTGTCCTTGCGGCAGGTCAGCATCATGCCCGATTTGTTGAAGGTTTGGGCGATGTTGACCAGCGGGACGCCCTTCTCGCGGGTCGCCAGCGCCGACGGCATCCAGTCGACCACGACGTCGGCGCCACCGCCGGCGATCACCTGCGACGGGTTGATGTCCGGCCCGCCCGGCTTGATCGTCACGTCCAGCCCTGCTTCCTCGTAGAAGCCCTTGGCGGCGGCCACGTAATACCCGGCGAACTGCGCCTGGGTCACCCACTTCAATTGCAGCGTCAGCGCATCCGCCGCCGAAGCACCTGTCACCGAACCACCCATCACCATCGCCGCCGCCGCAGTGGCGATCCCGGCCAGAGTCAATTTCCGCATCACCCAGTACTCCCAGCCTCAGGTCGTTTTTGACGTCATTTGCGAAACGAAGGATGCCAGAACGTGGCTCCCCGCTCGATCACCGAGATGATTCCGTAAAAGGCCGATCCAACGACCGCCGCCACTGCGATGGTCGCCCACACGATATCGACATTCATCCGCGCGACCTCGGTCGAGATGCGGAAGCCCATGCCGACGATCGGCGTCCCGAAGAACTCCGCCACGATGGCGCCGATCAGCGCCAGCGTGGAGTTAAGCTTAAGCGCGTTGAAGACGAACGGCAAAGCGGCGGGCAGCCGCAGCTTCATCAGCGTCTGTCCATAGCCGGCCGCGTAGGACCGCATCAGGTCCAACTCCATTGCCCCCGCCGCCTGCAGGCCAGCCAGCGTATTGACCAGCATGGGGAAGAAGGTCATCACCACGATCACCGCCGCCTTCGACTGCCAGTCGAAGCCGAACCACATGACCATGATCGGAGCGATGCCGACGATGGGCATGGCGCTGATAAGACTGCCGAGCGGCAGCAAGCCGCGCTGAAGGAAGGGCGAGCGGTCGATGGCGACCGCCGTCAGGAACCCCGCTCCGCAACCCAGGATATAGCCGGGAATGACCGACCGGATGACGGTCTGCTGGAAATCCGCGATCAGCGTCGGGATATTGGCGGCGAAGGCGTGCCCGATCATGCTCGGCGGCGGCAGCAGGATGCGCGGCACGCCGAAGCCGACCGTCACCATCTCCCACAGCCACAGCAGCAGCACGCCGAACAGCAGCGGCACGGCCAGCCGCGCCGCCCAGCCGTCGTGGCGGGCAAGCCCGCCCATTGCCCATATGCAGGCCGCGACCGCGACCACGCCGACCGCCAGGGCCGCAACCGGGCTCACCGCCAGCAGGGCCAGCGCCGCCATGCCTAGGACCAGCGTCAGGACGACACGAACGATCACAGCCGCCCTCCCCGCAGGCGCGTCAGTCCGCGTTCCGCCAGCCCGACGGCTCCGACCGCCGCCACGGCCAGGAAGGCCGACATGAACAGCGCCGCCCAGATCTGGATCGTCTGCCCGTAATAGGACCCCGCCAGCAGCCGCGCGCCCAGCCCCGCCTGCGCTCCGGTCGGCAGTTCCGCGACGATGGCGCCGACAAGGGACAGCGCGATGGCGACCTTCAGGCTTGGGAACAGGAACGACATGCTCGACGGCCAGCGTAACTTGGCGAAGGTCTGCGCGTCGGTCGCACTGTATGTCCGCATCAGATCCAGTTGCAGCGGATCGGGTGAGCGCAGCCCCTTCACCATGCCGATGGCGATGGGAAAGAAGCTGAGATAGCCGGAAATGATCGCCTTGGGCAGCAACCCGGTGAACCCGAGATTGCCGAGCACGACGACGATCATCGGCGCTATCGCCAGGATTGGGATCGTCTGCGACGCGATGATCCACGGCATCAGCGAACGGTCCAGCACCGTCACATGAACGATCCCGATTGCCAGCAAAACACCCAAGGCAAGGCCAAGGGCGAAACCCGCAACGGTCGCCGACAGGGTTACCTGCGCATGGTAGACGAGGCTCCGCTTGGACGTGACCGGCCGCCCGAACACCGAGTCATAAAGCTCGACCGCGACCTGATGGGGAGCCGGCAGGACGGGCCGCTCCATCGCCCAGGTGCCGGCGACCAACCGGGACACACCCCAGTCCGTCCCGCCCCGGTTCAACTGTTCGGTCACCTGCGGCGCGTTCAACCAGACTGCCGCCACGTACCAGACCGCCAGCAGCACCGCCAGGACGGTCAGCACCGGCAGCACCACACCGTCTTGAGCCCTCTTCCGGACCGCTGGAACCGCAACCCCGCCCAGCACCGCGTCAGTCATAGCTGTGACCCGCCCGCAAGGCCACGCGGACCCGGTGCGCGATCTCCAGGAACTCCGGCGTCTCGCGGGCATCCAGATCGCGGTCGGTCGGCAGATCGCTGTCGATCACCTCCAGGATCCGGCCTGGACGCGGCGACATCACGACGATCTTCGACGACAGGAAGACCGCTTCCGGGATGGAGTGGGTGACGAAGATCACCGTGATCCCGGTCTTCTCCCACAGCCTCAGCAGATGAACGTTCAGGTTGTCGCGGGTGATCTCGTCCAGAGCTCCGAACGGCTCGTCCATCAGCAGCAGCGCCGGCTCGAAGCTGAGCGCGCGGGCGATCGACACCCGCTGCTGCATGCCGCCCGACAACTGCCAAGGGAACTTCCGTTCAAAGCCCTTCAGCCCGACTAGATCCAGATAACGCGCCGCCCGCTCCCGCCGCTCGGCTTTGGACATCCCCATGATCTCGAGCGGCAGCATGATGTTGCGCTCGATCGAGCGCCACGGATACAGGGCCGGCGCCTGGAAGACGTAGCCATAGGCGCGGTCGAGCCGCGCCTGCTCCGCACTCCCGCCGTTCACCAGCAGCGTGCCCGAAGTCTGCCGCGCCAGATCGGCGACCACCCGCATCAGCGTTGTCTTGCCGCAGCCCGACGGCCCGATCAGGGAGACGAAGTCGCCCCGCCGGATCGTTAGGTTGATGTCGCTCAATGCCGTGACCGGCGCGTCTGGCGTCTGGAAGATCAGCGAAAGGTCCCGTGCCTCGACGACCGGAGCACGCTGTGCCCCGGTCCCCGCCGCCGGTGCCAATCCTTCGAGCACCGCCTGTCCCGGAACCATCACGCCGCCCTGTCTTCGCTGCCGCGGTTGTCGTACTCCAGCACCGCCCGCAGCAGGACGTTCGCCCCGGCCGCCACATGGTCGTACTCGGCCTTCTCGATCTCGTTGTGGCTGATGCCCTTCTCGCAGGGGATGAAGATCATCGCCGTCGGCACCACCCGCGCCATATAGGCCGCGTCGTGGCCGGCACCGGACACGATCTCCCGGTGGCTGTACTCGTTCTCGGCAGCGGCAGTCCGCACCGCTTCGACGCAGGCCTGGTCGAACTTTACGGCGGGCGAGTCCCAGACCTGCTCGACCTTGATCTCCAGCTTGAGTTCGCCGGCGATCCGATCCAGCTCCGCCTTGACCTCCGCCTCCATGGCCACGACCACCTCGTCGTCCGGGTGGCGCAGGTCGATCGTGAAGAAGACGTCGCCCGGCAGGATGTTGCGGCTGTTCGGCCTGACTTCCATCAGCCCGACGGTCGAGACCGCCAGCGGCGGGTGGTCCAGCGCCACCTTGTTGATCGCCTCGACCATGCGGGATGCTCCCACCAACGCATCGCGGCGCAGATGCATCGGCGTGGTGCCGGCATGGCTTTCGAACCCGGTGACGGTCACCTCGTACCAGCGCATGCCCTGGACGCCGGTGACGACGCCGATCACCTTTTCCTCGTCCTCCAGGATCGGACCCTGCTCGATATGCAGTTCGAAGAAGGCGCCCAGCTTATGGTCGCCGGCCTTTTCCGTGCCGCGATAGCCGATCCTGTCCAACTCCTCACCGAAGCTCTTGCCCTCGCGGTCCTTACGGCTGTCGGCGTAGTCGCGCGTGAACACCCCGGCGAACACGCCGGACGCCAGCATGGCCGGCGCGAAGCGGGAGCCTTCCTCGTTAGTCCAGTCGATCACCTCGATCGGCGCATTGGTTTCGTATCCGGTATCCTTAAGGGTCCGCAGCACTTCAAGCCCGGACAACACGCCCAGGATGCCGTCAAACTTGCCGCCGGTCGGCTGGGTATCCAGGTGACTGCCCATCGCGATGGGCGGCAGCGAGTTGTCCTTGCCGGGACGGCGGGCAAAGATGTTGCCCATGTCGTCCACGGTGACCGTGCAGCCGGCTTCCTCGCATTGCGCCACGAACCAGTCCCGCACCTGCCGGTCCAGATCGGTCAGCGTCAGACGGCAGACGCCGCCCTTGGCCGTCCCACCGATCTGCGCCGTTTCCATGATGCTGTCCCACAGCCGCTGCGCATTGATCTGAAGGTTATGCATGATCTTCCCTGTTAGGCGTGCTTATCGTTTCTTCGTAGCAAGGAGGGTGCCATGGCGGCCCCTCGGGCGTCAGGATGGATTGGAGGGCGGCGCCGTAAACAATTGATCGAGAGTCTTTCCATCTATCAACCCGTCCGCCCAAGCATCCATTTCCGCCATGCTCCCATCCATGACCCTTTGCCTGTATGTATTTGCAATAGGACCGAACCGTCGCGCCATTTGACGAAGGAGCACCTCGGACCGGCCTTCAAGGGCACATTCCTCGGCAATCGACATAAGACGCTCTGCCTTGTTTGGCGTAACCTCGGTCAGCATTTCCCGCAGCACTCCCTTCTTCAGTCCGTTGGGCTCCATCATCACAAAACGGACGAGCACGACGATCTCGTCGTCCAACTCTTCCGCTAGCGCTTCCCGGATCAGCATCTTCAGGATCTCGCGGACATCGCCGTCGCGGGCGCCGTATTTGAGAACCTTGAAGCCGAACCGCAGTACCCGGTGCCTCGACAGAACCCCGCTATCCGTCTGGCTGAGATCGAGTAGAGTATAGCGCAATTCGGGCAGCCAAGGGCGTATCTCGTCGTCGTCCCCGCCTTCCGTCGCACCTGCCAGAGTCAGCGGTACGTTCCATCTCTCCTCGCCATTGTACACGACGATCGAGAACAGGGCCGGAAGCTTCCGCAGACGCCCGTCCTCGTCACGCCCCTCCAGCTTGTCCCACCATTGCAGGATCTGGACATCGTAGCCCAGAAGCTGAAGACCGGTCCGATGGTCGGGCGAGGATTTATGCTCGACCAGCGTATAGACCAGGATCGGCTGTCCCTCCGTCGTCCGCGTCCGGTAGAGCCGGTCGGGCCTGCGCTCCTCCAGCTCGTCGGAAATGAAGGAGGTCGGCAGCGACTCCGGGTCCTCATCCGCCAACCGCCGGGCAACCGCAGTCGGCAGCCGCTCGCGGAGCAGGGCCAGCGCGGTGCCCGGCTGATCGAGCAGGCGCTTGAAGTAGGCGTCGTGGCGGTGGAACAGGCGGGTAGGCACGGCGGGTTCGATTCAGGAATGGGAAAGACCATCCCGTCATGGCACATATCGAACGGGGTAGCCATGCCTGCCCGCACACGATGGAATTCCGCCGCACCTGCTTCTTACTCCGCAGCCTCCCGCCGCATCGGGTTGTTCGAATGCTCCTTCCACGTCATGTACGAAGAGCCGTCGTCCAGCCGCTCCATCGTGATGCAGTCCTCTACCGGACAGACATGCATGCACAGGTTACAGCCGACGCATTCCTCCTCGATCACCTCGTAGCGCCGCCCGCCATCGATCCTGAGCGCCGCGATCGACTGGTGCGAGGTGTCTTCGCAGGCGATGTGGCACAAGCCGCACTTGATGCAGGTGTCCTGATCGATCTTCGCCACGATCTTGTAATTGAGGTTCAGGTCTTCCCAGTGGACGTAGTTGGGGATCGCCATGCCGGTGAACGCCTTGACGTCGCCAAAGCCCTTGCCGTCCATCCAGTTGCTCAGCCCGTCGGCCATCTCCTCGACGATCCGGAAGCCGTGATGCATCGCGGCGGTGCAGACCTGCACCGTGCTGGCGCCGAGGCTGATGAACTCCGCCGCGTCCCGCCAGTTGGAAATACCGCCGATGCCGCTGATCGCCATGCCCTGGCACTCGGGATCGCGGGCTATGTCCGCCACCATCCGCATCGCGATCGGCTTGACCGCCGGTCCGCAATAGCCGCCATGGGTGCCCTTGCCATCGACCACGGGCGTCGGCGCCATCACATCCAGGTCGACCGACATGATCGACTGGATCGTGTTGATCAGCGAGACCGCGTCAGCCCCGCCTCGCTTCGCTGCCCGCGCCGGCCCCAGGATGTTGGTGATGTTGGGCGTCAGCTTGACGATCACCGGCATGCGGCTGTGCTGCTTGCACCAGCGGGTGACCATCTCGACATATTCCGGCACCTGCCCGACCGCCGACCCCATGCCGCGCTCAGACATACCGTGCGGACAGCCGAAGTTCAGCTCGATGCCGTCGGCGCCGGTATCCTCGACCTGGGCGAGGATACGCTTCCAGCTTTCCTCCTCGCACGGCACCATCAGGGAGACGACGACCGCTCGATCCGGGAACTGCCGCTTGACCGACTTGATCTCCTGAAGGTTGATGTCCAGTGGCCGGTCGGTGATCAGCTCAATGTTGTTGAAGCCTGCGACCCGCGTGCCGTTGTAGCTGAACGCGCCGTACCGCGACGACACGTTGACGACCGGCGGGTCCTCTCCCAGGGTCTTCCAGACCACGCCGCCCCAGCCGGCCCGGAAGGCACGGACGACGTTGTATTCCTTGTCGGTCGGCGGGGCCGAGGCCAGCCAGAACGGGTTGGGCGAGCGGATGCCGACGAAGTTGCTGACGAGATTTGCCATGATCCTGTTCTTCCCTGCTTATCTGTCCGCCGCCGTCACGAGCCGGTCAGCAGGCGATGGATCGCCCGCGCCGCCACCTTGCCGTCCTGTACCGCCGAAACGGTCAGGTCGATTCCGCCGATACAGTCGCCGCCGGCAAACACGTTCGCCAGCGACGTCTGCCGGTCCTCGTTCACCGCGAACCGTCCGTCCGGCTGGAACTCCAGGATCTCCGCGAACCCTTCTTCGCCGACCGCCGAGGGCACGAAGCTCTGGCCGATCGCCTTGAACACCATGTCGGCCGGAACCCGGAAGACCTCTCCCGTCCCCGCCAGCCTGCCGGCCTCGTCGAGCACCGTATATTCGAACTCGACTTCCCGAAGCGAGCCGCCGGACCCGACCAGCGTGCGCGGCTGAGCCCAGTACTTGATCCTGACGCCGTTGGTCTGGGCCCACTCCTGCTCCGCCCCGGTCGCCGACATCGATTCCGGCCCGCGCCGATAAACGATCGTCACGTCCTCCGCCCCCAGGCGCTTCGACTGGGTGGCGACGTCGATGGCGGTGTTGCCGCCACCGATCACGACGATCTTCCGCCCGACCGGCAGCGCCGACTTGTCAGGCGCCTGCCGAAGCGCCGCGATGAAATCGACGGCGTTGCTGACACCCGCCAGATCCTCGCCCGCGATCCGCAGCGCGTTGACTGCGTTGTGTCCGATGCCCAGGAAAACGGCGTCATAATCGGCACGAAGCTGCGCCAGCGTGATGTCGCGCCCCAGCGCCTTGCCGTACTCGACGGTGATGCCGCCGGCGGATAGGATGAAATCGACCTCCCGCTGCGCGAAGTCGTTGGTCATCTTGTAGGCGGCGATGCCGTATTCGTTCAGCCCGCCGGCTTTGGGCTGCATCTCGAACACCGTCACGTCATGACCGTGCAGCGCCAGTGCATGGGCACAGGACAGCCCCGCCGGCCCGGCGCCGACCACGGCGACCTTCCGCCCGGTCGGTTCGGCGCGGGTGAAAGGCTGGATCTCCCGGTCGAACAGCCAGTCCGTGGCATAGCGCTGGAGAGCGCCGATGGTCACCGGCTTGTGCTCCTGCGCCGTCCGGACGCAGGCCTGCTCGCACAGGATCTCGGTCGGGCAAACGCGGGCGCAGGTGCCGCCCATGATGTTCTCTTCCAGGATCGTGACCGCCGCCCCCTTGACGTTGTCGGTCGCGATTTTCCGGATGAAGCTCGGGATGTCGATTCCCGTCGGGCATGCCTCCATGCAAGGCGCGTCGTAGCAGAAATAGCAGCGCGCCGCCTCGATCAGCGCCTGTTTCCGGTTCAGCGGCGGTGTGGCATCGTCGAAATTGACCTCGTACTCCCGTGGCGAAAGCCGTCCGGGAGCAATATCAGCCGGCACGTCCATCACGCTCGTCATCCCGCCTGCTCCTGTTCCGTTTGTTGGTATGTTTGGATGGATGCTATAAAGAAATTGACCGCTTGGTCAACTTGTTTCAAAAATGTAGAAAAATGGGACGGAATGCTGCTCAGATGAGCGAACTGATGAATAATTCGGCTTCACCGCGCACCACTGCTTCCCGGGGCCGGATCCGGCGGGAAAACGAGGCCCGTATCCTTGAAGCGGCCGAGCGGGTCTTTGCCGAAACCGGCCTTGCCGGCGCCACCATGTCGCAGATCGCGCAGGCGGCCGGCCTGCCCAAGGCCAACCTGCATTATTACTTCGGCACCAAGGAGCAGCTTTATCAGGCCGTCCTGACCGCCATACTGGAACTCTGGCTCGACGCCACCGACGCGATGCTGCCGGAAAGCGATCCTGCGCTGGCGCTGGCCGGATACGTCCGCGCCAAGATGCGCCATTCCCGAACCCGCCCCTTTGCCTCCAGGGTGTTCGCCAACGAGCTGCTGAGCGGCGCTCCCTATCTGACCGACTACCTGGAGATCGATTTGAAGCAGCGGGTCGAAGCCAAGTCGCGCATCATCGCGGGCTGGATCTCTGAGGGCCGGATGGCGGCGCTCGATCCTCGCCACCTGTTCTTCATGATCTGGGCGATGACCCAGACCTATGCCGATTTCGCCGTCCAGATCCGGGCCGTCATGAACGTCGAAAGCCTCGACGACGACGCCTGGGAAGAAGCCACCGGCGAAGTCATCTCCTTCGTGCTGCGCGGCTGCGGCATCACGCCGGCGGCATCAGCGCCATGAAGAACGACACCCGCCAGCAGCAGATCCTCGACCTCGCCGGGCGGCAAGGCTTCGTCTCGATCGACGGGCTGTCGCGCCAGTTCGAAGTGACGCCCCAGACCATCCGCCGCGACATCAACCAGCTCTGCGACCAGGGCTTGCTGGAACGCCACCACGGCGGCGCCGTACCCCGCTCCAGCACCCACAACGTCGATTACGTCGAGCGCAAGGCGCTGGGGTCGGAGGCGAAACGGGCCATCGGCCGGCTGGTCGCCCGCCACGTGCCGGAAGGCGTCTCGCTCTTCATCAATATCGGCACGACGACGGAGGCGGTCGCCCAGGAACTGGTCAACCACAAGGGCCTCAGCGTCATCACCAACAACCTCAACGTCGCGGCCTTTCTCGCGTCGGGCACCGATCTCGATGTCTTGGTGGCGGGTGGCCTTGTCCGCAACCGGGACGGCGGCATCATCGGCGAGGCGACGATCGACTTCATCAACCAGTTCAAGGTCGATATCGGCATCATCGGGATCAGCGGCATCGACCTGGACGGCACGCTGCTCGACTTCGACTACCGGGAAGTCCGTGTGGCCCAGGCGATCATCCGCAACGCCCGCACCGTCTTCCTCTGCACCGACCACAGCAAGTTCGGCCGCAACGCCATGGTCAGGCTAGGCCATATCGGCGAAGTCTCCGCCCTGTTCACCGACAAGGCGCCGCCGCCGCCACTGGCCGAGGTTCTGAGCGCGCATGGCGTGGCCGTGCATATCGCCAAGCCGGAATGAGCCGTCGGTTTGGGCAATAGCCTGCCGATTGAGCACTCGTTCCTTCCCAGACTGCGCTCACGACTTCCGAAAACCGTTTGCGGTGCCGGATGCATCCCTGGCCCGCGTCTTGCGATCCGTTCAAGCCTTGCGGATACAAACGAAATAACCCATTGGCTGTGCCTTGAGATCCGCACAGTCTCAGTACCGCTTCGGCATGCGGAAAACACCTCGACAGAGCTGGTCCAAGCTCCTGATAGGCCTCGAATTAGCCGTCGTGAGCGCTTATTTCTTGGACCGGAGGGACTTGATGAGTTTACCGGAGAGATCTGCCAACGTGGTGTTGAATTTTCTGCGCAAACGTCAGGATGAGGAGCAGGTGGCAGCGACCGTGCCGCGAGGCATCCGGGTCTACGCGATCGGCGACATCCACGGCCGCGCGGACCTGCTGATGCGCCTGCTCGACATGGTGACCGAGGATGCCAAGGCGGCGCCCGGCCCCGTCAACTACTTGGTTTATTTAGGCGATTACGTCGACCGGGGGCTGCATTCCCGGCAGGTCATCGATATCATGATCGGTGGTCCGCCGGCCACCTTCGGCGCCGTGCACTTGCGCGGGAACCATGAAGCGACGTTCGAGGAGTTCCTGACCAATCCGGCCGTCGGCCCCGGCTGGTTCAAGTTCGGCGGGCTGGCAACCCTCCACAGCTACGGTGTCCAGATACCGTCCGGGCTGACCCAGCAGGAGCGCATCGCCTATGCACAGCAGGAATTGCGGAAAGCGATGCCGCCGTCGCATGTCAGCTTCCTCAGCCATCTGCGGCCAAGCCTGACCATCGGCGACTATTTCTTTACCCATGCCGGCATCAAGCCGGGCGTGCCGCTGAACCGCCAGGACCGTGACGACATGCTGTGGATCAGGGAGGAATTCCTGACATCCAACACCGATCACGGCAAGGTCGTCGTCCATGGCCACACGATCAGTGAGCTGCCGGAAATCCGCAGCAACCGAATCGGCATCGATACCGGAGCCTACGCCAGCGGCCGCCTCACCTGCCTCGTGCTGGAAGGCGACCGCCGCCGGTTCATCGCCACAGAACGCTAACCGCGGAAAACGCTAGTCGCGGAAATTGATGTACTGAAGGGGCTGCTCGATCTTCAGGCCCTTGACCATCGCGATGGCGGCCTGAAGATCGTCGATCTTCTTGCCGGTGACGCGCAACTCGTCGCCCTGGATCGATGCCTGGACCTTCATCTTGCTGTCCTTGATCGCCTTGGTGATCTGCTTGGCAAGGTCCTTGTCGATGCCCTGCTTGACGGTGATCACCTGTCGGACGCTGTCGCCTGCGGCCTTCTCAGGCTTGCCGTAGTCCAGGGCGCCGGAATCGAGCTTGCGCCGCGTGAAGTGGACGACCAGCAGTTCGTGCATCTGCTTCATCTTCAGGTCGTCGTCGGCCAGGAGCGTCAGTTCGTTCTCCTTGCGCTCGATCGAGCAGCGCGACCCCTTGAAGTCGTAGCGCTGCCCGATGTCGCGGGTCACCCCATCCAGGGCGTTGTCGACTTCGGCAATCTCGGTCTTCGATACGATGTCAAACGACGGCATGGTCTTCCCGTATGCTGGCAAAATGGGCTGCTGGCGAACAGGACGGGACCCTAGCACGCCCCACGGCAAAAGCCATACTCTCCGGACCCGGTGCTCCCCAGCGGCATCGAAGAGCGTTGAAAATAGCGCGGATCGGAACACCTGATACAGCTAAAATCGCTTAAAGCTACACCAACAGGAGGACAATAATGCCCCACCTCGACCGCGACAGCTTCATCGCCTTGCTCGACCGCCTCGGCGATCCCGACGAGGCCGAGGTGCTGGCAACCGCACGGGAAATCGACCGTCGCGTCCGGGAAAGCGGCATGACGTGGAGCGAACTGCTGGCCCCGCCTCCCTCCGCCGCACGCGGCAGCGGTGAGAGCTATGACGATTATCGCGGCGCCTTCACCGATGACGATCTGTTCGACATCGATCAGCCTCGTCCCAGGGAAGGCTACGCCGGCGACACCGCCCTGATCGACGAATTGCTGGCCAACCAGGACCTGGCGCCGGAAACCCGCCAGGAACTGCTAGACTTCAAATCGGATATGGCCGAGGGGGAGTTCACCGACATGGACGCCAAGTACCTGCGCGGCCTCCACGCTCGCCTGACCCGGCAAACGCACTCCACCGCCTGAGCCGCCCGGCGGCGTCTATCCCCGGACCGCCGCCGCGATATCGCCGACCGCCGTGAACATGCGGTCCGGAGCCTGGGACTCCAGCAGTTCGGGCTTGGCATAGCCCCAGGATACGGCGGCGAACGGGATGCCGAGGCTGCGTGCCGCCTCGGCATCCCGGACCTCGTCGCCGATGCAGATCGTCTTATGCGCCGGCACGCCGCTCCGCCGCAGGACCTGCCTGAACTTCGGCGGCTTGCCGAAGATCGATGCGCCGCAAGCGTAATGGTCGATCAACCCGGCGTTCCGATGCCCCAGAACGCGCCGAACGTTCTCTTCCGAATTGGACGTCACGACGGCAATCCGCATGTCCAGGGCCTTGAGATCCCGCAGCATCTCAGGGACTCCGTCGAACAATGCGATGCCGTCAATATCGGCGGCCATCATCCGCCTCATATGGGCCGCGATCATCGGCATCTTCCACAGCGGCACGCCAAGCCGGCGGATGACTTCCCGGTTGCCGACGCCTCTCAGCGTCTCGAACTCCGCATCGTTCAGGGCACGGAAGCCGTAATTCCGGGCTACGCCGTTGAAGACGCTGCGGAACCACGGCAGGCTGTCGGCCAGGGTGCCATCGAAGTCGAAGATGGCGAGACGGTATTTCATGGGAGATGTCTCAGGGTGTGAAGGCGGGACCGCCGCGACGGTACCCATTGCCGCGACGGTCCGCAATCCACCTCAGGCGATCCTCACTCCGCCGCCTGCGCCGGAGTCTTGTCCTCGCCCGCCCCCATCACCTTGTCGATCGTGATCGGCAGGTGCCGGATACGCCGGCCGGTGGCGTGGAAGATGGCGTTGGCAATGGCCGCCGCCGTACCGACGATGCCGATCTCGCCCAGGCCCTTGACGCCGATCGGGCTCGCCTTGTCGTCCTGCTCGTCGACGAAGATCACGTCGATGTCGTGGACGTCGGCATTGGCCGGGATGTGGTACTCGGCGATGTTGTGGTTCATGAAGCGGCCCAGCTTCTTGTCCATCAGGCTCTCCTCGTGGAGCGCCATGCCGATGCCGAACACCACGCCGCCCAGGATCTGGCTGCGGGCGGTCTTAAGATTGAGGATCTTGCCGGCGGCCACCGCATCGACGATCCGTGTCACGCGGATGACGCCAAGCTCCTCGTCCACCCGGACCTCGGCGAAGATCGCGGAGTGGGTGTAGCCGGAATACTTCTTCTTGGTTTCCGGATCGGGAGCCGTGGTTTCCTCCGCCGAGATCTCGCGCTCTCCGGTGGCGGCCATGGCATCCGCCAGCGTCACGAACCGGGACGGATCGCCGGATACGGAAATCCTGCCGTTCTCGAAGACGACGCGGTCGATGCCGAAATTGGCGAGCGGTGAGCCCTCCACCTTGCGGGCATGGTTGAACAGCTTCTCCCGGACCTTATGGCAGGCGGCCTTGACGGCGGTACCGGTCGAAGCAGCCGCCCAGGAACCACCCTCGACCGGCGCTTTCGGTAGCGAGGAGTCGCCGATCTTGACCGTGACGTCGTCGATGGGAATACCCAGTTCGTCCGCCGCGATCTGCGCCATGATGGTGTAGGTGCCGGTGCCGATATCGGCGGTGGCAGCAGCCACCTCCAGCTTACCGCCGGCCGTAAGCGTGGCCCGAGCGCTGGTCTCCTGCATCATCGCTTCCCAGACGCCGGTCGCCATGCCCCAGCCGATCAGCTCGCGGCCTTCCCGCATCGACCGCGGCTCGGCGCTCCGCTTCGACCAGCCGAAGCGCTCGGCGCCCTGCCGGTAGCAGGCGCGCAGCTCTTTGCTGCTGAACGGCTTGTCCTCGTTCTGGTCCTTCTCGGCGTAGTTCTTCAGCCGCAGCTCGACCGGATCGACGCCGGTCGCATAAGCCAGCTCGTCCATCGCCGCTTCCAGGGCATAGACGCCCAGGGTAGCACCGGGAGCGCGCATGTCGCCCGGCGTGTAGACGTTCATCTTGGCGATTTCGTAGGTCAGCTTGGTGTTGGCGCAATCGTAAAGCAGGCCCGACCAGTTGACGACGACTTCCTGATAGTCCTCGAAGGTAGACGTCTCCGCGACGGCGTCGTGGCGGATCGCCTGAAGCTTGCCGTCCTTGTCAGCGCCGATGCCGAGCGTCTGGATCGTGTCGGGACGGTGCGTAAAGGTAAACATCTGGTCGCGCGTCAGCACGACTCGCACCGACCGCTTCAGCTCCATCGCCGCCATCACGGCCAGGAAGAGCTGGTATTGGGGACGCAAGCCCGAACCGAACGCCCCGCCGACGAAGGGCGATATCACCCGGACGTCGTCCTTTTTCAGCCCGAAGATGCCGGTGACGTAGTTCTGGGAGTTCTGGACACCCTGGGTCTTGTCGTAGACGGTCATCTTGCCGTCATCGTGCCAGACCACTGTCGTCGCATGCGGCTCCATCGGGTTGTGGTGCTCGACCGCGACCCGATACTCGTTCTCGAACTTGACCGGCGCCTTGGCGAAAGCCGCATCGGCATCGCCGCGCGGCGGCGGCGGCGGTGCTATGCCGGATCGCTTCTCCTTCGGCTCGTAGGAGGACGAACGCTCGGCTTCCAGGTCCGTCTTGTGCGGCTTGGTCTCGTACTCGATATGCACCAGCGTCGCGGCATGGCGCGCCAGCTCGAAGGTCTCGGCGACGACCAGGGCGATGGGCTGGCCGGCATAGGCGATCTTTTCGTCGCCCAGGGGCCTCATGGGAGAGCCGGGAGGGGCTGTCTGGTCCTGGTACTTCTTGTCGTCCGACGCGATCTTGGGCCGGTTCTTGTACGTGAAGACCTTGATGACGCCCGGCACCGCCTCGGCTGCCGAAGCATCAATCCGAGTGATTTTCCCATGGGTGATCTCGGACGAAACCACATAGCCGTATGTGAGGCCCGGTGTCGGGAACTCGCCGGCGTATTTGGCGCCGCCGGTCACCTTCAGGCGTCCGTCGATCCGGCGCTGCGCCGTCCCGACATAGCGGCCGGCGCGCTTGCCGTCCAGATTGGTGATGTTGCTGGTCATGCCTATGGCCTCACTTGATGCGCTTGTCGGTCTGGGTCTGCGGCGTGCCCGCGGCTGCCTGCGACAGCGCCCGGACAATGGCCCGGCGCGCCAGATCGATCTTGAAGTCGTTATGGCCGAAGCCCCGCGCGTCGCGCAGGATGTGGTCCGCGACCGGCTTGAACGAGGCTTCCTCGGCCGGCTTGCCGCGCAGCATGTCTTCCGCCGTGGTATCGCGCCAGGGCTTGTGGGCGACGCCGCCCAAGGCCATCCGGGCTTCCGCGATCTTGCCGCCGTCGATCTTCAGCGCTGCGGCGACGGAGACCAGCGCGAAGGCATAGGACAGCCGGTCGCGCAGCTTCAGATAGCTGTAGTTCTTCGAGAAATCCTCGTCCGGCAGCTCGACCGCGACGATCAGTTCCTGCGGCCCCAGATTGGTGTCGCGCTCCGGCTGGTCGCCCGGCAGCCGGTGGAAATCGGCCATCGCGATGACCCGCTCGCCCGACGGACCCGCGACATGGACCTTGGCGTTCAGCGCCGCCAGCCCGACGCACATGTCGGACGGATGGGTCGCGATGCACTTGGAACTGGTGCCCAGGATGGCATGGATGCGGTTGACGCCCTCGATGGCGGAGCAGCCGCTGCCCGGCTCCCGCTTGTTGCACGGCGTCGCCGTGTCGTAGAAGTACAGGCAGCGGGTCCGCTGGAGCAGGTTGCCGCCGGTGGACGCCATGTTGCGGAGCTGGGGCGAGGCACCGGCCAGGATCGCGTCCGACAGCAGCGGATATCTCGCCTGCACCTGATCGTCGTAGGCCAGATCGGAATTTGGGACCAGAGCCCCGATCCGCAGGCCTCCGCCATCGGCCTTGTCGATGGTGGTCAGCGGCAGGCGGGTGATATCGACCAGCCGGGTCGGCCGCTCGACATTGTACTTCATCAGGTCGATCAGGTTGGTGCCGCCGGCGATGAACCGGGCGGACGGATCGGACCCGACTTCGCGGACGGCTTCGGCGACATCGGTCGGACGGGCATAGGAGAACCGGTTCATTCCGCGGCCTCCTTGATCCGTGCGCCATCCGATTCGATCACCTGTTCGATCGCTGTGACGATGTTGACGTAGCAGCCGCAGCGGCACAGGTTGCCGCTCATCATTTCACGGATCTCTTCCGCCGAATGCGCCCTGCCCTCCTTGATCAAGCCCACGGCTGAACAGATCTGCCCGGGCGTACAGTAGCCGCATTGAAAGGCGTCATGCTCGATGAAGGCGTCCTGCATCGGGTGCAACTCGTCGCCCTGTGACAGGCCTTCGACGGTGGTGATGCTCGCGCCGTCCTTCATGACGGCCAGCGTCAGGCAGGAGTTGACACGGCGATCGTCGATCAGCACCGTACAGGCACCGCATTGGCCGTGGTCGCAGCCCTTCTTGGTGCCTGTCAGGTCGAGTTCGTCCCGCAGCAGATCCAGGAGGCTGGTCCAGGGCTCCACCGTCAGGTGCCGAACTTCGCCGTTGATCGTCAGGGTGATAGGGATCGCTTGCGCGGCCCCAGTGTTCGGACCGGGCTTCAAGATGGAGTTCAAAACGAACCTCCTAACAACTTCGATTGATCGGGACGAGGCGACCGCCTGGGTCTTCCGGAGGACCGGGACGCGCCTTCATGCCGTCGTTAACTATTTCGAGGCTCGGGAGTTCCAGCTTCGGGATGAGAAGCGCAACCCGAGCGGCCGGCGGGTGTTTCTCCCGTCGGCACCGACCCGAACGGTCCATGCCCGAACGGTTCACGCCCGAACCGCTCGTCCGCACAGACAGATGACATGAAGCCGGCACCGACCTTGACAAGGACCAACGTCCTCCATGCCGCGACCCGCAAGGAGCGGTCGCTCGACCAGATGCTGGCAAGCCAGGCGCTCTCCAGGGTGACGGGCGCCTCGGCGGTTCCGGGCAACAGCCTGACCTTGCTGAAGAACGGCGCCGAGAACTATCCGGCATGGCTGGAAGCGATCCAGTCGGCGGAAAGCTCCGTCCAGTTCGAGAACTACATCATCTACAACGACGCGACCGGCCGGACCTTCGTGGACCTGCTGGCGGAGCGCGCCCGCGCCGGCGTCCGCATCCATTTCCTCTACGACTGGCTCGGCTGCTTCCGGAAGACTTCGCGCCAGATGCTCCGGACGCTGGCCCAGGCCGGCGTCCAGATCCGCTGCTTCAATCCGCCCGGGTTCGAGAGCCCGCTCGGCTGGCTGAGCCGCAACCATCGCAAGACGCTGATGGTGGACGGAAGGATCGGCTTCGTCTCCGGCCTGTGCATCGGAGATGCCTGGATGGGCGACCCGACGGGCAAGCGGAAGCCCTGGCGGGATACAGGCGTCATGATCGAAGGCCCCGTCCTGAACGACCTGGAATCGGCCTTCCGCCATAGCTGGAACGCCGCCGGCCCGGCGCTGGAGCGCCTGGAAGCCCCCATCCCGCGCCATACCCGCCCGACCACCGGCGACGTGTCGATCCGGCTGATCGAGGGCCAGCCGTCTGAGATGGGCGTCTACCGCCTGGACCTGCTGATCGCAGCCGGCGTGCAGGACCGGCTGTGGCTGACCGACGCCTATTTCGTCGGCACCACCGCCTATATCCAGGCGCTGGGAGAAGCCGCCCGCGACGGTGTCGATGTCCGCCTGCTGGTCCCCGGCATCAGCGACATCCCGATCACCCAGGCGCTGTCCCGCGCCAGCTACCGCCCCCTGCTGGAAGCCGGCGTCCGCATCTTCGAGTGGAACGGCCCGATGCTCCACGCTAAGACGGCGGTCGCCGACGGTCATTGGGCACGCGTCGGCTCGACCAACCTCAACATCGCCAGCTGGATCGGCAACTGGGAACTGGACGTTGCGATCGAGGACAGCTCCTTTGCCGAGGCGATGGAGAGCATGTACCTGGAAGACTTGAACCAATCGACCGAAGTCGTCCTGGACGTCAAGCACCGCCCGCAATCCGTCACCGTCACCCCGCGCAGCCCCGGCGCCCGGCGCCAGAAGAAGCAGAGCACCGCCCGGATGGCGGCAGGCGGCCTTGGCATCGGCAACACGGTCGGCGCAGCATTGACCAACCGCCGCGCGGTGGGCCGCGCTGAGGCCGGAGTGCTGGCCGGAGCCGGCGCCATCCTGCTGACCCTGGCGATCCTGGCCGCCTTCTTCCCCCGCCTGATCGCCGTGCCGATCACCCTACTGGCATTGCTGGTCGGCGGCGGCCTGCTGGTCCGCGCCTGGAAACTGCGGCATCCGGGAGGAGCCTAGACTCCGGCCCAGTGCGTCGGCCCTTTGAGCAGTTTCACGACATCCGCCGGGTCCATCGGCTTGGAGAAGAAATAGCCTTGACCATAGTCGCAGCCAAGCGACTGCAACTGCTCGATCTGGCCGGCGACTTCGGCGCCTTCGGCGACCACGTGCATGCCTAGGTTGCGGGCGAGGTTCATGATGGTGTTGACGATCTGGAAGCTCTCGGCGCTCTTGTCCATCGCCGAGACGAAGGAGCGGTCGATCTTGAGGACGTCCAGAGGCAGGCGGTGCAGGTAGCTGAGCGAGGAATAGCCGGTGCCGAAATCGTCGATGCTGAGCCGGATGCCGAGGTCCTTCAACTGGGACAGCATGCTGACTTCACGGTCGGCGTCGCCGATGGTGACGCTCTCGGTGATCTCCAGCCGGACGGTCTGCGGATCGATGCCGGTTTCGGCGATGATACGGCGAACCTGGGCCACGAGGTCGGGTTCGGCGAACTGGCGGGGGGAGATGTTGACACTGATGGTCAGCGGGGTCTCGCGCGGGAATTCCCGCTGCCAGCGCCGGGTGGCCATGCAGGCTTCGCGCAGGATCCAGAAGCCCAGCGCCACGATCAGGCCGGTGTCCTCGACGATGCCGATGAAATCGCCGGGATAGACCATGCTGCCGTCGGGGCGGCGCCAGCGGACCAGCGCTTCGAACCCGACGACCTCCAGGCTTTCGAGCGAGACGATCGGCTGGTAGTGCAGCAGGAATTCGCCATTGACCATCGCCCGGCGCAGGTCGGCTTCCAGGGTAAGGCGGGTCATCGCGGAGCGGTGCATCTCGCGGTGGAACATCTCCGTCCGCGACTTGCCCAGCGTCTTCGCCCGGTACATCGCCAAGTCGGCGTCGCGCAGGACGTCTTCGGCATAGGCATAGGGCGTGGTGCTGAGCGAGATGCCGATGCTGGCGCTGGTGTGGATTTCCTGCCCGTCTATGGTGAAGGGACGGCGCAGGCTTTCCTGGACGCGGTGCGAGAAGCGGACGGCGTCGCTGGGATCGCCGATGTCGGTCAGCAGGATCGCGAACTCGTCGCCGCCAATCCGGGCCAGCAGTCCGTCGGTGCCGGACATCGCGGAAAGCTCTTCCTGATGGAGGGCGGCGGTCAGCCGCTCCGCGACTTCCACGATCATGCGGTCGCCCGCCAGATGGCCGAGGCTGTCATTGACCACCTTGAACCGGTCGAGATCGATGAAGAGCACCGCGAAGTGGACGCCTCGGTTCAACTTGCGCCGGGCGATCGCCAAGCCGAGGCGGTCGAGGAACAGCGATCGGTTGGGCAGGTCCGTCAGCGCGTCGTGGGAGGCATCGTGGATCAGGCGCTCTTCCGCCCGGCGGCGCTCGATCACGCGGCCGAGCTGGACACCGATCTGGGACATCAGACCGAGCAGCGCCTCGTCCTGTTCGATCGTGCTGTAGGCGAAGAACTCCAGGACGGCGGCGACGTCTTCGCCGACCAGCACGGGAAAGGCGAAGCCGGCCTTGATCCCGCAGGCCAGCGCCGGGCGGCGGCGCGGGAAGTTGCCTTCCTCGGGAGCGTTGAAGAACCAGTGCGGCTTCGCGCTGGCCATCACCTCGCCGGGGAGGCCGACACCGGAGGGAAATGCCGAGTCTTCCGTCGCCCGCTGGAACCCGGCGATGCGGTCGGGGTCGGCGGCGTGCCAGATCGCGGCGGACCGCAGCGCGGGCTCGGCGGAGTCCTGGTCGAGCAGCAGGGCATGGCCAACCGGCCAGTCCATGAAACCGCAGATTTCCGTCAAGGTCGATTGGAGGACGTCGCGGACGGAGCGGGAGCTGTTGGCGATGGTGGCGACCTTTTCCAGCAGCTTGAGCTGTTTCTTCCGCTGGTAGAGGTCGCGCAGGCCGCGTTCCGCGATGGCTTCTGCTTCCTGGCGCGCGATGCGCTCCCGCTCCAGCCGCCGCCTCAGCTTCGCGATCTCCGGCGGTTCTTCCCTGGTCATGACTGGCGCCACTTGAAGCTGTACTCCATCACGCGGCGGTCATGCGGATGACGCAGTGGCGGTCGCCGTGAGCCATGCAGTGCGGATGGTCGAGGCGGATGTTTTCCCGGTAGTGGTCGGCGGCGCCCTCGATGAAGCCGTGTGCGAGGTCGCACAACCGGCGGGGGGAGTTGTAGCCGATCAGCAGGGCGCCGTCGGGCGCGTCGTCGAAATGGAAGTGCGGGCAATGGGCGCCGGCGTAGAGCTTGTGGACTTCCGGATGGATGATGCTGTTGAGGCTGGTCAGGAACGACCGCGTCGAGGTATGCGGGGCGAAGAAGGCGGAATAGCGCTCAGCCAGCAGGGGCATCGCCTGACGGCCGAACCAGCGCAGCACGTCGGCGGGCGGCAGTGAGAGGGCCGATGAGGCCGCTCCGACCAGCTTCGACATGTCAGAATCGGGGTAGCTGCCGAGAGAAGTATAGGCGCCGGAAAGTTCAGCGGCGTCGAGCAGATCGTCCCAGACGCTGTCGCCGTAGTGTCTGCCAACCACCTCCTCAAGCAGATTGAATACAATGCCCTTCATTTCTTCCCCGAAATTAGACGTAAAACGAAGATCACATCGTTTCAGCCATTCGAGGTGAGAACAGTAAATAAACATTAAAAACTATACTATGGCTAATAGTATAGTCACGAAGGGATAACCCTGGAAAAGCGGATATAGGATTCCGCCTTGAGCTTTGGGAGCACTGGAGCGATCATTATGCCAGTTCCCATGAAGAAGCCGATCAGAGCCTGATATGACCGTTACCGATCCGATCCCGCGCCGCAAGCTGTCTCAGGAAGTGCTGGATCGCCTGCTGTCCCGCATCACCAGCGGAGAATACGCCGCCGGCGACCAGCTTCCGTCGGAACGGCAGCTCATGGAGATGTTCCAAGTCGGCCGTCCCGCGATCCGCGAGGCGATGCAGACGCTTTCCCATATGGGTCTGGTCTCCATCACCCATGGCGAGCGGGCACGGGTCACGCCGATCACCGCCGCCAAGGTGATGGGCCAAGTCGGAGAGAGCGCCAAGCACTTCCTCGCCACCGCCCCGGAGAACCTGGAGCACCTGAAGGAAGCCCGCGTCTTCTTCGAGGTCGGCATGGTCCGGCTTGCCACCGAGCGGGCGAGCGATGCCGATATCGCGCGGCTGGAGCGGCGGCTTCAGGAACACCGCGACGCCCTGACCGACCTGTCCGGCTTCCTCGCCCGCGACATGGCGTTCCACCGCGAGATCGCAGCGATTTCCGGCAACCCGATCTACGCCGCCGTGGCGCAGGCGATGTTCGACTGGCTGGCGGTCTACCATGTCAGCCTGCTGCGGGCGCCGGGGGCCGAGCAGATCACGATCGACGAGCACGAACGGATCTTCAACGGCATCGCCAAGCGCGACACCGAGGAAGCGGCCGCCGCCATGTCCGACCACCTGAAACGGGCAAGCAGCCTGTACCGGCAGTTCGAGAAATAACGGGACGCCGGTAGGCCGGCGGTCCCCTTCCCTACCCTCCATTTTGCCGTTGTCGGGTCCGCCCCAACTGGTATGATGAGTGTATAAGCAAACCAAGCGGCACAAGCCGCGGGCAGGGAGGAAACATCATCATGAAGCTCACGAGGCGGCAGTTCACGCTGGCTACCCTGATGGCGGCCGGCACGGCCGGCTTGCCGGTCTACGTCAAGGCGCAGGGCAAGAAGACCATCGCCGTGCTGTTCGACGGTCTCTACTCCCCGTTCTGGGTAGCAGGCCTCGACGTCATCAAGCAGGACCTGACCAAGCGCGGCTACGAGATGGTCCAGGCGATCTCCGACAAGGACGACAACCGCCAGTTCGAGCAGGTCCGGGCCATGCTGGCGCGGAAGGTCGACGGCATCATCATCGTCCAGACCGACAGCAACGCGGTCATTCCGGCGATCAAGGCGGCCAATGACGCCCGCGTGCCGATGGTTCACTTCAACCGCCCGCCCGCCAAGACCGACGCGTTTTCCGTCGCGGTGGTCGCCGACAACCGCAGCATCACGAATGCCACCGTCGAGCACATGGTCAAGGTCGCCAAGGAGAAGGGCGGCAAGTACAAGGCCGCTATTCTGATCGGCAATCTGGGCGACCCCAACGCGATCGGCCGGCGCGACGGCTTCTTCGACGTGGTCGACAAGAACAAGGACATCATCGACGTCGTCGCCCGCATCCCGACGGAGTGGAACGCCGACGTGGCCTTCGCCGGGCTGACCAACGCTTTCCAGGCGAACCCCGACATCAACTTCCTCTTCACGTCATCCGACTTCCTGTTCCCGCAGATCGTACAGGTTCTCAAGACCAGGAACAAGTTCCAACCGATAGGACATAAAGACCATATCATCTTCGGCGGCTTCGACGGCGACGCGATGGCCTATGAGCTGCTGAAGGACAAGTACCTGGATGCCGACGGCGTGCAGGACCTGTTCAAGGAAGCCGAACTGGCGGTCAACGCCATCGTGGACTTGCAGGAGGGCAAGACGGTCGAGCGGGTGCTGCTGGACCCCGGCTTCGCGATCCATCAGGCCAATCTGGAGCAGGCGCGCGACCGCATGTGGGGCTATTCGATCTACAAGCAGAAGAACGGCTGAATCCGGCCATGACGGCTACCAGCCTGGAAACCGAGGCCCGGTCTTCGGGGATGCGGCGCTTCGTGCGCCGCGTCCTGTTCTCCGAATATCTGGTCCTGTGGCTCAGCGTCCTCTACTTCCTGGCGGTGCTGCCGTTCGTGCCGCAAATGGCCTCGGTCGAGGTGCTGCGGAACATCCTGTCGGACATGCTGCCCTTGCTGGTGGTCGCGATCGGCCAGACCTTCGTGCTGATCGTCGCCGGCATTGACCTGTCGGTGACCTCGATCATCGCGATGGCGAGCGTGGTCGGGGCCAGCGTCATGACGGGGGACGGCGGCTATCTGGCGGGGTCGCCGCTGGCGGTCCCCGCCGCGATGCTTGCCATGGTGACGGTCGGGCTGGCGATCGGAGCGTTCAACGGCTTCTGCATCACCCGGCTGGGCATGCCGCCGTTCATCGTCACGCTGACGACGATGATGTTCTTCTCCGGCGCCGCTATCTGGTTCACGACGTTCCACACCACGACCAGCAGCATCGCCAACCTGCCGCACGGCTTCGTCGTGCTGGGACAGGGCAATATCGGGGGCGTTCCCAACTCCCTCTGGGTCGTGCTGGCGGTAGGAATTCTGGCCCATATCGTGCTGGCTCGGACGGTGCTGGGCCGCCGGCTTTATGCCTGCGGGCAGAACCGGCGCGCGGCGGCCGTTTCCGGCGTCCCGGTACGCAAGGTGATCGCGGCGGCGTTCCTGATCTCCGGAGCCTGCGCCGCCGTGGCGTCGATCCTCTATACCGGGAGGCTCCAGACCGGCACGCCGATCCTGGGGCAGACGATCCTGCTGGACATCATCGGCGCCGTGGTGATCGGCGGCACCAGCCTGTTCGGCGGCAAGGGCAAGGTGGTGTGGACGGTGTTCGGCGTGCTGTTCCTGGTGCTGATCGACACCAGCCTGAAGATGCTGGGGCTGTCGCTGTTCTCGGTCTTTGCGATCAAGGGCGCGGTGATCCTTCTGGCCGCCGTGATCGACGCCGTCCGCACCCGCTTCGCCGCCAGGATTTAGTACATCCCTATAGAGGAGGCCCGATCCATGGCCCTGCTCGAATGCGAGAACCTTCGCAAAAGCTTCTTCGGCGTCGAGGTCCTGCACGGCGTCTCGTTCTCGCTCGACCGTGGCCGGGTGCTGGGGCTGGTGGGGGAGAACGGCTCCGGCAAATCGACCACCATGAACATACTGGGAGGCGTGCTGCCGCGCGACGGCGGGCGCATCCGGCTTGAGGGGGCGGAGTTCGATCCGCGCGGCCCCAAGGACGCGCTGGCCGGCGGCATCGCGTTCATCCACCAGGAACTGAACCTGTTTGAGAACCTGTCGATCGAGGAAAACCTGTTCATCACGGGCTTTCCCCGGCTGGGCGGCGCCCTGCCCTTTATCAACCGCGGACGGATGCGCCGCCGGGCGCGGGAGTTGCTGGAACAGGTCGATATCCGCCACCCGCCCGGCACGCCGGTCGGCAGTCTCAGCCAGGGCGAGCGGCAGCTTGTCGAGATCGCCAAGGCGCTGAGCGTCGATGCCAAGGTGATCATCTTCGACGAGCCGACGACATCCCTGACGCGGCGGGAGGCCGACCGGCTGTTCGGCATCATCGAGCGTCTGCGCCGGCGCGGCATCGCGATGATCTATATCAGCCACGTGCTGGCCGACGTCACCCGGATCTGCGACGACATCACCGTGCTGCGGGACGGTGCGGTGGTCGGCGGCGGTCCCGCCGCCCAGATGCCGACGGAGCGCATGATATCGCTGATGGTCGGGCGGACGCTGGACCAGCTTTTCCCGGAACGGACCTGCACCCCGACCGCAACGCCGGTGCTGGAGGTGCGGGGCGTCAGCCAGCCCGGCGTCGTCCACGAGATCGACCTGACGCTGCATGCCGGCGAGGTGCTGGGCATCGCCGGCCTGATGGGAGCGGGGCGGAGCGAGCTTGCCCGCATCCTGTTCGGCCTGGACAGCTTCCACGGCGGGACCATCGCGGTGGACGGCACCGTCATCGAGAAACCGAGCCCGCGCACCTGCATGGAGCACGGCATGGCCTTCCTGACGGAGGACCGGCGCGGCGAAGGGCTGATGATGCATGCGACCATCACCGACAACATAGCGCTGGCCTCGCTGGACGAATACGCCTCCCCCTGGGCGAGGTTCATCGAGCGGACGCGGCTGGGCGACGAGGTTGGGCGGATCGGTCAGAAGGTCAGGCTGCGGGCGGCGGACCCGGTTGCGGCCCTGGCGCGCAGCCTGAGCGGCGGCAACCAGCAGAAGGTGGTGTTGGCGAAATGGCTGCTGCGCAACCCCAAGGTCTTCATCCTGGACGAACCGACGCGCGGGATCGATGTCGGCGCCAAGTTCGAGATCTACAAGATCATCGATACGCTGGTGGCGGGCGGCGCCGGGGTGCTGATGATCTCCTCCGAGATGGAGGAGCTGATGGGGCTGTGCGACCGCATCCTTGTGATGAACCACGGCGAGATCCAGGCGGAGTATTCGCGCGGGGAGTTCGACAGCGGGCGCATCCTGGAGGCCGCGATGAAACGAAAAACTTCCGCCGCTGCTCCTGGCGCTATCGCGGAAAAGGTGGCGTGACATGAATACCGTCCGTCTTCGTCTGGCCCTGCTGCGGAATGCGCCGGTCGCCCTGTTCGTCGTCGTTCTGGCGGTGTTCGGGTCGCTGTCGGACCGGTTTCTGGACGTGCAGAACTTCACCAACATCCTGATCCAGGCGTCGCATATCGCGATCCTCGGTATCGGCATGACCTTCGTCCTGTTGACCGCCGGGATCGATCTGTCGGTCGGCGCCGTCATGTATTTGTCGGTGGCGCTGCTCGGCATCTACCTTGCCGATGCCTCGCCGATCCTGGCCGTGCCCGCCATGATGGCGGTGGGGGCGCTGTTCGGGCTGGTCAATGCCTTCTTCGTGGTCCGGCTGCGGGTGGCGGCCTTCATCGTGACGCTGGCGACCTTGTTCATCGGGCGCGGGCTGGCGCTGTGGGTGACCGAAACCCGCATGGTCTTCTACAAGGACCAGATCCTGTCGCTGGCGAGGGCCGAATTCCTGGGCGTGCCTTGGGCGATCTGGGTCTTCGCGATCGTCTTCGCGGTGGCCTGGATCGTCCTGAACCACACCCCGTTCGGCCGGCAGGTCTATGCGGTGGGCGAGAACCCCGATGCGGCGGCCAAGGCCGGGATCAACGTGCCGCTGGTGCTGACCACCGTCTACGCCGTGTCGGGAGCCTGCGCCGGAATCGCGGGCTTCGTGTCGATCACCCAGGTAGGCGCCGCCGCGTCCTCCTTCGCGATGGAGAAGGAGTTTGCCGCCGTCGCGGCATCGGTGCTGGGAGGCGTCAGCCTGTTCGGCGGGCGCGGGGGAGTGGCCGGGACCGTGTTCGGCGCCGTGCTGATCCAGACGGTGCAGAACGGCTTGGTGATCGTCAACGCCGATCCGTACATCTACCCGCTGGTCACCAGCTCGATCATTTTCGTGGCGGTCTTCGTGGACAGCCAGCGCTCCCGCATCCTGGAGCGACTGGGCCGCCGCCGCATCCGCATCGAGGAGAGACCCGTATGACGACGACTTCATCCGATACGCCCCGCTATGCGCGGAAGACCGGCAAACTGCGCGGCACGCTGATCGGCTGCGGCTTCTTCGCCGAGAACCACCTGAACGCCTGGACCAGCATGCGCGACACGCCGCTGGAGGGCGTCGAGCTGGTGGCGGTGTGCGACCGCGACCTTGCCAAGGCGGAGGCCGCCGCCCGGCGCTTCGGCATCCCGCGCGCTTACGCCGATGCCGAGACCATGCTGGCGGAGCAGAAACCCGACTTCGTGGACATCGCGACGACGCTGCCATCGCACCGGCCCCTGGTGGAACTGGCGGCGCGGCATGGCGTGCCCGCGATCTGCCAGAAGCCGTTCGCTGAGAGCCTGGAGGACGCGCAGGCCATGGTGCGGGCCTGCGCCGACGCCGGCGTGCAGCTTATGGTCCACGAAAACTTCCGCTGGCAGCACCCGCTGCTGGCGGTGAAACAGGTGCTGGACGAGGGCTGGGCCGGGAAGCCCTTCTATGGCCGCGTCCAGTTCCGCCACGGCTTCGACATCATCACCAACCAGCCCTATCTGGCGGAGGACGAGCGCTACATCATCATGGATGTCGGCCTGCACCTGCTGGATGTGGCGCGCTTCCTGTTCGGCGAGGCGGGGCGGCTTTACTGCCGGACGGCGCGGATCGACCCCAGGGTGCGCGGCGAGGATACCGCGACCATGCTGGTGGACTTCCACAGCGGCGTTACCTGCGTCGTGGAGCTTTCCACCGCGACCCGGACGGAACCGGAGCCCTTCCCCGAGTGTCTGGTGCGGATCGAGGGCACGGACGGAACGGTGGAGCTTGAGCAGGGCTACCGCCTTGTGCTGAGCCGTCCGGGCCACCGGGAGGTCCGGCCGGTCGATGCCGAACTGCTGCCGTGGGCGAGCCTGCCCTGGCATGTGGTGCAGGACAGCGTGCTGGCGATCCAGCGCCACTGGGTCGATTGCCTGCGGGAGGGCCGCGAGCCGGATACGTCGGGGGCGGATAACTTGGCGACGCTGGAACTGACCTTCGGGGCGTACCGGTCGGCGGAGCGGGGACAGGCTGAGGTGTTCGGCTGAGGCGATGTTGACATCCCCTACCCGTATGTGAATGTACGCAGATGTCATCACGGACACGGTTCGGTTGCGCGGCGGGACGGGCATGGGGGAGCTTCATGGTCGGTGGCGGAGACGGAGCTGTCGGGCTTGATGGGGCTGAGTATATCCTAAAATGCTGATTACAGAAAGACTATATTCCTTGTAGGTGTGGCGTTGGCGGCGTCGCGGCTGATCCGCTCGGGAGTTGCCCCGTGGAGCGTTGCGGCGTCGCATGGACGCGTTCTGCCGGCGTGTGCTACCTGACGTCTGCTGCCGTGCAGGCAGGCGCGGCAGTGGATGCGGGAGTTGAAGATGCCTTTTCCGGCGGACGACGGTCTTCCACCGATCCATCCCGGCGAGATCCTAGGTGACGACTTGGAAGCCCTGGATCTGAGTGCTGGTCAGTTTGCCGCACATATCGGTGTGCCGCTGGACGCTGTGACCGAAATCCTGAGGGGAGAGCGCCGCGTGACCGCTCCCATGACGCTTCGGTTCGGTAAGGCTTTCGGCACCGATCCACGGTACTGGACCGATCTTCAGAGCCTTTATGAGATCAAGAAGGCTCAAGCTGAAGTTGGCGACGCGCTCTCGGCAATCACCCCGCTACCGTATCATGGCGTAGCTGCTTAATCGGCTAATCGCAAACCGCCGATTGGACGAAAACTGATCAATGCCGGAGGGATAATGCAAGACTGGAGAACTCTGTACGATGAATGAGCAAGCTCAACCATCAATCGGACCACATGAGGGAAGGGAACTTGACCTCATGCTAACGGAGAAAAAGCCGTTGGCATTGTTCTACGCTATAGAGAGCGAAACGTGGATCTTGCCAGAGGAAGAGTTCGACTGTCACGTCGCGTTGGGGAAAATCGTCAAAGCTGATTTCCTGTTCAAGCCGACCAGCCCGGCGGCGCCGGCGGTGAAGTGTGTGCTCTACGCCCTGCCAAGCGAGACGGCACGTGTACCTGAAGCCGCCGAAATCCTACGGACCGTTTTCGAAGAACTGACCGCTCCTACGGACGACCAGGAGCGAGCGCTGGAGCGCCTGCTTGGATACACGGAAGACGATATCGCATTGTTTCTGAGCCGGGGTTCCAACCTGCCGATTCCCGAACTACCCACAGCAAATGAGTCTCTGGCCAGCTCATCAACATAGGTCCACCTGTCATCACTTTTGGACGAACGGCATCATTACGAAGGCAGTGACCCCTCACGAACCATATGGGCGAGAAAACTCAGAGTCATTCATCAACAACGTAGTTGCAAGAAACGTGGTCAGACCACCTTTATCCAGATGAAGTGTCGGCCGACATCGACGCACCGGCTTCTCGCTTGCTGCTTCGTTCTACACCGACCTACCGCTGCTACGGCTGTGGCTTTCCGGATGTCGCTGGCCCTTCGATGGCATTCTGCACGTCCGTCGGAGTGGCATAACTGCTATAGGCCCGATATGCGACGATCAGCAACCCCAGGAATATGGGAGCGAGCAGGGCCGTGCCGAGAGCCAGCAGACCTTCGCCAGATGTTGCTTCCTTTGGAAACTTCGGCGAGCGTGGCTTTGTTATGCGCCTCGATCGCTCCAAGGGTGGATTGCTGAACCGCGTCCTGCCGCTCGGCTTCGATGCGGCCCTCCAGCAAGTCGAGGGCCGCTTCCCCGAATAGCTGAAGCGCCTTGTCCTCCAGCCCTTGGAAATATCTCTCCGTCAGGTTCTTCCGGATGTGAGCGTCGATCTCATCCTATGCCGGATGCCGGTCGCCATCAGCGACCTGCTTGGCGATCCAGTCTTCCAGTTCGGCCCAGAACAGTCCATACGCGATGATTCCGGGCACATCGCGTGTCGTGCCGTCGTCGCTTACCTTAATGAGGCGGCGGTAGACTTCGTGAACGTTTTAATGCAAGGGAAGTTACTTCTTGGCAGTCTGACTGTTGGAAAGCACGCGCTTGCCGGCTGAGCGCAAGGCATGCCGAGCTTCGTTCTTGTCCACGCGAACGTAGGATTTCCCACGGGAGATATGCACGATTTCGACGCCGCCCCTGCGAGCGCTACGCCCCAAGCGGATTTCGTTGGCCAGTTCTGACTTGCTGTTCTCGCGGCTCATGTCGTGTGCTCCTCACCATGACTTTAACACGTCCACCACGCGATTGGCTGTTCGGAACCTATGAAATCAGTCTTGCGAACAGGGCCAATCGGCAGTCGGCATCAACGCGCCAGCTTGTCAGGTGCCGCTTCGCTCTACGCCGATCTACGAGAAGCAGAAGCGGCAACACCGATCGGTCAGGTATCGCTGAACGCGGCATGAAGCGCTTCTGCCACCGGGACAGCATGCCGCAGCATGCAAGTTCCCGTGTTTAGTTGAGGGGGTTCCCCCTATTCTCCCCTCCGTCGGGTGGAGCAGACAGGCTACTCCACCGCGACACACAAGAGGAGGGAGTGTCCATTGTTCAAGTGGACCATCCGCTTCCGCTGGAAGGGACAGACGATCGAGATTGAAATCGAGATCGGCCTGAACCTCTAACGGAGCTATCGGGAGGGGTGTTGACGCACCCCTCCCAACTCCTTCCAGTTTATTCAAACTCGCTGGGTTTGTGAAGTGCCTGATTACGGACGCGTGGGGCGGAATGTCGCTGCTCTGTGCAGCGTGCCATTCCGGACAGCGGTGCTGACCTGTGAGGACAGTGTTTGTTGGGCCATGGCCCAACACTCCCGAGGTGCCAGTCAAACTCTTCGGCTCCTGGAATTAATTGGAGGCCGCTTACGGGAAAGCCGCAAGCCCAAGCGTCCTCCCGCTGCACCCCGTTGCCACCTGCGCCCCGGCGTCGAGCAATCCCGCTTCCAGGTCCGCAAAGGCGACCGCGCGGTTCTTGCCCAAGCGCTTGGCGGCGTAGAGCGCCCGGTCGGCGCGCTCCAGCACGTCAGGCAGGGTGGCGCCGTGGTTGGGCCACTCGGCGAAGCCGATGCTGCATCCGACCCGGACAGCCCGGCCGGCAATGACTATCGGTTCGCCGACCGCCGCGATCAGGCGCTGGGTGATTTCGTCCATCCGCGCCGGCATGCCGCTGGCCGCCGGAACGATGATCGCGGCGAATTCGTCGCCGCCCAGCCGCGCCACCAGGTCTTCGCCGCGCAGGCAGGAAGCCAAGCGCACGGCGACCTGCCGCAGCACGATGTCGCCGGCCTGATGACCCAGTGTGTCGTTGACCGACTTGAAGCCGTCCAAATCCATGTACAGGACGGTGAAGATCCCCCGGCCCGGCCGGTTCGACAGGGACTCGGCGTATTGCTCCAGGAATCGACGGTTCGGCAGGGCGGTCAGCCGGTCCTGATAGGCCGCGTCCTCCATCCGCGCCAGGGCGGCCTTGGAACTGGTCAGCGCCCCGATCAGCGCGCGGAGCGACTGGGACAGGTCCTCGACCTCGGCGACGCCGCCGAGTGCCGGGATCTCGACGCCGGGTTCGCCGTCGCGCAGGCGCTTGGCGGCGCTGGCGATGGCGCTGAGGGGGCGGGTTATCCAACCGGCGGCGATCCAGGCCAGGATGCTGAAGACCACGGCGAAGATGCCGCCGTAGATCAGGATGTCCTCGCGCAGCAACTCGGCCGGCGCGAAGGCGACGTCGACCGGCTGCCGGGCCAGAACCGTCCAGCCCAGCCCCTGATAGTCGCCATGACCGGAGCCGAACGCCACTCCGGTCAGGTAGGACTTGCCGTCAGGCCATTCCTCCACACCCCAGCCGCGATGCCTACCCCGGGCCAAGCGGATGCTCTCCAGGTCGAGCTTGCCGCCGAAGCTCCCTTCGGGTCCCAGAAGCACCGTGCCGTTCGCTCCGACGATCAACGCCTCCAGACCGGGACGCCCCTTCATCGATTCGAGCAGCGAGCGCTGGATCGCCCTTGCCCATTCCCATGAAAAATGGGAGGCGAGGGTGCCGACGACGGTGCCCTGCTCGTCCTTGAGCGGCGCCGAGACATCGACGAACTTCATCGGCTCACCGGAGGGATTGGGCAGCATCTTGGCGAGCAGCACGGCGTCATGGACATCGCCGATGAACAGGCCCTTCAGTCCCTCGACATAGACCGGACGCGCAGAGGCATCGACACCGATCAGGATGCCGTCGCTGGCGGCGACGATCCTGCCCGCGAAATCCATGACCCCGACCCAGGCCACCGTCGGGTCCCTGGCCTTGAGCTCGTCCACCACCTTCTGCGCGACCGCCGGATCGCGCACGGCGGGGATCTTGGACAGGACGCTGACCTGATTGGCTCTGGCCCACATGTCGGTATCGAGCTTATCCACCATCTGGTGAGCGACTTCGGACAGCGAGCGGCCGATCTCCTGCTCGATCTGCCGGCGCGACCGTTCGCTGGTCGCCTGTGCCATCAGCCCGGCCATGCCGACGACCAAGGCGGCGCTGACGAAAGCGACCAGACCGCGAAACCCCTTCCGCTTCCACACCATAGACCAGCTATCCAATCCAAGAACCATCGGCTTGCTAAACCGGGTTACTACTTTAGGATTTGATAGTCAAGCAAGGCGATTGGTTAGCGGTTCGTTGCGAATGCTTCCCATAACGAAATAAATCGCAGTGAAAATCACATCAATTACTGCCTATTGTAGCGCGGGGAATGTACTGCCGCCCTGCCCGCGCTCCCGCCTCCAGCGCCGTCACCAGGGCGCCGCCGTCCCGTGCCGCGATACGGACCATGACGCCGCAGTCGCCGGGGAGGCGCGATGCGCCGGCGTAGACGGCTTCGCCGCAGGCGGCTATCGCGTCCAGCACAGCGGCCTCCGCCTCGGCTTCGTGCGTTCCGCCGATCAGGGCTATCCAGCCGAAGGCGCGGAAGCTTCCGCTCAGGCCGGTGCTGCCCTTCGCGATGGCGGCGCCGGTCACCCGCATGCGTTCGCGCGCTACGACGATGCCTCCCGGCCGGCGGATCTCCGTCGACGTGTCCAGCCAGTCGAAGCTGCCTTCGGCTCCCCTGGGCGTGTGCATGAGGAAGCCGTCGCAGGCCAGTACGGTGGCGTCCTCGGCGGCTTCGATCACGATGCGCTGGCGCAGCCTGCTGCCGGGGAACAGGATCACCGGCTTGGGCAGGTATTCCAAGCGGGCGTCTTCGTCCGCCTTGAGCGTCACGTCCTGGCGGGCCATGCCGCCGCCCGGCATTCCGTGGACGACAGCGGCGGATGGGGTCGCGAAGCGGGCCTGGGCACCCGGCTGCGCCGCGATCGACAGCGATAGGTCTTCGTCCTCGAACAAGCCGCCCGAGGCCGATTGCAGGATGACGGTCGCCCTGTCGCGGGACGCCGGGTCCCGCGAAGTCCTGTCCAGGCGGAAGACGTCGGCGACCGAGAAGGGATAGGCGACCCGTCGGCTGACCAGCCGCGTCGGCCCCGTCCCGCCGGTCCGGCCGAATACCAGATCGAGCTGATGCACCCGGTCGGCGACGGCCAGCCCGGTCATCGGCTCCCGCTTCCGGCCGATTTACCCGTTTGCCTGCCCAGGGGGACCGCGTCGCGGATCGCCCGAACGACGCCGTCCACGCCGTCGCCGGTCCTGCAATTGGTCAGCACCACCGGCCGACCGCCTCGGACCTCGCGCGCTTCCGCCACCATGCGGTCGAGATCGACGCCGACATGGGGCGCCAAATCGACCTTGTTGATGACCAGCAGGTCGCTCTGGATAATGCCGGGACCGCGCTTGCGCGGGATGTCGTCGCCGCCGGCCACGTCGATCACGAACATCCAGTAGTCCACCAGATCCAGCGAGAAGGTCGATGCCAGGTTGTCGCCGCCGCTCTCGATCAGGATCAGCTCCAGACCGGGGAACTGGGCGTCCAGTCGCTCTGCCGCCTCGATGTTGAGGGTCGGGTCCTCGCGGATGACGGTGTGCGGGCAGGCTCCCGCTTCCACCGCCAGCACCCGTTCCGGATCGATCAGCCGGCTGCGGCGCAGGCGCTCGGCGTCTTCCTTGGTCACGAGGTCGTTGGTGATGACGGCAAGGTCGATCCCTTCGCCGCGCAGCAGCGGGATCAGACGCTCGACCAGCGCCGTCTTGCCGGAACCGACCGGGCCGCCGACGCCGACACGGGCGGCGCCGACTACTTCAGTGGAAACGGTCATCGCAGCATGTACCTCCGGTTCAACGGCACCTTCTTGGCCGGGGCGCAGGTCAGCAGCGCGCCGTCGGCGTAGACGTCGAAGGTCTGGGAATCGACCGTGATATGGGGCATCGCGTCGTTGTGCAGCATGTCGCGCTTGGTGATGCCCCGGATGTTGCGGATCTGGATGAAGCGTTTCTGAACGCCCAGCTTGCGTTCGACATCGGCCTCCACCGCCAGCCGGGAGACGAAGGTGTAGCCGAGCTTGTGCTTCGCCGTGCCCAGCGCTCCCCACATCGGCCTCTGGATGATCGGCTCGGAATTGGTCTGACTGGCGTTGCCGTCGCCCATCGCGGCCCAGGCGATGAAGCCGCCCTTGATGACCATCCACGGCTTGACGCCAAACGAGTTGCGCGGCCACAGCACGATGTCGGCCAGCCGGCCCGGCTCCAGCGATCCGACATGCTCCTCGATACCCACGGCCCGCGCCGGGTTGATCGTGTATTTGGCGACGTAGCGGCGAATGCGCTCGTTGTCGGCGCGCTGGGTCGTCTCGGTCGGCAGCCGTCCGACGCGCTCCTTCATGACGCTGGCGAGCTGCCAGCACTTGGCGACGTTCTCGGCCAGCCGCCCCATGCCCTGGGTGTCGGTGGCGAAGATCGAAATCGCGCCCATGTCGTGCAGAATGTCCTCCGCCGCCATGGTCTGCGGCCGGATGCGCGATTCCGCGAAGGCGACGTCTTCCGGCAGGCGAAAGTTCAGGACATGCGCCAGCATCGTCATCGGCACGCCCTCGTTCAGGGCATAGGCGGTGAAGGGGTTGGTCGGGTTGGTCGACGACGGGATGACGTTGGCGAAGCCGTTGACCCGCAGCAGGTCCGGCGCATGGCCGCCGCCCGCTCCTTCCGTGTGGTACATGTGGATCGTCCGGCCGTCGATGGCGGCCAAAGTGTCCTCGCAGAAGCCGTACTCGTTGATCGTGTCGGTGTGCAGATGGACCGCGAAGTCGTTGCGGTCGGCGGCGATCAGCGAGCCGTCGATCACGGCGGACGAGGCGCCGAAGTCCTCGTGGATCTTGACGCCCAGGGCGCCGCCCGCGACCGTTTCCTCGACGGCGCCGGGGTCGGAAGCGCCGCGCCCCAGGAAGCCGAAGTTCAGGCAGTACTCGTCGGCCGCGCGGATCAGCTCGCCGAGCACGTTGGGGCCGGAACAGCTCACGTCGAAATGGGGGCCAGGGCTCATCCCGATCATGGTCGTGATGCCGCCGGCCAGCGCGTGGTCGCACTGCTGGGGCGACAGGAAATGCGCGTGCGCCTCCACCCCGCCCGCCGTGGCGATGTAGAAGTCGCCATGCACGACGGTCGTATTGGGACCCGTCCGCAGGGACGGGTCGACGCCGTCCATGATGTCCGAATTGCCGGCCTTGCCGATGCCGACGATGCGCCCGTCGCGGATTCCGATATCGCCCTTGACTATGCCGAGCACCGGATCGATCACCGTGGCATTCTGGACCACCATGTCGAGCGCGCCGGACGCGTAGGTCCCCGTCGTCTGGAAACCCTCGCCGTCGCGCATCGACTTGCCGGCACCGGTCGTCAGCTCGTCGCCGTAGACGGTGAAGTCATGCTCGATCTCGGCCAGCAGGCCGGTGTCGCCGAGCCGGACCATGTCGCCTGTGGTCGGGCCGTAGATCTCGGCGTAATGCGCGCGGGATATCGTCGCCATGGCTCAGTTTCCCCCCTTCGGCGGTCCATCGGGAGGCATGAACCCGCGTGCGCGCGCTGACGCGAACGCCTTTTCGCGGACTTGCTCGTCGTTGACGTCGCCGTTGGTCAGGCCGGATTGCCCGAACACCAGCCCGGCACCGCCGAAGGCCACCAGCCGCACCTGCTTCCTCAGACCCGGCTCGAACCGGACGCCGACGCCGGACGGCGCGTCCAGCCGCATGCCGAACGCCTTTTCCCGGTCGAACTCCAGCGCGCGATTGGTCTCGAAGAAATGGGCGTGGCTGCGGACCTGGATGTCGCGGTCGCCGGTATTGACCACATCGAGCACGACCGAACGCCGGCCGGCATTGACCTCGATATCCTCGTCCGGGGTGATGATCTCGCCGGGCACCGGCTCTCCGGTCGGCGGGTTCTTCCCCGGCCGGATCGGGTCGAACACGATCACCATCTTGGTGCCTTCCTCGAAGCTGGCCTCGACCGAGATGATGTTCGCCATCTCCGCGACGCCCTGCATGACATCGTCGGTGGTCAGCAGCCCGCAGGCCATGTCGACGATGTCTTCGTATGCCATGCCGGCGCGGGCGGCCAGCATCATCTCGTCGGAAATCAAGGCGACCGCTTCCGGATGGGACAGCGGGATTCCCCGCGCCTTGTGGCGGCGGGCGAACTCGGCGGCGGTGAACAGCGTCAGCCGCTCCATCTCGGTGGGCGTCAGGTTCATGGATGTCTCCGGATTTTCGGCGTCAGTTCGAGAAGAGGCGCATGGAGCGGGCGCCGTGGCGCATCATGGCGATCTCGGTCAGGGGAGAGAACGAGGAAACCTCGTCGATGGGCAGGACGGGGGACTGCGCCAGCGCGGCGATGACGGGCCGGGCGGCGGAAATCGCCTGCTGCATGTCGATATGCGAGGCGATGCCGAGCCGGATCGCCGCCGTCGTCAATCCCGACACGAAGCCGTAGCCCGACAGGGCCAGCGCCGGACCGCGCGCCAGACCGGCCCCGGCGAGCACCAGCCCCAGCGCCACGGCGGCATGCCCCGGTGTCTTCCCCGCCGACACCAGCTTGCGGAACTCCGCCGCTCCCGGCGTGCCCAGCCGGGCATGGATGCCGAGCAGTGCCGCTCCAGCGCGGCGCGATCCTTCGCGCTGGGCGCTTGCCAGGCTGTAGGTTTCCACGCCGGCGTCCAGGCCGCACAGCGCCGCCTCGTCGCCGGCGCCATCATGGGCGTGCGCCACGAACACCCGGTCGAACCCGGACCAGCGGCCATCGACCTGCCCGAGGATGAACGGGACCAGATCGCCACGTCCGACCAGCCCGTCGGTCACCAGCCCTTCCAGTCCCCAGGAGAACCCGAAGGCTCCGCTCGGGAACTGCCCGTCGCCGAACTGGCAGGCCATCAGCAGAGTCTCGATATCGCTCACGGGCGTATCATTCACCGACGACCTCGACCTTGCCCTCGTCCATCAGGTCGGCCAGCCGCGCGACATAGGTCTCGCGCGGGCCGTCCAGCGCCACCAGCAGGTCGCCGTGGTCGAAGCGGACGCGCCAGTGCAGGTTGCCGGCATGGTAGCCCAGTTCCAGGGCGGCGCCCTCGACATCGCTCGGCCGCAGCCGCAGCCAGTGCTGCTCGGTCAAGCGCGCCACCACGGCGCGGTCGTGTTCCAGCAGCAGCACGGCGCCGTCGAAGATGCCCTGGTCGCGCGGCAGCATCACGGCGCACTCGCTGCCCATGTCGGTCACGGCGCGGAACCGGCGGCGGGCGGCTTCGGCGGGAGGAATGTGCAGATATTCGATGCCGCCATGGTGGCCCGCGTGATGGATGCGGGCCGACAGGTCCGGATCGTCGCAGTGGCCGAGGATTCGGGTGATTTCAATCATGTCTTGGGTTCTGGCATATCTGGGATTCCGGCACCGCAACAGGGCGTCAATCAATCGTCGCCAGCCCTGCCCGTCCGTGTCAAGGAACAGAATTATGAAGATAGCCGTATAAAGGATTGAAAAGCCATCGCCCATGGAATGGGCCACGAAACCGGCTCCCGGAGAAACCACCATGCCGCAGCATCCCGCCCTAGCCCCCGACCGCGCCGCCGTCATCACCGGAGGCGCCAGCGGCATCGGCCTTGCCGCCGCCGAACGCTTCGCCAAGTTGGGCATGAAGATCTGTCTGGCCGACATCGACGCCGAAGCGTTGGAAGCCGCCGCCGAGACGATCCGCCGCTCCGGCGGCGAGGTCATCGCGGTGCCGACGGACGTTTCCGACGCCGAGCAGGTCAGGCGCCTGAAGGACAAGGCGATCGAAGCTTTCGGCGACATCGCTGTAGTCATGAACAACGCGGCCCGCGAAGGCGGCGGCGGGCTGTTCGCCGATCCGCAGCGCTGGCGCGACACCCTGGCCACCAACCTGTGGGGAGTCATCAACGGCGTCCAGGTCTTCGGTCCGGCCCTAATCCAGCAGGGCAAGCCGGCAGCGATCATCAACACCGGCTCCAAGCAGGGCATCACCTGCCCGCCCGGCGACACCGCCTACAACGTCACCAAGGCCGGGGTGAAGGTCGTGACCGAGGCGCTGGCGCATGAGCTTCGCAATGTCGAGGGCTGCCAAGTCACCGCCCATCTGCTGATCCCCGGCTTCACCTTCACCGGCTTCACCCGCGCCAAGGGAGTGACGGAGAAGCCGGCGGGAGCGTGGTCGGCCGAGCAGGTCGTCGACTTCATGCTGGACTCGATGGCCAACGGCGACTTCTACATCCTGTGCCCGGACAACGACGTGTCGCGTGAGATGGACAACAAGCGCATCCGCTGGGCCGCGGAGGACATCATCCAGAACCGCCCGCCGCTGTCGCGCTGGCACCCGGACTACAAGGAGGCGTTCGAGCGGTTCGAGCCGTGAGGCGGTGAGCGCATCGACTTCCCAGGCACCGGAGGAACCGGCATGAAGCGTTCGATCCTTGCGGCAACAGCCCTGATCTGCGCCTTCGCCACGCCAACCCATGCCACCGATGCCATCCCCGTCGGCCTCGACGCCTACGCCCAGTGGGACCGCTGGCCGCAGCAGCGGATCGGCGTCCGGGCCTATATGCGCTCGACCTACGACCGCGACGGCGGCAACCGCACGGCCGATGCTTCGCACTTCCTCTACGCGGAGCGTCCCGATTTCAACGTGGCGCTGGATATCCTCGGGCGCGGGGTCCTGTATTTCGTCCGCACCAACCACTGGCATGGCAGCCCGTGGCATTACGAGGTGGACGGCATCGACAATATCGTGCGGGAAACCAGCACCGCCGACCCGGACCATCCCGTCCCGGATTCGACGTTCGAGCCAGCGGCGGCATTCCCGCCGCCGCTGGCATGGACGTGGTCGACGACAAAGGGCGCCGACCTGAACTGGGTGCCGATAGCTTTCGACCGATCGCTGAGGCTGGCCTATGGCCGGACCTTCTACGGCACCGGCTACTACATCTATCACCAGTTCGCCGAAGGCACTCCGCTATCCACTCCGCTGGTCCCCTTCGACCTGACCAAGCCGCCCGATCCCAAGGTGCTGGACCTGATCTCCCGCGCCGGGACCGATATCGCGCCCCGGGATATCGCCCGCGCTGAAAAACGCGTCACCCTCGCCCCTGGCCAGACGGCAGCGCTGTTCGAACACACCGGCTCCGCGACGATCCGCGCGCTGAAGATCACGCTACCGCGCGACCGGGCGCGGGAACTGTCGGACGCCCGGCTGCGCGTCACATGGGACGACAGGGCGGTGCCCTCGATCGACGCGCCGCTGGCGCTGTTCTTCGGCGCCGGACTGCTGCACAACCGCGACGACGCCGAGTATCTGGTCAAGGCGTTCCCAACCAGCATCCGCTACGCCGCCGACGCCGTCCATCTCGACTGCTACTTCCCGATGCCGTTCTTCCGCTCCGCCCGGATCGAACTGGTCCCGCCCCCAGGCCTGTCCTCCCCCGTCCCGCTCAGCGCGGAGATCCGCCACGAGCCTTTCGGCGGCTCTCCCGCCGCCTCCGCCTATTTCCACGCGACCTACCGCGACCATGGCGGCGGCGAACCCGGCCGCGACCATATCCTGCTCGACACGCGCGGGATCGAGGGCAGCGGCGATTGGTCGGGATCGTTCGTCGGCACGTCGTTCACCTTCACCGACCGGGCCGAGTTGCGGACGCTGGAGGGCGATCCGCGCTTCTACTTCGACGACGCCTTGACACCGCAGGCCCACGGCACCGGCACGGAGGAATGGGGCGGCGGCGGCGATTACTGGGGCGGGCAGACGATGACGCTGCCCTTCGCTGGGCATCCGATCGGCGCGCCCCGGCCGGAGGACGCCCGCACGCCGGACGATCTGGTCCACTCCGCCTACCGGTTCCTGCTGGCCGACCTGTTCCCGTTCGGCCGCAACGCCCGCATTCAGCTGGAGCACGGCGGCCTCAACGAGATGTCAGAGCAATACAGGACGGTGACATACTGGTACGGCTTGCCGGCGGCGTCGCTGGTCCAGACCGACCGCCTGATCGTCGGCGACGAACGGTCGGAAAGCGATCATGGCTACCGATCGCTCGACGCCACCGCACCGCAGCCCGGCCTTGGCCGCCGGACGCGCGGCAGTTCGGAGTTCACGCTGACCATCCGGCCCGACAACAGGGGCGTGATGCTGCGCCGGACGCTGGACTACGATCTGCCCGACCAGAAGGCCCAGGTCTGGATAGCGGACGCCGATGCCTCGGCGCCCCGATGGGAACCGGCCGGCACGTGGTATCTCGCCGGCTCGACCACCTACTACCACAGTTTCCCGGCCCATGAGACCGACCCGCCCAATCCAGAGGTTTACAAAACCGATGCACGGCTACGTGACGACGAGTTCCTGCTGCCGCTGCGCCTGACGGAGGGCCGCAAGGCGATCCGAGTCCGCGTGACCTTCGAACCGGTGGACCGCCCGCTGCTGCCGGGGATACCGCCGCAGCCGTCGGCATGGTCGGAAATCGACTATACCGCTCATAGCTGGGTGACCCCGAGCTTCACGTTGCCGGCCAGATAATCGATGAAGGCGCGCACCCGCGCCGGAAGGTGCAGCCCGGCGCCGACGAAGACGGCGTGGATTTCCTCGACATCGCCAGGGTTGAGGTCTTCCAGCACCGGCACCAGCCGCCCGTCCCGGATGTCCGGATCGATATGGAAGCGCGACAGCCGCGCCAGCCCTACCCCGGCCAGCACCAGCCGGCGCGCGGTCTCGCCGTCTCCTACCTGCACGTCGCCGCAGGCCGGCACCGTGCGGATCGCACCCGCCTCCAGGAACGGCCATTCCTCGATGCTGCGGGCGAAGTTGAAGCCGATGCGGTTGTGGGCGGCGATCTCTTCCAGCGTTCGAGGATTTCCAAAGCGCTTCAGATAAGACGGCGACGCCACCACCACCATGCGGCTCGCCCCCAGCTTCCGCGCCAAAAGCTGCGAGGCCCTCAGCGGCCCGGTGCGGATCGCGACATCGGCGCGTTCTTCCAGCAGGTCGATCACCTGATCGGTCAGGACTATGTCCAGCGTCACCTCGGGGTGACGCTCCAGAAAACCCGGCACCAGCGGCAGCAGATGATGCAGCCCGAACGGCACGTTGGAATTCACCCGCACCCGCCCGCGCGGCTCGGTCCCGGCCGCCGCCTCCCGCTCCGCCTCGTCGATGTCGGCCAGCACGCGGACGCAGCGGCCATAGAAGGCCAACCCCTCCGGCGTCAGTTGCAGCTTGCGGGTCGAGCGGTTTATCAGGCGCGTCCCCAGCCGGTCCTCCAGCCGCGCCACCAGCTTGCTGACCGCCGACGGCGTCATCCGGAGCGACCGAGCGGCGGCGGAAAAGCCCGAGTGCTCCACCACGCGCGCGAAGACTTCCATCTCGCCCGAGCGGTTCGTGTCCAGTCTCGACATGGTGAGTTCAACTCACAAGTGATGTGCTCTGCGGCAGTCTAATTCATCGATGCTCCGCTCGCCATCTCCTGGGCTGGACAAGTCATCAACCCAGGGTCTTCTCCCATGCCCATCGCGGTCTACGCCCTCGCCGCCGGTGCCTTCGGCATCGGCACGACGGAATTCGTCATCATGGGCCTGCTGTTGCAGGTCTCCGCCGATCTCGGCGTCTCGGTCCCCGCCGCCGGCCTGCTGATTTCAGGCTATGCGCTGGGCGTCTTTGTCGGCGCCCCTCTCCTCACCCTCGCCACCCGCAGCCTGCCGCGCAAGACGGTGCTGGTTGCCTTGCTGGTCATCTTCACGGCCGGCAACATCGCCTGCGCCATGGCGCCGAACTACGAAGCGCTGATGGCGGCCCGCGTCGTCACCTCGCTTGCCCACGGGACGTTCTTCGGCGTCGGCTCGGTCGTCGCCACCGGTCTGGTCGGCCCCGACCGGCGGGCATCCGCTATCGCCATGATGTTCACCGGCCTGACGGCGGCGACATTGCTCGGCGTGCCGTTCGGCGCGTGGCTGGGGCTCGATTACGGCTGGCGGTCCACGTTCTGGGCAGTCGCCGCCATCGGCGTCGTCGCCACGATCGTCCTCGCCGTCTTCGTGCCCAGTACGCGGGAACGCACCCAGGCGCCGCCGCTCCGTGACGAGTTGGCTGTATTGGCTCGGCCCCAGGTCCTGCTGGGCCTGCTGATGACCGTGCTGGGCTATGCCGGGGTCTTCGCCGTCTTCACCTATATCCAGCCGATCCTAACCCAGATCACCGGCTTTTCCGACGCGGCGGTCTCCCCGATCCTGCTGGTGTTCGGCGCCGGCATGGCCGCCGGCAACATCCTGGGCGGCAGGATCGCCGACAAGCGTCTGGTGCCGGCGCTGATCGGTACCCTGGCCACCCTCGCCGCCGTCCTGATCCTGATGACTCCGGCGCTGGAAGCCAAGGCTTCCGCCGTGATCGCCATCGGCCTGTTCGGCGCCGCCGCCTTCGCCACCGTCGCTCCGCTCCAGTTGCGGGTGCTGGAGAAGGCAGGCGTAGCCGGCCAGAGCCTCGCCTCCAGCCTCAACATCGCGGCCTTCAACCTGGGCAACGCGCTGGGCGCCTGGACCGGCAGCCTCGTGATCGACCATGGGCCGGGCCTGTCCGCCCTGACTTGGGTCGCGGCGCTGATCACCCTGACCGGCCTTGCCACAGCGCTCTGGAGCGTCCGTCTCGACCGCCGCCATCCCGCCCCGGCACTCCGCACCGCCTGAAACTTCCAGAACAGAGGAAATCCGACCATGGAATACAGACAACTCGGCGCATCGGGGCTCAAGGTCCCGGCGCTCAGCTTCGGGGCCGGCACCTTCGGCGGGCGCGGCCCGCTGTTCGGCGCCTGGGGCGACACCGATGTCGCTGGCGCCCGGCGGCTGATCGACATCTGCCTGGAAGCCGGCGTCAACATGTTCGACACGGCGGATGTCTATTCCGGCGGCGCTTCCGAGGAAGTGCTGGGCGAAGCGGTCAAGGGGCGGCGCGACAAGCTGATCCTGTCGACCAAGACCGGCCTGCCGACGGGGGAAGGCCCGTTTGACGCCGGGACCTCGCGCAGCCGCCTGATAACCGCTACCGATGCGGCCCTGAAGCGGCTGGGGACCGACTACATCGACCTGCTCCAGCTCCACGCCTTCGACGCGCATACCCCGGTCGAGGAAGTGCTGGCGACGCTCGACACTCTCGTCCAGGCCGGCAAGGTCCGCTACGTCGGCGTCTCCAACTTCTCCGGCTGGCAGATCATGAAGTCGCTGGGCGTCGCCGACCGCCACGGCTTGCCGCGCTACGTCGCAAACCAGGCCTATTATTCGCTGATCGGCCGCGACTACGAATGGGAGCTGATGCCGCTAGGATTCGACCAGGGCGTCGGCGCCGTCGTCTGGAGCCCGCTGGGCTGGGGCCGGCTGACCGGCAAGGTGCGCAGGGGGCAGCCGTTGCCGGATGTCAGCCGGCTGCATGAGACGGCGGAGTTCGGCCCGCCGGTGGACGACGAATTGCTGTTCCGGGTGATCGACGCGCTGGACGGGATCGCGGAGGAAACCGGCAAGACGATCCCGCAGATCGCGATCAACTGGCTGCTGCGCCGCCCGACCGTTTCCAGCGTCATCATCGGCGCCCGCAACGAGGAGCAGTTGCGCCAGAACCTCGGCGCCGTCGGCTGGTCGCTGACGCCCGAGCAGGTGGCGAAACTGGACGCGGCCAGCGCCACGACCGCCGCGTATCCGTATTGGCCCTATCGCCGTCAGGCCGGCTTCGCGCGGCTCAACCCGCCTGCGGTCTGATACCAGTGGCCGAAGAGATTGACCTGTGTGGACAGTGTTTGTTGGGCCACGGCCCAACATTTGCCGATCGCCAGTCGAACTCTTCGGCCGCTGGTATGAAATAGCCCGGACAGGACGGGTCTGTGGCGGTCACGCGGGTTTCTCCTGCGCGGCCGCCGCTTCCTCGGCGGCCTGGCTCCGCAGGACGCGGCGCATGACCTTGCCGGTCACCGTCATTGGCAGTTCCGCGACGAACGCAACCTCGCGCGGGTACTCGTGCGCCGCCAGCCTGACCTTGACGAAGTCTTGGATCTCGCGCGCCAGCTCGCCGGAAGGCTCCACCCCGGCGCGCAGCACGACGCAGGCCTTGACGATCTCCGTCCGGATCGGGTCCGGGACGCCGATCACCGCCGCCATCGCGACGGCGGGATGCCGGATCAAACATTCCTCGACCTCCGCCGGTCCGATCCGGTAGCCGCCGCTGGTGATGACGTCGTCGTCGCGCCCGACATACCAGAAGAAGCCGTCCTCGTCCTTCCGCCCGAGGTCGCCGGTCACCAGCCAGTCGCCGACGAACTTCTGGCGCGTCGCTTCCTCCCGGTTCCAGTAGCCCAGGAACATGACCGGGTCGGGCCGATGGATCGCGATGGCCCCGACCGTGCCGGCCGGCACGACCTCGCCCCGATCGTCTATCACTTCGACCCGGTGGCCGGGAATGGCCCGCCCCATCGACCCGGCGCGGAAGCCCAGATGGGCCGCGGCGTTGCCGACGACCAGATTGCATTCCGTCTGGCCATAGAACTCGTTGATCGTGACGCCGAACACCGTGCGGCCCCAGTCCAGCAGTTCGGAACCGAGCGTCTCGCCGCCGCTGGCGACGGTGCGGAGGTTCAACCCTTCTCCCGTCACGCCGGCCCGCCGCATCAGCTTGATCGCGGTCGGCGGCAGGAAGACGTTGCGGACGCCGTGGCGCTTCATCAGGTCGACCGCTTCGTGCGGGTCGAACTTGCGGAAGCGATGGGCCAGCACCGCCACGCCATGATGCCATGCCGGCATCAGCACGTCGAACAGGCCGCCGATCCAGGCCCAGTCCGCCGGTGTCCAGAACAGGTCGTCCGGCTGCGGGAAGAACTCGTGCGGCAGCTCGACGCCGGGCAGATGTCCCAGCAGCACCCGATGCCCATGGAGCGCTCCCTTGGGGTTGCCCGTCGTGCCGGAGGTGTAGATGATCACGGCGGGATCGTCCGGCCCGGTATCGGCGGGCGTGAACTCGTCCGAAGCGCCTGCCAGCGCTTCGTGGAAGTTCACGGTGCCCTCGGGCGCGCCGTCGATGCACAGCACCAGGTCCAGCACCGGCAGCCGGTCGCGCAGCGGTGCGATCTTGGCGTATCCGGCGGCATCGGTCACCAGCACGCGCGCGCCGCTGTCGCCCAGGCGATATTCCAGCGCTTCTTCCCCGAACAGCGCGAACAGCGGGATCGTGACCAGGCCGGCCTTGAAACCCGCGACGTGCCCGATCGCCGTTTCCGGCGATTGCGGCAGCAGCACAGCCAGACGGTCGCCGCGCCGCAACCCGTGCTCCGCCAGAACGTTGCACAGCCGGTTGGTCAGCAAGCGCATCTCCGCGAAGGTGTAGCGGCGGACGCTGCCGTCCTCGTCCTCCACGATCAGCGCCACGCGGGCCGGATCGCCGGCATGCCTGTCGCAGACATCGACGCCGATGTTGTAGCGGTCGGGCACGTCCCATACGAAGCTTCGGGCAAGCTCCGCGTAGTCGTCGTGGCGCGTCAGCATGGGCTTCCTCCTTTTTCCCAGCAGGGTACACGCGCCTGAATACGAACGCACGTTCTTTTCCTTGGCGGTCCGCTCGGTCTCCAGCGCCGCGGAACTGACGTCCGCGATGGTGCCGGTGACGCTGGTCGTGCCGATGGCGGCCTGCTGGACGTTCTGCGCGATCTCGCCGGTCGCCACGCCCTGCTCCTCGACGGCGGCCGCTATCGCCGTAGCGATCTCGCTGATCTGGCCGATGACGCCGCCAGTTCCTCGGTCGCGGCGGCGGTCCGGTCACGTCTGACTATCTCACAACCTCTGTTCGTACATAGTAATTCGACCACAATGGTCCAGATGGCCGATATCTTCGCCTACGTCATAAGCTGGGGGTGCGGCTGCGTTCCATGGTGAAAACGAAGCGCAATGAACTGGAAGATCCAGCGCGTCAAATGTCGGCCTTGCGGTGTCACACCCAGCGCCCCGGAGGCGATCAGGTCTGGGGCTTCAAGGTAATGCGCAGCCTGGAACTGAGCGGGCATCTGGCTGCGGCCTTGCCCGGTCCGTGAGTCCGTGCCTTGAAATGAAAAAGGCAATGCGGCCTTTTCGGGCCAACAAAACCTCCGCAACGATAGTTGTCACGCCGATCGAGCCACGCGAATCGCCAATAAGGCAGAACGCCTCAAAATTTAAAACTCTCCAAAAAGAATATGGGGGCTTACGCCCCCTTCTCCTGCGCACCGATCGCTTCGAGTGCTGCCTTCGCCACCTCGACGTCCTGGGCGCTGGTGCCGGACCCGACGCCGATGGCGCCGACGCACACGCCTTCAATGAAGATCGGCAGGCCGCCCTCGGCGTTGGTCAGGCGGCCGCCCGACGCGATCGCCAGCTTCATTTCCATCGCGGCCGGAATCCCGCCCGTCGGCATGCGGTGCGATGCCGCCGAAAGCGCCTTCGACTTGGAAGTCTCGATCGACAGGAACTTGGCGCCGTCCATCCGCACGAAGGCCAGCATGTTGCCGCCGTCGTCGACGATGGTGATGTTCTGAGGAACGCCGATCTCCTGCGCCTTGGCGATGGCGGCGTTCAGCGCCGTGAGAGCGCCTTCGTGGGTCAGCTTGAGGCTCGGCTTGGTCGTCATGATGCTGTCAGCTCCTTGATGGTCGTGAAGGGCCGCATACCACAGTGAAAAAGCATGCGGCAGTGCAAACACCGCAATGCACCCTGAAACAAAGGATAGCGCGCGTCGCAACCGCGCCGCATGATGGGTTGCGACACTGGCTTGACAGTCGGTTGCGACTCACTGTACGTCTTACTGATAATCCGCAATGAATCAGGTGGAGGTCAGGCGATGGCGAGCACGACTATCGGCGTTAAGATCGACGACGGGCTGCGCGCCCGTCTCAAATCGGCCGCCGAGGCCATGGGCCGCTCGCCGCACTGGCTGATCAAGCAATCCATCCTGTCCGTCCTGGAGCGGATCGAGCGGGGCGACGGCGTCGACGACCTGCTGGGCGATGCCCGCTCCGATGTCGCCCTCCTGGAAAACACCGCCGCCGATCAGCCGCCCGACGCGCCGTTCCAGCCGTTCCTGGAGTTCGCCCAAAACGTCCAGCCGCAAAGCGTGCTGCGTGCCAAGATCACCAGCGCGTACCGCAGGCCGGAGCCGGAGTGCCTGCCCCTGCTGCTGTCGGAGGCAACCCTTCCCGCCCCGGTCACCAAGGCTGCGACCGACCTCGCCCGCAAGCTGACCGAGGCGCTGCGCGGCAAATCCCGCTCCGGCGGGGTCGAGGGCCTGATCCACGAATACTCGCTGTCCAGCCAGGAAGGCGTCGCGCTGATGTGCCTCGCGGAAGCGCTGCTGCGCATCCCCGACCGCGCCACCCGCGACGCGCTGATCCGCGACAAGATCGGTGTCGGCGACTGGAGTTCCCATCTGGGCCATAGCCCATCCCTGTTCGTCAATGCCGCCACCTGGGGCCTGGTCGTCACCGGCCGCCTGACTTCGACCACCAGCGAGGCGAACCTGTCTTCGGCATTGACCCGCCTGATCGCGCGTGGCGGCGAGCCGGTGATCCGCAAGGGCGTCGATATCGCGATGCGGATGATGGGCGAGCAGTTCGTCACCGGCCAGACCATCGCCGAAGCGCTGGCGAACAGCCGCCGGATGGAAGCCAAGGGCTTCCGCTATTCCTACGACATGCTGGGCGAAGCCGCCGTCACCGCAGCCGATGCCGACCGTTACTACCGCGAATACGAACAGGCGATCCACGCCATCGGCCGCGCCGCCGACCGGCGCGGGATCTACGAAGGCCCCGGCATCTCGGTCAAGCTGTCGGCGCTGCACCCCCGCTACTCCCGCGCCCAGCAGGAGCGCGCGATGTCGGAGCTTCTGCCCCGGCTGAAAGCGCTGGCCCTGCTCGCCCGCACCTACGACATCGGGCTCAACATCGACGCCGAGGAAGCCTACCGGCTGGAACTCTCGCTCGACCTGCTGGAGCAGCTCTGCTTCGATCCCGATCTGGCGGGATGGAACGGCATCGGCTTCGTCGTGCAGGCCTATCAGAAACGGGCACCCTTCGTGCTCGACTACATCATCGACCTTGGCCGCCGCAGCGGCCACCGGCTGATGATCCGGCTGGTCAAGGGCGCCTATTGGGACAGCGAGATCAAGCGCGCCCAGGTCGAGGGTCTGGAAGGCTTCCCCGTCTTCACCCGCAAGGTCCACACCGACGTCTCCTACATCGCGTGCGCCCGCAAGCTGCTGGCGGCACCCGATGCCGTCTTCCCGCAGTTCGCGACCCACAACGCCTATACGCTGTCGGTCATCCACGCGATGGCGGGCGGCAACTATCACGCCGGCCAGTACGAGTTCCAATGCCTGCATGGCATGGGCGAGCCGCTGTACGAGGAAGTCGTCGGCAAGGGCAAGCTGAACCGACCGTGCCGGATCTACGCACCGGTCGGCACCCACGAAACGCTGCTGGCCTATCTGGTCCGCCGGTTGCTGGAGAACGGCGCCAACACCTCCTTCGTCAACCAGATCGCCGACCCCAACGTCTCGATCGACAAGCTGATCGCAGATCCGGTCGCCGTCGCGAAGACGATCGAGCCGGTCGGAGCGCCGCATCCCAGGATCGCCCTGCCGCGCGACCTGTTCAACGGTGAGCGGGAGAACTCCGCCGGGCTCGACCTGACCAACGAACAGCGCCTCGCCTCCCTCTCCGCAGCGTTGCTCGCAAGTGCCGAAACCCGCTATCAGGCGGTGCCGCAGCTGGCCGACGGTCCGCGCACCGGCGAGGTGCAGGCGGTCGTGAACCCGGCCGACCATCGCGACACCGTCGGCGCCGTGACCGACGCCTCGCCCGAGCAGATCGACGCGGCCCTGGCCTTTGCCGCGACATCCGGCGCCGTCTGGGCCGCCACGCCGCCGGACCAGCGCGCCGCCTGCCTGCTGCGGGCCGCCGACCTGATGGAATCCCGGATGTCTTCCCTGCTCGGCCTGATCGTGCGGGAAGCCGGCAAGTCGCTGTCCAACGCGATCGCCGAAGTGCGCGAGGCCGTGGATTTCCTGCGGTACTACGCGACCCAGGTCCGCAGCGACTTCAACAACGACACCCATCGCCCGCTCGGCCCCGTCGTCTGCATCAGCCCGTGGAACTTCCCGCTGGCGATCTTCACCGGACAGGTCGCGGCGGCGCTGGCCGCCGGCAACCCGGTGCTCGCCAAGCCGGCGGAGGAAACACCGCTGATCGCGGCGCAGGCCGTCGATATCCTGCTGGAGGCCGGCATTCCCCATGCCGCCCTGCAACTCCTCCCCGGAGCCGGCGAGACCGGAGCCAGGCTGGTGGCGTCGCCCCACACCCAGGCCGTGATGTTCACCGGCTCGACCGACGTCGCCCGCTTGATCCAGCGCCAGCTGGCCGACCGCCTCAACCCGCAGGGCCAACCCATCCCGCTGATCGCGGAAACCGGCGGCCAGAACGCGCTGATCGTGGACTCCTCCGCCTTGCCGGAGCAGGTCGTCGGCGACGTGCTGATGTCGGCTTTCGACAGCGCCGGGCAGCGCTGCTCGGCGCTTCGCCTGCTCTGCGTGCAGGACGATGTCGCCGACCGCGTCTTCACGATGCTGGACGGGGCGCTGGCGGAGCTGGTCACGGCTTCCCCCGACCACCTGTCCACCGATGTCGGCCCGGTGATCTCCGCCGAAGCGCGGAGCCGCATCCGCGACCATGTGGAGGCCATGAAGGCAAAGGGCTTCAAGGTCCGGGAACTGCCGCTGCCGCCCGGCACGAAGCACGGCACCTTCGTCGCCCCGACGGTGATCGAGATCGGCAAGGTCGCCGACCTGACGCAGGAAGTTTTTGGTCCCGTCCTGCACATCCTGCGCTACCGGCGCAACAAGCTGGAAAGCCTGATCGACGCCATCAACGCGACCGGCTACGGCCTGACCTTCGGCGTCCACAGCCGGATCGACGAGACCATCGCCCGCGTCAGCGAGCGTATCGGCGCCGGCAATATCTACGTCAACCGCAACCTGATCGGCGCCGTCGTCGGCGTTCAGCCCTTCGGCGGCCACGGCCTGTCGGGAACCGGTCCGAAAGCCGGCGGCCCGCTATACCTGTCGCGCCTGCTCGCCGTTTCTCCGCCGGTGTCGCCGGCGCTGCGCCCAACGCCGGAGAAGCGTCCGGCCGCCGCCGAGGCTTTCGCCGAGTGGCTGGACTCTCGCGGCCTTGCCCGCGAAGCGGCGCGCTGCCGCGCCTATATCGAGCACTCCCCCGCCGGGACCGTCGTAGCATTGCCCGGTCCGGTCGGCGAGCGGAACCTCTACCGGATCCACGCGCGCGGCACCGTCCTGTGCCTGGCCCAAACCGAAACGGGCCTGCTGCTCCAGGTCGGGGCGGCGCTGGCGACCGGCAACAAGGCGCTGGTCCCTGCGGGCAGCGCCCTTGGCGGCCTGCCGAAGCCGCTGCAAGGCCATATCGAGATGACACCGGACTGGACCGCCGGACCCGGCTTCGAGGCCGTCCTGTTCGAAGGCGACAGCGACGCCCTGCGCGACCTGAACCGGCAGCTGGCTGCCCGTTCCGGCCCAATCGTCGCCGCCCAGGGCATCAACCGCGACGCCCTGGCCTCCGGCGCACAGGACTACACGCTGATCCCGCTGGTCGAGGAACAGTCCGTCAGCACCGACACGGCGGCTGCCGGAGGCAACGCCAGCCTGATGTCGATCGGATAGGCGCTATACTCACCGGAGCCGGAGAGTTCCAGACCGGAATATTCCGGCTCCGGTATCAATCCAGTGTCTCTAGCGGCGCGCTGCGGCCGAACCGGAGCGGGGCGACGTCCCGAGGGGCGGCCCAGTGTACCGCATTGGCGATGACGCGCTGGACGTTGGCGTCATGGTAGGTCGGGTAGGTCTCGTGACCGGGGCGGAAGTAGAAGATCCGGCCGAGGCCGCGCGTGTAGCAGCAGCCGCTGCGGAAGACTTCGCCGCCCTGGAACCAGCTTACGAAGACCAGTTCGTCCGGCGCCGGGATGTCGAAGGGTTCGCCGTACATCTCTTCGGGCTTCAGGTCGAAGTATTCCGGCAGTCCCTCGGCGATCGGGTGACCGCGCGCGATGGTCCAGATCCGCTCCCGCTCGCCGGCGACCCGGTGCTTCAGGTTGCAGGTCGTGCCCATCAGGCGGTTGAAGATCTTCGAGAAATGCGAGGAATGCAGCGGGATCAGGCCCATCCCGGCCCATACCCGCGCCTGAACCCTGTCGACGACGGCATCGTCCACCTGATGGTGCAGACGGTGGCCCCACCAGAGAAGGACGTCGGTTTCCGCCAGGACGTCCTCGGTAAGTCCATGCTCCGGCTGGTCCTGGGTGGCGGTGCGGACCGTGAATCCGGCGGCACGCAGGGGAGTTGCCAGGGCTTCGTGGATGCCGTCGGGATATACCGCCTGCACAACGGCCTGGGTGCGTTCGTGCAGGTTCTCGTTCCAGACCGTTACGCGAATGGGGTTAACGCTCATGTCTTTCCTCCACATCTGCGCAATCCCGGAAGGCGGAACCAAACAACAGGCTGGTGGTTGCACGTCCGACCGAACCAATCACCAGACATATAGCGGATCAGGAGATCGCACGATGGGGCTGTTCAGGCACCGTCCGAAGCCCGTCGGCCATTTGCGCAAGGACGCAAGGACGCCGAACGGAACGATCTGGACGTGCTTCGCCACGCCGGAAGAGGAAGAAGCGCTGGAAGAACCGGAAATACTGGATCGGGACCGCGTGCTGAATGCCGGTGACGTCGTCAACGTCAAACCGTGCCAGAGCCGCCGGCGCTTCAGCGTGCGGGTCAGGAATCGTCAGGACAGCATCGTATCGATCTCGAAGATTCGCTGACCGGCGCGAAGATGGCCTAGCCGGCGTCCGCTTCGACGGCGTCGACGAGTTTCCGGACATCGGCGATCGTCCGGTCGTAGTCGGCCTTGGCCGCCTTGGACGGGGTCGAGTCCTGAAATTCCTTCAATTTGTCGATGTAGTCCTTGAGCGCCGCGGCGACATGCCCGCGCAGTTCGCCTTCCACATGCACCGTGGCCATGGCTGCGGCCTTAGCCGACAGCGATGAGAAGCAGCACGATCGAGGTGACGATCGATACAAGGACGATGGTGTGGTGGGTGTTGCTTTCCATGGACTTGCTGCTCCAGCTTTGATGTGAAATGTCCTGTAAGAGCACAGGCTGCTGGAGTCAAGCTTCGGCCGCAAGGGTTTGTTCCGGAAGAACAAAGCATTTTCGGGATAGCGGCCGGCTTCCCCATGGCGGGAAGCCGGCCTGCGTGTCCTGCCGGTCCGGATGTCTTACCGGTCCGGATGTCCTAGTAGTCGTCGCCGCCGCGCGAGGCGGACGACTTGGTGTCCTGCTTTTCGACGACCAGCGCCTCGGTCGTGATCATCAGGCCGGCGATGGAGGCCGCATCCTGAAGGGCGATGCGGACGACCTTGGTCGGATCGATGATGCCGGCCTTCAGCAGGTCCGTGAACTCGCCCTTCTGGGCATCGTAGCCGTAGTCGATGCTTTCGGAGTCGAGCAGCTTGCCCACGACGACCGAACCGTCGGCCCCGGAGTTCTCGGCGATCTGCCAGACCGGAGCGCGGAGCGCCCGGCGGACGATGTCGATGCCGACGCGCTCGTCGGCATTGACCGGCACGATGGCGTCGATGGCACGGGTCGCGTAGAGCAGCGTGACGCCGCCGCCGGGGACGATGCCTTCCTGGATCGCGGCGCGGGTCGCGTGGACGGCGTCGTCGACGCGGTCCTTGCGTTCCTTGACCTCGACCTCGGTTGCGCCGCCGACGCGGATGATGGCGACGCCGCCGGTCATCTTGGCCAGACGTTCCTGAAGCTTCTCCGTCTCGTAGTCGGAGGTCGCTTCCTCGATCTGCGCTTTGATGCGCGCGATCCGCCCGGCGATCGCCTCGGCGTCGCCGGCGCCGTCGACGATCGTGGTGTTCTCCTTGCTGATGATGACCTTGCGGGCCGAGCCGAGAGAGTCCAGCGTGACCGTTTCCAGTTTGATGCCGAGGTCTTCGGCGATCACCTGGCCGTTGGTCAGGATCGCGATGTCCTCTAGGATGGCCTTGCGCCGCTCACCGAAGCCGGGAGCCTTGACCGCCGCGACCTTCAGGCCGCCGCGCAGCTTGTTGACGACCAGGGTCGCCAGCGCCTCGCCCTCGATGTCCTCGGCGACGATCAGCAGCGGGCGGCCGCTCTGCACCACCGCTTCGAGCAGCGGCAGGATCGTCTGGAGGCCGGACAGCTTCTTCTCGTGCAGCAGGATGTACGGGTTCTCGAGTTCGACGACCATCTTCTCGGCATTGGTCACGAAATAGGCCGAGAGGTAGCCGCGGTCGAACTGGAGGCCTTCCACCACGTCGAGCTCGGTCTCCAGGCTCTTCGCCTCTTCGACCGTGATGACGCCGTCGTTGCCGACCTTGGCGACGGCACGGGCGATGATGTCGCCGATCAGGGTGTCGCCGTTGGCCGAGATCGTGCCGACCTGGACGATCTCCTCATTGGTCGAGATCTTCTTGGAGCGGGCGTTGATGTTCTCGATCACGGCCGCGACGGCGCGGTCGATGCCGCGCTTCAGGTCGAGCGGGTTGAGGCCGGCGGCGACCGCCTTGGAGCCTTCCCGGACGATGGCCTGGGCCAGCACGGTGGCCGTGGTGGTGCCGTCGCCGGCGAGGTCGTTGGTCTTGGTCGCGACCTGGCGCAGCAGTTGCGCGCCGAGGTTCTCGAACCGGTCGGACAGTTCGATCTCCTTGGCGACGGTGACGCCGTCCTTGGTGATCCGGGGAGCGCCGTAGCCCTTGTCGATCAGGACGTTGCGGCCCTTGGGGCCGAGCGTCACCTTGACGGAATTGGCGAGGATATCGACGCCGCGCAGGAACTTGTCGCGCGCATCGGTGGAGAACTTGACGTCTTTGGCGGCCATGTCTTAAATCCTTGAAGTATAACTGATCGAAAAACGACTTAGACGGCGGCTGTTTCGAGCACGCCGATGATGTCGGATTCCTTCATGACCAGGAAATCGGCGCCGTCGATCTTGATCTCGCTGCCCGACCACTTGCCGAAGATCACGCGGTCGCCGGCCTTGACGTCGGGAGCGTGGAGGTGGCCCTGGGCGTCCCGGACACCGGGACCGACGGCGATCACTTCGCCTTCCTGAGGCTTTTCCTTGGCAGTATCGGGAATGATGATCCCGCCCTTGGTCTTGGCTTCCTGCTCGATGCGGCGGACGACGACGCGGTCGTGCAAAGGTCTGAACGACATGAATGGCTCCTGTGAAATCCGCTGTACGGTCAATCGTTTCAGGGAGCGCCTGTTAGCGCTCAAACCGGACGAGTGCTAACGCCAAGCTTTAGGCCACTTTTTTATAAACTTCCAGTTAATAAACCATGTCGCTTGAAGATGTCGTTATGCGGACATGGAAAAGGGTGCGGACCGGAGGCCCGCACCCTTTCCTGAGATCTACCCGTCGGCAGATGAGCGGAAAGCTTACAGCGCTTCGATGCTGACGGCTTCCAGACCCTTCTGGCCCTGCTGGACCTTCATGCGGACGCGCTGGTTCTCGGCCAGCGGACCGGTGCCCGAACGCTCGACCGCGGTGACGTGAACGAAAACGTCCTTGCCGCCGTTGTCCGGAGCGACGAAGCCGAAGCCCTTGGTGGTGTTGAACCACTTGACGGTGCCTTCGACCTCTTCCGAGGGGCCGGCACTGGCGCCACGGTCGTAGCCGCCACCGCCGCCGTAGCCGCGGTCGCTGCCACCGCCGTAACCGCCGCCGCCGTAGCCGCCGCGATCGTTGCCGTAGCCGCGGTCGTTGCCGCCGCCGTAACCGCCGCCGCCGTAGCCGCCGCGGTCGTTGCCGTAGCCGCCGCGATCGTTGCCGTAGCCACGGTCGTTGCCGCCGCCGTAGCCGCCGCGATCGTTGCCATAGGGGCTGCGGGGAGCCGCACCGGCACGCGGGGCCGGGCGGGCCGCGTCATCACGACGCGGACGGGGGGAAGCGGTCGAGACATCCACATCGTAGATTCGGCTGACCTGATTACCCTTCTGGCTCTGGACCAGATCGACGACGACAGTCGTGCCTTCCGGCAGACGGTCGTGCCCGACCGCCGTCACGGCGGAAGCGGGCAGGAAAGCGTCGGGTGAACCATCTTCAGGTGCTACAAAACCGAAACCCTTGTTCGGGTCGAACCACTTGACTGTCGCCTTGATCTTTTCGGCGACGGGAGTTTGCTGCTGGAAGGAGTGACGCGGGGCGTTGAAGCGCATGGGAAAGCCGATCCGTGGAGTCTCGATGAACACGTCTTGTCAACAAGACACGTCAAGGTGGCCATGGTCGCCCATGTCCCAAGGGTCTGCCGTCGCTTCCCCACCCGTGTCATGCCCCGCAGCAAAACGCGCCTACAACCAAAATTACATTTACAAGCGCCGCCTACGGAAAAACTCCTTCAGCAGCTCCGCCGCCCGACGCTCCTCCAGCCCTCCATAGATTTCGGGAGCGTGGTGGCAAGTCGCCTGGTGGAAGAAGCGGGGCCCATGTTCGACCCCGCCGCCTTTTACATCATAGGCCCCAAAGTACACTCTGCGCAACCGAGCAAAACTGATTGCCGCAGCACACATTCCGCATGGCTCCAAAGTCACGTATAAGTCACAGTCCGGCAGCCTCGGCTCCCCCCTTCCGGCGCAGGCTTCCCGGATTGCCAGGACCTCCGCGTGGGCGGTCGGATCGGCCAGTTCCTCGGTACGGTTTCCAGCAGCGGCAAGGACCTTTCCGGTTACGGAATCCACGATGACGGCGCCCACGGGAACCTCGCCGCGTCCGGCGGCGGCTTCCGCCTGCGCCAGGGCCAGTTCCATATGCGGGATTGCCGCCGCGATCTTCAACATCTCGCCTCCAAACTAACGGCATGGTTGTGTCGCACCCGGAAGAGCGTCAAGCGGCGGATGCCAACTTGTCGCACCCGCAAGCGCGTGATTGCAAGACCGACTTCCGCACCATCATGCTTGGTTCCCCGACTATCTTTGGAACGGAGCATTTTCATCATGAGCGATCATACCTACCAGAAGATCGAGATCGTCGGCTCCTCCCCTACCAGCATCGAGGATGCGATCCAGGGCGCCGTCACCCGGGCGGCGAAGATGCACAGCAACATGAACTGGTTCGAGGTCGTCGAGACGCGCGGCCATATCTCCAACGGCAAGGTGGCGCATTACCAGGTGGTGCTGAAGGTCGGGTTCCGCCTGGAAGACTGAGCCGGAGGCGGCGCAGGCCTGAAACTTCGTCCGGCCTGAATCTTTATCCGGAACGAGGCGGGGCGTGGAGCGGTTCTTGCGGGTTGAGGGCCGGCACCATACAGTCTGACATCATGTCAGAACCATCGTCTCAGCCACGGGCCGGAGTCCGCCTATGACCACGCCCGAAACAGACTCCCCCGAACAGCAGGCGGGTCCCGAACGGATCGCCAAGCGCCTCGCGCGCGCCGGGCTGTGCTCCCGGCGCGATGCCGAGCGCTGGATCGCCGACGGCCGCGTGGCGGTCAACGGCGTCGTCCTGACATCCCCGGCCGTCACGGTCGGTCCGAAGGACAACATCGTCGTGGACGGCAATCCCCTGCCCGACCTGGAGCCGACGCGGCTGTGGCGCTACCACAAGCCCGACGGGCTGGTGACGACGGCGCGGGACGAGAAGGGCCGGCAGACCGTCTTCGACGTCCTGCCGGAGGACCTGCCGCGCGTGATCTCCGTCGGGCGTCTCGACCTGACGACCGAGGGGCTGCTGCTGCTGACCAACGACGGCGAGCTGGCGCGGTTCCTGGAACTGCCGACGACCGGCTGGGCACGGCGCTACCGCGTCCGGGTCAACGGCTTCGTCGATCCCAACCGGCTGCTCGGGCTGGCGCGCGGCATTGCGATCGACGGCATCCAGTACGGCCCGATCGAGGCGGTGCTCGACCGCCAGCAAGGCGCCAATGCCTGGATGACCGTCACGCTTCGTGAGGGCAAGAACCGCGAAGTCCGCAACGTGATGGAGAGCATGGGCCTGACGGTCAACCGTCTGATCCGGGTCGCCTACGGTCCCTTCCAGCTCGGTAAGCTGGAGCGCGGTGAGGTCGAGGAAGTGCCGAAGCGCGTGCTTCAGGATCAGGTCGCCAAGTTCTTCGCCGACCGGGGCGACAAGCCGGCGGAACCGAACATGGGAACCGCCAAGGCGAAGCCGAGGCCGAAGCCCCGGCATACCTCCACCTTCCATTCGGTGAAGCCGGGCAGCGGTGGCGGGCCGGACCGGCCGAGGCCGCCTGCCGGCGGCAAGCCGTCGGGTAGCCGTCCATCCGGCGACAGGCCGGCGGGGGAACGGACTTCGGGCGACAGACCATTGAGCGGCCGGGGGCCGGCGGGGAAGCATGAGACTCGTCGGCGGTGACCTGCGCGGCCGGCGGCTGGAGGCCCCCGCCGGGCGCGACATCAGGCCGACCAGCGACCGGACCCGCGAGGCCGTCTTCAACATCCTGGCCCATGCCGAGTGGGCTCCGGAGATCGAGGGCATCCGCGTGCTCGACGGGTTCTGCGGAACCGGGGCGCTGGGGCTGGAAGCGCTGTCGCGCGGCGCTGGCCATGCCGTTTTCATGGATCAGGGCCGCGAAGCGCTCGACCTCGTCCGGCGCAACATCGCGGCGCTGGGTGTCGGCGACCGGAGCACCGTGCTGCGGGCCGACGCCTTGCGTCCGCCGCGCGCCCAGGCACCCTGTCCGCTGGTCTTCCTCGACCCGCCCTACGGCCAGGGGATGGCGTCCAAGTCGCTGACCGCGCTGATGGAGCGCGGCTGGTGCGTGTCCGGCGGCTTGGCCGTCGTGGAAACGGGATTGGAAGACCCGTTCGAACTGGACCTGGAGCGGTTCGACGAGCGGGTCTACGGCGATACGCGGGTGTATTTTCTGCGGATCACCTGAGGTTTCGCGTCACCGCCGTCCGAACAATCTTTCGATGTCGGAGAGCTTCAGTTCGACGTAGGTCGGGCGGCCGTGGTTGCATTGGCCGCTGTGGGGCGTTGCTTCCATCTGGCGCAGCAGGGCGTTCATTTCGTCCTGGTTCAGGCTGCGGCCGGCGCGGACGGAGCCGTGACAGGCCATGGTCGAGCAGACGGCGTCGAGCCGTTCGCGCAGGCTGAGGGCGTCGCCTAGTTCGGCCAACTCGTCGGCGAGGTCGCGGACGAGGCCCTGGATGTTGGTCTTGCCGAGCAGTGCCGGGAACTCCCGGACCACGACGCAGCCGTCGCCGAAGGGTTCCAGGACGAGGCCGAGATCGGCCAGTTCGGCAGCACGGGCGACGATCCGGGCGGCGGAGGGTTCGTCCAGTTCGACCACTTCGGGGATCAGCAGGCCCTGGCGCTTCACCCCGCCATCGACCAGCGCCTGCTTGACGCGCTCGTAGACCAGACGTTCATGAGCGGCGTGCTGGTCCACGATCACGATGCCGTCGCCGGTCTGGGCAACGATATAGGTGTTATGGACCTGCGCCCGCGCGGCCCCGAGGGGATGGTCGGGGGGAGGTTCGTCGGCCGCCGGCATGGCGGCCGGGGCCGCAGGGCGTGCCGAGGGAGTTGCGGCGAAGCCGGTCAGAGGGGCCTGAAAGGCTGACACGGCGTCGGCCAGATCGCGCGGGATGTATGAGGAGTGCCGGCTGCTGAAACCGTAGCGGAAATCCGGCGGCGAAGAAGGAGCCTGCGGGGTCATGCCGGCGGAGAAGGCGTCGAGCGTCGCGGTCGCCACCGTGTTGGACGCGCGGTGGCCGGCCTGCGCCAGCGCATGCCTCAGCGCGCTGACGATCAGGCCGCGCACCAGGCTTGAGTCGCGGAAGCGGACCTCCGCCTTGGCCGGGTGGACGTTGACGTCGACTTCCTCCGGATGGATCTCCAGGAACAGCGCCAGCATCGGGTGACGGTCGCGGGCCAGGAAGTCGGCATAGGCGCCGCGCACGGCGCCGACCAGCAGCTTGTCGCGGACCGGGCGTCCATTGACGAACAGGTACTGGTGGCGCGCGGTCGGGCGGTTGAGCGTCGGCAGGCCGATATGGCCTGTGAGCTGGACTTGGGCGCGCTCGGCCAGGACGGGGATTGAGTTGTCCGAGAACTCCCGCCCCATCAAGGCACCGAGCCGGGTCAGACGGGCGTCCAGCAACTCGCCCTGGGCGACCGACAGGCGGACGGGAGTGCGCCCTTCGTCGGCGACGGTGAAGGAGACATGCGGATGGGCCATCGCCAGTCGCTCGACCGCATCGACCGCGTGGTCGAACTCGGTCCTCGGCTGCTTCAGGAACTTCAGGCGCGCCGGCGTTGCGTAGAACAGGTCGCGGACTTCGACCCGGGTGCCCTGCTGGTGCGCAGCGGGCGCCACCCTGCCCTTGGCGCCGCCTTCGATCGCGATGCACCACGCGCTGTCGGAGCCCTTGGCGCGGCTGGTCAGGGTCAGGCGGCTGACGGCGCCGATGCTGGGCAATGCCTCACCCCGGAAGCCCAGAGTGGCGATGTTCAGCAGGTCCTCGCCGGGGAGCTTGGACGTGGCGTGACGCTCGACCGCCAGTTCCAGTTCGTCGGCGGTCATGCCGCAGCCGTCGTCGGTCACCGCGATCAGCGAGCGCCCGCCGTCGCGGACCACGACGTCGATCCGGGTGGCGCCGGCGTCCAGCGCGTTCTCGACCAGTTCCTTGACGGCGGCGGCGGGCCGCTCGACCACCTCACCGGCGGCGATGCGGTTGACCAGGGTCTCGGGGAGGCGGCGTATCGTCATGGGTCAACATGTACGCATGATCCGGCAGGATGTCACCACCCGTCGGGCTCATAAACCCGCTTCAGATCTTGAGCCCGGCGGCGCCTTCCAGGTTGGCGGTCCGGAGGGCGTCGCGCTCGACCCGCGCGCCGAACAGCTTGGCATGGCGGAAATCCGTCTTGTTCATGTCGGCGCCCAGCAGTGTGGCGAAGGACAGGTCGGCTCCGGCGAAGCTCACCCCGCGCAGGCAGGCGCCGTTGAGGTTGACGTAGCGCAGCTTGGCGCCTTCCAGGTCGGAGCGCATCGCCCGCTTGTCGTCGATCATCAGCGGACGCAGGTTGACGCCGCTCATATCGGCGTTGTTCAGCTTGGCGCGCTTCAGGTTGACGCCGCGCAAATCGGCGTCCTTCAGCTTGCAGGTCCGGAAATCGCTGTCCTCGAGTTGGGCCGCCTGCAACTGGATGCCCGTGAGGTTCATGCCGTAGAAGATGGTGCCGATGCCCTTGACCATGGTCAGGCACATGCTGTCCAGGGACGCGAGGCTGCCGCGCAGGTCGAAGCCGCTGAGGTCGAGCTTGGTTCCCTCGGCGCCGGCGCTGCCGACCCAGGCCATATGGTCGCGGGCAAGCTCGTCCAGCGGACGGCCCAGGGAGGAGGCCGGGCGGCCGACCGGCTGGTCGGTCAGCATGTCCTCCATGTCGGCGCCGGCCGTTTCCGCCATGGTCATGGAAGCACCGGTCAGCACGGCGCCGCGCAGGCAGGCGCCGCGCAGGTCGGCGCCGCTGAGGTCGGCGCCCTCCAGGTTGCTGCCACTGAAGTTGGCGCCGCGCATGGTCGCCCGGACCAGCTTGCAGCCGCGCATGACGGCGTCGGTGAAATCGGTGTGGATCGCCATGGCGCCGGACAGCCGGGCATTGGTCAGATTGGCCCCGCTCAGGTCGGCGCCGGAAGCCTCGGTCGGCTGGGTATCGACCTGGACGAACTTGAGGTTGCCGGCCCGGTCCGTTTCCGCCAGCGTGCCGTCGCGCAGGTCGCTTTCGAACATGTTGGCGCCGATCAGGACGGCGCCCCGCAGACAGGCGCCCCGCAGGTCGGTCTTGACCAAGCTGGCGTTCTCCAGGTTCGCCTGACGGAGGTCGCAGGCGAACATGGCGGCGCAGTCGAGACGCGCCCCCGCCAGATTGGAGCCGCGCAAGGACGATCCGACGAAATCCGCGTGCGCGAGATCGCGCCCGGTGAGGTTGAGGCCCGAAAGATCGAAGAACGACAGCGTCGCCCTCGATCCGCCCATCCGGGCATTGCGAAACATCTCGTGGCGCCGGACGACGTTATCGAGTTGTGCCTGATCGAGCCGCGTGAGCGGCCGGGATTGCGTCATCTAAACCTGCACACGCACTGTCAGCAATTTACATCAATAACGGACAGTATAGCGTGTGCAGGTACTCCAGCGCTACTCCCTGCATGCCTCGATCAGGCTGGAGGTCGACGAATCGTGACCGGCGGGCGCCGATGCTTCTCCCAGTTCGGGAAGAATCACCTTCGCAAGTTGCTTGCCGAGCTCGACGCCCCACTGATCGAATGAATTTATGTTCCAGATTACGCCTTGCACGAAGACCTTGTGCTCGTAAAGCGCGATCAGCAGACCGAGCGTGCGTGGATCGAGCCGCCGGAACAGAATCGAATTGGTCGGCCGATTCCCCTCGAACACCTTGTGGGGAACCAGGGCTTCCAGCTCGGCGCCGACGACGCCCGCCCCCTGCAACTCCGCCCGGACCTCTTCCGCCGTCTTGCCGCGCATCAGCGCTTCGGGCTGGGCCAGGAAGTTGGAGAGCAGGATCGGGTGGTGCTTGCCGATGGGGTTCTGCGTCTCGACCGGGGCCAGGAAATCGGCAGGAACGATCCGGGTGCCCTGATGGATCAGCTGATAGAAGGCGTGCTGCCCGTTGGTGCCCGGCTCCCCGAACAGCACCGGACCCGTGCCGTAGTCGACGCGGTTGCCGTCGCGGTCCACCGACTTGCCGTTGCTCTCCATGTCGAGTTGCTGGAGATAGGCCGCGAAGCGGTGGAGGTATTGGTCGTAGGGCAGCACCGCGTAGCTGTGGGCGTTCAGGAAGTTGGCGTTCCAGATGCCGATCAGGGCCATCAGCAGCGGCAGGTTGGATTCGGGCGGCGCGTTGCGGAAATGCTCGTCCATCTCGTGGGCGCCGGCCAGCATCGCCTCGAAATTGTCCATGCCGACTGCCAATGCGATCGGCAGGCCGATCGCGGACCACAGGCTGTAGCGTCCGCCGACCCAGTCCCAGAAGACGAACATGTTTTCCGGGTCGATGCCGAACTTCGATACCTCCGCCTCGTTGGTCGAGACGGCGACGAAGTGCTTTGCGACGGCCTTCTCGTCGCCGGCCTTCTCCAGGAACCAGGAACGCGCGGTATGGGCGTTGGCCAGGGTTTCCTGGGTGGTGAAGGTCTTGGACGCGACGATGAAGAGCGTGGTCGCCGGATCGCATTTCTTGAGCGTCTCGGCCATGTGGGTGCCGTCGACATTGGAGACGAAATGCATCCGCAGGTCCGGATGCCCATAGGGCTTCAGCGCCTCGCACGCCATGTAGGGGCCAAGATCGGAGCCGCCGATCCCGATATTGACGACATCCTTGATCTGGCGGCCGTCATGTCCCGTCCAGGCGCCGTCGCGGACGGCCTGCGAGAAACGCCCCACCTGCGCCAGGACCCGGTTGACCTCCGGCATCACGTCGCTCCCGTCCACCGTCACCGGCCGGTTGGACCGGTTGCGCAACGCCGTATGGAGGACAGCCCGGTTCTCCGTCGTGTTGATCTTCTCGCCCGAAAACATGCGATCGCGCCAGCCGGCTACGTCCTGCTGGCGGGCCAGATCGAGGAGGAGACCCAGCGTCTCCTCCGTGATGCGGTTCTTGGAGTAGTCGAGCAGGAAGCCGTCCAAGCGCGCCGAGAAGCGGGAGGCCCGCTCGGGATCGCGCTCGAAAAGGTCACGCATATGGATTGTTTCCATCTGCGCGCGGTGCGCGGAAAGGGCCTGCCACGCGGGGGAGTCGGTCAGAGCGGACATGGAGAATACTTCCTCTCGTTTTTCAGGTGCCAGCCAGCCGAATAACATCCGGAACGGAACGATGGCCTCACAGCGCTCCTGTTGTCCCCCATACTACCGTAATCGCGATCAGCTCGGAATATCGTCCCTCGTCCTGGTCGGCTCGACGCCTTCCGGCTGGCCGACGACCACGGTCAGAAGCGCCGCCGGATCGAGCAGCCGCTTGGCTACGCGCTGGACGTCCTCCAGAGTCACGGCCTCGATCAGGCCGGAGCGGCGGTCCAGGTAATCGATGCCCAGGTTGTCGCGCTGGACCTGGAGCAGGATGTCGGCGATGGCCGAACTGGACGTGAACTGGAGCGGGAAGGAGCCGGTCAGGTAGGTCTTGGCGTCGTCCAGTTCCGCCTGGGTCACGCCATGGTCCCGCATCTTCCGCCATTCCGCCTTCATCAGCTCGACCATCTTGCCGGCATTGGCGTTGGCGGTCGAACCTCCGGCCATGACCAATGCCGTATGCTGGAAGGGGACCAGATAGCTGTAGACGCCGTAGGTCAGGCCGCGCTTGGTCCGGATCTCCTCCATCAGGCGGGAACTGAAGCTGCCGGCGCCCAGCACGTAGTTCATGACGGTCGCGGCGAACCAGTCGGGATCGTCGCGCTTGATGCCGGGCTGGCTCATCAGCACGACGCTCTGCGGCTGCGGCCGGCGCACCAGCACCGTTTCGCCCGCTCCCTTGGGAACGACATCGGTCGGCGGCTTGACGGCTGAATTGGCGGGCAGTTCGCCGAAGATGCGGTCGAGCACCGGACCGAGCCGGTCCGGTGCGATGTCACCGGTGACGGCAACGGTCAGGTTGTCCTTGGCGAAACGCTGCCGGACGAAGGCCGCCATGTCGTCGCGGGTGATGGAGCCGACGCTCTCGACGGTGCCGCGCGCGCGCCTGCCGTAGGGGTGGTCCGGGAACGCCGTTTCATAGAGCGCGCGGCGGGACAGGAAGTCCGGGTCGCCCTGGTCGCGGCGGATCTGGGACAGCACGCCACGCCGCATCCGCTCGACCGCTTCCTCGTCGAACCGGGGCTGGGTCAGAGCGAGCCGGGCCAGATCGACCGCCTCGTCCTGGGTCTCGACCAGGGTATGGACACCGCCGTAGAACCCGTCGGTCGTCGCGGTGAAGCCGATCGAGATCGAGTTGTCGGCCATCCGGCGCTGGAATTCCTCGCTGTCATAGGGGCCGGCGCCCTCGTCCAGCACGGTCGAGGTCAGATTGGCCAGGCCTTCCTTGCCGGCCGGATCGGTTTCGACCCCGCCCTTAAAGAAGAACTTGATCGACAGCAGCGGGACCTTGGCGTCCTGCACCAGCCACGCCTCGATGCCGCCGGGGCTGACGACGCGCTTGATGTCGATGGCCGAGGCGGTGGATGTCAGGGCCGCCGATACCAGGCAGAAGACGGCCAGGAATATCGGCAATGACGAACGATGCGACAGGCGGCGCGACAGTCTGGTCGGGTAGTTCATCGGATCAATCCCGAGGTTCCGGGCTGGGAGCCTGCGCCAGCCGGCGCGGCTGGACGAGGTTGGGCACCGTCGCCGGCGGAGGCCTCCCGCACGGGGGCCGGCAACAGCAGGCCGGTGACGGGGTTGGTCTGGCCGAGCACGGCCTTAGCGGCGGCGTTGACCTGCTCGACCGTCACGGCGGCGATCCGTTCCGGCCATTCCTCCACGTCCTCGATAGTCCGGCCGGTAGCAAGCGCGGTGCCGAAGCTCATGGCGGGAGCTTGCAGGCTGTCGCGGGCGAAAATGGCGTCGCGGCCCATCCGGATCTTGGCGGTCTCGACCTCCTCCGGCGTGACACCCTCGGCGACGACCTTGTTCAACTGCTCGATCAGCGCCGATTCCAGCTTGTCCATGTCGACGCCGGGATTGGGGCTGACATAGGCGCCGAACACCGCCAGATCGAAGGCCTGGGGCGAGTAGCCGGTGCCGGCGCCCGTGGCGAGCTGCTGTTCAACCACGAGTGAGCGGTAGAGCCGGCTGGTGGCGCCGCCGCCGACGATCTCGCTCAGCACTTCCAGCGGGTAGGCGTGCTTGGACTCGCCCCTGTTGTAGCTGGGGGCTTGGTAGAGACGGCGCAGGCTGGGCTGGCGGACTTCGGCGTCGCGCAGGATGACGCGGCGCTCGGCGGCATAGGGCGGTTCCTCGACCCGTTCGCGAGCCGGCACGGGACGCGGGGCGATCGGTCCGAAGTACTTCTCCGCCAGCGGCTTCACCTGTTCGACTGTCACGTCGCCGGCGATCACCAGCACGGCGTTATTGGGAGCGTACCAGCGCTGGTAGAACTCGTTGGCGTCGTCGCGGGTTAGCTGCCGGATCTCATGTTCCCAGCCGATCACCGGCGTACCGTAGGGATGGTGGACGAAGAGCGCTGCCTGGACGAGTTCGGACAGCTTGTCGCCGGGCTCGTTCTCGGTCCGCTGGCGGCGTTCCTCGATGATCACGTCGCGCTCCGGGAGAAGCGTTTCGTCAGTCAGCTTGAGGTTGGCCATCCGGTCCGCCTCCATCCGCATGACCAGCTCCAGCCGGTCGGCGGCGACGTTCTGGAAGTAGGCGGTGTAGTCCCAGGAGGTGAAGGCGTTGTCGCGGCCGCCGTTGCGGGCGACGATCCGGCTGAACTCGCCGGGCTCCAGCTCGTCCGTGGCCTTGAACATCAGGTGTTCCAGGAAATGGGCGATGCCCGACTTGCCGGTCGCTTCGTCGGCGGCGCCGACTTTGTACCAGACCATGTGGGTAATGACCGGCACCCGCTGGTTTGGCACGACGACGACCTGCATGCCGTTGCCGAGCGTGAAGGTCTCCGGGAAAAACACGCCCTTGCGAAGCGACGGAGGCCGCGGCACCTCGGTCTGTTGCTGCGATGTTTGTGCTGTCTGAGGTTGCGGCGTCTGCGCGAAGCCGGTACCGGCAAAGGCGGCCGAAGCGAGCAGAAGGGAGGCAAGAGCGGGCGCGGCGATAAGCCGGCGCAACGGAACGGGCACGGCAACACCTCACGGGGGGCTAACGGAAAGTGCCGTCCGCCGCGACGCTGACGCCGCAGCGGACTGGAGTGTCCAGTGAACTGGGCTCCCCTGCTTGAACGGACAAGAGTTTAGTTGAACAAGCCTTCGAGCGGGGCCTTGCGGCGGCGCTCGATGGTCGGCGTGCTGCCCTCCGTCACCGGCTTGCCCAGCGCCGCGTTCTCGCGCAGGCGCTGCTGCTCTTCCTTGGCGTTGACGACGGTGCCGGGCGGCTCCTGCTTCTGCCAGAACAGCAGACTGTCGATGAACCGGGTGTCCTGGTTGGCCGCCGTGACGGCATCGCGGTTGACGGTGGTGCGGATGCCGGGCTGGACATCGACGGCACCGGCCTGGTTGAGGAAGGCGGATTCGCCCGATGTCGTCGGCTTGGCCGTGTCCGCCGCCTGCTGGCGTGTCTGCGGCGTCGAGCCGAACACGGCAGATGCCGCCTGTTCGCGGGTATCGGCTTCCTGCGGGCGCGGCGCGCCGGGGACGGGCGGACGCAGCTTGTATTCCGGCGGCACCGCCAGCGGTGCGCGCGTCAGGACGCTGAACTCGTCGGGCGGCGCCCGGTCCAGGCCGAAGGTCTGGCGGGAAAGGCCGCAACCGGAAAGCGCCAATGCGCCCAGCGCCAGACAGACCAGCGGTGCCGCCAGCCGTCGGCCGCGTCGGTTGTGGCGGGGTTGAAGAGTGCTGATCACGTCCATTGCCGTTTCTCTTATATCCAGATCGAGTTGCTCTTCAGGTCCGGTTCCGCACGTCCCGGTCCCTTGCTTAATCCTTCGTTCCGCCCTTTTCCCCATCCGCATCCTGACTACCGAACAGGCTGTCGATCACGATCAGGGCGACGCCGACCGAAATCCCGGTATCGGCGACGTTGAACGCCGGCCAGTGGTATCCCAGGACATGGAAGTCCAGGAAATCCGTCACGGCGCCGAACCGGAGCCGATCGACCACATTGCCCAGCGCGCCGCCGATCACCATGCCGATCGACACGGCCAGAAAGGGGCGGTCCGCCTTGCGCAGCCATGAAAGCAGGAATGCCACGATGCCCAGCGCAACCGCAGAGAGCACGTATGGCATATATTCCGCCTCATGCCAGAACAGGCTGAAACTTACACCCCTGTTCCATGCCATGACCAGATTGAAGTAGGAAGTGACTTCGATGACGCGGGGGTTGGCGAGCATCCCGACGCCCTCGAGCATCCACCACTTCGACGCCTGATCCAGGATCATCACGATCAAGGCGATGATAAGGCCGAGACGGATCATCGAGCGTGGCCGATCCACCGCACCGGCCTCGTCGCGGCTTCGACCGACCTTGGTTCCGCCGCTCATTCGGCTGCCTCTGCGATGTGGTCGACGGCATCGGCGCAGCGGCCGCAGACGGTCGGGTGTTCGGGGTCCTTGCCGACGTCGGGCAGGACCCTCCAGCAGCGCTCGCACTTCTCGCCCTCTGCAAGGGCCGGCATCACGCCGACTCCGGCGACGTCCTCGATCGTGAAGGCGCCTTCCGGCACGGGGCCTTCCAGCACGCGGATGTCCGACGTGATCGAGACCTCGGCCAGATCGACGCCGGCCAGGATCGCGTGGACTTCCGGCGTGACGGTGACGACCGGCGACGCCTGGAGAGACGAGCCGATCCGCTTGGCCGAGCGCTCCAGTTCCAGGGCGCCGGTGACGACGCGGCGGACGTCGCGGACGACGTCCCACTTGGCGGCGAGTTCCGGCGATGCCCATTCAGCCGGGATGTCGACGAAGGTACGCAGATGGACGCTCGGGACCGGGCCGTCTGTACCGTAGCGGCTGAGCCATGCTTCTTCCGTCGTGAAGCACAGCACGGGAGCCAGCCACGCGGTCAGGCAGGAGAACAGGTGGTCCAGCACGGTCCGGACCGACCGGCGGGTCACCGAATCGGGGCGGTCGCAGTACAGGCTGTCCTTGCGGACGTCGAAGTAGAAGGCCGACAGGTCCACGGCGCAGAAGTTGTGGAGCGACGTGAACAGGGTGTGGAAGTCGTAGTCGTCGATGCCCTTGCGGACGACGCCGTCAAGCTCGGTCAGGCGGTGCAGGACCCAGCGCTCCAGTTCCGGCATCTCGGCGACGTCGATCTTCTCGTCGTCCGAGAAGTCGGCGAGAGCGCCCAGCAGGTAGCGCAGCGTGTTGCGCAGGCGGCGGTAGAGGTCTGCCTGGGACTTCAGGATCTCCGGCCCGATGCGCAGGTCTTCGGAATAGTCGGAACCCACGACCCAAAGACGGAGGATATCGGCGCCGTATTTGTCCACGACCTCCTGCGGGGCGGTGACGTTCTTCAGCGACTTCGACATCTTGCGGCCCTGCTCGTCGAGCACGAAGCCGTGGGTCAGTACCGCGTCGTAGGGCGCCCTGCCCCGCGTGCCGCAGCTTTCCAGCAGGGAGGAATGGAACCAGCCGCGATGCTGGTCCGAGCCTTCCAGGTAGAGCGACGCCGGCCATTGCAGGTCGGGACGCGCTTCCAGCACGAAGCTGTGGGTGCAGCCGGACTCGAACCAGACGTCGACGATGTCGAAGACCTGGTCGTAGTCGGCGGCCGAGTAGCTGTTGCCTAAGAAGAACTGGGCGTCGCGGGCGAACCACGCGTCCGAGCCTTCGGTGTGGAAGGTGTCGGCGATGCGATCCAGCACCGTCTTGTCCTTCAGCGGCTCGCCGGTCTTCTTGTCGACGAACAAGGCGATCGGCACGCCCCAGGCGCGCTGGCGGCTGATGCACCAGTCCGGCCGGTTCTCGATCATCGAGGAGATGCGGTTGCGGCCCTGCGGCGGCACCCAGCGGGTGTTTTCGATCGCCTTCAATGCCACCTGACGCAGTTCGTTCGTCTCCATCGAGATGAACCACTGCGGCGTGGTGCGGAAGATCAGCGGGGCCTTGGAACGCCAGGAATGCGGATAGCTGTGGACCAGCTTGCCCTTGGCCAGCAGCCCGCCGGCATGGGCGATCGCGGAGATCACGGCGCCGTTGGCGTCGCCCGTCTTGCCGGCCTGGGTATAGACACGCTTGCCGGCGAACAGCGGCACGTGGTCGTAATAGGTCCCGTCGTCGGCGACCGTCTGCGGCACCTGGATGCCGTGCTTGCGGCCAAGATTGAAGTCGTCCTCGCCATGGCCGGGGGCGATGTGGACGAAGCCGGTGCCGGCATCCGCCGTGACGAAGTCGCCCGGCAGCAGCGGGACCGAGAAGTCGTAGCCCTGGCCGTGCAGCGGATGGCTGGTCTGGGTATCGGCAAGGCGGGCGCCCGGCAGCGTGTAGACCTGCCGCCACTCGGCGATGCCTGCCGTCTTCTTGAGGTCTTCGGCCAGCGCCGTGCCCACGACCAGCCGCTCGCCGATCTTGGCGGCGCTGCCCTCGGCCACTTCCAGCACCTTGAAGACGCCGTATTCCAGATCGGGACCATAGCCGATGGCGCGGTTGCCGGGCAGCGTCCAGGGCGTCGTGGTCCAGATGACGACCGAGGCGTCCTCAAGCTCCGGCACGGCCGGGGCCGAGATTGGGAACTTCACCCAGACGGTGGTGGAGGTATGGTCGTGGTATTCGACCTCCGCTTCCGCCAGCGCCGTCTTTTCGACCACCGACCACATGACCGGCTTAGCGCCCTTATAGAGGCCGCCGTTGAGCACGAACTTGTGGATCTCGCGGACGATGGTCGCCTCGGCCGGGAAGGTCATGGTCTTGTAAGGGTTGGACCAGTCGCCCAGCACGCCCAGCCGCTGGAACTCCTCGCTCTGGATATCGACCCATTCCTGCGCGAACTGGCGGCACTCGGCGCGGAACTGAAGGATCTCGACCTGATCCTTGTCCTTGCCGGCGGCGCGGTACTTTTCCTCGATCTTCCATTCGATCGGCAGGCCGTGGCAGTCCCAGCCCGGCACATAGACCGAGTCCTTGCCCAGCATCTGCTGCGAGCGGCTGACCACGTCCTTCAGGATCTTGTTGACCGCGTGCCCGACATGGATGTTGCCGTTGGCGTAGGGCGGGCCGTCGTGGAGGATGAACTTGGGCCGGCCGGCGGAGACTTCCCGCAGGCGGTCGTGCAGGCCCATCTCCGCCCAGCGCCGCAGCAGCTCCGGCTCCTTCGCGGGCAGGCCGGCGCGCATGGGGAAATCGGTGCGGGGAAGGAATACGGTCGATTTATAGTCGCGGGTCATGATCGGGTCCAGGCAGCCGTCAGGCTGTCGGTGCGGTCACCGGCAGCTCGTCGGGTGAAATCTGGGGAGAGCGATAGCATCGCAAAGCCTCCCACGTCCAGCCGCGCCGACAGGGCAGCGGCGGCAAACAGCTATTTCCCGGCCCTCAGCGGAGGACCGGGCAGCTAATTCGCGCGGGACGGAGGCGGGTGGCGGTGAAGAAGCCGATCATGATGGCGGAAGTTTAGCAGGCGCGGGAGGCGGGTCAAGGCAAAGCTCGAGCTTCAAAACGTGGACGGCCAGCGTTGCGCTCCCTGGATAACTCTGATCACAATAATTGTAGTTTGACCCATGACGTAGGGGACAATGTAGGGCTTACCTGAGATAACAAGCTCTCTGGTCCCCACAACGCGCCCAACCCGACCCTGCATTGGATTTTCACCAAGGCTTTGGCGGCGTACACGATCTTTTCGACCAGATTACGCGCGGCACGCGGATTGTCCTTTCGGACGAAATTACTGATTGAATGGAGGTTTCGCTCAGCAGCGGGCAACCACGCGATGTGCAAGATATAAGCCTGAAATTTCAAAAGCTTGCCCGTACTCGGGCGACAACGTCTTCGTGGGAAATAAGCTTAACTTCCGGTGATGCAGCTTCAACAAGACCTTGCTCAACTTCCTGTCGAAACCATGCATCATGTTCTGTTTTTTCAACGTAATTTTGCATGAACTCCCGCAACAGCATGGACGCTGAAAGGTCGTTTGTCTGAGCAGCACCGACAAAGCGGTCCTTTAAGTCGTCTTCAACGCGGAACGTGAAATTCGTCTCTGGCATCCGACTTCGAGTCCAAACATCAGGGGCATATTCTGGGTAGATGATATGGGCGGCCGCGTATTTCTTCAACTCGGCCTTCAGCGAGCCATCTGCTGGTTATTTCCCGCAAACAAATTTCATTTTCCCGCCGGGATTAAACCGCCGCACCCCGCGTAATTGCCGCGAAACCTAAGTGAATCGCGGACGGAGTGCCAAGCGGTGCGGCAGGAAAAGCGGAAAGGATGGAAGGATCGGCGGGTCGTCGCGGTTGCGGTGGCGGCGGCCATCGCCTTGCCGGCGCTTGCCGGCTTTACGCTGGGACGGTCGGCTCCGGAGCCGGTCGAGATCCTTCAGGTCGCCTGCGGACTGCCGCGCGAGACGGTCAGCTTCAGCCTGCCCGGCACGCTGCTGACGATGACCGGCGGGCCGGGCGACGGCATGCATGTGCCGGTCTGGCTCGGACCGTTCCGGCACCAGGGGAGCGCCGACGTGGTCAGGCTGCGCTTCAGCGGCGATGCCGACGGCAGCGGATCATCCATCACCAGGGTCGGCGACGTGCTGCACCTGCCGGTCAATACCGGCGATCCGGCCGATCCGCCGCAGCGCATCCTGCTGCATTGCCGGAACGATGTCGTGGCGAAGGTCCAGTACGTCAGCCAGGACGGCATCAGCAAAGACTTCCCCGTCGTTCGCACCCTGATGGCCGAGGACATGAGCAGTGATCCGCACTTGGCCGCGAAATGATGAAAAAGCCGGGATTAAAGCGCTGAGCCGTTCGTAATCGGGATCAAAGCGCATCGTTCAAATCAGCAGACAAAACACCAGACAGGGAATACGGGAGCATTTTCATGGAGTCATCGCCTAGCCGTTCGGACCTTGCCCGCTATCTCTCCCGGATTCGCGAATACCCGATGCTGGGCGCCGACGAAGAAGCCGATCTGGCCCGCGCATGGCGCGACCGGCGCGACCCGGATGCAGCGGAACGCCTGATCGGCAGTCATCTGCGCTTGGTCGCCAAGGTGGCGCGCGGCTATGCCGGCTATGGGCTGCCGATGTCCGACATGATCGCCGAAGGCAACATGGGGATGGTCCAGGCGCTGAACGGGTTCGACCCGGACCGCGGATATCGCTTCACCACATACGCTTTGTGGTGGATCCGGGCGGCCATGCAGGAATATATCCTGCGTTCGTGGTCGATGGTGCGGATGGGCACCACCGGAGCCGAGAAGAAGCTGTTCTTCGGCCTTCGCCGCGCCAAGAGCAACATGAACCTGTTGCAGGAAGGCGACCTGAGCCCGGAGGAAGCCCTGAGGCTGGCCCAGCACATGAAGGTGCCGGTGGCGGATGTCGCCGGGATGAACGGACGGCTTGCCGGTCCCGACCAGTCGCTGAACCTGCCGCTTCCGGGGATGGAGGACGGACAGGCGCAGGACTGGCTGGTCGATCCATCGGAAAGTCAGGAAGAGATGCTGGCCCAGCGCCAGGAACTGGAACGCAGGAGGCTTCAACTGAAGAGGGCGATGCAGCAGTTGCAGGAACGTGAACGCTCGATCCTCGCCGCACGGCGCCTCTCCGAGGAACCGCTGACGCTGGAGGACCTGTCGCGTCAGTTCGGCATCAGCCGCGAGCGGGTCAGGCAGATCGAGGCGCGCGCCATCGAGAAGCTTCAGCGCCTGATGACCGGCGGCCGGCGCGTCCCTTCACTGGTACCGGCCTGAAACGGAAATCGATGCCCAACGGGAACAACCCGCACGGAAAGCTGAAGCAGGAGATGGCGACCCACATCGCCAGCCTTCGCCGCTATGCGATCGCACTGACCCGCAACACCGACGAGGCGGAGGATCTGGTGCAGGAATGCCTGTCGCGGGCGATAGCGGGCGCCGACACCTTCCGGCCTGACGCCGACCTGCGGGTGTGGCTGTTCCGCATCCTGCACAACGTCCATGTAAGCGGCCTGCGGCGGCGCAAGCTGGAGACCGCCGTCAAGGCGGATGCCGATGCGACGGCGATGCAGGCGACCGAGCCGGCGCAGCACCAGCATATGGAAGTGCGGGAGGTCATGGCGGCACTGTCCCAGTTGCCCGAAGATCAGCGCCGCGCCGTGACGCTGATCGCGACCGAAGAGTTGAAGTATGACGAGGCTGCCAAGCGGCTGGGAGTACCGATCGGTACGTTCATGTCCCGCCTTGGCCGGGGGCGAGCCGCCTTGCGCTCCATGCTCAATCAGGCCAGACGGCCCAGGCTGCGTCTGGTCGGGAGGTCAGAATGACGATCGAAATCGACGAGAACGACCTTCACGCCTTCCTTGATGGGCAGCTAACCGCCGAGCAGGAAGCCGTCGTCCTGGCATGGCTGGAAACCGACCCGGAGGCACGGCAGCGACTTCACGACTATGCCGAACAAAAGCTTCTGACGGCCATCGGCGTCTCCGAAGGCGCCGGGGAAGCGGACCCGGAGCGGACCGAGGAGCTCGCGGAGGAACTGGGAGCCCGCCTTCAGCGGACGCTGACTAAGCGGCGCCCCCTCGTCTGGCTGCGGCAGGCCGCCGCCATCGTGGCGCTGGTGGCCGCCGGCTGGACCACCAACGAGCTTGTCCACCGCTTCGTCCCGGGGCCGCTGCCGACCTATGTGGTGGAAGCTACGGGCGCGCATCTAGTGTTCGCCGAGGGACCGATGCCGCCGGTCGTCAATCCCGGCCAGGAAGGCAGCGCGGATCTCGCACGCTGGATGTCGGCCCGGCTCGGCGAGCAGGTGGATGTGCCCGAACTGACGCCCCTAGGCCTGAAACTGGTCGGCGGACGGGTGATGGGCGACATGCAGCACCCGCTGGCCGGGCTTATCTATGAGGACCGCGAAGGTCACCGGCTGACGATCTGCCTGGTGCCTCGCGACGACGGACAGGCGGACGGTCTGCACATGGCGGAGGTCGGCGGGGTCCGCGTCGGCTACTGGAGCAACGGCGAGCGCAGCTACGTCATCGTCGCCGATACGAGCGAGACCCAGCTTGCCGCGATCGTCAGCCAGCTGGTGCAGACTACCGGACAAGCTGCGAGCCAGGCCGGAAGCAGCCAGACCGGAACCGGCCAGATTATCGACAGACATTACTGAACCGCGCATGGCGGTTCGGAAGCCGGTGGGGGCATGCCGATGAACGCCGGGAAGCGGCGAACCGCGGTTGCGGCCTGCCTTATGGGACTGGGAGTGGCGGCCGGGACCGCGGCGTACTTCGTCTCGCTCCAGATGACCGCACCCCGAACGGTTCCCATAACCTTGGCTGCATGCCGGGGCAACGGCGAAGCGCGGGTCGAAATCCCGCTGCAAGCCCTGGAGCACGGCACGTCGGCCGTACCGATCAGCTTCGGCCCGATCGACCTTCCGGGAGCGGGAGGTGCTATCCGGCTGCACTTCCATACCAGCCTGTCTTCCGGAAACGACGAGTCCGACGATGCCGAGGTCATGCGGTCCGGCGACATGGTCCATCTGCCGCTGACGTTCGGCCGTGACAGGGTTCTGCCTGAGCGCATCGACCTGAAATGCCTGGAGGGAAAGCTGACCGGCATAAGGTACCGGCATGAAGGGGGCGGCCGGATGTTCCGGGTCGTCGAAGAACCGCGCGAGGTCGCGGAGTAGCGCTATCGGATGCATTCGTAATGATTAGCACTGGCAGGGAGCCGGTGCGGCATTTACCATCCCGGCCACGCAGCGGAGAGCTGGGTGTGGGAATAACTTGGTATGTGGCCTGAAATGGTGGAGCGTCCCCTCGTCTATGTCCTTGAACAGATTGCGCCCAGCGCCGTCGCGACGCTGCGGCAAAGTTGCGACGTGGTCGAACCGGGCGACCCGCGGAGAGACCGATGGCCCGAGGACGCCGACGGCATCATCGTCCGCACGTCCAAGGTCACGGCCGACCTGCTGAAGGCTGCCGTCAGGCTCAAGGTCGTCGGCAAGCACGGCGTCGGCGTCGACAACATCGACCTGGACGCGGCGCGGGCGCAGGGGATCGCGGTGATCAGCACGCCGGGCGCCAACGCCAACGCGGTCGCCGAACTTGCGGTCGGCTTGGCGCTGTCGGTCGCCCGGCGGATAAGCCAACTGGACCGCGTACTGCGCGAGGGCGGCCTGAACGGCACGCCGCCGCAAGGCTTCGAACTGTCCGGACGGACCGTCGGCGTGGTCGGCATGGGCAGCGTCGGGCGCCGGACCGCGATGCTCTTCAAGAACGCTTTCGGAGCGCCGCTGCTGGCCTTCGACCCCTTCGCTCCGGACTCGGCCTTCAATGAAGTCGGCGCCGAGCGCCATACCAGCCTCGACGCCATGCTGGCGCAGGTGGATGTGCTGACGCTGCACATCCCGCTCTCTCCCGATACCGCCGACCTGATCGATGGACGCAGACTGGGGCTGATGCGGCGGGAAGCGATCCTGCTGAACCTGTCGCGGGGCGGGATCGTGGACGAGACGGCACTCCATGCGGCGCTGGAAGGCGGTTCAATCGCGGGTGCGGCCAGCGATGTCTTCGTGGAGGAACCGCCGGCGAAGGACCATCCCCTGCTGAGCCTGAGCAACTTCGTCGCCACTCCGCATGTCGGGGCCGCAACAGCCGAATCGATGGAACGCATGGGAATGGACGCCGTGGCCGGCGTGGTGGCGGTCCTCTGCGGCGGGACGCCGAGGCACCGAGTGGTATGACCCGAGGGAACAAATTTTGAATATTTATCTGAAATTTCGTTTGAAACCAGAAACGAAATATATCGGATAAATGTCGTTTCGGACTCGATTCGATTGGATCGACCGCTTAGGTTCCTGCATCCAGGCCATCGTCCCGTTCCCGACCGGCGCCGGAACGAAGACCCGGAGACACCGCACGATATTGAAGAAAGTGGAGACACCCCATGGCCATGGTGGACAAGATTGCCGTCATCGGCGCTGGATTGGTAGGTCGGGGCTGGGCGATAGTCTGCGCCAGGGCCAATCGCCGCGTGGCGTTGTACGACAGCAATCCCGAAGCTTTGCCCTTGGCGATGCAGGTGATCGAGGGAAACCTCCGCGACCTGTTCGGGTTCGGACTTATCAACGTCGAGCCGGACCGGCTGCTGGAACGCATCGAACCCACGTCGAACCTTGCCGACGCCGTCGGCAATGCCAGCCACGTCCAGGAATGCGTGCTGGAACAGGTAGACCTGAAGCGCGAGTTGTTCACCGAACTCGACCGGCTGGCCGACCAGGAAGCGGCCATCGCCAGCTCGTCGTCCGGCCTGCCGGCCTCCACCTTCACCGAACACCTGCCGGGCCGGGCGCGCTGCCTGGTCGCCCACCCGGTCAATCCCCCCTATCTCATTCCGCTGGTGGAACTGATTCCGGCGCCCTGGACCGACGAAGAGGTCGTGCTGCGCACCCAGGCGCTGATGACGGCGCTTGGACAGGAGCCGATCCGGACCACGCGGGAAATCCCGGGCTTCGTGCTGAACCGGCTTCAAGGGGCCTTGCTGAACGAGGCGTTCAAGCTGGTGCAGGACGGCATCGTCAGCGTGGAGGACGTCGACAAGACCATCCGTGAGGGCCTTGGCCTGCGCTGGTCCTTCATGGGACCGTTCGAAACGATCGACCTGAATGCGCCGGGCGGCGTGGTCGATTACATCCAGCGCTACGGGCCGATGTACTACGAGATGGGGCAGAGCCAGGCACAGCCGCGCGAATGGGACGAGGCGGTGGCGACCCGGATCGAGCGCCAGCGCCGCATGATGCTGTCGGAAGACCGGCTCCAGGCACGTCAGGCGTGGCGCGACCGCCGCCTGATGGCGCTGGCCGCGCACAAGTCGCAGGCCAACAAGACCATCACGGAATAGAGGCTTCAGCAGCCGGGTGAACCAGGGGGGTCAGCGGACGGACCCGTCCGGCTTCGGCAGTTCTTGCAGAGCCTGCTGCCCGGCCGCCGTCAGTTGAAGCCAGGGCTGCCATGCCAGCGTCGCCATCCGCATCCAGAGGGCGAATGGATTGGCCATCATCAGGGCTTCCGGACGGAAGGCCTGGGACATCGCCTGGAACGACGGTGTCGCGCGGATGCTGATAGTCAGCACTTCCGATCCGGAATCCTGATGTTCGCGCATGACCATCTCGACGGTGGCCGTGGGCAGGGTCGCGGTGATCCTGGTCTCTTCGGGCTTGGCTCGGTCGATCATGGTCTCTCCTCGGCGAATAATAGTCGGCGGCGAATGGTCGGCGGCGAACGGGCGGGCTGCGAATTCCGGAGCCTGTGGCCCGTTATAACCCGTCAGCCGGCATTTGGCTGCTGTCATAGGATGCGGCTTCGTGTTCCCGCAAACGTGTCGCGGCAAAGATCATGACGCATATGTGACCCCTCACCCGGATGCCCTCCTTTGCCCCCGCGACTGGCGGCAACGGGGGGAGTACGCAACCCGTTTCGATGGTGTTCAGCGTATTCTGGGGAATCTCATGGCTTTCTGGCTGGTAACCGGTGGTTGCGGCTTTATCGGGTCCCATCTGACCGACACGCTGCTGGCGCGTGGCGACAAGGTCCGGGTGCTCGACGACCTGTCCACGGGACGGCGCTCCAACCTGCCCGAAGAGGTCGAGGTGGTGGTCGGCGACGTCGCCGACGCGGAAACCGTAGCGCGTGCAATGTCCGGGGTGGACGGCTGCTTCCATCTGGCGGCGGTCGCATCGGTCCAGCGCGGCAACGAGGACTGGCTGGGCACGCACCGGGTCAACCTGACAGGGACGATCGCGGTCTTCGACGCCGCGCGTACCTGCAACCAACAGGGACCGGTGCCGGTGGTGTACGCGTCATCGGCCGCGGTCTATGGCGACAACCCGAACATGCCGCTGGACGAGAGCGCCGCGACGGCTCCGTTGTCGGCCTATGGAGCAGACAAGCTGGGCTGCGAGTTGCACGGCCGGGTCGCTTGGCAGGTCCACAAAGTCCCGTCGACCGGTTTCCGATTCTTCAATGTCTATGGACCGCGCCAGGACCCGAAATCGCCCTATTCCGGCGTCATCGCGATCTTCGCCGACAAGGTCGCGGAAAAACGGGAGATTACGGTGAACGGCGACGGCGGACAGGTCCGCGACTTCGTCTATGTCGCCGATGTCGTCCGCCACCTGGTCGCGGCCATGGACGGCAAGGCCGAGGGCAGCAGGATCTTCAACGTCTGCACCGGCCGTCCGACGACGGTGCTGGAACTGGCGCGGATCATCTCGGAACTGGGCGGCGTCAAGCCGAGGATCGCCCATGGACCGGCACGGATCGGAGACATCCGGACCTCGCTCGGCAATCCTGCCAAGGCGGCGCAGGCATTCGGTTTCACGGCGGAGACGCCGGTCGCCGAGGGTCTGCGCGAGACGCTGACGGCGATCACCCGCGACTTGGCCGCTGAGTGATCACCGTCGGAAAAGCCTGAGGTTCAGTAGCCGGAGGCGCGGCGGCGGATCTGCCGGCCGAACCGGAAGGGCGACGGGAAATGGGCGACGAGATTGCCAAGGCCGGACAACCGGCCCGTCGTCCGCCCTACCCTCATTACGTCGGCGATCCGGCGGTCCAGGAAGGCCCAGGTGTCGCGCTTGTCCTCCGAGTGGTCGTTCAGCCAGTAGAGCGTCGTGGACGTCAGCACGGCGGCCAGCAGCCCCCGCTTGGTGTAGTAGTTGAAGTCGGTAGCGGTATCGCCCGCCGCGTACCACATGGCGTCGACCGTGCGATAGACCATGCGGGCGCCCTGCGCCGTATGGTTCGGCAGCGCCAGGAACGTGAGCGCACGGCGGACGGCGTCCTCGTGCGGTTCCAGCACCTCCAGCCGGGCACGAACCGCGAGCGTAATGCGCTCGCGCACCTTCATGGCGTCCAGGTCGTGCTTTTCCAGTTCCTCCAGCATCCGGCGGTCGGCCCAGGAGCTGAAGTGGTCCACCAGTTCGGGAATGCCGCCGGGGAAGGCGCGGAACACCGCGTCGCTGTCATAACCGGCCATTGATGCGCCGTCGCGGAGCGACTGGGTGCTCCAGCCGTCGAAGATGACGTTGGGGAGGGTCGCCTCCAGGATCTCGTCCCGGATCCTGTAGATGTCGCCCTCGTGCGTGTCGGTGTGGGTGTCGTCGATGTCCATTCCAGCCCCGTTCATTCTTTTGGCCCCATCAGATCAATCTACTTGGCATCACCGCGCCGAAAAGCCAGTTCGGACAGGTCGTCCGGGAAATATCGGACTTCCTCGTTGAAAGTCAGCAGGCTGAGGTCCGGCATCCGGTCCAGATAGAGGATTCCGTCGAGATGGTCCATCTCGTGCTGAACCACGCGCGCGTGGAAGCCCCTGGCTTCCCGCTCCACCGGATTGCCGTGGAGGTCCAGGCCTCGGTAACGGATATGGACATGGCGCGGCACGATGCCGCGTATGCCCGGGATCGACAGGCATCCTTCCCAGCCAGGAACGGTTTCGTCGCCGACCGGCTCGATTTCCGGGTTGATCAGGACCTGGAGGCCACGCGGCCTGTCCTCCTCGTTCTCGTGGGTGGCCCGGGCCGCCGGCACGATGAAAAGGATGATCCGGCTGGACATGTGGACCTGGGGAGCGGCCAACCCGGCACCGGCCGCGTCCTCCAGCGTTTCGGCCATGTCCAGGACCAGCCGCTGTATTTCAGGGTCCGTAGGGTCCGCTACCGGGTCCGCGACCCGGCGCAGGACAGGGTGGCCCATGCGGGCAATCTTCAGAATAGCCATGGGGCCAGTATGGGTGTATAAGGGGGTCCATGCAAAGCCGTGTCATCGCGATATGGTGAGCAACCGCCTTTAGCTATCCGATTAGCCCTTGAGAAAGGGTTCCCCGGCATGCTAGAACCCGCGACCTCGGTCGGACGGGTGCCTTTTGCGCATCGTGCGTGATGACTTAAACTGTTGGAGAGACACCAAACCGTGCAAGTGCTGGTTCGTGACAACAATGTCGATCAGGCCCTCCGCGCGCTGAAAAAGAAGATGCAGCGCGAGGGTATTTTCCGTGAAATGAAGCTGCGACGGAACTACGAGAAGCCGTCGGAGAAGCGCGCGCGTGAGAAGGCGGAAGCCGTTCGCCGCACTCGCAAGCTGCTGCGCAAGCGCATGGAGCGTGAAGGCTACTGATCGACCTTCAGTCCGCGCCCGTCTAAAGACCGCGGATAACAGGTTAAGGCCGCATGGAACCGCCCCGGAGCACTCCGGAGGCGGTTTTTGTGCGTGGGGAATTGGATGAATGCGAAGGATTGTTGGGCCACGGCCCAACAATCCTTTCATTGATGTCACGCGGGCAAAAAGAAAGGGCGGCGCGGTCTGATGACCGCGCCGCCCTTTCAGCTAAGCGTCAGCCGCTAGCTATCCAGTGACTTCAGCACTTCCTCGGTGACTTTCTTGGCGTCGCCGAACAGCATCATCGTATTGGGACGGAAGAACAGCTCGTTCTCGACGCCGGCATAGCCGGCCGCCATCGAGCGCTTGATGAACAGCACCGTCTTCGCCTTCTCGACGTCCAGGATCGGCATGCCGTAGATCGGCGAGGCCGGGTCGGTCTTGGCGGCGGGGTTGGTCACGTCGTTGGCGCCGATCACGAAGGCGACATCCGCCTGACCGAAGTCGCGGTTGATCTCCTCCAGTTCGAACACCTCGTCGTACGGCACGTTTGCTTCCGCCAGCAGCACGTTCATGTGGCCGGGCATGCGCCCTGCTACGGGGTGGATGGCGTAGCGGACATCGACGCCTTCCTTCTTCAGGACGTCGCCCATCTCGCGAAGGGCGTGCTGCGCCTGCGCCACCGCCATGCCGTAGCCGGGGACGATGATCACGGACGAGGCGTTCTTCATGATGAAGGCTGCATCTTCCGCCGAACCGGCCTTGACCGCGCGGTCGCCAGCATGTCCGCCGGCGGCTGCCGCAGCCGAGTCGCCGCCGAAGCCGCCCAGGATCACGTTGAAGATCGAGCGGTTCATGCCCTTGCACATGATGTAGGACAGGATGGCACCTGAAGATCCGACCAGTGCGCCGGTGATGATCAGCAGGTTGTTCTCCAGCGTGAAGCCGATGCCGGCGGCGGCCCAGCCGGAGTAGCTGTTCAGCATCGACACCACCACCGGCATGTCGGCGCCGCCGATCGGGAGGATCAGCAGGAAGCCCAGCGCCAGCGCCAGCAGAACGATGATCCAGAGCGCCACGGTGCTGTTGCTGACGCAGAGCCAGACGATGGCCAGCACCAGCAGGACGCCGAGGCCGGCGTTCAGCATGTGCTGCATGTTGAACACGAGCGGTTTGCCAGTGACGAGCCCCTGAAGCTTGGCGAAGGCGACCAGCGAGCCGGTGAAGGTGATGGCGCCGATGGCGACGCCAAGGGCCATTTCGATCAGGCTGCCGACCCGGACGTTGCCGCGGGTGCCGATGTCGTAGGCCTCCGGCGCGTAGAACGCGGCGATGGCGACGAACACTGCCGCCAGACCGACCAGGGAGTGGAACGCGGCGACGAGCTGCGGCAGGGCCGTCATCTCGATCTTGCGCGCGGTGACAGCGCCGATGGTACCGCCGATGGCGATGCCGACGATGATCAGGGTAAGGGAGAGCCCGGAAATCAGGCCCGGCAGCATCAGCGTGGTGACAATGGCGATCACCATGCCCACGATGCCGAAGTTGTTACCCTGCCGGGACGTTTCGGGGCTGGAAAGACCGCGCAGTGCCATGATGAAGCAGATGCCGGCGACGAGATACGCCAATGGAGCGAAAGCGACCATGTTGGTTCAGGGCTCCCTTATTTCTTCTGCTTCTTCTTGTACATCGCCAGCATGCGCTGCGTGACGATGAACCCGCCGAAGATATTGACCGAAGCGAGGATGACGGCGAGGAAGCCCAGCGCCGTGGAGAAGGTGAAGCCGGCGGTGCTGCCGGTCGCGATCAGCGCTCCGACGATGATGACCGACGACACCGCGTTGGTGACGCTCATCAGCGGCGAGTGCAGCGCCGGCGTGACCCGCCAGACCACGTAGTAACCGACGAAGCAGGCCAGCGCGAAGACCGTCAGGCCGGTGATGAAGAAGCTATGGCCGGCGGCGGGCGCCGCGTCGGCTGCTCCCGTCGCGAAGTTGGCCGTTTCCATGGCGAGACGATCGGCCTCGGCGTTGAGCGACCGCAAGGCCGCTTGCAGGTTGGCGACCTGCTGGGCCAATTCCTGGCTTGTCATTGGCTGTGTTCCCCTCAGCTCTTGGCCGCGACGGGTTCGGCGGCGAAATTCGGATGCACCAGGGCGCCGTCGCGGGTCAGGGCGGTACCTTTGATGATCTCGTCGTCCCAGTTGATCGTCAGGCCTTTTTCCTTGTCGATCAGGGGCGTCAGGAAGTTCAGCAGGTTCTTCGAGTACAGCATCGACGCGTCGATGGCGTTGCGGCTCGGCACGTTGAGGTGGCCGACGATCTTGACGCCGTCGATATCGACGATCTCACCCGGCTTGGAGCCCTCGACGTTGCCGCCCTGCTCCACCGCCAGATCGACCAGCACGGAGCCCGGCTTCATCGAGCGGACCATCGCCTCGGTCACCAGGATCGGGGCCTTGCGGCCGGGAATCAGCGCCGTGGTGACGATGATGTCCTGCTTCTTGATCGTCTCGGCGATCAGCGTCCGCTGCTTTTCCTGGTAGGCGGGGCTCATCTCCTTGGCGTAGCCGCCAGCGGTCTGGGCCTCCTTGAACTCGTCGTCCTCGACCGCGACGAAGGTGGCGCCCAGCGACTGCACCTGCTCCTTGGTGGCCGGACGCACGTCGGTCGCGGACACGACGCCCCCCAGGCGCCGTGCCGTCGCGATGGCCTGAAGGCCGGCGACTCCGACGCCCATGATCATGACGCGGGCCGGCGGCACGGTGCCGGCGGCGGTCATCATCATCGGGAAGGCGCGGCCGAATTCCGACGCCGCGTCGACGACGGCACGATAGCCGGCAAGGTTGGCTTGGCTGGACAGCACGTCCATCGACTGCGCGCGGGTGATGCGGGGCATCAGTTCCATCGCGAAGGCGTTGACCTTGGCGTCGGCATAGGCCTGGAGCTGGTCGCGCTGCTGATAGGGCTGAAGAATGGCGACCAGCATGGCGCCCGGCTTCATCAGCGCCAGTTCGTCGGGGCCTCCCTCGGCCTCCGTCAAGGGTCGTTGCACCTTGAGAACGATATCGGCGTCGGACAGGGCCGTGGCCTCGTCCGGCGCTATGGTCGCTCCGGCATCGGCGAAGGCCTGATCGGGGATCGAGGCTTCCTTACCGGCGCCGGTTTCGACAACGACGTCCAGCCCAAGCTGCTTATACTTCTTGATGGTATCGGGGGATGCCGCAACGCGGCGCTCGTTGGCACGCCGCTCCTTGGGTATCGCGACTTTCATCCTGGCTGGTTCCCTTGCCGCTGATTTTATTGTGCCGAAAGTATGGCGTACGGTTTATGCGTTGGCAAAATGCCGCATTCAGGAAAGTTTGTGAAGCGTTCTACCCACTAACCTTGCCCGTTCAAGCTTCAACACTAAACCTTTCTTGCGGGCGCTTGCCCAGTGGACAAAGGTCGAAGACGCGGGCATCAGCCGTGCGGCTTGCGCATGTGCGCAAACGAAAGCAGCCGGCCCACAAGGGGCCGGCTGCCAGTATCGCGGAACCGAAGCGCCGCGTATCGTCTTATCTTGCTTGAAGCAACGCCTTAGCGGCGAGCAGGCATCATCCCTTCGGCCGGGCCGCCGCCCGCAACGCCTTCGTTGCCGGTCTGGCTGGCGCCCGCAGGGGGAACCACGCCGCCACCGGCCGCGGCGCTGATGTCGTTGACGGTGCCGCCGGCCTTCACGATCGAGTTGCGCGCATCGGCGAGGATCTGCGCGCACCGGGCCGGATTGCCATCACGGAACTGGTTCTCGGCGGTCTGGAACTGAACCTCCAGGCGCTCGCGGATCAGATCGTTCGAGATCGTCTTGGCATCTGACCGTACGGCCGCGACATCGGTCGGACCGCAGGACGCCGGAACCTGAAGGTTGGTGGTGCCGGTCGGGTACGTCGGATCACCAGCGCCTACACCACCACGGCCAAGAGCCGCACGACCGCTGGTTACGCCGTCGGTCTGGCCGGTTTCCATCGCGCCATCGGGGGTCACGACGGGAGCCTGGGTGCCCCGCATCGGCTGGCCGGTGGTGGCGCCGGTGGCGCCCGGTGCTACGCCCGGCATCTGGGAACCCATCGAGGCGCGGCCGCTGGTCACGCCGTCGGTCTGCCCTGTGGTAAGGCCCGAATCCTGTGCGAGCGACGGTCCGGAGACACCAATAGCGAGAGCCAACACCGCGGCGCCATAAAACAGCTTATTCATCTCTGGAAATTCCTCGTCTTTGGGGGCGATACGATCGCCATTCGGCAACCTTTGACCCTCTCAACAACGGTTTTCGGTGGATGGTTCCGAGAAATCTCACGAAAGACCGACACCGATCACACGTTTGTGATAGGAGCCGGTCCAATACCGCGAGCATCAGACCGGCAGCGGCACCCCGTTTCGGTTCAACAGTTCGGTCTGGCGCTTTTCCAGGGCATCGACATCGAAATCGCGGACGAGATCGTGGAAGAGCTGGTACCAGTTGACCTCCGCCTTCAGGTGCAGGAAGACCGAACCGAGACCGATCGCCGCACGGTCCATGAAGACGAATTCACGCGGGATCTCAAGCCCGCCGACCTCGTGGAGCGAGCGGTGGACCTTCTCTGCGGCTTCGCGGCCATACATGGCGCTGTTGGTCTCGTCGATCCTGCGGGTGCGGTCGTCCATGATCGGGGCATAGACGAAGCGCGCCCAGACGTTGAGGATGTCGATCAGCTCGTTGTTGATCTTGTTGAAGCCCCAGACCCGATAGGCTTCCGCCGCCAGATCGCGGTCGTCGGTCTGAAGCGCGTGGTAAAGGTCGATCACGCCCTTGACGAAGCTGGGCTTGAAGATTCGGATGCAGCCGAAATCCAGCAGGTTGATCGATGCATCGGGACGGACGGTATAGTTGCCCAGATGCGGATCGCCGTGGATCGTGCCGCAGGTATAGAACGGCGTGTACCACGCCCGGAACATGTTCAGCGCAAGCTCGTTGCGGTGTTCCGGATGGTCGCCGACATAGTCCAGGATCTTGCGGCCCTCCAGCCACGTCATCGTCAGCAGCCGCTTGGTCGAAAGATCCGGGACGACCTCCGGCACCTGGACGCCGCCGATGGGGCTCAGGATATCCCGGTACAGGGCGGTGTGCTTGGCCTCCAGCGCATAATCCAGCTCTTCGCGCAGGCGAGCCGAGATCTCGGCGTGGATCTGCTTGGTCGAGATCGTGCGGTCGTAGCGCTCGTAGATCGAGAAGATCAAGTTGAGCTGACCCAAATCGGCTTCCACGGCGGACATCATGTCCGGGTACTGGAGCTTGCAGGCAAGCTGCCGCCCGTCATGGCCGACCGCCTTGTGGACTTGGCCCAACGAGGCCGCCGAAGCGGCTTCGCGCTCGAAGCTGGCGAAGCGCTTCTGCCAGTTGGGACCCAGTTCCGCTGCCATCCGGCGCTTGACGAAGGGCCAGCCCATGCTGGGCGCATCGGCCTGAAGCTGGGAGAGCTCCTGGACGTATTCCTGCGGCAGGGCGTCGGGAATGCTGGACAGGATCTGCGCCACCTTCATCAGCGGACCTTTCAGCCCGCCGAGCGCGTCCCGCAGTTCCTTCGCGTGTTCGCCGCGTTCGAGTTTGAGACCGAGATAGCGTTGTCCGGCGAGCCGCGCCGCCAGCCCGCCCATCGCCGTGGAAACCCGTGCGTAGCGCGCGATCCGCCCGCCGAACGAGTTCTGTTCAGTGCCATTTGCCATGGATGGGAAATGGTGCCGAAAGCGCCGAATAACCAGTGCGGCCGGAGCGTTTCGGGGCTGGTCGATGCGCGAAGGAATGCCGGCCCTTCCGAAGTTCGGAAGGGCCGGCGGCAGGTCCGTCAGTCGGCGGCTTGGTCGTGCCGCATGCCGGACTGGCTGTTCTTCATGCCGCCGAGGACTTCTTCGGCGGTGGCCTTCCGGTTCTTGACGGAGCTGGTCCACTGGCCCCAGACGGTGGGGTCGATCCTGTCGCCGTTGTTGCCGAGGTTCTGGAGCCGGCGCTTGTCTTCGTCGGTCAGGACCTGTTTCGGCAGCGGGGCCAAGTTGCGAACGTCGTCGGCGGAGACGCCGATGATCTGGCCGACGCGGGTGCCGTAGTCGTCGTGGATGAGCAGGAAGTGCCAGATCATGCGTTCCTGGACGTCGCGTTCGCACTGGCCCAGCAGGGTGCCCATGTTGAGGACGAGGTCGTCGCGTTCCCAGTCCATCATGGTGTTGTAGCGGCCGCGCGCCTGGACGTAGTCGTTGCGCCGCTCGATCACGCTGCGGGTCAGGCGTCCGTGGATTTCCGGCGCGTTGCTCGACTGGTCCAGTGAGGATTCCACGAGGCCGTTATGGATGGACGGCTCGAAGTTGACGTGCGGGTTCTGTCCCGGCGCCAGATCGCGGTAGTAGGATGCCTGGCCACCCGACTGGTTGGTCGCGACGCGGGCGTTCTTCGGCTGGTTCACAGGCAGTTGCAGGTAGTTGGTTCCGACGCGGTAGCGCTGGGTGTCGGAGTAGGAGAAGGTCCTGCCGACCAGCATCTTGTCGTCCGAGAAGTCGAGGCCGTCGACCAGGACGCCGGTGCCCATGGCGATCTGTTCGTTCTCGTTGAAGAAGTCCTCGACGTTGCGGTTCAGCGTCATGGTGCCGACGTGGCGCAGCGGGAAGTCCTTTTCCGGCCAGATCTTGGTGTCGTCCAGCGGGTCCCAGTCCAGTTCGGGATGGTCGTGGTCTTCCATGACCTGGACATACATGTCCCACTGGGGATAGTCGCCGCGCTCGATCGCCTCGAACAGGTCCTTGGTCGCGGAACCGAGTTCCTGGCCCTGCACCTTGGCCGCTTCCTCCGCCGTCAGGCTGGCGACGCCCAGGCGCGGGTGGAAGTGATACTTGACGAGGACGGTGTCGCCCTGCGCGTTGACCATCTTGTAGGTGTTGACGCCGAAGCCTTCCATGTGCCGGTAGTTGGCCGGGATCCCGCGCGGGCTGAACAGATGCGTCAGCATATGCATGGATTCGGGCGTCTGGCTCATGAAGTCGAAGATGCGGTTCGGTTCCTGGCGGAACGTGACCGGATCGGGCTTCAAGGAATGGATGACGTCGGGGAACTTGATGGCGTCCCGGATGAAGAAGACCGAGAGGTTGTTGCCGACGAGGTCCCAGTTGCCGTCTTCGGTGTAGAACTTGACCGCGAAGCCGCGCGGGTCGCGCGCCGTTTCGGAACTGTCGCGGCCGCCGATGACGGTCGAGAAGCGGATCGCCAGCGGCGTCTTCTTGCCGGCTTGCTGGAACAGCTTGGCGCGGGTGTACTTGGAAGCGGGTTCGTCGCCGATCTTGCCGGTGACTTCAAGTTCGCCGTAGCAGACGAAACCGCGCGCATGCACGACCCGCTCGGGGATGCGCTCGCGGTCGAAGTGGCTGATCTTTTCGAGGAACTGATAGTTTTCCAGGGTAGCCGGGCCACGGCTGCCGACGGTGCGCTGGGATTGGTTGTTGCTGATCGGATGTCCCTGCCGGTTGGTCAGGACCTTGTCCGAAGCTCCCGAGGACTGGTTGCCGGCAGCACCGGGCTGGTTGGGGCTCTTGTCCATCGTTCTCTCCCAATGTGTGATCAAGCGGATTGATCCGCCTTTTCATGGGGTTTTCAGGGGTCTACGCGGAAGGAGAGCCAGTCAGCGGCGGCGCGTCCGGCGTGACATCCTTGCCCTTGCGGCAGGCATCTGCGAACGGCATCGATGGGAGAAATCTTGAGCCGGGTCATGGTGTCCCCCAAGCTGATTGGCTCCGGCAAGACGCTTTGCCCGTGGGCGAAGCGCTTGGCCGAATTAACCATATGGGAGCCCTTCCAGCACACGCTAGAGGCGGCCTGTTTAGAATCGTTTTATTTCGATGTTATATTTCCGAAGGGCATAGCTGACCTGTCGCGTCGTCAGGCCCAGCAGGCGGCCGGCCTTGGCCTGGACCCAGCCGGTCCTTTCCATCGCCCAGAGCAGGCGATCGCGCGGGGTGGTGAACTCCGGCTCGTCGGGACCGCCGTTGCCGATCCGCATGCCCAGCAACTCGCCGACCGCCGCATCGTTCAGCGCGTCGGCGGAAATCGGCCCTTCCGAAGCGGGCGACGGCGGCGGCAAGTACCGGCCCGCCGTCGGGGCGGGCTGGGCCGGCTGGGCCATGAACGGGACGGCGGCGGGCAGACCGCCGACGGGAGCGGCGGCGCAGCTTCCGCCGGACGAGGCGGAACAGCCCGGCACGCCGCCGGTGCTACAGCCCGCCCTGGCGGGCGCCGCCTGCGGCAACCCCGGCATGCCTTGTGACGCGGGAATGCCGGGCTGTCCCGGCATGCTGGCACCGGCGGTCGGCGTCACGGTGCGGTGATGCCACAAGGTGGACGAGTAGCACAGGTTCATCTGGCAGGACAGGTCGAGGTCCCAGATCACCCCGTCGCGGCACAGGGTCGCAGCACGCTCGATGCAGTTTTCAAGCTCCCGGACGTTGCCGGGCCACGGACACTTCTTCAGGATATCCAGCGCGTCGTCGTGAAGGGCGACGTTCAGCCCGTTCTCCCGGTTGAACTTCTGCACGAAATGGCCGGCCAGCAGCGGGATGTCGTCGCTGCGCTCACGGAGCGGCGGCAGGAAGATCGTCACCACGTTGATGCGGTAATAAAGGTCGGCGCGGAACTTGCCTTGCGCTACGGCTTCCTCGAGGTTGACGTTGGTCGCGGTGATGATCCGCACGTCCGTCTTGATCGTGCGGGTGCCGCCGACGCGCTCGAACTCCTGCTCCTGCAAGACGCGCAGCAGCTTGGCCTGGAACGACGGCGAGATATCGCCGATCTCGTCCAGGAACAAGGTTCCCCCCGTCGCCAGTTCGAACCGGCCCTTGTGGTCGCGGTTGGCGCCGGTGAAGGCGCCGCGCTCGTGGCCGAACAGCTCGGACTCCAGCAGGCTTTCCGGCAGGGCCGCGCAGTTGATCCGGATGAAGGGCTGTTCCTTGCGGGAACTGAGCATGTGGATGGCGCGGGCGATCAGCTCCTTGCCGGTGCCGCTCTCCCCCCGGATCAGCACGGTCGAGCGGAAGGGCGCCACGCGGTGGACCTGGGCCAGGACTTCCTGCATGCGCTTGCTGCTGCACACGACGTTGTCGACCTGATAATCCACCTTGGACACTTCCTTCTGAAGGCGGAACTTCTCCCGCATCATGAAGCGCCGCTCTTCCGCGACGGTGCGGTGGAGCCGGACGGTCTGGCCGATCAGGTTGGACACCATGGTCAGCAGGCGGACGTCGCTGTCGAAGTTGCCGGCGTAACCGTCGTCGCTGATGCGGTCGATGGTCAGCACGCCGATGCATTCGCCGGCCGCCTTGATCGGCACGCCGACGAGGCTGATGATTACTTCGGCGAGATCGGTCCTGCCGCCGGTGCGGTTGAGGAACAGCGGCTCGTCCGCAAGGTTGGGGACGACGGCGGGCATGCCGGTCTTGACGATGCGCCCGACGATCCCCTCCCCCGCCCGGTACTGGCCGCGCTCCATCTCCTCCTGCGACATGCCGAGGCCGGCGATCAGCTTGAGCGTGCTGTCGTCGGTCAGCAGGCAGATCCGGCCGCGCTGCATCTGGAGATGGTAGGAGAGCAGCCGCAGGACTTCCCTTAGCGTCTGCTGGAGATCCAGCGAGGAACTAAGGATCTTGCTGACTTCGTAGATAGCGAAGAGTTCAACGCTCGACTGATTCTGGCGTGTCGCTCCGGCCATGTGAAGAACCCTTTCCTCAAGCCAATAAGGGACAGTCCGACGCCTCGCCACCAGGGGTGGCGAGCATGCCGTTGCTCAGTCTCGAACCTTTTCCCGTAACGCGGAAACCCGAAGCCGAAACCCGTGAGCGGTCCGGCCGGGCTGCTCTCCTGCCCTTTGCTAGGGTCTCTGGCGTATGTAAGGAATTTTCAAAAATAATCGTGCCTCGTGCAAGCACCATCTTGCGACCTCCCCCCAAAGCCGACGGAGATCAGCCCCAATCGGGCGGATTTGCCGCAAGTTTAATATACTCCTTTCGATAGAGAGTTCCACATTGATTTGCCGGACGGATGGTTACGAGATTGCGCCGGCCTCCGGGGCCGGGATACTGACGCGGAAATAACTCGCCGGAACGGCAAAAAAAGACACTTGGTGTAGTATGGTTAACGTTTTTGAAACGGTTCCAGCATTACAGTTGGTCCAACGCAATTGGTTGCGTTTCCTCCCTTAAGACTTACAGCCCCGCGCGACATCCGCTGCGGGGCTTTTTTTTGCGCCTGTGGCGGCCTGATACCAGCGGCCCCGAAGAATAGCCGGTCATGAACGTTAGATGTCGGGCTGAAGAGGCCCGACCTACGGGGGGCGTGCTCGTGTACAATGGCCGGTGCGCCGGGTGCGGTTGCAGGGCTTGAACGAAGCCGTCGAGTGGGGTAGTGAAGCGCGCGACGGACGGGTGGCCGAGTGGTTTAAGGCAGCGGTCTTGAAAACCGCCGTGGGTGCAAGCTCACCGTGGGTTCGAATCCCACCCCGTCCGCCATTTCTTCCCCTACTCCCTCCCCGATGGTTGCCGGCATGTTCGCCGGAAGTCGGCGCGTTCCGGAAAGGTCATTATTCCGGGTCACTATCGCGGGGCCGGGCGGTGGGGCGGCGATGGCGTCGAGTTCTTCTTCGGGATCGGGTTCGAGGTTTTCCAGGTCGGCGTCGGGATGGACGCGGTCCTGATGATAATGGTGCGCGATCCGCTTGTCCTGGATGACGCCGCGCAGTTTCAGGCCGAACTCGATGGCACGCAGTGCGAGGGAAGTGCGGTTGTTCTCCATCGCGTCGGCGATGATCTCCCTAACCTGCCCTGCCGCCTCTTCGAGTGCCGCCTGATGGTCGGCCTGGCGCTCTGCCCTGAGCTGATCGACCCGGATGCGAATTTCCGGCTGGTTCATCAAGTATGCGCCGCGCTGTTTCGCGCCGTTGGGCGAGTAGCCGGCCCTTCTGGACGCTTCGGCCCCGCCGGTGTTGCAGGCCATCGCCTGGCAGAACGCTTCCTGCCGGTCCGTCAGGCGGACGGCGGTCGAGTGGGCAGCGGGAAGCGGTTTTGCGGGTGCTGGGGACATGGCGGGGGCTTCGCTTCGTTAGGATCGATTACGGATTTTTATCCTATGAAGCTGACTGAAACGCAAGAGCAATTAGCGTCCTGTAGGTATCTCTGCCGATTAACGATGGCGTAGAAGCAGTTGGAAGCCGCCTCTACGACATCGCTGTCGGTCGTTCCGAGACGGCGCCGACGTCAGACCTTCACGTCGAACAGCACGTCGGCGACGGTGCCCCGGCTGCCGTCGGTGCGGGAGAACTCGCTTTGCGAGGCGATGACGCCGCCGTCCAGCCGCTGCTGTTCGGCCGGAGCCTTCAACCCAATCGCGATGTCGAGCTTGATGCCGGTGATGCCTTCGTCCCGCAGGCGGGACATGCCGCCATCGGCGTGCAGCAGGATAAGCGAGTTGAAGATGTTGTCCTTGGCATCGATGGAGCCGCTGCCGTCCTGGTCGAACCGGGCCAGCTCGGCGAAGCCGTCGCGGGCGCCGTTCTGCTCGCCGAACAGCTCGCTGCCGTCGTCGATCCTGCCATTGCCGTTGCGGTCCAGCGCCAGCAAGGCGTCGCCGCCCGACACCCAGGCGGTTTTGTCGCGGGTGCCATCGGCGTCCATGTCGAAATAGACGCCGTTTTCCACCGAGGACAGGTTGACGCCGTTGCCGTCCAGGTCGAACACCAGCGGATCGACTTGCTGGATGGCGCCGCCGCCGCCCGGCGCCTGAGCTTGGCCGGGTATCTGCCCCGCGCCGCCCGGCTGGTTGCCGCCGGGCAACCCGGCCGCCAGGGCGGCTCCGGTCGTCACGCTGGCTTCCATCCGGACGATTTCGATGGAAGCCTGGACCTTGCCGGACTCGCCGCTGACCTGGAGCGTCACGGACTGGAAGACGACGGAAACGTTGGTCGAAGCCTCCCCGCCTGCCGAGGGCCTTGTCCCCATCGGCCCCCGCGTCGAGGCATCCCGCGCCTTGCCGGTAACCGCTTCAGCCGCTGCGAGCGCTTCCTTTTCGGACTTGCCGAACATGCGGAAGACCTTGACCAGATCTTCGCGCACCTTCTTCATGGCCTCGTCCATCGGCCCTTCCTGCTTCGCGTCGCGCGCCCGGCGCAGGCTGCGCAGCATTTCGACGGCGGCGGGAGCCGGCTCGGGCTGCGCGTCGCCCGACTGCGTCAGGCGGGTGGCGGCGGCGGAAAGCTGGACGGTGACACGGTTGTCGTTGTCGCGGCCGCGCCGGGGGTCGGCGGAGCGGGCGCGGTCGCGCTCCCGGTCGCGATCGACTGCGCGGTCGGACGTGCGGGTGGTCGGGGCAGGCGTCGCGGCTTGTTGCAGCGTCGCGGCGGTTGCCGTGGCTGCCGTCGTTGCCGCCGCCTTCGCCGCAGGGTGGGCCGTCGTCAAAGCCTCGCTGACGCGCGTGGCATTCAACGAGGCAACCAAATTCTGACTCAGAGTCTCCAGTGTGCCAACCATCGGCTGCCTCCTTCTAAGGGCCAATTCTGACGGGGAGAGCGGGAACCAGCACCTGCTGCGCGGTTTAGGACGCTCTCCGGAGGCTCAATTTTGTCACCGGGGCGGTTAACGGTTGCTTAAGGCGGGGTTCTATTCGAGGTGCTCTTGTGGCACGCGGAAGACGCCCTTGATGAGGCTGGAGTTCCGGACGGCGATCTGGATGGGGTCTTGTCACGGACGCCTGCGGCTGGGTAGACCGGGTCACCCTCGACGAACACGCCACGCACGGAGTCGAACGGGACTGCTCCGGCCTTTTCGCGGTTCTCGTGGAGGTAATTTATGACCGCGCAGTCGAGATGCCGTTGCAGTAGGTCGCGGCTGCCCTTGTTTTCAGGAAAGTCGGCGTCATGGAACTTCGGGCTTTTCGTGTAGGCCCTGCGGAAGCTGTGATAGGCGGCTTTCAAAGCCTGCATGGCATTGTGGGACATGAGATCGAAGCAGTACCCGAGGTCGATGACAGCACCGACGACAAATGGCTCATCGAACTTCTTACGCTTCACCGCTTCGTTTGCCCATTGGAGGCCCCGGATCGGGTTCGTTTCCCAGAAATAGATCCCGGAACCAAGCCAGTCATATTCGTTGACGCTGACCCGTAACTGTTCGTCGCCCCGCAGGATAGCTTCACCGATTTCCCGAGAGCATCCATGATACCCGAGGACGAAAGACGAACTTAGGCTGTGCATGATCTCAGGTGTATTCCGGAGCCAACTTGCCATCTTCGGTATAGGTGCCGCTGTCGATTAGAATACGGTCAGCGGCCTTCGGGTCCTCGTCAATCTGCTTGTCGAGGGTAGCCAGCGCTGCGAGGAACTGCTCAAGGTCTTTCTTGCTCATTCGGTGCGCTCCTTGGGCATTATGCTGCTCGCGTATCCAAGGTCGCACCATACAGCAAAGTCTCTGGGAAAACAGGTACGGCAAACTCTCATGTATGAGGGTAGCATGAACATCAAAGAGTTTTATCACCCTTACAGGCTTGACTATCACTGCTTTGATGTGGAAAAAGCCACTCTAACCTCTTTACAGCCCCGCGAGTCCTTTAGCACCTCCCCTGTTGCGGCGTGAAATCGGGCGCGACAAGCTCATATGTATTCAGATTCCGACTAAGTTTCATGCCGACGAATGTTCAGGATAGGCAACAATAATAGCCTTACAACTGAGAAAGTTCTTGGTTTAAATAATTTTTAATGATTTTATAATTAAAATAGAAATTTATCCAGCAATCATAAACATGCCCAGGATATCAAATGCGTAAAGCGCCACCTAAAAGACACCACTACGTACCTGAAATGCTTCAAAAGCACTTTACGGATGATCACGGATTTTTATTTGCTTTTCTAAGGAATCATTCGTATCGCGGTATTCTCCAAATCAAGCCAGAAAATATTTTTCTTGAAGGACACCTTTATCGCCGAGTAGAAAAAATGGTTTTGCAGACACTAGTATGGAAGCAAAGCTTTCACAGCTTGAAGATCATGCCGACACAATTATCTCTAAAATTGTCAACTCAGTAAGGATAAATAAAATCCCAGATTTATCATTTGAGGAAAAAGAATTTTTGTATAAATTTATATACATGCAATGGAAAAGGGTTCCCGATCTTCGAAACACAGTCAACACCTCCGCAGAAGCTGATGTAATGTATAAAAATTTGATAAATGAACTACATACCTTGCTTCCTGAGAGAAGAATAGAAATATCCGAACTTCAAAATCGAAATACTAAATCGCGTATTATACAAAACTGTCGAGTTGATCTCTTGGAACATTTCGGAGAAGATGTTCTCTCAGTATTTCGAAAACGCGGGATTGCCATGCTGAAAATTGTTGCGAAAGATAAGAAATTCATTATTGGAAGCAGACCAGTTGTCAAATTAACAATTAATGGTGATTACAATCTATTAAACTATCAGAATGAACTCTGGCTTCCAATCGCTTCCGACATTGCTGTCGGGCTTGATACAAGTGAAAACGCTTGCAGAATATATCCAGTAACATCAAGAGAAACCATCAGAAGCTTGAATATGGCTATTTCTCAGCAAAATACTATATTTGCTGGTGAATCAATGGCATTAATCAAGTCGTTAGCATACCCAAAATGATGGATACCAATCAACTAATTACAAAGCAGTTGTTTTTAAATTAAATGAGAGAAACATCTCTATTGAAATTTCAAATGCGCTGAAACAGCGGATTTTCATTTTTCTACAACAACGCAACAAACAATCAGCAATATGTCCAGGTTGAACGAGGTGACACGACGGCGAAGATCTGGCTGATGCCCGTCTCGATAGCGCATGATATGGGCTACTCGGCCAAAGGACTGGGGAACTGCTGCATTTGGTTTGTGACCATCAGACACAGTTATTGGAGGCATGGCATGGCATGGCATGGCTATTTCGGCGCATAAGACTGACGAACGGGTGAAGTCGGTTTCGGTCGATGACGACCGCTTGACGGTCGATCTCATGGATGGGCGCACCATCGCTGTTCCCTTGGCATGGTATCCCCGCTTGTTCAACGCTACGCCGGAACAGCGGCAGCGGTGGGAGATTGCAGGCGGCGGGCATGGTATCCATTGGCCGGATGTGGACGAAGACCTCAGCACCGACGGCCTGTTGCGGGGAGCGCCGGCACCGGGGCCGGCGGGTTATTCATCTAATTGATGGATGTTTCGTTCGATATGCTTAAGACTTGCAGTTGTAGCTCAATGACGTGGCCGGAGCCGGATTGGTGGCCTTATGCCGGGAGATGCCAAGATCAAGTCTTGGCAGGACGGTTGGGGAGCATGACGGTACGGGGACGCGCCAATATCAGCGGCATTGAAGGATGACCGGTTCGGAGCGTTAGATGTCGGGCTGGAGAGGCCCGACCTACGGGGGCGTGCTTGTGTATGATGGCTGGAGCGCCGGTCGAAAGGATTGCGTACTGGCGTAGGTAGGGCCTCATCAGTCCGCCATCTCTGCCAGAAATCACAAGTCAATCTTCAATGCCGCTACAGGGGCTTGCTCATGTACGATGGCAGGAGTGCCGGTCGAAAGGATTGTGTGCTTTGCGGAGCGGACCTATTGAGCCCGTGAGAGCGGGAGAATAGCAAACCGCCGTCGGCACTATACCGCCAGAATGCCGCAGCATGCAGGTTCCCGTATCGGATGTCCGATCGCGTCCCTATTCTCCCGGCTGTCCGGTGGGCGGAATACCCCGTCCCACCGAGACACACCTGAGGAGGAGCCGTCCATGGTGAAATGGACGATCCGGCTCCGTTGGAAAGGACAGACGATCGAGATTGAAATCGAGATCGGCCTGAGCCTCTAGCGGAGTCACAGGGAGGGGTGTATCCAGCACCCCTCCCCACTCCTCTATCCTAATCGAAGCCGATTGGATTTGGAAGTCCCTGCGCTGGCGGCTCTCAGTCCATCACCGAGGATTCTTCCTGGAACTTGTGGCCCGGCCAAAGCTCGGGTGCGGCACGGGCGTATTGCGGCGGGTAGGCGATCTCTCCGCCCAGTTCCCTCGCTGCTCGCCAGCCCCAGTGCGGTTCGTCCAGCAGGGCTCTCGCCAGCGCCACGAAGTCGGCTTCGCCTTCCGCCACGATGCGTTCGGCCTGTTTGGGATCGACGATCAGGCCCACGGCCATCACCGGGATCTCGGCTTCGCGGCGGATTTGGGCAGCGAAGGGGACCTGGTAGCCGGGGGTCAGGGGGATCTTGGCGCCCAGGGCTATGCCGCCGCTGGATGCGTCGATGAAGTCGCAGCCGCGCTGCTTCAGGATCTTGGCGAGGGCTACCGATTCCTCGATGGTCCAACCGCCCTCGATCCAGTCGGATGCGCTGAGGCGGAAGCCTAGCGGGCGGTCGGTCGGCCAAACGGCGCGGACGGCGTCGAAGACTTCCAGGGGGAAGCGGGTGCGGCCTTCGAAACCGCCGCCGTAGCCGTCGGTTCGCTGGTTGGACAGGGGCGACAGGAAGGCGTGCAGCAGGTAGCCGTGGGCGCCGTGGAGTTCCGCCGCGTCGAAGCCGAGCCGGACGGCGCGCTGGGCGGTGGCGACGAAGGCGTTGCGGACGCGCTCGAAGTCCCGGGCGGCGAAGGCCTGCGGGGTGTGCCAGTCCTCGGCGAAGGGGATCGCGGAGGGGGCGTAGGTGGTCCAGGGGTCCTGGTCGGGCCGCAGCGCCCTGCCGCCTTCCCACGGGCGCTGGGACGATGCCTTGCGACCGGCGTGGGCGATCTGGATACCGAGCTGGGCGTTGCCGTAGCGCCGGACGGAGGTCAGGACTCGGGCGAGAGCGGCTTCGTTCTCGTCGTTGTAGAGGCCGAGGTCGCCGGGGGTGATGCGGCCGGCCGCCTCGACCGCCGTCGCTTCCAGGATCAGCAGCGACGCGCCGGAGTTGGCCAGCATGCCCAGGTGCATCAGGTGCCAGTCGGTGGCGATGCCGTTCTCCGCGCTGTACTGGCACATGGGAGAGACGACGATCCGGTTGGCGAAGGTACGGCCGGCGAGGTCGATCGGCGAGAACAGTTTGCTGGCGGTTTGGCTGGACATGGGGCGTGGATCTCCTGCGGGTCCCGGCTGTGATCCGGGGAGTAGGTCGATACGGACGGTGATGTTGGGCCACGGCCCAACCTACGGTGACGGGATCGTAGGTTGGACCGTGGCCCAACGATCGGGTGCGGGGCGGGGTTACTCCGCCGCCGCCCTGCCGTAGCGGTCGGGAACGTAGAGACGATCCCGCCAGAAGCCGCGCGTGTCTATCACGATCTTGTTCAGCAGTTCCTTGGCCTCGATCGCGCGGAACTCGGCATGATCGACCAGCAGCACGGCGATGTCGGCCTCCGCCAGGGCTTCGGACATGTCGCAGTAATGGAGGTTGTCGAACTCGGTCAGTTCCGGGGGAAGGCTCCGGATGTGGGGCTCGACCGCCAGCACCTTGCCCAGTCCCTCCCTGGCTATATGGGCGGTGATCTCCAGGGCCGGGCTTTCGCGCAGGTCGTCCACGTTGGGCTTGTAGGTCAAGCCCAGGCAGGCGATCACCGGGTCCTTGAAGCGGACGGCGTGGCGGCGGATGCGGTCGATGATGTGGTGCGGCTTGCTGTCGTTGACCTCGCGCGCGGTGCGGATCAGGCGGGAGGCTTCCGGCATGCCGTCCACGATGAACCAGGGGTCCACGGCGATGCAGTGGCCGCCGACCCCGGGGCCGGGCTGGAGGATCTTGACGCGCGGGTGCCGGTTGGACAGTTCGATCACCCGCCAGACATCCAGGCCCATGCCGTCGCAGATCATCGACAGCTCGTTGGCGAAGGCGATGTTGACGTCGCGGTAGGCGTTCTCGGTCAGCTTGACCAGTTCGGCCGTGTTGGCGTCGGTCAGCAGGCAGGCGCCCTTGACGAAGATGCGGTAGAGCTGGTCGGCGCGGGCGGCGCAGGCGGGGGTCAGGCCGCCGATGATGCGGTCGTTCTCAACCAGTTCCAGCACCATGCGGCCGGGCAGGATGCGTTCCGGGCAATAGGCGATGCGGATGTCGGAGCGTTCGCCGGCCGTGTGGGGGAAGGTCAGGTCGGGGCGGAGTTCGGCGAGCTGGCGCGACAGGCGGGCGGAGGTGCCGACCGGGGACGTGGATTCCAGAACGATCAGGTTGCCGGCTTCCAGCACCGGGGCGATCGAGTCGGCGGCGGCGTCGATGAAGCTGAGGTCGGGGCGCTTGTCGTCGGTCAGCGGGGTCGGCACCGCGATGATGAAGGCTTCCGCCGGCTCCGGCGTCACGACGGCGCGCAGCTTGCCGGTCATCACGGCGGCGCGGACCAGCATGTCGAGGTCCGGTTCGCTGAAATGGACCTTGCCCTGCGTGATCATGGAGACGGCGTGCTCGTTGACATCGACGCCGATCACCTCGACGCCCCGGCTGGCGAGCGTGGCTGCGGTCGGCAGGCCGATATAGCCGAGGCCGATGATCGCGACGCGGGAGAATTTATGCTGCACGGGTCAACTCCTTGACGATTCGCTTGGCAGCATGGCCGTCACCATAGGGATTGTGGGCGCGGCGCGCCTGGGCATAGGCCTGCTCGTCGTCGAGCAGGCGGTTGGCTGCCCCGACGATGCGGGCGGTGTCGGTGCCGACGAGCTGGACGGTGCCGGCCTCGACCGCTTCGGGGCGTTCGGTCACGTCGCGCATCACCAGCACCGGCTTGCCGAGCGAGGGGGCTTCCTCCTGCAAGCCGCCGCTGTCGGTGACGATCAGCGTGGACCGCTCCATCAGGTGGACGAACGGCAGGTAGTCCTGCGGCTCGATCAGGTGGACGTTGGGCCGGTCGCCGAGCAGCCGCATGACCGGCTCGCGGACGTTGGGGTTGAGGTGGACGGGGTAGACGACCGAGGTGTCGCCCCGGTCGCCGAGCTGGGCCAGGGCGTGGCAGATCCGCTCGAAACCGCCGCCGAAGCTTTCGCGGCGGTGGGCGGTGACCAGGATCATCCGCTTGTTCTCGGCCAGGAAGCCGAACCTCGCGTCCATCTCGGCGGTCAGCGCGCCGTCGCCGCGCAGGCGGTCCACGGTGTGGAGCAGCGCGTCGATCACGGTGTTGCCGGTGACGAGGATGCGGCGGTTCTCCAGCCCTTCGCGCAGGAGATTGGCGCGCCCACTTTCTGTCGGGGCGAACAGCACGTCGGCCATGCTGTCGATGACCTTGCGGTTCATCTCCTCCGGCCAGGGCTGCTGGAGGTCTCCGGTGCGCAGGCCGGCTTCGACATGGGCCACGGGGATGCGGGCGTAGAAGGCGGCCATGGCGGCGGCCATCGCCGTTGTCGTGTCGCCGTGGACCAGCACTCGATCGGGCTTGATCTCCTCGAACAGGTGGGTCAGGCCGGTCAGGACGGCGGTGGTGATGTCGGCCAGGGTCTGGCCGGGCTTCATGATGGCGAGGTCGTGGTCGGGCACGATCCGGAACAGCTGAAGCACCTGGTCGAGCATGGTGCGGTGCTGACCGGTCACGCAGACGATGTTTTCAACGCCGGGCGCGCCGTTGAGCGCGCTGATGACCGGGGCCATCTTGATCGCTTCGGGCCGGGTACCGATGACCGAGAGTATTTTCCGCATCCGTCCTAACCGCTGGCGGGTGGCCGGGACGCAGTGCCCGGCCTTGAGCTACAGTCAGGAAAAGTGCTCGACCTTGAGGCACAGGGTCAATGTCGCCTAAGGTCGTTTACTAAAGGAGCGGATACCAGGACGGGTTACCACCGGGATGGTGGTAGTTGGGCGTGAGTATTCGTCATGGATCAGGGCCTTCGGTTGAAGTTTCCGCGTTTTTTATTGTTTTTGTCAATCACACCAGATGCCGAAGACGTTGAACCATCGGGAACGCTGTTGTTGGGCCACGGCCCAACCTACAGGTGACGCCACTCGTAGGTTGGGCCGTGGCCCAACATTTCCGGAGCGCCGGTCGATCTCCTCGACTTTTGGAATCAATCCAGCGGGTGGGCCGGGCGGCGGCTGGTGGGCCAGGGTTCGCCGATGTCTTGGAGGCGGCAGACCCAATGGTCGCATTCCAGCTTGATGCAGGCGCCGCCGGAGAAATGCAGGACGATGCCGCCTTCCCCCTGGACGACGGTCAGGAGGGCCAGCATCTGGCGGCGTTCGTGCAGGTCGATGTTGCGGGTCTTGACGGCGATGACGCCGTCGAAACAGACGCCGCAGTTGGTCCGCTCGAACGGGACCATGACGTCGTCCTCGCCGTCGCCGTCGTAGCTGACGTCGGTCAGCTGCTGGGGCACGGTGTCGGGGAGGTCTTCCTCCGCGGCGCTTTCCCATTTGAAGCGGTTGGCCACCATGACGAACCGCTTTTCATCGGGCAGGAAGCACATCTCGCCGATCGGCACGATGGCGTCCTGCAAGCAGCCGGAGATTACGTGAAGATCATCCCGGTCTTCCGCGCGCAGCTTCATCGGCCCAGTCATATCGTCGTTTCTCCTCACGCCTTGATCGAAATTCCTCAGCGTTTGGAATGTGGTGCCGGGGCGGGTTGATGTCACCCGTTACCCTTCACCCTTTCGATGTCGGCGCCGCAGGCGGACAGTTTTTCCTCCAGCCGCTCGTAGCCCCGGTCCAGGTGGTAGACGCGGTTGATCTCCGTCTCGCCGTCGGCGGCAAGGCCGGCCAGGACGAGCGAGCTGGACGCGCGCAGGTCGGTCGCCATGACGGGCGCGCCGGTAAGCTGCTTGACGCCGCGAATCAGGGCGGATGCGCCGTGGACGGTGATCTTGGCGCCCATGCGCGCCAGTTCCGGCGCGTGCATGAAGCGGTTCTCGAAGATCGTCTCGGTGATCATCGCGGCGCCGTCGGCGACGCACATCAGGGCCATCATCTGGGCCTGGAGGTCGGTCGGGAAGCCGGGGAACGGCTCCGTCATGACATCGACGCCGGTCAGAGCGCCGTTGGCGCAGGAGACGCGGAAGCCGCGTTCGGTCTCGGCGAAGGAGATGCCGGCGCCGGCTAGGACCTTGGTCACGGCCTGGATATGCTCCAGCCGGCCATTGATCAGTTCCAGGTCGCCGCCGGTGATCGCGGCGGCCATGGCGTAGGTGCCGGTCTCGATCCGGTCGGGGACGACGGTGTGATAGGCGGCGTGCAGCCGGTCCTTGCCCTGGATGCGCAGCGTGTCGGTGCCGAGGCCCTCGATCTGCGCGCCCATCGCGATCAGGCAGCGGGCGAGGTCGGTCACTTCCGGCTCGCGCGCGGCGTTGACCAGCACGGTCTCGCCCTTGGCGAGGCAGGCGGCCATCAGCAGGTTCTCGGTCGCGCCGACCGACACCGTCGGGAAGACGATCTGCGCGCCGTGCAGGCCGTTGGGGGCGGAGGCCAGGATGTAGCCGGCCTCAAGCTCGATCTGGGCGCCCATCTGGACAAGGCCCTTGATGTGCAGGTCCACCGGGCGGGCGCCGATGGCGCAGCCGCCCGGCAGCGACACCTTGGCGACACCGCAGCGGGCGACCAGCGGACCGAGTACAAGGACGCTGGCGCGCATCTTGCGGACCAGATCGTAGGGTGCGGTGGTGCTGGTGATCTCCCTGGTGGTCAGTTCGAGCACCCGGCCGGCGGGACCGTCCTGGGGTGCGGAACCGTCCATGCCGAAGACGACGCCGTGCTGGGCCAGCAGGTTGGCGAGCGTCGCGATGTCGGCCAGATGGGGCACCTGGGCCAGCGTCAGCGTCTCGTCCGTCAGGAGGCTGGCGACCATCAGCGGCAGCGCCGCGTTCTTCGCGCCGCCGACCGCAAGAGAGCCGCGCAGGGGACGGCCGCCGCGAATCCTGATCTTATCCATGGGAACTCGATTGACCTGGGGGAAAAATGTTGGGGGAGAGCGATGCGGGAAATTAGGCGGTTATGGTTAAAGCTTCGGTAACGTGACGCCGGTCTGCTTCATGTACTTGCCCTTGCGGTCGGCGTAAGAGACCTCGCACGGGCCTTCTCCCTTGAGGAAAAGGAACTGGCACAGGCCTTCATTGGCGTAGACCTTGGCCGGCAGCGGCGTGGTGTTGGAGATCTCCAGCGTGACGTAGCCTTCCCATTCCGGCTCCAGCGGGGTCACGTTGACGATCAGGCCGCAGCGGGCATAGGTGGACTTGCCCAGGCAGATGACCAGGACGTCGCGCGGCACGCGGAAATATTCGACCGTGCGGGCGAGCGCGAAGCTGTTGGGCGGGATGACGCAGACATCGACCTTGCGGTCGACGAAGCTCTGCTCGGCGAAGTTCTTCGGATCGACGATGGCGTTGTCGACGTTGGTGAAGATCTTGAACTCGTCGGAGACGCGGGCATCGTAGCCGTAGGACGACAAGCCGTAGGAGATCACGCCTTCCGCCGTCTGCTTCTCGACGAAGGGCTCGATCATGCCGTGCTGCTGCGCCATGTCGCGGATCCAGGAATCGGGCAGGATCGCCATCGGGACAGTCTCCGAAAGGGTTGGACTGCCAGCGCTTCTACCCGACCGGCGGCGGAACCTCAAGCTTGGCTGACGTTTCGTCCTCGGGCGGCGCCGGCGGCGGGTCGGGCTGCCGGCGCTCGCGCGCCTGCTCCTTCCGCTTGCGAAGGTTCTCGCGCAGGGCGGCGGCTTGCCGCTCCTGGCGGGTCGGCTGCTTGGGGGGCTGATCGCTGCTCATGTCACGAGCGGTTATAGGACGGCGGCGCGGGATTCACAGCGGAAATCGGCCGTGGGACGATACGGGCGGTCAGGAATTGCCGGCATGGTCCGCCGGGTGGTCGATCGCCCGGCAGGCGGCCGAATTGCGCAGGCTGCCGCAGGCGTCGCTGCCGCCGAGCGGCGTGAAGCGCATGACCACCTTGGCCTCGGCCTCGCGGGCCTGGGTACGGACGGGTGGACGGGGCGCGTAGTCCTCGTCGTCGTCGATGGAGGCGACTTCGTAGCTGGCGGGCTGCTCGACCGGCGCGGGCTGGACGCGGGCCGACACGGGGACGACGGCAGGCGCGGGAGCGGGAGTGGGCGCCGTGACCGGTTCCGGCGGCGGTGCGGCGGAGGCGACCTGGACGATTTCCGCCGGGCGGCCGGCGGGCTTGGGCGGCTCGGCCGACGCGATCATGACGGGCTCGACGGCGGGTTCGCCGCCGGTGCCGCGCGGGGCAGTCTTGGCGACGACGGGCGCCAGGGCCGCGATGTACTGCCGCGTTTCCTTCGGCAGGCGCTGGCGGCCGGCCTGGACGGCGGAATAGCAGGCGGGGCCGCAGTTGTAGGCGGCCAGGAAGCCGGGGCTGCCGAACTGGTCGTACATCTCGCGCAGATAGGCGGTGCCGGCCATGATGTTGTCGCGCGGATCGGCGGGCGTCAGCCCCAGACCGTAGCGGTCGCGAAGCTCGGCATACGTGGCCGGCATCACCTGCATCAGGCCGATGGCTCCGGCCGGGCTGGTGATCACCTTGCCCTTGACGATGGCGCGTCCGCCGCTTTCACGGTGCATCACGGCCCTGATCCACTGTTCCGGCACGTCGAACCGGTCGGCCGCCTCCGCGATCAGGTCGCGCCAGGGGTCCTTGGGATCTGGCGGCAGCGGCGCCGGCGTGACCAACGCCACCTGTACCGGTGCGGTCAGCGAAGTATCGGAGGAACCGTATTGTTCACTTGTCGAGCAACCCGAGACAAAGCTCCCCAAAAGGAGTACCATGGACGCCTTCACCCCAAAATCCAGACAGACCTGTCGGCGTCCTTGGTTACGCTTTGCTGTCATGGGGTTGCGCCTCTTCCTTAAGGTTTCGATTGAAGCTTTGCCCTCCCGGCTTACTGATACAGCAGCAACACTGTCAAGCGACAAACACCCCGAAATCGCCATCCCTATGCCGTTCTTCAGACGAATTCGCGGTTCCCGGTAGGTCTTCCGGCGGTCGGGGCCAATCTGTCGCATAGAACAAAAAGAGAAGATCGGGAGGCGGCGGGGTCACCATCCTCCCGATTCGCGGCCTCCCCGGCAGAGGTCGGCGTTAATACCTCAGCCGAGACCCAGCACGTCCCGCATTGAATAGAGGCCGGGGTGCTGGCCGTGCGCCCAGAGTGCGGCACGGACGGCGCCGACCGCATAGATCTGCCGGTCGTTGGCCCGGTGCGACAGCTCGATCCGCTCGCCCTCCCCCGCGAAGACGACGGTGTGATCGCCGACCACGTCGCCGCCGCGCATGACCGCGAAGCCGATGTCGCCGCTGTTGCGCGGACCGGTGTGGCCGTCGCGGATGCGGGCGGATACGGCGTCCAGATCGACTCCGCGCCCGGCAGCGGCGGCGCGGCCCAAGCCCAGGGAGGTTCCCGACGGCGCATCGACCTTGTGGCGATGGTGCATTTCCAGGATCTCGATGTCGAAATCGGGACCCAGAGTTCGGGCGACCTGTTCGACCAGGACCATCAGCAGGTTGACGCCCAGGCTCATGTTGGGGGCATGGACGATCGGCGCGTACTGGGAGGCGCGCTTGACCGCCTCGGTCTGCCCCGGGTTGAGGCCGGTCGTGCCGATGACGTGGACGGTCCGCGCCTGCGCCGCCAGCGCCGCGTGCCGCTCCGTCGCTTCCGGCGTGGAGAAGTCGATCACCGCGTCGGCGTGGGCGAAGAGCTGGACCGGATCGTCGATCACGGCGATGCCCACAGGGTCGAGTCCGGCCAGCGTGCCGATGTCCTTGCCGACCGCCGGACCGTCCGGCCGTTCCGTGCCGCCTGCCAGCTCGCACCCTTCAGTGGCCACGATTCGGCGCACCAGCATCTGCCCCATGCGCCCCGCGCACCCAACCACTCCGATCTTCATCGCGCCGCACTCCACCTTATAGGACTGGATCGTTCCGATCACTTCAGCCCGTGCTTTAGCACGATCCGCCGTCCGGAACAGCCGCCGAAGACGGCCGATTTTAATTCGACAAGGGCGGTGCTTTGGCCTTGCGCGTCCAAAATCGCTATGGCATATACCCGCCACCTCAACGGGCGCTGCTGTAGCTCAGTGGTAGAGCACTCCCTTGGTAAGGGAGAGGTCGACAGTTCAATCCTGTCCAGCAGCACCATCCTGAACAAGCGCATGACGCGTCGTTTAGTCGAGACCGAGGTTCCTTTAATCAATTACAGTGCCGTTTTCGTGCGCTTGTCCCGGCAGGCGCATTCGCCTTTGCGCGGGTATTTTCAGCGGCAACCATATGCCCTATGAGAAGCGGCGTAGTCCCTTCAAGATTTTATTACCTTCTTACATCACCTTTATCGCTCATACCGGGCCTTGAGCGTTTTGCTATAGCTTCTGCCAAGAAAAACGCCCAGTGGAAGCACAGTAACGATGGCCACTCTCGACTCTCGCATTTCTATTTACATGGATGCCTCCAGCACCAGTGAATATAACCCGCTGCAAATTTCCTACTTCGTCTATGACAGCGCCACCTACGCGAAGTGGGTCAATCCATATTCCGAGTATGTCGAGATTTGGGGTTCATCGAATCCGTCGGCTCAAAGCGTGGTCATCAATTCCCTGAAGATCTCCGAACCGAACGGCAGCCTTATCCTGTCGCTTTCCGGCATCGCTCTGAAACTCAATGCCAACGACCTGGACTCGCTGGGAGTTCAAAACTTCCAGAGCCAGTTCTCCGGCAACGATGACATCCGGGGAAGCAACGAGCATGACATCCTGATCGGCTTCAGCGGCAACGACACCATCACGCCGAACGGCGGCGGCGACAACATCGACGGCGGCACCGGGATCGATACCGTCGTACTCTCCGGCAGCCGTGGGACCTATTTCACCTACCGGAAGGGCGACACGACCTTCATTACCGACAACAGCGGCAAGCAGGGCGTGATGCCGACCCACAACGTCGAGAACGTCAGGTTCACCGACGGCAGCACCTACACGATGGCCGAGCTGACCAGTTCGGCGACATCAGCCGGGACGCACTCGATCTCGCGGCTGTATCTGTCGGCGCTGGACCGGCTGCCGGATCAGGCGGGCCTGAACAGCTGGATCGACGCATCGCGGAACGGGATGACGCTCGAGGAAATCGCCAACGGTTTCGTCGCGTCCACCGAGTTCTCCAACCGATACGGCGGCAACCTGTCGGACGCCGGGTTCATCAAGCAGCTTTACGCCAATGTGCTGGACCGCGCGCCCGACTCCGCCGGACAGAGCCATTGGGCGAAGTATCTCGCCGCCGGCAATCCCCGCGCCGAGGCGCTTGTCGGCTTCTCCGAATCGGCGGAGAACGTGGCCAACTACAAGGACGACGTCCTTCAGCCCCAGGTCGGACGCCTGTATCTGGCGACCTTCGACCGCCTGCCCGATCAGCAGGGCGAGTCGACCTGGGTGAACTACCTCAATGCCGGGCACGATGTCGGGGACGTGGCGGTCAGCTTCGTCAATTCGCCGGAGTTCCAGCAACGATACGGCGCCCCCAGCAATCCGCAGTTCGTGGAACTGCTGTACCAGAACGTCCTGGACCGGGCGCCCGACGAGGCCGGGCTTGCAAACTGGACAAATGCGCTGGACCACAGCCTGAGCAGGGCCGACGCGCTGGCCGATTTCTCCTCCTCTCCGGAGTTCGTGGCTAAGACGGATTATCTGTGGGCATAAGGGCGGCGGGGGCCGACAGGCGCCAAGGCTGGCGTGACCGCATGAACGCCTGCCACGGCCGCGTGACGCGCGGGGTTCCGGCCAGCGAGAAGTCGGTGGCGTCGAGCGACAAGTTGGGGTTGTAATAGGGGTCGCGGCGCAGGACGTCGCCCCAGCGGTCCTGCATGTATTTCACTTCCGCGGCGAAACGGTCGCGGTTTTCCGGCGTCAGGTCGGACCCGCGCGAGGCGGATTCCAGGTGGTACAGCTCGGCGTAGGGGGTCCAGATCACCTGATAGCCGGCTTCGCGGATGCGGATGCACAGGTCGACGTCGTTGAAGGCGATCGCTAGGTTGACGGCGTCGAAGCCGCCGACGCTCTCGAACACGGCTTTAGGCATCACCATACAGGCCGCCGTCACGCAGGACAGGTTCTGGCAAAGCCTGAGACGGGAGAAGTAGCCGTAGTCGTGCCGGCCGAAGCCCTTGTGGGTATGGCCCGCGACGCCGAGCACGCCCAGGATCACGCCGGCATGCTGGATCTTTCCGTCGCCGTACAACAGCTTGGCCCCGACGGCGCCGACGCCGGGACGGGCTGCATGGCTGGCCATCTCGGACAGCCAGCCCGGCTCGATCACCTCGATATCGTTGTTGACGAAGCCGATCAGCGAGCCGGTCGCCTGGGTCGCCGCATCGTTGTTGAGTGCGGAGAAGTTGAACGGTCCCTCGCGGCGCAGGATGCGGACGCGCGGTTCGGCGGCCAAGCCGTCGAAATAGGCCAGCGTCTCAGGCTCGACGCTGGCGTTGTCCACGATCAGGACTTCCAGATCGGGATAGTCGGTCCGGTGGAGCAGGCCGTCGACGCAATTGCGCAGCAGTTCGACCCGGTCTCGGGTCGGCACGATCAGCGACACCCGGGGCGCCGGGTCGGGCAGCGCCCGGCGCACCCTGTTGTAGCCGGAGATGCCGGGCACGACCTGCGCCGCCTGCCCCGTCCGTTCCAGATGCTCCGCCACCGCCCGCCGTCCCGCTTCCGCCGCCTTGCCGCCGTGGTCGGTCGAGAAGGAGCCCGATGTCGCGAAAACCCGCCAGTGATACAGGATATGCGGAATATGGCGGATGCGGTTAGGTTCGGTGAGTTTAGTGAGTTCGGTCACGCGCAGGGCCAGATCCCAGTCCTGGCTGCCCTCGAACCCGACGCGGAAACCGCCGGCGGCACGGACCAGTCCGGTCCGGTAGACGCCGAGATGGCTGATCATGTTCTGGGCCAGAAAAAGCTCCGGGTTCCAGTCCGACTTGAAGTGGGGTTCGTGACGGCGCCCGTCGCCGTCGATCTTGTCCTCGTCGCTATAGATAAGGTCGGCCGGGCCATTGGCTTCCAGGTCGGCCGCGATCCGGTAGAGCGCGTGGGCCGGCAGCAGGTCGTCATGGTCCAGCAGGGCCAAGTACTCACCGGTCGCCAATTCCAGCGCGGAGTTGCTGGCGGCCGAGATGTGGCCGTTGGCCGCACGGGTCACCAGCCTGATCCGCGACTCGCGCTTGGCATAGTCGGCGAGCAGACGGCGGACCGCCGGATCGGTCGAGGCGTCGTCGGCTATGCAGAGTTCCCAGTGGGGATAGATCTGCCCGATCACCGATCCGATGGCCTCGGCAAGGTGGCCGGGATCGGGATCGTAGACCGGCATCAGGACCGAGATCAGCGGCGCCGCCCGCATGGCGGCGATATGGGCACCGATCGCCGCGATGTCGTCGTCGGCCAGCGTGTCGAACAAGGCGACCCAGTCCTTGTAACCGTCATGGGCGGGAGCGTTCAGCCGCTCGGCCATGCGCAGCTTGGCCGCGGCGACACCGTGCTGCGCCACATAGCCGGCCGCTGCGACGACCCTGCCGGGATTGCGCAGCGCCGCCCGCGCCAGAACGTGGAAGCGGGTGATGGGATCGATGCGGAACCCCGTGATCGTAAAGACGCCCGGCTGGTCCATAGGATCGAAGCACAATTCCCGGACGCTGTCCGGCAGCCGGATATACTGGTCGACATGGCCGTCGCGCAGGGACGGCAGCGGATGGCTGATGGTCGGCTGGTCGCCGTCCGGCGTTACCCGGATCGTTCCGCTGGCGTAAGGACGTGCGTCGGCTATGGAAAAACGGATACGGACCCAGCCGGTGGGAAGCCCATGCCGTTCCGCGCTGATGTCGAACCGGGGAGCCGTGCCGGTGCTCTTGAACCGCCCGCCGCCCAGATCCGTCAACTGCCGGACGGCGTGCAGCCGGAAACGTCCCCTGGCAGCCGCAGAAGTGCCGACGCGTTCGTTAGACTTGGAAACCATCGGATCGGACACCCTGACAAGGTTCGGCGAAGGGACAGGCCATGGACCTCGCCATGACGACTCGCACCCTTCTACTCACAACTAATTAACCAGTTTAGCATAGGTTTCCGGCTGATTGCCGTAGATGGTCCGGACCTATACGCCATTCAGCTTAAATTCTACTTCTATTGAGTTACCCTTATGGGTCCTATAATGAAGCTGCGGTGCACTGGTCGGCGGATTTCCCGGTTGCCAATGCACGCCCATGGTGAGTTGGCCGGAACATGGATATTTCGATCAGGCGTATTTTTCAGCTCTGCGCCGTTTTGATCGTCATTGCAGCGATCTATCGAGCGGGGAACACCGGCTTCGAGACGGCGTCCGCCGGCGAATCGGCGTTGTGGGACACGATCCACCTGCTGATAGCACCGCTGGCACGGGTCTATCTCGCCATGTTCGGAAGTCCGGCCACGGCGATTCTGCTAGCCGGCGGTCTTGTGATGGCCGGCATCCTGATGGCCCTGTGGTTCGTGTTCCTCAAAGTTCGGCCCATGCTGAGCAGGCTCGACCGGCTGGCTTCCGACTGCGCCCGCGCACCGGTTCAGTTCGGCCGCGGCGAGGATCTCGATCGGGTGCTCGGTCCCAGCTTCCTCGGGCCGGACTGGCGAGCGTGGCAGGCCGCTGCCGACTCCGGAGTTCGCCCGTCGGCCTACATTACCCTGGCATCGCTGGAGCGTTCGGGGCTGCGGCTGGGATTGATGCAGGCAATGCCGAACTACTTCGTCGGACTTGGCTTGGTCATGACCTTCCTGGGCCTGATCGCCGGCCTGTATTTTGCCAGCCAGGGGATGCGGACCGCAGATATGATCGAGGCGCGGGCGGCATTGGTCCACCTGCTGAACAGCGCAACTTTCAAGTTCCTGACCTCGGTCGCCGGCATCTCCATGTCGCTGATCGTGTCGCTAGTTTTCCGGATTTCCGTCCAGTCCTTGAGTCTGCGCCTGACCCTGCTATGCGACAGGATCGAGGAAGCGACAGCCAGAAGCGCCCGCACGGCGGAGGCGCCTTTCGCTTCACAGGCCGACGGCCAAGCGGTGCTGGCCGAGCGGATCGCACAACTCATCCGGTCGCTCGACCGGCTTGAAGAGACCATCGTCCATCGGACGACGGCTGAACGGCATGCGGTGGGGCACGCGAATTCCGGCCAGCCGATGCCGGTAAGCTGAGAAAGGCGACGGCATGTCCCATCCAGCCGACAGTTTCTCCAAGGACGAAGGCTATTACGCCTCCATGGCCGATTTGATGGCCGGGATGCTGTTCATTTTCATCATCATTGCCATGGTCTTCGCCCTGGACGTCCGCAAAGACAGGGTCGATGCCGTGGCGGAAGCGGAAGCCAAAGCCGAAGCGCGCATCAAGGCGAAGTTGGATGTAACGGCTACGCCGCTGGAGCGTCCGGCCAAGGCCGATGTCGAGATTATGGTCCGCGCCCGGCTGATCGAAGAGATCAGGGATTTCCTGGCATCGCGCGGTATCCAGGCCGAAGGCATCCCGCGCGAGGGATTGCTGCGCCTGCCCGCCGGCCGGTATTTCGCCCCCGCCGGAGCGATGCCGCTGGCTCCTGGCCAGACCATGGTTTCACACCTTGGCGAAGCACTCGGCCGCTGGCTTCCCTGCATGTCCAACGGTGCTCCGCAGCCGGACAGTGCGGTCTGCCAGCCTTTCGCCGAAGCGCGCCTGCGGACGGTACGCATCGAGGTCCATGCCGAACCCGGCCAGCAAACTGCCGCCGAGGTGGACAGCCTGACCGGAGCCCGCGCCGTCCATCTGCTGAGCGGCCTGCTTGGCGTCAGTCCGCGCCTGCTGGACCTGCGCAACGATGCGGCGGAACGGCTGGTCGACATACGCGGCATGGGAGCGCAGTGGCCCCTGGAGCCGGCACCCGTGGAGGCAAAGCCGGCCGAGCCCGCGAAGCCCGCGCCCGGCAAAGGAACTTCCGGAAAGAAGGACACGGGCAAGAAGGATATCGGCAGCGGCGCTCCGGCGACGGCCGAACCGGCACAACCGCCCGGCCAGACGCAGAACCAGGCACGCAGCCAGCGGATCGACCTGCGCTTCGACGTGGCCGTTCCGGGTACGGAGCAACCCGGCCAGCCAGGAGGGTTGATCCTCCGGCCGACTTCCAAGTGAAACGGGCACATGAACAGGACAGGCAAACCAGGCCGTGGCAATGGACTTCGATATCACCGCACCGGCCGGTGCGGTGGACGAGCAGGACGGGGACGATAGCGTGAACATCATGGCACCCACAGCCTTCGAGCAGTTGATGGCCCAACGGGATACCGAGGTCCATACGTCGAATGCCTCGGTCAGTCTCGACAGGGTCGATGTCATTTTCGGCCAACACGTCTACCGCACCGTAAAGGGCGTGCTGGTCGGGATGCTGCGGGGAACACCGAAGGAGGTCATGACCGGCCGCAAGGTGCTGGATGCCATCGACCTGAAGGTCTCGCCCGGAGACAGACTGGGAATCGTCGGGCATAACGGGTCGGGCAAGACGACGCTGCTGAAGGTGATCGCAGGCATCCTTCCGCCGGTCCACGGCACCCGGAACGTCGCCGGCAGCATCGCCCCGGTCATCGCCCAGGGGCTGGGTTTCGAACCGGACCTGCCGCTCCGGCTCAACATCAAGCTGGGTCTGGCCTATTCGAATCGACTGCCCCAGCACAGCCGGGACCTTGAAGACGCCATCCTAGACTTCGCCGAACTGACCGAGTTTGCCGATGCCCAGTTCCAGACGCTCAGCAGCGGCATGCAGGCCCGGCTCACCTTCGCGACCTCGCTGTTCCAGACGCCCGATATCCTGATCCTGGACGAGGTGTTCGCCACCGGAGACGCCAATTTCGTCAGGAAATCGCAGGCCGCGATGATGGAGCATATCGAGCGCACCCCGATCGTGATCCTGGTGAGCCATTCAGCCGGCTTGATCCGCGACGTGTGCAACAGGAGCATCCTGCTGGACCACGGGCGGATGGTCGAAGACGGCCCTACCGACAAGATCCTCGACATCTACGCGCAGCGATATGGATGATATCATGTTACTGAACGAGAGCCTGAAGACAGAGCTGAAGACAGTACATTTCATCGCCAGCGTATCGCTCTATAAGAAGTATTGCGGATCGCTGATCGGCATGGGCTGGTCTTTGCTCAACCCGTTGGTTCAGTTGATCGTCTACTTCTTCGCTTTCGGCCTTATCATCAAGGTGCCGATCGATAACTACTTCGTCTATCTTGCTGCAGGTCTGCTGCCCTGGACCTTCATATCGTCGAGCCTGATCAACAGCGCCACCTCGATCACGTCGCGCAAGGGGACCTGCCAGAACACCGCGATGCCTCACTGGATCTTCGTGCTATCGGACATCTCATGCGAGTTGTTCGCCACGCTGATCGCGATGTCGCTGCTTCTGGCCGTCGCGATCGTCACGTCGGACAATGCGCTGATGATCGTGGCGCTGATCGTGCCGGTGTTGTTGCCGGTCGTGATCTTCACCTACGGCGCGGGCGTGGTGATGGCTTATCTGGGTGTGCTTTACCGCGACCTGCCCCACCTGCTGAACCTGTTCTTCTCGGTCATGTTCTGGCTGACGCCGATCGTCTATCACTGGACCATGGTGCCGAAGTCGATCGAGGTCATCGTCAAGTACAACCCCTTCGCCATGCTTTTCGGCTCCGTGCAGGTGTTGCTGCACGGCGGCGCCGCCCCGACGCTGGACCTGATGATCGCAACCTATGTCATCGCCCTGACGGCGGCGGCGGCGGGCATCACGATGGCGCGCCGGATCGGCAACAAGCTGATCTACGCGTTGTGATACCAGGAGCCGAAGAGTTTGCATGCCGGTCGGCAAGTGTTGGGCCACGGCCCAACCTACGAAGCAGGAGCCTGTAGGTTTGGCCGTGGCCCAACAAACACTGTCCACACAGGTCAATGTCTTCGGCTTCTGGTATTAGAAACGGCATCTAACCGCTTCAGCAGAGCTTCACCGTCATCCCGTGCGTGTCCATGAAGTGGCGCAGCACCAGCTTCAAGCGGGCGACGTGGCGGCGGTCGCCCCGCTCCTGGGCTTGCCTGATATCATCCAGGATGATGCCCTTGATGCAGGTTTCCCCATCGGGACGGTGCAGCAGGTAGTTGCCCATCTCGAGCGCGACCATTTCCGGCACGTGCTCGTGTTCGGCAATGGCGAGGATCTCCGGTTCAGTCAGTTCGCTGAGCGCTATGCAGTCCTCAATGGTGATCATGGTCTGCAACTCCTCCAGGGTGAGGCCCCTTGGCGGCGCGTTGGCGCGGTTAGGGCTCTTCTTGATGTTTTGCGTTCGCTTGATGGACGGGTTGACCTGCCCTGACCGTTGTTTCCAGCCTGCGGCACCTGTAGGTCGGGCCTCTTCAGCCCGACACCCAACGCGTCGGCAGGTCAGAATTCTCCGACCCTGGTATCAGTGGGCGATCAGGACCGGCAGGCTCGGATGGTCGAAGATGTAGCGGGTGACGCCGCCCAGGATCATTTCACGGACCCTGCTGTGGCCGTAGCCGCCCATGACCAGAAAATCCGCCCCCAGTTCAGACGCCCGGGCGACGAGCGCGCTGCCGACCGGCTCGTCGTGCGGCTTCACCACATGGATGCCGGCCTGGATACCGTGCCACGCCAGATAATCCGCCAGCCGTCCGCCTTCCTCCGGAGCTGTCGAGGACGTATGCGCGGTCAGGATATGGACCGTCGCGGCCCTTAGCAGGAACGGCATCGCGGCGGCCACGGCACGGGTGCATTCGGCACTGCCGTTCCAGGCAATGGCGACCGTGCCGCCGATCTTCGTGGGCGGACGATCCGGTGCCAGCAGCAGCGGCCGGGAAGAGTCGAGCAGAGTCGATTCCAGCGTCACCGCCATCCGGTTGTCGCCCCGGCCGGCCCCTTGGGAAAACACCACCAGATCAGACAGGCGCGCTTCGGCCGGGACGATGTCGTCGATGCGGCCGGTTACGGATTTGAACCATCCCGACGCCATGCCCGGCCCCGGTGCCGACTGGGTCACTGCGGCCTGAGCCGCCGCACGCGCGGCTTCGAAGTGCTGGCGGGCGGTTTCGGCATCGGCCGCCGCATCCTTCTCCGCCGCCTTCATCAATTCTTCGATCAGCGCCGCGGACATGCCGTCGCCCAGCATCGGTATCGCGTCGCGCGCATCGATCTTGACGTGGAGCGCCTCTACATGGGCATCGAAGATCCTGGCGACCGTGAAGCCCATGGCGAGGACAGCGCGGTCGCTGTCACGGCCGGTCACCGGCACGAGAATTTTTCGAAGCATTTTTACCGCTCCCTTATTTCATCAGGAAGTCTGTTATCCTGGGGAGCTTAAGACCGCGCCTGTCCGTTCTCAATGACTCACATCAATTCGACGACCGAATAGCTGACTACCACTAATGCTACACTTGGATCAATTATGAGATAATTTGTCGTAATTTTGATTTGCTGTCTTCATCCCCATCAAGATGAACGACCCGCGGCCATGAGATTTCCCCCAGGGCATAGGTTAACTGGCGCCGGACCACGCTTTCGCCGGCATCGGAGGCATCGCCGGTCCGGGCCTCGACACGGGCGATCAGCACTTCGGGAGGCGCCTCCAGCCAGATGCCCCGGAACGGGACGCCAAGACGGCGCGCGAGATCCTCCAGCGCCGCCCGCTCTCCGATCCGGGCATGGACGGCATCGACGACGACGCCGTGGCCGGCGGATACGATGCGGCGCGCCCGGTCCGCCAGTTCGGCATAGACGCGGTGCGTCATGTCGGGAGCGTAGGCTTCGGGCGGCAGGCGGTCCGTTTCCGCCACTCCCCACAATTCCTTCCGCACAGCGTCGCTGCGAAGCACCACGGCACCCGGCGCCGGACCGATGTCCGGAGCAAGCATGCGGGCGACCGTGGTCTTGCCGGAGCCGGAAAGTCCGCCGACCGCCACCAGCTTCGGCCCGGGCGGATCGATAGCCGTCAGCGCATGGTCGAAGTATTCACGTGCCGACCGGTCCTTGCCGGCCGAGGCCTCGACCTTGGCGCGGACGGCGGCGCGGGTCGACAGGAACAGTGGCAGCAGCACCAGCCCACCGATATCGCCGGTCCGCTCGAGCATGCGGTTGAACAGGGCATTGGCAAGGGAGCGCAGGCCCCGGTGCTCCAGGTCCATCAGCAGGAAGGCCTGATCGTAGAGCACGTCGACGATCGCGATGTCGTCGTTGAACTCGATGCAGTCGAACAGGGTCGGCTGCCCGTCCACCAGACAGATGTTCCGCAGGTGCAGGTCGCCGTGGCAGTACCGGACCAGCCCGCCGTCGCGCCGAAGGTCGAGCAGGCCGGCGTGCCGGTCCAGCGCCACGCGGGAAAGATCCGCCAGCCGCGCCAGCCGGTCCGGTCCGAACAGGTCGGGCCGCTCGGCGAGTTCGGCGACGTTGTCCTCCACCACCCAGCGCATCGCGGCCTGCCCGCCCCGATCGGTGAACCGCTCCGCCGAGGCATGGAAGGCCGCGACGGCATCGGCCAGCCGGCGCATCAGGTCGGCGTCGAGCCTGCCGCTTTCGGCCATGCGGTCGAACAGCGCTTCCCGATCGACCCGCGCCATGACGACCAGCCAGTCCTCGGCCTCCCCTTCCGCCCTCTGCACCAGAGGTCCTAGCCGGAAGCCGTCGGCAGCGCCCCGCAGCACGGGAGCCAGGCCGAGATAGAGCGAAGGGGCCGTCCGGCGGTTCAGCTTCACCTCCGCCTCGCAGGCGGCGGCCCGCTTCTCGCGCGTGCCGTAGTCCATATAGGGAAAGCTGACGGCCCGCTTGAGCTTGTAGACACGGTCGCCGGTCAGGAAGACCATGCTGCCATGGGTGTCGATCCGTTCGACATCGCCGCCATGGGTGGCGGGATCGGACAGGAAGGCGGCAATAGCGGCCTGATCGGCGGGGGAACTGGCACCTGTCATCATACCCCAGTCTAGCAAGTCGGCGGCGTCGAGTTGAACCCCTTGTCCTCAGGAAATATCGGGCGGATTTTCCGGAGAATTCCGCCATGCGGGTTTTTCCATAAATGGCAGGGAATCGGCGTTGACAGACCAGTGGGTCCGCCGCATCGTTCCCACATCGCGGCGCAGCAATCCCTGCACCGTCCCGCCACGTCCGAGACCAGCTTATCCGGAGCCCCCGCCCGGAGCCTCAGCGCCAGGAGCAACCGACGCCATGCCACGGCGCCCTCTTGCGGACCTTCCCGGCAAAGCCGCCCCAGGTGCTGGCCGCTCCGCTTCCATCCGCAGCCCCCGTTCGACGAAAGCCCGCACCATGCAGCAGGACTCCCCGGTCATCGCCTCCCCTATCCTCGCGACCGACAATGCGGAGACTGCCGGGATGACCGGACCGGCGCAGGACGGCATGACCGGACTGAACTGGCCGCTGCTGACGAAGGATGCCTGCTTTCCGCCGGCGGACGCGGCGCCGGCCGATCTGGCCGCCCTTACCGCCGATCTGGTCGCCGCCCTCAAGCGCTTCAACGAAGCGACCGACGACGACCCGTTCAGCAACCCGATCCAGCGGGTGGCGCTTGAACTGTCGCGCCGGATCGAGGACGGTTCAGTCTCCTACGCAACGCTGGAGCAGCTGATCCAGTACCTATCGGCCGACGGCTTCATTGGTCGCGCCGCCCGGCTGAAGCGCTATGTCGGGGAAATGGACCCGGATGCCAATATCCGCATCCTGACGGCCAAGATCGAAGCGCTGGCGATGCCGCCCGGCACCGCGGAGCCGGTGGCGTTCGAGCAGTTCCGCGCCCAGGTGGAGCACGAGTTGTTCGGCATCGTCATGACCGCGCACCCGACGTTCAACCTGTCGGGCGAGCTGATGGAGCTGCTGACCACGATGGCGTCCGGCCGGGCCGGCGACGGCACCCCCCTGCCCGAATCCACCCGGCGGGAACTGGTCGACCATATGGCGGGGCTGGTCCACCGGCCCGACGACGACCTGAGCCTGACGCGGGAACACAACCTGTCGCTGATCGCGATCGGCAACGTCCAGGCCGCCTTGCGTCAGCTCTACGGCATCGTCCATGACGTCGCGGCCAATCATTATCCGGACCGCTGGACCGAGCTGACGCCGCGCCTGATCACGGTGGCGAGCTGGGTCGGCTACGACCTGGACGGCCGGTCGGACATCAAGTGGACCGATACGCTGCGGAAGCGCCTGATCGTGCAGGTGGCCCAGCTGCGCCATTACCGGGAGGAAGTCCGGGCAGTGCGCGAGCTGACCGCCATCGGACCTGCATCGGGCCACCAGGCATCGAGTGGACCGGCATCCGGGGGTGAGGACATCCGCCACACGCTGGACCTCCTGGAGTCGCGGCTGGCGCTGGCGATCAACGAGGTGACCGACGAGATCGGCGTGTTCGGCCAGGACCCCGGAGAAGCGGAGGCGCTGCCCCATATCCAGCGCATCGCCCAGCGGATGCACGACGGCATCTCCCTGCGCCTGATCGACAACGCCCAGGCGATCGGGCTGATCGACCGGATCATCCGGCTGGCGGGCTCTGCCGAAAAGGCCAGCCAGCCGGCCATTCACCGGCTCTGCACCCTGCGGGCAGAGATGGCTAACTACGGGCTCGGCATGGCCCACACCCATGTCCGGATCAACGCGACCCAGCTTCACAACGCGATCCGCAAGACCGTCGGGATGGAGACGGCTCCCGACGATCCGCGCTACCGCCAGTGCTACCTGAATTCGCTGAACGACCTGCTCGACAAGGTCAGGCCGCAGACGATCAATTTCGGATCGATCATGTCGGAGCGGACATCCGCCAAGCGGCTGTTCATGATCGTGGCGCAGATGCTGAAATACGCCGATGCGACGACGCCGGTCCGTTTCCTGATCGCCGAGTGCGAGTCGGCCTTCACGCCGTTGACGGCGCTTTATTACGCCAAGCTGTTCGGCGTCGCCGACAAGGTCGATATCAGCCCGCTGTTCGAGACGGAAAAGGCGCTGGAACAAGGCAGCCGGGTGATCGATCAGTTGCTCGACAATCCGCATTACCGCGCCTATGTCCAGGCGCGCGGCCGGCTCTGCATCCAGACCGGCTTTTCCGACGCCGGGCGCTATCTGGGACAGACGCCGGCCTCGGCGTCGATCGAGCGGCTGCGGCTGCGCATCGCCCGGCTGTTCCCCAAGCACGGCCTGACGGGCGTCCAGCTCGTCATCTTCGACACCCATGGCGAATCGATCGGCCGGGGGGCGCACCCGGCGGGATTCGAGGAACGGCTGAGCTATACCGCCACGCCGTATTCGCTGGAATACCTTGCCGACAACAAGGTCGATTTCAAGCAGGAGGTCAGCTTCCAGGGCGGCGACGGATTCCTGTATTTCGTGACGCCGGCCGGAGCGCTGGCGGTGATCACCCGCATCCTGGAGCACATGTTCGGCGACCGGGGAGAGGCGCGGAACGACCCCTATTACGAAGATCCGGATTACATCACCGAGTTCTTCACCACTGTGAAGGAGTTCCAGGTCTCGCTGGTCAGGAGCCAGGACTACGCGACGCTGCTGGGCGCTTTCGGCACCAACCTGCTCTATCCGTCGGGCAGCCGCGCGATCAAGCGCCAGCACGACGGCAACGACGATATCGAGCAGGCGTCGGTCAGCCAGATCCGCGCGATCCCGCACAACGCGATCCTTCAGCAACTGGGCCTGCCGGCCAATACCATCAGCGGCGTCGGCGAGGCGATCGACAAGGACCCGGAACGGTTCCGCCAGCTCTACCTGCGCTCCAACCGGTTCCGCCAGTTGATCGGCATGGTCGAGTACGGGGCCGCCATCGCGTCGCCCAATGCGCTGCGCGCCTATATCGACACGCTCGACCCCGGCCTGTGGCTGCTGCGGGCGGCCAAGACTCCCGACCGCGCGCGGGCTGAGCAGATGCGGCGGCTGGCGGGATACCTCGAGGATACCCAGCTCCATGCCCGCCAGACCAAGGTCGGCCGCAAGCTGTTCGCCGATTTCTGCATCCTGCGGAACGGCCTGGCCCAGATCGAGGGCGGTGGCTGCGGGGCGCTGGTGAGCGGAGCGGCCCGGGAGCAGCTTGGCGTGCTCCACGCGGTACGGATAGCCCTGATCCACGAGATCTTCCTGCTGTCGACCCACATCCCGCAGTTCAGCAACCAGCACAACACGACCCATGCCCGGCTGCTGCTGCGGGTGCTGCACCTGGACATCCCGACGGCGGTGAGCCAGCTGGAGCGCATCTTCCCGGCGACGACGGATACCGCCGTGACCGGCGACTTCGGCGAGCGCGCGACCTATGCCAGCGACGAAAGCCAGAACTATCAGCGCGAGAACGAGGACATCTTCACGCCGATGAACGGGCTGTACGAGCTGATGCGCCGGGTCAGCATCGGGGTCGTGCACAGGATCGGCTTCTTCGGGTAGCAGGTCCGGGGCGGCATCGACGAATCACCGTGCAGCCCGTCCCTAGTGCGATTGCGGATGATGCGGCAACCGGACTGACACTTGTACCGGTCGGCTACAGACATATCTCCAACGCCGACCTGACCGAAGCGAACCTCGGCGGCGAGATCGTCGTAGCCAGACTGCACGTTCCCGTCAGACCGCCGGTCGGGAACGGATAGGCCAGTCATGGGTTTGACCGGCACCTTGCGCTCATCGTCATCCGGAGACCGGCCATTACGACCTTCAACCTGCTCCTGGCCTCCGGCATCCTGCTGCTCGGTCTGGCCGTCGCCTATGGTCTGGCGTGGGGCGCGATGATGCTGATCCGTCATGGCGCTGCCAGATTGCAGGGTCCGGTCCGCATGTCGCGCCATTGGGTGCGCGACCGGCCGGTGGTGGCGCTGCTGGAACAGCGCTTTCCACGGACTTTCCGTTTCACCGCCGCACGGCTCCGGACCAAACAATTCGACGGGTTGCCGCTGACGCTGATGGTCCTGTTCGCCCTGTATCTGGTCGCACTGTTCGGCGGGCTTGTGCAGGAACTTCACGAGGCCGAAGGGCTGGTCAGGCTGGACAACGCGGTGGACCGCTGGTTCGACGCCCACCGGGTCCAGCCCTTCATCGACGCCATGGTATGGCTGACCCTGTGGGGCGAAGGCCCGACCACGACCATCGTCGGGCTTGTGGCCTCCCTGCTGTGGTGGAGCAGCAGCCGGGGGCATCTGGTGATTCCGTACTGGATCTGCGTGCTGGGTGCCCAGGTCACGACCTGGAGCGCCAAATACATCATCGCGCGCGAGCGCCCGGCCAACTGGGACCTGATCGAGGCGCACAGCCCGGCCTTCCCCAGCGGCCACGCGACGGCGGCCATCTCCGTCTATGGCTTCATTGCCTACAGTGTCTGGCGGACGATCCAGACCAAGCCGCGAGCCCGGTTCGAAGTGGTGTTCTGGGGAGCTGTGGCGATCGCCATGATCGGCTTCAGCCGGATCTACCTGAGCGTCCACTTCCTCAGCGATGTCGCCAGCGGCTATGTGGTCGGTGGTTTCTGGCTGGCGGTCGGAATCGTCGTGACCGAGTGGTACACCGAGAAGCGGCACGTACGGCAGGCGGACAGGGAACGGTCGGCAGGTGGTGCCGGCGAAAACCGGGACGCGCAGGATGCGGATCGTTATTTCCAATAACTCCGGATGTTACCGGACAGGTTTTCAACCATTCCAAAATGCAGCCTGCCCCCTTGACCCAAAAGGTCTTAGACCAAAGTACAGCGTTACAGTCTCGCCCGGATCGCTATTATGTAGCTCCATCACCCACGAAATGGTGAGGCGAGCTGTGCTCAAGGTGTCAACCACGAGCTTTGCTCGAAATGTCCCAACCAGGAGAGGATTACGCTATGAAGTGGAAGACCCCCCGGATCGTCGAGATCGCCGTCGGCATGGAAATCAACTGCTACGCCTGCGCCGAGATCTAACCTACCCTACACTACCCGCACCGCCTGCGGTTGAAAACTGGATACGGCCGTGAAAATAGTTGTGCTGGGCTCGGCCGCCGGCGGTGGCTACCCTCAATGGAACTGCAACTGCGACACCTGCCGCAGGGCGTGGAGCGGCGACCCCGCCGCCAAGGCGCGCACGCAGTCCTCCCTTGCGATCAGTGCCGACGGCGAGAGCTGGTTCCTTCTGAACGCTTCGCCCGACCTGCGTAAGCAGATCCTCGATACCCCCCTGCTCCACCCGAAGTCCGGACGCCGGCACAGCCCGATCATCGGGGCCGTGCTGACCAACGGCGACGTGGACCACGTCTGCGGGCTGATAAACCTGCGGGAAAGTCAGCCGCTGACGCTCTACGCGACGTCGCGTATCCACGAAGTGCTGGCAGCCAACAGCGTCTTCCAGGTGCTGAACGCCGATCTGGTGAAGCGCCGGACGCTGGCGCTGAACAGCCCGGTCGAGCTTGAGGGTCCGGATGGTCCCAGCGGCATCACCGTCGAGATGTTTACGGTCCCCGGCAAGGTGGCGCTGTACCTGGAGGGTGCGGCACCTGTGCTCGACGGCGAGACCGAAGACACGGTCGGGCTCCGCATAAGCGGTAACGGCAAAAGTTTTTTCTATATTCCCGGCTGCGCTCGGCTGACCTCTACCCTGGCGGACCGCGTCCGTGGCGCCGAACTGCTGCTGTTCGACGGCACGCTTTGGCGCGACGACGAAATGGTCGTGCAGGGCGTCGGCACCAAGACCGGGCGGCGGATGGGGCATATGAGCGTGTCGGGACCCGATGGGTCGCTGGCCGCCTTCGCCGATCTTGGCATCCGCCGCAAGATATTCATCCATATCAACAATACCAACCCCATCCTGCTGGATGACAGCCCCGAACGAGCATTCGTAAAAGAAGCCGGCTGGGAAGTGGGGGAAGACGGAATGGAGGTATCGCCATGACTGAATTATTGAGCCCCGACCAGCTTGAAGAACGCCTGCGCGCAATTGGCGCCGCCCGCTACCACAGCCTCCACCCGTTCCACGAACTGCTGCATACAGGCAAGCTGAACTTCGGGCAGGTCCAAGCCTGGGCGCTGAACCGCTACTATTACCAGTGCAATATCCCGATCAAGGACTCGGTCGTGCTGTCGCGCCTGACCAGTGTCGAGGACCGCCGCGCCTGGCGCCAGCGGATCATCGACCATGACGGCAGCCAGCCCGGCGAAGGCGGCATCGCCCGCTGGCTGAAGCTGACCGAAGGGCTGCACCTGGACACCGCCTATGTCGAAAGCTGCGCCGGCCTCCTGCCGACGACGCGCTTCGCGGTCGAGGCCTATGTGCATTTCGTCCGCGACCGGACGGTGCTGGAAGCGGTCGCTTCGTCCCTGACGGAGCTGTTCTCGCCGGGAATCATCCAGAACCGGGTTTCCGGCATGCTGGCTAACTACGACTTCATCTCGAAGGAAACGCTGGCCTACTTCAACAACCGCCTGACCGAAGCGCCGCGCGACGCCGATTTCGCCTTGGCCTACGTCAAGCGCGAGGCGCGCCGCCCCGATCAGCAGCAGGCCGTCCTGGCAGCACTCGAGTTCAAGTGCGACGTGCTGTGGGCACAGCTCGACGCGCTGTACTACGCCTATGTCGCCCCTGGCCATATCTCGCCCGGCGCCTTCGTGCCGGAAGGGTTCACAACCGAACTCAGGCGCTGATGATGAGCGAGGACAGCGGAAGCGTCCGTCCGACGGTCACCGAAGAGAGCGTGCCGCGGCTGCCGCGGCACGTGAAGTTCCGGTTCGATCAGGCACGCGACGCCTGGGTCGTGCTGGCGCCGGAAAAGGTCTTCATGCCGGATGAGATCGCGGTCGAGATCCTGAAACGGTGCAACGGCAGCACCACATTGCGGGACATCATCGACGACCTGGCCAAGACCTTCGAGGCGGACCGCGACACGGTGGCGTCCGATGTCGTTGTTCTGCTCCAGGATCTGGCCGACAAGGGGATCATCACGCCATGAACGCCCTCTCGCCGTCTCCGACCAAGGAAAAAGCCGGTTCCGCGGCGCCGGCCCCGCCGCTGGCGCTCCTGGCCGAGCTTACCCATCGCTGCCCGCTGCAATGCCCCTACTGCTCCAACCCGGTGGAACTGGAGCGGTCGGGCGCCGAACTGGACACGGCCACCTGGAAGCGGGTGCTGGAGGAGGCGGTCGGACTTGGCGTCCTTCAGGTCCATTTCTCCGGCGGCGAGCCGACCGTGCGCAAGGATCTGGTCGATCTGGTGCGGCACGCCGCCAGCCTCGGCTGCTACACCAACCTGATCACGTCGGGCGTGCTGCTGGACGGCGCCCGCTTGCAGGACCTGTACGACGCCGGGCTGGACCATGTTCAGCTCAGCTTCCAGGACACCGACATCGAGAGCGCCGAGCGGATCGGCAACTTCAAGGGCGCCCAGGCGCGGAAACTGGACCTTGCGCGGCAGGTCCGGGAACTTGGGCTGCCGCTGACCGTCAACGCGGTGGTCAACCGGCACAATCTGGGCCGGCTGGAAGAGATGATCGAGCTGGCGCTGAAGCTCGGGGCCGAGCGGCTGGAAGTCGCCCACGTCCAGTACTACGGCTGGGCGCTGAAGAACCGCGCTTCGCTGCTGCCGACGCGCGAGCAGCTCGACAACGCCACCGCGATCGTGACGGAGGCGCGGGAGCGGCTGAAGGGCCGGCTGATGATCGACTACGTCATCCCCGACTACTACGCCAAGCGCCCGAAGTCCTGCATGGGTGGCTGGGGCCGACAGTTCCTCAACATCTCGCCGGCCGGCAAGGTGCTGCCGTGTCATGCGGCGGAGAGCATCACGGGACTGGAGTTCGACCGGGTTCAGGACAGGTCGCTGGCGGATATCTGGCGCAACTCCCCCGCTTTCCAGGCCTATCGTGGGACCGACTGGATGCCGGAGACCTGCCGGACCTGCGATCGGCGGGAGATCGACTGGGGCGGCTGCCGCTGCCAAGCCTTCGCGCTGACCGGCTCGGCCGACGCGGTGGACCCGGCCTGCGGGCTGTCGCCGCACCATGCGGAGATCTTCGAGCTTGCCGAACGCGAAGCCGGCGCTCCGCCGCCGCCTTTCGTCTACCGCCGGATCGGCGGGGGCTGAGCGCTGCCGGTTACTTGGGCAATGTTGCGACTTTCAGCCATGGCGGAGTTGTTGGGCCACGGCCCAACCTACGAAGCAGGCGCCTGTAGGTTGGGCCGTGGCCCAACACCGGTGCGCTGACAAGTCAGCAACGCCATCAGGACCGCTCAAAGCGGACACCGCCGGGCGATCCAGGCGGGGGGTGAGGAGTCGGTCAAGGCGCCCTGGGCGCCGACGCCGGACAGCACGATCTGGTCATTGCCGACGATGTCGTAGAACTGGGTGTAGCCACCCTCGAAGACGATCGTGAAGCGGTTGCCCAACTGCTTGAACTGCGTGATGGTGCGCTTCTCGGTGCCGCCGAAGGTGCTCCACGAGGTTTGCAGCCCGTCGGTCCACTCGATGTATCCGAGGTCGCATTTGGCGCCCCAGCGCCCGCGCAACGGGTCGGGCGTTTCCGTCGTACCGGCGGAGGCCTGAGCCGCCTCGAACTGAGCGCGGGCTTCCGCGATCAGGGCCATGGCGGTGGCGCGGTCGGCACTGGCCGGCGTCCAGTCCACCCGATCCGGCGGATCGACGTCGGGGCAGCGGACCAGCGCCGGACCGCCGGGATGCGGGCCGGTACGGGTGCTGAAATACGAGACCTGCTGGATATTGTCAGGTCCGAGGCGGCTGTAGCGTGCTTCGGTCGAGCCGTCGAAGGCGATCAGGTCGTCGTCCACCATGCCGTAATAGACGGTGCCGCCGGAAGCCAGCGAAGTACGAGCATCGAACAGATAGCTGCGGTCGGGCTGGTACAGCAGGTACTCGGTGGCGCAGCTTGCGGCATCCTTCGACCACTTGCCGAAAAGCCCCGCCGCTTCCCTCGGCGTCGCATCGGCGGGAGGCGGCGGTACCGGCGCCGGTATCGTCGGCGGAGCGGCCGGAGCCGCCGACGCCGCGAGGCGCGCCGCCTGGACGACGGGCGGCGGTACCGGCTGTTCCGCCATGGGGATGACGTGCTCGGGCAGGCTCCACAACACGGCGGCGGCGATGCCGGCCAGGGCAGCCGTCGCTGCGCCGGCTTTCGCCACGGTGCCGCGCGAGGGGGGCCATGGACTGCCAGCCGCCGCCGGATCGGACGCCGCCGACGCCTTCGCCAAGGTCCTGCGCGATGGCGTGAATTCGACCGGTGCCGGAGGCTGGTCCAGGAACTTCGGGCGGACGGTAGCGGGAGGCTCCGCCAGTTCAAGCTCCGATCCGAGGCGGAAGGTACGCGGCGCATCCTCCTCGTCGCGGTCGTCGATCTCGAAGATGGGATCGGGCACGGGCGTCAGCTCGAACGGTCGGTCCGGCTCGGCGTCCTTAAGGTGTTCCCACAGGATGCGTTCAGGCTTGTCTTTCAGGCTTGGGTCGATCAGGGCGATCCGGACGCCGTCGCCGGGCAGCATCTCCACCAGCGTCCAGGCCATGCGGGCGGCCTCGAGGTCGTCGGCCATGAGGCACAGGACCGACCACTTGTCCTTGTGCTTTTCCAGCGTCTCGATAGCGAACCTGAACGCGCTGACATCCATGCCGAACTTCCACCATGATCCAGGCGGCTGGGGCCGCTCGATGCCGCCCCGATTCATCCCCGCCGCATTGTCCCATACTACCTCTTTCGATAAGGTGGATAAAGTGGTGCCGAGGTCGGACTTCGCCGGACTTTATCGGACTTGGCGGAGCCGAGGGGTGCTGGTATGATGAGTATATAACAAGGTGCCAAGAAACAGATCTGAGGGAGGCCCGATGACCGCTCGGCGCATCACCGCGACCTACCGTATCGAGACGGCGTATCCGATCCGCGAAGCGGTCGAAACGATGGCGGGGGAGCAATCTACCGGGACCTTCGTCCGGTTGCCCGGCGAGACCGACGAGATGCGCGAGCTTTACGGGGCGCATATCGAGAGCGTCACGGAACTGGGCGAGGTTGCCGAAGCGTCGCTGCCGGGAGCCGGGGTGCCGAAAGGGCTGCCGGGCAAGCCGGTGTGGCGGCGGGCCGAGGTGGTGCTGTCGTGGCCGCTGGCTAATTTCGGCGCGTCGCTGCCCAACCTCGTCGCCACCGTGGCCGGCAACCTGTTCGAACTGCGGCCCTTCAGCGGGCTGCGGCTGCTCGACATCTCACTGCCGGAGGAGTTCGCCGCGAAGTATCCGGGGCCGAAGTTCGGTGCCGAGGGGACGCGGCGGCTGTCCGGGGTGGAGGGACGGCCGCTGATCGGGACCATCGTCAAGCCCAGCGTCGGCCTGGGGCCGGAGCAGACAGCAGAACTGGTCAGGGTGCTGTGCGAGGCCGGGATCGACTTCATCAAAGACGACGAGCTTCAAGCCGACGGGCCGCACTGCCCGTTCGAGGCGCGGGCGCGGGCCGTGATGCGGGTGATCGGAGATCATGCCGAGCGGACAGGCAAGAAGGCGATGTACGCCTTCAACATCACTGGCGACCTGGACGAGATGCGGCGGAACCACGATCTGGTGGTGGAACTGGGCGGCACCTGCGTGATGGCGAGCCTGAACTCGGTCGGGCTGACCGGCATGATCGAGCTTGGCCGGTTCAGCCAGTTGCCGATCCATGCGCACCGCAACGGTTGGGGCTATCTGTCGAGGGAACCGTCGCTGGGCTGGTCCTATGTGGCGTGGCAGAAAATCTGGCGGCTGGCCGGCGCCGACCACATGCATGTCAACGGCCTCCGGAACAAGTTCTGCGAGAGCGACGAGAGCGTGATCGCCTCGGCCAAGGCTTGCCTGACGCCGATGTTCGACAGCAAGCCGTGCACGGCGATGCCGGTGTTCTCGTCCGGCCAGACGGTGCGGCAGGCTCCAGCGACTTATGCGGCACTCGGGTCGACGGACCTGATCCATGCGGCCGGTGGAGGCATCATGGCGCATCCCGACGGTCCGGCCGCCGGTTTCGCGGCGCTTCGCGAGTCCTGGGAAGCGGCCCTGGCCGGCGTCCCGCTGGAGGACTATGCGCGGGACCATCCGGCGCTCGCCAAGGCGCTGGGAGCCTATGCGGCATGAGACCGCCGTCATGAGATCCTTGCCCCAGGGTCCGCTGGTGAGCTTCTACGGCGACGACTATACCGGGTCGTCCGCCGTGATGGAGGTGCTGACCTTCGCCGGCTTGCCGACGGTGCTGTTCCTGGACGTGCCGACGCCTGAGCGGCTGGCCCGGTTCGAAGGATATCGCGGCATCGGCATCGCTGGCGTGGCGCGGTCCAGGGGCCGGAAATGGATGGACAAGCACTTGCCGCCGGTGTTCCGGGCGCTGGCGGAGCTGAAGGCGCCGGTTTCCCACTACAAGGTCTGCTCGACACTGGACTCATCCCCGCAGGTCGGATCGATCGGGCGGGCGGCGGAGTTGGCCGCCCCGATCCTGGGCGGCGCCTGGCATCCGCTGGTGATCGGCGCCCCCGCCATCGCGCGGTACCAGGCGTTCGGCAACCTGTTCGCAGCGGCGGCCGATGGCGTGCGTTACCGGCTGGACCGGCACCCCGGCATGTCGCGCCACCCGGTAACTCCCATGAACGAGGGCGATATCAGGGTCCATCTGGGCCGCCAGACCAACATGCCGATCGGGCTGGTCGACCTTGTCGCGATGAAGTCGCGCGAGGGCGACGAGGCGCTGAAACGGGAGCGGGCGGCGGGTGCGGCCATCGTGGCGCTGGACGTGATCGACGAGGAAACCCTGGTCGAGGCCGGGCGTCTGGCTTGGGAACGGGGCGGCGACAGGATCTTCGGCATTGGATCGCAGGGGTTGGAATACGCGCTGGTCGCCTATTGGCGCTCGGCCGGGCTGATCCCGAAGGAACCTCCAGCCCTACGGGCGGAGCCGGTCGAGCGGATCGCCTGCGTTTCCGGGTCGTGCTCTCCGGTGACGGCGGGGCAGATCCAGACCGCCGTGAAGAACGGCTTCGCCGGTATGCGGATCGACGTCAGGCGGGCGGTCGATGCCGATGCCTGGGAACGCGAATTGGGCCGTGCCGCCGATGCAGCGCTGACGGTGCTGAGCCAGGGTACAGACCCGCTGCTGTTCACGGCCATGGGGCCGGACGACCCGGCGATCGGCGCGCTGAAATCCGCCGTCGAGACGTCGGGCTCCTCCCTTGACGCGGTCAACGACCGCATCGGGACGGGGTTGGGCTGGTTGCTGGACCGCGTGATGCGGGAAGCGAAGCTGACGCGCGGCGTCATCGCGGGCGGTGACACCTCGGGCCATGCGGCGATGACGCTCGGCATCTATGCGCTGACGGCGCTGGCGCCGATAGCGCCGGGCTCGCCGCTGTGCCGCGCCCATTCCGACGATCCGGCGCATGCCGGGCTAGAGGTGGCGCTGAAAGGCGGCCAGATGGGAGCGCCGGACTATTTCCGAACAGCCAAGCAAGGCTGCGGCTAGAAAACTCAAAAAACCGGAGGGAACGGGAACATGACGAAGATCGCACTGCTGGGCGCCGGCGGAAAGATGGGCGTCCGGCTCGCCACCAACCTGCACGGGTCGGCCTTCACGGTGGACCACGTCGAGATTTCCAGCGAAGGCCGGGAGCGGCTGAAATCCGCCATCGGCGCCGATTGCGTCGATCAGGAACAGGCGCTGGCCGAGGCCGACGTTGTGCTGATGGCGGTGCCGGACCGGCTGATCGGCAAGATCGCCCACACCTTCATCGCCAAGCTGAAGCCGGGCGCCGCCGTCATCATGCTGGACGCGGCGGCCCCCTATGCCGGTGAACTGCCGGAGCGGGCCGACATCACCTATTTCGTCACCCATCCCTGCCATCCGCCGATCTTCAACGACGAGGTCGAGACCGCCGCCAAGACCGACTATTTCGGCGGCATCGCCGCCAAGCAGAACATCGTCTGCGCCCTGATGCAGGGACCGGAGGAGCATTACGCCCTGTGCGAGGAGGTGGCGCGGACGATCTACAAGCCGGTGATGCGGTCCCACAGGGTCACCGTGGAGCAGATGGCGATCCTGGAACCCGCCCTGTCCGAGACGGTCGGCGCTACCCTGTCGCTCGCCATGCGCGACGCAGTGGATGAGGCGGAACGCCGAGGCGTCCCGCGCGAAGCCGCGGTCGATTTCATGCTCGGCCACCTGAACATCGAACTCGCCATCGCCTTCGGCGTCTTTCCGCAGGGGCGCTTCTCCGACGGGGCGCTGCACGCGATCGAGCAGGCTAAGCCGGTGATCTTCAAGGAAGGCTGGCTCGACCGCGTCTTCGCGAAGGAGAACGTGCTTCAGTCGGTGAAGGACATCTGCAAGTAGGGGTCGGCGGATGGAACAGGACGCCACCGCAAGTTAATTGTTGGGCCACGGCCCAACCTACGAGTTCCTGTCTTGTAGGTTGGGCCGTGGCCCAACAATCTCCCGCTCACCCCTACTCCGCCGCCTCCTGCTGGCCGAAGACGCTGATCTGGGGCAGGTTGACGACGCAGCGGTCGCCGACCACGAGGTTGAGGTCGCGCAGGCGTTCGCGGTCCATCACGGCTTCGATCGCGATGCCGTTTAGGTCCACTTCCACCCTGGCGCTGGGGCCGACGGCGTGGATGCCGAGCACCTTGCCGGTGTTGGGGACGTCATGGCCGTTCGGGCGGGCCAGTTCGACGTCGTGCGGGCGGACGAAGGCAACGGCGGCGCCGTCGCCGCGCAGATGGGTGCGGGCGAAGGGCTGGGTGGTTCCGGGCAGCCGGGCGATGCCGTCATGGACATCGACCTCGAACCGGTTGACGTTGCCGAGGAAGTCGTAGACGAACGATGTCGCGGGATGGTCGTAGACTTCGGATGGCGTGCCGATCTGCTCGATCCGGCCCTGGCTCATCACGACGACGCGGTCGGCCAGTTCAAGCGCTTCCTCCTGGTCGTGGGTGACGAAGACGCTGGTGATGTGCATCTCGTCATGGAGCCGGCGCAGCCAGCGGCGAAGTTCCTTGCGGACCTTGGCGTCGAGGGCACCGAACGGTTCGTCCAGCAGCAGCACCTTCGGCTCGATGGCAAGCGCGCGGGCCAGCGCCACGCGCTGCCGCTGGCCGCCGGAAAGCTGGCTGGGATAGCGGTCGGCGACCCAGCTCAACTGGACCATCTCCAGCAACTGCATGACGCGGGCGCGGATCTCGCGCTTGGACAGCCGGACGGCGCGCGGCCGGACATCCAGCCCGAAGCCGACATTGTCGGCCACCGTCATGTGGCGGAACAGCGAGTAGTGCTGGAAGACGAAGCCGACTTCGCGGTCGCGCGGACTGCGGTCCAGCGCGTCGTTGCCGAACAGGCGCAGACCGCCGCTGTCAGGGTATTCCAGCCCGGCCATGATGCGCAGCAGCGTGGTCTTGCCGGAACCCGACGGCCCGAGCAGGGCCAGCAGTTCGCCCGACTTCACTTCAAGGCTGACCCGGTCGAGCGCCACGTAATTGCCGAAGCGCTTGGAGATGTTGGAGACTTCGATGGTCATAGCAGACCCTTCCCTAATGCCGAGCCGAAGCGGCAAGTTCATCGCCGTACCGCCATTCCAGCAGCGACTTGACGACCAGGGTCACCAGCGCCAGCAGGGCCAGCAGCGACGCGACGGCGAACGCGGCAACGAAGTTGTACTCATTGTAGAGGATTTCGACATGCAGCGGCATCGTATTCGTCATGCCCCTGATGTGGCCGGAAACCACCGACACCGCGCCGAACTCGCCCATCGCGCGGGCGTTGCACAGCAGCACGCCGTACAAAAGCCCCCACTTGATGTTCGGCAGCGTCACCCGGCGGAAGACCTGCCAGCCGCTGGCGCCGAGCACGACAGCGGCCTCTTCCTCCTCCGTGCCCTGCTCCTGCATCAGCGGGATCAGTTCGCGGGCGACGAAGGGGAACGTCACGAAGACGGTCGCCAGCACCAGCCCGGGTAAGGCGAAGATGATCTTGATGTTGTGGTCGATCAGCCAGGGACCGAGCCAGCCGTTGAGGCCGAACAGCAGGACGTAGACCATGCCGGAGATCACGGGAGAAACCGAGAACGGCAGGTCGATCAGCGTTATCAGCAGGCTCTTGCCCCGGAACTCGAACTTGGCGATGCACCAGGACGCGGCGACGCCGAAGACGAGGTTGAGCGGTACCGCGATGGCCGCGACCAGTACCGTCAACTGGATTGCCGAGACGGCGTCCTGCTCGACCAGGGCGTCCCAATAGGCCTCGACCCCGTGCCCGAGCGCCTGCACGAAGACGAGGATCAGCGGCAGCAGCAGGAAGACCGCCAGGAAGGTCAGGGCGCCGCCGATCAGGGACAGGCGAAGCCAGAGCGGCTCGCGCAGGGCCGGACGGCCACCGGAAGGAGCGATTGTTTCAGCCGGCATGGCGGCTCCTCATCCAGGCTTGCAGCATGTTGATCGCCAGCAGCATCGCGAAGGACACCATCAGCATCAGGGTCGCGATGGCGGTGGCTCCGGCATAGTCGAACTGTTCCAGCTTGATGATGATCAGCAGCGGGATGATTTCCGAGATGCCCGGCATGTTGCCGGCAATGAAGATGACCGAGCCGAACTCCCCGACCGCGCGGGCGAAGGCCAGCGCCGTGCCGGTCATCAGGGCCGGCAGGATCGCCGGGAAGATCACCCGGCAGAAGGTCTGCCAGCGGGTGGCACCAAGGCTGACCGCCGCTTCCTCCTCCTCCGGCGCCAGATCCTGAAGGACAGGCTGCACCGTGCGGACGACGAACGGCAATCCGATGAAGGTCAGCGCCACGATAATCCCGATCGGGGTGAAGGCGACCTTGATCCCCATCGGCTCCAGCCACGATCCGATCCAGCCGTTGCGGGAATAGAGCGCCGTCAGCGCGATGCCGGCGACGGCGGTCGGCAGCGCGAACGGCAAATCCACGATGGCGTCGACGATCTTCTTGCCGGGGAAGCTGTAGCGTACCAGCACCCAGGCGACCATCAGGCCGAAGACGGCATTGATGAGCGCCGCTATCATCGACGTGCCGAAGCTGACCCGAAAGGCCGCCAGCACACGCGGCGTCGTCACCGCCGACCAGAAGCCGGACCAGCCCAATCCGGCGGCCGCCAGGATCAGGCCCGCGAGCGGGATCAGCACGATCAGGCTGAGGTAGCACAGAGTAAAACCCAGCGTCAGCCCGAAGCCGGGCAGAACGCTGGGTTTCCTCAGCGACCACCTCCCCACGCGCATCTGCGGCGCGCTTCTGAGGGAGATATCGGTCACAATTATTTTCCTGGCTGATAGATCTGGTCGAATATACCGCCGTCGGAGAAGTGCTTCTTCTGCGCAGCTTGCCAGCCGCCGAGCCGTTCGTCGATCGTGAACAGGTTGGCCTTGGTGAAGACGTTCTCGTACTTGGCCGCTATCGCCGGATTGCGCGGGCGATAGAAGTTCTTCGCGGCGATCTCCTGTCCGGCGTCGGAGTACAGGTAGTTCAAGTACGCCTCGGCCACCTTGCGGGTTCCCTTGCGGTCCACGACCTTGTCGACGACGGCGACGGGAGGTTCGGCCAGGATGGTCAGGCTGGGAACGACGATCTCGAGCTTGTCGGCGCCCAGTTCCTTGATCGACAGGAACGCCTCGTTCTCCCACGACAGCAGCACGTCGCCCAGGCCGCGTTCGGTAAAGGTGATGGTCGAGCCGCGGGCGCCGGTGTCGAGCACGGGCACGTTCTTGAAGATCTGTTCCAGGAACTCCTTGGCCTTGGCCTCGTCGTTGTTCCACTTCTCCAGCGCATAGCCCCAGGCCGCCAGATAGTTCCAGCGGGCGCCGCCCGACGTCTTGGGGTTCGGCGTGATGACCTGGACGCCCGGCTTGGCCAAGTCGTCCCAGTTCTTGATACCCTTGGGATTGCCCTTGCGGACCAGGAAGACGATGGTCGAGGTATAGGGCGAGCTGTTCTGCGGCAGCCGGGCCTGCCAGTCCTTATTGATCTGGCCGCGTTCGGCGATGGCGTCGATGTCGTAGGCCAGCGCCAGCGTCACGATGTCGGCGTCGAGCCCGTCGATCACCGAACGCGCCTGCTTGCCGGAGCCGCCATGCGACTGGTTGATCCGCACCGCATCGCCGCCCTGGGTCTTCCAGTACTCGGCGAACGCCTTGTTGTACTCGACATAGAGTTCGCGCGTCGGATCGTACGAGACGTTCAGAAGCGTCGTATCGGCCGCCGCCGGCATGGAAGTGAGCAGGCCGCACCCAAGGGCGCCAGCCGCGAGAGTGACACCCAGAAATCCGCGTCGGAGAAGGCCGAACACCATCTTCACTCCCCTATTCTATAGCGCTCGCGTTCAAAAAAGCGAACAACACAAACTTTATGTGTGTATTTTGCACAAGTTCCACCGGAATAGTAGAGTTATCCGGCCGAAGATGGAAAGCTTTTTTTTCGAGCGTGTGCAGATCATGAAACTTCGCCGCACCGGCCCGGAACGACACAGTCCCGATAAATGCCTTGACCCGGCGTCTTTGCTACGCACATAACAGCCGATACGCGGGATCAGGGCCATTATGCTGACGAACAAGGGAAAATACGGTCTCAAAGCCCTTCTGCATCTGGCGAACCACGAAGGCAAAGGGTCGGTTTCGATCTCCGACATCGCCGACTGCAACAACATCCCGAAGAAGTTCCTGGACGCGATCCTGCTGGAGTTGAAGAACGCCGGCCTGCTCTACAGCAAGAAGGGCAAGGGCGGCGGCTACTGGCTGGCCAAGCCGTCGGACAAGATCATGCTCAGTTCGGTCATCCGCGTGCTGGACGGGCCGCTGGCACCGATCGCCTGCGCCAGCAGAACGGCTTACCGCCCCTGTGCGGACTGTCAGAACGTCGCGGCCTGCGAGATCCGCGCCCTGATGCAGGAAGTCCGGGATGCGATGGCGAAGGTGCTGGACGGCACCAGTCTGGCCGACCTGCGCAGCCGGAGCGCCGCGGCGGAAGCGATCCTGCTCTACGACATCTGAGGCGGAGTCAAGCGCGGGACGGATCGACTGCGATACGCGAATATCGGTCGGCGACGTCGCATTTTGCAAAGAGTGTTTCGTCGAGGAAGTTCGGCCGGTCAGGAACGTAAGTGCCGGCCTGAAGAGGCCCGACCTACCTCAGCGTGCTCTTGTACAATGGTGGGAGCGCTAGTCGAGGTCTTCTTCCCGGTCGGTGCCTTTGCAACCGTATCCTCCCTTTGGATCTATTCTTAAGATTAGGACAAATGGGCATGCTTGTTGCTGTGACATGGCTTGCAAGAGCTGGCAGTCACGGGCGGGTCGAAGACAGTGGGTTACGACGGAGTGATATATCTCGACCAAGTGAAGGCGGCGCGCCGGCAGCAAGCCGCTAATCTCGGACGCAACCGCGATATCATGTCGGAAGAGCATGAAACGGTTTCCGACGAAGTGAACTTCAACCTTGCTATAGCCCAGGTGTGGCACCTGATCGTCGCGGATCGGCTGAAGCAATGTCCGGACGACCTTCGGCGGACTGTCGAGTTCTGCCAGGCTTGCCGGGAAGCCTGCGACCTGACGGACATCGAAGCGATGGAACGCGCCCGCGACGAACTGGTCGAAATGCGCCGCGAGCGTGCCCTGGGAGGGGGTTCGGAATGAGCATCGGCCGGATGACTAGGCCGTTTTTCAGCTTATTGCGCATTACCCACTATCCTTAGTAGGATTCCGACCTCATCGTCCCCATCTGAAAGGTAGTATTTTCCGTAAAACCGTGAGCGGAGTATGCCTGCGGCGATAAGCCGTAACTTCTATCCGATGCGTACTTCGAAATACTTGGCTAATCATCTGGAGAACCGTCATGACCGCCCGTCCGAAACAAAGCGCCGTTGCTCCCAAGAAGCGTCAGGCGACGAAAGCGGCTGCTTCGGTTGCAGCACAGGCCAGCGTATCGGCCGCCAACTCCGGACTGGCACTCGCAAGGCTTTCCGAACAGCGGAACGACGAAAGGCGCGCATTGCGCCTTGCCCAGGCGCCCGCGCGCGTCGTATCCGCCGTCAAGGAACATAAGTACGAGGTCGGCCAAGTGGTCGATTTCACGCCCGGCGCCCTGACGCTGGAAACGTCGATCGGCAAGTACGAGATCGTCCGTCACCTGCCGCCCGAAGGTCCGGAAAACCAGTACCGCATCAAGAGCGTCCTCGACAGCCACGAGCGTGTCGTAAGGGAAAGCCAGATTGCCTGATTTCACCATGCACGACGTGGAAGCCCTCGCTCAGAAACTGTATGAAGCGAGCGATCCGGAAGCGACACCCTGGGCCGAGCGTAGCCTTGTCGTTCGCGATCCCTGGCTGGCGGCTGCAAAGAAGAGGCTGCTGGCCGCCGTGCTTCCGCGAGCCTGAAAAGGGACGAGGAAGCCGGTCAGGGCTTGGGCGTGCCCTCCGACTCCGGGGCACCTGACAGGCGCTGGATATCCTCCAATGCACTCGCGATCAGCTTCTTGTATCGCGGGTCCTGGCCTTCCGATGTGCCGGCCAGTACGGTGATGAGGTAATGAGCCTTTAGCCCGGCCTCCTCCCACGTCGCTGCGGGGCCTGAGGACAAGGCACCTTCCAGATCGTCCTGATGCTGCCGGAGCACGACCCGGTCCGCCTCGACCTCGGCGGTATGCCGCCGGTCCTCGGTCGCCTTCTGAGCTGCCATGCCCCTGTGGGTGTCGAGTTCGATGGGATCATCAGCCGTCATGGCGGTCCTTTCGAGCTTTTCAGCTCAGGCTTTTCAACGTTGCGGGTCCTGGCGCTGCGTCGGTCACGCAGCCTCCTGGTCGCGGCTCCTCGCCTCTTCCAACTCGATCGGATCGACGACGGCGACCTGGGTCAGCTTAGGCTGTCCCGGCGGCTGGAGCAGGAACAGCAGGGTCTCGATCCGCCGCCAGGCGGGGAACGACAGGCCTTCGATCAACTCTTCCAGGGTTTCGACCTTGTAGGTCCCTGCCTGCAAGGGCTCCTCAAAACCGCTCAGATGGAACGGTTTGTTGAAAGTTATCGTGCTAGGAACTGTACGTTGGGTCATAGCTTTCCTCCACAATCCATATGATTATAACTTAAGATGCCTCACACCGACACGCAAGCTATACTCTAAATGCGCAAACGATAACAGGATAGTTTGCCATCTTAACATTAGGCGATGTCCCTGTGAGCCAACTTTTATTGGAACGTTGTGCGGCGCGTCATGTTCTTAGCATGTGCAGCACGGGCGGTCACCGATCCCCCGATGCTCGCGACAAGCAAACACCAAAGGAACGCGTCATGCCAACATCCATCATTGGATTGTTCGAAACCCAGGATATCGCCCGCAAGGTGGTCAGCGCCCTGGGCAAGGCCGGCTTTGATGACGACAAGATCGAGACGATGACCAAGGCAGGCATCGATGAGACCACGGACCGCCTCGTGGAAGCCGGCTACGACAAGGACAAGGCTCGCCGCTATGGCGAAGCGATTCAGAAGGGCGGCGTCCTTGTCGTCGCCGATGTGGACGACGACAAGGCCGACGAAGCTCTGAGCACGATGCGGCAGTTCGACGTGCTGACCCCGGAAGCCCTGCTGGAGAGCGCCGGTGAGGAAACATCCGCGCAGGTGATCGAGGAGACGCTGGACGTCGGCAAGAGGAAGGTCTCCGCCGGCAAGCGCCTGACGACGGAAGTCAGCGAGCGGGAAGTCGAGAAGACGGTCACGCTCCAAGACGAGAGCGTCGAGGTGGAGCGCACCAAGGCGGACAAGACGCTGAAGCCGCAGGAGGCTGCCAAGGCCTTCAAGGAAACCACCGTCGAAGTCAGCGGCTATACCGAAAAGCCGGTGGTGTCCAAGGAAGCCCATGTGGTCGAGGAAGTCAGCCTGAGCAAGAACTCCGGCGAGCGCGACGTTACCGTCAGCGGCACCGTCCGCCGTCAGGACGTTTCGGTCGAGGATGTCGACCGTAAGACGAAAAGCTCCGATAAATCCTGACGCAGGACTGAAGGACGGGAGCGGAAGGCCTCCCAAGGGGGTCCTTCCACCCACCACCCCGCCGTCAGAACAGCCAGCCATTCACTTGAAGAAAGACCGCAACGACCGCAGCCACCACGATGAGGCCGATATTCTGCGTGCTGGTCATGCCACCGGCGGCATTCGAGCCGCTGGCCCCTTGCGCATCGGGCGCGGGCCTGGAGCCGCCTTCCGGCAGGAACTGAACCAGACGTTCCGAAATACGGAAGTAGTCGGGTAACTCCGGCTCGCTCCTGGGCAGCCGGGCAAGGATCGCGGCGAGTGCGGCAGCAGCACCCGCGCGCGGCATCTCCGCCAGTCGGGCCGCCTCGCCCCAAGGGTCCATACCTAGTCTTGCCATGGCCGACAGGATGCTCAGCGGCGTGCCGCTCTTCTCGTCCCATACCGGAGCGGAAAGAAACTCCTGCAAATCGGAGTGGTGCAAGTTGAACCCAGCGCGCATGGCCATATTGCCGATCCTGAAACCGAGACTTGGAAAGTCTCCTATATGTGGAATTATTTATCGGATATTTCAATTAGCAATATGGAAATTTCGCGCTTCCCAAATTTCGCCGCCACCGGCATCGCGATATCGATGCCGGTGGCGGCGGCGTTCTATCAGCGCTCGGTCTTGAGAACTTCGCCGGTGGAACCGTCCACCTCGACCTCGCGGGTATCGTCGCCGACCAGCACGGTCACCTCATAGTGGATGCCGCCGCTGTCCTCGTCGATCTCCGCTTCCATAGCCTTGCCGTTGGCGTTCTGCTCAGCGACGCCGATCGCCTGAATCAGCGTTGTCTTGGCGCCGTTCAGCTTGCCGGCATCGACCTTATTGACGCCGAGGAAGTCGGCAAGGCGGCCCTGCTCCTCGGCCTTGGTCGACTGGCCGGTGGCCGCGTCGATATGGTAGGTCATGACCTGATCGCCGTTCATGACCTTGATCTCGTACTGGGACTTGCCGTCGTCGTGCTCGAACTCCGCATCGACGGCGCGGGCCTGTCCGCCCTGGGCCTTTTCCGCGGCCTGGATCGCCTGGGTCAGCGAGGTGCTGGCCTGCGAGAAAGCCTTGTAGTCGTCGCTGTCGGCGGCGAAAGCCGGAGTTGCCAGGAGACCGGCGGCGAGCAGGGTGGCGGTGAAGCCGAGCTTGGTGTTCATATCATCCTCTGTGCGCTTTTGAGTCGGAGGCTTATGCCCCCTTTGTCAGCATTCAACAGGTGGGATGATCGAAAAGTTGCCGTGCTATGCACATCCGCAATTATGGGGCCGTGGCGGCGTAACCTTAGTTCGCCATGGGCAAATTCGCGGAAACTTCAGAACTCATCCAGGTTCTCGTGCATTTCCTCGATCCGCGCCAGACGCTTGCGCCCCTGCGCGCCGGTCCGGACGATGACCTGATTGGCCAGGATGTGGCAGAGGGCCAGCACCGCGACATGGTTGTCGAGTGGGCCATGGGAGCGCGTGTTGCAGCGAAGCAGCCAGTCGGCGCTGGTATCGGCGGTCATCCCGTGGTCGGCGATATAAGCGATCTTCGATCCCATCTGGCGGGCGGCCGTGGTGATCTTGCCGATCTCCTTCACGCGGCGGCGCAGACCGAAGACGATGACGACATCGGACGGTTCGAAGCAGGCGGTGTATTCCCCCAGCGTCTCGCCCGCCACGGGGAGCAGGCGGACGCCGTCGCGGACCTGGACGAACTGCCAGCGCAGGTAGCCGGCCAGGAAGTAGCTGTTGCGGAACCCGACCAGCCAGACCTGACGGGCCGTTGCCACGGCGTCCGCCACCGCGTCGATCACGGCGGGGTCGATCTGCTGGAAGGTGCCGCTGACGTTGTCGGCGCAAGCCTGGAGATGGGAATTGACGAAGTCGGCGCCGTTTGACGCCGGAGCGTGGTTCATCAGGTAGAGCGGCGAGCCCCAGGACTTCGCCTCGCGCGCCAGCACGCGCAGTTCCTCGTAGTTGCGGAACCCTAGGCGCTGGACGAAGCGGCTAACCGCTGCGTTGGAGACGTTGGTCAGGCGCGCCAGCTCCGACGCCGAATAGCTGGCGATATCGCCGGGATATTCCAGCATCAGGTCGGCCAGCCTGCGGTCGGTGGGCGACAGGTCCTCGTAGCAGGACCTGATCCGGGCGGACAGCGATTGGGGCAGGCTGTGAGCTTCCATAGGGATGAGGGTACAGTCGTGAAAATCTATTTTCACTAGGAACACTTTCTTTCCATAATCGCCAAGCGTGCTCCATCAAACCCCCCATCACGAATAAACTTTCCAGTCTGATAGGGATTATGATGCGGAAATTCGTTTTTGGTCGATATACCTAGTGAAAAAATCTTTTTACGATGTTAACCTTCTCTCAACAACGACAGGCCTTGAACCGAAGGCGCGTAAGAACAATGACACGGGGGAGACGCGGGACATGAAGATCGGTTTCATCGGCCTCGGCATCATGGGCCGCCCCATGGCCGGACACGTGATCCGGGGCGGTCATGCACTCCACATATACAGCCGGGGCACCCCCCCGCAGGAGCTGGTCGAGGCAGGCGCCGTCGTCTGCGGTTCGCCGCGAGAGGTTGCGGAGCGGAGCGATGCCGTCATTACGATGGTCCCGGACACGCCCGATGTCGAAGCGGTGGTCTTCGGCCCCGACGGCATCGCGGAGGGGCTGGGCCACGGCAAGATCCTGATCGACATGAGCTCGATCAGCCCGATGGCGACGAAGAAGTTCGCCAGGATGCTGGCCGAACGGGGCTGCGAGTGGATCGACGCTCCGGTGTCGGGCGGCGATGTCGGCGCCCGGAACGCCACGCTGTCCATCATGGCGGGTAGCACCCCGGCGGCTTTCGAACGGGTGAAGCCCGTCCTGGAGCTGATGGGCCGAAACATCACCCTGGTCGGGTCCGCCGGCGACGGGCAGACCGCCAAGGTTGCCAATCAGATCATCGTGGCGCTCACGCTGGAGGCGGTCGCCGAGGCGCTGGTGTTCGCCTCAAAGGCCGGCGCCGACCCGATGCGGGTGCGCCGGGCGCTGATGGGCGGCTTCGCGAGTTCGAGGATTCTCGAGGTCCATGGCGAGCGGATGATCGAGCGGAACTTCGAACCGGGCTTCCGGGTCGAGCTTCACCAGAAGGACCTCAACCTTGCCCTGCAATCGGCAAGGGAATTGCAGATGAGCCTGCCCAATACCGCCGCAACCCAGGAGCTTTTCAACGCCAGCAAAGCGCATGGCGGAGGACGGCTGGATCATTCGGCAATCGTCAAGACGCTCGAACTGATGGCGGGTCACGAGATCGGCGGCGGCGCCGCCAAGGTATCCCAAACCTAAAGTCGTAACGCGCCGATGGCGCAACGAAACAGGGAAGGCAGACAGATGGCAACTCACGGCACGGCTCAGGCCGCCGGGCGCAAGCCGCTCTACAAGTCCCTTTTTTTCCAGGTCGTCGTGGCCCTCGTGCTGGGCATCCTGATCGGCGCGGTGTGGCCGGACTTCGCCCAGGCGCTGAAGCCGCTGGGCGACGGCTTCATCAAGCTGATCAAGATGATCATAGCGCCCATCGTGTTTTGCGTGGTCGTACTTGGCATCGCGCAGGCCGGCGACCTGAAGAAGGTCGGCCGCGTCGGCATCAAGGCGGTGGTGTACTTTGAAATCGTCACGACCTTCGCGCTGCTGATCGGCGTGATCCTGGCCTACGCGCTCCAGCCAGGAGTCGGCATGAACATCGATCCGAGCACGCTGGATGCCGCCGCGATGTCGGCCTATGCCGACAGGGCCGGCGAGGTCCGGCACGGCACGGTCGATTTCCTGCTGAAGATCATCCCGACCACTGTCACCGACGCCTTCGCCAAGGGCGACATCCTGCAAGTGCTGCTGTTCGCGATCCTATTCGGCGCCGCATCGTCCTTCCTGGGCGAACGGGCGGCCCCGGTGGTCACCTTCATCGAGCGGACCTCGCACATCCTGTTCGAGATCATGTTCTTCATCGTCCGGCTGGCGCCGCTGGGCGTGCTGGGCGCCATCGCCTTCACGGTCGGCAAGTACGGCGTCGGTTCGCTGGCGCAACTCGGCATGTTGGTGCTGATCTTCTACGCGTCCTGCATCGTCTTCGTGCTGTGCGTGCTTGGGCTGATCCTGCGGGTGGCGGGCTTCAGCATCGTCAAGTTCCTCCGCTACATCCGGGAAGAGCTGATGATCGTGCTGGGCACGGCGTCGTCCGACAGCGTGCTGCCTCAACTGATGCAGAAGCTGGAAGGACTGGGCGTCGGCAAGTCCACCGTCGGTCTGGTGATCCCCACGGGCTACTCGTTCAATCTCGACGGCTTCTCGATCTACCTAACGCTGGCCGCCGTCTTCATTGCACAGGCGACCAATACTCCCCTGAGCTTCACCGACCTGATGGTCATCCTGGGCGTGTCGCTCGTGACGTCCAAGGGCGCCCACGGTATCCCCGGCTCGGCCATCGTGATCCTGGCCGCCACCCTGACCGCGATCCCGACGCTTCCCGTCGTGGGGCTGGTGCTGGTATTGGCGGTGGACTGGTTCATGGGCATCGGCCGGGCGCTGACCAACATGATCGGCAATGCCGTGGCTACCGTCGTGATCGGCGCCTGGGAGAAGGACATCGACCGGGTGCGCGCCAACCAAGTGCTGAACGGCGAAGTCACCGTGACGCTGGATGAGACGGAAGCCGTGCCGGAGCCGGCCGCGACCGTGAGAGCCTGACCTATTCTAGACAGACAAACCTGAGGCATACCATGCGGATCAAGGTCATCAACCCCAACACCACGGCCGGCATGACGGCGAAGATCGGGGAGGCCGCGCGCGCCATCGCGGCTCCCGGCACCGAGATCGTCGCGGTCAACCCCGCCTTCGGCCCGGTCTCGATCGAGAGCCACTACGACGAGGCGGTCAGCGTCCTGGGCGTGCTGGAGGAAGTCCGGAAGGGTGAGGAAGAAGGCTGCGACGGCTACGTCATCGCCTGCTTCGGCGACCCCGGCCTGCTGGCGGCCCGCGAGATCGCCACCGGCCCGGTGATCGGCATCGCCGAAGCCGCGATGCACGCCGCCAGCTTCATCAGCACCGGCTTCTCGGTCGTCACGACGCTGAACAGATCCTGCATCATCGCCGAGCATCTGGTCGAGCGCTACGGCATGCACCACGCCTGCCGCAAGGTGCGCGGCACCGACATCCCCGTGCTCGACCTGGAGGAGACCGGCAATGCGGCGCTCCGCACCATCCTGGACGAGTGCCGCCGGGCACGGGACGAGGACCGGTGCGGCGCCATCGTGCTGGGCTGCGCCGGGATGGCCGATCTGGTCGCCACCGTCCAGCGCGAGATCGGCATGCCGGTGATCGACGGCGTCGCGGCGGCGGTCGTCCAGGTCGAGGGGCTGGTGCGCCTTGGGCTGGGGACCAGTAAGCACGGCGATCTCGCATGGCCCTTGCCGAAACCCTACACCGGCAGTCTCAGCCACTACGCCGTGAAGGCTCGCTGAACGCACGCCTGACCGGCCGTCGCTGAACGGCTGCCGTTCGATCTCTACCACTTAAACTGGGAACATGACTGGGTGAACGCGTCGGCCGGCGGAAGCGCCGGCCGCGAACAGGGAGACTTTGACATGGCTGGTGGAATAAAGAGCGGGGAAGTCTATACCCCTCCCTATGCTAGCGACAAGCTCTACAACCACGATCTGGCGCCGCTGAAGGACCGCTTCTGGGGCTGGTATCAAATCTTCTGCATGTGGATGTCGGACGTCCACAGCGTCGGCGGCTACCTGTTCGCGGCCAGCCTGTTCGCGCTGGGGCTGGCGGGCTGGCAGGTGCTGGTCTGCCTGATCGTCGGCATCGTGATCGTGATGTACCTGACCAACTGGGTGGCAAGGCCGGGCGTCGAGCTTGGGGTGCCCTACCCCGTCGTGTGCAGGCTGTCGTTCGGCGTCTACGGCGCCAACGTCGCGGCCATCATCCGGGGCCTGATCGCGGTCGCGTGGTACGGCATCCAGACCTATGTCGCGTCCAAGGCGCTGATCGTGGTCGTCCTGAAGTTCTTTCCGGAATACGCGGTCTACGGCCAGATGTACTTCCTGGGCCTGTCGTATCTGGGCTGGTTCGCCTTCCTCATCATGTGGATCTGCCAGTTCCTGGTGTTCTACCGGGGCATGAAGGCGATCACCGTGTTCATCGACTGGGCGGGACCGGGCGTCTACATGGTCATGTTCGCCTTGATGGGCTGGATGATCTACAAGGCCGGCTGGAGCAACATCAGCCTGACGCTGGGTGAAGTGAAATACAGCGGCGGCGAGGCCTTCTGGCAGATGATCGTCGCGACTTCGCTGGTGATCTCGTACTTCTCCGGACCGATGGTCAACTTCAGCGACTTCTCGCGCTTCTCCACCGACATGAAGGCGGTCAAGAAGGGCAACTTCTGGGGCCTGCCGGTCAACTTCCTGGCTTTCTCCATCGTCACCGTCATCACCACTTCAGCCACGCTGCCGGTGTTCGGCGAATACCTGCACGACCCGGTCGAGATCGTCGCCCGCGTCGACAATACCGTCGCCGTCGTGCTGGGAGCCGCGACCTTCATCGTCGCGACCATCGGCATCAACATCGTCGCCAACTTCGTCTCGCCGGCCTTCGACTTCGCCAACGTCTCGCCCAAGCACATCACCTTCATCCGGGGCGGCATGATCGCGGCGGTCGGGTCGATCTTCGTGATGCCGTGGCACCTGTTCAACTCTCCCCTGGTGATCCACTACACGCTGGACACGCTGGGAGCCGCGATCGGCCCGCTCTACGGTATCCTGGTGGCCGATTACTTCATCGTGAAGCACGAGCACCTGTTCGTGGACGACCTCTACAGCGACAAGCCGGACGGCCATTACTGGTACCACAACGGCTACAACCCTGCCGCCATCAAGGCCCTGATCGCCGGCTTCGTCGTGGCCCTGCTGTTCGTCGTGATCCCGCAGCTCTTCTTCCTGGCAAGCTTCTCCTGGGGCATCGGAGCGGCGGTCGGCGCCACCACCTACGTCAAGCTGATGAAGGGACAGAGCGGTCTGGCGGTAGCCCGTGACGAGCGGGGCCGGCGGAAGATGGCGCTGAACGGCGACGGCCCGACGCCGCTGCCGACCTGACCCGGCCAATACGAAAAGAGGCCAATACGAAAAGAGAATGAGGAGCCGCCGCCGTGATGGCGGCCCCCGGAGGGAAGACCACCATGATCGACACAAAGACGGCGGGAGACCTGGCGTTCGACCGGCTTGAAGCACTCGCCGGCTTCACAGAGGAACCGGGACGGCTGACCAGACTGTACCTGACACCGGCGCACAAGGCGGCGGCTCTCCAGGTCCTCGCCTGGATGCGGGAAGCGGGAATGAAGACGCGGATCGACGCCGTCGGCAACGTCGTCGGCCGTTACGAGGGGGTGGAGCCCGGCCTGCCGGCCCTGCTGATCGGCTCCCACATCGACACCGTGCGGAATGCCGGCAAGTACGATGGCAACCTGGGCGTCGTCGCCGCGATCTCGGCCGTCGCGGCACTTCACCGCCGGTTCGAGCGTCTGCCCTTCGCGGTCGAGGTGCTGGCCTTCGGCGACGAGGAAGGCGTGCGCTTTCCGGTGACACTGAACGGCTCGCGCGCCGTGGCGGGGACCTTCGACCCGGCGGCCCTGGATGTGCGCGACGCCGAGGGCGTGACATTGCGCGAAGCGCTGGAGCAATTCGGCTGCGATCCCGCCGGGATACCCGACGCCGCGCGCGGGGCCGGCGACGTGCTGGGCTATGTCGAGGTCCATATCGAGCAGGGGCCGGTGCTGGAGGATGAGGACCTGCCCGTCGGCATCGTCACCGCGATCAACGGCGCGTCCAGGTTCGGCATCGAGGTCACGGGAGTAGCCGGCCATGCAGGCACGGTGCCGATGCATCTGCGGCGCGACGCCCTGGCGGCGGCCGCCGAAATGGTGCTGGCGGTCGAGCGGGAAGCCAAGGATACCTCCGGCATCGTGGCGACGGTCGGGATGATGGAGGCGCTGCCGGGTGCCGTCAACGTGATCGCGTCGGGGGCCAAGCTGTCGCTCGACCTGCGCAGTTCCAGCGACGAGTTGCGCCGGGAGGCGGTGGCCCGGCTCAAGCGGCGGTTCGACGGGATCGCGGAGCGCCGGAGCGTCGGCGTGCAGGTCACGCCGCGCTACGACGAACCCGCCGCCACCTGCGCGCCGTGGCTGGTCGATCAAATGGCAGCCGCTGTGGAACGCTCCGGCATCCGGCCCCTGCGCCTGCCGAGCGGGGCGGGACATGACGGGCTGGCGATGATCGCGCTCTGTCCCATCGCCATGCTGTTCGTCCGCTGCGCCGGCGGCGTCAGCCACAACCCGGCGGAAGCGATTACCGCGCAGGACGCCGATGCCGCCATCCGCGTGCTGACCGACTTCCTGCGCCACCTGACGCCACCGCAATAATGCAGTCTGAGCGCTCCCGGCGAGACGATTTCGATCCGCGTGGGTTGAAATGGGTATCCTAACGACGAGCCGAGAGAATCACATGGCCGACCAGCACAAGCAGAGCCCCGAGCACCAGAAAGCCCACGATCTGGCCGAAGAGGCGATCGACAAGGCGGCGGAAGGCAACCAGAAGGAAGCCACGCAGCTGGCGAACGAGGCCAAGAAGATCGACCCGAAGATCGGCGACGAGATGGCTCAGGAAGTCGAAGCCGACAGGAAGCAGGCCGAGAAGTTCCAGAAGTCGTAAAAACGACGCCCCGCCCGGGCTTTTCCTCTCGCGAGGGCCCTAGGCGGGGCGATCTTGGAAATAGCTACTGTCCGTCAGTTACCGATGGAGTGACCGATCGCCGCTCCGGCGGCGGCTCCGCCGATGGTAGCAGCAGTATTGCCCGAACCCTTGCCGAACTGGTTGCCGACAGCGGCGCCGGCGCCGGCTCCCAGGGTCTCCGCGCAGGCCGACAGGGCCAGTGGCATCACCACGAGAATCGCCATTGTGGTCTTGCTCAATCGGTTGGACATATCTTCCTCCTCTGTATCTGGCTGTTTCAACAGCTACCCAACTAACAGAGGACCGCACCCAAAAGTTCGGTCGAGTCTATCGCGATAGCCCGGAAGCATGACGGAGGGGCGTTGGAATACCCCGAACAATAGCGGGCATTCTAGAAAAGCCGCCTTCCCTCGCTGAAGACGCCATTCCCCTCGACGACTTCATCGTACTCGGCGAAAGCCTTACGGTTTTCCTCGACCCATCGCTCAGACTGGGATTCGCGCCCGGCGTCTTCCTGCGTGGTTTCGACCGCTTCGGACAGGCTTACGCCAAGGCCGTTTGCTTCGAAAGCCTTATCCGTTTGCGCTGAGACATTGGTCGGCATGCCGGTCTCCATCGTATCGGCTCAGGGCATGGCGGAAAGCGTAGCACCCAATTGTGATCGGACACCCGAACGCTTATCTTCAAGGCTGCACTTTTTCATGAGGTATTGATGTCCGCCGGAAATCCCTTTTTCTCGCCCTGGACGAACGCATTCGGTTTTCCCCCTTTCGACCTGATCAAGCCGGAGCATTTTCCGCCGGCGCTCGACCGTGGCATGGAAGAAGGGTTGGCCGATTTCGACGCCATCGCCGGCTCGGCCGAGGCGCCGACTTTCGCCAACACGATCGAGGCGATGGAACAGGCGGGCCGGTTGCTCGACCGGGTGTGCTCGGTGTTCTTCAACCTGAACTCCAGCCACACCAACGAGGAGCTTGAGGCGATCGCCCGCGACTACAGCCCCAAGCTGGCTCAGTACAACGCGAAGATCTCACTGAACCCCGCCCTGTTCGCCCGCGTCTCCGAGCTTTACGCCAAGCGCTGTGAGCTGGGCCTGGAAGCCGACCAGATGCGACTGCTGGAGCGCAGCTATCTGGGCTTCGTACGCAGCGGTGCAGCCCTGGGCGAGGACGCCAAGCTGCGCATGGCGGCGATCTCCGAGCGCACTGCCACGCTGACCACGCTGTTCGGCCAGCATGTCCAAGCGGACGAGCAGACCTGGCAGCTCGTGCTGGAGGAAGGCGACCTCGACGGCCTGCCCGACTACGTCCGCGAAGCGGCGGCGCAGGCTGCTGCCGAGCGCGGGCTCGAGGGCAAGTATGTCATCACGCTGCTGCGTTCCTCGGTCGAACCGTTCCTGACCTTCTCGACCAACCGCGACCTGCGCCAGAAGGCCTACAAGGCCTGGACCAACCGGGGCGCCAACGGTGGCGACACCGACAACCACGACCTGATCCGCGAGATCGTGGCGCTTCGCGCCGAGCAGGCCCGGCTGCTGGGCTATGCCACATATGCCGACTACAAGCTGGACGACACGATGGCGAAGAAGCCGTCCGCCGTGCTCGACCTGCTGCATCAGGTGTGGGAACCGGCCCGCTTGCAGGCGCTGGCCGAACGCGACGTGATCCAGTCGGAAGCTTCGGCGGCGGGGTTCTCCGGCGCCATCGCCGCCTGGGACTGGCGCCTCTACGCCGAGCGGGTGCGCAAGGCCCGGTTCGACCTGGACGATGCCGAGATCAAGCCGTACTTCCTGCTGGAGAACATGGTCCGCGCCATGTTCGACACGGCGACCAGACTGTTCGGCGTCAAGTTCCGCGAGATATCGGACCTGCCGCTCTACCACCCGGACGCCAAGGTCTACGAGGTGGTCGATGCAGCGACGTCGGACCATGTCGGCCTGTTCATCCAGGACAACTTCGCCCGGTCGTCCAAGCGCTCCGGCGCCTGGATGAGCGCCTATCGCTCGTCGGAGTTCTTCGCCGAGGCGATCACGCCGATCATCGTCAACAACAGCAATTTCGCCAAGAGCAAGCCGTCGCTGCTGACCTTCAACGACGCCGAGACGCTGTTCCACGAGTTCGGCCATGCGCTGCACGGCCTGCTCAGCAAGGCGCGTTATCCGTCGCAGTCCGGTACCTGCGTCCGCCGCGACTTCGTGGAGTTCCCGTCGCAGGTCTACGAACACTGGCTGGCCGCTCCCGAGACGCTGCGGACCTACGCCGTCCATTACGAAATGGGCGAGCCGATCCCGGAAGAGCTGCTGACCCGCATGCTGGAAGCGCGGAAGTTCGGCCAGGGCTTCAACACGCTGGCCTATACAAGCTCGGCCCTGCTGGACATGGAGATCCATTCCCAGACCAACCCGGACAACCTTGACCCCGAAGCGTTCGAGCGCGATGCGCTGGAGCGGCTGGGCATGCCGGCCGAGGTTGGCATGATGCACCGCCTGCCCCACTTCAAGCACCTGTTCTCGGGCGGCTATGCCGCCGGGTACTATTCCTACATGTGGTCCGAGGTGCTGGACGCCGACGGCTTCGACGCCTTCAAGGAAGCGGGTGACGTGTTCGACCCCGAGCTGTCGAGGCGGCTGAAGGACATCTACGAGGCGGGCGACACCCGCGACCCGATGGAGCTTTACGTCAGCTTTCGGGGGCGGGAGCCGAAGACCGAGGCGCTGCTGAGGCACCGGGGCTTGGCAGCGGCGGAGTAACCGGCGGAGGCACCCCGCTCCCCGGATGCGCAGCGGTTTTTCGTAAAAATGGCGGTATAGTGCGCACCTGATGGAAATGCATCAGGTGCGCTATTTTCTGGCGGTCGCGCGCACGCGCAACTTCACCCGTGCCGCGGAAGAGTGCAACGTCAGCCAGCCTTCGCTGACGCGCGCGATCCAGAAATTGGAAGGAGAACTCGGCGGTCCGCTGTTCCGCCGGGAACACAGCCTGTCGCACCTGACCGACCTTGGCCGGATCATGCTGCCGCATCTGGAACAGACCTATGCGGCGGCCCAGGCCGCGAAGTCGCTGGCGGAGGGTGTCCGCAAGGGCAGCCTCGCCCCGCTCAGCATCGGCGTCACGGCGTCCTTCGCGGCCGACCATCTGGTCGATCTGCTGGAACGGCTCAACCTCTCCCTCGACGGGCTGGAACTGACGCTGGCGACGGCGGCGCACGCCCATCTGGTCCGCGACATGATGCACGGCGATTTCGACGTCGCGATCCTGGAGGAAGCGGCCGACCTGCCCGAGCGCCTGCGGAGCTGGCAGCTTTTCCGGGAACGTTATCAGGTGCTGTGCAGGACCGACCACCCCTTCGCCCAGTTGAACGCGATAGAACCGGCGCTGCTGAGCGGCGAGATCTGGATCGACCGCTCCGGCTGCCTGTCCAGCCCCCGCTTCCATCAGCTTTGCGCGCTGGCGGACGTCAAGCCGGTGTTCCGCCACCGCGCCGGCAGCGAAGCGCATCTCCAGCGCATGGTGCTGGCCGGCCTCGGCTGTGCCCTCAGCCCGGAGAACGTGCCGGTCGAGGACGGTCTGACCTTGCGCCCGGTCCATGACCTCGACCTGTCGCGGACGGTGCTGGTCGCGACGGTGATCGGGCGGCGGGTGTCCGCCGCGTCGGATGCGTTCCTGAAAGCGGCCCGTGCCAGAGCGTGGCCGGTGACGGAGCAGCAGGGTTAGCTTAAAGCCAGCTCCCGTAGCACCGCGAGCACGGCTTCCGGTTCCGCGCGGTGGCGGAAATCGACATCGGCCTCGGCGAAGCGGACGACGCCCTGGCGGTCGATGACGTAGGTAGCGGGGACCGGGATGAACCATGCGTCGCTGCCGTAGCGCTTGGCGAGGTCGAGGCCGAAGTCGAGATAGGCCTTGCGGACTTCGTCGGTGACGCGGACGACGAGGCCCAGTTGCAGCGCCAGACCGTGATCGACATCGACCAGGACTTGGCCGTCGAGTTCCAGCTTCCGCCGGAGCGCTTCCGCCTCCCCGCCGGTCTCGCCGGTCACCGCGACGAAGGACGCGCCGAGGTCGTGGATCGCGGGAACGGCTTCCGCCCACGCGGTCATCTCGGTCACGCAGTAGGGGCACCAGCCGCCCCGGTAGAAGCTGACGACCAGCGGCCCCCGCTCCAGCAGTTCAGGAGACGACACGTAGCGCCCTTGGCTGTCGGGCAGGGCGAAGGGGGTCAGGGTGTCGCCGGGCTTGGGGCTGCCCGATGCCGCACCGGCGGCGCGCAGGCCTTCGACGAACCGGTCGTAAAGGACGTCCCAGGAGGGGTTGACCGACCTGCGCGTCTCTTCCAGCCTTTGCCCCAGCCCTTCCATGGTCATGTCCCCGTCCTGATCCCGATCACGGGCATTTGAGCGGCGTGCGGTCAAGCGTGATTGGCCTTTCGGTCCATCACCGCCCATTGTCATAGAATACGCGATAAGCCGCTGTCCCAGGAGACACCAAGATGAAGTTCCGATCCGTCCTGTCCCGCGCCGCGCTGACGCTGGGGCTTCTGTGCGCCGGCACGGCTGCCGCCATGGCCGCCGAACCGGCGGGCAAGACCGAGAGCGTCATCCTGGCCGGCGGATGCTTCTGGTGCGTCGAATCCGACTTCGACAAGGTGCCCGGCGTGCTGGAGACGGTCTCCGGCTATGCAGGCGGCACTTTCCCGAACCCGACCTATGAGCGTCATCCCGGCCACCGCGAGGTCGTGCGGATCACCTACGATCCGGCCAAGGTGACCTTCCCGCAACTCGTGTCGTATTTCTGGCGGACGATCGATCCGGTGGACGGCGCCGGGCAGTTCTGCGACCGGGGTGAAGCGTATACGACCGCGATCTATCCGCTGACTTCGGAACAGACGGAACAGGCCAACCGGAGCAAGGCGCATATCGAGGAAGTGCTTGGCAAGAAGGTGGCGACGCCCGTGATCCAGCTCGACCCCAAGGGCTTCACCGAGGCCGAGGGCTATCACCAGAACTACCACACCATCAACAGCATCAAGTACTCCTTCTATCGCTATAGTTGCGGCCGTGACGCACGGCTGAAGCAGCTTTGGGGCGACGATGCCGGCAAATGGCCGCCGCGCGACGGCATGAGCTGAGCAGGCACCGCTACTCCAGCGGCTTGAGGTTACCCAGCAGCGTCGGGATCAGCTCGCTGACCGTCGGGTGGATGTGGACGCTGCGCTGGATCACCGTATAGGGGGCCTTGGCCGCCATGATGTCGAGCAGGCTGTGGACGATCTCGTCGCCCTCGATGCACAGCAGCGCCGCTCCCAGGATCAGGCGGGTTTCCCGGTCCACCAACACCTTCATGAAGCCCTGCGTCTCGCCGCGCTCCTTGGCGCGGCCGACGCGAGTCATGGGCAGGACGCCCTTGAGGGCGGGGCGTCCGCTGGCGCGCACTTCCGCCTCGCTCATCCCGACGCGGCCGAGCGGCGGATCGGTGAACAGGGCATAGGCGGTGATGCGATCCGATACCCGGCGCTTGTCGCCGTCCAGCAGGTTGGCGGCGACGATCTCGAAATCGTTGTAGGAGGTATGGGTGAAGGCGCCCCGGCCATTGACGTCTCCCATGGCCCAGATCCCATCGGCGCTGGTCCGCAACTCGTCATCGACCTGGATGTACCCGCGCGCGTCGGTCTCGACACCGGCGGCTTCCAAGTTCAGGTCGCCCGTATTGGGGAGCCTGCCGACCGCCAGCAGCAGGTGGCTGCCATCGACCGTGACGGGATTGCCTCCGGCCTTGGCGGTCAGCCGCACCCCCTGCCCCTGCCTTTCCACCGCGTTGTCCCGGACGGCGAGGTGGACGGTGATGCCTTCGGCTTCCAGGATCTCCCGCACCGTGTCGGATACCTCCGGGTCCTCGCGGGCGATCAGGCGGTCGGCGTATTCCAGGACGGTGACGTGGGAGCCGAAGCGCCGGTACATCTGGGCGAATTCCAGCCCGATATAGCTTCCCCCGGCGACGATCAGGTGGGCCGGCAGCGTGTCCAGCGCCATCATCGAGGTGTTGGTGAGATAGGGAACATCCGCCAGTCCCGGCCAGTCCGGCACGGTCGGACGTCCGCCTGTGTTGATGAAGATCCGAGGCGCCGTCAGGCTTTCGCCTTCGACTTCAACGGTGCCGGGGCCGGTGAAGCGGGCCGAGCCCCAGATCAGCGTCAGGTTCTCCGTGGCGGCGATCCAACTCGCCAGACTGTCGAGCGAGGCCTGGACGATCCTGTCCTTCCGCGCCTTGACGGCCTTCATATCGACGCTGATTTCACCGCCGGTCAGCACGCCGTAGTCGGCGGCGCGGCGCGCCATATAGGCGACGCGAGCGCTGGCTACCAGCGTCTTGGTCGGGATGCAGCCGTCGTTGACGCAGGTGCCGCCCAGATGCTCCCGCTCGATCAGTGCGGTCTTCATGCCGGCCTGAGCCAGCCGAACCGCTAGGAAGGGACCGGACTGACCGGCCCCGATGACGATGGCGTCGAAGGTCTTGGACATGTCGCTTATCCTCCCTGTCTTATTTTGTTTTTCGCTGATGCGGTCCGCAGATTGAAACCCAGAACGGCGGCGGCAGCGAGTGACAACCCGACTCCCAATACCGAAGCCGGCCAGCCGAAGCGGTCGAAGGCTTGCCCCAGCACGGCGCTGCCTGCCAGCCCACCGGAGAAGTAAGCCGCCAGATAGACCCCGCTGGCAGCGCCGCGATCAGCGGCCGCCCGGCTGACGAAGCCGGTCGCCGTCGCCTGGGCGAAGAACGTGCCCGCGCCGACCAGCACCATGCCAAGCAGCACGGTAACGAGGTCGGAACTCAGCAGCGGAACCAGCCCCAGCGCTGCGACGCCCAGCCCTGCCCAGAGAGCGGAACGCACACCCCAGCGCCCGGCGGCGATACCCGCCAGCGGCGTCAGGATGATCGACGGCAGGAAAACGAAATAGACGAATCCAACCGACATCATGCCCAAACTAAGTGGCGGCCGGACCAGCACGAAGTTGACGTAGGTAAAGACGCCGATGAAGGCGAACAGGATGCAGAAGCCGACCGCGAACCCGGATAGCAGCGGCACCGTGGAAAGCTGGCGGACACGGCGCGCCAACGGAACCGGCGGCCCGGATGCCGGCGGCGGCGCTCCCCGCATCGCGGCCCAGGCCAGCGCCGCACCCGCCAGATTGAGGGCGGCGAAGAAAGCGAAATTGCCGGCCAGCCCGAAGCCGTCGGTGACGGTAGCAGCCACCAGCCTCCCGACGAGGTTGCTCGCGACGTTGCCGGTGATATAGGCGGCGAAGGCGCTCGCCTGCCCCATGCCGCCACGCTCGCCCAGCCACGCCAGCGTCAGCGCGAAGGCGGTGGACATGCACAGCCCCTGAGCGATGCGAAGGACCGCGAAACTCGTCAGGTCGGGCGCCAGCGCCAGCAGCGCGGTCGGAACGGCCAGCAAGACCAGACTGGCGACCACGCCGTTCCGGCGGTCGATCCGCCGGCTGAACAACGCGGTCGCTAAACCTGCCACCGCCATCCCGAGCGTGCAGGCGTTGACGGCCATGCCCATGGCCGACGGCGCCACGCCATAGGCGGCGGCCAGCATCGGCAGGATCGCCTGTGTCGCGAACAGGTCCACGACGGTAAAGAAAGCCATCGCCGCGACGACGGCGGAGCGTCCGGCGGATGATATTCTGGCAGGCCGGAAGGGTGCGGCAAGGGACATCGCAGATCCTCCTGAAGGCTGAAGGGACGCCGCATTGCTGCAACCGTCCCTTCCGAAAAGGCTCCGGCAGCGGGGTCCTACATCATGTGCGGGTCGGCGTCGTTCACGTGCAGGAGGTCGGCGGAGATCAGGACGGCCGTAGTCTTGCCGGTGTTCTTCCACCAGTGGGCGACGCCGTGCCGCTCCGCCGTGCTGTCGCCGGCCTTGTGGACGATGGGGACGGAGCAGGTGCTGGCGTATTCCGTGATCTCGCCCTTCACGATGTAGATGATGGCGGGGCGGTCGTCGTGGCTGTGCCAGGGTACGACGCCGCCAGGCTTGACTTCCAGCCGGCGCATGCGGAATTGCCGGCCCTCGATATCGGCGGGCTCCTTGGCCACGTCGATCGAGGAGATGACGGTATCGGTCACGTCCCGCGCCGGGGTCGTGTCCGGCTTCCGCACATCGACGCCCTGCTTGCCGGCGGGGCATGAGCCGGCCAGCGCCGTTGCCGGAGCCATCGCCACGGCGCCGCCGATCAGCAGCGCCCCCATCAGCAGCACACCCATCAGCCTGCGCACCAGAACGGAATTCATCCAAAGCTTGGCGATCATCTGAAGTCTCCCGGTTGCCACGCACCATCGCGTGGTGTCGGGATCGAGGATCGGCGTTTCAGCCGTTCCAGTGAAATGCCGGGTGGCTAATGTTTCGATAGCCGGCGCGTATCGACTGATTAGCTAACCGGCATTTCACGAAGGCCCGGTCCGGGTGGGAAAGTCTGTTCAGGATCAACAGGGAGACTTCTCATGGACATGCGCGTATCGGAAAACCGTATCTCGCCGGCCAGCGAGTTCCTGGGCCGGGTGGCGCTTATCACCGGATCGACCAGCGGCATCGGCCTCGGCATCGCCAGGGCCTTCGCCGCAAGGGGGGCCGCCGTCGTCCTGAACGGCTTCGGCACGGCCAAGGACATCGCGGAAGCCCGCAGCGGGATCGAAGAGGACTTCGGCGTGGAGGCGCTTTATTCCGATGCCGACATGTCCGACCCGGCCGCGATCGGCCGGATGGTCGACATGGCGGTGGAAACCCATGGCCGGCTCGACATCCTGGTCAACAATGCCGGCATCCAGCACGTGGCGCCGGTGACCGAGTTCCCGACCGCAAAGTGGGACCGGATACTCGCGGTCAATCTCAGCTCCGCCTTCCATACCGTCCGGCTGGCGCTGCCGGTCATGCGGGGCAACGGGTTCGGCCGGATCATCAACGTGGCTTCCGCCCACGGCCTCGTCGCCTCGCCGTTCAAGTCGGCCTATGTCGCGGCCAAGCATGGCGTCGTCGGCTTTACCAAGTCGGTGGCGCTGGAAGTGGCGCAGGAGCCGATCACCTGCAACGCCATCTGCCCCGGCTACGTGCTGACGCCCCTGGTCGAAGCGCAGATCGACGATCAGGCGAAGGTCCGCGGGATCTCGCGCGAGGAGGTCGTCCGCGACGTGCTTCTGGCGCAGCAGCCCAGCAAGCGCTTCGCTACGGTCGATGAGATCGGTGCAGTCGCCGTCTTCCTGGCCAGCGCCTCCGCCGCCTCGATCACCGGCGCCGCCCTTCCGGTCGATGGTGGCTGGACCGCGCACTGACCCATCCCATCCCCTCGCTTCCAGGAGAGCCGACATGCTGATGACGAAGACCGACGTGAAGCCGCAAGCGGCGTTCGACAAGGAAAGCCTGGGTCAGGTGGTGCTGGTGTTCCAGGGCGGCGGCGCGCTCGGCGCCTATCAGGCCGGCGTCTATGAAGCGATGCAGGAAGTGGGACTTGAGCCGGACTGGGTGATCGGAACCTCCATCGGCGCCATCAATGCCAGCCTGATCGCCGGCAATGCACCGGGCAAACGGCTGGCCCGGCTTCAGGAATTCTGGCGCAGGGTCGAGCACGGCCCCTTCCGCCAGATGGCGGCCGCCGCCTGGGGGGCCGGATCGATGGGGTCCAACGCCATGACCATGGCTGCCGGGGTAGACGGCTTCTTCCAGCCCAATCCCTGGGCACTGATGGGGGCGTTCATGGGGACGAAGATGACCATGGGTTCCGAGAACGCCGGCTATTACTCGACGGCGCCGCTGGCGAAGACCTTGGCCGACCTGATCGACCCTGGATACCTGAATGCCGGAAAGCCCCGGCTGACTGTGGGCGCCGCCAACGTCCAGAGCGGCGAGATGCACTACTTCGACAGCCGCAAGGCGCCCCTGTCGATCCGGCACGTCATGGCATCAGGCGCACTTCCCCCCGCCTTCCCCGCGATCCGGATCGACGGCGAGCTTTACTGGGATGGCGGCATCCTGTCGAACACCCCCGTCGAAGCGGTGTTCGACGACAATCCCCGGCGGAACGGCGTCGTCTTCACGGTCCATATCTGGAACCCCAGCGGACCGGAACCGGACAGCATCTGGAAGGTCATGAGCCGCCAGAAGGACCTTCAGTATTCAAGCCGCGCCGCCAGCCATATCACCCGCCAGAAGCAGATCCACCGCCTGCGCCACGTCATTGCGGAACTGGCGGAACGGCTGCCCCCCGATCTCCGCAACGATCCCGAGATCCGGGAGCTTACCGCCTATGGCTGCCTGACCCGTATGCATGTGGTGAGGCTGCTGGCCCCGCCGCTGGCGGGCGAGGACCATTCCAAGGATATCGACTTCAGTCCGGAAGGCATCCGGGCACGCTGGGCCGCCGGCTATGCCGATACGGCCCGCGTGCTGGCCCAGGCCCCGTGGACACATCCCTACGACCCGATCGAAGGCTTCATCCTGCACGACGCCAGCATGGGCAGGATGATCAAGGAAGGTTGAGGATTGTAGGTCTAGGGCCGGAGGCTGGGGTTTCAGCCGGCGCGGAGCGCGTTGGGGATGGCGTGGACGCGGACGTTCCCGACGCCGGCCAGCACGCTTTGCAGGCGGGCAACCGTCTTGTTGCCGTCCGCTTGCTGCTTCGCCACGGCGCAGACGGTCAGGACGCCGCCGTCTTCGGCCTTGATGAGGATATGGTCGGCGTGGAAGACGCCTTCGTTCTCGGCGATCAGGCCGTTGCCCTTCAGGCGGCGGCGCAGTTCTTCGATGCTTATGGATTCGGAAACTATAGCCGTCATGCTTGTCAAATCCCCATTCGTGGAACAGGTGGTAAAGCTATCTGCCTGAAACAGCATAGTGCATCGCAGCATACACGCCGATGGCACATCGGTTACATATTTCATCCATTCGGCGGGATTCCGTCAGAGCTACCGTTGCGGCCATTCATGACTATCCATTGTTGAAAAACCGGGATGATATCCGACATTTGGGCGAACACAGACCGGGGAAGAGCCATGACCACGAAGTGGTGGAAGGAAAGCGTCGTCTACCAGATCTATCCGCGCAGCTTCCAGGACAGCAACGGTGACGGAATCGGCGATCTGCGGGGCATCATAAGCCGGCTGGATTACCTGAAGGAACTGGGCGTCGACGTCGTTTGGCTGTCACCGGTCTACAAATCGCCGAACGACGACAACGGCTACGACATCAGCGACTACCAGGACATCATGGACGAGTTCGGCACGCTGGCCGACTGGGAGGAACTGCTGGCCGAGATGCACGCGCGCGGCATCCGGATGGTCATGGACCTCGTCGTCAACCACAGTTCCGACGAGCATGCCTGGTTCGTCGAGAGCCGCAAGAGCAAGGACAACCCTTACCGCGACTTCTATATCTGGCGGCCGGGCAAGGACGGGCGGGAACCGAACAACTGGGAGTCCTTCTTCAGCGGCTCGGCTTGGCAGTACGACGAGGCAACCGACGAATACTACCTGCACCTGTTCTCCAGGAAGCAGCCAGACTTGAACTGGGAGAACCCCGCCCTCCGGAACAAGATCTACGAGATGATGCGCTGGTGGCTCGACAAGGGCATCGACGGCTTCCGGATGGACGTCATCACGATGCTGTCGAAGACGCCGGGCCTGCCCGATGCGCCGGTGATCGGCGACAAGCCGTACCACTGGGGCGGCCAGTACTTCATCCACGGCCCCCGATTGGACGAGTATCTGAGCGAGATGCACCGGGAGGTGCTGTCCCGGGGCGATATCCTGACGGTCGGCGAAGCCGTCATGGCGACGACCGAGCACGCCATCGACCTGACCAACGAGGAGACCGGCCACCTCAACATGCTGTTCCAGTTCGAGCACATGGACCTGGACCGCGATCCCCACAGCATGTCGGCCAAATGGGCCTTGAAGCGCTGGGACCTGCTGGACCTGAAACAGGTCATGACCCGCTGGCAGCGCAATTTGGAAGGCAAGGGCTGGAACAGCCTGTACCTGTCCAACCACGACCAACCGCGCTCGGTCTCCCGGTTCGGGGACGACGGCTATCACAGGGTGGCATCGGCCAAGCTGCTGGGGACGTTCCTGCACATGCTCCAGGGCACGCCCTATATCTATCAGGGCGAGGAGATCGGCATGACCAATGTCCGGTTCCCGTCGATCGACGACTACCGGGACATCGAGACGCTGAACATGTACCGGGAGTTCGTCCACGACCGGGGGATCGATCCCGCCACCGTCATGGCCGGCATCCACGCCAAGAGCCGCGACAATGCCCGGACGCCGGTCCAGTGGGATGACGGCCCCAATGCAGGCTTCACGACGGGGAAGCCGTGGATCGGTGTCAACGCCAACTACCCGGAAATCAACGTCCGCGCGGCGCTGGTGGACCCGAATTCCGTCTTCCACTACTACAAGAAGCTGATCCGGCTGCGGAAGGAGAACCCGGTCATCGTCCATGGCCGCTACGACCTGCTGCTGGAAGCGCATACCGAGATCTACGCCTTCACCCGCACCCATGGCGACGACCGCCTGCTGGCGATCCTGAACTTCACCGCCAACCAGCCGGTCTTCGCCCTGCCGTCGGGCATCGCGTATTCGGGCACGGAGCTGATGATTTCCAACTTCGAGGTCGATGCGGCGGAAGACATCGCACTGCTGACGCTACGGCCCTATGAGGCGAGGGTCTACCGGCTGACCTGAGCGCCGGCTGGGTGCTGCAATGATCGCTCACTATCCGGCAAACACTCGATTTACAACCTTTGCAGGCTGGAATGGATCTTTTCGCCTGCTCGGGTGTATTTCATTAGATAGCTCAGGAGCGCTCGTTCCTAGCACAAAAGCGATATCAAGGGAGGACTCCATGTGGAAAGTAGCCGGTCTGGCACTGACAGCCGCCACGCTGATGGGATGCGCCAATGAAGCCGAACTAATGGCCGAATGCGAAGCCAAGGGTGTCAGCAGGGATACTTGCTATATGGCCGAACAGAATCGCCAGAACGAGATCAGAAGAAATTCCGAAGAGAATTACAGAATGGATATGGAGAGATGGGATAGGGAGCACAAGAAGAAACCGTAAAGGCAAGTCCGGGACCCTATGAGCGGCCGATGTGTTGCGGAGCCATGGTTTTTTCCCCGCCATTACCGTCCAGCCATGGTCCGGCGGAGTCCAGGCTTCGACTCCGGATTACGCCTCCGCGCACGTTGTCCGCTCCGGCCTGCCTGTACCAGCGGTAGGTCGCGGCAAGGCCGTCGCGCAGCGGCGTCCCGGCGGTCCAGCCGAGCGACTTGAGGACGCCAGCGTCGAGGACCTTGCGGGGCGCGCCGTCCGGCTTGGAGGGGTCGAAGTCGAACCGGCCCTGCCAGCCGATCGTCTCGGCCAGCATTTCCGCCAGTTCCAGCACAGAGATGTCCTGTCCCGTCCCGATATTGACCGGCAGATCGCCGGAGTAATGCCGGAGCAGGAAGACGGCGGCATCGGCAAGGTCGTCGACGTGCAGGAAGTCGCGGCGCGGCGTGCCGGAGCCCCAGATCCGGACGCTGTCCGCCCCTTCCACCAAGGCGCGGTCGATCCGCGCCATCAGACCGGGGACGACATGGCTGTTGACCGGATCGAAATTGTCGCCTGGCCCGTAGAGGTTGGTCGGCATCGCGGCGATGAAGTCGCAGCCGTGCTGAAGCCGGTAGGCCTGACACAGCTTGACACCCGCGATCTTGGCGACGGCATACCACTCGTTGCTGGGTTCCAGCGGGCCGGTCAGCAGAGCGCCTTCGGTCATCGGCTGCTCCGCCAGCTTCGGATAGATGCAGGACGAGCCGAGATACAGCAGCCGCGTCACGCCGCAGCCCCTGGCGGCGTGGATGACGTTGGCCGCTATCGCCAGATTGTCGTAGATGAAATCGCCGGGCAGGGAGGAGTTCGCGACGATGCCGCCCACCCTACCGGCCGCCAGCACCACGGCATCGGGCCGGTTGGCCTCCATCCAGTCCTCTACCTTGGACTGGCGACGGAGGTCGAGGTCCTTCCTGCCGACGGTCAGGATTTCGCATCCCTCGCGCGCCAGCCGGCGGACCACCGCCGAACCGACCATGCCTGCATGTCCGGCAACCCACACCCGTCGTCCGGTGAAATCGAAAAGCTCCCGCATGGGCAGAGTTCCGGATACGGCAAAATCAAGATGGACGCACAATAGTATTCAGCCGGACCGCGATGCAATTACTTTCTACTTTTCAGCTAAAGGCTGCGTTTTGTGCTTATGAACGAATACAGCATGACAGCTCCCGATATATACAGACCCCAGTATATACTGCCACGAGCCGTCGCGGGTCTCCGCTCCGGCCCTCAGTTCGCGTGAAGGGGCCGGCGGGTGTCGGCTGCCGCTTCCAGCTCTTCGTCCCGGCGTTCCTTCTCGATCCGATCGTTTTCCAGCCGGGCGGAGAAGGACAGGACGTATTGCTGCAACTCCCGCGCCTGGAAAGGCTTGGCGAGGAAGAAGAGACGGTCGGCCGGGGGAACGTCGTGGGTGATCTTGCGGGCATCGACGCCGGCGAAGCCGCTGACGATCACAATGTTGATCAGGCTGTCCAGCGCGCGGATGCGTTTGGCGGCTTCCAGTCCGCTGATGCCGGGAGGCATGCGCATATCCAGGAAAGCGGCGCCGAACCGCCTGCCCGCCGCCAGTGCGTCGCGAACATGGGCGACGGCGGCTTCGCCCTGCCGGACGCAGCACAACTCGACCTCCGGCGTCGGCGGCGTGTCCGCCGGGCCGAACAGCTGTTCCTCCAGTTCGGTCATCCTGTCGCGCCGGGGCGACAGGTCGTCGATGACGTAGCGGTAGCTGTCCAGCAGCATCGGTTCGTCATCCGCCACGAGTACCCGGAACGGTTCCCTTGCCTTCATGCGCTTTCTCTCAACTCGTCGAACTTGAACACACGTTTCTTGACCGGCAGCCGGACGACCATGGTGGCGCCCCTGCCTACGCCCTCGCTGGTCGCCCAGATGCCTCCGCCCATGCCGGCCAGGCTATTGGCGCACCAGTGCAGGCCGATCCCGCCGCTATGGGCGCGGCGGGTCGAATAACCCCGCTCGAAGATGCGGTCGAGCTTGTCCTCGGGGATGCCCTGCCCGTCATCGGTAAAATGCAGTTCCACCATATCGCTGCCGTCGGTGGTGACGACCTTGCCGTCTATCATTATCTTTCCCGCGGTGCGTCCTCCGGCCATGATCGCTTCCTCCGCATTGACCACCAGATTGCCGAAAACCTGGGTCAGGACGACATGGTGTCCGCGTACCTGCGGCAGCTTTCCGATCCCCGGAGCGACTTCGATCTTTACGGCGTCACCATGCTGCAACAGTTTGGACGCCTCTTCGATCACGCCGACGACGTCGATTGTTTCAACCTGACGTTTAGCACGGCTGAACCGCTCATGGTCATAGAAGATCTGTTCGATATGCGTCGCCTGATCGCCGATCACGCTGAGATCGGTCTCGATGGTGGAGTGACTGGTCCGCAGATGCTCCATGCAGGCCTTCAGGTACGTCACGGCCAGTTCGCAGTCGCGGCGGTCCGCCGCGGCCTCGGCGACCTTGGCCACCGCCGCCTCCATCTTGTCCAAATGCGCCATGTCGAGCGCCCGACCGATATGCCAAAGCTTGATCGAGATCGGCGTCAGGGCGTTCCGCACATTGTGGGTCATGCCGCCGACCAGTTCTGCGGCGCCGGTATAGAAACTCTGCTCGACCAGCCGGTTCCGGGTCTCCTCTAGCTGGGCCAGCGTGCGTTCGAACTCCGCGCTCAGGATCGCGATCTCGTCCGAAGCGCCTTCCCCGCTGTCGCCCTTTTCAGCCTTTGGCCCCGACGTGGCGCCGCGCGCTTCCAGCACCCGGTCCATCAGCCGGGCGACCGGCTTGAGGACCGTGCCGTTGAGCATCAGCAGGATTGCGAGACCGGTGATCCCCAGCACTCCGCCCATCAGCGCCAGCACGTAGTTGACCATGCTGTCGCCGGCGGCGCTGATGCTCCGGGCATAGTTGGTTTCGAGCACGAGGGCGGGGCTGCCCGCAATGTCCTGGAGCACGCTCCGCACCCGGAGCTGACCGCCTTCCACCACTATGCTGGGGCGCTCCCTGCCGGACCGGTCTTCCTCTTCGTCCGTGGAGATCTCACCGGTCGGCTCCTGCACCTTGATCGGCGACTGGCGCTGGCCGATCGGGTCCAGCGTGAAGCGGGCATGGACCTGACGGCCCAGCCGGTCGATCAGGCCGTTGTCGAGGAAACGCCCGAGGACCAGTATGCCGGCCGCCGATCCGGTGCCGTCAGCCCGATGGATCGGAGCACCGACCACCAGCATGGGGCCTTTGCCGGTCAGCATGATCCCGGACCGGTCCGGTTCGTCCTCGCCCTCCCCCTCGTGGAGCAAGGCCAGGCGGTCGGGCGGCAGCCGGTCCGACGGAAATTCGGGCAGGTCCATCGTCTCGCCTGTCGCCAGATCGTAGATGCCGCCCCACACCACGGTCCCGTCATAGCGAAGGAAATACATCAGGTTGACCTGGATGCCCTGGAAGCTCTGGAACATCAGGTTCTGATCCACGAATTCCTGGGCGTTCTCGCCCTGCATGAACGCGTAGCTGCTGTCCCAGGCCGCCCAGTCCATGGCCGAGGACCGCAGATGCGCCAGATTGTTGGATACCGCGTCGACCGCGCGGTTGGCGTTGCGGACCGCAAGCTCGCTTTCCAGGTTCTTGAATTCCTCGCCGACCAGGAGGTGCAGGATCAGGGCGTTGCCGACCAGCATGGCGAATGCCGCCGCCGACAGGATGAAGATGACGCGATGGATCAGGCGCATTCGTCCGGGCTCCGGTTTTTTTCTTCGGCGATATGGATCAGGTGCAGCCGCTGCTGCGGCTGCGCGCCGGCCGACTGGTCGGCCAGCCGTGAATAAAGGCGTGCCACCCGCTGCTGCCATTCGTCCAGGACAGGCGGCAGGACCAGCGGGTGTTCGGCCACCAGATCGGCGATCACCGCCCGGTGGAACCGCATGACGACCAGTTCGGTGACGGCGAAGCCGGACACCGCGTGGCGGGCATCCTCGATAAAGGCGTTCTCCCCGAACGAGGCGCCGCGCGTGATCGTATCGACGGCGACGCCGTGGATGCGCAGTTCGACCGTGCCGCTTCGGATGACCGAGAAATGCCGGACCGCGGCACCGGCCTCGAACACGACGCGGCCAGCGGCGAGGCTGGTGGTTTCCGCCCGTTCGGCAAGGTCGGCGATCTCCTCCAGCGTCAACGCCTGGAACAGCGGGACCGACTTGAGGAACAGGATGAGATCGAGCATGGCTTGTTCTCCCTCCGTCGCGGTGACTGCGATCTTGTTTGTGGGCAACCCTTCGAGAGGGCCGCCTTCGAGCAGCTTGGCGGCAAGCAGACGCGTCCAGCGGTCCGATTCGGCTGCCATCAAAAGCGCTCCCGCCGCATCGGTCGCGGGGATGTCGGACTGAGGACCGTTCGATCCCGCCTCCAGCAGCGACAGGACCGGGCGGATGAAGCGGCCAGTGGGCATGCTGGACAGCGCCTCTATGGCGTCCGCGCGCACGCGGGCGTCGGACGAATGCGCGAGGCTGTGAAGCAGCCGGATATCACGCCGGCTGCCCAGCGCCGCCTTGACCATCAGCACGCGCCAGATGATCCGCCGGTTGCTGGCCGACAGGGCAGCCGCCAGCACCTCGACCAGTTCCGCGGAGGCCAGCTCCGCTGAATCGCCGAAGCCGCGCATCGCCGCCAGGCCATGCAGGTTGCGGCGGGCCTGCCGGTAAAGGGGGCGCAGATGGTCGAGCAGGAGACGCCGTGCGCGCCTGGACCCGATGGAGCCGAGCGCCAGGATCGCGGCATGCGCCACTTCGGACCGGGGAGACATCAGCCGGAGCACCGCTTCCCCGATGGCGGCATCGCCGAAACGCCCCAGCGCCTCTGCCGCCGCCTGCCGAGTTTCGGCCGAGCGATGCTCCAGGTCGCGCGCGACGGTCCGGATGCAGCGTCCCGGCAGCGGCGCCACCGGTGCCCGCCTCTCCCCTCCGAAGCGGTTGCGCAGATCGGCGGCGTAGAGCCTTACCTGGGGATCGGGATGGTTTTCCAGCCGCTGGATGTCGGCCTGGGAGAAGCGGTTCATACCGGCTTTCCCCAACTGCGCGGCGGGAACCGCCGCACGCTGGCGCAGGCTGCGCAGCAGGCTCGGCAGGAAACCCGCCCCGACGGCGGAGCAAACAGCGACGAACAGCACGGCCAGGGCGATGGCGACTATCAGGGTGGTGCGCGGCTCCGCCATCGACTGGAGCCAGATCAGCCCGATGCCGGACAGGGCGATGCCGGCCGGGTAGATGACACCTTCGGCCAGCATGCGGACCTGTCCCAGCACGCGGTACGGGATCGCGGCGTAGTTCAGCGTCTTGACCGGCTCGAAGATCGCGTTGGACACCGCGTTGGCGTTCATGTGCATGACCACCGCCGCCGGCAGGCCCCAGAACAGGAAGAGGCCGCACAGGCTGAGCAGCGTCGTCAGCGGGAAGATCAGGTTGCGCGGCAGCGGCCCGCCGCGTTCCAGCACGATACGGCCGAACAGCGCCAGTATGACCAGCTCGGCCGCCTGCTGGGCCGAGTAGACCACGGCGAGGAAACCCGCCAGATCGTCCTCGTCGGCATAGGACTCGGCATAGACGGTCATGGCCAGATAGTCCTGGAGGCAGAACAGCGCGGACATCAGCAGGATACCGCCGCAGATGGCGCCCACCAGCGGGAAGCTCCTGACCGTGCCGGCCAGGGCACGGACGGCTTCCAGCACGCCGCCCTCGCCTTCCTCCTCGTCCTCGCCGTCGCCGAGCCGGGTCAGCCGCCGGCCAATGCGGACGCATTGGAGGAAAGACAGGACGAACAGAAAGCCCGCCACCAGCAGCAGGGTCTGCGTCGCGATGTACTGCGAGAGCAGCGACGCCAGCATGCCGCCGCCCACCCCGCCCGCGCCGAACGCCATGGCGAGCTGCGCCGCGTACCGCTTCGTGTCGAGGGTGGTCAGGTATTCCGACGCCAGCAGCCAGAACAGCGTGTCGTAGAGGATCTCGAGGCTGTAGGCCGCGATATAGGCCGCATAGGCTGCCCCCGGCATCTCGGCGGCCGCCATGCCCCACAGCGCCAAGGCCAGCAGCGCCGAGGCAAGGCAAAGCGCCGCCGAGACCTGGAGCGTCAGCCAGCGCGACAGCACGGCGGACACCCCCGACGCCAGCGGGATCGAGACCGCCGCAAGCAGGACGTAGAAGACGGGCATCGACTCGCTGCCCTCGTTCGCCAGGAACAGGGCGGCGCCGCTGGTCGTCAGGATCAGGATGGAACCGGAGAGCAGGGACCCGAGCACGGCCAGCTCGACGACGCAGGCGGGGAAAGCGAGATGACGCCGGAGTGCGGTGGCAACCAGCTTAGGCGGCTTGATCACATCCACATCCATGACCATGCCCGTGACCAGGGAGGACCGCCGCCGGCCCCTAGAAGCGGCAATCCGAGCCTTCGGCCGCGATCAGCGCCATCTCGGCGGCGAAGTCGGCGACGATGCCCAGGGACAGGTAGCGGCGGCGGAGAGGCTTCGGCAGGGTCGAGAAACTGCGCACCACGCGCCGGCAGCCGCGCGACCCGCAGGCGCAGTCCATATCTTCCAGCGGATGCTCCTGATGGGTCGAGTAGTCGTAGGTCAGTTCCTCGTTCGCCTCGATATCGTACAGGGCCACCATCGAGAAGCCGTCGGGACGGACCTTCAGGCCGCAGTTCGGTTCGCAGCTATGGTTGGTGAAGTCGTCCGGTCCGCCATAAGGCGGGATGAACAGATCGCTTCCCACCTGGAAGATGTCGGCGTGGCTGAACCCGGCCGCCGTGATCTCCGCATGGCTCATCGCCTGCGCCAGATAATCGGGATCGGTCACGGTGAGGACGGTGGCCCCCGCCTCGAACGGCTTCGAGGTGAAAAGTCCGAGCCCGGCTGCCATCGAAGGCGCCACGTAGAGAAAGAGGTACTGGGAAAGCTTGCGTTGCGGCTTCAGAAAGCCGGCCTGATTCCAGGTCACAACGTCCGAAACTTCACCGGAAGTAAAATCGATCGAATCCATCGCCCACCCGAGATCAACCAGGGACCAGTCAACTCGGCTAAAGCTGCGTCTGCGTAGTTAATAATGAGTTAACTAATAGATTGGGCAGTCACGGCCGCCTGGCGCCCGCGGCCATGCGGAGCGGCCATCCGAGACCATGGAGAAGCGCTACGATACAGACCGGCAGGAAAGACCATTGAGTCCTTTTTTGGACCGAAAAGCCTGTTTCCAGGACGCTTACGGCGGCGACCATGAGATAGATGCACACCAGAAGCCAAGAGGTAGAAGACAAAACGCGGCCCTCCATTGACGGGAGGACCGCATCTTATCACCGTAAGGGTTAACCCATAATAACCGGGGTTAGATCGCGTTCAGGTCCTCGCGGCGCCGGGTGCCGGACGAGCCGCCGATGGCGGCCGCGATGGCGCCCAGGAGCAGCGCTCCGAACCCGTAGATGGACGCCTGGGACACGGTGTCGGCCGTGACGTCGGCCGCCTGCCGGGCCGTCTGCTCCGCCTGCTGCGCGGTCTGTTCCGCCTGCTGGCGAAGCTGTTCGATCCGGGCGCGGGCATCCTCCTCGCTGATGCCGGACTGCTGGCTGACGATCTGGATCGCCCGCTGCTGCGCCTGATCGGCTTCCGGACCGCCCGCCACGATCTTCGGAGCCAGCGACACCAGCTCGCGCTGGGCTGCCTCGGGGCTCTGATTCGTCTGGTCGGCCGGACGCAGCAGTTCCTGGACCTGCTGCTGCACCTGCTCGGCCGACAGCCCGGTGGCGTTGGCGACCTGCGGTGCGGCATCGGCGACCGTGCTCGATATGCCGGAAACAGCGTTGCCGAACACGTTGAAGGCGCCGCCGATCACGCTGCCGATGGCCGAGGTCAGAAGCCAGAAGCTGACGACCAGCGCCAGCGCCCAGGTCAGCAGGCCATGGAGCACGCCGTCGGTCTTCTCCCACGCCCCGGCCAGACGGGCCGCGACATAACCGCCTATGACCAGCGCCACCAGGTAGCTGACCGCCCACCAGACCACGGCGCCGATGCTGAGCGTGCTGGCCTCGGGCGAACCGGCTGCCCCCTGTGCGGGATCGATCGTCGTCATCCCGATGCCGATCCCCAGCATGCTCAGCAGAAGCTGGATCGCCACCACCATGAGCACGCCGCCGATCACGGCGCCCCAGGAAATTCGCCGGTAAAGTCCCGGCTGCACCGCGACGGTGCCGCCCAGGTTACCCCTGTAGTTCCCAGTTCCGCCGGACGTATCGTAGACGCCCTCTCTAACCGGCCGATGTCCTGTCATCTCTAAAATATCCTCAGCTCTTGAGCGAAACGTTACGGAAACCCACTGCCTCAAGCCGCAGTGATGACAAAACATGTGAGTCGAGATAAGGTTACGCTTGCACGGTTGGGATGCAAACAGGACTGGCGAGAAGGAATACCACTGTCGCGCGCGCCAATCGTGATATTTGCGGCTTGCAACCGGCCGTGCGGCGGGACAGGGTTGGTGGACTTCAAAATACGGTCAGGGAGACCAGAAAATGCCGACAGGTACCGTCAAGTGGTTCAATGCGACCAAGGGATATGGCTTTATCCAGCCTGACCAGGGTGGACCGGACGTATTCGTTCACATCTCCGCCGTCGAGCGTTCGGGCATGAACGGCCTGAACGATGGCGACGCGGTTAGCTTCGACCTCGAGAACGACCCCCGCAAGGGCAAGACCTCGGCTGTCAACCTGAAGCGCGTCTAAGTCTGGCGCAATTCGGGACGGCCTTCAGGACAAGGATTGGGAGGCGGCCGTGAGGCTCCAGTCGTGGCGCAAGGGCGACATCCGTCGCGTCTGGCGTAATTACTCGACCGGCTTGGCCGCTTTCGTCCTCGCCGCCATTGTCGTGGTGGTGCTCGTGCTGACTACTCCCCTTTAGGGGAGCTTCAGGCCCCTGGCCGGGAGCGCCGACTATCTCGGTTCTCCCGGCGGTCGCCTGCTTACGTTAATCCGGTTCCTACATCGGCCAGAACATGCCGATCAGGAACGTGCCCAGGGTGATCACGATCACCGACAGCGGCAGGCCCAGTCGCCAGTAATCCCCGAACCGATATCCGCCCGGCCCCATCACCAGCGTATTGCACTGGTGACCGATCGGCGTGAGGAAATCGCAGGCGGCCCCGACCGCCACCGCCATCAGGAACGGATCGGGGTTGAGGCCGAGCTGGCCAGCCAGGCTGGCTCCGATCGGGGCCATCACCAGCACCGTCGCGGCGTTGTTGAGGAAAGGCGTGACGGCCATGGCGACCGTCAGGATCAGCGCCAGCGCTCCCATCGGCGGCAGCGCCCCGGCGGCGCCCGAAAGCCAACCCGCGATCAGGTCGGTGCCGCCGGTGGTGCGCAAGGCGTCGCTGACCGGGATCAGAGAACCGAGCAGGATCAGGATCGGCCAGTCGACCACCTCGTACGCCTCGCGCGGGGTCAGGACACGGGTCAGCAGAAGGATCACCGCCGCCCCGAAGAACGCTATAGTGACCGTCACCATCTGGAGCGCCACCAGCGCCATGGCGATGGCAAGCACCGTGATGGGCAAGTACAGGTGGCGTTTCCGCCCGAGGCTGACATTCCGCTCGGCCAGGGGCAGGCAGCCCAGTTCCGCCAGCGTGTCGGGCATGGCGTCCTTGTTGCCATGGAGTACCAGCAGGTCGCCCTGCTGGAACCGCACCCGGCGCAGGCGCTGGCTGACTCGGCGCCCGCGCCGGCTGAGGGCCAGCAGGTTGACGCCGAACCGTTCGCGCAGGCTGACTTGGGCGGCGGAATTGCCGATCAGTGGCGAGCCCTGGGTCACCACCGCCTCGACCATGCCGATCTCGCCGCGCCGGGCGGATGCGATCTCGCCCTCCTTCAGGCCGACCAGTTCCAGCTTGCCGTCAACCGTGATCTTTTCCAGCGCCTGGGCCTCGCCTTCCAGCACGAGGACGTCGCCGGCGAACAGGGTCCAGTGGCCCGAAGGCACGTAGCGGCGGAACCCCTCGCGAATGATGCCGACGACGGTCACCTCGGCTTCCGCCATGCTCTCCAGGTCGAACACGGTCTTGCCGACCAGCGGCGACTCAGGCGGCAGGCGGGCCTCGGTCGTGTAGTCCTCGATCGAGAACTGGGCGTCGCCCGCCGCTCCCGACCGTTCGGCGCGTGGCAGCAGCCGCCATCCGAAGGTCAGGAAGACGATGCCGACCACCGCCAGACCGATGCCGACCGGCGCGAAATCGAACATCGTGAACGGCTCACCCACGATGTCCTCGCGCATGCGCGACACGATGATGTTGGGAGAGGTGCCGACCAGCGTCGCCAGTCCGCCGAGCAGCGACCCGAAGGACAGGGGCATCAGCAGGCGGGAGGCCGGCTTGCCGGTCCGGCGCGAGATCTGGAACGCGATCGGCATGAAGATCGCCAGGGCGCCGATATTCTTCATGAAGGCCGACAGCACCGTCACGACGCTGACCAGGATGCCGACCTGCGAGCTGGTGGTCTTCATGTGCGGAATGAAAGGCCGCATCATCAGTTCGACGATGCCGGAGCGACCGACAGCGGCGCTGACCACCAGGGCCGACGCGACGATGATCACGATGTCGTCGCTGAATCCGGTGAAGGCCTTGTCGGGAGGGACGATGCCGCAGGCTATCGCCGCAAGCAGAGCGCCGAGCGCCACGACGTCGTAGCGGATCTTGTCCCAGATCAGCAACCCGACCATGACAATGACGATTGAGAAAGCCGCTATCTGGCTGAAAGTCATGGAGTGCCTTGACGGGTAGATCTGTGCAGCGCCGGTCGGACAACCGGCTGAGGAGCAACATCCGGTCGCGACCACGGTTCCAGCAAGGCTGCCCCGCAATCGCCATCGTCATGTCGCGTCCGGGATAGCCAGGATGCGAGAAAACCCGAATCTGGAATGCCGGTTTCCTGTTCTGATTTGCGATTCGCAATTCAGGAGGCAGCAGAAACCACGAATCCCCGCACTCCATCGGATTAACTCAGGTGGCACGGTCTATGCACAAAGGAGACAAACAATACTGCGTTAGTTTGGAGAGTCGTCAAATGCACTCGGACCTGATTGTATTCGGAGAGAACTGGGGACGGCAGCCGACGGGGGCCCATCACCTCGTCCGTCACCTCGGCACCGAGCGGAAGGTGGTCTGGGTGAACTCTCCCGTGCTGCGATGCTGCGCGAGCTGCCCCCGTGGCCAAGACCAGCCCTCGGACATGGGAGACTACCGGCCCGACCGCATCCTGGCGCCGCTGGCGCAGCACGTCTCCAGCAACACCGCATCGCGGGCGGACAACCAGCAACTGCTTGGACACCAGATCCGCACGGCGATGTCGATGCTGGAACTGCGCCGCCCGATCCTGCTGAGTTCGGTGCCGACCGCGATCGACGCCGTCGGGGAGATCGACGAGCACGCGGTCGTTTATTACTGCGACACCAACTTCACCCTGATGGCCGACGTCAGCTGTTGCTCCATCAAGGCGATGGAAGCCGAACTGGCGGTTCGAGCCGACCTCATCATCGCGGCGACGCCTGAACTGGCCCAGCGCTTTCCCTGCCACAGGACCGTGGTCATCGACCAGGACGACGAAGCGGACGGAAGCTGGACCGCCCGTGCCGCAACGGTCGGACGCCTGCTCGACCAACTCGCCTGAGCGGCCGGCAACGCCACGGAAGTCCTTGATGGCCGGGAACTCCCGCTGGAAGGACACCGTCGGGGTGCCGTCAGACACGCGGCAGGATCTCGACCGTTTCGCCGAGCGGGCGGCCATCCGCCAGCCAAAGAAGCGCCTTGCGGCCGAACATGGGCGTGCCGGGCACGGTCCGCCCCGCCTCCGCCAGCGCCTCGTTTGCCGTGACCTTGAAGAAGCTGACCGGTTCGGTCGTGAAGGCGATCCCTTCCTGCTGAAGGGAGCGGCCGAACGGCACCGTCGCGGAGGCCAGCCGCCCGAGCACGCCGTTGCCCAGTGCGCCGGTCAGGGCCCGCACTTCGGCGATCTCGACCGGCAATTCGCCGGTGCCGGCGACAAGGACGACGCGGCGCACCAGCACCGCGCCATCCGCCGTCACGCCGTGCCGCAAGACGAGAGCGCTCAGCATCCCGTTCCAGTGCGCCGACAGGGTCGCCGTCATCGACGCATTATGGTCCAGCAGCGCCCGGAAGGCCGAAGGCAGCGCCGACGAGGCTACTTCATCGAAGGACGACATTTCGAACGCGGACATGAGATCTGACATTTCGGGCAATCGATTTCCTGTCCGCTGACGGCCAAGCCTTGGCCGGCCCCCGTCCTAACCGGTGGCAGTCTTAGCCAGTCAGGGCGCTCTTCAGCAAGCCCGCCGCACCGCCGCCGCCACTGGAGTTGAGATATTCCATCACGACGGGAAGGAACTTGCCCGCCATGTCGGGCGACATGCCCAGGGACGAGAACGATCCGGCGAGCGGCGCCAGGGCTCCCAGCCCGCCGGCGGCACCGCCGCCGCCGACGCTGCCGAGCGCGCCGGTCGCCATCCCGGCCAGTCCGCCGCTGTCGGCCTGTCCCTTGGAAGAGGACGCGCTGGAGGCGGTTCCCATCAGGCCGTCGATGCCGGGAACCTGACTCTGGACCTGACCGAACTGCTCCGGCGCCATCCGCTGCTTCGCCAGATTGAACAGGGCGCCCGCACCACCTTCGGCCTGCGGCTTGGTGACGCCCAGCTGCGACGTCAGCGCATTGACCAGACCGCCCGCGTCGGCGGCATGGGCGCTGCCCGTCGGACCGCTGAACGCGGCCAGGGCGGTGAAGAGAAACAGAGCCAAGGCGTGGACGGGGAAGCCAGCCTTGAATGAGAAGATCGCCCGAAATGATGTGACATGCCGCATGGTATTTTGTTCTCCATTATGAAAGGCGTGCAATGCAACTCCGTGGAGCCGCGGCAGTGGCGGTGATGTGGGACAGGGTATGTGGACTTGCAACGTTTGCCCCAGGGTTTGTCCAGGAAGCGTCCAGTCCCCCGGCAGCATTACCCACTGGGTGCCCATCTCACGATAACAAGCGCCGAGACAGGAGTTCACGGAACAACAGCTATGCCGACTGTATTTTTGACTCTGGCGTTGATGCGGTGCACAAACACGCTTGGCGCCGTCAGGGAAATGATTGGATGCCACTAAAATGAATGACTTGCAGGAGGGTGGAGTTTTGAGCGAATGGAACCAGATCGGCGAATTGCAGGTTGCCGCCGAACTTCGTGAATTCATCGAAAAGGAAGCACTGCCGGGAACCGGGATCGAGCCGGACCGCCTGTGGAGTGCTCTGGACGCCATCCTCCACGATCTGGCGCCGCGCAACCGCGAACTCCTGAAAAAGCGTGACGACCTGCAAGCCAGGATCGACGCCTGGTACGGCGACCACCGCAGCCGCCCGATCGACCTGGAGGAGTACAAGAGCTTCCTGCGCGAGATCGGCTACCTGCTGCCCGAAGGCGAGGACTTCCAGGTATCGACCGCCAATGTCGATCCGGAAATCTCGACCATCGCCGGCCCGCAGCTCGTCGTCCCCGTCATGAACGCGCGCTATGCCCTGAACGCCGCCAACGCGCGCTGGGGCAGCCTGTACGACGCGCTCTACGGGACGGACGCCATCCCGTCCGACGACGAGAAGACCCCTGTCGGCGGCTACGATCCGCACCGGGGCGCCAAGGTCATCGCCTACGCCCGTCAGGTCCTGGACGATGCGGCGCCGCTGGTCGAGGGATCCCACGCCGATGCGGCGGGCTATTCCATCGCGGACGGCAAGCTGTCGGTCACGCTGAAGGGCGGCGGCACCACGACGCTCCGCGATGCCGCCAAGCTGGCCGGCTATCAGGGCGGCGCCACATCGCCGACCGCGATCCTGCTGGCCAACCACGGCCTGCACCTAGAGATCCGGTTCGACCGCGAACACTTCATCGGCAAGGACGACGCCGCCGGCATTTCCGACGTCGTCGCGGAATCGGCCCTGACCACGATCATGGACTGCGAGGACAGCGTCGCCGCCGTCGATGCCGAGGACAAGGTCACGATCTACCGCAACTGGCTCGGCCTGATGAACGGCAAGCTCACCGCCACCCTGGAAAAGGGCGGCAAGCGGATCGAGCGCCGGCTGAACCCCGACCGCACCTATACGACGCCGGACGGCGGCACGCTCACCCTGCCCGGCCGCAGCCTGATGCTGGTCCGCAACGTCGGCCACCTGATGACGATCGACGCGGTCAAGCTCAAGGATGGCAGCGAGGCGCCGGAAGGCATCCTGGATGCGCTGTTCACGACCCTGATAGCACTGCACGACCTGAAGAAGGGTGAAGGCGACCTGCGCAACAGCCGCACCGGCTCGCTCTACATCGTCAAGCCGAAGATGCACGGTCCGGAGGAAGTCGCCTTCGCGAACGAGCTGTTCGGCCGCGTCGAAGACGCGCTCGGCCTTGCCCGCTACACGATCAAGATGGGCATCATGGACGAGGAGCGCCGGACGACGGTGAACCTGAAGGAGTGCATCCGGGCCGCCAAGGACCGGGTCGCCTTCATCAACACCGGGTTCCTCGACCGCACCGGCGACGAGATCCACACCGCCATGGAAGCCGGCGCCGTGCTGCGCAAGGGCGACATGAAGGGTTCGGCCTGGATCAAGGCGTACGAGGACAGCAACGTCGATACCGGACTGGCGACCGGCCTGAAGGGCCGCGCCCAGATCGGCAAGGGCATGTGGGCGATGCCCGACCGCATGGCCGAGATGCTGAAGACCAAGATCGGCCACCCGCAGGCCGGCGCCAACACCGCCTGGGTCCCCTCGCCGACCGCCGCCACTCTCCACGCCCTGCACTACCATCAGGTCGACGTGGCCGCCCGGCAGGAAGAGCTGAAGGGCCAGAAGCGCGGCAAGCTGGACGATATCCTGACGATCCCGCTGGCCGACCGGCCGAACTGGGCGCCGGATGCCGTTCAGCAGGAGCTGGACAACAATGCGCAGGGCATCCTGGGCTACGTCGTCCGCTGGATCGATCAGGGCGTCGGCTGCTCCAAGGTGCCGGACATCGACAATGTCGGCCTGATGGAAGACCGCGCGACGCTACGCATCTCCAGCCAGCACATCGCCAACTGGGTGCGCCACGGCATCGCGTCGGAGGAGCAGGTGGTCGAGACGATGAAGCGCATGGCCGCCGTGGTCGACCGCCAGAACGCCGACGATCCGCAGTACAAGGCGATGGCAGCCGATTTCGACGGCAGCATCGCCTTCCAGGCGGCGCTGGACCTCGTGCTGAAGGGCCGCGAGCAGCCCAACGGCTACACCGAACCCGTCCTGCACCGCCGCCGCCGCGAATTAAAGCAGAAGCTGGCGGGGTAACAGCGGAATATCCGGGAGAGTGCAGGCCGCCGGAGTCTGTTTCAGCGGGCTCCGGCGGGTTCGGACATCTCCCTTGCGGACTCGAACAAGTCTGCAAGCAGGTCAAGTTTTTCACTTACCTCCGACGGAATGGCGCTGGCATCCACGAACTTCACCATCCGATGCAGCTCTCCTTTTTTCAGGAGCATCGGTTCATGGAGCTTGTCCCTCAGCCGGCGGAAGAATTCCTCGGCGAACGTGCTCAGCTTCAGCCGCGCGGTCCGTGCTTCCCAAACCAGACGCGCCGCATCGGTTGGCGAGTTCTTCCAGGTCTGAAAGTCGGCCGGTATGGAATCGAAGATTTTCTCGAGCACGAGCCGGTCGAGAACGCTTTCTATTTCCGGCCGGTAGGCGCCGAAAAGCTCCAGATCCTGAAATTGCTCCATGGCGTAGCGGCGCAAAAGATCGGGCGTGATGAAATAGTTCTCCGCCTCGTAGCGCCGCCAATAGACGACCTTCAGCGGGCCATCGATTTCATTGCGCCGATCTCTCCCATCGTTGTCGAGTATCGCCAATCCCCGAAGGCCGGGGAGCATGCCGCGTAACGCGCCAAAGTGCTCCCGAGGCAGGATGCCGAAACCGCCCTCGACCCGTTCCAGCTCGCTTTCCTGGCTTACCAGGGGGTAATTGTCCTGCACATAGAAGGAATTCACCCGATCATCCCATTCTTGGGCCACCGGGTGATCGATTCGTTCGGCCAAGGCACGCAGCATGTCGATGTCGGTACCGCCCTCGACATACAGGACATACCCGCGCTCCCGTGCCCTGACATAATGATCGGCGCCGAAATGTTTCAGGCAGTTGCGGATCGACGTCCTCTTGGCCAGATCGTCGGCCTTGCCGTTCAGCAATAAGGTCAGGTTGCTCTCGAGCGCTTCATCCAGGATGACCTCCGAATGAGTCACCATGACGACCTGGGAGTCGTTCTCGGTAGCGATGTCGCGCAGCAAGACATAGACCTGCTTCTGACGCAGGATTTCCAGATGCGCATCGGGTTCGTCGATCAGCAGCACGCTTCGCTTATGGGAAAACAGGTACGCGAAGATCAGCAGCATCTGCTGAAAGCCGCGTCCCGATGAAGCGACATCGAGCAGATCCTTCGCGCCCGGCTGCTTGTAGTGCAGCTCGATGGCGCCGCGCGCGGTTTCCGTCGGTGTCCCAAGAGACACGCCGAACAGGCGGTTCATCAGTTTTACAACGCGATCCCAATCCTGCGGATGGTCCTTCGCGACGATCAGACACAAGTTCCGCAGCACTTGGGCGGTTTGCCCCTGACCGAGCAGCAGATCGATACGTCCCGGCTGGAGGATCGGTTCCTCCGTCTCCAGGCCTGACATGGGATAGAGCAGTTCCACGCTGATAGACGCGGCATGCTTGATCAGGTCGAGGTTCCCGATGACCGCTTTGTCCGGAGAGCAGTAGACCAGCTCGTCCCCCCGATTGCTGAAAAGCATGCTCAGCGGAATGACTTCCCCTTTGAACTGAACGCCGACCGTAATCGTCAGGGGAATATACTTGCTGCCTGCGCGTACGATCGTGTTGTGCCAGAAGGATTGAGTCTTCTTGACCGGAACAGCCACGATGTTCAGCCTGTTGAGAGCTGTAGCCGTCCGCTCCTTCGCCACCGAGTCGCGACGCTGGTCATACCAGTTCTTCACCGCCTGCGACCACAATGCCAGCGCTTGGATCGCACTCGTCTTGCCGCAATTGTTCGGCCCGATCAACACGGTGGGATGATCGAGTTCAATCCGCTGCTTCTCGCCAAACGTCTTGAAGTTCTCGATCTCGAGGAAATGCAGCAGACGCATCGATCAGGGCTCCAGACTCGGCGAGGCATTCCTTGGATCATATCCGACGGGACGGGGAGCCCCTCGGTTTGATGCTCCATGGCCGATGGGATTGCAATGGAGATCGCCACATCGAGCGCTGGGCATCCCGCGCCAGTTCGGGGTCAGACGTTAGAAACAGGGAACGCCACCCCCTAAGGTCCGTTGAGGGCATGCGCAGCCATTCAGGGGACAGAGGAACATGACTGGCAAGCTCGATTGCCTGATCGTCGGCGGCGGACCCGGCGGGTTGACGGCGGCAATATATCTGGCCCGTTTCCGGCGCACCGTGCTGGTGGTCGACGAGGCCAAGAGCCGGTGCGCCTGGATACCGACGTCTCACAATCATGCGGGCTTCATGAACGGCATCAACGGTCTGGACCTGCTCGACCGGATGCGCTGCCAGGCGGCACAGTACGGTGCCCGCATCGAGACCGGCTCGATCAAGTCGCTGCGGTGCATCGATCAGGGCGGCTTCGTCGCCACGACCGAAGCGGGCGGGGCGCTGGCTGCGGAAACCGTCATCCTGGCGACGGGCGTGATCGACGACCAGCCGCGCCTGCCCGACCTGTTCGACGCCGTCCAGCGCGGCCTGATCCGGGTATGCCCGATCTGCGACGCCTATGAGGTGATCGACAAGAAGGTCGCGGTGATCGGCCATGGCCGCGACGCCATGGGCGAGGTCCTGTTCATTCGCGGCTACACCGCCGACCTGACCCTGCTGACCCTCGGCACCCCGATGAACCTGACCGCGGAGGACAGGAACAAGCTTTCCGAACTCGGCATCCGCACGGTCGAGGAGCAGGTCGAGCGGGTGACCGAGGAAGACGGCAGGATCACCAAGGTCGTCCTGAAGAGCGGCGAGGAACTGTCGTTCGACACGCTCTATTCGGCGCTCGGCACCCTGGCCCGCTCGACGCTTGCCGCCCAGGTCGGCGCCGACATGAACGACCAGGGACGGGTGATCGTGGACAGCCACTGCCTGACATCGGTTCCCGGCTTCTATGCCGCCGGGGACATCGTCGAAGGCCTGAACCAGATCTCCGTCGCCATGGGCCAAGCCGCCATGGCCGCGACAGCCGTCCACAACCAGCTCCGCCGCCGCGAAGGCATGATCCCGCCCGACAGCGCCGTTCCCCCGGCCGATCCGGAGCCGATCCAAACTCCCAAGACCACGCTGGCGGCCTGCACCCAGCCGCCGGAAGCAGGAGTGGGAGAGTAGCCGCAACTCACCCCCCTGCCCCTCTGGTCAGCGCCTAGCTTGGGCGCTACGCTGACAGCCGACCAGCCTTGATGGCGGAAACAGAGCGGCGGACCATGACTTCCTGCGACTTCCTGATTATCGGCGGCGGCATCGCCGGAGCCTCGGCGGCGTTCGAACTGGCGGCGTTCGGCAGCGTCGTGCTGGTGGAGCGGGAGAGTCAGCCTGGGTATCACTCGACCGGGCGCTCCGCCGCCCTCTATACGGAAACCTATGGCAATCAGGCGATCCGTGCCCTGACCGTCGGCAGCCGCGCCTTCTACGACGGGGTCGCTGGGGCGGGTTTCTCCGAACACCCGGTGCTGACTCCGCGCGGCGTCTTGCTGATCGGGCGGGACGACCAGCGCGCCGCGCTCGACCACGCTTTCCAGGCGGGAAGCGTGCTCACCCCGAGCGTGCGGGTGCTGACGGCTGCCGAGACGCTGAGGATGGCGCCCATGCTGCGCCCCGACTATGTCGCCGGAGCGGTATGGGAACCGGACGCGATGGATATGGACGTCCATGCGATCCATCACGGCTACCTGAGGGGCCTGCGCGCCCGTGGCGGACGGATCGCGACCGATGCGGAACTCCTGGGCCTAACCCGCCGCGACGGGCTCTGGCACACCGAAACCCGCGCGGGGTCATATTCCGCACCCTGGGTCGTCAATGCGGCCGGCGCCTGGGCCGATACCGTAGCGGCACTGGCGGGTCTGGCCCCCATAGGCCTCGTCCCGAAGCGCCGGACGGCGATTACCTTCGACCCGGTATTCGATCCAGAACGGACCAGTCCAGGACAGGCCGGCATGCCCCACTGGCCAATGGTCTGCGACGTGGACGAGACGTTCTACTTCAAGCCCGAGGGCGGACGCCTGTTGGCATCCCCCGCCGACGAGACGCCGTCGGAGCCCTGCGATGCGCAGGCGGAGGAACTGGACGTCGCCTTGACGGTTGACCGGATCGAACAAGCCTGTTTGTTCTCGATTCGCCGGATCAGCCACCGGTGGGCCGGCCTGCGTACCTTCGCGCCGGACAAGACACCGGTGGTCGGACCCGATTCGCGGTCGGAGGGTTTCTTCTGGCTGGCGGGTCAGGGAGGTTACGGTATCCAGACCGCCCCTGCCATGGCGAGGACTGCGGCCGGGCTGCTGACCTCCGGCAAAATCCCGGAGGATCTGACCGCCCTTGGCGTCAGCGCGGAGGATCTTGCGCCCGGGCGGCTGAGGGCAGACTGAATGACGAGGCCGCTGCGAAGCGGCCCTGGAACGAAGAGGCCGCGAAGCGGTCCTGAACGAGGTACCGGAAGATGAACGACACGGCGAACCGTCATCGCTCGACCATCCATTCACGCATCGGCGGGCCGGTCCTGCTGGGAGCCGCCGTCATCGTCCTGGCATCCTGCGCCAATCCCAGGGCCGATGAGGCTCTGTTCGCCCAGCAGGCCTTCGTCGGCATGCCCAAGCAGACGCTTCTATCCTGTGCCGGCGTACCGGAGCGCAGCACTTCGGTCGACAACCTGGAATACTTTACCTACACCAGCACCCGCACGGTCTCCTATCAGAGCTATACGCCTTTCATGGGGCCAGGGCGGTTCTACGGCTATGGCTACGGCTATCCTTATTACGGCGGCTATGCGCCAACCTACGACATCAGGAACTACAGTTGCCAAGCGACGTTCACGCTGCGGAACGGCAAGGTCGAAAGACTGGTCTACGGCGGGCCTGAAGGTATCGGTCCCAGCCAGCTGGCACAGTGCCAGACGATCGTGGAGGCTTGCCTCGCCCTGGTGCCGCAGCAGACCCCCGCCCTCTCGTCTCCGGCGGCTTCCTTGCCGACGGCACCGGCCGCTTCGGTGCCCGCCCGTTAGCGTTCCTCCAACAATTTCGGGTTCCTGACAACTGCGACTTGCACTCAGCCCATCGGATGGTCCTATCATGTAGAGGTGACCCCGATTGGCCTGATGCGGCCATGATCGTCACTCAACGATAGCGGTCCGGCCGCATGAACGGGACGGGCCGCCTTGATACCAAGGAGGAGCAAGTCCCATGCATGTCGCAGCAGTCATCAAGCGCAAGGGGTCGGGCGTCATTTCCATCACGCCCGACCACACCATCGCCGACGCCACCAAACTGCTGACCGAGAACCGCATCGGCGCCATCCTGGTGATGGACGGCGGCGAGGGTATCCGGGGCATCATCTCCGAACGGGACATCATCCGGGCGCTCGCCAAGCATGGCGCGGATGCGCTTAGCCACACGGTCGGCTCGCTGATGACCCGCGAGGTCCAGCAGTGCTCGCCCAACGATACCATCGCGGAAGTCATGACGACGATGACCACGCGGCGATTCCGCCACCTTCCCGTTGTGGACGGCGGCAAGTTGCTGGGCATGATCAGCATCGGCGACGTGGTCAAGCAGCGGCTGGACGACACCGAACTGGAAGTGGAAACCCTGCGCGGCTACGTCACCGGCCAGGGCTGACCGGATAGCCCGTCTCCTCCCGCTACCCCTGTCGCTCTCGCCGGTCTCTGATCGGTGGGCGGAGCGCCGGATATCCGTGCGCTCCCTCCGCCCTTAAAAAACGCCCCCACGCCCAGCGCATCCAGCTCAAGAGACCAGTTGACGTTTACGTAAACTGTATGTACCCGTTTCAGTCGAAGCCGCCATTACTGGTCAAAAAACAGGCGGAATGAAGAGCATCCTTGGGAGGTAATGATCCATGAAGCGTTTCGGCGACGTTTCCAGACCCTTAGCCGCGTCTGCCAGTCCCTTTGCCAGCCGCTTGGCCGTCACGTCTGTTCTGGCGCTGCTGGCCGGCGCGCAGCCGGCAAGCGCGGCCGGCTTCTATATCAAGGAGCAAAGCGTTACCGGACTGGGCCGGGCCTTCGCCGGCGAATCGGCCATGGCGGAAGACGCCAGCACGATCTTCTTCAATCCCGCCGGCATGACCCGGCTCCAGGGACCGGAAGCGACGGCCGGCGCCCATCTGCTGGTGCCCCGCGCCGATCTGGAGAACAGGGGTTCGTCGGCGTCGGTCCGGACACCGGCCGGCGCCGTGACCCGTCCGATCGGCGGCAGCGACGGCGGCAATCCCTACGATCCGACGCCTGTCCCCAACGCCTATTTCGCCTATCCGCTGATGGACCGCGATCTGTGGGTCGGGCTTGGCGTCTCGGCGCCGTTCGGTCTGGCGAACAAGTACAATGCCGACTGGTTCGGCCGCTACGACTCGATCGAGACCGATCTCCTGACGATCGATATCGCCCCCAGCGTCGCCTACAAGGTGCTCGATTGGGTGTCGATCGGCGGCGGCATCGACATCCAGTACGCCGACGCCAAGCTGACCAACGCCATCTTCGCCGGCACCGGCCCGGACATCATCTCCAACGTCGAGGGCGACGATTGGGCCGTGGGCTACAATGTCGGCATCCTGTTCGAGCCGCTCCCGACCACGCGGGTCGGCATCCATTACCGGTCCAAGATCGACCACACGCTGGAAGGCGACGTCAAGCTGAACCGGGCCGGCACCTCGCTCAGCAACCTGCCGGGCTCCGCCGACCTGGATCTGCCCGATATCATCGCGGTCGGTTTCGCCCATGACGTGACGCCTGCCCTGACGGTCATGGCGGAGTACAACTGGTACGGCTGGAGCAGCTTCAAGGAGATCCGGGTCAAGCGTTCCGGCCTGGCGGACCAGGTGGTTACACAGAACTACCAGGACACCTTCTCCGTCGCGCTCGGCGCGCAGTACAAGGTTGACGACGCCTGGACGGTGCGCGGCGGTTTCCAGTACGACGAGACCCCCACCGTGGATGGCTTCCGGTCTACCCGTACGCCGGACGGCGACCGGTACTGGCTGAGCGCCGGATTGTCCTACGACGTGTCGGACAGCTTCACGGTGGATGTCGCCTATACCCACGTCTTTATCGACGATGCCGACGTGAACACGAGCCAGACCGGGGCGGCAGCGGCGCTGTCCACCAATACCCGCGCCATGTCCGAGGGCAGCGTCGACATCTTTGCGGCCGCTCTACGCTATAAGTTCTAAGCTTTCGGATCTTCGAGACTCACCTGAATATTATACGACTACTATGAGGAGCGACGCGGCGGAGGTATCGGCGTGTCGCTCCCGTGATGACCGACGGAACGCGGATTTCGCCATCAAGTATTAGAACACCTTTCGGTTTCCAAATACTGCAATCGATGTGAAAGGATCGATCTCAAGTTGAAGATTTAGACAAATCCTTAATGGAGGTCGAGGTGCCCGTGTTGGACTCGGTTCTTGGCAAAACACTCCCATTCAATATTCATTGGCAATTGGTGAAACAGACCCCGCACCTGACGCTCAGCAAGCAGCAGGCCGAAACGTTCTGGGAACAGGGACACCTAAGCATTCCGGAATTCATCGATCCTGCGGAAGTCGACGAGATCGAGCGCATCTTCCGGCACCTGTTCGACGTCCGGGCGGGCTGGAAGGAAGGCCATTTCTACGACATGGCAGGTTCCGAACAGAACGGCGACTTCAAGCTGCCGCAAATGCTTCATCTCACAAAATACGCTCCCGAACTTCTGCGGACCAGTTTCTGGGCCAATGCCGACGCGCTCGCCCGGCAACTGCTTGGGCCGACCGCGCATTTCTCCTTCGACCACGGGATCAACAAGCCGGTGCGTCCCGATTCGCAGACGCCCTGGCATCAGGACCAGGCCTTCCACCGCGCCGGCAGCCGGATCGAGAACATCACGGTCTGGCTCCCCCTTCAGGAGGTCAGCCCCGACAACGGCTGCCTGAAGTTCATCCCCGGCAGCCACCTGACCGGCATGCTCCAGCACCGCAACTACCAGAACGACCAGCGGATCGAGGGCCTGGAAGCGATAGACGTCGACAACGACGAAGCGGTCTTCGCACCGCTGCCCAAGGGCGGCGTCTCGATCCATCACAGCCGCACCCTTCACGCGGCCGGCCCCAACCTGTCGCGTGGTCCCCGTAAGGTCTATTCGCTGGTGTTCGCGGTCGAGATGGACGAAGTCGTGGTGCCGGTCGACTACGATTGGAACAGCCACAAGCCTACCGCCCGACTTCAGCGGCAGCAGGCCTTCGACAGCAAGCTGACCAGCAGGGTCCAGCGCTCGATCAAGAAGGTGCTTTCCACGACGCTGCACAGCGTCGTCGGCTAGCGTCGGACGGCGGTCTATAAGACTAATTTCCGACAGGACCCCTGGGCCGAAGTTTTCGGAGTAATACCAGGAGCCGAAGAGTTTGACCGGCGGTCGGCAAGTGTTGGGCCACGGCCCAACCTACAGGCTCCTGCTTCGTAGCTTGGGCCGTGGCCCAACAAACACCGTCCATACAGGTCAATGTCTTCAGTCCCTGGTATAACTGCACGCTTCTGCTTTCAAACGCCTAAGTAACTTTATGTCGCAATAGATGTTAATGAAATTAATCAAGGTTAAGACGGAGCATTCATCATGGGATCGGTCGTTCGCGGCTTTCCGTTTCTGCGGCTGCTGGATATCGGCCGGCGGCACGGGAGCATTACGATAGCCGAACTAAACCGGCTGCTGCCGATAGACGGTCCGGAAGCCGCCGAATCGGGACATGCGCGCGACGCCTTGCGCAACCGGGGCGTCGCCATCGTCCTGAGCCGATCCAGTTCATCGGGCGAGGGATTCCATCTGCTGAACGACGACAGGATCGTATACCCGCGATAGAGCGGCGGGAAAGCTCCGGAGATACCTCCGCTGGGCCGGCCCCGGCGAGGCGTGGCGGCCTTAAGCTCCACGGTTCCCGATCCATCTCCAGGAGCGATGTCCATGCAGTTTCCGTTACAGGCAGCGCCTCGTGCGTCAGTGCTCGTTGTATCCATGGTGGCCTCGCTCCTTTCGGCATCCGGTCTGGCGCAGGCTCAGGGCGTAACACCCTACGACACCTTCCGGGATGCCTCGGGCGCACCCGCTTATTCCAGCAATCTCACCACATTGCCGGATGACCGCGACCTGCTCGGTCCCGGTTCGGCCCCTCTTCTGACGATGAGCGACCCGTTCAGCGAGCGCGTCAGGCCGGCACGCGGCTACGGCGAGATCGGCGATCCCGACGCGGACTATTTCGAAGCGCAGGCCGACCTGACTCGCCAGAAAGCCCAGTCGCTGCAAGCCCTGGACGATCAGAGGCGTGCGCGGTGACCCCACGATATGGAATAGATGACGGCGTGCTTGCCATAATCGCTGAAAAAATGCGCAAGCGACCCTATATAGGAGCGAGAACCATCCTGGCAGGCACCACAGAAACAGGTCATGACCCAGAACAATAAATCCCGGCGCAGCCGGACGGTCGTCGTTCTCGCAGCCCTCCTGTCCATCGCCGCCACGACCGCGGTCGATGCGCGCGCCGGCAAAGGCAGCAGCATGGGCAGCCGTGGCAGCAGGACATACGACGCCCCAGCCACGACCAACACGGCGCCGGGCACCGCAGCCCCGATGCAGCGCTCCGCCACCGAACAGCCGTCGGCGGCGCGTCCGGGGGCCCCGGGTGCCGGCATGCAGCAGCAAGCTCCCGCCCGGCGTGGCTTCTTCGGCGGGCTGGCGGGCGGCCTTCTGGGCGCCGGCCTGTTCGGCATGCTCCTGGGCGGTGGGTTATTCGGCGGTCTGGGTGGCATCGCCTCGATCATCGGCTTGCTGCTCCAGATCGCCCTGATCGGCGGACTGATCTGGCTGGCGGTGCGCTTCTTCCAGCGCCGCAACCAGCCCGCCATGGCGGGCGCCGGCGGTCCAATGAACCGTGGCCCGCTCAACGGCGGTCCACTCAACCGCGAACAGGGTCCCGCCGGCTACGGCAGGACCGGCGGCGGCGGAGCCGCAGCGGCCTCCCGCACCGTCAAGACGCCGAAGGGCGTCGATGGCGTCGGAATCGGTCCTGCCGATTACGAAGCGTTCGAAAAGCTGCTGCGCGAGATCCAGACCGCCTATGGTCGTGAGGACAAGGCGGCGATCCGGTCTCTGACGACGCCGGAAATGGCCGGCTACTTCGCGCAGGAACTGGACGACAACGCCGCGCGCGGCGTCGTCAACCGGATCGAGGACGTGAAACTGCTTCAGGGCGACCTGGCCGAGTCGTGGCGCGAAGGCGCGGTCGATTACGCCACCGTGGCCCTGCGTTACGGACTGGTGGACTATACGGTCAACAAGGCGGACGAACAGGTGGTCGACGGCGACCGCACGAAGCCGTCGGAAGGCGTCGAGATCTGGACCTTCCAGCGTCCTGCCGGCGGCGGCTGGGTACTCTCCGCCATCCAGCAGTCCTGATGCGATCCTGGGCTTGAAGCCATGGACGCCACCCGGCGACGCTTCGCCGGGTGGCGTCCAGCCAGATCAGGGCGTCCGATTCGGGCTGGGTCATGACCGTGGCTCCCCTGCTTCGATCAAGCATTGTTTTGAAGCCGCCGATCCGATCCATCAAAACATCTTGAGGTATTCGCGCACTCATCCGGCTGACATGCGTGCCTATGTCTCTTTCGTGCGGGATGGTACGCCGGACGGTACACGTGTATTGTCGGGGTGAAACAGGAGGGATGCCGTGAGTAAGTACGAGGAGCAAGCCTACCGAGTTGGCGGCGCCAAGCCCAATCCTAACGCCAAGCCCAATGTACCGTTGCTGAAAAGCCAGTTAGCCCGGCTGAAGCACGATCTCGAGCAATTCATGGCCCGCAAGCCCGATGGCTCGGTAATTGCCCCGCTGAGGGAGCGGATCAGGGAAATGGAGTCGACCATCGCCAGCGCGGAGGCCGAGAACAAGCGCGAGCGTCAGGCGAACCGCCCCGACGACGACGATACGGGATCGGGAGCGCGCGGCGAGATGAGGTCGACGTCCAGCCGCTTTCCACCAAGGGGACGGCCCGGTCGCGCCGGTTGAGCCTGCCGGCATAAAGAGCCTGCCAGAGAGAAAGCACCGGCGGCGGGATGACCCGCCGCCGGCGCTTTTCTTTTGCGCACCAAACGGGCGCGCGAAGTTCAGAAGGTAACGACCGAGCGGATCGACTTGCCTTCGTGCATAAGGTCGAAGGTGTCGTTGATCTGGTCGAGCGGCACGACATGGGTGATCAGGTCGTCGATGTTGATCTTGCCGTCCATGTACCAGTCGACGATCTTGGGAACGTCGGTCCGGCCACGGGCGCCGCCGAAGGCGCTGCCCTTCCACACCCGGCCCGTGACGAGCTGGAACGGACGGGTCGAGATCTCGGCACCCGACGGCGCCACGCCGATGATGGTCGAGATGCCCCAGCCCTTGTGGCAGCACTCCAGCGCCTGGCGCATCGTGTTGATGTTGCCGATGCACTCGAAGGTGTAGTCGGCGCCGCCCTTGGTCAGTTCGACCAGATGCGGGACGATGTCGCCGCCGATTTCCTTCGGGTTGACGAAGTGCGTCATGCCGAACTTCTCGGCCATCTCCTTGCGGCCGTTGTTCAGATCGACGCCGACGATCATGTTGGCGCCGACCATGCGGGCGCCCTGGATCACGTTCAGGCCGATGCCGCCCAGGCCGAACACGACGACATTGGCGCCGGGATGGACGCCCGCCGTCCAGATCACTGCGCCGAGGCCGGTCGTGACACCGCAGCCGATGTAGCAGACCTTGTCGAACGGAGCGTCCTCGCGGATCTTGGCAAGGGCGATTTCCGGCAGGACCGTGAAGTTGGCGAAGGTCGAGCAGCCCATGTAGTGGTAGATCGGCTTGCCGTTGAACGAGAACCGGCTGGTGCCGTCGGGCATGACGCCCCGGCCCTGGGTCTCGCGGATCGCCTGGCACAGGTTGGTGCGCTGGCTGAGGCAGTATTCGCAGTTACGGCATTCCGGCGTGTAGAGCGGAATGACGTGGTCGCCCTTCTTCAGGCTGGTGACGCCCGGTCCGACATCGACCACGATGCCGGCGCCCTCGTGCCCGAGGATACAGGGGAACTTACCTTCGCTGTCGGCACCCGACAGGGTGTAGGCGTCGGTATGACAGACGCCGGTGGCCTTGATTTCGACAAGCACTTCGCCGAACTTCGGGCCTTCCAACTGTACTGTCTCGATGCTGAGTGGTTTGCCGGCCTCAAAGGCTACGGCAGCACGTACGTCCATTATTAAATCCCTCCCAACACGGACATTTCTTCCCTTGTGCTTCGATGCTTAACCATCCATCCGGGCAAATCAACCCTCCAAGGGTCTAGGAGCCGGACCTAGCACGTTGGTGGTAGCGTATATGGTCCGCGAAAGCGGCCAGAAACCCTTTGAGGAAATCGGCGGTTCCCTGGTCCGTCAGGTTGCCTTCGGCGTCGAACTTGGAGTTCGCCTGACCGATCATGACTTCCGGACGGTTCATCACCTGTCCATTGAGATAGATGAAGCACTGGCGCAGATGGTACTGCGCGCGGGACGACCCCAGCACGCCCGGACTGGCGCCCAGGATGCCGATCGGCTTGCCGTCGAACGGCTGCTCGGGCGGACGCGAGGCCCAGTCGATGGCATTCTTCAGCACGCCGGGGACCGAGTAGTTGTATTCGGGCGTCGCGATCAGCACGCCGTCGGCGGCCTTGAGGGCTTCGCGGAAGGACTGGACGCTGGCCGGATAGCCAGGTCCGGTGCGCAGGTCGTCGTTGTAGAGGGGGATTTCCGACAGGTCGAAGATGTCGATTGCCAAATCGGCCGGGGCCAGCGCCTTCAGCGCGCGGAGTGCCGCGGTATTGATGGACCCCTTGCGCAGGCTGCCCGAAAAGCTGACGACCTTCAGGGTCGTCTTCTGGTCGCTCATGATGTCTGCTCCGGTATGGGGGATTGAGTATTCGAGGGCGGTGGGGCCGGCGGTGCGACCGTGACATACTTCAATATTCGCGTCCCGGCCGCGACTTGTAAACCGGCAGCGATACGCCGAAGGCGATACCGACGGCGCGAATCGCGAAGGCGGTCCCGAAACCGGCTGCCTGCGCCCATACCGGCGGCGCTCCGGACAGGATCAGGCCGATATCCGCCAGCGCTCCGGCGGCGGCGGCCGTCGCGTAGATCTCCTTCCGCAGCACCAGCGGTACCTCCGCGCACAGCACGTCGCGGATGACGCCGCCGAAAGTCGCCGTCATGACGCCCATGATGACGGAGACCGGCAGCGAACCGGTGACCTCCAGCGCCTTTTCGGCACCCGTGACGCAGAACAGCGCCAGACCGGCGGCATCGGCCCAGAGCAGCACGCGATAGCGCGACTCGATGTAGGGAGCGGTGAAGAAGATCGCGATGCCGGTGCCGATGCAGATCAGGACATAGACCGGTTGCGTGATCCAGTAGACGGCCCCTTGCCCCAGCAGCAGGTCGCGGATAGTCCCGCCGCCGATGCCGGTGACCGTGGCGATCAGGCAGAAGCCGACGATGTCCATCTGCTTGCGCGATGCCGTAAGCGCGCCGCTGGCGGCGAACACGGCGACGCCGCACAGGTCGAGCCATGCGATCCACTGCTCCAACGCGATCCTCCCATGCGGGTTTGTCCAGGTCCCGGCTTCTATACACCGGCTTCCATCGGTGCGATGCTCCTTCGATACCGGCTCATCTGATTCAAAGTTCCAATGGCATCGCTTTCCGACGGACGGGCTTCGCCCGTCAAATCACCCGTTCATCCACACTGGCTGGCGGTCGTGCTCAGCTCCCTGATGGCCTTCGCGCCGTTGGCCATCGACATGTACCTGCCGGCCTTGCCCGCGATCGGGCGCGACCTAGCGGCCCCGCCGGCGGCCGTGCAGCTGTCGCTTTCCAGCTTCTTCCTCGGTTTCGGCATCGGACAGCTCGTCTGGGGGCCATTGGGAGACCGGTTCGGGCGGCGCGGACCTATAGTGGCCGGGATTGTGCTGTATATCGTCGGATGCGTCGCCTGCGCGCTGACCGCCGATGCCGACCATCTGGTTTTATGGCGTTTCGTCCAGGCGTTCGGCGCCTGTGCCGCTCCGGTCCTAGCGCGGGCTATGGTGCGCGACCTGTTCCCGCAGGATCAGGCCGCCCGCATGCTGTCGCTGATGATGCTGATCATGGGGATCGCCCCGATGGTGGCGCCGCTGCTGGGCGGACAGGTGCTGGTCTGGTCGGGCTGGCGGATGATCTTCTGGGGGCTGGCGGTCTTCGGGCTGATCGTGCTGGCGGGGCTTTACACGATTCCGGAAAGCCTGCACGCCGACAAGCGGCGGCGCATCGGGGTCGGCGACATGCTCTCGGGCTATCTGCGGCTGCTCGGCGACCGCGCCTTCATGGCCTATACGCTGAGCGGCGCCTTCTTCACCGGCGGCATGTTCGCCTATATCGCAGCGACGCCCTTCGTCTACATCGAATATTTCGGCATCTCGCCGCAGTTCTACGGCTTCCTGTTCGGCATCAACGTCATCGGCATGATGGTCTTCAACATGGTCAACCGGCGGCTGGTGCTGGCGATCGGGTCGGACCGCTCGCTGGTATGGGGCGCCCTTGCCTGCGCCGGCTTCGGCCTGATCCTGGCGGTGCTGGGGACGACGGGAAGCTTCGGCTTGCTGGGGATCGTCGTGCCGCTGTTCTTCTACCTGGCGATGATGGGACTGGTCGGCGCCAACGCGATGGCCGGAGCCATGTCGGTGGTGCCCGGCATGGCGGGAGCAGCGTCCGGACTGGCCGGCACCGTCCAGTTCGGCATGGGAGCCGCCGCCAGCGCGCTGGTCGGCTGGCTATCGGACGGCACGCCCGTCCCGATGGTGCTGATGATCGGCGTCATGGCGGTGTGCTGCGCCGTCTCGGCGCTGGCGCTACCGAAGCGCGGGGCGGAACCGGCCTTGTGAGCTACAGGAACGGCGACAGCCGCTTCGGGATCTTCGTCGGAAACTCGCCCTTTCGGATCAGTTTGACCGCTTCGATGCATTCGACAAGTTCGCTGACCGTCGCCGGGCTGGCGAGATAGCCGAACGCCACGTCCCGGTTGCGGCGGGCGATCTCCTTGTCGCCGGCGGTGAAGAGTGACTTGATGTTCCAGCTGTTGGCGATGGTGCGCGCGACGACGATCCCAAGACCCGGCCCCGCCGGAAGATCGATGTTTATCAGGGCGAGGTCGGGCCGGAACTGTTCGGCCAGGGTGATGGCGTCGTTCACCTCCGTCACCGGTCCTATCGGATCGTAGCCCGCCTCCCGGAGAGCTTCGGACAGGGCTTGGGCGAGGATCAGGTCGCTTTCGAGCAGCAGGATTCGCATTGGATCATGGTGGGTTTCGGATACGCGGTCGGGGAGCTTAACCCGCCACGGCACTTAAGGTTACGGATGCTTAACCTTAATGATCCAAAACATGTGCATGCAACTTATGAGAAGTTTATCGCATGTTCGACATCAGTCCGACCATAGCCCTCGCCGTGTTCGTTTCGGCCTTCGTGCTAGACTTCCTGTATGCCCGCTACACCTACTACATCATCTCCATGAAGGCGGAGATGGCGGCGACGGTCTCGTTCGTCTGGCACATGCTGAGCGCTTCCGTGATCGTCCAGTACGCGGATAACTCCGCCTACATCCTGTTCATGTGCTTAGGGGGAACCCTGGGTACATATCTGACGGTCTGGCAACGGCGGCGGGCGGCGCAGAACGCTGGCACGGACACCGGCACGGCAACAGCAGGGCTCACGCACCCCTGAGCGCACCCGCCACGGCCGGATCGGCCAGGAAACACTCGGCGTGGTCCGGCATCCCGGCACGGGCGGCCTCGTCCGCCGCGAACGCCGTCAGGGTCTGACCGACCCGTTCGACCCCGCCGAACTGGAACGGCAGTTGCGTCGCGTAGCGGCAGCAACCAGCGATCTTGGCGGGAAGATGGTCCGTGACCGGGACCGCCAGCTTGACCAGCCCCGACGGCAATCCCGGCGGTGGAGCCTCCTCCGGAGCGCGGGTCGCATAGGGAAGGTCGCGGTACCACACGGCGGGACGCCCGAGCGACACGACGGCGCGGACGGCCTGCCGGTGATCGACATGGTTGCCCAGTGCCTGAGGGGCGAACACGACATTGGGATCGACGGCTTCGGCGATGGCGCCGACGCGGACCGCTACCTCGCGCCAGATCTGGTCAGTGGCCAGCACGGGTCCGAACAGCGCCGCCGGGGAGTCGTAGCCACGGTGCGGCGCTTCCTCCAGATCGAGCCAATGGACCTCGTCGGCCTCGATTCCGGGCGTCGCGGCGAAGGCGGCGTCCTCGTCGCGGCGGAGCGCCATGTAATCGACTTCGGGAGCCAGCCCCTTGTCGGTCTGGCAGGCGAGCGCGAAGCCTTTCGGGTTGACGACCGAGCGCGTGAAGACGGTCGCCAGGACGACGCTCCAGCCGCGTGCCTTGAGGGCGGCCAGCGTTCCGGCGCAGGAGAAAGCGACGTCGTCCAGGTGGGGGGAAACGAACAGCGCTGTACGGGTAGTGGTCACGGTCGCGTCGGCCCTCATCGTTACAGCAGATGCGGTGCTGCGCGGAACCGGCAGGAAAGGTCCGCCGTCTCCCGCGTGACTTCGGCAGGATCGTAAAGGGTCGTCCAGCCGGTGTCCGGCTTGGTCCCTTGCAGGTCGCGGTAGATTTCCTGGATGCGGCGGCCGATGGCGTGCCAGGAATAGAGGCTGCGGACTTCCTCCAGCGACTGATGGGCCAGCCGGCGGCGCAAGGGTGCGTCGTCGACGATCCGGGCTATCGCCTGGGCCAGGCCGTCCACTTCGCGCGGCTCGACCAGCAGGGCGTTGGAGCCGTCGGTCAGGCAATCGACCACGCCGACGGCGTTGGTCGAGACGATGGGCAGGCCGCTCGCCATCGCTTCCAGGATCGTGTTTGAGAATCCCTCGGAATATGTCGGCGAGACGAAGATGTCGCCGCGCCGGTAGACATCGGCCGCCGCGAAGTAGTCGGCGTGACCGGTCATCTCGACATCGTCGCCAAGGTTCAGCTCGGCCACGCGAGAGCGTACCGCCTCTACATCGGGGCCGATGCCGGAAATGATCAGGCGCAGCTTGCGGCCTTGGCCACGCAACTGGTCGAACGCGTCGATCAGCTCCATCACGCCTTTCCGCCGGTCGACGCGGCCATGGTAGAGCAGGACCGGCACGTCGGAGAGATCTGCGATGTCGCGGTCGGGGCGCGGATGGAAGCGTTCGGTGTCGGTGGCGCCGGGGACGATGACGAAGCGGTCGAGCGGAGTGCCGTGGTGGTCGCGGACTTCCTCCGCGAAGCTGCGGCTGCCGATGATCAGCGATCCGGCATGGCCCAGCACCGCCAGCATGGCCTGCTTATGGGTGGCGCAGCAGGTTCCGACCCAGTGGCCGTCGCCTCCCTGGATCGAGACGACGTTGGGGATGCCGAGCCGCCGGCTGACCTCCAAGGCGGCCAGCCCGCAGGGATAGCCGTACTGGGCATGGACGAGATCGAACGGCTTGGCCGCATGCTCCGCCAGCGCCGCTTCGATCATGGCCGACAGGTCGGCCTCGAAGTCAGCGGGGCGTTTGTGGCCGACCTCCTGCTCGCCCAGCGATTCCAGCCCGATGACCTTGACGCCCGGCACGGCGGGGGGAGGGCCGCCGCCATAGACGGCGGAACCAGCAGGATCGTTGCGATACTGCGAGATCATGACGACGTCGTGACCACCGGCCACAAGCTCGCGCAGCAGGTTGGCGGCGTAGACGCTCATGCCGGAGATGGCGGGGAAGAAGCGGCGGCTGATGAAGCAGATACGCATGGCGTCACGCACTCCGGCGGGTCTGGGCCGAACCCTCGACTGAAGCGGCAGGCAAATGGGCCTTCAGCCAGTCGAGGCTTTCGGGGATGGCGAGGTGGGCGCGGTGAGACTCGCGGGAAAGCTCGACGCAGACCAGCCGGTCGAAGCCAATGCCCTCCAGCGCTTCCAGAACAGACGGGACGTCCATGTCGCCCTGCCCGAATGGCAGATGCTCGTGGACGCCCCGGCGCATGTCCTCTACAGCGACGGTGCCGAGGCTGCCGGCGAATTCCTGGACGGCGGATGCTGGATCACGCTCCCCCGTGACGAGGCAGTGGCCGGTGTCGAGCGCCAGGCGCAGCGGCCAGGAGGTCCGCTTCGACAGGTCGCGGCTCAAGCGCTGGAAATCGTCGACGGTTTCGACCAGCATACCGGGCTCCGGCTCCAGCGCCACGGTGACGCCGTGCTCCGCCGCCGCATCAGCCACCTGGGCGACGCCGTCCACCAGCCAACCCCACGCAGTCGCGGGATCGACGCCGCGCTGGGGGACACCCGCCCAAAACGATACGGCTTCCGCCTCGCAGATGGCGGCGATGCGGACACAGCGGGTCAGGAAGTCGATCCGGCGGGCGCGGCCCTCGGGCGTCGGGTTCAGCAGGGTCGGCTCGTGCTTGACGCGCGGGTCGAGCAGGTAGCGCGCACCCGTTTCGATCACCAACCCCAATTTCAGTTCGCGCAGCCGCCCGGACAAGGCTTCGGCGCGGCGTTCCAGGTCGGGTTCGAAGGGATCGAAGTGGTGGTGATCGAGCGTCAGCGCCACGCCGTCATAGCCGCTGTCCGCGATCAGCGAGAGCGCGTCGTCGAGCCGGTGGTTGGCGGCGCCGTTTGTGTTGTATGCGAAGCGAAGGGCCATTCTGTGGGCCTCCTTTTTTGGTTTTTCCCGATTGGTCACTCGCCCAGGACGAAGCGGACGGCATGGCTTTCCGGCTCGCGGTAGAGGGCATAGAGCGGTCCGACGATACGGTCGATGGCTGCGGTGTCGAGCCATGCCGGCCCTCCCAGCCGCTCCATCGCCGCCTTCGTCAGGGGAACGGCACTCTTGCCCGGCGGCGAAGCGCCGATGCCGGCCAGTTCGCTGCCGCGCTCCAGCAGGCGGCGGATGCCGCGCTCGCCGATGCGGTGATAGCTCATCGTCTCGCACTCCAGGCCGGGGACGATGGCCTTCACAGCGAAGACGTCGCCGCCGGGCGGCGAGAGGTCAAGGTAGAGGATGTCCAACCCGCTCCCGCGCAGCTTGCCCGAGATCGTTCGCAGCCGCTCGGCCGGTGTGTCGGCCGGCGAGGTCGGCAGATCGGTGAACGGAGAGGAGGTCCGCCGCGACAGCACGCTGTCGGCCAGCATGCCGCGCAGGTCTGCGGCAGACTGGCTGACCCAGGCGGCCATCGCCTCGACCGCGCGCGGCTCCTCGGCGGATGCGACATGGCGGGCGCGGTAGCGGTCGAGATAGCCGGGAGGCGCCACCCGGTTCACGAGATCGAGCGGACCGTGCGACATCGCCTTCCGCGACCGGCTGGAGCAGAACTCCAGCAGCGCCTTCGCCAAGGCACGCTCGCGGTCGAGGTCGGCAGCCTCGCCGCACGCCGTCTGCATGATCGGCACGGTGGAACGGCCGTCGCGGTCTGAGCCGACGACGTAGAGGTTTACCAGCCCGAAATCGGTCGATGCCAGCTTGGCAATCACGTCGATGCCGAGGACATCAAGGTATTTCAGCAGCCGGCGGGTCTCCGGATCGGCAACGTCGGCAAGGTCGAGCACGTGTCCCTGATCCATCGCCCGGAAGCCGGTGCAGTTGCCGTCGCGCTGGAGCAGTTCCAGCAGGCCGTGGACCAGCGCCCGCTCGAAGCTGTCCCCTGCGCCAAGGCCGTTGGTGATCGGCGTCGTCAGCGGCTCGATCCCGTCGAGCTGGGAACGGTAGCAGGCGGCGAACTCATACGGAACCAGCACCGCCTCGCCCGACGGGAAGCGCTTGGCCGCGACCCAGGTCAGGGGCATGTCCGGCGTGTAGTCCGAACCGGCGGGGAGGCACAGCGTCAGCGGATCGCAGATCGCCGCCGCGCCGCGGCGGGCGGCGAGATCGTTGTAGCTGCCGGTGACGCGCTCTATTCCGCGCAGGACCGTGTCGGCCTGGGCATTCTCGGTCAGTTCCCCCAGCACGCCGACCAGAGCCTGTTCCTCAGTGGCGCCGTAGCCGAAGGCGTCGAACTGGGCGCCGTCATTCTGGCGGTGACAGGCGAAGACGACCGGCACACCGATCCGGTCCAGGGCATCGACCCGAAAATGCTCCAGGTCGCCCGGCGGCAGGTTGGCTCGATAGGCGTCGATGACTTTGCGGAGACTCATGCCAGCGTCTCCAGCGGGAACGGACGGGTGCTCGGCGGTCCCGCCAGCAGGCGGTCGAACAGACCCAGCGCATGGGCGCGGGTAACGCCGGAGGCGTGCTCGAACGGCGTGAAGACGGTGTCGAAATCAAGCTCGGCGAAGACGGCGCGGTAGCGCCTGACCTCGTCGTGGCTGAGCGGGATCTGGTAGTGGAAACCCTTGTGGCAGCTCAGCGCCACCGGGCGGCCTTCCCCGTCCAGATCGACCTTCAGGCAATCGCCGCAGAACAGCGCCCGGTCCTGGACGTCGTGCAGCACGGCATGACCTTCGTAATGGCCCTGGGTCGCGATCATGGTCAGTCCGGGCGCCAGTTGGTGGACGTCGTCCGCCGGCCACGACACCCGGAACGCCTTGGTGTAGCGCAGCCCGTCGCGGTGGATCACGACGGTCGGCTCGAACCGCTCCGCCAGTTGCCAGAGCGCGCCGAAGCCGTGGGGATGGGAGCCGGCCAGGATGGAGATGCCGCCAAGACGCGCGATCTCGTCCAGGGCCTCCGGCGTGTAGAACGGAGCGCCCTCGAACGCGATATTGCCCTCGTCGCGCAGCAGCAGCCAGCCGGTGGAGCCGAGCCCGAAGGCCGGATCGCAGGAAAAACCAATGATGCCGGGCATCGCTTCGGCCCAGTGGGTGGTGACGCTGCCGGTCAGGTCTTCGACGGTGCGGAAGTCCCAGCCGTCGGGTGGCAGGGCGTTCCGGACATCCATGCAGACGGGGCAGCCGATCGGCTGCTGCCCGGCAAACCAGGGTTGCCAGAACCCGCAATGGGCACAGGCGTACTGGATCAGCGGCATGATCGCTCCATCAAGGTGAACAGGCGCAGGTCGCGCTCGGCGGGAAAGGCGAAGGGGCGGCCGGACAGGACGGCCTCGCCGAAGGCTTCAATCTGATTCAGGAAGGGACTGCGGTCGGGGTCGGGCACCGGAACCGCGCTGCCCGCTCCCGTGGCGGCATCGATCAGCGTCAGGTTGCCGCCGGGCGTCTGGCCCATGGTGTTGGTCGCCACAGCCATGGCGCGGGTGCCGACCAGTTCCAGCGTCCGGCGCGGGTAGGTGTCCGGGCAGTTGTAGGCAACCTGGATCGTCCCCAGGGTGCCATCGGCGAAGCGACCGGTCAGTACGGCGCCGTCATCGACGTCGTAGGGGTGGACGCGTTTCTGGGTCAGCGCGTGCAGGTCGCTCCAGGGCGTGTCGAGCAGGACTTCAAGGAGGTCGATGCCGTGGGGGGCGAGGTCCCACAGCGCTCCGCCGCCGGCCCGGCGCGGGTCGGCCCGCCAGTTGTCCGCCGTCCAGTCCGGCGGCAGCCAGCAGGCGTAGAAGATCCGGGCCTGGGTGATCGTCCCCAGCGCGCCTTCCGCGATCAGGGTGCGGAGATGCCGGTGCGCCGCGTGGAAGCGCTGGTCGTAGGCGATGCCGAGCGTCACCCCGGCCCCGGCGCAGGCATCGACCATGGCGGCGGCGTCGGCCGAATTGGTCGCCATCGGCTTCTCGCACAGCACATGCTTGCCGGCTTCGGCGCAGGCGGCGACGACGAGCCGGTGCTGGTCGTTGGGGGTTGCGACATAGACGGCTTCGACCTTCGGATTGCTCAACACGGCGGACAGGTCCGAGGTCCCCAGGCTGCCCAGCCGGGACGGGTCGCGGTCGCATAGCGCCACGACGCGGCCATTGGCGGCGGCGTGGATCGCGGGGATGACGTAATCACGCGCCACCCAGCCGCAGCCCACCACCGCCCAGCCAAGTTGTCGGTCGGCCATCACCAGCGCTCCGGCAGGTTCAGCAGGATACGGCGGCGGGCGAGGTCGTCGGTCAGCGGATCGTCGCCGACCCTGCCGCTCAACTGGTCTTCGCGGGGCAAGTCGATCTCCAGGTATGTGGCGTTCGCGTATTCGCGGGCGAAGGCTGGCGTCGGCCATGCGGGCCTGAGGCGACCGCTGTCGCGGGTAAGCAACGGGTTGAGCCGGAGCGGCGTGCCGGCCAGGGGAAGGTGAAAGTCGATGGGCGACGTGGGACCGATGCCGCCGGCTCTCCAGGCCAGCGATACCGCTTCCACCGCCGCAAGCTCCTGCGGTGTTCGCGCCAGTGCGGGTCCGTGCGCCAGTTCGGCGTCGTCGTAGAGGCGGCATCCGGGGAAGAGGGCAGCGTATTCCTCCGGCGTGCGGGGACGCCCGGCGATGCCGTGCTCGAACCGGATATTGTGGGCATGGCCGATCAGGACGCTGCCACGCTCGCCGGCGCCGGCCATCAGACTTGCCGCGATCCGCTCCTGCTCCGGCATGAAGTAGAAGGCGTCGTGGCACAGGATCGCGGCGCCCTCCGGCAGCTCCAGCGGCAGCCCCGCCGTCACGTCGGCGCAAACGAGCGGCGCATCGGGCAGCAGGAAATGCCGGGCCAGCCAGAGCTTGGAGAAGACAACGTCGATGCCAGCGGCCGCGATGCCGTGGGCCGCCACTTCCCGCAGGATCTGGCCGATGCCGCAGGCGAGTTCCAGCACAAGCGGCGGGTCGGTCCAATTGGTTTCCAGCAGACCCAGCGCCGATAGGAAGGTCGGCGCCGACCAGCGGTGCGCGAAGTAGTGCGCGACCGGGCCGAAGTTCAGCCGTTCCATTGCCTGACGCAGGGTCAGTCCGTCGATGTCGTCCGCGAGACAGGCAGCCTCGTCGAGCGACGGCGGCGCGATGCGTGCCCAGTCGTCCTGGTCGCGCAGCAGCAGCGCCAGGGCGCCCCGCTCGTCGCCCCGGTCGATGGCGGCAAGTGCGGCATCGCGCAGCTCCCGCCGCCCCGTCCGCAGATAGGGAATGCCGGCCAGGACGGGCCAGCGCTCCGTCCCGTCGGTCAGCACTCCGGGGCCGTCTTTGCGAAGCGGCTTCCCGGTCGTCGGACTCAGCAACACCGTCACCGGATCAGCCCGACCGTCCGCAGCAAGCCGGTCTGGAAGTCCTGGAGCGGCCCGGCATGGACCAGTTCCATCTCCTCGACCGCATGGCGCAGTTCGAAGCTCGCGACACGGGCGTACTGGTCCATCTGGAGCACGCGGTCGATCACGTCGGCGGAGTGGAACGCTTTGGCTTCTGGAGTTTCCGCGTCGGGCAGGATCGTCCGCGCTTCCCGGCAGGCACGGGCGAGGTGATCGGGCAGCGTCGCTATGATCTCCTCCGTCAGCCGAGCCATGACGGGCTCCAGATGACGCCCCAGCAGCATCTCGCCGGCGAAGCCGCTGTCCGGCATCACCGCATTATGGAAGTGGTGCGCCAGTCCTGCCAGGAATGGAACAGCAGCATCGGCGCGGTAGGCGGGACCCACCAGCACCGCGTAGACCGCCACTATCATGCAGTGGTCGGCGTGGCTTTCCGGCGGTTCCAGGATCAGGCGCGGATGACCCGGCCGGGTAGCGCCGGCACGGGGCTGGCGTTCCAGATCGTGGACGAAGGCTGGCGCTTCGGCGGCGGCAGGCTCCGGTTCGCTTAAGTGGTCGCGCAGGGCGGCGGCAAGCAGCGGATCGAGCGGTTCGGCGACCGCGTCGAACGCCGATTGCAGAACCTCCGTCGCCTCCCCGTCGCTCAGGCCGGCGCGGGTCAGCATCGTGCGGTCGATGCCGCCCAGCCGGCACCCGGCCACGGCCAGCGCCGTTTCCCGCAACGCCACGGTGACGAGGGAATCCCCCGCCACCAGCCGTCCCCACGACCGCCGGAAGGCGCGCGCGGCCAGCGTGCCGTCGATACCGGCGGCGCGCACCCGCTTCAGGTCGTTGATTTCCCGCAGCAGCGGAATCAGGGCAGCGTCAACCGACATCGGCAAGGCTCGCCGCCGCTGCCTTCAGGGACTTCTCCGCCCGACCGGTTCCATTGTCCAGCCAGTCGCGGAACTGGCGCTCCTGCTCGGGCCAAGCATGCTCAGGCTCGGCGCCGTTGGTCATCTGGGGCGCCTTGAAGAACACGCCCAACTCCTCCAGCACGCCGCCGTGGCCGCGCTGCTTTGCCAGATCCAGGCAGCGGGCGATCTCGATCACCAGCGGGGCAGCAAGGATCGAGTCCTTGCACAGGAAGTTGATCTTCATCTGCATGCGGTGACCGAGGAAGCCGGTGAAGTCGATGTTGTCCCAGGCTTCCTTGTCGTCGCCACGCGGCGGGTAGTAGTGGATGAAGACCTTGTGGTTCTCGACCTTGTAGCCGAGGATGCTGTCCAGCACCGACCCTTTGGTGTCCAGCTTGGACGCCAGCGAACTGGGATCGTCCAATGCCAGACCATCGCGATTGCCCAGAATATTGGTCGAGTACCAACCGTCGACGTGTAGCGCTCGGCCCCGCAGCGCCGGGGCGATGACGGTCTTGACGAGGGTCTGGCCGGTCTTGCCGTCCTTGCCGGCGATCGGCACACCGTTGCGCCGCGCCAGCTCCTTCAGCGCCGGAATATCGGCCGAAACGCTGGGAGTGAAGTTGCCGTACGGGATGCCGCTGGTGATCGCGGCATAGGCGTAGAGCATCGCCGGGCCGATTTCGTCGTCGTTGGCGTCCAACGCCATCTCGAACGCTTCCGGCGTCGCGAACTGCGGCAGCGTGATATCGACCAGACGCTCGGTGGACGCCAGATGGACGACCACGAGGCTGTCGACACCGCTGTCCGCCTTGAAGCGCTTGAGATCGTCCTTGAGGCTGTCGATCTGGTCGCGCATGGAGGTCAAGTTGGCGCCCTCGCGGCCCGCCACGTTGCGGCAGAACTTGACGTTGCCGATGGCGGGCCATGGCCTGACCGACTCAAGTTCGGTGCGCACGAGGTCCAGTTCGGCCGGAGCCAGGACGCCGTGCTGGCGGCAGGCGGACGCCAGATCGTCCGGGTACAGGTCCCAGCCGGCCAAGGCGATGTTCTGGTAGGGAGCCAAGCCGGCCTGGGTGGACTCCGCCAGCGGCAGCCCGGACAGATCGACCGCTCCGCGGCGGATCATCTCCAATCCGGCGGCTGCCGTCGTGGCAACCGCACCACCCAACCCGACTATTGCAACGCCCAACCGGCGTGCAGGCATCTGACTAACCAATTCTATCCTCCGGAAATATACCGGACGCGGAAAGCGTCGCTGGCAAATTCTTCTCAACAGTGGCAACGGACAATGGTCGGGATATCAGACGGGCACATTCGCCAATCGGCGATAAGCATCATTCATGCGGGTTACCCATTCAACAATCAGGCTATTTGATGTCATGCAGTTGAAGAATACAAATTTGCCCTAGTTGCTATGCGCCCTACTTTGTTTTTAAAATAAATAACGAAATTGAACGAAACGGCGACTTACCCGTACCCGAGTTATCCGAAAACGCTCCGCGAGGCGCCCGAGCGTGCGCGACGCAGGACCTTGCTTGGTGCCCCTCACATAGCGCCTCTGGCAGCATATGGAGTGCTGCTAGCGGCACGCCTCGGCAAGGCGGTGCCGGATGCCGATCCACTGGATGGCGGCATCGATGCCCGCCTGCTGATCCTGCTGGAAACACCGGGGCCGAAGGTGCTGGGAACCGGCTTCGTGTCCCGCGACAATCCCGACGGCACCGCGGCCAACCTGTTCCGCTTCCTGCCGCAGGCCGGCATCGCCCGCTCCGACACGGTGATCTGGAACATCGTGCCGTGGCTGATCCAGACGGCGGGGGAGCGCAACCGCAACCCGACGCGCGCCGAGGTGGCGGAAGGATTGCGGCACCTGCCGGACTTCCTGGACCTGCTGCCCCGCCTGGAACTGGCCGTCGTCGCTGGCCGCAAGGCGGAGGCTGCGGTCGATCTGCTGGAAACCCGCAAGATCCCCTGCCTGACGATGCCGCACCCGAGCCCGACCTATGTCTGCACCAGCCCCGACGTGGCGCTGCGCATTTCCGTCTGCCTGGGAAAAGCAGCCGAACGGCTGGCGGTCACCAGGAATAGCGCCATGTCTCCGTCATGACCCGCTCCCCTTCTCTGAGCCGCGCGTCGAGCTGTGCCGGCACATCAAGTTCCGGCCGATACTCGAAATACAGCCGCCAGCCGCCGGTCTGGGGCACGTGCTCGACCACCGGCTCGACGACCTGCCCCGCCGTCGCGGATACCTCGGCGGAAACCCCGGCGCCGTGACCGGGCAACCCCTTCCCCTCAAAGTCCACGACGAAGAAGCGCCGCTCCGGCGAGGGCGGCACGGTCGGCCGCAGCCGTTCGGCGGAACCGATGCGGGTCGCGGTCACATGAGCCAGCGGGACCAGTTCCGTGCCGCCGTCCATCACCGTCAGCGTATAGCCGTAATCCAGCACAGCTCCGGCCTCCAGCGGACGGTCCGGCACCCAATAGGCCACGATGTTGTCGTTGTACTCCTCCAGCGACGGGAACTCGTAGAGCTGGACCGCCCCGTCGCCCCAACCGCCCCGAGGCTCCACCCACAGGCTGGGCCGCCGCTCGTGCATCGCCTGGACGTCGAGATAGCTGCCGAAATCCCGGTCGCGCTGCATCAGGCCAAAGCCGCGCGGGTCCTTCATCCGGTAATCGGTCGACCGGGGCGTCGCCCTGCCGTTGACCAGGGGACGCCAAGTCCACTCGCCTCTGGCCGATGCCATCAGCAACCCGTCGCTGTCGTGCATCTCGGGCCGAAAATCGTCGAAGCTACGCGGACCGTTCTCGCCGTGAAGGAACATGCTCGTCAGGGGTGCGACACCCAGTTGGCCGACCGCTCGGCGCATGAACAGGGCCGCATCGATTTCGGCCTTCGTCCGGGCACCGGGCCGCAGCCGGAAGCGATAGGCCCCGGTCAGGCTGGGACCGTCGAGCAGGGCCAGCACGGTGACTTCGCCGCTGCCGGGCGCCGGACGCTCGATCCAAAACTCGGTGAAGTCGGGGAACTCCTCCGGCCGGTCGCTGCCGGTCTCGACCGCGATGCCCCGGCCCGACACGCCGTATTCCTGACCGGACGCGATCAGCCGGAAATAGGACGCTCCGAGGAACACGGCGAACTCGTCGCCGGTCGAGCCTCCCCCCGCCGCGTGGTGTATCCGGAAGCCGGCAAACCCCAGGTCCGGGATGTCCGGGACCGTCAGCCCGCCGAGGTCGAACATGTCGGGATGATAGGCCACCGGCACCACGCCATCGGGGCCGATCACGTTCACCCGCACCAGCCGGCGGTACAGGAACCCGCGATGGAAGAACTGCGCGGTGAAACCGCCGCTCCCCTCCCCCTCTCCCGCCCACAGCGCGTGGTCCGGCCGGAAGCGTACGGCACGGTACTGGTCGTAGGTCATGTCGCGGAGGACGTCGGGCATCGTCTCCGCCGGCGGCCGATACGGGCGGGCGGCAAGGTCCCGCGCGATGTTCCGGACGTGTCCGAAGCCGAAGCCCCCCCCGGCGTTCACGTCTTCCGCCAAAACCTGGCCGTATTTCGCAAATACCGTGGCGCTCCCGAACGCCAGCGTCCCAGACAGGACTCGGCGCCGTGACAACAAAGAGCCAGAGCGAATAAAAACTGCATCAAAGAAGTTCATCGATTCGCCCTGACATAATTCCTGCTATCCCGTCCGTTAACTTCCCAAAAGGCCACCTGTTCCATGACGACCGAGACCTCCGCGCGCGTGCCGTCAGCCGTGCGCCGGGCGATCTTCCTGATCCCCGTCCTGTGCCTGACGCTGCTTTCGGCCTTCCTCGCGGCCGAAGCGATGGGAGGCCCCCGCACGGCGCTAGACTGGGTGCTGGTCGTCCTGTTCACCGCCAATCTCGGCTGGCTGGCCCTGAACGGCTGGCAGGTGGTGCTGGGCTTCGTCCTCCATTGCCTGGGCTCTAAAGCGGCCCCACCGCTGGAGGTCGAGGCGTCACGGATCGACGTCTCTGTCCCGCCGTGCAGCCGCACCGCCGTCGTGCTGCCGATCTACAACGAGGACGTGACCACCGTCTTCGCGGCGGTCGGCGTCATGGCCCGCTCGCTGGCCCGCACGGGGGAAGTGGACCGGATCGACCTGTTCGTGCTGAGCGATACCCGTGACGAGGCGATCTGGCGGGAGGAGGAGCGCGCCTACGACGTCCTGCTGGCGGAGACGGGCGGCAAGGCCGGCATGCCGCAGGTGTTCTATCGCCGCCGCCTGGACAATGCCGGGCGAAAGGCCGGCAATCTGGCCGATTTCTGCACCAACTGGGGCCACCACTACGATTTCATGGTGGTGCTGGACGCCGATAGCCTGATGAGCGGCGACACGATCCGGCGGATGATCCGGCTGATGGAGGACAACGGGCGGATCGGCCTGATCCAGACCGTGTCGCATCCGGTCAACCGGGAAACGCTGTTCGCCCGCATCCACCAGTTCGCGGCCAACCTCTACACGCCGCTGTCCGTGCTGGGCCTGAACTTCTGGAGCCAGGAGGACGCCAACTACTGGGGACACAACGCGATCGTCCGGATCAAGGCCTTCATGGCCCATTGCGACCTGCCGGTGCTGCCGGGCAAGGCGCCGCTGGGCGGCGAGATCCTGTGCCACGACGTCGTCGAAGCGTGCCTGATGCGGCGCGGCCCGTGGGAGGTCCGGCTGCTCCCGGAGCTAGGAGGCACGTGGGAGGAGCTTCCCGGCAATACCATCGACTACGCAGGCCGCGACAAGCGCTGGTGCCAGGGCAACCTTCAGCACATGCGGTTCCTGCCGGCACACGGCCTCCGCTGGCCAGGGCGGATGCATATTCTGATGGGCATCATGTGCTACCTGTCGGCCCCGATCTGGTTCGCCTTCCTGGTGCTGTCGGCCGGCCAGCTGATCCTGGGGGAGGAGCGCGGCGGCTATGGCCTGCTGACGTCCGGCCTGTTCAACCCAGGTGCGGCGGCGAGCGCCATGTTCGCCCTGACCCTGACGCTGCTGTTCCTGCCCAAGGTCTTGAGCATCGCCGCCGTCATGGCCGATGGCAAGGCCCGGCGCGGTTTCGGCGGTGGCCTGTCCCTGCTGGCGAGCGCCTTGCTGGAACAGGTGTTCTCGACGCTCCAGGCGCCCGTCCTGATGGCTTGGTACTCGCGCTTCGTCGCCTCCACCCTGGCGGGGCGGATCGTCGCCTGGGACGCCCAGCCGCGCGGCGACCGCGGCGTCGGGTTGGGCGAGGCGTTCCAGTGCCACGCGGGTCACGTGATTCTCGGGCTGGTGATGGCGGCGGCGGCACTGCTGGTCGGCCCCGTGCTGTTCTGGTGGATGTCGCCGATCATCCTGGGCCTCGTGCTCAGCCCCGCCCTGACGAGCTGGTCGAGCAGGCGGAGCATCGGGCTTCTGGCACGGCGCCTGCGCCTGTTCCTGATCCCGGCGGAGACGGCGCCCGAGCCCGAGCTTCGCGAGATGGCCGCGCGTGCGGCCCCGACGCTTGCGGCCGGATCTGCTTTGCGCCCGGCTTTGCCGCCGCGCGGCCTCATCCCGATGATCCCGCAAAGCCTGATCCGGCGGCCGCTGGATCAGGACACCGTGGATGCCGATTAGAGATCCGAAAATCGGAGTATGAAGATCGCGGCCGGTTTCCGCGGAAGTTTCGAGAAAGACCGGCCAAAATCAGTATTACTTTATTCCATCTCATTGTGACGAACCGTCGGTTGAATTTCTTGCCAAAGCATTAATAATACCGCTATCGAGAGCGGGGTTATTGCTTCGGAGGTCATCGATGGGAATGCTTCGGGGATCGCCGCTCGTCAGCCGCCTGGTTCTCCCTGTGATCTTCATGTTCGTCGTCGGGGCGGCGACCATCTTCGGGCTGGCCGTCGTTTCAGCCTGGTGGCAGGACAGAGGAGCGGCGACGGAGTCGAAGCGGATCGTCGACCACGCGCTGGAGGAGGCGAAATCCGCCCTCGCCGTGCTCGCCAAGGACTATACTTGGTGGAACGAGCCGATCACCCATCTGTATGTCGAATTCGATCCCGGCTACGCCGACCGCGACTTCGGCGTTTTCCTGACCGGTCAGCACGATGCGGCGGCGGTTTTCCTGCTGGACGCGGACGGCCGGGAAATCTATGGCCGGATCGGCGAGACCGTCACGGATACGAGCACCGGGAACGGCAGCGGCTTCACCTCCGACGCCGAACTGAAAGCGCTGTTCGAACAGGCGATGGCGTCGACGCCGGAAGAGCCGGTCCCGGCGACCGGTCTGGTGCCGTTCGACAGCGGCATCCACATCGCCGCGGCGTCTCGCTTCACCCCGGAAGCCGGCACCGACGAGTTCGATGCCGCCGTCAGGCCGGGGGTCCTGGTGATCCTGCGCGTGGTCGACGGCGAATTCCTCGAAAAGCTGAGTCAGGCGACCCAGATCCGCAATGCCGCCATCCTGGATCCTCCCGGCCCCAAAGCCGATGCCGCCGGTGCGCCGTCGATGCTGATGCTGACCGCTCCGCTGAACACCCCGCTCGGCGTGCTGACGTGGGACGCTCCGACGCCGGGACGCGATTTCCTCCGCTGGTTCCTGCCGCCGCTGCTGGCCGTCGCCGTCGTCATGGGCCTGCTCCTGGCGCTGGTGCTGCGGCGCGCGCGCCAGTTCGCCGAACATCTGGCCGCCAGCGAGGAGCGGCTGGCACTGGCGCTGGATGCCGCGCGGGACGGGCTGTGGGACTGGAACGTCGCCACCGGCGACGCGCATTTCAGCGAACGCTGGGCGACCATGCTGGGCTATTCGCCCAGCGAGATCGAGCCAAGGATCGAGGCTTGGGAAAAGCTGATCCATCCCGACGACAGCGCCGCCACCCTGGAGGCCCTGGCCCAATGCCGCCAGGGCCGCTGCCCGACCTACGAGGCGGAGTACAGGATGCGGTCGAAGTCCGAAGGCTGGCTGTGGATCCTCAGCCGGGGCAAGGTGGTGAGCGTCAATCCGGCGGGCGGCGCGCAACGCATGGTCGGCACGCACACCGACATCACCGCCCGCAAGCTGGCCGAACGGAAAGCGGAGGACGCCCGGGCGGAAGCCGAGGCGGCAAGCCAGGTCAAGAGCCACTTCCTCGCCAATATGAGTCATGAGCTGAGGACGCCGCTGAATGCGATCATCGGCTTCTCCGACATGCTGCTGCGCGAGTTCTTCGGCCCGCTGACGCCTAAGCAGAAGGAATACGCGGGCGCCATCAATTCATCGGGCAACCACCTGCTGGAAGTGATCGGCGACGTCCTGGACCTGACCAAGGTCGAGGCCGGGAGGATGGAGCTTCACCGCGAGCCGGTCGATGTCTGCGCGCTGGTCCGGTCCTGCGTCGCCCTGATGGGAAGCGAGGCGCATGCCGCCGGCGTGACGCTGGAAGCCAGCCTGCCGCCGCAGCCCATCGACATCCTGGCCGACAAGGTCCGGCTGCGCCAGATCATCCTGAACCTGCTGTCCAACGGCGTGAAGTTCACGTCGGCCGCCGAATGCGACCGGCGGGTCGATGTCACCGTCACGCCGGCCCGCCACCGGCTGGAGATCAGGGTCAGCGACACAGGCATCGGGATGCGCGCGGAAGACATCAAGGTGGCGCTGGAGCCGTTCCGCCAGATCGACGACAGCATCGCCCGGCGCCACCAGGGGACCGGCCTGGGTCTGCCGCTGGCGAAGACGCTGTCGGAACTTCACGGCGGCGAACTCAAGGTCACCAGCGAGCCGGGCCGGGGCACGACGGTCGTCGTCAGCCTGCCGAGGACGCAGCGCCCCGTGCTGGTCCACCCCGTCAACGAGCAATCGGCTTGAACGAAACCGGCGCGCCGGTCGCGACCCAGCCGCCGTAGAGACGAGCTGCCGGGACGGCTGGCTGGGAAGCGGCGGCCGGAACCGGTATGGACACCGGCGCCGCGATGGGCGGCGCGGGTGCCACGACGGGCGGCGCGGTCGCCGGCACGGGTGCCGGAGCGGAGGCCGCAATCGGGACAGGCGCCGCCAGTGGCGAGGACTGAACCGTCCGTGGCGGCGCCTTCGCCGGCGGAACCTGCATGACTTCGGCCTGCCGGATCGGAGCCGGCACCGCCACGACGGTGGTCGCCGTCACCGGCGGCGGTTCGTCCATCTGGTGGACCAGCCGCGTGTGGATGTAGGCATGCCGGTCGCCCATCTTCACGGCGAACCACTCAGCACCCGGTACCTTGCCCAGCACGTCGAGCGGCTGTCCCGCCTTGATCCCGCCGACGACCGGGAAGTCGGTGCTGGGACCGGCGCGCAGGTTGGCGGCCTTGCCGACCTGCCAGCGGCCCACGACCGGCTCGAAGTCGGGCAACCTCGCGGCGGGAGCCGGAGTGGGTTTCGGCGGCTCGGCCGCTTGCTGGATGAAGGGAAGACCCTGGCAGGCGCTCAGCGAAATCAGGAGAGCGGCGGCAAGGACTGGACGGCGCATGGCATCGGTACCTTCGTCTAAGCTGACCGGCACTGCGGCCGGCCGTTTGCACCGAACCTAGCGGCAATGCCTTGCCGAGCCGTTAACCACGCATGCGTCCAGCAAGACGGGGATACTCCATAGGCGCTGGCTATACCAGGGGCCGAAGACTTTGGCCTTTGTGGAGAGTGTTTGTTGGGCCACGGCCCAACCTACAGGCTCCTGCTTCGTAGGTTGGGCCGTGGCCCAACACTTGCCTACCGCCGGTCAAACTCTTCGGCTCCTGGTATCGTGCCAACGGCATTGCAGATTGCCGAGCCGTTAACCACGCGTAGCCCCAAACGGGGAGATGTCGCCAGGATCACCCCGGCTTTCCCCGTTCGACGACGAGATCGGCCATGGGAATGCCGGCGTCGCCCTGCTCCCGGTAGCCGGCGGCGACCCCGGCCCGGTCGGGTTCGGGCCGGTTCTGGCTGACCTTCCACTTGCCCTCGATCCGGCAGATCGGGATCTCGACGCCGATGATGCCCTTGATCTGTGCCGCCACGAAAGCGGCGGGCGCATCGTCAACCTGCCACGGCTCCGGCCTCGAGGCTTCCCGTGCCTGCGTAAGGCTCTCGATCTGCCGCCGCAGCCAGTCGGCATCGTCAATTACGGCGGGCTTTCCCCAGGCATGGACCGTCGCGTAGTTCCAGGTCGGCACGACCTTCCCAGTCTCCCGCTTGGTCGCATACCAGGACGGCGTCACGTAGTCCTGCGGTCCTTGGAAAACCACGAGGCATTCCGGGACCGCCGCCAGTTCCCGCCACTGCGGATTGGCGCGCGCCATGTGGCAGAGCAGCGTGCCGCGCTCCGATGCGGAGGATTCGATCAGGAACGGGATCGGGTTGGCCATAAGGCCGCCGGGACCCGAGGTGATCAGCAGGCCTAGCGGATGGGACCTGATGAGATCGTGCTGAACGTCGAGCCGGTCTTCCCGGAAATGGGGTGGCCGATACATGGAGCTTGTCCTATCAGAATGATCCCGGCGGGCCCTGTCGTGCCAAACTACACCGGATAGGCCATGCCGAGCTTGCGCCGGATATAGTCGGATCGGCCGCCGGTATTCCGCGCCGCCCGAGTGCGCTCCGCCAGCGCCTCGACGTAGTTCTCCCGTGTGCGCAGGATATGCCGGTCCAGGATCTCCGGCAAGGCGGCATCGTCTCCGCGTTCGAAGATCCCGACGATCCGCTCGTGGTCGGCAAAGGAGCGGTTCGGGTCGCCCTTGGTCAGGAAGGCCAGATGGGTCCGCAGCGCCGAAACGCGGCCCAGGATCATGGAATAGGCGTGGCTCAGGTAGCGGTTGCCGCAATGGTCGAGGAACGACAGGTGGAAAGCCATGTCGGCCTTGCCGTACAGGCGCATGTCTCCGCGTTGCCGCGCATCGGCCATCTCCGCCATGGCGGCCAGCAACGATGCCAGCGTTTCAGGCGCGGCGCGGCGCAGCGCCAGGGTGGCCGCCCTGACTTCCAGCATCACGCGGAACTCGCACAGTTCGACGATGTCGTCCTCGACCGGATTGAAGACGAAGGTGCCGGACTTGGGTACGACGGTGACCAGACCTTCGGTCTGCAACAGCCGCAACGCCTCGCGGACCGGCGTGCGGCTGATCCCCATCGCGGCGGCGAGGCTGTCTTCCGACAGCGCCTCGCCCAGGTCGAACTCCGCCAGGATGATGGCGTTGCGGATGCGGTCGGCCACCTGGAGCGCCATGGAGGGTGGTTTCCGCGCCTCTGCTGCCATCGTCATCCCGCCGTCCCCTTCCGTGCCGTTCCTGTCGTCAGTTTCCGTCCATATAGGTTTCGAAGACAAGTTTACTCATCTCTCCACACCTTGGTGTCCATGATACGTGCCTTGCCACTAGAACATAAGATCATGTATCCTAGATTTGGAAACAAGCAAAACCAGGAGGAAACGTTGACCGCCCTGGACCTCGATGGGACCTGCGTCATCGTCACGGGCGGAGCATCCGGCATCGGCCGCGGTATCGTCGATACGGTCATTGAACACGGCGGACGCGCCGCCGTCTGGGACATCGACGAAGGTCGGCTGCGCAAGACAGCGACGATATGCTGATAATCGGCCCCAAGGTGGTCTCCGTCGTGGACGGCAACGAGACGACCGGCCTGACCGCCTCGGACTTGCAGGAGATGGGCTTCGACGTCGTGTTCTATGCCGTCAGCGCCATTTTTACCGCCGTCAAGGCGGTGGGCGATACGCTGGAGGAGCTGAAGCGAACGGGGACTCCGAAAAGGCGGAAATCCGATATGGTAAGCTATGCCGAGTTCTCCGGCGTCGTGGACCTGCCGTTCCACCAGAACTGGGCCGACCGCTTCGGCGGCTGAGCCTTCCGCGACATCGCAGTGAAGAAACGAACTCCGGGAGGGAGACATGGAAGCGCAGTTGAAAGCCGAATTTCCAGCCGACACGCCGCCTGACGCCATCGCGGCGACGCCGTCGGAACTGAACCCCGCATTGGTCGCGGGTCTCCGCGACCTTCTCGGCGAGCGTTTCTCGACCGCTCCGGCCGACCGCGAGCACCATGGCCGGGGAGAGTCCTACCACGCCATCCAGCCGCCGCAGGCGGTGTGCCGAGCGCTCTCGACCGACGAGGTCTCGGGCATCGTCAAGCTCTGCGCCAAGTTCGACACGCCGGTCGTGGCGTTCGGAGCCGGCACCTCGCTCGAGGGCCATGTGGCGGCACGCCGGGGCGGCATCTGCATCGACGTCGGCGGCATGACCCGGATCGTCGCCGTCCGGCCTGGCGACCTCGACTGCACGGTGGAAGCGGGCGTCACGCGCCAGCAGCTCAATGCGCATCTGCGCGACACGGGGCTGTTCTTCCCGGTCGATCCCGGCGCCGAGTGCACGATCGGCGGCATGGCGGCGACCCGTGCTTCCGGCACCAATGCGGTACGCTACGGCACGATGCGCGAGAACGTCATCTCGCTGACCGTGGTGATGGCCGACGGCAGCATAATCCGGACATCCAGCCGTGCCCGGAAATCCTCCGCCGGGTACGACCTGACCCGGCTGATCGTCGGATCGGAAGGCACGCTCGGCATCATCACCGAGGTCACGATCCGGCTCTACGGCGTGCCGGAAGCGATGGCATCGGCCGTCTGCTCCTTCCCCGACATGGGATCGGCGGTCGCCGCCGTCACCACGATCATCCAGTTCGGCATCCCGGTCGCCCGCGTCGAGTTCCTAGACAGCAACGCCATGCGCGCCACCAACAAGCATTCCGGCCTCACCCTGGACGAGGTGCCGACGCTGTTCTTCGAGTTCCACGGCAGCGAGGCTTCGGTCGCGGAACAGGCCGAACTGGTCAAGGAGATCGTCGCGGACAACGGCGCCTCGGGCTTCCAGTGGGCATCCGACCCGGAAGCCCGCGCCCAACTCTGGCGCGCCCGGCACAACATCCACTACGCGATCCAAGGCATGCGGCCGAACGCCCGCGTCTGGAGCACCGATGTCTGCGTGCCGATCTCGGCGCTGACCCAGGTCATGACCGAGACCCAGCCGGACCTTGAGGCGGCATCGTTCTTCATCGCCACGGTCGGCCATGTCGGCGACGGCAACTTCCATCTGGGCTTGTGCATCGACCCGACCAGTGCCGCCGAACTGGCCGAAGCGGAGATCCTCAACGAGCGTCTGGTCCGCCGCGCCATAGCCTTGGACGGCACCTGCACCGGCGAGCACGGCGTCGGCTACGGCAAGGCAAAGTTCATGAACCTGGAACACGGCGACGGCGTCCGCTTCATGCGCATGATCAAGCAGGCGCTCGATCCGAAGGATATCCTCAATCCGGGAAAGATCCTGCCTGCGGCGTGACGACGCGGGAAGACCGTCGGTGAGAGACAGGGCAGGCATACGGTTGCGTGCATCTTGCAGGCTGATATAACGTCTGCCCGATAAAAGTCTAAGGCGGCGCAACCATGTCAGCACCGATCGAGGCAGTCGGCGGCGCTTCGGGCGACCGTCGGCTGATCCGTCGTCACGATCAGTTCGCAAAGACGCTGCTCGACCAGCCCGGCATCGCAGACGCCTTCCTGCGGGAGCGATTGCCGGCCGCCGCCGCGGCGCAACTCTCGGCGGAACCGGCGATCGACCGGTCGGAGAGCTTCGTCGATCCGACGCTGGCGGAACTTCGCGGCGACCGCATCTACAGCCTTGCGACCCGGGAAGGGCGGCCTTTCCTGATCTGGACCCTGGTCGAGCACAAAAGCTCTCCCGAAGCGGACGCCATCGTGCAGGTGCTGGGATATCTGACCGGCGTCGCATCTAGCAACGCCCAGCGGCGCATCAATCCGGACGGAACGGTCTGGATCGTCCCCGTCCCGGTGTTCGCGGTCATCCTGTACCACGGCATCGACCGCTGGTCGCTGCCAACCAGCCTCGGTGCGGCATATGGATTGCCGGCCGAGATGGTAGGCGAGGGTTTGCTCGATTTCAGCTATACTCTGGTCGATCTGACGACGATTCCCGATGAGGAGCTGTCTGGTCATCCGGAGCTTCAGGCGGGCCTGCTGGTGCTGAAATACGCGGCCCGCGACGACGATCCGGAAGTCACGCTGGACCGGTTGCTGGGAGCGGCGGCGGTGGTCGGCTTGTCCATCGTCCGTATCGTGGTCAGATATCTTTTCGGGACGAGCGACGCCGCGCAGCTGGGTCGCCTCAGAACCGTACTGGGACGTATGATACCGGGGCAGGAGGACGACGTTATGCCGACGATCGCAGATGTCTTTGTGGCGGAAGGTGTTGCCAAAGGGCTCGTTCAGGGCCACGCGCAAGCCAAGACCGAAACGCTGATGCGGATGCTCCGCCGGCGGTTCGGGGAGGTTCCCGAAACCATCGAACTTAAGGTGTCCTCGGCACCGGTTGCCGACATCGACAACTGGATCGATGCCATCGTCGACGGCAAGCCGCTGGACGCGGTATTCGAAGATCCCAAGCACTGAGAACGGCCTCCAGAACAGCCGATCAATCCGCAGTTGGATAGGAAGCCCTTGGCGCAGCCTTGCGCAGGGGCATTCCTTAGGCGCTCCCCAACGTTCCCTGCACGGAAATACCGGATTAACGGCAGAACCAAATCCCTGCTGTCCTGTTCGTACTCGGATACCGATGTAACCGATCGTTCAGGGGGATTCCTCCATGCCCGACTCTCCGTCCGGCACCGTCACCGACAACGCAGCACTCAGCCGTTACGAGTTGACGGTAGGTGACGATGTTGCCTTCATCGACCATGTCGGTGAAGGCGATGCCGTTGCCTTCGTGCATACCAAGGTGCCGGAATCCATGGCGGGCAAGGGCGTCGGATCGAGACTGGTGAAGGGCGCGCTGGAAGACGCACGCCGCCGGGATTTGAAGGTCGTGCCGCGATGCCCCTTCGTCCGGGAGTATGTCGCGAGGCACCCCGAGTACCAGGACATCATCCAGCCCGTGGCCGGGAACGAATAAAGATCCGCATAGGACAAGGGGAGAAAACGTTGAGGAATGCGACAGCTCCGCGCCCGGTCACGGTCGCGCAATCCCCGGCCAAGCTGGATGCCGGGTTTCTTGAAGATGTTCTCGATGGCTTGGGGTTGGCGGAAAAGACCCTGCCCGCCAAATATTTCTACGATGAGCGCGGCTCGAAGCTCTTCGACGAGATCTGCGAACTCGACGAGTACTACCCGACCCGGACCGAAACCGCTTTGCTCGCCGATCATGCCGGTGATATCGCGGCGCAGGTAGGCCCGGGCATCACCCTGCTGGAACTCGGCAGCGGATCGAGCACCAAGGTCCGCCTCCTGCTGGACAGGCTCGACCACCCCAAGGCTTACATCCCCGTCGATATCTCCCGGGAGCACTTGCAGGTTTCGGCGGCTCGCCTCGCGGCCGACTATCCCGGCCTGAAGGTCACCCCCATCTTCGCCGACTATGTCCAGGGATTTCCGGTATCGGTGGAGGGCGGAGCCGACCGCACCCTCGCGTTCTTCCCCGGCTCGACCATCGGGAACTTCCACCCGGTGGAAGCCCAGTCCTTCCTGGCGCGTCTCGCCCGGCGGTTGGGCGCCGGCAGCCGGCTATTGATCGGCGTCGATCTCAAGAAACCCAAGGAACGGCTGGAAGCGGCGTATAACGATGCCGCCGGCGTGACCGCCGCCTTCAACCTCAACCTGCTCGAACGGATCAATCGCGAGTTGGACGGCACCTTCGACCTTGATGGCTTCACGCATCTGGCCTTCTACAACGACGACGTGGGCCGCATAGAGATGCATCTGAAAAGCGTACGGGACCAGACAGTGCTGGTCGCCGGCGTTCCTTTCAGGTTCGAGGAAGGCGAAACGATCCATACCGAAGACTCATACAAGTATTCGGCCGACGAGTTTCGCAAGCTGGCCCATGTCGCCGGCTGGTCTGCCGACGCTACCTGGACCGACGATGCACGCCTCTTCAGCATCCACTTGCTGAACAGCCGGGGCTGAGCGTAACCGATCACTCGGCCCCAGGTTCAGGGTCTCGGGATCACGACTATTCCGACCGGCTGTCTCCTGCCGATCTATGCCCGCCGTCGCTGCTGCGGCTTCTGTTTCCTGACGAACCCGATCCACGCGATATACATTTCCTTGGCATTGCGGGGCTTCATCTCGCCCCTCAATTGTTCGTAAGCGATTTCCGCCTCGAACGTGTCGGTGAAGGCGCCCTGCTCCACCGCCCAGGCTACGGCTTCCGTAGGGCTGTAGAATGTCAGCACGTTGTCCTGCGGACCTCGTGCGGCATCAGCCTGCGGAGCGCCGGCCGCCGCATCGGTTACCGAAGCGGAGGGCTCCATCGCCACCGCTTTCGGCGGTGTCGGCCTGACGCCGCCTCCCTGTCCGTAGAGTGCGGCTTCGATGCGCTCCGGCACGCCTTTCCAGTGGCCCTGCTCGTCCCAGATCACCATGCCGGACGGCCCCTCGCGCGACCATTCCACCAGGATGCCGCGCCGGTCCTTTTCGCGCACGATGCGGAGCGATGCGTTGAGCGACCGGAACAGGCGCTCGCGCTCGGTTTCCGGCAGCGTTTCGCGGATATGGGTCTGGCCATTGAGCTGCGCGTCCTCGAGGTGCCAGACCCATAGGACGTGAGTTCCGTGCGCCGTGACGGAGTCCTGGAGCAGCCGCATCTTCTCGGCCTTGTCCACCCAAGCCTGGTTCTTGTTCCTGTTGCGATCGGCCGCGTTGTCCAGCATTGCGCGCGCGATCGAACTGCCGATCAGCGACGTGATGCTGTCGATCGCGATCGTCTTGATGCCGGATCCCGGCATGTTCCGGTCCAGGAGATCCTGGATGCGCTCGACCGACCGGTTATCCGCCGGTTCCTCGCTCAGCTCGTACAGTTCCCCGCCCTTGAGTTCGTGGCGGCGTCCGTCCGCGTCCACGATCAGCGCCGGCTGCTGCATTGCCAGGATGAAAGTCGACTTGCCATCGCCGTACCGGCCCTTCAACGCCCAGCGTCTTGGGGGAAGGATATCTTTGTCGACTCGTTTGAACGCCATGGGAAAAGTCTCTGATGTTCGGTGCCACAGCCCTGCTTCACGGCTGGCCGGACCAGCAAAGCGAGCCTTCCTGACCGGACCCTATCACGTCAGACGTATTTTGTCGTTCACTATTTGTTCGATTCGTTATTTTCGTCTCCTTCCCGATCGGCTACAGTCCGGCGGACAAAAGACTGTGGAACAGAAGAAGGAGGAAGCCGTGGCGAGGGAGTTTTACGTTACTTGCCGCATGGATAAATGGTTTGTGGATGAAGGCAACGAGTCGCATGGCCCCTATTTGAGCCGGCGCGACGCTGTTGCCGATGCCATCGAAGCAGCCGAACAACTGGCGAAGCCGAAGCAAGCCATCAACGTATTGCTGAAAATACAGGGATCGAGTGCCGAACTGCTGTGGAGCTCGAAGAACTCGCTCGCGTCCATGCGCGCCGACCTGCCCAAACAGGCAGGGTCCGGGCCACTGGCGAACAGCCCGTAAATCGTCCATGGGACGGCGGCGCTTACGGTCCATTCTGCAAACCCCGCACGCACCGGCGTTCTCGGGAACGGTCGCTCCGTGACATCCCGTTCGCTGAGACCCCGCTCGATGAAACCCCGTTGAACAGGAACCTGAGCGTTTCGCTCCTGCGGACCAGGGCGTGAACGCCGAACGAGGCGATCGTCGTTCCGATCACGATCAAGGCGAACTCGCCCATCACGGGCCATGAGGTATTCGTGAAGAGCAGACCGAACCAGCAGACGAAAACCATGTGGAACAAGTAAACGTCCATGGAGGCATCCGCCATCCTTCTGGTGAGCGCGTTGGCATGGTTGAACCACCGGCGGGCGGCGCACAGCAGCACATGGGCCGACAGGATACCGGCAACAGGCGTCAGGAAGTAGCTCGCCGCTTTGTAGACCGGTTCCTCCCTAGGCTCGACGAGCGTCAGGATCAGGCAAGCCGCCGCAGCAGCGATACCGGCGGGCCAATGGATGGTGGTGAACCTATCGAGCCATTCGGGACGATAGGCCAGGGCCGCCCCCAGGAGGAAGAACGGCGCGAAGGCAACGGTCCGTATCGTCTGGATCATTCCCGACAGCAGAATGTTCAGGTCAAGCATGCTGCCGGCAGTCGCCGCTGCGATGACACCGGTTCCCGTTAGGATCAAGGCCAGGACGGCGCTCTTCCGGTCGCGGCCGATCAGGTCCAATCCAGCATTGCATAGCGATCCCAGCCGTAACTTCGCGCCATACCTCCACCCCAGGGCCAGCACCGTCGAGTAGATCAGCAGATCTGCCAGGAACCATAGCTGTTCGATCCAGTGTCCGCCTGGACTGGACAGCAACGACAGCCAGTTCCGCCAGGCATCCGGCGCACCGCCATCCGGCACATCGGGAACGGCGAGCGCCCTCGCCAGCATCTGCCAGGGATTGACCAGGAGCGCCACGCTGACAAGGGGCACGCCCAGGCGGAAAAACCGGCTTCTCAGCCACACGGCGTCGCCCTGCTTCCGGATCATCATCATGGCAAAGAACCCCGAGATGATCATGAATGCAGGCATGCGGAACGTGTGGGTGAACTGGAACACCCATGTCAGCAGAAACGACGTCTCGACAGAAGATACCAGCCAGTCCGTGTTGGTCGAGTAGATCATGGCGGTATGATACGGGATACCCAGGAACATCAGAAAAGCTCTGAGATGGTCCAGGTAGTGTTTCCGTTCCATATCATCGGCTCCGATATCGACGATTGGCTGGCGGCGCACAGAGGACTGCACGTCCGATAATCCATCGTCCCGCCACCTTCATGGCACGTCCCAGGATAGAACAGCCCTAGTCAAGGAATGTGGCAGCCAGCTCTATCAAATCGCTACAAGAAGGACACCGATCGGAGAGGCCCAATATCCCTTAAGGGTTTTTCCCGTGAACAACTTCCGCATAGCCGATCCTTGCGATCATAAACCTTGGAGGTTTATGAGTGTCGCTGCGGAATGCCGCCATATCTGTAACCTGGATGACACCAAGAGAAGATTATTAAACTATTTCCCCTTTCTATGGTGAATTGACAACTTCACCGCAGCGGTTTCCCGTCGTTTCTGATTGGAAACAATGCCTCGCTGACGGTCGACCGAAGCCGCTGCGCAGTGAACCTAGATGCCGGACTGCATGCCAGCGGGCGGAGCACGGTCGTTTCTCCAGGCGGCCGGACCGGAGGTATGGACCGACTCCCCCCTGGCATCGACGGCGACGGTCACCGGCATGTCCCGGATCTCGAACTCATGGATGGCCTCCATGCCGAGATCCGCGAAGGCGACGACGCGCGCGGCCTTGATCGCCTTGGATACGAGGTAGGCGGCGCCGCCGATGGCGACGAGGTAGACCGCCCGGTGCCGCCGGATGGCCTCGATGGCGGCGGCTCCCCGCTCCGCCTTGCCGATCATCCCCAGCAGTCCGGTCCGATCGAGCATCGTTTCGGTGAACTTGTCCATCCGCGTCGCGGTGGTCGGTCCGGCCGGCCCGACGACTTCGCCCCTGACCGGATCGACGGGGCCGACGTAGTAGATGAAGCGGCCGGTGAAATCCAAGCCCTCCGGCAAGGGCCGGCCTTCGCCCAACAGGTCCGCGATGCGTTTGTGCGCGGCGTCGCGGCCGGTCAGCACCTTGCCGCTCAGGAGCAGCCGTTCCCCCGACTTCCAGGCCGCGACATCGTCGCGTGTCAGCGTGTCGAGATGGACGCGCCGCACCGTCTCGGACGCTTGCAGGTGAACCTCGGGCCAGTCGCCGAGATCGACGCTCGGCAGACGCGCCGGTCCATGCCCGTCCAGAACGAAATGCACATGGCGCGTGGCGGCGCAATTGGGAATGATCGCGACCGGCTTGGAGGCCGCGTGCGTCGGGTAGTCCCTGATCTTCACGTCGAGGACGGTCGTCAGCCCGCCCAGTCCCTGCGCACCGATGCCTAGCGCATTGACCTTGTCATGGATCTCGATCCGCAGTTCCTCGATCCGGTCCCGTGGGCCGCGGGTCTTGAGGTCGTGCATGTCGATCGGCTCCATCAGCGCCTCCTTGGCAAGGAGCATTGCCTTTTCGGCACTGCCGCCGATGCCGATGCCGAGCATCCCCGGCGGGCACCAGCCGGCGCCCATGGTCGGCACCGTCCTCACGACCCATTCAACGATGTCGTCGGACGGGTTCAGCATGACGAATTTAGCCTTGTTCTCCGACCCTCCCCCTTTGGCCGCCAGCCTGACATCCACCACGTCGCCCGGCACCACCTCCATGTGGACGATGGCCGGCGTGTTGTCGCCGGTGTTGCTGCGCGCTCCGGCGGGATCGCGGATCATCGAGGCGCGCAGGACGTTGTCGGGGTTCCGGTAGGCGCGGCGCACGCCTTCGTTCACCATGTCGGTGACGCTCATGGCGGCGTTCCAGCGGACATCCATGCCGATCTTCAGGAACACGACGACCAGACCGGTGTCCTGGCAGATCGGACGCCGGCCCTCCGCGCACATACGGGAATTGACGAGTATCTGAGCCATGGCGTCGCGTGCGGCCGGCGATTCCTCGCGCGCGTAGGCGTCGCCCAAGGCCTTGATGAAATCGGGAGGATGATAATACGAGATATACTGCAAGGCATCTTCGATGCTTGCGATGAAATCGTCCTGTCCTATCGTCGTCATGGAGACCTCTACAGCTATCTGAGGATTGCCGGTGCTTCGTCACCCGGGCATGGCTTCGACAAGGTCGATCACGGTACCGTCGCGGTATTCCGCCACGGCGACGATACGGCCTGTTCCACCGCAACGCTCCGTCGGGGCAGTGCCCACCGCCTCTCCCGTCAGGCGCATCGCCTTTTCCCTCAATTCGCCGATGGTGACCACGGACAGCCCCTCCGACAGCAGCCGGTCGCGCAGATCGGGGCGCCTCGGGTTCACCGCCACGCCCTCGTCCGTGACGACGACGTCGATCGTTTCTCCGGGCGTCGTGATGCAGGCCACCCTGTCGACGATCTTGGGATGGCTTTTGGCGGTCAGCTTGGTCGTCACCAGGGCCAGTTTTGCGCCGGCCGCGGTGTCGCTGTGGCCTCCCGATCCGCCGATGATCAGGCCGCCCGCTCCCAGGGTGACGTTCACGTTGAAGTCTAGATCGATCTCGGCGGCGCCCAGGACCATGGCGTCCAGCTGGTTGACGACCGCGCCTTTGTTGTGCGGATTGGCATACATGGAAGCCGACATCGACTGATGCGCCGCATCGCGCCGATAGGACTCGACGGCCTCGAGGTCGAAGCACTGGACATTGAACAGCGTCCGGAACAATCCGGCCTGGAACATCTCCACGATCGTCCCCGTGATGCCTCCGGCGGCGAAGCTGCCGACGATCCCGCGCTCCACCATGACGTCCCTCAGGCAGGCGGCAGTGGCGAGCGAGACGCCACCGGCGCCGGTCTGGAAGGAGAAGCCGTCCTTCAGCAGGCCCGACGCCGCGATCACCCGAGCAGCGGTCGCGGCGATCTTCAGCCCGTCGGGCTTGTCGGTGACGCGCGTGCTGCCGGACACGATCTGACGCGGATCGCCTATGCTGTCCACCGCCACCACGTAGTCGACGTCCTCCTGCGTGATGTCGATCGGACAGGCCGGATAGGACACCAGGTTGTCGGTGATCGCGACGACCCGGCGGGCGTGCTTCGCGTCCACCATCGGGTAGCCCAGCGTCCCGCACGCCGACTTGCCCTCCACCCCGTTCAGGTTGCCGTAGGTGTCGGCGGTCGGAGCGGCGACGAAGGCGACGTCGATGGGGAGGTCGCCGGACTCGATTGCCCGTGCCCGCCCGCCATGCGTCTGCATGACCGCAGGCGTGGCGAGCCAGCCCCTTGCCACCGCCTCCGCGACGGGACCCGCCATGTAGGCGGTCGAGATGCCGGTCACGACGCCGCTGCGGATGTGATCGACCAGCGGCGCATGAACAGGGAAGAGGGAGCTTGGCGCGATCCTGATGTCCCGCAGGCCGAGGGCCGCGATCTCCGCCATCACCGCCCTGAGGACGTCGTCGCCGTTCCGCAAGTGATGATGGAACGATACGGTCGCGCCGTCCGTGAGCCCGCACGCCTCGATGGCCGCACGGATACTCGGCAATACCTTCGACGCTCCCGGCCGCACGGCGCATAGCCGCACCGGAGCGCGCGTCGCCATTCCGCTGTCGGCGAAGGCTCCCGCGAACCGCTTGACCGGCCCGTACCCTTCGATGAAGTCAGGAAATTGCCTATCCATGCCGAGCGCCCCTGCCCTCCCTGTCCAACTGTGCCTGCTTATCAATCTTTCTTCCCGTTACGACCGCTTGCTACGACCGCTTGCCGGGTGTCCGGCAGGACGATAGGTCATTGGCTGGCAGGCGTCCAATATGCAGGCGTCCGATACGATGATCCGTGCCGGTCGCTGAGAAATCGAGGAAACCACCATGCTGAACACGACCGACCAGTACCAGGAAATCCGCGACGCGGTTCGTGACCTGTGCTCGAACTATCCGGCCGAGTATCATCGGAAGATCGATGAGGAGCGCGGCTATCCGGAAGCCTTCGTCGACGCGCTGACCAAAGCTGGCTGGCTCGCCGCCATGATCCCGGAGGAATACGGCGGATCGGGCCTCGGCTTGTCCGAGGCCTCCGTGATCATGGAGGAGATCAACCGTTCCGGCGGCAATTCCGGGGCCTGCCACGGGCAGATGTACAACATGGGAACGCTGCTCAGGCATGGCTCGGAGGAACAGAAGCGCAGATATCTCCCCGGGATCGCTTCCGGCGAGCTGCGCCTGCAATCGATGGGCGTGACCGAGCCGACCACCGGCACCGACACCACCAGGATCAGGACGACGGCGGTCAGGAAGGGCGACCGCTACGTCGTCAACGGCCAGAAAGTCTGGATCTCGCGCGTCCAGCACTCGGACCTGATGATCCTGCTCGCGCGCACGACGCCGCTGCCCGACGTCAAGAAGAAGTCCGAAGGCATGTCGATCTTTCTGGTCGACCTGCACCAGGCCATCGGCAACGGGATAACCGTCCGGCCGATCGCCAACATGGTCAACCACGAGACCAACGAGCTGTTCATCGACAACCTGGAGATCCCGGCGGAGAACCTGATCGGCGAGGAAGGCAAGGGCTTCAGATACATCCTCGACGGACTGAACGCCGAGCGCACCCTGATCGCCGCCGAGTGCATCGGCGACGGCTACTGGTTCATCGACAAGGTCGTTCCCTATGTCAGCGAGCGCGTCGTCTTCGGCCGGCCGATCGGCCAGAACCAGGGCGTGCAGTTCCCGATCGCGGAGGCCTTCATCGAGATCGAGGCCGCCAACCTGATGCGCTTCGACGCCTGCCGCCGTTTCGATGCGCACGAGCCCTGCGGAACCCAGGCCAATATGGCGAAATACCTCGCCGCCAAGGCCTCGTGGGAAGCCGCCAACGCCTGCCTGCAATTCCACGGCGGCTTCGGGTTCGCCACCGAATACGACGTCGAGCGCAAGTTCCGGGAAACCCGGCTGTATCAGGTAGCGCCGATCTCGACCAACCTGATCCTCAGCTATGTCGCGGAACACGTGCTCGGCCTGCCCCGCTCCTTCTGAGATCGGACCGGACAAGGCGCCAGGGCTGACCCATCACCCCAAAGCCCACTATGAGCCAAAGTCTAGACGATCAGCCAAGCGCCGCGCTGATCAGCACCATGCCGCCCAAGCCAGCCAGGAGACCTGAGGTCGCGGAGTTCTCATGCCCTTTTCGATGGGTCTCGGGAATGATCTCGTGGCTGATCACGAAGATCATCGCACCGCCGGCGAAGCCCAGACCCCAGGGCAGCAATGTCTCCGCCAGACCGACCGCCACCACTCCGACCATGGCTCCCAGCGGCTCGACCAATCCGGTCCCGAAGGCGACGAGCAGAGCGGTCGAACGCTGCCATCCCAGGGCAATCAGGGAAACGGCGACGGCAAGTCCCTCGGGCATGTTCTGGATGCCGATGGCAATGGCCAGCTGAGAGCCGACGGAACCGTCCTGCGCGCTATAGCCGACGCCGACGGCCAAGCCTTCAGGGATGTTGTGCAGGGTGATCGCGATGGCGATCAGCGGCAGCGTGACCGGAACCTTTCTATCCGAGGCATCGGTAAAATGAAGGTGCGGCGTGACATACTCGAATAGCCAGAGGCTGCCGGCACCCAGCAGGATCGCCGCGACCACCGCCGACGCTCCGCTCAGGGATCCTCCATACAGGGCTTCAGCCTCGGCCAGCGCCGGAAGGATCAAGGAGAAGAAGCTGGCGGCGAGCATGATGCCCGCCGAGAAACCGAGCAGCGTATCCTGGAGTCGCTCCGAGATCCGGGGAACCAGAAGTACGGGAAGAGCCCCCACTCCGGTGGCGATCCCGGCAATGAGGCTGGCAACGACGGCGTCAGGCACGGGGGGAAACATCGATACACCATCAGTATGAAAAAGGCTCCTGCCGGTCGGTTGACCCGGCAGAAGCCGTCGCTTTTCATGTTGTCCGGGCCTTGGGGCGCCTGCGCATCGGATGCCCGGCCTTCCGACAGGCTGGACATGCGATGGCGGCGTGACACCCAGGTTGCCTGCCTCGATCTCAGGGATCGGGTACCGGATAAACAGCTGGTTGAAAGATCTGCCAGGACGGCGTGCCGACCCGGCAGATCGCAATCATGAATCCGGCCTTAGAGTTCTTCGTCCTCACCGCCGAAGAACGAGTCCTCCTCGGCCGCCATTTCCTCGGGCATGGGCTCTTCGGCCGCCGGTTCTTCAGCCGCGGCGTCACCGGAGAAGGCACTGGCCAGGGCACTGCCGATCAGCATGCCGCCCGCGACACCCATAGCGGTCTGCATGGCGCCCGCGAGGAAGCCGCCGCCTGCCTGCTGCTGATTCGGATTGGAATAGGCCGCAACGCGCGGGTCGCCGATATTCGCCTGCCGGGAGGTGGAAGGACGCGGGTTGGCGGATGCATTCGAAGCACCGCCACCGAACAAGCCGCCGAAGAGACCGCCGGAAGCCGATCGCGGCTGCTCCTGCGCCTGCTGCTCCAGTTCCGCGATCCGCGCCTGCGAGGCGGCAAGCGCCTGCTCCTGGATGACGATCGCCTGGGCCATCAGGTACGGTGCTACGGGCTGACGGGCAACCTGCTCCTGAATGTGGCTCTCCGCCTGCGGATCGCGCGGGCCGGACTGCGCTTCGGCCTGCCGCAGCTTGCCGAAGAGTTCGTCGATGATCTGGCGTTCGTTCTGGTCCATGGTTTTCCTCATGAGTTTTGGCCGCCTTGATGAGCGGCTCTGGGGGTATTGCCGGTGCGGTCAGCCCGCGCGGGTCATGCGCAGGGCCAGGCCCGCGTAGTCCAGGGCATCCAAGAGGCGGGCCACGTAGTGGTCCCGCACTCTCAGGCTGCTCGCCGTCCCGCCGCGAAGGTTCGCCTGCGTGACGTCGAGAAGGTGGTGCAGCCGTCTCTGGTGGAGACCGAGACGGCGCTGCATGGGGTCGGCAACGATCCCGGCGAAGGCCGCCAGGGTGGCGCCGAGGAGGGCCAGTCCGACCGTGATGCCGAGCACGAGTCCCGGTGAAGCGGATGCCGGGAACAGGGAGTACCAGAGGAAGCCCGGTCCCTCGCCCAGGGGGAACGCCTCGATGGCCGCCTGCTGGGCGATCACGGCGGCGATGCTGGGGCCGAGCGTGAGCATGCCGGGCGTCATCTGATGGAAGATAATGGCGCCAACCGATAGGCTGACCGCCGCCGTGGTGATCTCGCCAGCGGCCGTTCGGGCGCCGCCGTAGGCGGTCAGTGCCTGCCGCAGCCGCGTTTCGAACTCGTGCGCGCCATGCTCGTTTCCTTGTGCTTTGGCGCGAGCCAGGAGCGCCTGGATCTCGGGAGTGACGAGCATCGCTTCGCTCAGCGGATCTCTACGGTCAGGGTTTTCCGGTCCATCCTTGTCGATGCCGAGAAGCTCCATCTCGATCAGATCGGTGATGTGGCGCGACACGGCGGTCTCAAGGAACAGGTTGCGGGTATCGAGCCAGTGGGCCGCACCGGGAGCTCCGGCTTTGCCCGCCAGGATCGCCGAAAGCTTGAGCGCCGCGGTCGGAACGGAGAGCAGCAGGTTGACCGGCGCCCGGAGGATGTCCAGGCCCAGGGCCCGGCGGTGTATCCGCAGGGTGCCTTGTAGCGAGAAGTGCCGGCTGACGAAGGCATCGATCATGGCATGTCGATCGGTGAAGTAGCGCGTGAGCGCCGCCTCGTAGACCGCGTTCAAGTCCGCCGCCGAAGTCGAAGGAGCATTCCGGCAGCTGTCGGCTTCGGCGGACATCGGTTCGGATGGCATGGTTTTTGTCGATGCTGAAAACGGTTCCTCGAACCGGGGTGCTTCAGGCACCCCGGAATCCTTGCCGTCACTCCTGGCGTTGCCCTGTAAGCTGGAGCAGCATCTGGAAGAGGTTGATGAAGTTGAGGTAGAGGCTGAGCGCGCCCATGACGGCCATCTTGGTCATGGTGTCCTGGCCGAAGTGCTCGGCATAGGATTCCTTGATGTTCTGGGTGTCGTAGGCGGTCAGGCCGGTGAAGACGACGACGCCGATCACCGAGATCGCGAACTGAAGCGCGCTGG